>NZ_JHXX01000035.1 GCF_000621605.1 Butyrivibrio sp. MC2021 | reverse complement strand
CAATGTCATTTAGATAGCAAATAGCATAGGAATAGTGTATCATCAAAATCATGATAACTACAAACACGATACAGCCAGTTCTCGGGTTTACGGTCAAAAATTTTATTTTTGAAAAAGGCAAACAGACAGTCGTGGTGGGCTGCCTACTGAAAGGTATTTAGTTGTTTTGTGTTATCGGTAAGCTAATGGTTCCGCCGACTGGCGACGCATAATTCTTTTGAATTTACGTCCCGGTCGGACTGGCACCAGAAATCTGTTAACTAATAATTCTAGTTTTTCTATTTTTCCTATGAGATAGAGCCTCACGAACTTTTGCATCTGGGTATGATTAAAGTTATATCTATGAATGGTATTTGATGTATCCCTCTTGGTTACAGCCTTTGTGATGCATGATGAAAAGTTGTATAGTGTAAGTTTTCCGTATATTTCCTGTATCAAAAAGTCTGGCTTTATTGAATGAATATGAACCATATTTCCGGCATACTTTAAGTGTCGAAACGCAGTTTCTTCGCCCCACCTTAGGTTATAGAGCTCTTTAATTATAGGCAGTGGAAATGTTGCTATAGGAAGATTTGTTGCTATATATTCAAATGTTCCATTGGACAGTTGAAATTTCAATAAACGAAAGCTAAGTACATCTATTTCATCCGCATGGTAATCAATGAAATCGTAGCGATGCTTCTTGCGGACAAAATGATAGTTTTCAAGCTTTTTATAGCACTTCTTTCTGCGTCGTCCAACATGAATGGTAACATGCTCATCAACATAAGAACCATCTAATAAATGCGGTTGGCTTGGGCATAAGTTTATGGCGTCAGTTATCCTCATGCGAATCAAAAAGAATTGATTATTGTGGATGGCATGGGCATAGTTATTTAAGGAGCCGTATCCACGATCAGCAATGTAGATAGCTTTTTTGTCTGATTTTGAATATTTGTCAAGGAATCTACAAAAGGCCTTATTTTCATCTATTTCCTGCATGCTTTGAACTTCGGCATCCAGGAACATGTCATTCATGATATCGTAAAGTGCATTCAGATGTGTTTGGTTAAAGGCCTTGCGACCTTCTATGTTATCAACTAAGGTATTGTGGTCGTCATGGTTATAAGGAAGGTTGAGGCGAGTACCATCACAAGCGATAAGCTGATATCCGTGAAAAGTATTCGCTATGGGAATGCTTTTCTTGA
>NZ_JHXX01000033.1 GCF_000621605.1 Butyrivibrio sp. MC2021 | reverse complement strand
TTGCAGCAAAATCTTACCACATAAAAATCGGTGATCAACGAGACCACCGATTTTAATAAAATTAAAAAACTTACACACTTAACTTGACACTCTCTATTACTTATAATTCCATATTTCTGTTTCTTACGCTCTCCGAATACTTCAGTATAGTTTTTCATTATGTTTTTAAGAGCCCTTCTTTTTATGCTATATCTGCTTTTCTGCAAAAAAATGCTTGAATAAGATAATCTTCTGATGCTCCGTTTTTTATCAAACTCTCAGTTATTATGTATAACTTATTAAATAGTCCTCAGCAGATTTACTATACAATGTTTTCATAGTAACAAAATCTAAATGTAATAATTAGCGCTCTACTTGTAACAATTAACAGAAATACTCAATTCAACCTTTTTTTATCAGACATGCCTATGCTTTACATAATCTTTAAAACTATTACAACGAGCGGTACATTCGCCTTCATTCATCAAATGTACCGCTCCTCACCATCTTGCAAACATATTTTCTGCATATTAATATGCCATTTTATATGCAGATAGTGCCTGCCTATATGCATATAAATTTATCAATTATCGTTCCATGCTGTGCTTCTTCGAATTCACCACTTTCTTCGGAGCATTGTGTTCATCAATATGATCCTTGAAATAAGAGAGATTATCTCGAACGCTCTTCTTTGAAGGATGAAGAAATTCTTCAAAATCTGCAGCTAATCCTTTTATATCTATAAAGTTCTCATAATTCAGGATCTTAGCAGTCAATGAGCGTATTGTATTTCTCAGCTTTTGAATTGTATCGGACTTCTTTGTCAGCTCCTCATTGTACCTGGCTGAAAGATTTTTCAGTCCTACACCAGCCTTACTCATTTTGATGAGTTTATCAAAGGATTTCTTTGTTTTTTTTACCATCTGAGTCCCGCCAAAGAGATTAGGAACATCAACAGCTTCTTTCTTAATCTTAGATATTTCGGCATTTACCTTCTTATCATCCCCTGCTATCTCCTCAGCTTTTTTTCTCAGAATCCTCCTTTTTCTTCTGAGCCAGGTTGTACTTTTCTACTGCCTGTCCAAAAACTTTTTTATACGCTTCTTACAAAGGCTCCTGAATATAGAATTCATCCAGAACTATCCTTTCCTCCACAACATTTTCTGCCACGAATGATCTGTTATTATGAGAAAGGCTACCTTTACCAACTACAAACGATATAGTTGTTACCATATAGTTATTTCTCCTTTACATCAAATAGTCTATTCTATATTTTCAAGTACATCTTTAAACTTTCCTTCAAGAAAATGGCGATAGTCCGGCTGATCTTCAGCCGCTTTATACTCCTGAATTACTGTATTACGAATCCAAGCTCTCTTCTTCTGGCTTTGATTCTCATATCTTATAAGGCTAATAAGACCTTTGCTTTCAGCTTCTAGGATTTCCATATAAGCATCAGGAACATATTCGCAATCACATACCTGCACTGGTATACTTGAAGTTCCAGCATCGGGAATACCTATACAATAACCGGA
>NZ_JHXX01000032.1 GCF_000621605.1 Butyrivibrio sp. MC2021 | reverse complement strand
CAGACTGTAGACAAAGTGGTCCTGAGAGCGTAGCTCTCAAGACCATTTTTCTTTTTCGCGAGTGTTTTATTGATAATAAAGGATAGAAACGGCCTCTATCAGGCCATCTCTAACCGCCATTCATGCTTGATTCTTGCAAGCTTTTTCAGATTCATACACGCAAATGTAAGCGCGACCTTCATTTCCATCCGCGCCTTGCCATACATCTGCGTATATCTGAATCCGTGGTTCTCTTTAGCTGTTCCAAAGATTCTCTCTATTGTTTCTTTTCTGTGAGAATAGAGATCCTTCATTCCTTCTGTGTACCTTATATCCTCACATTCTTCCATGTAATCTTCCCAGATATGACGAGTTATAAGCTTTACATGGTTTTTACTGAGTGTGCACTGCTCGAGATATGGACAGCTTTCACAGACCTTTCCGCAGCTCTTGTATTCCCGGTATCCATCACGATTTGTTGTTGAATACTCCAGTACCTGATCATTAGGGCATACATAGCAGTCATTGTATTCATCGTATGCGTACTCAGATTTCTTAAAGAATCCTTTCTTTGTCATTGGACGCTTGTATGGGAGAAGTGGTTTGATGCCATCATCTATGAGGAGTTTTGCTATGGCCGGTGTCTTATAGCCTGCGTCTGCAACGATAGTTTCAACACCAATATCCTTGATCTTATCGTATAGCCCTTTGAATGTACGGCTGTCATGCTCATTGCCTGGATTAACTGTATAATCAAGAATCCATCCATTCTTATCACAGGCAGTCTCTATACCGTATGCGAATACATTCTTGTGTTCACCTTTGTGGAACCATCCACTATCAGGATCGGTAATGCTGCATTTTACTTTCTTGGTATCCTTTGGCACATCGTCTGTAAAATCACTGAAATCATCATGCCCACCTGTGCCTTTATCATTATCATCATCTTTATCTTTAAGAGGTTTCTTGCCGTGCTCAGCTCTGTCTTCGTTTATCTCTTTCCTGAGCATTTCTTCATAGAACAGTGCTTCCTGCTTTGCCAGTTTATGCTGCATCTTACGGTTGTTTGCTCTGGCTTTTACATGAGTGGCATCTACAAATACAGCAGTAGGATCAACAAGCTTGAAGCGGTAGCAGTCTTCAAGAATACGCTGGAATATCTGCTCAAAGAGGTCTGTGTCCTTGAAACGTCTTGTATAGTTCTTTCCAAATGTTGAGAAGTGCGGGACGGGTTCGTTAAGTTCCAGGCCCAGGAACCATCTGTATGCAACGTTGACTTCGATTTCCTTGATAGTCTGCCTCATGCTGCGGATTCCGTATAGATACTGGATGAAAGGGATTTTAATGAGAGTGACAGGATCCATGCTGGGTCTTCCCATGTCTGAAGAATACTTATTTTCAACAAGATCATATATGAATGACCAGTCGATGGCTTTATCAATAAGCCTGAGCATGTGGTCCTGTGGAACCAGATCGTCCATGCTCACAAACTGCATCTGTTCGCGTTTTCTTTCGGTATTAGAAGTCATCATAAAGGCAATCCCCATCCCCAACTTTGATACTTCTATTATACCAGAAAAAGCGCCTCAAGCCCAGATAAATACTGAGTTTCCGGCACTTTTATAAAGAAAAATCCACGGCAGATGCCGTGGACTTTGTCTACAGTCTG
>NZ_JHXX01000031.1 GCF_000621605.1 Butyrivibrio sp. MC2021 | reverse complement strand
TGGAAATACATGAGTAAACTACTTGTGACAAATGAGATTGGTCTGGCTGAAGTGTTAGCAAGTTCTCCCGGAAAACAATGCAGAACGACAAATCGCAGTCTGTAGAGGAGGAAATATATGGTTAAGAATGTGGCGATAGTAAGCCTTTCAAGCGGAATAATTGGGGAATCTTTTGTTGAATTTGAGAAGAATATTGGGATTAAAAGACTTGAAGACTTTGGGCTTAACGTGAAATTTATGCCGCACGCACTGTTAGGACTTGAATATATAAAAGATCATCCGGAGAAAAGAGCCTTAGATCTTTTGGATGCACTAAGAGATCCCGATATAGACATGATACTGTGTGCTATTGGCGGAGATGACACATATCGATTACTTCCATATCTGTTTGAAAACGATGAACTTAAAGAGGCTGTTACAGATAAAATATTTCTCGGTTTTTCTGATACGACAATAAATCACTTTATGCTTCATAAAGTAGGAATGACTACTTTCTATGGACAAGCCTTTTTGCCGGATGTTTGTGAACTGTCTACGGATATGCTTCCATATACCCAAGGTTACTTTCAGGAACTTATTACAACAGGTACCATTCATGAGATAACACCAAGCGACGTATGGTATGAAGAAAGAACTGAGTTCTCGCCTGAAAAAGTCGGGACTTCGACACCTTCACATCCAAATAAAGGCTTTGAACTTCTCCAAGGACAGGCAACTTTCTCGGGAAAGATTCTCGGAGGTTGTATTGATTCGATGTATGACTTTTTTGATGGTGAACGCTATGAAGATATGCCGGTCTTGTGCAAGAAATATCATCTTTTTCCTGATGCAAAGGACTGGGAAGGACGTATTTTATTGCTGGAAACCAGTGAAGAAAAACCATCACCAGAGAAGTACAAAAAGGCTCTGGAGTACTTAAAAACTACAGGGGTATTTGACGCTGTTTCAGGAGTACTTGTGGGAAAACCTCAAAATGAGATCTATGTAGATGAGTATAAAAAAATATTGGTGGAAGTGATAAGCAATCCGAATCTTCCCATTCTTTTTAATGTCAACATTGGACATGCTACACCTAGATGTATCATTCCTTTTGGTGTTGAAGCTGTTGTTGATGCGAATAATCAGATTATTAGATTTAAATGAGAAAGAGATAAACTCAAATTTGTTCCGATCGTTGGAACATAAAATTCGAAGATAACGGTACAAACATTTTTAAGGAATCGAGTAAAATCGGTTCCTTTTTTCATGCTGTGAGGAGGTGATGATTTGTACCCAGTAAGCAATGCATTTTTGCAGAAGATAAAAGAAAATACAAGGCTGAAGAGCTTTTTTCTCGAAGTGAATATGGCAAAATCGTCTGTCTGGGAGATCTCGTAGATGACTGGGATCAGGAAAAAAACCTGGGATTGTATTCGGAGACATTTGATGCGCTTGAGAGATTCATAAATCGACATCCGAACTTTCTGCTCTGCTATGGAAATCATGACGTGAGTTACATCTGGGAGGCTCGCGAATCAGGATATTCTGATTATGCAAGGCGGGTAGTGATTGAAGGACTATCAAAACTTGAAAAGTGTGTTTCAGCTGGTGATATCGCACTTATGATAGCAGGTGTATTTGCAGCGTTTTGTGTGGGGAGATTTATCCTGATGTTTCTTCTTGCCATGCTATAATATCCGAAGGTAAATATGTTGATATAAATTTAATGGTCATATTTGGAGGTATGAGATGTCGATTGCAAAAACGCAGACCTCTGAGAGCTTTCGATTAAGTGCATTGCTTTCATTTTCGGGAGGACTACAGGATGCATATACTTATAACGTGAGGGATGGCGTATTCGCAAATGCCCAGACCGGTAACGTGGTACTGATGAGCCAGAACTTTATGCAGGGAGAGTGGAATAAGGGATTACACTATATGCTCCCGCTCCTATCATTTGCTGCAGGTATTTTTCTGGCTGAAAGGATCGAGAGCAGGTTTAAGACTGGCAGCAAGATCCATTGGAGACAGATCATACTTTTTATAGAGATAGCAATGCTTTTGGCGGTAGGATTTATGCCGACAGGGGTAAATATGCTTGCAAATATCATGGTTTCATTTTCATGTGCCATGCAGGTGCAGACATTCAGAAAAGTTCATGGATATGGATATGCCAGTACGATGTGTATCGGCAATCTTAGGAGCGGTACGGAAAGCCTGTCACAGTATTTCAGAACAAAAGAGAAGGGATCCTTGTATAAGGCATTGCATTTCTTTGGCATTATTCTTATCTTTGCCACAGGAGCCGGCATCGGAGGGGTACTTTCCGCAAGGTTTGGTATTGGAACAATATGGATCTCACCGGCAATCCTTCTGGTTGTGGTCTTGATGATGCTAAAAGAATGAAATACGTGGATACATAAAAATGAAGCTAACAGAATATGATGATAGATACGAGTAGGATTTACGATGTATTACAATCTGACAAGAGAAAGTCATTGATGGGTTAGATAATATTCCAGGATAATGAAATAAGCAAATCGGTTTTTCTGGTTAAAACAGGAGGCGCCTCATGAAATTAAATCGCATTCATCATATTGCGGTG
>NZ_JHXX01000030.1 GCF_000621605.1 Butyrivibrio sp. MC2021 | reverse complement strand
AAAGGAGAGACTGTCAGTGGATATAGCTATCTGATGATGGATAATGCCAATGCATATTTATATGTAAATGGTGATGCTATCATAAATCGTGTGCAGAGTGGAAGCTATACCTGCTTCGATAAGGGAACATTGGAACTAAAGGGCGACCTGTATGACAATAATGCAAGTAATTATTTCGGATGGAGGACAAGTAAAAACTTTACATTTATATTAAGCGGGGAAAAGATTCAGAAAATCCATACCCCGCGATATACAAAGAGTTCACCAACAGACGGGATATATTATTCCACCCTCGGCACCCTCCAGTTCACCGGCTCAGGTCTTACCACCGACACTGGCTTTGGCGTTGTCAGCCTTGACTCCGACCTCCTTGTCAGTGGCAATCCTTACGATGTTTCAATCATCAACTGGAACGACCATGCCCTTAAGAACACCAAAGTTACCAAGATTTATCCAATAAAGACACCTGCAAACTACGGAAAGAAAGTCGAGCGCCCTGAGGAAGACAGTCCTCTCCTCGACGTAACCTTCCTGCCTGCAGAAGAGACTTACACAGTTGAATATTACGTAGGCTCCAAGCTCCTGGAGACTCAGACCGGCTATGTCAAAGACTCTTTGGTTGAAGAATTCAAGTATTCTCCTTCCGAAGGCAAAGTGATGAAGTGGTTCCTGGACGACAAGGGCCACAACGAATTTGATTTTGCTACAACAAAGATAGAAAGCGACCTTGTTCTCTACGGCTTCGAAGAAGCAAAAGAGATCAAGACCTTCAATGTAGTATTTGATGCAAACGGCGGAAGAGTTGACGGCAAAGAAAAGCTTGAGACCACCGTGCAAGAGGATGAGCTTCTTGCAGCGCCTGAAGATCCAACCCTCACAGGATATCAGTTCCTTGGATGGTACCTTGGCGATGACCTGTACGATTTTTATCAGATAGTGACAGGAGACCTTACCCTCGTGGCAAAGTGGACTGTATGCACCTACACAGTCACCTTTGATCCCGGAACTGGCAAGCTTCCGAATGGTAACACCAAAGAGGTTGCTTTTGATCAGAAATATGGCGAACTCCCCGTTCCTACCTATGAATACGGCGAGTTCCTTGGCTGGTTTACCGAAGCAGAAGGTGGGGACCGGGTTACAGAACAGACCATAGTTTCTACCCCAATGAACCATACCCTTTATGCTCATGTTGATCTGACCAGCTACACAATTTACTTTGATGCCAACGGACATGGAACTGCTCCTGACAAGCTCAGCGAGAAGTACTTCATTCCTGCCGGCCTCCCGGAACTTACTGAGACGGGCTATAGCTTCCTTGGCTGGTATACGGCAAAAGAATGTGCTGATGACCAGAAGGTTCAGGAAGGAACCAAGCTTTCGGCTGACATAACTCTTTTTGCAAAATGGGCAGCAAATACCTACGTAGTCACCTTCGATCCTTGCGACGGAACCCTTGCAGACGATGCATCCGCCACAAAGACAGTGACCTTCGGCGAGAGCTATGGCCAGCTTCCTGTAGCTAAGGCTCTGGAAAAAGAGTTCCTCGGTTGGTTCACTGACAAAGAAATCGGTATGGAAGTAACTTCCGAGACAGAAGTAAGCGTTGCAGAGAATCATACTCTTTACGCTCACTACCGCGATTTTGCTCAGCTTCTTGCTCCTTATATCACAGGGGCTGACGGAAGTAGATACGATTCCAGTGCAGAGCTTGAAAAGAACACACTTCTTTACCTTACAAGCGACAACTACAATGCGCTGATCTACTGGACAACAGACGGCACAGAGGCTGCGGACATTCCTGAGGATGAGAAGCATCTATATAAAGAAGCGATAATTCTCAACGAGGACATGACCATCTACGCAAAAGCTGTCAGAGACGGCTACAAGGACAGCCCGGTTGTTTCATTCAGCTATAAGCTTCTGGATACATCCTCAGACTGGGGCGATGTAACCCCTGCTGACAGAGACGGCTATGAGAACGCGGACCAGCTGCCTAAGGGCATATGGGCGGCAGGATTCAGGGACGTGGCTTACACAGGAGAAGCCATCACCTTTGATGAGCTCCATGTTTACAGCAACAAGACCATGCTTGCGCCTGACACAGACTATACCCTGAAGTATGCCAACAACCAGAATGCCTCCACAGATAAGGCCAAAGCCTCCATCACCATTACCGGAAAGGGCAATTACACCGGCTCAAAGACAGTACTGTTTACAATAAGTCCTCTGAGCCTTGGGGATGGCACAGCTAACAATGCGAACCTTACAGTGGCCGACGTATCAGTAGAATACACAGGCAAGCTCATCAAGGCCGAGACCACAGTGACCTATCGACTCCGGGGAAAAGAGGTAACTCTCAAGCCCGGAACAGACTTTACCTATGATTATTCTGCTGTGGGAAAAGAGCCCGGTGAATACACCGTCAAGATAGTCGGCAAGGGCAACTACTGTGGCACCGCTTCCTTCAGAGAAACAGTTTTTGCAAAAAAGACAAAGACCGATATCGCCAAGCTCTGGTTTGCGGCAATACCTGTACAGGAGGCTGACGGTCAGAGGAAAGAGCCAAAGCTCACCATCCAGGATAAGATCTCGGATCCCGCATATAAAAACGATCCTTACACCTTATCAGAGGATGACTTTGACGCAGTTTACTTTAACAATGTGGCTGCCGGAACAGCAACCGTTGTTGTAACAGGAAAA
Organism: Butyrivibrio sp. MC2021; assembly: GCF_000621605.1. Classification (GTDB taxonomy): domain Bacteria; phylum Bacillota; class Clostridia; order Lachnospirales; family Lachnospiraceae; genus Butyrivibrio. The sequence continues at coordinate 1,839 of NZ_JHXX01000030.1, read as the reverse complement.
GGCAGCTATGCCGGAACCAAGACCCTGGCCTTCAGGATAACAGGCATCAGTCTTTCCGGTGCTGAATTTGAGATCGGCTCTGTGATTTACGACGGAACACCCAAGAAGCCTGCTGTAACTGTAACCTATCAGCCCGACAAAGATTCCGCCATGGAGCTTCTTTCCGAAGGCGAGGATTACACATTAGAAGTAACCGGCAATATCAAGAAGGGCACAGGCAAAATAACCTTTACCGGCATAGGCAGATTCACAGGCACGGTTAAAAAGAACTTTAAGATAGAAGCTCACAGCTTCGATCAGGGTGATGTATCTGTAACCTGCGGCGGCCAGAACAGCACCGACGACAGAGAGTATATTGGAACCTTTGCTTATACCAAGAATGGAGTGACACCTGAAGTAACTCTTTCCTATAATGGAGAGCCCCTCGTTCTTAACAGAGATTACAAGCTTAAGTATGCTAACAATAAGACTGTTAGCTTGACAGGTAAAAAGGCTCCTACTATCACGATCACAGGAACAGGCAATTTCTCCGGCACCTTCACCAGGACTTTTGCCATAGAAAAAGCAAGTCTTGAAAACGTGACTGCGGTGGCTTCCGATATCAAATACAGTCCCAAGGCAGGGACCTGCAAACCGGTATTAACTCTGTACGACACCAACGGCGCAAAGCTCGCAGCAGGAAAAGACTACAACAAGAATGTCATCTATACCTATGTGGATGACACAACAATTCAGCGAAAGCAGGGCAAAAACCTTGTGGATGTTCAGGTAGATGCCGGAACACAGGTAGATAATATGAAGGATATTATCCCTGCAGGCACGGATATTCTCGTAACCATCTCCGGAAAAGGCCTGTATGACTCTGCTACAACCGCTGAGGCAGAATTTACTTATGTAGATGTACTTCTGGATAAGGCAAAGATCAAATTAAAGAAATCATCATATGAATACACCGAGAAGGGAATTGAGATCAGTGAGTCGGATCTTGCAGTCAAGATAGGTAAGGACGAGATCCCTCAGGGTGCCTACAGGATTACATCCATAACAGATAACTATGCTAAGGGTACAGCAAAGATCACTGTATCCGGTGTAGGAAAATATGGTGACAAGTACTATGGAGGATCAAAAACAATAACCTTTAAAATAGTACCCAGGCCCATAGGATAATTGATTAAATTTTTCGAAAGAACCAATCCAATTTAAGCGGGTTGGTTCTTTTTTCATACCTTTGGGTAAAGAATTTTCAAAGTCATACCACTATAAATTGGGTAAAGAAGCCAGTCCGTCTGCAAGATTTAGTGGTGTTTTAATTTTATAAAAAATTTCCAAAAAAAGGTGTTGCATTTATAAATCTGCTTTGCTATAATAACTTTTGCCCGTTGCGAAAGGGGCTAGAAACCGCGGAACAATGCGATTTCGAAAATAGCTTCAAAAAACTTTTTAAAAAACTTTAAAAAAGTTGTTGACAGAGATTTGAAGTTATGATATTCTAAATGAGTTGCGGCTGAGAGCTGCAGCGACAAGCACCTTGACAAATAAACAGTAATGCAACCCTGAAAAATTCCAAGAGAATTATTCAGAATAACAAACCAAAAGTAATAACGGACAGAACATTAAAGCCAAGCTTTTAGTTCTGGCCGGATTGAACAAAACATTTAAACGTGAGAGTTCGATCCTGGCTCAGGATGAACGCTGGCGGCGTGCCTAACACATGCAAGTCGAACGGACTTAAGACGCTGATGAGGCTTCGGCGGATTCTTGTTTTAAGTTAGTGGCGGACGGGTGAGTAACGCGTGGGCAACCTGCCTCATACTGGGGGATAGCAGTTGGAAACGACTG
>NZ_JHXX01000029.1 GCF_000621605.1 Butyrivibrio sp. MC2021 | reverse complement strand
TCCGGTTATTGTATAGGTATTCCCGATGCTGGAACTTCAAGTATACCAGTGCAGGTATGTGATTGCGAATATGTTCCTGATGCTTATATGGAAATTCTAGAAGCTGAAAACAAAGGCCTTATTAGCCTTATAAGGTATGAGAATCAAAGTCAAAAGAAGATAGATTGGATTCGTAATACAGTAATTCAGGAGTATAAAGCGGCTGAAGATCAGCCGGACTATCGCCAATTCCTTGAAGGAAAGTTTAAAGATATATTTGAAAAACTATAGAATATGATTCATATTTGAATTGCGTGCTGCTTTTTCTATGGGTATAATAGGACGTGATGATGGAAGGGCTATTTCTTACAGTCTAAACTAGGGGATGAACTGTAACAAAAATTATAAAAAAATAAGATATGGGATATTGATATTTATCACCTAAAAATGTTATATTGTAATTGCCAGATGAGCCATGCTCATCTTTATGGAGATAAGGAGCTTCTCCCACTGGTTCTGACAGTGTAAAAACTCGAACTCCGAGATGGCTTAATGAAGCGCGTGTCGTTGTCAGGAGACCATCAAAACCTTTTACGGATAGGTTAATCCGTGCCGCGAGGCAAGATGGCGGGCATCTATAAAATCAGAAAACATGAGCAAAAGCAAGTCCGATTGGATTTCCAACCGGACTTTTTGCTTTTTTGTTGGGGTAAAAAATGGCTAGAAAAAGGATTTCGACTACTTCCTGGAATTACAACAATGTAAGAATAAAGTCAGATGAAGAAATAAAAGAGTTGCTTTGTAAATCAGCCAATGCGTATTCTCTTATTTGCGATAAGGAAGTTATGTTTATATACCGGAAAAACACGGAGAACGCTGAATATAAATACTATATTGCTCATTGCAAAAAGGAAAACTTCATTCATTTGGTAGGGTGCACAGTAAATAAGTATGTTAATGCAAAACAATTCTATGAGGAGTGCATTGGCCATACAGATAAGCCTCTTGATAAAGAACACATTACGTATAAAGAGAGTAAAAAGACAACTTCTGCAAAGCTTGAGGTTTTTCCTTCGTTATTTGAATATAAAGGAGTAAAAGCATACAGAATGGGAGTGCATAATAAGATTACTCTGAACAACCGGTTTGAGATGGCATTAGGAAATAACAGAGGCGTGCTTGGATTCGATAAACGTAAAGAAAGTATGATACCTGTTCCGGTTACTATGTTAAATGGTATTATAGGAGATTACGCAACAGATTATTCGAATGTCATAGCAGTACTGGTAAAGAATCCTGGAGATAATAAGTTCAAGCAGATAATAGGATGCGTAACAAAAGGCATTAAAGTAATTGATCTACCTATGTCTATTAGAGATAAAATTGATTTTGAAGATGGCGAGACAATTGTTAAACCTTCATGATCGTAGTCTCTGGTACCCGTTTGGTACCTAAAATTTCAAAAACATCAAAAAATGAGGCAAATATGAATAATATCCTCAAAAAGAATCGCGTATTTAAGCCATTTGTCATGACGATTTACCCCGGAATAAACCGTGAGGGTGGACGTACAGTTGGATCAGGTAAGGTTGCTACAATCGTAGAGTGATCTTGACAAACCTAGATTTTATGCAGCTTCCAGAGTTTCTCTGGAAGCTGCTTTTGTTATGTGTAAAATAAATAACAATGGTTGTCAGAATCATTGTTTATTCTTCATGAGTATCCAGAAAGGAGGATTCTATGGCTAATATTAGATCTGTTGAAGATTATAAGGAGTTTCTTAAAGAGAACAGAGAATTATTACATAAAAACGCTGTAAGAATCAAAGATCTTTCTCCGGATGATGATTGGATTCTTGATGAGGAGTGGGATAGAATATATGAGCAAGAGTTTTTTAAACATATGAAAGTATAATAGCCTTTGTTAAGCTAGGTGTTTGTGATATACTTCTTTACAACGAACGAAAACCTTCGAGGTTTTCAGCGGAAGCGGTGCCAGCATCAATTCCGTTCTTGAAGATTTACCAAGAACACTTCGGAGTTCTTTTGGATAATATGTTTTAAGATGAAGATCCGATTCGCAAGCAATAATGCGAATCGGATTTTAAATTATAGTCCAAATACAAGATCTTCTCCATCCATTTCTAGAAGCTGTTTGAATCCTAATGAGGAATATAACACCTGAGCTTTCTTGTTGCTAGTTTCTGTAGCTAGTTTGATCATCATATCAGGCTCCGCAGCTTTAAGAATGTGAACCGCTGTTCTTTGGTAAGCTGACAGTCATAAGTTGCATATATCAGCTCTTTTTCATTTACTATTGGTTTAATCATTACCTTACTATTTTTCCATTCTGATTCAGGTAAAGATTCCAGTTTTTCTCTAAAAGTCATTGATGTTTCACTCCAGTAAACATGTACCTTCAACATTTTTATATTTTACTGTAACGTTTGTGGTATATCAATCGTATTATAAGTAGAGAGATTCAAAAACAATAGAAAGCGAGCAAACATATGGAGGAGAAAGAAGCACGGCGACTGGTTGAAAGCTGCGGTGACCTGATATATCGCATAGGCGTGAACTATCTGAAAAATGCATCAGACGCAGAGGATATATGCCAAACAGTTTTCTTGAAATATATCGCTTCAGATGTCCATTTTGAAAACCAGCAACATGAGAAAGCGTGGATCATCAGAACTACGATCAATGCCTGCAAAGATGTACTCAAGAGTTCAGCCTTCAAAAACACAACTACATTGGAAGAACTGGGAGATATCAAGGCCACGGAATCACACGAAACAGGTATTACTGAAGAAGTAATGAAGCTTCCGCATAACTATCGTATATGCATTTACCTGTACTACTACGAAGGGTATTCGATAAAAGAGATTGCTTCAATACTTCAAAAAACAGAACTATCTGTAAGGACTCTTTTATCAAGAGCCAGGAAAAAACTACAACTGACAATAAGGGAGGACATGCAATGATGAGCAGAAATGCAGAATATCTTGACGCTATGGCAAATTTGACACTATCAGATGATGCCAAAAACAGGATGATCCAGAGGATGATTACTACAACTCCGATTACCAGTATATCTGGCAAGAAAAGAAATAACAGCATAAAGAAATACGCAGTCTTAGCGGCTGCGTGCCTAATGACATTAGGTCTGATCGCTGCTGCATTTATCGGTAATCCGGCTAAATTGACCAGCAAAAAAGTTGATTTATCAGGAACAAGGCATTTTGAAAATCTTACAGAATATGAAAAAGCGGCACAGATAGATATTTCTGCAGTAGAAGCCTTCAAGAATGGCTACAAATTTCAATATATGTACCTGTCAGAAACAAATGCTTTTGACGGTGATAGCAGCAAAATATCCAAGGAAAAAGCCGTAAATATCCACTATACATGTGAGAACAAAGCTGATCTTGAAATTCACATGAACCCTGTGATAGCAAGTGCTCACCTGAAAGATAGTGAGGATGCCCAAAATGCTACCGATCAGACAGAAATTGATGGAATAACTCTATATTATAGCCTGAACGAGTATTTATCAGTTCCGGCATCTGAGAAGGGAACGCTGACAAATGAGGAGTTGGAACGAGCAGAATCTGACAACCACTTTTTTATTTATTATGGATCACTAGAGAGGAAAACAACTTACGCTTCCACACTGCTTTTTGAGATGGATAATGTAATTTACCTTCTGGAATCATCAGGAAATGACCTAACTACGGATGACCTCTATTCCATGGCGAAAGAGATTATCGAGCATAAGTGAAGCTGACGCTAACCTTGTCTTGTACCTATAATTCCATCAGCTATATATGTAGCTTTTGCGCAGTACATGATCCATATTTGAATTGTGTACTGCTTTTCCTATGGGTATAATAAGACGAGGTGGTCTATAAGGTTGGTTTTAGTTGAAAAAAGTAAATATTATTTCCAACAAAGAATCATATGAGTAGACCTAAATTCACTGAATTGATATTCTGAAGATTATTACAACGGAGGGGAATTAACAATGCGTGTTATTTCAATGCTTGATGATTATAGGAAGATGTGTAATTCCGCTGAAAACCAAGGGAAGTATGAAGCATATAAGATATATGCAGCTAAGTACCCGACTCTATTTAAAGCAGTAGAAAAGTATTTGTATAATAGCTCATTGGAAAATTTAAAAGATTATATTGAAGGCTGTAATCTTAAAGCATTATTACATCAAGGTGAAGCAAACTATGATAATGGATTATTTAATCGGATTCCGGACTATGTTGAAAAGTGCAGTAAAAGAATTGGAATTGACTTTCCGTTTGATCTATATCTCGGGCTAGAATTAGGCAATATTGGAGGTGCTTCGCTTCCTGAGGAAAATGGAAATCAGTTCGTGTATATAGGCATGGATAGACCTGTTGATTCTGAATTTTGTACTTTCTTTGTTCCACATGAATTGCACCACTTGCTCCGCATTCATAGTACAGGCGAAACAGATAGTATCACACTTAAGGCGCGGATGGTAAGCGAGGGATTGGCGTCTTACTGTCCTATTTGGATTGAAGATTTGAAGTGGAACACAGAGACAATAGCACTAAGCCTCGGAATAAAACAGAAATCGGCACAATACATGCTGGAACATGCAGATTCCTTGATAAAAGAATTATGGACTGAAGGAGGTAAATCGCTGAATCAAGAAATTATGATGAGGTTTTTTACAACATCTAACGAAGATGATAATGTGTGTGTTCCTGGTTACTTTGTTGGGATGTGGCTTACTCATGCGCTTGTGGAACAAGGTTATAGTTACATGAAGTTAACAAATATGAACACTCCAGAAGTATTATCACTCATGGGGGACCTTATAGAAAAATAAGGTAATTCGGTATAAAAGATAATAGTATTAAATAAATCATTGAACTAAAAGATTGAAAGAAGGGTGTCACATTATGTGACGTCTTTTTTCTTAATTAAGGCAGCAAATTCAATCTTGAATTCAACGAGGAGACAAGTATATGGACTGGTATCATGCATCACCAATAAATAATATAACTATCTTGGAACCACGCATTTCCAATCATGGGGTGCCGCTAGTTTACTTATCCAAGAAAAGAGAAAATGTTCTGGTTTACCTAAGTAATG
>NZ_JHXX01000028.1 GCF_000621605.1 Butyrivibrio sp. MC2021 | reverse complement strand
GACCGTAAACCCGAGAACTGGCTGTATCGTGTTTGTAGTTATCATGATTTTGATGATACACTATTCCTATGCTATTTGCTATCTAAATGACATTGGGACGGGGTTATAGTACCATTTAGCAACAGCAGGTTGCGTGTTTTTTCGGTACCTTCATAATACAATCAGATTATGAGGAGGTAGAAATATGAGCACAAAAGATATTTTATTGGAACTTCGTACAAAGAATGGTTTTTCACAGGATGAACTGGCTGAGAAGGTTTTTGTCACAAGGCAGGCTGTATCACGCTGGGAAAATGGAGATACGGTTCCCAATACAGAAACACTTAAACTGCTTTCAAATCTCTACAATGTTTCCATCAATACTTTGCTGGGCTCACCACAAAAACTCATTTGCCAGTGCTGCGGAATGCCGCTGGAGGATGAGATCATCGGCAGAAATAAAGATGGCAGCATGAACGAGGAATACTGCAAGTGGTGCTATGCTGACGGGACATACGTATACAGTGACATGGACAATCTTATAGACGTCTGTGTTCGCAACATGGTTAATGAAAACTTCTCAGAGGAGCAGGCCCGCACCTATCTTAAGATCGAGCTTCCAAAGCTGAACTATTGGAAAAAATATGACGAGCTCAGCGATGGTGGACAGTTTGAGGAGTTCAAGAAAAAGCTCATCGACGAGATCAACGACCTGAATATTGAAGGTATGCCAAAGGTTGAAAGCCTGAATGCTCTTGTGGGAAAATATGTTAATCTTGAGTATCGACTGCCAAGCGGAATGAGGACAAAGTTCCTTAATGATGAGACTACATATCTTGGAAATCAGCTGGAATCTGAGATAGTTCCCGGCTTGTGTTTTGGTGTTCTGGCAAATATGGACTTCATACTTATATGCACTTATGAGGCAGAAGGCGAGAATCCGGAGCTATTGCTATATAAAAAGAGGTAAAAAGTGGAGGAGGGGAGGATGAAAATCTGTGAATTAAAACCGGAATACGATCTGGCACTGGCAGAGCTTATAAGGGACAATCTGAAAAAGCATGCTCTTGATATTCCGGGGACTGTGTACTTCGACGACAACCTGAATCATCTTAGCGATTTTTACTTATCAGATTCAGAGCGGCGTTTCTATTATATCCTCCTGGATGACAATGATGAGCTGATCGGAGGAATCGGACTTGCGAAGTTTGACTTCTTCGAGGACTGCAGTGAACTGCAAAAGCTCTACCTCGTAGATAGGGTCAAAGGAGAAGGCCTTAGCTACAAGCTGATATCTCTGATCGAGGAGAAGGCAAAAGAGCTTGGGTATAAACACATGTATCTGGAGACTCATGACAACCTTGCTGCTGCGATCCATGTTTACGAAAAGGCAGGATACAGAGAAATAGAGAAGCCTGCAGGCGTTGTACATGCTACTATGAACAGATTTTTTATGAAAGAGTTATGAAACATAAAAGATTAAACAGGGATGGCTGGGGATTTCAATACTATCGATGTGATCTTATTCTGAATGAGCTATGCTCTGATATAATAAAAACCAATACCTGGTGCGCGGAAGTAAGAGAAATCGTAGAAAAAAGAATAGCCTCAGGTGAGAAGATAACTAAGTGTCGAGAGGTCTTGGCGCTTGAAAAATAGGAGCCAAACGTGTATTCAAAGATTGTTTTATGCTTAAGAGAAAAGGAAGATGAAGTACTCAGAAAGCAGATAGAAATGCTAAAGGAGAGACATCACGCTGAACTGATGATGGTTAGCGCTGATGATGCGGATGATTATATCTCTAATTGCGAGTCTGAGGTACTTTTTATTTGCGACGATGCTAAACTTTTAGCAGTGGCAAAAGATAGAGGCCTTGCATCAAATGATCCAAAGAAGATGAGAGAATCTTACGAAAAGGCTATGGAGATGCTGAAGGCCATGGGAATGAATGGAGTGAAGAAGTGATGGAATTGTACGACGGAAGACCTGAAGGCTGTGAAGGGCGTTTGGAAAGAGAAGTCAGGGTATATAATTTTCTGGACAAACTTGGAGTAGAATATAAAAGAGTTGACCACGACCCTGCGACAACAATGGAAGCATGTGAAGAAGTGGACAAGGCACTTGGAACATTGATGTGCAAAAATCTTTTCCTCTGTAACAGGCAGAAAACTAAGTTTTATCTGCTACTTATGCCTGGCGATAAGAAGTTTAAAACAAAGGAACTCTCAAGTCAGATCAACTCAGCCAGATTGTCTTTTGCTGAGGCAGAGGACATGCTGAAATACCTTGATATTGAGCCCGGCGCAGTAAGTGTTATGGGGCTTATGAACGATAAGAACCACGAAGTGCAGCTTCTTGTTGATGAGGACCTTAAAACCGCGGAATATTTTGGCTGCCATCCATGCGTGTGCACATCAAGTCTTAAGATCAAGACTACTGACATCTTTGAAAAGTTTCTCCCTGCAGTAGGACATGAACCACAGACAGTTCATCTGGTTGGAGAGGATTAAAATAGAAGTTGAGGTAATCAAGTACAGACATTTAGGAGGATGACTATGAAGCGTGATGATGTTGTTGCAAAAGTTAGAAAAACATAGAACCACCGGCGTAAACCGGTGGTTCTTATTTTAATCCCAAAATGAAGGGCATACTCTGTCGCGGATGTTTCGAGTGTACATACTTGTTGCAGCAGTATTATTGGCTGTCTGAGCGGAATAGGCTGCCATTTGAGCGGAATAGGCTGCCATTGCTTCTGTGTTTGCTCTTATTACATCGGTGTTGTATGCTATCTGTCTGGCACTATTTGCAATGTCCTTTGTGTAGTCTGCTATGCGTCCAGTGTTATAAGCGGTCTGAACATTAGCTGCTGCGCTTATACGGGCGTAGGCAGTTTGCTTTTTCTGTTCAAGAAGCATTGCGTCCTTGTAGCACTCGTCTGCGTACATATTAAGAGCTTCTTTAAGAGTATCAGCTCTCAAGTTTCTTATGTAAAAAATACATTTTCTGATTGCTTCAGAATAACAATAATCCGGTGGAAAGTTCTGGAGTAAATCTGCTATGTATGAATAAGAGACGGCAATCTTTGAATCAATTGCAGGAAGCTGTACAAGCAGATTCTTTATCTGGTCATTGTAGGCGTTTATGTTAAACTGAGCCTTAGGAACTGAATTTGCAGAAGAGCGTACAATCGTATTTCCAATGGCTCCTGTCACGCCCCTTACTATCAGAACAATCATCAATACTACGAAGGCTAGGAAACCTACTATCAGATAAAGACCAATGCCATCAGCAGCACTAACACCAGCAAAGGAAAGCATAAGCTTCACTAAAAGAAATAAAAATCCGATTATTACCGCTCCGATTATCAGTAAAACTTTTCCTACAGTGTTTTTTCCCTTGTTGACATTAAGTCCGGCACCTGTCATGCCTAAATCTCTTCTGGTTTCCTCAGAGGAGATACGATTTCCAAGTTCATTGATCTGGGCTTTTATATTTTCCTTTTGCCCTGAGAGTTTTTCAATATTCAAAACTCCCCTGTACAGATAGTTTAAATAGTCCAGAAGTTGTTGCCTTGCTTCTTCCATTACCGGTTCCTCCAACCAAGTCTTATTGCAATTTACATGTATTTCTGCTATTTAAATCAAGTCTGTGAACATGAAATCTGCATTTTTTCAACACATATTAATAACATATAAATGAACAACCGTCAACCTTAGGGCTGTAGATACAAAACGAAATTTGTATATAACAGTATATAACAGTATATAACAGTTGACAACAGTTATATACTGTTATATTCTGTTTATGGAGGATAACGATATGCATATCATTTTAAACAATACCTCGATGGTGCCAATATACGAACAGCTTGTGGATCAGGTGAAGAATGAGATCATAAGCGGTGAACTTGCGGAGAATGAGGCACTTCCCTCAGTCAGAGCTTTATCCGGAGAGCTGAGAATAAGTGCCCTGACAGTTAAGAAGGCCTATGACAGGCTGGAAGAGGAAGGCTTTGTGGTAACAGTACATGGCAAAGGAACCTACGTAGCTGCCACCGACAAGTCCTTGGCCATGGAGGCCAGGCGAAAGGCCGTGGAGGATGATTTTGCTGCAGCAGTGCAGAAGGCAAGCTCAGTGGGACTTACCAAAGAGGATATTCTTGAGATCGTACAGATCTTATTGGAGGAAAACTGATGGTTAAAGTTGATAATCTTGTAAAAAACTACGGCGATTTTAAACTGGATGTTTCTCTTGAGATACCTGACGGAACAGTCACCGGTATCGTTGGGAAAAACGGTGCAGGAAAGAGTACAACGATCAAGTCAATCCTCGGACTCGTTAAGCCGGATGGCGGACACGTTTCTATTAATGGCAAGGAAGCATCGAAGCTTTCCGGAAAAGATAAAGAAGAGATTGGCGTAGCGCTGTCTGATTCAGGCTTTAGCACCTTTCTTTCTGTTAAGGATATTATTGCTATTTTTAAGAAGATGTATCCTTCATTTAATGAGGAACTGTTCAGAAAGAATTGCTCATCCCAGAAGCTTTCACTTGATAAGCCGATAAAGGAGTTTTCCACAGGTATGAGAGCTAAGCTTCGCGTACTGGTGGCAATGAGTCATAACGCGCAGCTCCTCATCATGGACGAACCAACCGCCGGCCTTGATGTAGAGGCGAGAAACGATATCCTTGACCTTCTTCGAAATTATCTTCTTGAGGATGAGAAGCGATCAATACTGATCACATCCCACATATCATCAGATCTTGAAGGGCTTTGTGATGATATCTACCTGATCCATGACGGCAAGATAGTTCTTCACGAGGACACGGATGCGATACTTAGCAATTACGGTGTTCTCAAGGTGGACGAGGCTGCCTATGAAAAGCTGGATAAAAGCTACATTCTCAGTACAAAGAAGGACCATTTCGGATATACCTGTTTTACAAATGAGAAGCAGTTTTATGTTGAAAACAATCCGGATATAGTCATTGAAAACAGTGACATAGACAATCTTATATTGATGATGACAGGAGGGAACTGATATGCGTGGTCTCATTGAAAAAGATCTTCGACTTACATTTATGAGAAAGCAGACAATAGCGTTATATTTGGTTATGGCAGTTATTATGGGAATATCAATGAATGGTACGTTCATTATAGCGTATCTCACCATGCTGGCGATGATAGTTGGAACAGGCAGCATAAGCTATGACGAATATGATAATGGCCTGCCATTTTTGATGACCCTTCCCTTCGACAGAAAAACATATGTAAGAGAGAAATATTTCTTTAGTCTGATGGCAGCAGTTATAGCATGGTGTTTCGGTGCAGCTGTTTTTGCCATCATAGATATAGTCAGATATGGTGGAGCTGGGCTGTCCGAGATTCCGATGATGACATCGGTTATTCCATCCATGTATCTTGCAACAGCAATACTGATTCCTTTGCAGCTTAAGTATGGTGCTGAAAAGAGCAGGATCGCACTCTTTATAATATTTGGAATTATCGCAGTTTTGGTAGTAGGTTCAGGTCAGTTTTTTGAAGAAGGCAATAACCCTTTTTCCGCTGTTATAGGCAAGTTTCAGAATCTCCCCGGAGCAGTAGTACTCATGATTCTGGTTGCAATTTGCGCAGTTGCCACTTACATATCCTATCTATGCAGCGTGCGAATAATGGACAATAAAGAGTTTTGATGGGACTGGGGGACGGGGTCAATGTCATTTAGATAGCAAATAGCATAGGAATAGTGTATCATCAAAATCATGATAACTACAAACACGATACAGCCAGTTCTCGGGTTTACGGTC
>NZ_JHXX01000027.1 GCF_000621605.1 Butyrivibrio sp. MC2021 | reverse complement strand
TTGGCAGGCTTTTTTATCGCTTTTCCGATACGCTCCAGGATCACAAGACCGCAGGCCCAAATCCAGCCATGTTCAGGTACGAGTGCCAGTGCAGGAATCGCCAGAGCCTGTATTACATAGCCTGTGATAACAAATGTCCAGTATTTCTTCGTTTTATCTGCTATAAATCCGGATATGAGCCTTAGTGAATACCCGCACAATTCTCCTATACCGGACACAAATCCGATGGTTGCAGCGGATGCCCCTGCGAGGTTCAGATATTCGCCCAATATGCTTCTGGCGCCTTCATGAGTCATGTCCGAAAACAGACTTACGATTCCCATCAGGGTTATAAAAATTATGGCGCCAGACAAAGCCCTTTTTTTATCCATGTTCTACTCCACTAATCCCGATTTGCTTATTTCATTATCCTGAAATTCAAAGTTTTATTATCGTCGCAAGTTTCTTTCCGCATAGAATTCCAAATATGCAGCAACAACAACTCAGTACCACATATAATCCGCCATTCATATATTGTTTCTTCTCAAACAAATTAAAAGCTTCAAGGGAAAATGTAGAGAATGTGGTAAAACCTCCACACACCCCTGTCTTCCAGAAAAGAATGGTATTATCAGATACACTTTCTCGGTTACTGGTAATTCCAACAACGAATCCAATTAGTATGGCACCGAGGATATTTGTAATCAGAGTTAATATCGGAAAATAAGTCTTAACAGGAATCAGACTTATTGCATATCGCGCTACTGCACCCAAGGCACCACCAAGTGCTACAAATAGAAAATTCATATCAACCTCTCTATTGTCATATATACTGTAATATAAACCACTCTCAACGTTTCATTAATTGATTGTCTGGTTCATCATACCTGTAGCTATTGAAATGAATGGCACTGCGAAACCAAATAAAAATACATTCCCCAATCCTGATCATTCGCGTAATCATCATATCGCTGCCCCGGCTCACCATTTACTGTTACCGGAAATACATACGCACAGCTGGCACTGCCATCCGCAAAAAACAAACTGAGCACACCTCTCAAAGAAGCTTCCGACATCTTATCATACTGTTCATCCTTGCTAATGCGATACCACAATCTATAAGCATTTCCTGTAAGAGCACTCCAGTAATGCGGATACGTATCACCATACTGCCTCTTTTTACCGAACCAATAACCATCCCAATGACGAATTGCAACCTCATACTGAAGATAATGCGGTTGACGAGCATTAAACAACTCTAAAATTTCCAATTGACGCTTTCCGGCTTCTTTGTATTTTTCTTCTCCTGTAAGCAAATACATTTCCAATAATAGATTTGCCGCCGGTGCAACAATGCTTTGCTCATAATTAACTTCATGAGCAGGATACAAAATGTCATTTTTCATGAAAGTATCACAATGATTACGAAAATATTGAAGTAGTTCCTCATATTCCGCATACATCTTTTCTACCCATAGATTTTTCATAAGCTTCTCCAACGGAATTGCAATTGCATAAAAATGATCACCACCCTGCTCATAGAATGATTTCATCACCTTATATGCCTTGTATAGGTAGTCTATATCTTTTTTCAATTGATATACTTCTATGAAAAGCAAACTCATCCACGGATAGTTATATAATCTCTGAAAATGATTGTCATATCCGTAATCATTGGCTACTAAAGAATGTTCATCATCATATAATTCCCTTTCCACATATGCTAGATACCGATTCAAACTATCCATCAGTTTTTCATCGTAAAATCTTTGCAAATAGGCCGCCATCAGCACACCCATTCCGACACGTTCACGTCCCCCGTTGTAATCATTCTCTGCCCGGTAATAGATATGTTTTTCTTTTGTATCATAGATTAAATATGCACCATCCAAAGGACAATTTTCTTTATGAAGCTGTTGTTTTTCCGCAATATATGTTACTCGATTTTTTATAAGCTCCTGAAACGCAGGTAATACATTAACTGCACACTTAGCATTTACCCCATTTTTTTCAAAGCAAAATGTATGTACTCCTTGTTTTTCAGATTTCTGATAAAGTTTTTCTTCACCATCCACATAAATCTTTATATCTTCCCCTTCAAATACAACATATTGATCTGCCTGTACATCCACATATCCGGGATTTATCTGATTAATCTTTTGATAAAAATCCTCTTTCCCCTGATGCCAGAAAAGTTTCCATTCGATTTCAAAGGACTCCCCCGGATTCAGTACCTGAGGTGTTGGATGCATAATAAAATCGCCCCTGTCATTACTGATACGAGAAAGGTCTCTCTCCACACTATATCCGGCAAGACTGCCTTTTGTCAGTACCAACCCCAAGTGAGGGGGTTCACCTCCCATGCGAAGAGCCATTACATAAGACATCTCTCCTCCACAATATATATGTGTGTGGCAACGCATTTTTGTACAAATATCAGAACCACAATAATCATCATTAAAAGGTGTGTAAATACCAATATCCGTAAGAGATGTAAAAAGCGGCTTATCACTGATATTAGTAAAAAGATATTTCTCTGTAATAATATCCTCTTCATCCTGACAGCATACATCAACTGAAATCTGTGATGGTATCTTTACTGTTCCCCATTCGGTAGCTCCCTCTATCCAATTCATTTGATATTTATCTGCTGCGTTAATTAATTCTTTTCGCATCGAAATAGCCTCCATCTTAAATATTCTGGCTATATCATAAGTCTTTTACTTTTCATGATGAAATACACTATTCTGAACCTATTATTTTTTTGATTGAGCTATTCTGAACTCATTGCTACAATGAATACAATGAATACAAGGAGAAAGATACCATGGCAGATAAACGAACATTTGTATATGAAAACTTTGAAATGTCCTATGAAGAAACAAAAAAAGGATGGTCTATGCCTTATTCGCATCACCATACCCATTATGAAATATATATACTGCTTTCCGGAGAAAGAACTGTTACTATTGGCAATACCACACATCTTGTAAAAGAAGGATTTGCATGTCTATTTGAAAGCAATATTTCTCATCGCAGTGAAGGAAATACTGATTACTCAGGTCTCTGCATTCATTTTTCAAAGCAGTATTTGGATAGATATTTTCAGCCAAACATTGTTTCCACATACTTAACATGCTTTAAAACACCAATAATCTTCATTCCTGCAGATTACAGAAAAAAACTTCTTACTTGGAATAAGGCTATGAGCCATACTTCTGAGTCATCCTACTTGCTTCTTGCACAAATACTGATAGATCTCTCTAAATTTCAAAAGAAATACTGCGCTGATAGCAGCTTATTTGTTAGTGATGTCAAAACATCCAGCGCCCAAAGAATCATAAACTATATTGACGCAAACTATACCACTCTGCAAAATGTCAGCCAAATTGCTGAATGCTGCGGCGTATCAGAAAGCTATATCCATCGCATTATCAAAAAGAATACTTCACTGACCGTAAAAGAATACATCAACAAACTCCGTCTTCGTCATGCGATACATGAAATGGATTGTTCAAACAATTCATTTGCAATTATAAGCAAAGCTTGCGGTTTTCAGAACATATCTTATTTTTATTATCTATTCAAAAAAAATTATGGACTAACACCTACAGAATATCGTGAACAACTAAAAAAAACGCATAAATAACCAGTTGACACGTGCTCGTCATAAGCAATAACGATTTTCTGCTCTTTGACGGAAGCTCAGGGCTACTGTATGCGGTTGGTGGCAACTTTGTTATTTCTTTAAAAAATAATCCTAGTTTCAGTCTCGCTCTAGCATCACGATATATTAAGGTGTGCCTTCTTCTAATTGTCTTTTTTCGTTGAGATTAAATCCATGTGCCTTGTAAAAATGAATAGCTTCTTTGTTCTTCTCCAGCGTCCATAGGAATCTGCTATCATATTTTTCTTTTGCGAACTCTATCAATTGGGCTCCTATGCCTTGGTTCCAAAAAAAGTAATCTACATATAATTCCGAAATTTCTTTTCCCTCCAGATGTATCATTCCCTTAACTATGCCATCATCATATACCCAAACTTTATTGAGAAGTTCAGGATCATTGAATTCATTGGCGACCTTTACTACCTGCAGCTCGTTAAAAGAGTAATCATCATTATGAAATATTGAATAATCATACTACCAGAATAGTTAGTACCTATGGTTATAATATGACGATATTGCCTGCTATATTACTTCCACCAATTTGAATATCTATCGATACTTATTTCGAATATAGAACACTGAAATTACTAAAATGATAGGAAAACCTATACCTGCCAATACTCCTGCCTGCAAATTATTAGCCGCTTTTTCAGATATACTTCCAATAATAGCAGGGCCCATTGCTCCCCCAAAATCTCCTGCGAGCGCTAGAAGTGCAAACATTGCTGTACCTCCAGTTGGAAGTATCTGTGATGATATACTAATTGAACCTGGCCACATTATACCTACAGAAAATCCGCATAATGCACATCCAATCAATCCAACCCATGGTATATTTGCCAGTCCGGCAACCAGATAACACATAAGGCACATTACTCCGGATGCCATCATGAAAATTGTCAGATCAACTTTTTCACCGAACTTTCCATAAAGAAGTCTACTGATTCCCATGCACACTGCAAATCCGCAGGGTCCAGCCAAATCTCCAACTGTTTTGGAAACATGTAGTGCTGATTCAGCATAGGCGGATGCCCACTGTCCCATCGCTATTTCTGAAGAACCTGCGCAGATCATGAGTATAATAAAAATCCAAAATGCTTTTGTTTTCAACAGTTGGGGCATTGTCATGCTCTTACCATCTTCTACCAGTGGTTCGATTGGACAGGTTGCAAAATTGAAAATGTTATAAAGCGGAATGACCGACCATATAAGTGCCATTATTCTCCATTTTTCTATACCAAAAACCGTAAAGAAGGCTGTGGAGCACAAGACAACTCCAACCCATCCCCAGCAATAAAAGGAATGAAGAAGACTCATCATTGTATCCTTATTTTCAAATGGACATGCTTCTACAATTGGACTTACCAGCACTTCTGTCAATCCACTTCCAACAGCATATATAAATACACACACAAGGATTCCCCAAAATGGTACTGACAATAAGTCAGGTAATACAGCAAGTCCTGCAAGTCCTAATCCTGATGTAATCTCTGCAGCTATTACGCATACTCTGTAACCCAGTTTATCTACTATACCTGCACATAAAAAATCAACTACAAGCTGTGTAACAAAGAATACTGTTGAAATAGCGGCCAGCTTTCCAAATGATATATTGTATGTATTATGAAATGTTATAAACAATAGCGGTACAAAATTAGCGCAGATGGCCTGTGTTACAAATCCCAGATAGCATGCAAGCTGTGTTTTTTTATAATTCTTTTCTACTTCCATTTTTATTCCCCGGCCCTGATATTTTTTACCGTTTTGCTTTCAATAGAAAGATTCTCGTATATTCTGTCTCCACCTTGGCCTGTAGGTGCCTGAGCAAGTAAACCTACTTTCACAGACTCAGCATCTTTCATTAAGAAATATCTTGTCATGTGGAAATGCACTCCATCCAGGGAGTAATGAAAAGAAAATGCTCTGCCCACGCGACAAACTCTAAGATATGCAAAATTCTGTCCTTCAATATCGCATCCATTAGCATCATCGGATTCACCATCTTTAGTTACAACACTTACAGCAGCGTGTGTTCCAAAGTCAGTAAGTTCAAAACAGCATTTAGCCCAGTTGTCCATATCCTGCATAACCATTACAGATGCAGAATCATAAGTTTCCTTAAAATCATGAGATACCTTTACATTAAGAACGAAGTCGCCCTTAACATCTGTGTAGAAATATGGAGCATTACAAAGTGATTCAGGAAGAATTCCTTCTTCACTTGTTGTACTTCCACCACAGAAGAAATCTGTCAAAGCCGGTGCTTTTATTGTAACCTTATTCTCTTCAATTTTTATCTCACCTTTATTGATCCATTTAAAATTATCAAACATAATCTACAGCCTCCTCTTTTTGTTAGTGCTTTTTGTTAGTCGAAAGAAATTATTGTAATTATATCGTATTGTTAATATTATAAAAGGAATAAAATGGTCAAATAGTATAACTATATCTCCAAGAGGAATAATTATGGCACTCTCATCATGTATATCATTATCAAAACAAGCAACTCCATTCAATATAGATGAAACTGGAACCCATGGAACTGTAGAGTTTCCAGTTGCCATATATAGAGATGATATCACCGAAGATTTTGTCAACTGGCACTGGCACGCTGAAATTGAGATAGGCCATGTCGAAAAGGGCGTTATTCTTTTAGAATGCGGTAACAGAAAATATATACTTTCAGAAGGAGACTTATTTTTCATAAATACCAATGTTTTGCATTCCATGCGTAATCATAACCCCGTCAATGCAGCAATTTTTAAATCTGTCATATTTGACAGCTCTGTTATAAGCAGCAATACAGAAAGTATTTATTATAAAAAGTATTTACATCCTATCATCCATAGCGCAAGTATTAGAGATTTTATACTGAAGTCAGATTCCATATTCTTTAGCAAATTGGACAATATTATCAAAACTGTATGGGAAATAATAAATCATGAACCAGAGGATTACGAGATATCAGTCAGAAATGAATTATCTGATTTTTTTGCTGTACTAAATCATATGAATCTAACAGAAAGTATGCTTACCCACACAGTAAATCCACTGTTAGAGGAGCGCGTACAGATAATCCTAAACTACATCCATTCAAACTATTCTAAAAATATAACGTTAGATGACCTGGCTAATGCTGCAAATGTTAGTAAAAGTGAAGTTCTTAGGTGCTTTAAGTCAATTATCAATATTTCACCAATTAAATATCTTAAGAATTTCAGATTGCAAAATGCGGCATATATGCTTAAAAGCAGCACTTACTCAGTTCAAACAATTTATGAGTTATGTGGATTTGATAACAACAGTTATTTCTCTAAATCATTTAAGGAACTGTTCCACTGTTCACCTCGTGAATACCGTAATAATTAAGAACAAGGCAACAATGAAGATTTAGAACGGCCGTAGAATATCTGAACTACTTGATTAATATAAGAAAACCCCCAGATAAAATCTGGGGGTTTCGAATCTGCATCTGCAGAATGATTATCTCTTTGAGAACTTTTTCAATGTCCTAAGCGCTGTGTTTGTGGCATTTCTAGGGCGAGTTGCTGTTTACCTGCTGCGTACGGTAGAAAGCTCAGGGCTACTGTATGCTGCTGGTGGCAACTTTAATAACCGCGATCAAAAAAAATACTCTGATTTTACTTTCTACTCATTAAATCTTTGTCTGTCTTTTGTAAGATTATCTTCCGGTTTATTCTTCCATCAAGAATTATGTATTACATTTCTCTTTCCACTATTGGCAGTTCCTCTTACTTCTTCGTGGTAAAAGTAATCTACGATTGTTGGATGTCCTTTCTCTACTCTCTCATACGGAGTTTCATTATCAACAAACCTGCAATCATACTTTTTAGCCAGCTCTTCTGCTTTCTTTTCCAGCGCTTCAAAATAGCTGCGGTTCTTTTTGTTATAGATTTCGTCATACAGCGGCACCAGATCCGGATGTTTATCGGAAATGTATTTCATGATATCTGCCTTAAAACCTCCGCGAAGATTCAGATTCTCAAGCCATACAAGGTCACACTGATCTTTTGTCCTGTCTATGATTGC
>NZ_JHXX01000026.1 GCF_000621605.1 Butyrivibrio sp. MC2021 | reverse complement strand
TTATCTGTGAGGAACAGAAGAGTTTTTCTCTTATCAGCTTCATCAGTTTTGCGGCTTATCAGTCCGTTTTTTTCCATCCGCTCAAGCATGGTTGTAAGTGAAGTAATTGCAAGTCCGCTTTTCTCGGAAATAATTTTAATAGGAACACCATCTTCCTGCCATAAGACATAAAGAATCCTTCCCTGAGCTCCGTTAAATGCATCAATGTTTTTTTCTGCCAGTATCCTTTCAAATATACGATCACCCAGCTGTTTTATTTTTGTAACAAGAAATCCACCATTTGTCTTCATAATTAAATACTCCTATATCGTAGTTTTATACTACGATATAGGAGTATTTGTGTCAAGCACACATATCATAACTTCGGATTTTATGTTCTATCATTTCTTTTCTTCTTTCGAGATTAAATCTGTAAGTATGAAGGATTATTCATGACCTGCTAAATTGCGGATGTCACCGCAAATATCAGCACTGCGACCACCGTACTTGTTAATCCTACCAAAGCTTCAAATATTATAAGCTTCATCCGCTCCGAAATGTTCATGTTTACTGCACCGCCTGTAGCATGGAAGAAGGAACCGTGGGGCAGAGAATCTATCACTGTTGCTCCGGCATGAATCATAGCGCCGGCAGACAGAGCATTTACGCCTTCGGCAGTAAGGATCGAAGAGAAGGTCTGGGCTGCAACTGTTGCTCCTGCCGTGGTTGAGGCTGTTGCTCCGGCCATCAGGATACCTGCAATTGGAGCAAGCAGGAAAGCCGGCATATTAAAGATGTTCAGAATATTCACAACATCCTGCTGAAGGGCAGAGGCTTTGATGATTCCTGCAATGGTTCCGGTTCCAAGTAGCAGGATGGAAACACCTGTTACCTTTCCGAGACCGAATTCTGCAAAGGATCCAAACTTTTTGATATTACCTGTGGCAATGGTGCAGACAAGACCGCCGATTGGTAATGCGATCATAGGATCCACCGTAATATTTGCGATAGGCCTAAGCGCTAAAAGGATGATCACCACCAAAGGTCCCAGAATTGCTGTCAGGAATGAAGGCAGCTCCTTGGTTTCACCTTTTTCAAGATCGGATTCTAGCACCTTAAGCCCTTCTTTTTTTGAAAGAAGATTGGCAAGAATCACGGTTACGATTAGTGCGCAGATTGCCGGAATCGCGTTTTTCATCATAAGAGATGTCAGATCCACACCAAAAGATTCTGAGACTGCGATGGTGTTGGGATTAGGAGAAATAATGTTTCCGGCCTTTCCTCCTCCGATCATGGCAAGAAGAAGGGACTGCTTGTTGTAACCGGCCTCCTTACCTATAGCCAGAGCGATAGGCGCTACTGTAATAACTGAGATATCCACAAACACACCAACAGCGCAGATTACCATTGTTGCAACGGCAACGGCGAGGAGGGCTTTTTTTGCGCCAAGCTTTCCGACGATTCCCTGAGCAATCTTTTCCGCCGCACCGGTTTTTATCAGAGCACCGGCAAGGATTCCGGAAGTCATGATGCGCAGCACCGAAGTGATCATACTGCCGGCACCTGTCATCATCGTGCTTACTGTTAACCCAAGATTTCCCGCAGATCCCACAATACCACCGACAAGGGCGCCGAGGATCAGACTGTAAGCGGGATGGAATTTTTTAATTATAAGTATAATGGCAATTGCCATACCAATGATTGCACCGATGGTTGAAAAATCATACATGACTTGTTCCTCCTATATTTATGAGCATAAGCCGTATTACCTGTTCCGCAGCAGCAGCCAGATTGTTTTTGGCATTTGTATTGTCCATGGCTTCATCGAGTGTGGTTACACCTCTTACAATGGGAAAGAATGCGTCGATACCGTTTCGGTTGCACTCCACAGCCTGCTCAGTCACTCCACCTGCAAAGGCGATCACGGGCTTGCCGTATTTTTTTGCCAGCTTTGCCACACCAACAGGTGCCTTACCCATAGCTGTCTGGAAATCCAGCATGCCTTCCCCGGTCACCACAAGATCGGCGTCCTTGATATAATCCTCCAGCCTAGTCTCTTCAAGTACGATATTGATCCCGGACTGTAATTTTGCGTTTGTATAGGTTAAAAAAGCGAATCCAAGACCACCGGCTGCACCGGTGCCGGGATACTTCGGATCTGCATGGGGATATTTTTCCCTTGAAGCCGCAGCATAATAGCCGAGCCATTTATCCATATCCATGATCATGGAAGGAGTTGCCCCCTTCTGAGGACCATACACCGCACTGCAGCCGTCGGTTCCGCAGAGCGGATTCGTAACATCACAGGCTACCATGAACTCGCAATCCTTAAGCTCCGGGATTACATAGGTATCGGTGATGGTCTCAAGCTCCTTAAGGCCCTTGGCACCGAAAGGAATCTGCCTTCCGGCCTTATCCAGAAATCCGTAACCCAGTGCCTGCAGCATGCCTACGCCACCGTCATTTGTGGCGCTTCCGCCTATCCCTACGATAAAACGCCTACATCCTTTATTGATCGCATCTTTTATGACTTCCCCGACACCATAGGTTGTCGCATTTAGAGGGTTTAATTCATTTCTTGCCACCAGAGTTATGCCTGCGGCGCCGCTCATTTCCACCACAGCGGTCATGGTATCACGTATAATTCCGTAAGCGCAGCTCACCGGGCTTCCCAAAGGACCTGTCACAACAACCTCGTGTCGTTCTCCGTTCATTCCCTCGATCAGTGCTTCCACCGTTCCCTCACCTCCGTCGGCCAGCGGGCGGACTGCCACTTCCACAGTGCGGTTTGCTCTTTTAAAGCCCTCGGCTACTGCATAACCGGCTTCGATGGAGGACATGCTTCCTTTAAAAGAATCTATTGCTGTTACAACCTTCATGACGCTTTTCTCCTTTTTTCGATTAACTGTTCCAGTTCTGCTTCGTTATGAATGTATTATAGACAAAAGAATTTCATTATGATATGTTACACATAATATTAATTATATATTATTTAGCAAATAAATTGTCATCTATGACATTAGCTATGATTACAGCATCTGCAATCCGGAGGTTTTACCATGATCACATCAATTTCCAGGAATCTGGCGCAGCAGATTGTCGACAATATCCATGCTGTCTGCGGTTATCATGTCAACTTCATCAATACCAATGGGATGATCTATGCCTCCAGCGACCCGGATCGTCTGAACACATACCATGACATCGGAAGGGAGTCGGCACGAACCGGAGAAACCATTGAAGTGGAATCGGATGAGCAATTCCCGGGAACTCATAAGGGAATCAATATTCCGGTGTTCCACCATATGCGTGTGATCGCAGTGGTCGGTATTTCCGGCGAACCCTCAGAAGTTCGACGTTTTGCCAAGCTGGCTGAACGAATCGCGAGCCTGCTCCTTCATGAACAGGAATTAAATGCTGTCCATCGTACATTAGATGAAAAGAAGCAGTACATGATCCGCTCACTGATCTACAGCGAATTTGAAAACATTGACTATCTGCGGGAATGCTTCAGGGAGTTTAATATTGTTTGGGAACAAACCTACCGAATGGTACAGATCGAAGTAAACAGCCGCTATAATCCCGTGAATATTTCCTTACTTGAGCAGCAGGTGGAGGCTCTGTTCAGCTCAATGAGAAATGGTATTTATGTCTATAACTATCCGAAACTATTTATCGGCTTGGTTGAAGCGGAAGAATTTGATAAAAAGGAGTATATGTTTATTCGTTTCGCCGAAGAGCATGGGGAGATTGTGAAGACAGCAATCGGGAAGGCTGTAGAAGTTTATAAATGTAATGAATCCTATCAAAGCGCAGAGCATGCACTGAAAACGATCAAAGATAAGGAGCTTTACTATGTCAATTTCGATACACTGACATTGGAAATACTCTTTTCCGGTATTTCAAAGCAGCAATTTAGGGAATTCTCTGACAAAGTGCTTTCCACACTTTCAGGGGAAGACAGGAAATTTCTTGAGATCTATTATGAAAAAGAAATGTCGTTGGCCGCCACCGCAGATGAACTGTTTTTACATAAAAATACCGTACAGCAGCGACTTAACAGGATTAGCCAGAGTAGCGGGCTAAATCCCAGAAAATTTAGGGAGGCGGTGCTCTTTTACCTGGCGCTTCGTGATCAGGGATAAAAAGTCTTATCTTCTATATTGTTATGACAGAAAAAAGGGAAACGGAATATGAGAACACTATTTTATTGGGAACAGCCATACCTTTTACAATGATATGGCTGCCTTGTAGCTCCGGTCGGTGAGATCTTAAATTCCTTTAGACCATCATTTTTAGCGGAGTTGGAGAATAGCACCTGCTGAACCATCGCCTCCCGCAAACCGCGTATTGTATGCCAATTTTACCTTACTTCTTTTACCATCATATTGATAACTATAAGCAGTATGACTACCGAAATCCATATGGTTTTTATCCCAATGATTCCGGATATTACTCCGCCAAATCCTGCTCCTATAGCAAATATCAGAATGATTCCAAAGAAGTGAAATGATTTGTACAAAGATTGTTTGTTTTTGTCTCTAAGGTATTTAGAAAGGCTCTCTGTTCCACTTCTCAGATTTCCAATGCACATGGTACTTGCATATCCATATCCATGTACTTTTCTAAATGTTTGCACCTGCATGGCACATGAAAATGACACAATCATATTTGCTATCATATTCATATCCATGGGGAGAAGTCCGACAATGCTAAGCGCAATCATTTCAATTATTATGATAATCTGTCTCCAGTGGATTTTTTCAGCACATTTATACTCGTTTTCAATTCTCTCTGCTATAAAAATCCCAGCAGCAAACGAAAAAAGCGGACACATATAGTGTAACCCCTGCATAAAATTACCCTGCATCAGGTTCTGACTCATTAAAACAACATTGCCGGTCTGTGCATTGGCAAAGACTTTATCCCTCATATTATATGTATACGCATCCTGTAATCCTCCTGAAAAGGATAATAATGCACTTAATCGAAAACTCTCAGATGTCTGCATATTTCTCCTACATATTTTATTATCGCGGAATAGTTACTCATGAATGTAATTCTTTTATTTCATGAGTTTACGGATCGTCTTCAATAATTCGTCCACGATTTCTTCATCGTCATTTTTTATGCCGTCCGTAACGCATCCTTTCAGGTGATATCCAAGAAGTTCCTGATTAAAGCCGTCTATTGCTGAGGCTGCAGACATGGACTGTTGAAGGATGTCGTTGCAATATACGTCATCCTCGATCATTTTTTCCAGGCCACGTATCTGCCCTTCCAGACGTTTCAACCGGTTGGTCAGAGCCTTTTTCTGTGCTGCTGTTCTGACTGTCTTTTTATGTGCCATAAGTAATCTCCCTATTATTCATATGTTGACTAATAGTATCATATCCCGGCTATTTATTGTACAGAAACAACCTTATAGCCAAGATCTTCTATCTCCTTTTTATCTCATCCCATGTGCTTCCCTGAGCAAGCAGTGTGTGATCAACCATCTTTAGTATTTCTTCAAGTTTCATTCGAGTATCCTCCATTCTTCGACCTAAGGGTGGTACCGCTTGCGGTGGATTCCCTAGGTCCATCCAAAAATTTCATAGTCTTTTTGGTTCATAATTTGACAATAAATACGGGACGACAAAATAGTCCCCCCTACCATTTGCAATATATACTAGGGGGGAGTATTTGTCAACGCCTATTTTTCTTTTACCATATTCCCATTACATGCTGCATCAAAAGGCTGACAACTGTTATTCCGATCCAGCAACAGCCGCCAAGCAAAATCGGCTTCCCACCTGATTTAATTAGTTTGATTATGTTACTGTTCAAGCCAATAGCAGCCATGGCCATTATTATAAAGAACTTGCTAAGTTCCTTAAGTGGCTTAAAAACATAAGAAGGGACACCTGCTCTCAAGCAAATAGTTGTGATAATTGAAGCAATCACAAAGAAGACTATGAACATCGGAAATGCTCTTCTAAAGCTAAAGCCATTTGTCGAACTTCCATCCTTTTTTGCTTCCCTTGCCCTCAGATACGCAAGTACCAGTGTAATAGGTATGATAGCCAGTGTTCTTGTAAGCTTGACCGTAACTGCCTTATCAAGAGTCTGACTCCCCAGGTTCCACATACTATCCCAGGTTGATGCAGCTGCGGTGACGGAAGAAGTATCATTAACTGCAGTTCCCGCAAAAATACCGAAAGCCTCTCCTGTTGTGATATCAAAACCTATAAGCTTTCCCAGCGAAGGAAAAAGAAGTGCTGCCAGCACGTTAAAGAAAAATATCACAGAAATTGCCTGTGCCACTTCATCATCATCCGCATCAATGACAGGAGCCGTAGCTGCAATTGCTGAGCCGCCGCATATTGATGAGCCAACTCCGATAAGAGTAGCTGTGTTTCCTTTGATATTCATAACCTTATGAAGAATCCATGATAGGATAAGCGATGTTGAAATCGTGCAGATAATTATAGGAAGTGACTGTTTCCCGGTCTGAAGAACGACCGAAAGATTCATACCAAATCCAAGGAGGACAACAGCCTCCTGCAGAATTATCTTTGATGTAAACTTTATTCCATCAGCCGCCTTCCCCTTGTCATTCCAGAACAGGGCTATTATCATGCCCAGAATGATTGCAATCACCGCTCCGCCAACGACAGGGAAGCGCTTTCCCAGGAGCCATGAAGGAACTGCAATAGTGAAGCATACTATTACTCCCATGTAATTCTTTTTCAAAAAATCCATCTCAAGACCTCTCTCTCTTTTTAATCTGTTCTTTCGCAGGTCTTATTCTATTCTGTCTTTTGAAAAAGATAAAATTATATATTATTATATATCCATAAACATTTCTTATCGTTAGGGAGGACTGATTATGCTGGATTTCAGGATAGATACCTTTCTATGTGTTTGCAGGCACCTCAATTTCACCAAGGCGTCTAAGGAGCTGAATATTACTCAGCCCGCTGTTTCTCAGCACATACATCATCTTGAAAATGAATACGGGACAAAGCTGTTTACTCAGGATGGAAAAAAACTTTTTCTAACTGATAACGGAAAACTCCTGTATAAAAAAATGAATCAGATAAAAAATGATGATGAAAGTCTCAAAGAAATACTTTCAAAGAATAACCATGGCTTAAAAGACATCTCTTTTGGTGTCACCATGACCATAGGAGAATACATAATTGCTGATCCGATCAGTGATTACATAAAAAATCACCCGGATACTAATCTTATGATTACATTTGGCAACACATCGGAGCTTCTTAAAAAACTCTCCGACGGTGTTATAGATTTTGCACTTGTAGAAGGATATTTCCCTGAAAATGATTATGAAACGCTGCTTTTTAGCAAAGAAGAGTTCGTTCCTGTCTGTTCGGCAAAGCACTCTTTCAATCAGAAGCCACGCGTGATAAAAGATCTCTTTCCCGAGCGAATTCTTATAAGAGAACCCGGTTCAGGAACGCGCAATATATTGGAAAGAGCTCTTGCCCTGAACAATTACTCCACAAGTGATTTTAGGAATTTTACCCAGGTGGAGAACATGCATGCCATAATAAGCCTTATTGAAAAAGATTGTGGCATCACCTTTTTATATAAAGCAGCGGTTGCATCAGGACTGCAGTCCGGATATCTGAAAACAATCCCCCTTGACGACTTTAGGGTAAAACATGATTTTACCTTCATCTGGCCCAAAGATACTGTTTTCAGTGAAGAGATCCGTGCAATATGTGAGGAAATACAACCTATAACTCATTCTGCATGAAGTTCATGTTCTTTTTCATAAAGCTTGTTATCCTGCCGTCTCATGAAAATCATCCGGGACAGAAAAAGAATCAAGCTACTTCCTACAAAAATCTGAATCGGATATGTGATTAGTACGCTTTCAGATATTATCATGCTCAGCATGGTAATAGCGCCAACCGGTGGCATATTGCTTATGATATTTAATACGTATGCTACCTATATCGTCAACTCTATTTGATTGCCTTCAATTCCTATGATACAACTTTCATAGTATCCGTCACCTGTGGTTCGCGGACCACTTATGACCTCATAGCCGTCCTGTTTCAATCGTTCCGTAAGCTCATCTACTTTTTCTTTGCTTCCTACAGAAAATGCAAGATGAACATATCCTGAACGGTTAAGAGTCTTCTCTGAATCATCCATTTGGGGCTTGTTCATTATCTCAATCCTTGCTCCATCATCAAATGATACGAAAAAGGATCTGAAATCCGTAGAGGCATTGTGGTATCCAGCATTTGAAGTCCCACCCAGATATTTTACAAAGAAATCCCTGACCTCTTCAAGGTTATTTACATACATCGCTATGTGTTCAATTTTCATGATCTCTTGATTGTTCATAGTCTCTCCATCATTCCAATTGCTTCGTCCAAAGAAACACAATCCGCAAATCTATTAGGCCACATCATTTCATTGTAGTACTTGTACGTTGTCTCCGCATCCATGTAGTCATTATCAACAGTAGAGTTGGTGCCCTTTGGAATAATTACTCTATAGCCTCTTTCAAAAGCTGATTTCACAGAAGCATCAATGCAGAAATTAGTCTGAAGTCCCACTATCATCAGCGCTTTGACTTTCTGTTTATCTAGATACTCGACAAGTCCTTTATTCCCAAAGCAACTATTTATTTCTTTTACAAATATCTTTTCTAAAGGCTTCGGAGCCACCTGATCAGCTATTTCAAAATCTACATCGCCATCAGAAAAGCCTGTCCCTGGTCCATCATCATGTTGAACGTAAATAACCTCAACGCCATTCTTCCTTGGAGCATCAATAATACTTCTCTGACTGGCTTTATAAGATTCTCTTTTTCATAAAACCTTATCGTTGCTCTGGGAACTTCTAACAGCTGCTCCACTTCTTTAATTGTCATACATGCACCTCCATTTTCAATTCATGAAGCAACTGTAGGCTATAAACAATGTTTACAGTCAACAACTTTTTTTAAAAAAACATGTGATTTCTTCTGCCGCAAATGATTACACGTGTTATTTAAGAAAACAAAGACTCTACCATTATACTGAATAGAAAATTTGCACACAATCATTATCGACTGTGTGCAAATAAGCTCGCAAAAACCAATCATGCTGATATTCGATGGTTTTTATTCTCATCAAATGGTCTGTGGATTCTCTTATATACCAGAACCAGCTTTGCTCCTTCACGAGCAAGAGCAAGCGCCGTCGTTGCACCAATCCCATAAGGATTATTCATCCCTGTAATCAGCGCCACTTTATCCTTTAATCCATATTCAACCATCTATCTCCCTCCACAAATCCCGTATTTTCACTTCCTGGCGAGGACAATCGGCTGATAAAAGCCTGTCCCCTCTGGGAATTTCCAATCTACCTCACTGCTTATACTATAAACGCAAAACTTCAAAAAAACAGCAGTTTTGTGTTTTGCGTGTATAACAAACAGCCCTCCCCAACCATATCAGTGATAAGAATTATTCTATCCTGATACAGCTGAGAAGGGCTTCCTGCATCGATGCTTCATGCGGTTGTTCCAGATCTCCATTTCAGCACAGGCTGTTGCGTCCGGACGCTGTGTGTGGATCAGCAGTATCTCCGGGAAGTCATACCTGTATAGCGCTGCCTCTTTATTAACACTTTTGTTATACGAAAACATAAACGATGTTATCGTTCAAAAAAATGTTATTAATTCGGTCTGCTGTCGTAACTTTAGTATTATCTCTCCCCGTGTGTTCCGCCATTCAGTACAATGAATGTACGACATGTTTGTTATCTGGAATGCTCTGCCTCATCGTAAAATCTTTTCCATCGTTTTTCCTTTTGCCAGTTCATCGACGAGCTTGTCGAGCTGCCGAATCTTTTTCATCAAGGGATCATCAATTGTCTCCACCTGAACACCGCAGATTTTGCCTTTAATAAGTTCGGCACGGGGGTTGTAAGAAGGTGCATCGGTGAAAAATGTACCATAGGTAATCTCAGAGCCAAGGGCAGCGTCTATCTGTTCCGAGGTATAGCCCGTGAGCCACGCAGTTACTTCGTAAACCTCAGCACGGGTCCTGCTTTTCCTCTCAGCCTTTTGGATTAACAGGGGGAACACGTTCGAAAACTTCATATCGAA
The DNA here is from genome assembly GCF_000621605.1 of Butyrivibrio sp. MC2021. Lineage (GTDB taxonomy): Bacteria > Bacillota > Clostridia > Lachnospirales > Lachnospiraceae > Butyrivibrio. The sequence continues at coordinate 1,414 of NZ_JHXX01000026.1, read as the reverse complement.
TATAGACTGCCGTGGCATATGGTTTCTCCTTTCCAAAGTTGTCTTCCTGAAAAAACTGGAATTTATAGTGCCTTTCCACCAGACACTTTGATTACCTGACCTGTAATCATTCTTGCCAGCTTGCTTGCCAAGAACAAAATCGTTTCGGCAATATCATCTGGTTGAATTAACTTTCCCATTGGAATTAACGGAATGACTACCTTTTCAAAATCTTCATCAATCCATCCTGTTTGTGTAGGACCAGGTGAAACGCAATTCACAGTAATTCCATACGGCGCGACCTCAAGAGCAATACTACGGGTAAGTGCCTCTAAGGTTGCTTTGCTTGCTCCATAAGTAATCTGACCTGCGAAAATTTGCGCTGCATCAGTAGAGATGTTGATGATTCTTCCATAATCACCGCGATGTTTAACAAATTCTCGAATCATCAAAATACTCCCACGAACATTGACCGCAAAAGTATCATCAATCACAGTTTGCGTAATCGTTTCAATCGTATCATAGCCAGTTTCGTCATCTGTTGCGGCATTATTAAGCAAAATATCAACTCGACCATATTTTTCAAGGACTGTAGAATAGATTTCTTTTACTGCATCCTCATTTGAAATATCGCTTTCTAAGACAAGATACTCCGCATCCATTTCCTTGAGTTTGCTTTCTACCACCTCTGCCGTTCCCGCATTTGCTCCGTAGTATCTGTCTACACCATTTTTATCCATCTTGGATGCATCAAACGTCCTGAAGATTTTTTTATATACTAAGACAACCTTTGCTCCTTCACGAGCAAAAGCCAATGCTGTCGTTGCTCCAATTCCCCACGGATTATTTGCTCCTGTAATAATAGCTACTCTATCATTTAGTCCATAATCAACCATATCGTTCACCTCTGCAAATCCCGATTTGTCGTTCTGCATTGTTTTCCGGGAGAACTTGCTAACACTTCAGCCAGACCAATCTCATTTGTCACAAGTAGTTTACTCATGTATTTCCAAAGGAAGCCCGTCCGGGTCACGGAAAAACGTCATTTTTTCACCCGTGAAAGCATCCCGTCGTATCGGTTCACAAGGGATACCCATAGACTCCAATTCTGCGACGGTCTCATCTACACTATCTACACGAAAAGCAAGATGACGCAATCCGTAAGCTTCGGGAGAAGGACGGAGTGGATGATCCTTCATAATAAAAAGTTCAATTTCGCTGTCATCGAGCTTAAGGTCAATCTTCCAATCATCCCGTTCCGGTCTATAGTTCTCTCGCAGAATTCGAAAGCCAAGCTTATTATGGTAAAAGTTCAGAGCAGTGTCTTTGTCGGAACAAATCACCGCAATATGATGAATGCGATTTAATTTCATGAGGCGCCTCCTGTTTTAACCAGAAAAACCGATTTGCTTATTTCATTATCCTGGAATATTAT
>NZ_JHXX01000025.1 GCF_000621605.1 Butyrivibrio sp. MC2021 | reverse complement strand
CATTTAATGAATCCATGCTCAGCCTGCTATATGCTGGGGCAATGGCTGTGGATGCCTTTGCTGCACTATTCTTTGGCTGGCTTTATGATAAGGTCGGGCTGAAGGCTCTGATCATTTCCACACTATGCAGCACATTCTTCTCATGTTTTGTTTTTATGACTGGAAATGCCTGGTTGATCGGAGCTGGGATAATTCTGTGGGGGATTGGAATGGGTGCGCAGGAAAGTATTATGAAAGCAGCTGTCAGCGGAATCGTCCCGCGTTCCATGCGAAGCACCGGTTTCGGAATATTTGAGACAGGATTTGGTATTGCGTGGTTTCTGGGCAGTTGGCTTCTCGGTGCCCTGTATGATTTGAATCCTGTGTATCTTGTCACTGTGTCTGTGGTATCACAGTTTCTGGCGATTGCATTTTATGCTTTATGCCTCCGGTGCAATAAGACAGAGTGTTAACAATTCCAGTTTGTTGGAATGAGCATTATACCGGAAGATTATTTTTCCTCAACGAGAATAATTCTTGGTTTAAGTTTTAATTCGAACGTAGTTTCTTGATGTATTTTAAACTGAAGATGGGGCATTAAAGAGAAGAAAAAGTGGTAAAAAGCCAGTATACATCGCGGTTTGCGGTCATGAAAGTGATTGTAAGCCGCTTATTTGTTAAGTATAATAAGAGGATGATATAAGTGTCATGTTTTGAGGTATATAAGAAAATGAAAAATAAATTGTTTGGGATAGTACTGGTTGCGGTAATGTCTGTGCAACTGGTTGGATGTAGTAATGCTAAAAAAGAGCCTGAATCATCTGCAATAGCTAGTAGTAATGCTAGCGTATTAGCTGCAGAGGATGATAGCAACGAAGAAGATATTAAGAAAAAGGTAGAGATTACTCCTTTGGTTAATGAGTACCTTCTACCTCATGAGGATAGCGAAGAGTATCTCTACGTTGTGGATGAAAACGGGGAATATGTCGGAAAGTACAGTTATCAGGAGATGGATGATATTGCTGAAGAAAACGGACATCCAATACCTTGGTATAGCAATATTTTGGCAGAATCTGAAGGTATCTTTTTCTACAAAGATTCAGAGTATCTTGATCCAGATGATCACGGGGACGTTGTAGAGCATATCTGGGCGATTGATATGAATACCAAGGAGTTTACAGAAGTTACATCCCTTGAACGCAGGTATGATTTAAAGAATTTTGAGATTTATGATGGAAATATCTATATTACATCTTCTCTGGGGAGCCTGGACGATTACCATTATGCAGAGGATATCTTTTCACTTAGGGCAGACGATTTTTCTTTTACCGAAAGCGAAGCATCCATCGGAGAGGTACTAGAAGCCCTGGAAAATTGTAGACTTATTGCAAATAAAGGTTGGATGTACGGTGAGAATGGGACATACAGCATTTCAAGGGCTCTTGATGAGTATGGATTTGTTGTGGCTTTCAAGGCAATTGATGATTGGAATAGCCAGATACTTAAGATAAAAAGTGATGGAAGCACACAGGTTTTAGCTGATATTGATGAGCCACAGCTGATGTTTGCCGGATTTGACAGCAAGTATGCATTATTTCATGAATATCCAACAATCCTGGATCAGTACTATAAGTGTATAGACCTTGAAACAGGTGAGATAAAGGTTGTTTCAGAGGATTATATTTGCACAGCCGATGCCCGGTGTCATGATGCGCTATTCTTCGGTTACAGAGTCTGCCCTTTCTCATATGATGTACCAGAAGTTCTTTATGTGTGCAACTATTTACAGACAGGAAGCTGATCTTGAAAATCATGGAGCCGCTTTGTCACGGCAGACCATCTCAAACTGGATCATAAAGTTTACTGAAGAAAGACTCGTCATTGCTTATGACCATGCGGCAAATACCCTTCGTGGCTACAGATATCTGCAGGGCGATGAGACCACCTACCTTGCAATCCATGACCTTGAAAAAGGCGAAATATCCGGCACAAAGGACTTTGTCTGGGCGCACATGAGCAGCGAGCTTGATGACAGCGTGAATCCCATAGTCATCTACTGCTTTGAGCTTTCCCGCAGTACTGACCATCTCAGAAAGTTCTATGATGGCTGTGGCAGGACTGACATTACCTGTGACGCTTACATTTCATATCCGACTCTTGAAAAGGAGACAGATGGGCTGATTACTGTGACCGGCTGCTATGACCACGCAAGGAGACGCCTTGTTGATGCGTTCAGAATCTCATACCATAAAGGAATGAGCAGGGAAGCCGTAGATGATATGATCGAAATGCAGGGAATCATCCTCGTCAACCGTATATATCTGGAAGAGTACAAACTATCCGAATTATCTGCCCATGAGCGTTATTTAAAGAGACAGGGCGAAGTCAAAAAAGCTGTCAACGATTTCTTTGGTTTCATGCACGGGATAGACCTGTCAGATCCAACACTTTCGTATAAGATGAAGGATGCTGTCACCTATTCTCTTAACCAGGAGAAATATCTGCGGAGATTTCTTGAGGATGGTCACATCCCTATGACCAATGCAGCCTGTGAAAGAGCCATAAAGCCTGTGGCATTGCTTCGCCGCAACAGTCTGTTCTTCAATACCAAAAGAGGCGCTGAGGCAGGCATGGTGGTCCACAGCCTCGTGGAAACAGCCAGGCGAAACGGAGCGAATCCAGAGCTCTACCTTCAGTACGTTCTTGAAGAGGCGCTGGCCTACAAGAACGTGACTGGCAGTGCAAAGCTGGATGAGCTAATGCCATGGTCTGAAAAGTACAAGGCATGGGAGCGAGAAAAGTTCGCAGATAATAAGGCATTCTCACTGAAATCGAATACCAAGCCCTACTATAAGCCGGATAAAAATGGCAGCTTGGAAGATGAATTTCAAGCTGCCGGATAATCACATATATCAGATACAGCCGCCCTGTGGCGGCTTATTGAAGTGGAAAATACAACTAATCTTTCAGTTGATTATTTTAAAACTACATACGCTCCCGCAAGAAGTATCATTAACACTCCAACCACTGTAAAGCATGCAGATATTCCAAGCCCTGAAACGTAGGCTGATGCAAAGAGAAATAAGACTTCCACGAGACCTACTCCCATGTTGTAAGCTGATAAAACTTCCGCCCGCCTATCTCCAAGATGATTTTTATCAACGACTTTATTTTCAATTCCATCAAATATATATGCAGGAACTGAAACTACAAGCGGAAGAAACAGCATGATTGGGATAATGATCAGCTTTGAATTCACACTACCGAAAACAAGCATACAGATTCCCGAAACAATGAAACCGATTATAAAAGCCTTGAAATAGTTTTTCTCTCCAATAATGGCAAGAATCTTTTCCGATGCCATCTGGAGCATAGAATATCCAAGAATAATTGCTGTCATCCATTCTTCGGATATTCCAAGCATTTCGAGCTTATCTACATAAAAGAAGTTGATAAGGATAAAGGATATGCTAACAAGCGCCAAGGTAACCATGATTGTGATATTCTCAGCATTGAACTTTAGAATGAATAGCTTATGCTTCTCCGTAACCAGCTTATCAGTAGTATAGTCTTTTATTAGATGCTCCCTTTCTATGCCAAAGCTTACAAAAACCGCTATAACATTCATCATAACAGTGAGAACAAGTAAACCTTCTATCCCAAAGAAGTGGTAAATGCCTGCATACATAATGGTGCTGGCAATAAAACCAGCCGTGCTGAAATTGTTTACCCTGGCATTTTTAACAACATATTCACTTTCATCATATTTCTGATAAAGATATGCACTGATAGTTCCCGAGGTAAAGCTGATGGCAATACCTTCAATGATGGCTTCTGCAAAGAACAAGTAGTAGTTTTTAAATAAAAAAGCAGCTAATATCAGGCTTCTTGCAATCAGAAACATGATCTGTGATAGAACAATAGTGTTCTTATAGCCCACAAAATCAGTAATCTTTCCTGTAGGAATTTCTCCTAAGAAAATCACAAGAGACAACGTAGCTTGTAAAATAAAGAATTGGTCAAGATTAATCCCTACGCGTGTTCTAACTAAAAGTGCTACTGGCGCAAAGAAAACAAGGCCATTTAGAAATGACATGATTTCCAGGTTGTCTATATTAAATTTATTAGTCATCGAACGGATCCTCCAACAAAAAGTAAATACTTGTAACGAAAAAACTGCCTTGCATACATTCCTGTACGCAAAGCAGCCGTATCCATTCAATAAGACCCTATATGAAATAAACTAAGGCCATCAACGTGTATTATAATCTGACTGTAAGCGTACAAAAATAAACCTGCCAAGCAGGCAAAAGAATTTTGCTTTACTTTTTGTCAGACAATCAACGTCTCATCTTTTGCAACCTCTGTTTTTATATTTCAACAAAAGAAAGCATATCATGTATCCATATATGATTCAACACCATTTATTTGACGCTTACGATGGATTTGGAGCTGATTCTTTTTTATTGGCGGTATAAACAATTAAAGAGAATTACCGATATATAAGATAGCAAAAGGAATGCGTGTCTTTTCAATGGATTGATTATCCTATGAAGGGGCACGTTTTTTGTTACCATTTAGGAGGCTGGCATTATGGGTATAGCAGCATTGGCACTTGATTGTTATGCGGACAATACATATTCTGTAGCGGGAAAAGAGAATTATACAGGTGTAGATGAGACTTCTAAAAGCTTTGGTTCTCATCTCAGTGAGGCCAGTGAGAAGAAATGTCCTTATAACTTCCTGGCTAAGGATGGCATCATCAATTACAATGGCGTGATTTTTGAATGCGATTATCAGCAGAATGCCATAACCCTTGGAAACATGTATGAGAAAGAAAAGGTCCTTAAGATATATCTTCCAAGTGGCGGAGCTCTTCATGTGAACGTAGACAACCTCGATCAGCTGGCTAAGGCTTCCAGTATGTTCACGCCGGAGGACCTCAATGCGATCATGAGGGCCATTCATGAGTATAATCACTGCACAAGGAAGCGTTATGAGATCGAGGAAGAGAAGTCCAAGCCGATAGAAGATACGGCTGAGGAGAACGAGACTCCTGATGCGGAAAAAGAGCCAGAGATTAAGGAAAACTCTTTGATAGAGCAGATCAATTCATATAAAACTGAGCTTTATCATAAGCTTCTTAACAATGAGACCGAAGTTAAGATCCAGATAGGAAATCAGGAGTTTACCGAAAAGGAATGGGATAAACTCATGGAACGCATAGATAAGGATCTGGATGACATTCAGGAAGCTTTGAAGGAAAAAGAGGAAAAGCAAGCCGAAGAAGAATACGAAGATAAGATCCAAAGGCTTTTCGATGAAAGAAAGGAGCTTGCATGAGTCTTTATGCTATAGATTCTTATGACAGAAGAAATGATCACAGCTGGTATAAGACAGCTGCAGCCAGTGCAGTCACAGCGAGTGCTCTGAATAAGCCCTTTGCGGTAGAATTGACATCTACAACGTCCATAGCGCCATCTGCAGGAGATGGTAAAGTACTTGGAATGTCTGCAATCGCCGTTGGACCCAATGCTTCCCAGACAATGATTGCAAGATACTCGGAAAATTCTACTGAACAGAATCCTATAATTACGGTCTCGCTTGGTGATTATGGCTCTTATAATATCAGTGTAAAAGATGTTGATCCAAAAGAAGCGACGCAGATAGAGATGTTTGCCCTATGCTCATACATGGATGAAAAGAACATCACCTGCCCAGGTTCTTTTGGCTCATATAACAGGCTAAAGAGCTATATACAGACTGCCATAGATATGGATGAGCTCCCGGATATTAATAACCATCTTAATTCCACCAAGAAGATCAATTGGCTCAAGGGTCTTGATGTTGCAATGAAAAATCAGGTCACGGACCAGTATTCCTACCAGGAGAGATCTGAGCAGATCAAGCTAAGGTCATACTTTGAGAAGCAGCACCAGGATATTGAGCTGAGGAAAAAGCTTGGAATTATTATACTACGAGGCTAATAGACAACTAAACTAACTGGTGTTACTATACGATATAGAAAGAGATAAGCGGAGCAGATAAGAGCTCCCGGAAAGGAAAATAAAGAGACATGACAACAATGAATCGCAATTATTGCCTTTATAGCGAAAGTTATGAATCATCACTCCAGAGTAAATCAGAGTGGATGTTTAATTTCATGCGCTCATTTAAGGATAGGCAAATGCGAGAAAATGTTGTTTTGGCAGGATCATGAGAGACAGGATCCGAGCTTATAGATGAACATGTTTGGCAGCTGCTTACCTCTTAGATGAGGCAGGCAGCTTTTTATTTTGTCTAAAACATGCAGAGTTGGCTCAATTGGTACAGCATCGGTCTTGAAAACCGACATTCCTCACGGATATCTGGGTTCGAATCCCAGGCTCTGCGCTATAGATTCGTGGTGTAATTGGCAGCACAGCAGTCTCCAAAACTGTTAGTCCGGGTTCAAGTCCTGGCGGGTCTGTTGAGTAGAGCACTTGGCGAGGTATTGCCGAGCTTAGTGCGAACCATACAAGTTCACTTAGCAAGGTTCTTTCGAGCATAGTGAAGCTTGCGTATGCACGAGTGGCGAAGCTGGTAGACGCACCTGACTTAGGATCAGACGCTGAAAGGCATGTGGGTTCGAATCCCACCTCGTGTACTTGGCCATTGGCCAGAAAGGAGTCGGAAATGACACAGAATATTCCAGCGATCGATATGGTCGCTACGGGACAGAGAATTACAGATTTAAGAGTGGCAGCCGGTATGTCTGTTAGGGATTTACAGGATGTGTTCGGTTTTGCTACTCCACAGGCGATTTACAAGTGGCAGCACGGAACTGCCATGCCAACACTTGACAATTTAGTCGTATTAGCAGCTGTTTTAGGTGTTGCTATGGATGACATTATCGTAGTTGAAGGGGAATGGCTTTATTCACTAAGCGCATGAACTGAATATAGATTAGCGGGCGTGAAAGCGCCTGCGCATGGTTCCATAGTCTAAAGGGTTAGGACACTGGCCTTTCAAGCCAGAGATACTGGGTTCAAGTCCCGTTGGAATCAGTAAGGCTCCTTAGTCTAATCGGCTAGGACGCCAGCCTCTCAAGCTGGAGATGTCGGGTTCAAACCCCGCAGGAGCTATTATGGGTGGGTATGCCTAGCAGCGAGGGCAAGGGTCTGTAAAACCCCCACATCAGAAACATCGCAGGTGCAACTCCTGCTCCACCCACTATGTTTGCGTGACCGAGATGGCTTATGGTATCGCTCTGCTAAAGCGAAGCACGGCTAAACTGTGCCGAAGGTTCGAATCCTTCCGCAAACGCTCAGTGTCATCTGATGACACTATACAGATCAAGGTTTCTGGATAATAATATAATTACAGAAACGCAAAAGAGCTGCGAAACAGCAGCGAAGTTTAAGGAGAAGAATTAAGAATGTACTACGTAACTATCAACAAGCAATTTAATAACAAACAGTTTATGCAGTTCTGCAAGAATCAGAAGTGCTTTGTTAGTTATGCAAATTGCAAGTTGGTGGTTGATGATCTAGGATCTGGGAAAAGATAATCCGAAGAAATCCTGAGCATTGAGAATAGAGTAGTTCTGGGTCCACTTAACTTGCGTTAGGTGGATTTTTTAATGCAAAAAGGAGAGAAAAAGAAATGGATTATCCAGTAATAGATATCGAAGGAACAGGAATAAGGATCAGGGAGCTGATTAGAGAGAGCGGTCATACAGTATCAGAGGTTTCAGAATACCTTGGAGCAAGTACATCACTTGTGTACAGATACTTAAGGGGAGAGATTTTCCAAGTATAGACAGAATCGTGGCTCTTTCAGTTTATCTTGAAGTTCCTATTGATGACATAATCGCAGTCGCTTAAGACTGCATCTTACGACATGGGGTAATGGTAGCCCACAGGACTTTGACTCCTGCAATCTTGGTCCGATTCCAAGTGTCGTAGTAAGACGTAGTAGCCAAGCTGGAAAGGCAGCGGACTGCAACTCCGCGAGCGTGGGTTCGACTCCCACTTACGTCTCTAAGGGCTTGTAGCTCAACTGGTAGAGCTGGGGATTGAAAATCCCTGCGAGGTGGTTCAACTCCGCCCGGGCCCATTTTGCTGTCTTAGCTCAGTTGGAAGAGCAACGGTCTTTTAAACCGTAGGTCATGGGTTCAAATCCCATAGGCAGCACTAAGCTGTTGTAGCTCAGTTGGAAGAGCAACGGTCTCTTAAACCGAAGGCCGTGGGTTCGAGGCCCACCAGCAGCACCAATGCGGCATAGTTCAATTGGTAGAGCGCCTGACTCTGACTCAGGAAGTTGCAGGTTCGAGTCCTGCTACCGCAGCTTTGGATATATAGCTCAATTGATAGAGCGCCCGGCTGTTAACCGGGAGGTTGTGGGTTCCCTTCGCAAGCTCGGAGTCGCAAGCGTGACATCCCCTGGATGTCTGCGCCCCCTCTGTATCCGCTTTTCCAGGATAGCGGGGGAGGCAGAGCATCCGCTTCATACGCGGAAGGTTATGGGATCCCTCGCAGAGCTCGGAGTCGCAAGCATGGCATCCCACGGATGCCTGCTACCCGTTCCTGGGACTATTATTTAATCATTTTGATAGAGCGATTTTCTAATTTATCAACCACGGGTTTATATACAATGGAATTAATCTCCAATACAATATATATGAGAAAAGGCATAAGTTTATTGATTACATAGTATAAGAAGCGAAATGAGTATTGAAAAAACAGGAAAAACATGCATTGTTTGGTACAGGTAGATCAGACGATGTTGATAATGCAGGTATGAAGAAATGGGATGACATCTTGTCGGAAATGATATTTCTTTTGAATGAATCGAATGAGGATACCTGCACTAAGAAAAACAAATATGAAGAGGATTATCATAAGGCATATCAGGAATTTAGAGAAAAATATGGGAAGCATGGACAAAAACTAAGAACAGAGGATGAAATTGCCAGGGAGAAACAAGAGGGCTTGTACAGGTTGTATCATCCAGGAGATGTGCCTGAATATAAAGAGATAGAAGACCAATATTTTGAAGAAAGTAGGAAACTTGACCAATATAGAGACGAATGCAAGGACAGAGCTATTGATATGTTTAAAGAATGGTTTTGGGACCTTTGGGATTGATGAAAAGATTACATTCATAGTAGGCATAGAGGGAAAATATTTATGGATGAAGGATATGAAAAAATAATGGAGATCATTGAAATGAATAGATTTCGGCAGAGACTGGGACTATTGGATTACACAGCATGCTGGGAAGAACCTGACAGGGTAAAAGGACTTGATATTGAAGCTACAAAGAATAAGGTGTGCGATCTGATTAAATCAAAGGGATTAAAAGACAAGACTATTGCTGATAAATTGGGTATTACTCCACAGGCAGTTAATAAATGGCGCCATAAAGGATCATTTTTTGTGATTGAAAACCTTTATGTTCTCAGCGGTCTCTTGGGTGTAAGTGTTGATAATCTTTTAGTCCCTGTGGCCGTAAAGAAATGGGAAGTTTTGATTGAGAAAAGATGAGAGATAAGAATAGAATACGGCCATTTTTAAACAAAATTGCAGAAGAATGGGAGAATCATCCGGATCTTAGATTCGGTCAATTTGTGATGGATGTGATTCCTGATCAGGATAAACTGTGGAATTGTGAAGAAAGCGAATTTTTAAGGCGTCTTGATGTTTTTGCCAATAGAGCAAGCGGCAATAAAGCAGGCACAGTAGATAATAATCGTCCTGTGATGACGAAGGATCTTAACACATTTGACAATACACCAAGAAAGATCAGATGCATAGGAAGGAAGCATGATTTTCTTGGCGATGGTAATTATTTTACTGAGGAAGAACTGGAGATTGGCAAGGAATATACTATAGTACCTCATGGCGGACGACATGATGGGATGTTCATTCACATAAAGGAGCATCCCAGGCACACAGGATACCCATATTATCTATTTGAAGAGCTTGAGCCCTATGATGAGGAAATCGGGAAGACTGCCGCGCTGCTTGGTCTTATGAAATCTCTTGACGAGGCGGAAGAATCCATAAGAGAAGGGAAACTATATTCCGAAGAAGAGGTGTGGCAGGAATTTGAAAAAGTAATAGAAGGTAAAGATGAAGCAAGGGATCCTGCAAGAATAGAAGTATGCCTAAAAGCTATTTCAAACGTATGGAAAAAGCATCCGGATATGAGGCTTGGACAAATCCTGCAGTACGCGCTGGGGGATTCTGATCTGTGGGATGTAAAGGATCTTGATATTAGTGAAGCACTGAAACAGATGGAATAATTGGAGATTTTTTGAAATGAGCAGAGTACTTGTGATTCCTGATGTACATCTAAAGCCATGGATTTTTGATGTGGCTGATAGAGTTGATGAGAACAGCTACGACGACATCGTAATACTCGGGGACCTGGTAGATGACTGGGGGAAAGGAAATGATTTAGACGCATATAAAGAGACGCTGGATCGTGCTGCTGAATTTGGCAAAGAGCATGACCATTCATTGTGGTGCTATGGTAATCACGATGTGTCTTATCTATGGGATGCCATGGAATCGGGATATTCTGTCCAGGCAAGGATAACTGCTATTGAAGGCATTACCAGACTGGAACGTGTTCTTGAAGAACGTTATAGATTTGTCCATAAAATTGATGATGTGCTATTCAGTCATGCCGGTCTTACGGAGAGTTTTGTCTTTCAGATGTGTGGATATCATATGAAAGAAATTGAAGATATCCTTGCAAAGATCAATCGGATGGGAAAACAGGAACTATGGAGAGATAGTTCGCCTATATGGGCAAGACCTCAGGCTGACTTTTACAGGATGTTCAGGGATGATCTCTTTTATCAGGTAGTGGGCCATACACCTGTAGAGGAACCACTTGACCTTGGAGGAGTACTGACGCTGGATCTTTTTTCAACATACTCAAATGGGGATCCGTATGGTAACCAGAAGTTGTATATTGTGGATACAGAAACGAGGAAATATATAGAAGCATTGTAATTTAATTATGAAAGTTTATGAAAACTATATTGAATTATGAAGAATTATGAAAGTATAATGGATTATGAAGAATTATGAAAGGATGTCATGTTATGAAAAAGAATAATCCATTTACTCTTACTTTTGGAAAACAGCCAAATGAATATATATCCAGATATGAAAATACGGATATGATCTTAAGTACATTTGAGGCTGACAATCCAATCAGTCAGGCATATCTTATCGAAGGAATCAGAGGAAGTGGCAAGACTGTACTTATGACTTCAATAACAAATGAACTTGGTAAGGATAAGGATTGGATTGTAATAGACCTAAATTCAACGCAGGATCTTATCAATGACTGTGCTATGCGTTTGATCGATTCCTGCAAGAAAATCCCGGATTTCTTTAAACAGGGATTCAACATATCCATCGCAGGTTTTGGTATTGGTGTTAATGGAAATGATACTCCTCAGGATAACGTAAGCATCATAGATAATATGCTTTCTTCATTAAAAAAGCATAATAAAAAAGTAATCATTACTATTGATGAAGTAATGCATGATGACAACATGCGTCACTTTGCGAGTCAGTTTCAAATTTTTGTTAGAAAAGATTATCCGGTTTTCCTGTTAATGACAGGATTATATGAAAATATCTATGCAATCCAGAACGACCCAGCTCTTACTTTTTTGCTTAGAACCCCGAAAATAACATTAGAACCACTAAGCTTGCATCAAATAACGAAACAGTATGCAGATATTTTTCAGATTGATGAAGACAATGCCAAGAACCTTGCTCGGATAACTAAGGGATATGCGTTTGCATTCCAAGCGCTAGGTCTTCTATATTATGAATATAGAGATGAAATGGAATTAAGAGAAATTCTCCTCAAGCTTGATGATATGCTTGATGATTTTGTATACAAAAAAATATGGTCCTCATTATCAAAGCAGGATAGAGCAGTCATTCTTGCAATAAAAAAGGATGAGACCAAAGTCAGTGAAATATGTAAGAAGGTAGGCATGACATCTGCTGTTTTCTCAAGATACCGTGATAGACTGATAAAAAGAGGTATAATCATATCTTCGGGACATGGTTATATTTCTTTGCTACTTCCTCGATTTGAGATTGTTGCTAAAACTTATGAATAAGGTCTCCTAAACAAGGAAATAAAACTAGAAATGCCTAAGAATATTAAGAAATAGCGGCCGCTTCCTTTTTTGTTAAATTAAAACAGAAATACTACGAAAGGTAAGGTTTTAAGCTTTCAATGAGAAATATGATGTTTACAAATTTCACAGCCATAGAAACCAGAGCATATGATTGCACGATCGATATGCTTAGTACTCGTGCGCTCGATTTGGCGACATCACGCGGCAAAAAAGGTATAGAAAGAAATAGAAGGATAGATTATAAAGTCCGATGTTAGACTGATACCAGGCACATTGGAATAATAATCAGGGTTTTAGGATCTATCCGTGAAAGTGGGTAGGTCCTTTTTTAATATAAAAAATGATGGGTGGTAGTTCAATGGTGAGAACCGGTGTCTTATACGCATCTAACCTGAGTTCGATTCTCTGTAGAGCCGTTTATATTGCGGGATAGTCTGGAGATGGTTCCAGCCCAGCCTCATAAGCTGTGCAACGCAGGTTCCCTGCGCAGTGCTCGGAGTCGCAAGCGTGGCATCCCCCGGATGCCTGCGACCCTGCTCCCGCGACTAAGCTATAGAAAACTTGCAGGTTTCAGCTTCATGTTTTATCAACCACGAGTTAAGGAATAGTAATCCGTCCCATAGAGCCGGTTCATTCGTATACATTGAGCGGACCGTTATCGATGAAGGTAATAAACAACAAATATCTAATGAAGAATGATGAGTAATACTTAGAAAAGGAGAGTGGTAGATATGGCAGAGAAAATGCTTGTAACACAGGCACTTGATGAAAGAGACCTTCTTGTTGACAAAATCACTGATAAGATAGGTAAAGCGGTTTTCATTGATACGATAAAGCCTAATGAGGATAAGGTATTTGAAGAGCGAATTTCCAGAGAAGATTTCGCTAAAAATGCAGAGAGCGCATATCAACAGATCCAGGATCTGATAGACAGATATCAGAAAATAGATTCAGCCATAGTAGCATCAAATGCCAAGACCAAGGTAAAGACTTCATATGGTGAGTATACTGTTGCTGGAGCGATTTCTCTAAGAAATAGACTTCGAAGCACAGGCTCTTATGATGGCAGCACAAATTTTGAATATATGCTTCAGAAAAAGATGGAGACTGATCTTCAGAAAATGATCCAGTTTGCAGATACGAAGAATAAGCAGCTCCAAAGTACTGCTGAAAGCATGAGGCTTTCTATCCTTGGTAAGGATACCAAGGTAAAGGATGATAAGCCACTGGGAGTTGTAGATGCATATGTTAAGGAAAATACAACTGAAGTAGTTGATCCGCTTGAAGCACAGAAAAAAGCTGATGCGCTAAAAGAAAAACGCGATACCCTGCTTACTGAGCTTGATACTCAGATCAAGGTGTCCAATGCTACAACTTTTATAGAAATTTAATGTAAAAGTATTGCCTGCAGCACGAAAACTTCGAACCCGGCTTCCCTGTAACAGGGTCAAGTTACAATATGGTCTGTAAAACCACTTAAAAGTCCGAAATAGCCAAATGGATAAGGCGCAAGCCCAAAAGCTTGAAATACAGGTTCAAATCCTGTTTTTGGAACCCAATGGTTGTTGTAATCATTGGCAGCTCGACTGGCTGATAATAGTCTCCACTATTTTGGGTTTTATGTTCTTAGTGACTTATGAATCATGTTTATTTATCGGTTTTTGTCTTGCTTTTTGAATAGTCAGAGGATAACTGTTCTTTAGGCATAGAGATATGCTGAAATCCATGGGATGGTTTGGCGCTAAGCCGGTTGACCTGAAGTGATACCGCATGGCTGTGCTGTAGGCAATTTTTGGAGGGAAGAAAGCTAAGATTTTTTATATCCTGCAGCCTACAACTTGTGGAGGAATGGATGAAATTCATACTCCCAGGGAGTGGATGGGGGAGTTCAATCTTCTCGAGAGTGAGCAGTGGTTTTCTATATGGCAGGATATTGTAATGGAAATATCAGAGCAAATAAGAAAAGTGCTCCCTCAAATGCCTGGCAGAAGCGGTGATGAATTGTTGATGGGGATTACTGAGATCCTATATCTTCATTATGAATTGGATAAACCACTTATACCGCAGGTTAAAGAGAACGGCAAATTGGCAGGAAAAATGCTCGCTATGGTAGAGGACATGGTTTCAAGGGTGCAGTGCAGTTGAATTAATAATGCAAATACACTATAATTACATATAAATAAACTATTACAAATTGTATGTAAAAGATTATATAGGTGTAACTATGGTGCTTGATAAAGAATTAGAAAAAGCTTTTGGGCTTGTTTTTGAAATATCTGAAAATGTAGAAAAGAGTGGTCTGCCTAGATATTTGGTCTCTGGAAGGAGTTTTTTTAAGGCGGAATATGAGCAGTCCTTGTTTTATATTATAAGGCTTCGAGGTGCTGCTGACAGCAGGGTTTTAGCAAAAGAAATGCAGCTTTATAAAGAGAAATTTGATGCTCCTGTTGCATTTTGGTTTGATGAACTTACCAAAAACAATAGAAATGCTTATGTTAAGCATCATATTCCATTTATCATGATTCCAACACAAATCTACCTGCCATTTTTAGGAGTGCTATTCAGCAGGAAATTTTCAGAATCTGTGAGAAATACCTCGTTTAGACTAACTTTCAATGCGCAGAAAATTCTATTTTTCCTTATGTACAATAAAAAAGAAGAGTATTCAAAGAAAGAGTTGGCAATAGATCTTGCACTAGATCCTGTTTATGTGACCAGAGGATCAAAAGAACTTGTTGCCAGAGGCTTTGTGAAGGAACGCAAGGAAGGTAAAAACACATTTGTCAAACTGGTGATTGAGCCAAAGAAATTATTAGAGCTTGGAAATGATATATTTGTTACTCCGGTGAGCGATGTTATCCATATAAAAAGAACAGACGAAGTAAAGGAGCTTCTTAAAGCTTCTGACTATGCACTTTCTGAGATCAGTATGCTAAATCCACCATCGGTAGAGACTTATGCTTGCTTTAAGAAAAGTGAGATTATCAGAGAATTTGAAATATTAGACGAACCTGAATGGGAAGAGCCTGACTCTATATGTAGAATTGAGTTATGGAATTATGACCCTAAACAATTAAGCGATAAAGATAGGGTAGATAAACTTTCTTTGTTTTCTTCGTTGAAAGATACAAAAGATCCCAGAGTTCAAGGCGAAATAGAAATGGTATTGGAGGAGATAGAGTGGCAGTAATAGGAATTGACGAATTCGCTAAATATTTTGCTGGATATGAAGATTGTTACACCATAATTGGCGGTGCAGCATGTGAGATTTTAATGTCCCAGACGCCGAGGGACTTTAGAGCAACCAAAATGATGTCTTTCAACTGTTTCAAATCCTCCCGGAAGGAGAACGGGTTGAAGTAACTGGGGATGTGGCTGATTCAGTGGACAGCTTTCTTGAGAACATTAAATTGCAAAGTGACAAGTAGTCCATGCATATCTTGTGGACTATATGGATTATCACTGAGGAAGGAGGAAAGATATATGACTAGAAGACCTACACATCCAGGAAATGTATTCTTGGAAGATGTGATGAAACCACTAAATCTTACAGTTACTGATGCGGCTAGAATGCTTGGAGTCAGCAGAAAAGCTTTATCGGAGTTTGTTAATGAGAAAGCATCACTGAGTCCTGAGATGGCTATCAGAATAAGCAAGGCAACCAATACATCAGCAGAAAGCTGGATGAACATGCAGCAGAAACTGACACTGTGGATTGCACAGCAACACGAACCGTCAAATGTAATACCATTTCCTCTGGATGCAGTAAAAGAGGGATGATAGTGATAGCTCTGGAATTGTCCGGGGCTATTATTTTTGTCTGAAAAAAGGTATGATTATTCATAAGTTGTCTGAAATGATAGATTTAGGAAGTGTTTGGACGTATGAAGAAATTATCTGTTTTGTTGGGAATAATAGCAGTGCTT
>NZ_KK211317.1:1551-19741 GCF_000621605.1 Butyrivibrio sp. MC2021 | reverse complement strand
CTGAGAGGAGCTGCCCTTAGTACGAGAGGACCGGGGTGGACGGACCGCTGGTGTATCAGCTGCATCGCCAGATGCATAAGGCTGGGTAGCCACGTCCGGAAGGGATAAACGCTGAAGGCATCTAAGCGTGAAGCCCCCCTCAAGATGAGATATCCCATGCGCAAGCAGTAAGACCCCTTAGAGAGTATGAGGTTAGATAGGCACAAGGTGTAAGCACGGTAACGTGTTCAGCTGATGTGTACTAATAGGTCGAGGGCTTATCCAACGATAGTTGGTATAGGAACAAGGGAATTGGATTAAGATATTCAGTGTTCGGTTTTGAAGGTACAATAGGTACCATGCGAAAGCATGGTATTTGTATTTTTCAATAATCCTCCTTAGCTCAGTCGGTAGAGCATTCGGCTGTTAACCGAAGTGTCGTTGGTTCGAGTCCGACAGGGGGAGTTAGAGCACCTAATGAGGTATTTTCGAATTTGGTGCGAAGCCTGCACAGACACTTAGCGAGGTCCTTTCGAGCTTAGTGAAGTGGGCAGAGCGATAACAGCACCGAAGCACGGTCGCTACACTTTAGGCTCCGTGGTCAAGCGGTCAAGACATCGCCCTTTCACGGCGGTAACACGAGTTCGATTCTCGTCGGAGTCATTAAAAAGGCTTGCAATTTGTGCTGGCAGCCTTTACAATATCAATGTTGGTTTTGGTGACATAGCCAAGCGGTAAGGCATAGGTCTGCAACACCTTGAGCGGCGGTTCAAATCCGCCTGTCACCTCTTCATCCTGTGGAATTTTCCACAGGTTTTTTTATGCCATTTTTGTGCCTTATTGTACTAATTGTCAGAAAATTATTATATAATATGTATTATGATAATTTTCCTGGGAGGTGCGAAATGCCTGAAGAAACAATGAATGATTTTAAAGATGAAATCGACAGATCCTTTAGAAAGGTAAAAGAGGGAGATATTCTCGAGGGTACAGTAATCGATGTATCTGATACTGAGGTTATTCTTGATCTTAAGTACTACACTCAGGGAATAATCAAGGCTGAAGACTTAAGCGACGATCCTAAGTTTTCCATCCACAGAGATATAGCTGTGGGAGATGAGATCTCTGCTACGGTAGTCAGCACAGATGACGGTAAGGGAAATATTCTTCTTTCCAAGAAGGAAGCGAATCAGGTACTTGCCTGGGATAAACTGAAGGAGCTTATGGACTCAGAGTCCTACGTGGATGTTAAGGTTTCAGAGGCTGTTAAGGCCGGCTGTGTAGCATATCTTGAGGGAATCAGAGGCTTTATTCCTGCATCCAAGCTTGATCTCAATTATGTTGAGGAAGCTGATATTCCTAATTTTGTAGGTAAGACTCTTAAGGTAAGAGTTATCAATGTAGATAAGGAGAACAACAAGCTTGTTCTTTCTGCAAGAGAGTTCCTGAGAGCAGAGGCAGACAAGAAGAGAGCAGAGATGATCTCCAATGTTCAGGTTGGTCTTGTTACTGAGGGCGTTGTTGAGAGCATTCAGAACTACGGTGCTTTTGTGAACCTTGGAAACGGCATGACAGGCCTTGTTCACATCTCTCAGATCTGCAATCAGAGAATTGCACATCCATCAGCAGTTCTTAAGGTTGGACAGAAGGTTAAGGTTAAGGTAACCCAGATCAAGGACGGCAAGCTCAGCCTCAGCATGAAGGCCCTTGAAGAAATCGCTGCAACAGAGATCACAGAAGAGAAGATCGAGTTTGAAAGCGACGGAGAAGCAACAACTTCTCTGGCAGATATCCTTAAGAAAGCCGGATTTTGATTAGCCGAGGATACTAATATTTTTTGATACTAAAGCGTGATGAATTCCAATGGAGCATCACGCTTTTTCTTCTTATTATAATGAGAAAATATGATACTATAATAAAGTAGGTATTTTGGAAAGGGGGTAAAAATGTCTGAGCAGATAGAGAAGTTAAAAGAGCTTATAGATGAATCCCAGCGAGTAGTATTTTTCGGCGGAGCGGGAGTATCCACAGAGAGTGGCATTCCGGATTTCAGAAGTAAGGATGGACTTTATAATCAGCATGATGTACGATTTGACAGGTATCAGCCTGAGTATCTTTTGAGCCACAGCTGTCTTGTGTATGAGCCCAAGGTATATTATGAATTCCACAGACAGAAGATGGACACCAGGAATATCGAGCCCAACAATGCGCACAAATATCTGGCCAAATTGGAAGAAACCGGCAAACTTATCGGTGTTGTAACTCAGAATATCGACGGGCTCCATCAGAAGGCCGGAAGCAGAAGAGTTTTTGAGATCCACGGCAGTGCCCTTCGGAATTACTGTCAGGCCTGCGGAAAAGAGTATCCTGCGGATTATATCTTTGAATCAGATGAGCCGATACCCAAGTGCTCCTGCGGCGGCAATGTGAGACCTGATATTACTTTATATGAAGAGGGGCTTCCTGAGGATCAGGTACAGGGTGCCATCGATGCTCTGGCCAGAGCGGATATGCTTATTATAGGAGGCACATCCCTGACGGTTTATCCTGCAGCTTCTTTTATCAATTATTTCAGAGGCAGGACGCTGGTAGTTATCAATGAGAGCGATATAGATGTAAGGGGAGCACAGAATACTCTCATTATTAAGGAAAAGATAGGAAAAGTATTCACTGAGCTGGCAGGGCTCCAGGGAATAGAATTATAATAAAAAACAATGGATATAAGCGTAGGAAATATAGTTAAACTGAAAAAACAACATCCTTGCGGGAGCTATGAATGGGAAGTTTTGCGAGTTGGGGCGGATTTCAGGCTCAAATGTCTGGGCTGCGGACATCAGATTATGGTGCCCAGAAAAAATGTTGAAAAAAACATTAAAGGAATTCGATAAAAATGCTTGCAATAGTAAAAGGAATATGGTAATATACCATTCTGTGATAAATTCCTTGCTGTACTACTGATAAGTGCAGCCAGAGACCAAAAGGAGGTAACTATAGCATGAACAAATACGAATTAGCCGTTGTTGTTAGTGCAAAGATCGAAGACGATGCCAGAACAGCAGTCATCGAGAAGGTTAAGAAGACTATCGAGAAGCATGGTGGTCAGATTACCAACATTGATGAGTGGGGTAAGAAGAAGCTCGCTTATGAGATCGAGAAAATGACAGAAGGCTTCTATTACTTCATCCAGTTCGACGCTGAGCCTACAACCCCAGCAGAGATCGAGAAGCGTATGCGTATTATGGATGGCGTCATCAGATATTTATGCGTTAAGAACGAGGCTTAAATAGAAGAGGACGAAAATATGAACAAAGTTATACTTATGGGACGTTTGACAAGAGACCCCGAGGTGAGATACTCACAGGGTGAGAGCGCTATGGCAATTGCAAGATATTCACTTGCTGTTGACAGAAGAGGCAGAGGCAATTCACAGGATGGACAGACAGCTGACTTTATTAACATTGTCGCTTTCGGTAAGTCCGGAGAGTTCGCTGAAAAATATCTCAGAAAAGGCACCAAGGTAGTCGTAACGGGACGCATCCAGACCGGTAGCTATACCAACAAGGATGGCGTAAAAGTATACACAACTGATGTAGTTGCTGAGGATCAGGAGTTTGCTGAGTCCAAGAATTCATCATCAAACAATGGTGGAAACTTTGGCGGAAGCAACTATTCCAATGAACCTGCTCCTTCTGCAGCTGGGGATGGCTTCATGAACATTCCTGACGGAATCGACGAGGAGCTGCCCTTCAACTAATAATGGAGGTAAAATACTATGGCTTTCACAAAGTCTGATAGATCCGATTCTCCTGTAAGGAGAAAGGGCGGAATGCACAGAAGAAAGAAAGTTTGCGTTTTCTGTGGCAAAGATAATGTAATTGATTACAAGGACACAGCTAAGCTTAAGAAGTTCGTTTCTGAGAGCGGCAAGATCCTTCCCAGAAGAATCACTGGTAACTGCGCTAAGCACCAGAGAGAGCTTACATCAGCTATCAAGAGAGCAAGACATCTTGCACTTATGCCTTACGTAGCTGAGTAATCAGTATATTGAGACAAACTAATAAAGACACTTTTTAGAAGAGATTCTAAAAAGTGTCTTTTTTGTGCACAAAAAGAACAATATGAAATTTTCATAAATAAAAAAATCCAGAGCCTGTGCGGATTCGCTCCACACACTCAATTATATATCGACAATTCACGAGCGTTTTTAAAGAGTAATATCTTTAAAACGCTCATATTTTATACTTTTTTAAGTATTTTTACCGTAATGATGATATATAATAATATAAAATGAAACAAACTTTCACAGAAAGTTCACAAAGTGTACAAAAAAAATTCAGAATATGATAACTGTCATGATTGCTTGTTTTTTTAAATAACTTGCATAGCGCAGGTTATCCGATAAATGTTTTCGGAACAAGAAAACAGAAAATGATTCTAGAGGGGGATCAAGATTATGTTTAAAAAAAGTAACAAGTTACTGGCGTTAGTTTTGGCGATTGCTCTCGTGGTTACTACCTTTGGAAGTGACTTTTCAGGTGCTATTGCTTATGCAGTTGAGGAGGGTGAGGCCTCCGAGAACGCTTTAAGTACCTGGGACGAGATCAAGGAAGAGGTGGAGGCACCTGCCGATGAAGGCTCCCAGGAAAACGGCGAGGCACAGGAGCCCGCTGCAGAAGAGGGACAGTCAGATGAGTCATCTGAGGATGCCGGAAATGATGAGAATCCGGAAGAGACTCCTGCACAGCCTGAAGAGGGTGCTGTAGATGAGCCCGCACAGGAAGCATCTGTAGATACTCCTGCAGAGAACGCTTCTACAGAAGATGCAGGCGAGGCTTCCAGCGAAGCTGCAGCTGATGCTTCAAAAGAGGATGCAGGCGAAGCATCCAGTGAAGCTGCAAGTGAAGCATCCAGCGAAGATGCCAGTGAGGCTTCCAGCGAGGCATCCAGTGAAGCTGCCAGCGAAGCATCAAGTGATGATGCTGCTTCTGAAGCTTCTTCAGAGGAAGCTTCTGAAAATACAGGCCTTGTTACTGTTACATATAAGGTTGCTGATGGTGAAGGCGGAAGCCTTTCTATCGAATCCGAGACTGTAGACCTTGAGGATGAGGAGCAGTCTTTTGAAGGCTGTACTGCAACAGCTGATGACGGTTACGACTTTGTTAAGTGGGTAACCGAGGATGGAAGTCTTGTAACAGAGAGCGAAACAGTAGTTCCTTCAGATATCGAAGAAGATACTACTTATATAGCTGTATTTGAAGAAGAAGTTAAGATGCCGGCAGTAAGCTTTAACGAGCACGCCAATGGCCTTAACATTATCATTGATGCTCCTGAGGGAGCATTCCCTGAGGGAACAAAGGTAGAGATCACACCTGTATATGACGAAGCAGTTGTTGAGGCAGCCGAGGGAGTAATCGATGGCGAAGCTAAGACTGCTATTGCTGTTGACATTTCCTTTAAATATAAAGATGAAGAGATTGAACCCCTTATTCCTATATCTGTAAAAATGTTCAGTGATGCAATTGAGACAGCTGATAATACACACGTTGTACATATCAGTGATGACGGCGAGGCAAATCTCGTGGGTGGTGTTAAGGTAGATGACGACTCACTTGATTTTGTATCCGGTGATTTCTCAATCTATATCGTAGTTATTGAAGGCTATGATGCACGTCTTAAAGTTCAGTTTATGAACGGCACAAACGAGATCGCATCCATGTACGTTAAAATGAGGGATGCTGAGCAGGGTAAGATGGATCAGGTTATTTATGATCCCGGTGTAGGTGATCTTGATGATGACGTTATCTTCAAGGGATGGACTACAGACCCTAATTACACAAAAGAAACAAAAGGCTTTACAATTGAGGAGGTTCGTGATGAAGTTGAAAAACTTCTTCCTCCTAAGAAAGATGCCGACGAAGATGGCGCTGTTCCGGCTGTTTTCTATGCAATGCTCTTTAAGGAGTACCATATTACATATCTTGATGAGAAATATGTTGCTCTTGGACAGCATTCTGTATTATATCGTGCGGACGCAACCGGAGAAGGCCTCAGAGCTGAGCACAAAGTTAGCATGGCCTACACTCCTATAGATGACGAGCATGATTTCCAGGGATGGTTTGTTTACGAACCTGAAAAATATGCTTCAAATATCAAAAAGAAGAATGGATCAGATTACGAATATAAGACCGGTGATATTTTCGTAAACGATGATGTGATCACCGTTGAAGGAGAAGTTGTTTTCTCTGTTAACTCTCCTGAGGGTCATTGGCTTATTTTTGACGAGAACGGAAAAGGAGCTACCTACTGCGCACCTCAGTTTGTTGTCTCAACAGACGTTACCAAGGAGCCCAGAAATAAAAATGATATGCTCAGAAACGGCTATACCTTTGACGGATGGTGGACAGGTAAGCCTGATAAGGTAGGCGGTATTCCTACCGGTGAGGAGTTCGTTTTCGGAAAAACTCTTGATGTAAAGACAACTCTTTATGCTAAGTGGAAACCTAATGAGACTGCTCCATATACCATCAATGTCTGGAAGCAGAATGCAGAAGGCGGCTATTACTTTGCTGATTCATGCGTAGGTGAAGGCACTGTTGGTGAGAAAATTAAAGACCTGGCTGTTGAAGAAAAAACCATTGGCGAGATGAACTATGTTGTTGTCAATGTGACTAAGGCAGGCACAGACATTCAGAAACAGTTTGGTGGTGTTACATCAAAAGAAGCTAAGACAACCAAAGAAAATGATGCATTCATCGGATATACCGAGAATAAATCATTATTAAAGGATGATGTAGTTATCACTCCCGAGGGAGATGCAGTTCTAAATATTTACTTTGACCGCATGCATTATGATGTGAAGCTGATTGTTACACGTAAAAGGAATGCAACATTCCAGGGCTCACATATAATGGGTACAACCTACAGAGGTGACTGGCAATACACACTTGATGGTGTGACAAAAATCAATAGTGCAGAGCCTTCCACTTTTGAAGAGACAGTTAACAATACAAAAATAACATATTATTATTACACAATTTCCGGATATTATGGCGATGATATTACAAGTCAGTGGCCAGTATATGACAATATTGCTGTAGCCAGCGAAAAATATACCTTTATAAGCTGGCTCCTTATGGCAGATGCGAAGTCATGTACCGGTGATGATCATGGAAAAAATACTGTCAAGGGTGATGTTAATATTCTGGATGAAGCTATCCTTGGTGATCTTACTAATAGTGGTGCAAACTTCTTAACAGCAAGATATGATGAGGATCCGTTCACCTGGACATACAGCATCTTCCTGGCAGATGATAAGGGCAACTACAAAACTAAGCCCGACATGACAGTTACGGCAAAATCAAATCAGGACGGATTTAATTCTCAGCACGAGCCGCCCATTGACGGATACAAATTTGTTAAGAAGGATGGCTATGAAGTAGTCGGCAAGAACTGTTATATCAGCTTCTACTACGTGCCTCTGGCATTCCCTATCCGTTTCATAGATAGTATATATGCAAACGGAAATAATGATGTGATTGGTCTGGGAACCAAACCAATCTATGTTGAGGAAGCTATTACCTATGGTGCAAATATTGGTGAATATTTAGATGCCCATAAGGATAAGTTCGACAGAACTGATCCTCCATGTCCTGAAAAGGGATTTGTATTTGAAGGATGGTATCCAAATGAAGCCTGCACAGGCGAAAAGTATGATTTTGACACCAAGATGCCTATCGGCGGTGTTACTGTCTATGCTAAGTGGATTCAGATCCAGTACCGTGTATTCCTTCATCCCAATGCAAAGCTTGACGATGAGAACAAGACAAATGATGAAACTCTTGACTGGGGTTCTTCAGCTCAGAAGATGTGCTTCCGTGTAGATTATAACGGAACAATAAGTGCTCCTACAGGAACAAGAAAAGACTATGTTTTCGTTGGCTGGTATTTAGACGAAGCATGCTCTCATGACAAGGTATTCAATGCAGAAGGTTATAAGCTTAACGAAGAAACTGTAACAACACCTTATGATAAAAACACTCATTTTACCGATGATATGGATAAGTTCGGTGAGGGTGCTACATGGAATTCCGATGTTTATGATGATGAGGGCAACAAGCGTGACCCTGAGCGTTTCTGGATCACCAAGGAATTCAACATCTACGGTAAGTGGAGAAAAGTCCTTGATGGCGCAAATGGTATATATATTGTTTATGATCCCAAAGATCCTGATGTTGGAGAAGGTACAGGAACACCTGTAGATTCAAAGATCTATGCAGAAAACGCCTCTGTATCAGCAATGCCTGCCACAACAGCTCCTAACGGTTACCAGTTCAACTGCTGGGTAATTCAGAAGTACGAAGGCGGAAAGTTTGTAGATACAGAAGAGACAGTTTTACCGGGTGCAACCTTTAATGTACAGGAAAAGAATGCACAGGTTGAACTTCAGCCGGATGGAGTACACAAGAATTATACAATTCATCTCCGCGCTGATTACAAACCGATCGAAGATCCTACACCTACATACATTCCTTGGTTTAACAATGATGGAGAAAAGGCTTTCCACGTTGATACTGTTATAGCGGCTACCGGCGAGAGTACCCTTGGTATCAATGAGGCAGTAGCTATCCAGAATCCTACAGATCCCAAGAACCGCGAAAAGTTTGAGTTCAAGGGCTGGGCTAAGGTTAAAATGGGTACTACCGAAGAGGCTGCCACAACCTTCATGAATAATAAGGATGAGTGGCTCAAAGACCTGACGGTTAACTTCCTGTGGTATAAGGATGGCGAGTATTATCCAACTGCAGAGTGTAATACAGATGCGGCAAAGTGGGTTGCTGCCGATGAGATGTCTCCATATGAAGCGCTGTTCGCAGTATGGGAAGCACTTCCTATTTACACAGTAACATATGAAATTTCAGGTGCGGTTCCGGATGGAAAAGAAGCACCTAAGGATAATAACAATTACCTTAAGGACGATCCAGTAACTGTTCTTTCAATCGGTGAGTATCCTGAAGGATATAAGTTTGAAGGTTGGACCACAACAGACGTTGATGGCACAGAGAAGACATATGCAGCAGACGACACATTCCCTATGCCTGCTAATGATGTAACTCTTCATGGTGTATTCTCTCTTGAGAAGTACAAAGTAACCTTCGAATTTGATTCTTCAAAGCCTGAAGAATTTATGGATCCTCCGGCAGATATCACTGATGTAGAGTTTAAGAGCAATGTAGATGTTTCTACACAGACCAAGACTGTAAAAGATGCTGCAGAGGCAATCGGATACGAGTTCCTTGGCTGGACAACATCAGATGCAGAGTTGAATGACGACAAGTTCGTAATGCCTGCAAAGGATGTTAAGCTTATCGGCTCCTTCAAGAAGAGCAATAAGGTTAAATATACTGTTGAGCACTATTACGAGGGTGATGACGGACAGTTCCCTGCAACAGCTGACGCAACAGACACTTACAACGACGGAACCACCGGTGAGACCTTCACTCAGGATCAGATCAACGGTATGGTTAAGGCTAAGGAAGGCTACCAGTATGACCAGGGAAAGAATAAGTACTTTGACGGAACCGGAGAAATCACAGCTCCTACAGTAAAGGGTGACGGAACACTTGTAATCAAGCTTTACTATGTAAGACAGGAATTCACGGTAATCTATAAGTACGCAGAGCCTATTCCGCCCGGAGTATCAGAACTTCCGAAGGATAAAAATTATAAATTTGGTGCTGAGGTTAAGATTGCCGATGACGCATCAGCTACCGGATATGAGTTCGTAAAATGGGAGCTTGATGATACAACCATAGCAGTTACAAATAAGACCTTTAAAATGCCTGCTAAGAATGTTGTTATCACAGGATACTTCAGGAAACTTACATATAAGGTTTCTTACGAATATGATTCAACAAAGCCTTCAGCAGATATCACAGAGCCTTCTGATGAGACAGGTCTTTACTATGAGGATTCTGTAACAACAGCTGAAGAGACAACATTTGTTAACAACCAGAAGGATAAGTTCCCGGGATACACATTCCTTGGATGGAAGGTAAAAGAAGGCCTTTCACAGTCCGGATATGTAACAACCTTTACAATGCCTGCTAATGACGTTGTTCTTGTTGGTTCATTTGTAGCCAATGAGGACGTTGAATACAAGGTTGAGTATTACTTCGAAAAGGAAACAGAGGGCGAGTTTGAGCACAATGCAGATTATGACGTAACAAAGGGCGACGGTACTACAGGAAAAGCTCTTACAGAGACACAGCTTGAGCCCCTCAAGACAACCTTTGCAGGTTATGACTACTCCAAGATGGATTATGCGGTAAAGGATGGTATGACCATCTCCACACCTGTAGTTCAGGGAGACGGAAGCCTTGTAGTAAGACTTTACTACATAAGAAAGAAGTTCAAGGTAACCTACGTATATATCGGAACAGTTCCGGATAATGCAACACCACTTCCTAAGGAAGATAGCTACAGATTCGGTACAATAGTAGATGTTGCCAAGGATGCGGAAGCCGAGGGTTATACCTTCAGCGGATGGAGCGGAAACTATAAGGAAGAAGTAAGCGGAAGCCTTATAGACAAGGTTCTTTCCATCATCACAGGTGAAAGCAAGAAGTACTTTGAGATGCCTGCGGCAGATGTAATCATCCAGGGCTCCTTCGAAGCTAACAAGCACGAAGTAAGCTACAAGATCGTAAGCAGTGAGGTACCTTCAGATATCACAATACCTGAAACCAAGTCCTATGCTTATAAGACAGATGTTTATGTAGAGGCTGAGCTTTCATCAAAGGGCTATGCATTTGCAGGATGGGTATCAAAGACAGTAACACCTGAAAGCGGCAAGTTCGAGATGCCTGATGAAGATGTTGAGTTTATCGGTGTATTTGATCCTATAACCTACGAGATCACCTTCGAGTACAGAGTAGCAGCAGGAACAACACCTCCTTCAAATCTCGCAGCCCTTCAGACAGCAGCTAAGCTATATAACGGCACCTTTAGGGCCGGAGAAGATATTCCTCTTCCTACAAGACCTAATATGTCCGGATATGTATTCTCAGCTTGGAAGATGGAAAAAGTAGAAAACGAGGAAGGAAACACACCTTTCGACAGAGCACTTAAGAGAGCTAAAGATCTCCTTGCTCTTAAGGTTAGTGCTGCAGACGGAACCATGAAGTGTGAAGAGTATGATGCAGTGATCTACAGTGTGATCTCAGCAAGCTCAACACCTACACCTCCGCCGAATCCCGACCCTCCGACACCTACTCCTACACCCGGACCTACTCCTGATCCTACACCGGTACCTACACCTGTAACAGTAGTTCCCGGCGGACAGGCAGTTCTCGGTGCAAGACGTGAGACCGGTAACGGACAGGCAGTTCTCGGCGCAAGACGCGGAAGAACAGATGATGAGACCAACACATCAGCAAGAGCCTTTGCTATTATCGTTTCAGCAGCGGTTGCAATCTCACTTTTCTTCGTCGGAAAAAAGAAAGAAGAGGAAGAAGAGGGATGATAAAGGCCTGATGGTACCTGATTTTTGACAAATAAATATGCGGATGCCCGGAATTTTGGGCATCCGCTAATTATTTCATTATTTTTTTATGATTCCCGGTCAGTGTGCGGGATACAATTAAATAAATATGAAATAAAATTAAGAAAATTTTAACAATTTTGACAAAAAAATTTCGCTCTATGATAGTTTATATGATAGACGATTCTTTAGAATATTCTTTAATGAAAGGATATTTGGTATGAGAAAAAATCAGGGGACCTTTATCGTTAAGGTTGAATATGATCAACATGATACATACCAGGGGCAGATAGTGTGGGCTGAGGGGAACAAGTCTAAAAGGTTCAGAAGTATGCTGGAACTTATTAGGCTCATGGACGACGTCATGGCGACTGGTGAAATGGAAGGTCAAGGCCGGAAGGATTCTGTGTCTTAATCTTATATATTAGTTCCAAACTGACAATTTAATACAGGCTTGAATTTTGGTGACTCGCAACGGTAACAAAATATGATTCTAGAGGGGGATCAAATTATGTTAAAAAAGAGTAAAAAGTTACTGGCGTTTATGTTGTCGATTGCCCTTGTATTCACTACTTTTGGCAGTGATCTTGCAAGTGCAGTTGTCTATGCCGAGGAAGATGCTCAGCAGGCCCAGGCCGTAGAGACCTGGAGTGATATTGTTGAGGATGTTTCTGTGGCTCAGAAGGAGAGTATAGGCTCTGATGAGGATGCATCTGGGGGATCGGATGCAGCGTCTGAGGATGCCCAGGGAGAAGAAACTCCGGCTGAACCCGATGAGGGAGATGGCGGAGCTGTTGACGTACCCGAAAATCCAACTCCTGAAGAGCCTGCAGAGGGCGGCGAAGCAGAAAATCCTGCAGAACCACCTGCAGAAAATCCTTCAGAGACTCCTTCCGAAGCTTCAACAGAGAGCACAATTGATGCAGCAGGCGCTGCATCCACAGGTTCATCTTCATCCGAGGATGCAACAGAAGCTTCAAGTGAAGCTGCCAGCGAGGCATCAAGTGAGGATGCATCAGAGGCATCTTCAGAAGCTTCCTCAGAAGATGCTTCAGAGGCTTCCAGTGAAGCATCAAGCGAGGATGCTGCAGCAGAGGCCAGCTCAGTTGAAGAGAAGCTGGTAACTGTCAGATATAAAGCTACCAAGGGTGGTAGAGTTTCTCTTTTCAAAGAGACCATCAATATAAATGATGAGAATGCCAAGTTCGAAGGCGCGACTGCTACAGCCTGGAACGATAAGTATTCATTTGTTGACTGGACAGATGAGGATGGCAATCAGGTATGCGCAGACGCAACGTTCGTTCCTTCCGGTATCGAGAGCGATGCAACCTTCACAGCAAACTTCATAGCTGAAGAAGATATTGAAGACAAGATGCCTGCCATCGTAAGAGAAAACGTTCCTGCAGGCGGCCTGTCCGTATCAGTAAATGCAGAAGTTGGTGTATTCCCTAAGGGTACAGAGGCTGTTATAAGCCCTGTTTCTGACAACCAGGCTCTGGAGTCAGCTAAAGATGCCCTGGGCGACAATGTTGCCGAGGCTAAAGGTGCTGAGATCAAGTTCATATATGAAGGCGAAGAGATCCAGCCTGCAGATAATAAATACGTTCACGTAAGTCTGGCACTGAACACTCCTATCGAAGGTGAGTCCTTCTCAGTCGTTCATGACCATGACGGTGAAGCAGAGGTTCTTCCTGATTCACAGGTAGAATCTGTAGATGAAAACGGTGCAGAATTCAAGACCGACGAGTTCTCAATCTATATCGTAGCAGGTGAGATTCCTGAGGATAACAGACTTAATGTTATATTCAAGAATGGCGACACCGTAATTTCATCTGTTTATGTTAAAAAGAATGATCTTTATGAAGGCGCTGATCATGTGAATCACTTCGAGGATATTGTGTACGATCCCGGGGTTGGTGAACTTGATGATGGCGTTATGTTCCGTGGATGGGCAGAAAATAATGCCTATACAACTACCACGGAAGGTCTTGACATTGATGGAGTACGTGCGAAGGTAAGAGCAAAACTTGAAGCAGGCGTTAATGATGGCGCTACAGTTACATATTACGCTATGCTCTTTAAGGCATACACTGTATCTTATCTTGATGACCGCACAGCATCCCTTGGATCAAGCGAGATTAAGTTCCGCGCTGATGATACAACCGAGTATCAGCAGTATACAGTTAATATGTCCTTTACTCCAAGCGATAACGAGCACAAATTTGAGGGATGGCTTGCTACTAAAGGCGGAGCCAATATTGATGGCTATACAGAAGGAACAAGATATCAGAACGGAACAAGTATTGGGATAAAAGGTGACGTAACCTTTTCTGTAGATCTTCCGGCTGGACACTGGCTTGTATTTGATGAAAACGGAAAAGGCGCTACTTATAATGCTCCTCAGTTTGTAAAAGCTGATGAAGTAACCCAGAAGCCTTGTGAAGATAACGAAATGGTCCGTAATGGTTATGAGTTCCAGGGATGGTTCACGGGAACCAAGGACACAAATGGAAATGTGACTCTTGGCGAAGCATTTGAGTTTGGTCATGCTCTTACAGAGATGACAACCATTTTTGCTAAGTGGAAAGCAAAAGAAAATGCAGCTTATACTGTCCTTATCTGGAAGCAGAACATTGATGCAAATGGATATGATTTTGAAAAATCTATTCCTCTTTCCGGAACTTCCGGATCATCAATCAATATAGTAAGCATACAGGGAAACGGAAATAGTGCCTATACAAGAATCGATGGTACAGATTATAAATATACCGGATTCCATTATGAGAGTACCGATCAGGATGGAAAGACCATAACACCAGAGGGAAATACTGTAGTTAACGTTTATTACAACAGGAACCAGCGCAAACTGACATTCCAGGTTCAATATACTGTATCTACTAACGATAATGATAATAATCCGACTAAGTATGGATTTATCAACAGTAATTTCCAACAGATATATTGGAGAAATGGTGCATTTAGAACATCAAATAATAACAATGGTACTGTTTATAACGGAACAGTATTTGTAAAGTCAAATACATGGCTGACAATTAAAGAAATAACAGCTCTTTATGGACAGTCTATAAAGGATAATTTCCCTATTGTTGGAACAGATGGGGTTAACTATGAAGGAAGCTGGTGGGAAGAACCATCCCATAATACTTACGATGCAAAAGTAGCCTATATAGACATTATGCTAGATGCGGATGTTGTTTTCCATAAGTATGATTTGCCTCAATTATATAATTACGATAGAACAATTAATTATTATGTTGAAGCACTTCCGGGAGAAACCGGACAAACGGTTAGTTATAATGGTAAGACGTTCGTAAAATATACGAGTCAAGTTACCAATGGCTATATGCATTGGACTGAAGATGAGGATTATTTTGAGCTGGCTGGATTTACCAAATTCGGATACACACCTTCCAATGCGTGGAATATAAGAGATGATGTTAGAACTGTAAATTGCTACTATACCCGTAACACTTATAAGATCAATTTTATGGATGGTTCGTACTTTGATGGTAACGACAACCGTCTCAATGAGATTGACAGAGGACACCTGGGAATTAAGGAAAATATCCTGTATCAGGCTAATATTTCTGCTTACGCGGACCAGGAACCATCCACAATACCAACAGGCTATGTATTTGAGGGCTGGTATGTAGATGATGCCTGCACGCAGAAATATAACTTCAATAAGATGCCTGAGGGTGGTATCACAGTATACGCCAAGTGGCGTCAGATACAGTACCGTGTATTCCTGCATCCTAATGCAGGAGAGGATTCAACTCTTGATTGGGGTTCTGAGACCCAGGCAATGAACTTCCGTATATCCTATGGCGGAAAAGTAGATACTCCTACAGGAAGAAGAACCGGTTTTGAATTTGTAGGCTGGTACTTGGATCCTGGATTTGACAACAGCTTTAATGCAGATGCGTTTGTTCTTAATGAAACAACAGTTACAGCTGGTTACAATAAAGATACTGATCTCACTGATCCCATGAATAAGTGGGGCAAAGGAGCTACTTACAACTCAGATAAAACAGGCTATAACGGTGGAGATCGTTTCTGGATCACCAAAAAGCTTGACCTATATGCAAGATGGCGTTCAACTCTTGATGGCGCTACAGGTATAGGAATTATTTATGATGCTAATGGTGGAAGCCCTGCTCCTAGTGATACCAACCTTTATGCAGATACTGCTAACGCAGCAGCAGGTGCAGCTCCTACTACAACACCTAAGATTACTGAGAATGGCAAGGAATATGAGACCCGTTTCTCACACTGGGTAGTTCAGAAGTGGAATTCTACTACTGAACAATATGAGGATACAACTGATACAGTTCTTCCCGGTGCTACATTTGTAGTTAAAAAGGAAAATGCCAAGGAAGTAGATCTTGGAGTTACAGAAGACAATAAGCCTATTAAGTCCTATACAGTTCAGCTTCGCGCAGAATATGTAAAGGTTGAGATGCCAACTCCTACTCATATCATATGGTTCAATAACTATGATGGCGGCAGCTACCGTATAGATCCAAAAGTTGATGTAAATGTCGCTGTTAAGGTTTATGGAATAGGAGATGGAGAATCTATTCCTACAAGAGCTGGCTATACATTCAAGGGCTGGGCAAGAGACGATGAGCACGAAAACGGCCTTTCTGAAGTGACCGATCTCTTTATTGAATATAACCAGGAGACCGGAACGTATAACCATGAATTTGTAGCCGCAGATGAGAAGCAGCCTTACCATGCTCTCTATGCAGTATGGGATGCAGCTGAGGTTGATCTTATCTATGATGCCAACGGCGGTACCGGATCAATGGATCCTTCCACAGGTAAGGTTGGCACTGATGTAGAAGTTAAGGAAAATGGATTTACTAACCCCGGCTATAAGTTCGATGGATGGAATACAAGTGCTGATGGCAATGGAACACCTTATGATGAGCATGCTAGTTACACATTGCAGGCTGAGGGCAATATCCTCTATGCAATCTGGACTGAAGATGAAAACGATACTTACAAGATCAGCTACATATCAGCCGGAAACGGATCAGTAAATCCTGAGGAAGAGACCCATCAGGTGCTTGACACCCAGGATAAGATTGCTGGATCCAAAGCAACAGCAGCCGCTGGCTATACGTTCGATGGCTGGTATAAGGATGGTGAGAAGGTATCAGATGCAGCACAGATTAGTGCAGCGACTGTATATGGAAACCTCAACACCAGACAGAAAGACGGACTTCCTGCAGATACAACCTTTGAGGCAAGATTTGTAATCGATGTTAATGATACTTACACAATCAGTTACACATCAGCCGGAAACGGATCAGTAACTCCTGAAGACGAGACACATCAGGTGTTGGATACTCAGGACAAGATCGTAGGATCCAAGGCAACAGCAGATGCAGGCTATAAGTTCGATGGCTGGTATAAGGGCGGCGAGAAGGTATCAGATACTGCTCAGATCAGCGCAGCAGATGTATATGGAAACCTCAACACCAGAGAGAAAGACGGACTTCCTGCAGATACAACATTCGAAGCAAGATTTGTAATAGACGTTGATGACACCTATACAATCAGCTACACAACCGATGGAAACGGATCAGCAGATCCTGAAGATGAGACACATCAGGTACTTGATACTCAGGATAAGATTGCTGGATCCAAGGCAACAGCAAAGGCTGGATATGTATTCGAGGGCTGGTATAAGAACGGCGAGAAGGTAGCAGATACAGCACAGATCAGTGCAGAGACTGTATATGGAAACCTCAACACCAGAGAGAAAGACGGACTTCCTGCAGATACAACCTTCGAAGCAAGATTTATTATCGATGTTAATGATACTTACATAATCAGTTACATATCAGCCGGAAACGGATCAGTAACTCCTGAAAACGAGACCCATCAGGTGCTTGACACTCAGGATAAGATCGCTGGATCCAAGGCAACAGCAGCTGCTGGCTATAAGTTCGATGGCTGGTATAAGGATGGCGAGAAGATTGCCAATGCGGGTGTAGAGCTTACTGCAGAGTTTATCTATTCAAGGCTCAACACCAGACAGAAGGATGGACTTCCTACAGATACAACCTTCGAAGCAAGATTTGTAATAGACGTTGATGACACATACACAATCAGCTACACAACTGACGGAAACGGATCAGCAGATCCTGAAGATGAGACCCATCAGGTGCTTGATACTCAGGATAAGATTTCTGGTTCCAAGGCAAAAGCTAATTCTGGATATGTATTTGAGGGCTGGTATAAGAACGGCGAGAAGGTAGCAGATACAGCACAGATCAGTGCAGAGACTGTATATGCAAACCTCAACACCAGAGAGAAAGACGGACTTCATGATGATACAACCTTTGAAGCAAGATTTATTATCGATGTTAATGATACTTACACAATCAGTTACACATCAGCCGGAAACGGATCAGTAACTCCTGAAGATGAGACCCATCAGGTGCTTGACACTCAGGATAAGATCGCTGGATCCAAGGCAACAGCAGCTGCCGGCTATAAGTTCGATGGCTGGTATAAGGATGGCGAGAAGATTGCCAATGCAGGCGTAGAGCTTACTGCAGAGTTTATCTATTCAAGGCTCAACACCAGAGAGGAAGACGGACTTCCTGCAGATACAACCTTCGAGGCAAGATTTGTAAT
>NZ_KK211317.1:0-977 GCF_000621605.1 Butyrivibrio sp. MC2021 | reverse complement strand
TTCGAAGCAAGATTTGTAATTGATGATGAAGACACTTACAAGATCAGCTACACATCAGCTGGAAACGGAGCAGTAAATCCTGAGGAAGAGACCCATCAGGTACTTGACACTCAGGATAAGATCTCAGGTTCCGAGGCAACAGCAGCTGCCGGCTATAAGTTCGATGGCTGGTATAAGGGTGAAGAGAAGGTAGCAGATACTGCAGTAATCAGTGCAGCTACTGTATATTCAAAACTCAATACCAGAGAGAAAGATGGACTTCCTGCAGATACAACCTTTGAGGCAAGATTTGTAATTGACGATGAAGACACCTACAAGATTAGCTACACATCAGCAGGAAACGGATCAGTTACTCCTGAGGAAGAGACTCATCAGGTACTAGACACTCAGGATAAGATCTCAGGTTCCGAGGCAACAGCAGCTGCCGGCTATAAGTTCGATGGCTGGTATAAGGGTGAAGAGAAGGTAGCAGATACTGCAATAATCAGTGCAGCTACTGTATATGGAAAACTCAACACCAGAGAGAAAGACGGACTTCCTGCAGATA
This sequence comes from Butyrivibrio sp. MC2021, assembly GCF_000621605.1. Lineage (GTDB taxonomy): Bacteria > Bacillota > Clostridia > Lachnospirales > Lachnospiraceae > Butyrivibrio. The sequence goes on along the minus strand of NZ_KK211317.1, from coordinate 430 downwards.
CAACCTTCGAAGCAAGATTTGTAATAGACGATGAAGACACCTACAAGATCAGCTACACAACAGATGGTAACGGATCTGCAAATCCTGATGAAGAGATACGTCAGGTACTTGACACTCAGGATAAGATCTCAGGTTCCGAGGCAACAGCAGCTGCCGGCTATAAGTTCGACGGCTGGTATAAGGGTGAAGAGAAGGTGGCAGATTCAGCACAGATAAGTGCAGCAACTGTATATGCAAACCTCAACACCAGAGCAAAAGACGGACTTCCTGCAGATACGACCTTCGAAGCAAGATTTGTAATTGACGTTAATGATACCTACAAGATCAGCTATATATCAGCAGGAAACGGATCAGTAAATCCTGAGGAAGAGATCCATCAGGTACTTGATACCCAGGATAAGATTGCTGGCTCCGAGGCAAAAGCAGATGC
>NZ_JHXX01000022.1 GCF_000621605.1 Butyrivibrio sp. MC2021 | reverse complement strand
TTATCAGCACCTGCAATCATAGGGAACAACATGGTTTGTTCAAAAGAGATTTTCTTTTTTCTGGTAAAATCAGAAGCTGGATTGGTCAGAAACTCATCCCTTCGCTCCAACAAGAATGAAAAGACAGAGAAAAGATTTTTGTGTATTTCAGTAACAGTAAATGGCATGCCAGCACCTCCATAAAAATGTCTTATAATCAAGGCGCGGCAACATTTTTTGGCTGACTTGTCAAGCATTTTTTACCGAAAAATGCAAAAAAATCAGATGGTATTTCACCTCTGATTTGTGATAGATATTTAATTTGTAAAGTGACGGAGCTTATCTAAATGACATTGACCCCGTCCCCCAGGTCCACTTGACGATAGATTGTTCTTCCGCTAAGTTATCTATAGATATTTTGAGCACTACAGTTAGTTGGAGGGACAATGAACAACAAATCTTTTGATTCAAAGCGAATCGCAGAAGGCTACGCCAAGAGACCCTGGCTCCACAAAAGCGTAATGGACGCCCTCAGGACAGACCTTGGCCTATCTGCAGATCATAAATATAAAAACGGCCTTGATGTGGGCTGCGGTGCGGGACTTTCCACCAAGGCTCTTCGCCTTATCTGCGAAAAGGTAACAGGAACAGACATCGCAGAGGCCATGGTTGAGGCCTGCAAAGATATATACGGACAGGACAGCGCCTACTCTTTTTATGCTGCCAAGGCAGAAGAGACCGCAGTTCCCGCAGAAAAATATGACATCGTCACCGCTGCAGGCTGCATCAACTGGGTTGATGAGAATCGCTTCATGGAGAACATGAAGGAAGTTGTGACAGATAACGGCATGATCGTTATCTACGACTTCGGAATTACAGACAGAATGAAGGATAACAGCGACTACACAGCCTGGTACAATGATGAGTATCTCGCCAAATTCCCCAAGCCCCCAAGAAAAGAGAATAAGTGGACACAGCAGGACCTCATTGAGGGCTTTGTCATGGAAAAACAGACAGAGTACGACATGGAGTACAACTTCGGTCTGGATGCCTTCGTGGATTTCATGATGATCCAGTCCAACGTAAACTCCAGAGTTGAAAGCGGCGAGATTGCAGAGGAAGATGCCAGAAGCTGGATGAAGAGCTCACTTCAGAAGATCTTCGGTGATGAGGAAAAGACCCTTATCTTCTACGGCTACAGCTGGTACATCAGAAAGGTTTGAACAATGGATCATTTTTATTTTGTAAGACACGGTGAAACCGTTTGGAACGTTGAAAACAAGATCTGTGGAGCCACAGACATCGAGCTCACCCGGAAGGGCCACGAGCAGGCAGTGGAAGCAGGAAAGAAAATCCTCGAAATGGGCATAAAGGCAGACATGATCCTTTCCTCGCCCCTGGTGAGAGCCTCCGAGACCGCAAGACACATCTCCGAAGTCACAGGCATTCCTATGAGGATAGAGCCAAGGCTTATGGAGCAGAACTTCGGAAGATACGAGTCCACTCCCAGAGACGGCGCGGAGTTCCACGAGGCAAAAAAGGACATGGCCAGCAGATTCGGCACCGGAGAGTCTATGCTTCAGATGGCACAGAGAATCTACAATCTCTTAGATGACATCAAGGCGGGAGACAAGGAGTACATCCTCGTAGCCCACAACGGCCTTGTAAGAATCGTGGAATCCTACTTCAGAGAGATGGACAACGAGGAATTCTCACGCATGGGAATAAAAAACTGCGAAGTTAAAAGGTACGATTTTGTATGAACCCTAAGATGCTGATAAAAAGAATAATGGCGTTGGTAATGACAGCCGCAGTCCTGAGCCAGTCAGTTCCCGCCTTTGCAGCAGAGGATAACACCAAGGAGCAGCAGAATCCCATCCACGGAATCTACGTTAGCGCCTACGTCGCCGGCACCACCAACATGATGGACGACATCATAACCCATATCGACGAGACCTCCATAAACGCAGTGGTCATCGATGTGAAAAATGATGAGGGTAACATAGTTTTTGACATGGACTCCAAGCTCATAGACGAACTTGGAACCGAGAACATCCTTGTAAAAGACATGCCCGGTCTGATAAAAAAGCTCCATGATCACGACATATACGTCATCGCCAGATGCGTAGCTTTTCGTGATCCCTTCATGGATGAGGTTAAGCCCGACTGGATGCTGAAGACCAATGACGGCGCCATCTACGAGGACAACAAAGGCTTTAACTGGATGGATCCCTGGAATCAGGAGGTAAAGGAATACCTCATAGAAGTGGCTCTTGGCTGCAAAAAAGCAGGCTTTGACGAAGTCCAGTACGACTACGTCCGTTTTCCCACCGGCATAACCGAGGAGGACCTGGGCTTTAACGGCTACCGCAGACGCAGAGCCATCTTCGAATTTGTTCGTGATGCCCACGCACCCCTGAAGAAAGAGGGTATCCCCCTTTCTCTTGACGTCTTTGGAACCGTCATCAATTCCAAAGTGGATAGAAACATCGTAGGGCAGGAGTACTCCTGGCTTTCAATGCAGTGTGAGTACCTTTCCCCCATGATCTATCCTTCCCACTACTACGAAGGAACCATGGGAAAAGATTATCCGGACCTTTATCCCTACGAGACCATAGACGCAGCCATGAAGTACTCACAGACAGAACTCACCACAGTGAACCCTCGAGGCGACAGGCCTCAGGCCGGAGTTCGTCCCTGGCTTCAGGGCTTCACCGCCTCATACCTCAAAAAATACAGAAACTACAGAGCCCAGGAAATCCGGGACCAGATCAAAGCCGTAAACGACAACGGCGTGGACTCCTGGATCATCTGGAACCCTTCCTGCAAATATGCTTGGGATGCGTTCAAATAAAAGACTCGCGAGCGAGCCTTGATGGAGAGAGGAACACAATGCAAAACGACACCATAAAGATCGGGATCTGCGATGACAGCAAGACCGATTCCGACTACATTTCTTCACTGGTAAAAAAGTGGGGGAAGTACAAAAATCCGAATATTGTGACCTTCTCCTCGGCGGAGGAATTTCTTTTTAACTATGAGGAGGAAAAAGACTACGACATCCTGCTCCTGGACATCGAGATGAAGGGCATGGACGGCGTTACTCTTGCAAGGAAGCTTCGAGCAGAGAACGACGCGGTGCAGATCGTGTTTATCACCGGCTATTCCGACTACATCGCAGAGGGCTACGATGTTGATGCCCTGCACTATCTTATGAAGCCTGTAAAAGAGGACAAGTTCTTTCAGGTGCTGGATAAGGCAGCAGCCAAGCTCTCAAAGAATGAGAAACAGCTGAGAATCGAGACAGGAAGCGGAGTCTCCCTGGTTCCAATTTATCGCATCACCTACATTGATGTAAGGGCCAACTACATCACCATCCACGCCGGAGAAGAGTACACCATCAAAAAGACTCTTTCAGAGATAGAAAAAGAGCTGGATGACAGGTTCTTTAGAATATCCAGAGCAGCCATCGTAAACCTTGGCTGCATCAGCAGAGTAACCAAGACAGACATTATCCTTAATGAGGGCACAGCCATCCCTCTTCCAAGAGGCGCCTACGACAAGGTGAACCGGGCCATCATTGCAATGGAGCGTTAGAGATGAAGTTTTTTTCCAAGAAAATAGAAGATAATATCGGAGCCTACCAGCGTGAACTCATAGATACCCACTATCAGGAAGTGGAGAACATGTACAAAAAGATGCGTGGCTGGCGGCATGATTACAGAAACCACATCCAGATGATGAAGGCCCTGGCCATAAACGGCGACATGGACGGAATCATGAAATATCTGGATGAGCTGGACGATGACCTCAACACCGTGGACACCGTCATCAAGACCGGAAACGCCATGGCGGACGCTATCCTTAACAGTAAGATCTCACTGGCCCAGTCCAAGGGCATTAAGGTGGAGGCTGACGCCCAGATCCCTGTTAAGCTCAAGATGTCGGAGCTGGATCTTTGCTGCATAATCGGCAATCTTTTTGACAATGCCATCGAGGCAAGCATGGAGCTTCCCCAGGAACAGCGCATGATCCGCATTTACATGGATATGAAGGGCACCCAGCTCTACATCTCCTTTACCAATTTCACCGCGGGAAAAAAGCTCATCAAGGCTGGAAATATCTTTAAGACCACCAAGGGAGAAGGCCACGGCTTTGGGCTTGTCCGCATGGACAATATCGTTGAGAAGCTGGACGGATATCTTACAAGAAACAGCGAGGACGGAGCTTTTACCACAGAGGTGCTGATCCCGCAGGTTTGAAAAGCATATTACAATTTATCCCCGGAAATTTACAATTCATCCCCGAAATCACTCGGGGATATTTTTTTGAGTTATAAAGGTAATTGTTGTATGATAAATGAACTTAAAACGAGAGGAACTAATATGGGGAAAGAACCAGAAAAGAAAAAGCCAAAGTATAACTCCTGGCAAAATACGAAATATATGGTGGGGCTTGCCTGGAAGAACTGCAAAAGTGTGTTGGTCATTGCCGGTTTGATTGCTCTGACCGGCGTGGCGCTTACAACAGTGCAGCTTTTGATAGCACCACTTATTTTAAAGCAGATAGAACTTCATGAATCTATTACTAAGCTTTTGCTTACGATTGCGATCTTTACAGCTCTTTTGATTCTGATGACGGCATTTAAGCGGTATTTGCAGTCTAATGCTTTGTACGGAAGAGTAGAGATCCGTATGCACATCCTGAAACTCATAAACATCAAAAGAGGATCCACTTCCTATGAGAATCTCTTTACCAAAGATTTCCGGAATGGGCTGAATAAAGCTCTTGAAGCGACCAGTATGAATTCCAGGCCAACAGAGGCAGTGTGGAATACACTTACTGAGCTTGTAACCAATATTATTGGTTTTATCATATATCTTCTGATAGTTTCAAGATTCGATATTCGTGTGATACTTCTGGTTCTTTTCACCACTGTCACAGGCTTTTTTATCAATAAAAAAATCGATAATTGGGATTACCTTCATAAGGATGAAAAAGCTGAACACCAAAGGAAAATGAATTACCTTCACGGTGTCATGCTTAGTAGAAAAGGAGCGAAGGATGTAAGGATATTCGGACTTGATGAGTGGTTTTACGACATAAGAGGAAGCTTGGACAGGACACTTAATGCTTTTTACTACAGAAGAGAAAAGAACTATTTTTTGACAAATGTTGTGGACATGGTGCTGACAATTACCAGAAATGGAGTGGCCTATGCATATCTTATATACAATGTGCTGGAAAAGGGAATGAGCGCTTCTGAGTTCCTCTTATACTTTGGGGCCATTAGCGGATTTACAGCATGGGTGTCAGGAATATTAGGACAGCTCCTGGAACTTCATAAACAATCAGGCGATCTGTCCTTTGTCAGAGAGCTTATTGAATGGGAAGAACCCTTCCGGTTTGAAGACGGCAAAAAGCTTATAGATGATAAGAATACTCTTTATGAGATAAAGCTGGAAAATGTCAGCTACAGATATCCGGGAGCAGAAAATGACACCATAACTGATATGAACATGACCTTGAAGGCAGGGGAGAAGCTTGCAATCGTTGGACAAAACGGCGCTGGAAAAACTACTCTGGTTAAATTGATCACAGGACTTCTTGATCCCACAAAAGGTAAAGTTCTGTTAAATGGGGTAGATATCAGAGTCTACAACAGAGCAGATTATTACGGACTTTTTTCCTCGGTATTTCAGGAGTTTTCAGTGCTTGAAGCAAGCCTTAAAGAAAATGTATCTCAATGCGCCGAAGACATCGATGAAGATAAGGTGATCAGATGCCTGGAGCAGGCAGGATTACTTGAGAAGGCAAAACAGCTTCCACAAGGAATTGAAACAAAGATAGGAAGAGCGGTCTTCAGTGACGGCGTAGAGCTTTCCGGAGGACAGACCCAGAGACTTATGCTCGCAAGGGCGCTTTATAAGGATGGCCCGATACTTGCGCTTGATGAGCCAACAGCAGCATTGGACCCCATTGCAGAAAACGATATTTATATGAAATATGATGAAATGACTTCAGGGAAAACCTCTCTGTTTATTTCTCACAGGCTGGCATCCACAAGATTTTGTGACAGGATTGTTTTCCTTAAGGATGGGAAAATAATTGAGGATGGAACGCATCAGGAATTGCTGGAAAAAGGCGGAGAATACGCAAATCTGTTTGAAGTTCAGAGTAAATACTACAGAGAGGGGGGAGCAGCATATGAAGATGAGTATGAAAATGAAAAAGCTATCTGAGGCTATTGCCAAAAATATAAGGGCTGCCAGGCTGATACAAAAATATGAACCCAAAAGTTTCGTGATAGAGGTTCTGTTAGGACTGTTTTCTTCAGTAGCTCCTCTTTTGACGATCTTTTTATCAGCAAAGCTTCTTGACGAACTGGCAGTGGGACATGATAAGCAAAAAATTATATTACTTGCGGTTTTGACCCTTTCTGCAGGATTTTTGATGGAGCTTATCAAATCGGTCATTCAGCGAATACATAATGTTGTTGAGGCCAGATTATATGATGCATTTTATAACGCCCTTGCTGACAAGATGATAACACTTGATTTTGCAGATGTGGATAAGCAGGAGACCTACGACCTGTTTTTCAAGATTGAACAGGCAGCTAATTTCAGCGACTGGGGCATTCCAAGAGCTTTTCATAGCCTTATGCCACTATTTAGCGGTATCTTTCAGATAATTGGAAGCATAGTATTATCAATCGGGCTGTTTACCCATCAGGTTCCAAGCGGTAGTAGTTTTTATTTCCTCAACAGCCCGCTGTTTATCATAGGGCTTATCGCAGTAATGCTGATTATCGCAGCTGTTTCATCATTGTTTGAGGCAAAAAGTGAGGGATATTGGTCCAGGCAGACGGATGATGCTACTTTATCAAACAGAGCTTTTACATTCTATGGCTATACCATGTATGACAACGATAGAGCCATTGATATCAGAATGTACAACCAGGCAGAGGTTGGGGACAAGTACTGGGATAGTATCGATAGCTTCAATACCAGATCAAAGTTTGCCGAGTATGCCAAAGGCCCTATGGGACTACTAGCTTCAGCATCAGCCGGAGTATCCGTCTCTCTTACCGGGCTGGCGTACTTGTTCGTATGTCTCAAGGCCTGGGGCGGAGCCTTTGGGGTTGGCGCAGTCACACAGTATGTGGGAGCTATAACCAGTTTGTTTCTTGGAATAAGCGGAATTATGGAGAAAATGGCAGCTTTTAAGACAAATGCAGATTACCTTGATATTTGTTTTAAATATCTTGATATGCCAAACAGTATGTACAGAGGAAGTCTCACCACCGAGAAGCGCTCAGACAGAAAATACGACGTTGAGTTTAAGGATGTTTCCTTTAAATATCCCGGTTCCGATCAGTGGGCACTGCGTCATGTGAATATGAAATTCCGTGTTGGCGAGAGACTTGCAGTTGTGGGAATGAACGGAAGTGGAAAGACCACATTCATAAAGCTCCTGTGCAGGTTGTACGACCCCACAGAGGGAGAGATACTTCTAAACGGAATCAATATCAAGAAGTACAGATATGAGGATTATATAAACATTTTCTCTGTTGTGTTCCAGGATTTTAAACTCTTGGCATTTCCCCTTGGTGAAAACGTGGCAGGAAGCCGCGACTATGACAAGGATAAGGTTATGCAGTGCCTTGCAGATGCGGGCTTTGAGCTTTCAGATGAGAAGATGAAAAACGGCCTTTCTACCTACCTTTACAAAGAACTTGATAAAGAAGGTGTTGAAATCTCCGGCGGCGAAGCCCAGAAGATAGCCATCGCCAGGGCTCTCTACAAAAACGCACCATTCATCATTCTTGATGAGCCCACAGCTGCTCTCGACCCAATTGCCGAGGCAGAGATCTACAGCAAGTTCAACGACATCGCAGGAGACAAGACCGCAGTCTACATCAGTCACAGACTCTCCTCCTGCAAGTTCTGCGACGAGATTGCCGTCTTCCACGAAGGCAGCGTAATACAGAAGGGCACCCACGAAGCCCTCGTCGCCGACAAATCCGGCAAATACTACGAACTCTGGAACGCCCAGGCCCAGTACTACGCCGATGACGCCGGAGCGATAGCATAACAGAAATTAATAATGAAAAGTCCCACAGAATGAGATTCTGTGGGATTTTTGAGTGTTATATGCTGGATTCAGCTCATATTTTTAAAGCTGTTTATCATTAAGCACCTCTTCAATGCTCAGATAAACAGGTTGAGTGAATAGTTCGTCTAATTCATTGACAAGCCCAAGCTCCATTGTTATTTTTGTCAGTGAAATTAGGGAAATTTGGCCAGTCTGTTCAAATTTCCTTAATGATGCGTAACTAACATTACTTCTCGCTGCTAGTTGTTTCTGTGTTATTTTTCTTCGTCTACGTATTCTTTTTATCCTTTTTGCTAGATCTAATGTTATTTCGGTGGGTGTTTTCCATAAAAGTTCGGACATTTTCAGCTCCTATGAGTGAATAGTAATATTTTTGGAATTGCTATTATTATAGCAAAAAGTATAGAAATATGGTCAAAATAGTTATTATAATAGCAATTCAACCACTATGAAAAACTCCCTGTATTTCAAATTGAAATGGTACTTCACGGACTTGTATTATTTAATCAAGGATATGAATGATATAGGCGCCGAAAATCAGAATTGTGAAAATGACGTTAGTCATGGAGCAATTCGTATATCATGGTTTGTTTTATAAATGAAGGGAGAATATAAAAATGGAAAATTACGATATCAATCAGTTGGCACTTATAACAGGTTTTACCACCAGAACTCTGAGAAATCATATAAACATGGGACTTCTTGAAGGCGAAAAGATAGATGGCAAGTGGACCTTTACCTCAGAGGAAGTCGATAGATTCATGGAGCAGGACTTCGTTAAGCAGGCCCTGAAAAGTAAGAGAAATGCTCAGGTCTTTGATTTCCTTGCTGACACTTCCAAGAAGTCAAACAGGATCTGCACCATCCTTGATTTTACCGTTGATCATGAAGAAGCTATGGATATTTCCAAGTTTTTCCAAGACGCTATGAACAATGGAGCAAGTGATGTCCAGTTCAGATTCTCATATGACAGAGGACTTGCCCGTGTCATCTTATCCGGAGCAGAGGATCAGGTGGTGGATATCATGAAGAAGTATTACAACTAACGAAAAAGATACATTGATAGAGTATAAATCCTACGGAAGTGTAATCCGTGGACTTTGTCTTCAGCCTGAGAGGGAAGCGGTTTTGCTTCCCTCTTTTAAGTAGTCTATAGTTTTATCATTTCTGGTAACGTTTCTTTTATCTTCGTTATGTTTCCTTCTGATAAATATGCCTGATTTAGCTTGTGCTTGCTGTAACGAAGAGGCGTATTTTGAGTTATGTTGGTCAAGTATCCTGTGTAAAAACGTTCCCAACTGGAGTAAAGCTTGCTGTCAGCATGATCAAAAGTATTCTCAAGGACCTCTTTATCTGCAGGCACAATGCCTGAGCTTAGGATAAGATACTCGAAAGACTCCGGGGCATAAAGAGCACATCTGTCACCATGCCTTTTGGCTGAACGCATAAATTCGCTGATGTTTGAACCGAAGGCTGCTCCATCAACAATTACTAAAACCTCCTGCTCATTATACTTAGGGTCAATTATTTCGGTAGCAGCAAAAGTTTTTCCGCCAAGAGACTGACATTTGTCTGGAAAAATATGAGAAAAGCATTCATATCCGGAGTTTGTATCTTCGGTCAGAACTATATCTGGTGCTATAGCTTTCTTTTCTTCAATGTTGTACAGCTTGTATATTTCATTGTAGACATGTTTGGCTTTTATATATTTCTGAGAATCCCGGTTTTCGCGCATGCCATAGATTTCTTCGATGCTATATGGCAACTGTGGAAGGCTGTCTCTGATAATCAGTACGAAATAGTTATCAGAGTGGGAAACTGCTTCTGCAAATTCCTTGGTGTGAATGAAGCTGTTGTTCTCGTCAAGGAAGATAATTCTGTCATGTGAGGCTTCAATATACTGCTTCCAGTCGGTTGGTATAAGAGCAACACATTCTTTATCGCACTTTACTGTTACACCTGATGATTGGCCCAGTCTGTTGTAATCGCTTAGCAATCTGATCAGTGTTGTTTTTCCTGTTCCACTGTCTCCCTGGATAATAGTGATATTTCGTTTTACTTCCAGGAAAAAAGTAACACGATTGTTTGATACTTCAATTTTATATTTTCCAATCATTATTCTGCCTCGTGTAGTAATCTTTTACCTATAACTTCGTCATCAAGCTCATTAGTAGAATGAACTATTCTTCCGGTGTTCTGGATGGTGATATCGAAATTATCATCGCCGAAGTCCATCAGGTAGCCGAGCCGGATAGTGATATCTTTTCTTTTTCCGATATCAATAAGCCATTTCGCACAGTTATCTCCACAGGCAGAGGCGTTAAAAATGTGATCGCTATCGTTGTTTATAAGGATCAAAGTCTTGACTCCTCCGGAGAGTCTTTCTGTTGATATGGATCCGAGAACGGGGCTTAAAATGGAATATGGGCCCTGTACTTCAGATTTATCTATATCTGCTATTACTTTCTTTGAGAAATCATCAACAATCCAATCCTCATCGTACTGATTGTTGAAGAATGTGTCAGGATCAAATATATAATTATCAGCGTCAACTTTGCCATATATGATGTTAAGCATGATATTTTACCCCTTTAAAAATACAAGTCATTTAATAGTATTATACAAGTATGTGATTTATTTAGCGATAAATACTTAAAAAAGTGTCAGGTATTATAACTGATGCTTGTTTTACCCGTTTACCTGCTGTAAAGGAGCTTGGGACAGACCCAAGCTCTTTTCAGTGATATAATTAAATCATCTTTTAAACATAGTAGGGGACGAAATGGAAACAGAATTTTACAAGAATCTCTATGGTACAGATGAATACAACAGCTGGGCTGCAAAAAGTGCTTATGTTGAGGCGGAAGAATATTTTCAGGAGGAGGCTGAGATTGTATTGCCGGATGGATACTCAGTTTTTTACCGCAGCTATAAGCATCAGGAGGGGTATCATACATTGGCAACGTTCGAGCGTTATCAGCTTCGCAAAGACGGAAAATGCATTTATGAATACACTTCAATAAACCAGCATGCCCCTATTTTTAAGGTATTTATAAAGCATAGTAACGGCCACACTTATTACCCTTTTCACATCGATCTCTATGGCCTTAGCTTCCTGGATCTGGATAACATGGAGGTCTACAATTATATCCCCAAAGGCGAAGAGCACGATTATGATGCGCCCTACGGAGAGTCTTTTATTATCACGGATATTCACTACGATCCCGCCACCAACCTCGTGGCTTACGGCGGCTGCTACTGGGCCTGTCCTTATGATACCATGGTTGGCGACCTCTCAGATCCTATGAACTTTGACCCTCATCTTAAGAGCATCGGCAAACTTATGCACCAGGACAACGAAGACCTGCCCTGGTACAACATTGATCCCATACGCTGGACCCATGAAGGCCTCGAAGTTATCATTGATGATAAAAAGAAGAGGACTTTTTCAATCGACTGTATTTTTGACAGAATTTTTGACAAAGCCAGATATGGAGAGGAATAGACATGATTTTATACCATATGAGTCAGACATTATCCCTGGGAGATGAGCTGGTCTGCGACCATCAGAGATGTAAACGACTCAGTGAGCCTTTTGTTCAGGGCTTAGAGCAGAGTAAGGACTGCTTTATTGGCATGGTTCTGAATGTCAAGTATATGTTTGCAGTATTGTCCAAGAGCGGCCTCCGCGAGTGGGCAGACTACGCAAAGTGGGCAACGGAGGGGCTTTTTGAATATGTTCGAAAGACCGAATATCCTCAGTGTGTAAGCAGACTTAACTGCAATTATTACTATACAGATCTGGAAGATAGCAAAAAGCTCTACGAATACGACTGGGGCGAAGCCTCTGAGGAAGAGCGTGCCCAGGTGCACCTTTTTGAAGTAGAGGTTGATGACTATGCTCCGGAAAAAAGAGATATGTCCATATATGACATTGCTTACGAAGCCATGAGTGATATGCAGGATATAGAACTTGTCTTGTCCTGCGCCCGTAAGTATTTTGCCGGAGAACACAGCGAGAATCCTATCTGGGAATACTTAAGCGCCGGAAAGGCAGTAGCTGTAAAAGACATAACGGATGTGGTAAGAAAATAAAACAATAGGACTAGAAGGCTGGAAGAAAGAAGATTGGGAAGACCTTTTGACTGATGAACGTGCGACCTACTACGCATTCATGGATGGCGAAAGACTAGCAGGCAGCATTTTTACCTACAACTGGAAAGGCGAGCGGGACTACGTAAAGATAATGAACATCGCAGTTCATCCAGACTACAGAAAGCAAGGTATTGCTCATAAACTCATGGAACTTGTCCACGAAGAAATGCAGACCAGCGGCCTTAACCGCATCTGCGCCGAAACCAGAGCCAGCAACAAAGCCATGCAGAAAGTCTTCGATGATTGTGGCTATAAGAGGACTTCAATTGTTGAAAATGGTTATGACAACCCACAGGAGGATGAATACAAATACGTCTACGAGCACATATCACAACATCTCAATTGACATTAGTGCATGCCATATTCCTAAAGACCTAAATGAGGGAGATTATGTGGCAGCAGAAATATCAAGAGGAGACATCATATGATAATTAGCCAAAATCCAAAAGTAGTAACCGATTATATTCATCCACAAATCTAGCGCTGAGATTAATATGCGCGAAGTAGGAAAATTATAGGCTTGTGCCTAGGTGTTTTGTGGCTTTCGTAGCAACTCACATCCCGGGCTTCCGCCGGCAGCCTGGGATGTGAGGCGGGTATCCAACACCCAAAATTCAGCCGGCAACCTTTCATCTCCCGGGTTGCGCATATGAGGATTTAGTGCTACTATTTGTGGAGAATATAAAGAAAGAGCGTTTTTACGTATAGGTGAAGGGATGTTTATTAGATAATTTAGCTTAGGTGAACACTACATTAGATTTATTAGGCTGCTTCGGCGGCTGTTTTGTGTACGCTTAAACTGGATTATCATGCATTCGTAGCCTATTTCCGAATATAAGGTAGGTCTATTTGTGTGAGTCTGTTTTGCGTACGCAATTCAGACTCACTTTTCATATCCGAAAAAAAGCAGCCGGAAAGTTACACGGAGGATGTTTATGCTTCAAATAAAAGACCTTACTATCACGCACCGCAAGGATCTGCGGGTGATCCTCGACAAATTCAACATGGTTTTAAATAGCGGCGACAAAGCCGTTATCATCGGCGAAGAGGGCAACGGCAAGTCCACACTTATGAAATGGATCTACAACCCCGACCTGGCCGAAGAGTACACCGAATGTACCGGTGAAAGAATCGTAAACGGCGAAGTCCTGGGATACCTTCCTCAGGAGCTTCCGGTGGCGGATAAAAGCAAGACTTTATACGAGTACTTCTCGGAGTCACAACTCTTTTTTGACAAGAATCCCAAAGAACTCTCGGAGATGGCAGCACAGTTCCGGGTTCCCGTGGACTTCTTCTACGGAGATCAGCTTATGGGAAGTCTCTCCGGCGGAGAAAAAGTAAAGGCCCAGCTCATGCGCCTTTTAATGGACAATCCCACGGTGCTTCTTCTGGACGAGCCCTCCAATGATATTGACATCAGCACCCTGGAGCTTTTAGAGGAACTCATAAACGGCTGGAAGTACATTGTTCTCTATATTTCCCACGACGAGACCCTCATCGAGAACACCGCCAACGTCATCATACATCTTGAGCAGATAATGCGGAAAACCAAGAGTAGATTCACTATCGTAAAAGATAATTACAAAAGCTACATTGAGCATAGGGCCAGGGATTTTGAACATCAGGAGCAACAAGCCCTAAACGACAGGCGGGAAAAGAAGCTCAGGGATGAGAAATACAGAAGGCTGATGCAGAGTGTCAACAGGGCTCAGGCCACCATTGCCGGCGTTGATACCGGTCATATAGGGGACCCGATGCAGGCTGCCAGAAATCTCAAGGATAAGATGCACACCGTCAAAGCCATGGGAAGACGTTTTGAAAAAGAAGATGAGAACATGACCGAAATGCCTGAGCAGGAGGAAGCAATCTTTTTTAAGCTGGGTGATAAAAAGGCTGCGATGCCCGCAGGCAAAACCGTTATCGAGTACGAACTGGCTGAGCTCAAAACTCCTGACGACAGCAAGACACTGGCCACAGATATCTTCCTCAGAGTCAGAGGCCCTGAGAAGATCTGCATCGTAGGCACCAACGGCGTTGGAAAGACCACCCTGCTTAAGAAAATGGCAGAGGAGCTTCTTTCAAGAACCGACATAAAGGCCCAGTACATGCCCCAGAACTACGAAGAGCTTCTGGACCTTGAGCTTACTCCTGTGGAGTTCCTGGATGACACCGGCGACAAAGCCGTCAGAACCCGCATCAGGACATATCTTGGCTCCCTGAAATACACCGCCGATGAAATGGACCACCCCATCAGGGAGCTCTCCGGCGGCCAGAAAGCCAAGGTGCTTCTGCTAAAAATGAGCCTCTCCGATGCCAACGTCCTTATCCTGGACGAGCCCACAAGAAACTTTTCTCCTCTGTCGGGCCCTGTCATAAGGCGCATGATCGCTGAGTTCCCGGGAGCTGTCATCAGCATCTCCCACGACAGGAAATACATAGAAGAAGTCTGCACGAAAACCTACACCTTAACAGAGAAAGGACTTAAATAATATATGAACATTTTTATAGAAGGCCTCCAGGGCAGTGGAAAGAGCACCCTGGTACAAAAGCTCTCTGAGAAATACCCTGACTACAAACCTGTCCGGGAAGGGGACTACTCCCCTGTGGAGCTGGCCTGGTGCGCCTATGTAGACAAGGATCAATACAACGAAATCCTGGAAAAATACAGCAATATCAGCTCCATGATCCAGGAAAAGACCACCGAAGAAAACGGCAAGTACATCATCTGTTACACCCAGATAATCACCGACATTCCCGGCTTCCACAAGGACCTGGAGCAGTACGAAATCTACAACGGCCGCAGAAGCCTTGAGGAGTTCAAAGAAATCGTCCTCGGAAGATATCGCAATTTCACCTCCGACAAGAACATCTTCGAATGCTCCCTTCTACAGAACACCGTGGAAGACATGATCCTTTACCGGGCCATGAGTGATGAGGAAATACTGGACTTTTACAAAGAGGTGGGAAAAATCTTTGAAGAAAAAGACATGCGACTCTTTTACCTAAAAACCGAAGACATCCCCGGAAACATAGGCATCATCAGAAAAGAACGCTCCGACGACAAGGGAAATGAGCTCTGGTTCCCCCTGATGATAAACTACTTCAACGACTCTCCTTATGCTAAGAAGTTCGGCCTCTCCGGAGAAGACGCTCTCCTTAACCACCTGAAACACAGACAGGAGCTAGAGCTTAGAATCTGCGAAGAAATTTTCGGGGACAAATGTACCATCCTTAAGTCCAAGGCCTACACCGATAGTGACCTATAAAAAACACCAAAAAACATCAAATGACACAACTTGGAAGGAACACAGAAATAATGGAACAAAATCATAAAAATCCCTTATGGACGAGGGATTTCACCATAATAACAATCGGCAGCATTGTCTCCATGATGGGAAACAGCATGGCCGGCTTTGCCATAAGCCTTATGGTCCTGGACTTCACAGGCTCAACCCTGCTTTATGCCATCTATATTGCGCTGTCCACCGTGCCCACACTGGTGATGCCGATAATATCAGGCGCAATCCTTGACAGGTTTTCCCGTAAAAAAATGATCTATACCCTGGATTACCTGACAGGGGCCCTGTACTTTACGGTGGCAGTAATTCTTTTTACAGGAAAATTCAATTTCGTTTTATTCGCGCTGTTTAGTCTGATAATAGGAACCATCGGCGGAATGTACTATGTGGCCTACGAGAGCTTTTACCCCCTTCTCATAACAGAGGGCAACTATTCAAAGGCCTACTCCATAGCCAGCGTTCTTGAGACTATGGCGGTATTCATGGTCCCTGTGGCAACATTTTTTTACAAGCTGGTGGGCCTTGCCCCGCTTCTTATGGTCAATTCCCTGTTATTTGCAGTGGCAGCCACCATGGAGAGACAGATAAAGGCAGAGGAAAAATACATCGAGACTCAGAAAAAAGCCATTGAAGGCCAGAATATGAGCCATGCGAGAAGAGTTTTGACTGATATCAAAGAAGGTTTTGATTACCTTAGAGCAGAAAAAGGACTTTTGATGATCGCCGTTTACTTCCTTTTCAGCGCTATGGCCGGGGGAGCCTCCAACGTGCTGTGTCTTCCCTACTACAAGGGACACTTCGAAAATGGTGAATACATTTACATGCTGGTATTTGGCTGTTCCTTCATAGGAAGAGCTCTCATGGGGCTGTACCACTACGCCGTAAAGATACCCGCGAAATACAAGTTTGCCATAGCCATGGGCGTGTACATCATGATTGGCCTGTTTGAGGGCTCCTATATGTATCTTCCAGTGAAGATAGCAATGGTCCTTAGCTTTTTTGTGGGAGTCGGCGGGGTTACCAGCTACACCATAAGAATTTCCGCAACCCAGAGCTACGTTCCGGATGAGAAAAAAGGACGCTTCAACGGAGCCTTCCAGATGCTGAGCACTTCAGGGGCACTTATTGCCGAGCTTGGAGCCGGCGCTCTGACAAAGTTCATGGATGAGAGAGCAGTTCTTTTGCTGTTTAATCTCCTTACAGTAACTGCAGCCATAATCTTCATCGGAGGCGGCAGAGCTCACGTTAAGAAAATTTACAATACCTCAGTGTAAGGAATACGAAAAAGGCTCTGCCACCAGGCAGAGCCTTTATAGCGGAGACGGCGGGATTCGAACCCGCGTGCCCCGGAGGACAAACGCATTTCGAGTGCGCCTCATTACGACCACTTTGATACGTCTCCAAATCGCATAAGAATGCGTTATTTATTATACTTTTTTAATACATGCCAGTCAACCGGATTACTTGGCACGACCTCCTATATTATTGTATAATCTAAAGTAGTGTGCGTTGATAACTGATAAGCATTTTTTAGCTTTTTTATTCAAAGGAGGCCTTTTCACAATGATGAGAATCGGTATGTTGACCAGTGGCGGCGACTGTCAGGCTTTGAATGCAGCAATGCGCGGCGTTGTTAAGTGTATTGCGCACAGCGGTGAGCAGGTGGAGTTCTATGGCTTTTTGAACGGCTATAGAGGACTTATCTACAGTGATTTCCGTATGCTCACATCAAGAGATTTTTCAGGTATCCTGACCAAGGGCGGAACCATCTTAGGCAGTTCCAGAACCCCTTTTAAGACCATCAAGGAACCTGATGAGAACGGCCTCGACAAGGTTGAGGCTATGAAGCAGAATTACTACAAGCTCCAGCTGGACTGCATTGTGGTTCTTGGCGGCAACGGATCCCAGAAGACTGCCAATCTGCTCAGCGAGGAAGGACTGAACGTTGTTTCCCTTCCCAAGACTATTGATAATGACCTTTGGGGCACAGACATGACCTTTGGTTTCCAAAGCGCCGTGGACGTTGCTACACAGGTTATCGATAATATCCATACAACAGCGGATTCTCACGGACGAGTATTCATTATAGAAGTAATGGGACACAAGGTTGGCTGGCTCACCCTAAATGCCGGTATGGCAGGCGGCGCCGATGTCATCCTGATTCCTGAGATTCCCTACGATCTTGATAAGGTCTGCGAGGCCATCGAGTCCAGAGACAAGAAGGGCAGCAGATTCACCATCATCGCGGTGGCAGAGGGTGCCATTTCCAAGAAGGATGCCAAGCTTTCCAAGAAAGAGTACAAGGAAAAAATGGCCAACTACAAATATCCTTCAGTATCCTACGAGATCGCAGAAGCTATTCAGAAAAAGACAGGTCATGAGGTAAGAGTTACCGTTCCCGGCCACATGCAGAGGGGCGGAGCGCCGGATCCCTACGACAGAGTATTTGCTTCAAGACTTGGAGCAGAGGCCGGCAAGCTGATCCTTAACAAGGAATACGGCTATATGGTTGCCTACAAGAACAGAGAGATCGTGAAGGTTCCTCTGAGCGAGATCGCAGGCAAGCTTAAATATGTATCTCCCGATGCAAGCATTATTCAGGAAGCCAAGATGCTTGGAGTTTGCTTCGGAGATTAAAAGAAGTTTTATTGTTGGGCGGAAAAATTAATGAGTTATGTAGCACTTTACAGGAAATTCAGACCCCCGGTCTTTGAGGACGTCAAGGGCCAGGATCACATAGTTACCACACTTAAGAATCAGATAAAATCCGACAGAGTCGGACATGCTTACCTGTTCTGCGGAACCCGCGGAACAGGTAAGACTTCTGTTGCAAAGATTTTGGCAAGAGCCGTGAACTGCGAGCATCCCGTGGATGGCAGTCCCTGCGGCGAGTGCGATATGTGTAAAGAGATCGCAGCCGGCAACAGCATGAACGTCATTGAGATTGACGCTGCTTCCAACAACGGTGTGGAAAATGTCAGAGAGATCATCGACGAGGTCTCATATTCCCCCACACGAGGCAAAAAGAAAGTTTATATCATAGACGAGGTTCACATGCTCTCCACCGGAGCTTTCAACGCTCTTTTGAAGACCCTGGAGGAACCCCCGTCCTATGTTGTGTTTATTCTTGCAACCACAGAGGTTCAGAAGCTCCCCATCACCATCCTCTCCCGCTGCCAGAGATACGACTTCCACAGGATCACCATCGATACCATCGAGGGAAGACTCAAACAGGTAGTGGACGCAGAGGGCATACAGGTGGAGGAGAGGGCCCTTCGCTACATTGCCAAAACAGCGGACGGTTCCATGAGAGATTCCCTGAGCCTTCTTGACCAGTGCATCGCCTTCAACTATGGCGAGGAGCTCACTTACGACAAGGTGCTCAACGTCCTGGGAGCAGTGGATACAGAGGTTTTCAGCAAGCTCTTTTCCGCAATATACACACAGGACATCAATGCGGCCCTGACCCTGCTGGCAGACATCGTTATCCAGGGAAGGGAATTGTCCCAGTTCGTTAACGATTTCGTCTGGTACCTTCGTAACCTCATGCTGGTTCAGGCCTCTGACCAGATGGAGGACGTGGTGGACATCTCCAGCGAGAACCTCAAGGCCCTGAAGGCCCAGGCCCAGGAAGTTGACGTGGACACCATCCTCAGATACATCCGCATTTTTTCTGAGCTCTCATCCCAGATGAGATACGCAGCTCAGAAACGTATTCTTATAGAAATAACTCTTATCAAGATGTGCAAGCCTCAGATGGAAAAAAATGATGAGGCTCTCGAGGACAGACTTCGCATCCTTGAGCAGCACGACGAGGAAAACGGCAAGCTCCTCAAGGGAATCCAGACCGGACAGGTTGCAGTGGCAACTTCAGGAATGGCGCCGGCTCCCGGAGCTCCCACTCAGATGGTAAAAGAGAAAAAGGTTTTAGACAGGGCAGTTCCTGAAGATATAAAAAAGATTGTTGCAGGCTGGCCCAGGATCCTGGCCCACATGGACAACCCCATGAAGACATACATGCAGAAAGCAAGGCTCAGCCTTGGTAACGGCGACACCCTTCAGATCGTTCTTGATAACAAGCTTCTGGCGGATAAATATTCCGACGGCGCCGAAAATGAAGAACTTCAAGGAATACTTGACGAAGCGGTAGGTAAACATGTAACCTTTGAATTAAAGCATTTGGAAGCACAACAAAGCTTCGAAGAAAATTATGTCAATCTTCAGGCTATCAACTTTGATATAGTCACAGAAGAATAAGAAAAGGAGAATTACAATGGCAAAAAGAGGTGGATTTCCCGGCGGTGGAATGCCCGGAAACATGAGCAATTTAATGAAACAGGCCCAGAGAATGCAGCGTCAGATGGAGGAGAGCCAGAAGGAGCTCGAGACCAAGGAGTTTTCTGCCAAGGCAGGCGGCGGTGCAGTTGAGGCTGTTGTTTTTGGAAATAAGACACTTAAGAGCGTAACTATTTCACCGGACGCAGTAGATCCCGATGACGTAGAGATGCTTCAGGACATGATCGTTGCAGCTGTTAACGAAGCTATGAAGCAGGCAGAAGAGGCTAACGGCGCAATGATCGGCAAGATGACCGGCGGACTTGGCGGAGGATTTCCTTTCTGATGGATCTTTACAGCGGACATATTAACCGGCTGATAGAAGAGCTTGCGGCACTTCCCGGCATTGGCGGCAAATCCGCCCAGAGACTGGCTTTTTACCTGATAGGCCTTCCCAAGGACCGGGTAAAAAAGCTGGCGGACTCAATTGTGGATGCCCGGGAAAATGTGCACTACTGCAAGGTTTGCTGCACTTTGACGGACGACGATATCTGTCCTATCTGCAGCAACGAGCACAGGGATCACAAGACCATCATGGTGGTGGAGAACGCAAGAGACCTTGCGGCCTATGAGAAAACAGGTAAGTTTGAGGGAGTTTACCATGTTCTCCATGGCGCTATTTCACCCATGCTGGGCATCGGCCCCGGTGATATCAGACTGACGGAACTTATGCAGAGACTTCAAGGCGAGGATGTTGAGGAGGTTATCATAGCCACCAACTCAAGCCTTGAAGGTGAGACCACTGCAATGTATATAAGTAAACTTATTAAGCCCACAGGGATCAAGGTTACAAGAATTGCCAGCGGCGTGCCCGTAGGCGGAGATCTTGAGTACATCGATGAAGTGACACTTCTTCGTGCGCTCGAGGGCAGGACAGAACTTTAAGGGACATAACAAGGAGGAAAAGTATGGCAGTTAAGCGTGAGTTTTTAGGGGAAGCACCCAGTGGCGCACCTGTGTATGCGTATCACATCACAGCAGGCACTGAGATGGAAGTGGTAGTTCTTAATTTTGGCGCTACCATCAAGAACATTTTTGTTCCCGACAAAAACGGAAACAGAGTAGACGTAGCACTTGGCTACGACGATCTTAAAGAGTACTTCGGAAACGAGAGCTTTATCGGCGCCACTGTAGGCCCCTGTGCCAACAGAATCGCCGGAGCAAAATACAAGATCGATGGGAAGGAGTTCAGCCTTCCTGTTAATGATGGTCCCAACAACCTTCACACAGACCACGACAACGGCTTCCACAAGCGCGTTTGGGATGCTGAAGAGGGCGACAACTTCGTTAAGTTCACACTGAGCTCCCCTGACGGAGACCTTGGATTCTCCGGAAACAGAGAGTTTGAGCTCACCTTTACTCTCACAGATGACAATGCTCTTGCCCTTCACTATCATGCAACCAGTGATGCAAGAACACTTATCAATATGACCAATCACGCATACTTCAATCTCAGCGGTCACAACGCAGGTTCCATCCATGACCACAAGATGAAGATGAATGCTTCTTATTACACACCTGTTATCGATTCTGCTGCAATTCCTACCGGCGATATCGTCAATGTAACAGGTACTCCTTTTGATTTCATCGAGGAAAAGACAATCGGACAGGATATAGCTGCTGATGACGCTCAGCTCAAGGCTGTAGGCGGCTACGATCACAACTACTGCATCGACGGTTTCGATGGAACACGTCGCATTTTTGCTACAGTTTCATCTCCCGTAACCGGTATCACAATGCAGTGCTCAACAACACTTCCAGGCTTCCAGTTCTATGCCGGTAACTTCCTTAAGAGCGATAACGCCAAGGGCGGCGGAGTGTACAAGTCAAGAGATGGTTTCTGTCTCGAGACCCAGATCTATCCCAATGCAGTGAATGAGCCTGAATTCCCGGATCCTATCTTCGGACCCGACAGAGAATATGATACTGTGACAGTGTATCAGTTTATGTGATATTGATTCCCAAGGTCAAAGCTATGCATGCTCGCATGTAGTACACACGGAGGCGCAATTTGGCTGAAGTAAGAGATTTTAGCTCATACGCAGAAAAACTTAATAAGAATAAAGAAGACAATACCTCTGCGAGAGACAATGTCGACTACAAAGAAAAAATCCGCAACCACAAGCTTGCGGTTTTTTTCCGGACAGTAGCCATAGTGGTTGTTTCCGTGTTTGTGGTGACGGCTCTCTATGTGAGCTGGAGGGATAAAGAGTATTCCGAGTCCAATGTTACCGTGGGCGGAGCTCTGATAAACGGCGCCGAGTCCAAGATCATAGCCCTTAACGGCTATATCGTTCAGTACAGTAAGGATGGAATCAGCTGTATCGATGCTTCCGGCAAGGCTCTGTGGAATCAGACCTACGAGATGCAGAGTCCCATAGCCCACACCTGTAACAACGTAGTGGCAGTGGGAGATTATAACGGACACAACATCTATGTCAGCAATGTTTCAGGAGCTCTCGGAGAGATCGACACCAACCTTCCCATAAGGGATTTCTGTGTTTCATCCCAGGGAGTTGTGGCTGCGGTTCTTGACGGCACCGATGTTACCTGGATCTATGTCTATGATTCCAAGGGCAACACCCTGGTCAGCTTTAAGACAACCATGAAGGACAGCGGATATCCTCTTGACATAAGCCTTTCTCCCAACGGAGAACTGCTCTGTGTTTCATATCTGTATCCTGATGAGGGAGCACTGAAGACCAGCGTAGCCTTTTTTAACTTCGGATCTGTAGGACAGAACTCCATAGACAACTATGTCAGCGGATATGATTACCCCGGAATAGTTGTCCCCTATGTGCAGTTCATGAATGCAGACTCCGCCTTTGCTGTATCCGACGACAGGATCATGTTTTACAAGGGCGATCAGAAGCCTGTGAGCCAGGCCGAGAGCCTTATCGGCGGAGAGCAGGTCAGATCCGTATACTATAACGAATCCTATGTGGGTCTGGTTTTTGCCAACAACACAGACGAGGGAGCTTACAGATTACAGGTCTACAATACTCAGGGAACCCTGGTTCTTACTTCATATTTTGACCTGCACTATTCAGATATACTTTTTGATGAAAAGCAGATAGTCATCTACAACGATGACGAATGCATTATTCAGGATGTTACCGGACATATCAAATATCAGGGAAGCTTCACCACTCCTGTGAGACTCATGATCCCTACCGGAATCAAAAGCAGATACACCCTGGTGACCAGTCTTAACATCCAGACTATGAACCTTAAATGATCAGAACTTTACCATATGTATCGGAGGAACAGAATTGCTGGGATTTGAAATATCAGACATCGTCATCGCTGTTGTGGTGGTATGTCTTATTCTCTGGAGAATGTCATATGGAGCTAACAATGGCCTGTTTGCGGAAGCGGCAGGCCTTATTTCTGTTTTGGCTTCCTTTGCATCCATCTACTACATAATAAAGATCGTGGGAGATGTACTTAATAAGAACCTTGGGGATATCATCACCAGGATCGGCTACCTTATTGTGGCCTTTCTTATATATAAGATAATGAATACCCTGGTGGAACATCTTCGCAAGATAAAAGAGATTCCTATCCTGGGAGGACTGGACAGATTGCTGGGAGCTCTCCTTGGAATTGTGGAAGCTGCCATCATAATAAAGCTCTTTGTATTTATCACCGGAATCGAGATAATGCCCGTGGTTATCAGGATGGCGGACAGTTTTTATGCCTGGATCAGGTCATTAATGTAGGAAAAAGAAAACTTTTATAAACAATAAAAAAATCTATTGCAATCACAAAACTG
This sequence comes from Butyrivibrio sp. MC2021, assembly GCF_000621605.1. Taxonomy (GTDB): domain Bacteria; phylum Bacillota; class Clostridia; order Lachnospirales; family Lachnospiraceae; genus Butyrivibrio. The sequence continues at coordinate 263 of NZ_JHXX01000022.1, read as the reverse complement.
AGGTGCTATACTCTTACTTACCCGCTGCGAGAACGGCGGAAACCGCAGAAAATAGCGGTTTTCAAATATCTTCAAAAAACTTTTTAAAAAACTTTAAAAAAGTTGTTGACAGAGATTTGAGGTTATGATATTCTAAATGAGTTGCGGCTGAGAGCTGCAGCGACAAGCACCTTGACAAATAAACAGTAATGCAACCCTGAAAATTTCCGAAAAGCATTGAGCAGGGCACAGATGAAAATAGCAGGTCGTACAAGCTTGCTTGT
>NZ_JHXX01000021.1 GCF_000621605.1 Butyrivibrio sp. MC2021 | reverse complement strand
TCCGATCTCGCTTGCCGCAAAGCTTACCAATGTGTTTTTGGCAGGCTTTTTTATCGCTTTTCCGATACGTTCCAGGATCACAAGACCGCAGGCCCAAATCCAGCCATGTTCAGGTACGAGTGCCAGTGCAGGAATCGCCAGAGCCTGTATTACATAGCCTGTGATAACAAATGTCCAGTATTTCTTCGTTTTATCTGCTATAAATCCGGATATGAGCCTTAGTGAATACCCGCACAATTCTCCTATACCGGACACAAATCCGATGGTTGCAGCGGATGCCCCTGCGAGGTTCAGATATTCGCCCAATATGCTTCTTGCGCCTTCATGAGTCATGTCCGAAAACAGACTTACGATTCCCATCAGGGTTATAAATGTTATGGCGCCAGACAAAGCCTTTTTTTTATCCATGTTCTACTCCACTAATCCCGATTTGCTTATTTCATTATCCTGTAAGTTATTCCTTCAATTTTTCTCTTACTGCATCAACATACTCATCCGTATGAAAATACAGCATGACTCCATGACCGACATTCGGCCAAATATGTTCTTCATAGTTCTTTAAGTACTTTTTCAAAATCTCATGGGATTTTATGGCATAAGGTTCCTTGCTGCCACACCAGAGATATACTTTTGTTTCGGTCTTGCTGATATCTTCATTCACGCGATACGTATAATTCTCGATAAGATTAGCCTGCATACACTCTTTGCTACTTCCCCAGTACAGTAACGAAAACTCAGCGAGATCTTCTTTGCCAAGTCCCATAAGTTTACTCACGACCTGCATTCGTTTTGAAATCTGTCCGCCGTTTTTCTGCATCTTCAGAAATGCCTTCAGCCCCAGCTTGGCACATATTATCCCCTGATGCGCCAGATATACTCCGTCGAGGATTGCTTTTTCTATACTAATCCTGTTTCTTGCAAGAAGCTCTGTCAGTACGGTTGCACCCTGAGAAGCGCCCCAAACGGCATAGAGTTCGCCGCCAAGATTCTCCGTAACATAGGCCTCAATCTGCTCACTTTCTTTTGCAAAAGAAACAAAATTCTCTGAACCGTCATAGCATCCGGTCATTGCGGGATATATGACATAATATGTTTCTTCCAACGGTTTAAGCAATTCCCGGAATTTCTGCCAGTCGCAAAGCATTCCGTGCAATGCCAGTATCGTCTTATTCTTTTTATCTCCATATGAATGAAACTTCATTCTTTTTCTCTCCATGGAAAGTTTTACTGGAAGTTATTTTTTTAATGCCCTTCTAAGTTGTCTGGAAAAGGCGCATCACCATATACTGTAATGATATAGCTCCCATCTGTCTTTTCCAGCTCACGATACTCGTATTTTGCATCAAATATGCGGTCCACTTCATCTTCAGCCATGTCTGAATTGAATGTGACCATGGACTCACACTCAACATGGTTACCTGTTCCAGAAGTGTTTCCGGTAAAAGAATGTGAGTCAACAATAGTTGCATCTTCTATAAACTTCTCTATATATGCCGTCAGCTCTTTTGTCTGCTTATCAGTTGCTGCATGATTAGCCACATATCCCACTACCTCTATCACTACAAATAGCGCTATAAGAAGTACCGGAATCGCCACTATCGTAATTCCTATTCCAGCAAGAATCTTGCTTATTAACCTTTTCATTCTCCACTCACCTATCATCTTTTCCGACAACTTATGGATTATCATACCTTTTTTCAGACAAAAATAAAATAGCTCTGGACATCAACTAATCAAATCTTGATCCCAGAGCTATTGCAATCATCCATCTTTTACTGTATCCAGAGGAAAAGGTATTACATTTGATGGTTCATTTTGCTGTGCTGTCCATAGTGTTAGTTTCTGCTGCATATTCATCCAACTTTCCGGAGATGTATGCCAGGATTGCCGCAAGTATTGGAAATCCGATCAAAGGCCCAATCCATTTAACCGCCAGTGTTTTCCCGTGAATATAAGGCATGAGCTCCTCTGTTCCCGGGATATTCTTCCTTCATTTGCTTTCAAATCACCTATTTGTTGCTTTAATCGCGCCTAAGCAATGTATCCTTACTACGCGGTTACTATCTGTCTCTGACATTTTCTGTAACTGCGTAATGTATGGCCTGACAAACTCCGGTCTGCGTTTACCAAGGACCCGGAATATCTCAGGTGCTTCCATTCTTACCTTATCGTCCGTATCGTGTAGAAGACTTTCAAACACAGACATATATCCTTCATAAATATCCGGTGTATTTGTAGCAATGTTTTCAGACGCCCAGATGAAGCTCAGCCTGACCTTTGGATCCTCATCAGAAGCGAATTTGAACAAGTCCTCCCAGTATTCCTGAATCAAATAATAGTCGGCTCTACCTATCCTTCCTAGCGCATTAACCGCTCTTTCTCTTAAAAGCGGCACCTGGCTATCGCAAAAAGAAACTATCTCTTTAACATAATCTTTTACTTTCTTTGGATGTTCAAGCCCCATCTCACCAAGCAGCCATAGGGCCTTTGCTTTAATTTTTTCAGATTCGTGAGCAAGAAGCGATGACACATACGGAATGTTTTCTTCCCACCTGCTCTTATCCTTTGTTAAAACTCCAAGTTCCTTATACAGCGCTGATTCGTTCACCCCATCTTCTCCCTATATCAATCTTCATTCGATATAACGCCAGTTTCAGCCTAAATAAAAAAAGCAATACCGCAATTTACAGGAAAAATCTTTTTAAAATACCCCACTGTCATCACAAGCCATTGATCCTGAACAATTATATCAAATGCCTTCATGATATATAGCAGTATTACAAATCGAATAGTAAGCTTCCGGAAACCATAAGTTCCTTAGCAGCAAGTCTTACATCCTCCGGAAGAAAACGTAATACTAACGCAACGACAATTGTTTTTATCATTTCAAACTACTCCAAGTTGCTATTTTTTCTTTTTATATCCACAATCGCAATATGGTCCGCCGGATGCGAGAGTATATTCTCTAGCAAAAGTTGAGGCGCCTCCAAATTCGCTCATAGTGTAGTCAAGATGGCACATAGCAGGAACCAGCTCAAATAATCCGTATTCTTTCATGAGGGTACAGATACCACACTTTGTGAACCTCGCCTCATATCCGCTTCCATCCTCATAGGGCAGGTACTCCATATTCCAGGAATAAGGATTTCTGTCAGCTGCATTTAGCGCCGCCGTCTTCTTCATTCCCTCAATATCTTTATCTGTGAACTTCTGCTTCCCTCCCAATTTGCAGAATGCTTTGGTCGCAAAGTTTGTCATGGCGTGCTCATAGTATGTGGTTGCCTCGGCAGCCGTTGGTTTTCTGTCCATACTAAGAAATACAGATGTCAGAATGGCGCAATTTACAATATTCGCCTTGAACCTGTCGCCTTTTTCAAATTCAGGGAGCTTGCTAATGATCTCTTTGTATTTTGGCTTTGCCTTTGCCATAATCCGCTTTGCCTCTTCGGGGCTTTTCTTAAGGTCATTTACAAGTGCCTTTTGAAAAGATTTTTTGTATAAGAGCCACATAGCCGCCGGCATTCCACTATACTTCATTTCTCTGAATCCTCCAAAAACTCTACCAATCTTTGGGCGTAGACCTTCGTATGTTCATGAAGCATCTGGCCATGGCCCATTCCTTTAAATACCCGCTTTTTTATCTGGGGGAGATATCTCTTCAAAAGCTTCGCACTCTTTACTGGGTATGGTTCATTTTCTCCGTGCCAGAACACGACTGGATTATGATAATCCTTTATTCCATCCTTTATCGTATATGTGTAGCAGGACAAGGCTGCATTACCAACAGATTTAAGAGATACTCCCTTATAAAGCGTATCTACTATTCCACTGTTTCCTTTTCCCATGATGCTTTCCACAAGTGGCTTTGGAACATGGATATTCTTTTTGATGCTCCATATAGAGCCCTGAAACAGCCATTTGAATGGATATGTCATTATGCCCATCTTTATTACAAATGCCGCATCCAAAACAGTTCTGTCTACTTCTATATTCCCTCTGCTGATTAGTTCCGTTGCGATGGTTCCTCCAAGAGAAAATCCCAGAAGGCCGTAGAGTCTTCCACTGAGAGTTTCCTTAACATATTTTTCGATTTTCTGAGCTGCATCGCTTACCGAAACAAAGTTTCCCGCTTCACTTCTTGAGTGACCATCCAATTCGCAAACAACCACATAATAATCTTTCAGGTACGGAAGTAACGGATCAAAAAGATCCGATGTATTTGCCATACCATGGATCAGCATAAGCGATCGTTTTTCCTTATCCCCATGTGTCAGAAATCTCATAATCGGACACTTTTCTCCTTATCTTTTGTTAGGCATATCGCACAGACCAGATACATAACAAGCCATCCGAAGGATTCTGTCCCCGAGTCCAAGCCTTCTGCGATAAGATTCAAAAGCTGGCCAAATAAAACACCGAATATCGGGCAACAGATTATGAATACTTTCTTAACCGGAATAAGTCCTTTCATAACCATACCAATCCATCCGATTGTTACTAGGAGATCGCAGGTGATAAATCCAGCTACCATTGGAACAGCTATGCTCTTTAGCACCCTTACTGTCATTGTTGCAGCTGTAGGAATATCTCCCGTCGCCTCCATGCCAGCGTTAAAGACTACCGGAAGCATGCAGATTCCTATATGAATAAAAGCAAAATACAAAATCCCGCTCCAATTTGCCACCTTAAAGATCTTATACAGCTTGTATGATTCCAGCTTATAGTTTTCTTCCATAACTCTTAGAAGTTCTGTGGCAGCATAAGCAAACATGGCTGCACACAAAAAACCAAGAATGGATGAAACAGCATACCTCCAATCCGGAGCAACATTCCAATCTATTCCCAAATATGCATCAGGATCCGAACTCGTACCTATTGTTCCAAAACCAAGCAAATAGTCACCAACTATGGCTAATACCATGGCATAACATCCAAACATAATTCTTTGCTTTGAGTTCATTTTTAAGATTCCTCCTTAAAGGCTACCCTTATGATCTGCATGTTCACATATCTGTCGCAGAAACTGATCATCATCTTATGTAAAAGACCTACATCCTTATAAATATCCCTATATCCACGCATGTAGCTTCGAGCCGTAACCGCCTCAAAATCCGTGCACCAGCTTTCAATTTCAGATTTATCCTCTAATGAAAAGAATGCGCTGACATCAGATATTCCAGCTTCTTTAAGCCATGTCTTCGTCATCATCTTTGCCCCGCGACTATTACAGGAATCAAATACAATTACGCCCCCTGGGAATCTCTTCGCCAACTTGCCTAATAGTTTTCTTACATCTTCTTTTCTGAAATAATAAAACACACCCGATGCGAAGAAAACAGTTCCTTTTGAAGCATCAATCATGTCCATCCATGAATAGTCATTTAAATCATATCCAATATTGCTTTCTCGTGCAGCTGCTGGTAACAGCTCATTTCTTACCGCAATCACATCTGGCATATCGATATTGTACCCTATACATGAACCGTTATCACACTTATGAAACGTATCATCCAAACCGCATCCCAAATTCACAACACTTGCATCAGGGTGATTCTTTAAATAATCTCTCACTTCCCAAGCAAGATCATATTGTCTTTGAGCTACTTCCAATGCGCCAAAAAGCCCGACACCGCTCTCCATTCTTTTGCCCTTTACAGCGAAATCGTAATCCAACATGTTGCATATTCGCTCAGCTTCCTCGTCCTTGAAAAGCTCTGGAAAATGCTCTGAACAAACCTTTCTTCCATAAAGCGGAATAATCAGTGTCTCCTGAACTGTATTTTTCTCAATGTGGTATTTTTTTGATACGACTTCCATCACGGAATACTCCTCCAGAGATCAAACTATTTCCATCTTAAAATCACACAATTCACCGCCGGAACCTATAGTCATTGTCCTGGTAAACCTCATCCCCGGCAGCTTTCCATACATATGAACATCATTCTCGCAAAACAGAACATTTATTTCCGGACATCCCAGTTCCGTAAGATACTTATGATACGGGCACTGAGTGATATCCATACGGAAGCAATCCTTTTCCTTTGGATAGAACACATTTTTAAAACCAGATGCTTCTCCAAACATTTTATGGCTCAGTGTATCCCACATACTTAAGAAAAATCTCCTGAACCCTGGGATCTTGCAGCACCTTGCTAATGATTGCCCCATCTTTTCTGATCTGATAGCCATAACCTGCTTCATCACATCATAAGCAATGTCAGGATTTTTCTCCTTCATAGAAAGATATATAGCCGCCGCAGGGAAGATAAAGGAATCTGTGTGTGCACTGATACCCTTTGGAAGACTCTCATGCTCAGAGTACATTTTGCATAATCTTCTATGAGCATTTTTCCATATCTTTTCACTCTCAGATGCTGAAAATCTTTTTTCAATCTCAGCCTTGAAAGCCTTCTTGCTTTTCATTATCCTAACAGTCTTTTTCTTTAATTCTTTCTCTGTATTCATTGCTTATCTCCCGCTCATTTTACTCTATGCTATTGAAAGATCGTACATATCCAAGCTGCAAATGCCGAGGCAACCGGGAATATAACAAGTAGTTTTAACAATTGACTCTTTATGTTAAATCCATACTTTCTGCCAGTATAAACACTATCCACTTCAGGAAAATAATATTGGAAGAACTTAAATTTCATGAGCAGAAAGTAGTCAAAACATATCATGTCGTACACCTTATATACAGTAAAAATCGACACAAATCTAAAGAAGAACTGCCAGAAAGAAAAACCGCTTCTGAAACCATCCCATATAGAGATCACTCCAACTCCGAGTATCAGCAGAATACTGAACACCATGAATGTCCAGCCTATTGCCCGAGCACCATAGAACAGTTCTTTCTCCCGAGGGATTATCACGTTCTGAGCTTCCTTCGGTGCTGATGAAAAGAATTTCTTATCCTGTATAAATGCTACTGCAGAAAACATCATCAGCGTTATCGCCACACAAAAAACTAACGCCAGAAAAATAGTAAGAATCATCTATTACTCCTCCTAAAAGACTAAAGTCACGATACCTGCAACTATTGCTGCTCCTATAACCCATACAAGTGTCAAAAACAGTCTCTTTTTCAGCATCTGCTTTATAGTCTGAACATAAGGTATGTCTTCGCATCCGGGAATCACCCAAAATTTACTGTATCTAACCCATACCTCATCGATAACGATCCCGTCATACCAGTTCATCACCTCAAGGAACAACAGGGCGTGCAGATATGCTGCCTTGAAATCTGATACGTTATTCCATAATCCTATGATCAGCACAAGGGTTGTCAGCATGACGATATAGAATTCCGTCATGAATATCTTTCTTTTTCTATTCATGGTCTCCCGTGTAGTAAGACCAATCTCTATTGCCCTGTCTTGTACCGCCTTGGGATAGAAATACATCCCGTCTATTGCGCCTCCGCGAACAGAAAACCTGACCATCAACGTAAATATAAGGCAGTATATGACCAGTTGAAGTATTATCATCTAACGATTCCTCAGTTCCCATATATTCTGTGCAGTTCATCCCATGACGGCATCTGTTCCTTCAATCGATTCCAAACAGAGCATTCTAATTCCTTTTGCAAGCTTTTCAGGATAAAACGGTGCAAGTCCTCCGTGTCCTAAGTCCTTAAATCTGACAAAACGAGATCCGGGAAATGCTTTTCTGATATATGCAATGTCCCATTTTCTTGCCTTTTCTTCAGCTTCTGCGAACCAGTATTCAATGAACGGGCAATTAGTTTTCACATGATCCGGCATAGAATAGTTATTTGCCGAATCAAAGGTTCGCCATATTGTTTGATAGCTTATCATCTCAAGAACTTTTGCCTCATATCTGATGTCATCTTCTGAAAGCTCATCTGTTGAGAATGCTTTTTCAAGCAATTTGATTCCACCAATCTTACCCATGGAGATCATTGCAAAATCCTTGAGTGCAATAATTCTCGTAACTAGCCAAGGCATCTGGTATGGTGTGATACCACCATCAATTACAGCATGGTTAAAATAAATCTTTCCGTTCGCCAAAAGCTTTGTAACTACAGCCCCTCCCATTGAACAGCCATATATGCACTCAACTGTGGATATTCCTTGTGCACCTAGCCAACTCTCCAGTTCCTCTGCTATCTCTTCAATACTTGTAAAATCACTTGCGTTTTCAGGATCGTATCCCGGAAGTGCCGGAATGATAAGATGATAGTCTTTTTCCAATAGCGGAATCACATATTCAAAATAATCCCACATCACCACAGCAGGGTGGATTAACACTATTACTTTTCCATTTTCTTTTCCGAATTCATGGTAGGTCATAAAGTATTCCTTATTTTTGAGACATTTTATCAACACCAATCAACGACGAATACTCGCTATACACCAATATGTTAGCACTTGCTAACCCTAAAATAAAGACATAATTGCAGTTTTTATGCACATCCATTCCACTGCCTTGTTGATAAAAATTCTCACACGTTAGCTGCCTCTACACTCCCTTCGCTGTTTTATAATTAATTAGCAAATCTATTAACGTACATTTCCAGGTACAGAAAGGACTATCTATGATTAATTGGAGCACAATAGGAAAAGTGGCATGCGGTTTCGCGCTTGGTACAGCAGGAGTTAAGCTCCTCTCCAGCAAGGATGCCAAGAAATGCTACACACATATAACTGCTGCGGCGTACAGATGCAAGGATACATGCCTTGAGACCTACACTAACATCAAGGAGAACTGTCAGGATATCAGTGCTGATGCAAAGGAAATCAATGAAAAACGCTATGCTGATGAAAGAGCAAAAGAAATAGAGGATGCAAAGGCTGTTCTGGCAAGCGCTGAAGCTGAAGCCGCTAATGCATAAGACATAAGTAAGCTTAGATGAAAGGCATACTATGAATTGTAAAATATTGCATGAAAATGGGGGACGTATGCGTGTACACATTGCTGTACGCCATATGTCTTCTTTTGAAGCTGATAAGATCCAGTATTATCTCTCCTCACTTCCTTTTGTAAAAAAAGCTGATGTAAATGAACGGACTTCAAATGCCATAGTTTTCTATGACTCTTCCTGCAGGAATGATCTGATACAGGCGTTTTCTGAATATAGTGAGAGAACAGAGATTACTGTGCCCGAACATACAGGCAGGGAACTCCGTATCGAATACGAAGACAGAATGTTCTTCCATATTGCAGGCAAGCTTGTCCGCAGATTCATCATTCCATTGCAGATAAGAAGGGTGATCATATATCTAAAGGCTATCCCTTACATAATTAAGGGGCTCAAGTGCCTGCTCTCCGGAAAGCTTGAGGTTTCTGTTCTTGATGCAACCAGCATTGCGGTATCACTGCTCAGAGGCGATCATGCAACAGCAAGCAATGTAATGTTCCTTCTTGAAATGGGTGAGATGATGGAGGACTGGACTCACAAAAAGTCCGTCGATGACCTTGCAAGGGCCATGTCCCTGAATGTAGACAAGGTATGGATGCTTTCTTCTGACGGCCAGGAGGTCCTTTCAAATATCTCTGACATAAAAGAGAATGACAGGATAGTTGTCAGAACCGGCACCATGATCCCCCTTGACGGTGTAGTACTAAGCGGTGATGCTTCCGTAAATCAGGCAGCCATGACCGGTGAATCCGAGCCTGTCCACAAAACAGAAGGCTCTCTTGTATACGCCGGTACTGTTATTGACGAAGGTGAGCTTGTCATAACCGTACAGAAGGCACAGGGGCAGGGACGATACGACAGGATTGTAGCTATGATAGAGGAATCCGAGAAGCTCAAATCCGAGTCAGAAGCAAAGGCTGCACACCTGGCCGACAGACTTGTTCCCTATACTTTTGGTGCCACACTCCTCACCTGGCTATTTACCAGAAATGCCACCAAGGCCACATCAATCCTTATGGTGGACTTCTGCTGCGCATTAAAGCTCGCCATGCCTATTTCAGTACTCTCAGCAATGAGAGAAGCCGGTGATCACAAGATATCTGTAAAAGGCGGCAAGTTCATGGAGGCTGTGGCTGAAGCAAAAACAATAGTCTTCGACAAAACCGGAACTCTGACTCATGCCACACCAAAAGTTGCCAAGGTTGTTACTTTTGGCGAGAATGACGAAGATGAGATGCTTCGCCTTGCTGCGTGTCTTGAGGAACACTACCCTCACTCCATAGCCAACGCAGTGGTAAAAGCTGCAGAAGTCAAAGGACTTACTCATGAAGAAAAGCACACCAGAGCTGCCTATATCGTTGCACATGGCATTTCCAGTACGATTGACGGTAAAAAGGTATGTATAGGAAGCCATCACTACATCTTTGAGGACGAAAAGTGTATTGTTCCAAGTGGATTCACTGACAGGTTCGATTCTCTTCCACCTGAGTATTCGCACCTGTATATGGCTATCGGTGAAGAACTCGCTGCAGTAATACTTATCGAAGATCCACTTAGAGATGAGGCTCCTTCGGTAATAAGGAAATTGAAAGAGGTTGGTTTTGAAAATGTAGTTATGATGACCGGAGACAGTGACAGAACAGCCAAGTCGGTTGCAGAAAAGACCGGTGTGACAAGATACTTCTCTGAAGTTCTTCCTGAAGACAAGGCTGAATTCATAAGAAAAGAACATGAAGCAGGTAGAAAAGTAATCATGATAGGTGACGGTATCAATGACTCACCTGCTCTTTCAGAGGCAGATGCAGGAATCGCCGTCAGCACAGGAGCTTCCATTGCAAGAGAGATTGCAGATATAACCATCTCCTCTGATGATCTTGGAGCTCTTTTAACGCTTAGAAGTCTCAGTACAGAGCTGATGCGAAGGATCAACCTGAACTACAATTCCATTATCGGGTTTAACTCCTTCCTGATAATTATGGGTATGTTGGGTATCTTCACCCCAACCACTACAGCATTCCTACACAACGCATCTACCATTGCTCTAAGCATGAAGAGCATGACAAATCTATTGGATGATTGACCCAAAATAAAAACCTCGTAGCGGCTATTCTCTGGCAACTACGAGGTTTTCTTTCTTTATTTCTTTATCACAGATATGACTTTGTAATCCAAAGTTCCTATAGCCCTTGTAATCATGGCGTCACCACTTCCCACATCTGTCCCATGTTTTGAAATCCATCCTGAGGCAGGCATCCTTTGCAGGTATGTCCATCTGAGCCGCTTCCGGATGTGCATCCACTGCATCCCTGGCATCCTTTGGATGAAAAGATAACTCTTTTAATGATGCCCATGCTTTCAAGATATTCCATCTGTCTGGAAATATCTTCCTCACTGGTATGAAGTTCTAATGCAAGAAGCTTTGTGGTTCTTGCGTGACCATCTTTTAACAGTTCAAGTAATTGCTCCATTTTTATCCTCGTCTTATCTAATCACCAGATGAGCATTCCCACATGATATGCGATGAATGCCAACAAAAGAGATACTGCTGTATAGTACAAAACAATCCTTCCTGTCCATTTCGCTGAATGTGTCTCCTGATATGTAGCCGCAAGAGCAACAACGCAAGGCATGTTGAAGGTCATTGCAAAGATAAATGCTAAGGCCTCCGGCTTTGTTACGTTCGCAAGAAGAACAGAACTAAGATTTGCGGTAGTTCCTGCACCACTCATAGCCTCTGTAAATGCTGTGCTATATGAACCACCACTATAAAGTGCACTTATGACACCGATAGCACCTTCTTTTCCAACAGCAGATGCAATGTAGGAAAGGAATAACTGCCATGGCATTCCGAAGAACTTTGTGACAGGCTCTATTGCTACACCGATTGTGTAAAGGATTCCTCCTGTTCCGGATGGAGAATAGCTAAGAAGCCAGAATACTCCGCAAACAAGTAGAACCACCTTTGTTACTCTGATAAATGTTTCCTTTGTTCTTCCGAATACATATCTGAAAAGAGCTCCCCACTTTGGTTTGTGGTACGGAGGAAGCTCCATGATCATTCCGTAGCGGTCTTCCTTCTGAACAAGCTTAGCTCCAAAGACTTTGGCCGTGACATACATGTGCAAGAGCATAGTAAGAAGGATTACAGCCACCACAAGAACTGCTCCTGGACCGAAGAAAATAGATGAAAGCATAGGAATGGTTGCCCAGGCTGCGCCGCAAGGCACTGCCCATGCCAGAGCGATCGTGAGAACCTTCTGTCCCCAGTTATCTATAACTCTTGCGCCCGCTGCGCCTCCCATGGTACATCCAAAGCTTACCAGGAATGGCATGACTGACTTTCCCTGAAGCCCAAGCTTACCCATGGTGTTGTCAAACACATAGGAGATACGGGCCATGATGCCCACTTCCTCAAGAAGTCCGAATACAAGGGTTACACCAAACACAAATCCCAACATCTTGAAAATATATGAGAATGACTGAATTATTACATCTGTAATGATGAGCATAACGAATTCAGGACATCCTATAGCTGATAATCCTGCAGTAATCGGAGCTTTAGTCATAAGAACCAGCTCGCCCAGAAACATGGGCGGAAGAGCAGGAACAAATGAAGCAATAAGACCTAATAGAACAGTAAGTATAACCGCAGGCTTTCCCCAGACTTTACTTGTATAGATACGGTCAAGTTTTCCAAGGGTTACCTTTACAGACTTAGATTGGATTGCACCGTCTATCACATCATCGATCCAGGCGAATTTGCAGCCGCCGACAGCCACAGCGCCCTGGGATGAATCTTTGATACTTTCAATTTCTGAAAAAACAGATGCATCCAGTGTATTTTTAAGCTTCGCAACAACTACCTTGTCATTCTCAAGCACCTTTGAAGCAAGCCACATTGAAGAATAGCCGGGAATAACGCCTTCAGGAATCAGGTTGCAGATTTCCTGAAAACCTTTGATACTCTCGTACTGTTCTTTTAGCTTGGAAACATCAAGCCTTGAGTCTTTCTTGATAGCCTTTTCCAGAGTTTTATAGAACTCGTCATAAGACTTCACATCTGTCGCAGAAAAAGGGATGACAGGAATGCCAAGCTTTTCCTCTATAGCCTTGGCATCAATCTTTTTTCCCTGATCGGCGGCTACATCTGCCATATTGAGCAATAAAAAGCATGGTGCATTTATTCCCGCATAATCAGCCAGCATGAAAAGGCTTCTCTGAAGCTGTGAACTGTCAGCAAGGATGCAGACAACATCAGCTTTTCCTGATGTAATAAAATCTCTTGTGATAACCTCTTCATCTGAATTGGCAGAAAGGCTGTAGGATCCCGGAAGATCCGCCACATTGTATTCTTTTCCTGCATAGGTAAAAGATCCTTCTTTTTTCTCTACTGTCTTGCCTGGCCAGTTTCCCACATGCTGGCGAAGTCCGGTAAGCGCATTGAATAAAGTTGACTTGCCCGAGTTAGGCTGTCCAAGGAGGGCTATAGTTGCAGCTGCACTCATGCTGTCACCTCCTCGACTGTAATACCACTGCACTCCTTACGGTTCAGTGCGATCATGGTATCTCTTGAATAAACCAGCATAGGTCTGTTCTTATCGTTCTTGATAACGCTAACCTTACAGCCCGGTGTAAGTCCTATCGAGGTGATACGGCTCATAAACCTTGTATCGCCTTGAATAGCTGTGATCACTGCATCTTTGTTTTCCCTTACTTCACTTAAACTCATAACACTTCTCCTCTCATATACTTTGTTTAATAAACTTTATTTCTCTGCCATTACAGTAATCCATGGCTTAGATTCATGGTGATCTGTCCTCACTTTTGAAAAGCCTGCGCTTTTTAAAGCTTTTTCTATCTCATCAGGAGTATGACACCTCATCCCATCGATGATCTTCTCAAAGCTCAGGCTCGCTTTGTCTGTACCATCTGATTCGTTTACAATCATGAAGGTTCCACCCGGCTTTAAAACCTTTGCCACTTCTGAAAAGCATTTCTCCAGTCCCGGCCAGAAATATATAGTTTCAAATGCAGTTGCCAGATCATACTTTTCTTCCGGAAGAGTTAGATTTGATACATCTCCCTGCTTAACCTGGCACCTTCCTTTATCGATCATTACCTTGTTGTATTCTGTTGCTTTTTCGACAGACAGCGGCGAGTAGTCAATTGCTGTCATATTTGCCGAAGAGTATTTTTCCATGAGTACCCCGGCATTTCTTCCCCCACCACAGCCAAGTTCGACCATCTCTTTGGGTGCACTGACTTCAAGATGTGATATTCCCCAGTCCGCCATCTTAGCATGACCACTGTTCATACCATTGATCATCATTTTCCCGAGAACCCCTTCCGGTTTTCTTGTCTGACTTACGTAATTCTTGAATAATCCCATCACTGTATCCTCCTCGTCACTCATTTTATTTTTTACCCATAAGAATTGTTGATCCACTAAGCCCCATCCAAGTGGCTTCAAACTTATTCATGAACATTCCGCTGGTAGTATCAACAAGCCGCACATCCTCGTAGCCCATGTCTTTAAGCTTTTTGGCAAAACTCTCTATATCTCCGTATTTGCTCTTTGACATGATGTCATGGATAACAAATGTTCCACCCTTTTTAAGTGTTCTCAACGTCTCCAGGAGGATGGCCTGCCTGTCCCTGCTGGGGATGTTGTGATATACATAGTTGCTTGTCACTGCATCAAAAGTTTCATCTTCAAATCCAAGCTTTGTGGCATCTCCCTGACCAAAAGAAACATTTGCTGCTCCTTCAGCTTCTGCATTGCTTTCGCAAAGAGTCTTGCTGAATGACGCATATTCTTTCCCCCATCTGTCTATTCCAACCATCTGTGCATTTGGATTCTTCTTGGCACATGCGATTGTAAGCGCGCCGCTGCCACACCCGACATCCAGTCCTTTCCCTCCATCAGGAATCTTCACGTAGGCTGAAACACCATCAATTATCTGCTTGGACATCTGTCTTGAGCCATTGTAAGAAAATGCCCTGTGCATCAGAAACATCCAAAGCGTCATTAGCGCAAGAACTATAGTTATTACCAATAGTACCTTTCCAACTATTCCTTCCACGCCAAAGATCAAGGTCAATATAAGTGCCCCACCGGTAGCTCCCAAAAATCCATATACCATCCCATTTGGCACCCAGTTCTTATAGTCCGGTTTCATTACTTTTTTTCCTCCTCTTTTCTGATTAGTCATTTATATAAAGTTAGCATTTGCTAACAGCACATCAGACTTCATTCATGTTTTTACGATGCTACTCTTCATTCATTTAAAGATCTGCTCTTCACGCATTTAAAATACACCATAGAACCATCCACATGATATTCAACCTGAGAATATAGCTTATGAAGAATACGAAGCAGCTGATCTTCTGTAGGAAATGGCGGTGTAAACCAGCCCTTTTTAGATAGAATGTTCTTTACAAGCCAGTCTGTTCTCTTGGATTTACCCTTGATATAAAAGCATGCTACAAACATTCCACCTTTCTTAAGAACGCGGAATGTCTCCTTAAAAGCCTTCTTCTTATCGGGGAAAGCATGAAATCCATTCATACTCATGACTATATCCTGGCTGCCATCAGCAAGAGGAAGTTTTCCCACATCTCCCTGAATAAATGAGATATTCTTACAATCCTCAAGCCTTTTCTTTGCCTGTTCCAGCATATCGACGCTGTAATCAAGGCAGGTAATACCAGCTTTTGAAAGCCTTCTCCACTTCTTTTCTGTAAAAACCGCAGTTCCTACAGGTACATCAAGTAGTGTCCCGGAGAAATCATCTGGAACATAAGCAAGTATTTTCCTTGCTATTTCATTGTCATCAGTACCGCTCCAGAAAAAGCGAATGTACTGCCTGCTAAGGAAACTTCCCTGTGTCAGAACATCATCATAGATATTTTTTGAATCATGATAGGCGCTCTGGATTCTGTCAGATACAGGAACTGCCTTTTTTAGCCGTTCGGTTCTTGCCCTCTCTTCGTTATCTTCCCTCTCGTCATATCCATCATAAGGAGCATTAGGATCATGAGGTTTTTGTCTCTTCAAACTATTGCAGATCTGGTCTCTGTGCGCAAATACAAAATCCAGATCATCAGACCATCCTGTATGGCCTGTTATCACCTTCGGCCTGATACCCCTGTCGCGAAGTAGCTTCTCAAGCTTTGCCAGGGACTTCTTTGACAGTTCGTTATCCTCTGCCAGTGCGTTTATAAAACTGTAGCCGCCATCTGCGCCGAACCAGATCGTGTCTCCGGTGAAAAGATAAGCGTCATCTACCAGATAGACCATATGCCCCCAAGTATGACCCGGAACCAGGATTGCTTCCACCTTGATGTCCTCAATGTAAAACACATCGCCATCTTTAAGAAGTTTTCTCTCATTATCACTTTTAACCATCGGAAGCTTATACAGCCCAAAGATTACCTTGCGCCGCTTCTCGCCAGTCATATATCTATTTTCAATTTCACTGATATACAGTCTGGCATTCCTGAACAGTCCATCAGAGTCTCTCTCCACAGCGCCGACATGATCAGTATCCTGATGTGTTATCAGGATGTCTTTTATGCTCGATGGCTCTATATCAAGCCATTTCATCTTCTCTGCAAGCCGCTCATAGTTATATCCGGCATCAATCATGATTGTTGTGCCATTCTTGGTATAAAAGAAGATATTGGCAATCCATTCCCGGACACAAGCCACATTTTCATCAATCCATCCCGTATTCAGCGGTTTAAATATTTCTTTTCCGCGATACCCCCAGGACATTACTACTTTCTGAAAATTTGATGCCTTTTTAGACATAAAGCTCCTCCAAAAATCTCCCTCTTAATAGAAATACATTCCGCCTACTATCTCATTTCCCTCTGGTCATAATGAGCAGCCCGCCCATCATCCATAAATTACCAACGCTGATCCATGCTGCAGCAAGAGCATTGGTAATTGGATAATCTCCTACGACTCTCATTAAAACAATCCATGGTATCCCAATCATAATATTAAATACCCAGCACCACTTCGGTAATGGCGTGTTTCCTTTGATGAATGCTCTTATCTGAACTACTGCTGTAAGTATAAAGAAGATCAGAAATATCATTGTCGCAGGTAACAGGAACCAGATCAGAAATGGTTTCATGTTTTCGACCACAGTATCAGGATTCAATTGATAGAATCTCTTCAATAAAAAAACCGCCATGCAGCATGGGACATGCACTCCACATCCTCCAAACGCAAGGCATCCTATGAGCCCAGCTCTGTAATCATGTGCATTCTTTTCAGAAAAGGGCTTTATCATGCGATAAACAGCAAACCAGCACAGACATTCCAACGGAATCCCTATAAGCCCCAGAAGCGCTGATGCAATTATCCTTCCATCTGATACTAAAAGGAATCTTGCCCACATGGGTGGAAGACCGGGTACATCCCTGTAAAATGTTCCCCATCCCAGAATCATATCCGCTGCCAATACCATTAATGCTGCAAAACATCCAACCTTTAACAGATGCCTTATTCTTTCCCAATCAATTCTTTCAGTTTCTCCGCTAGTCATTCTGCTTTAAACTCCACCCGTCTACTTACTACAAATCCGTCCTTATCGGTTACCGTCTCATATTCGGATGCCAAGGGGTTCTTATCCCCTATTACAAGATAATCGCACCTCGAACTGTTTCCGCAGGTACCTTCCCTGACAAGCTTTCCATGTATTTGTGATATTCCATAAAAATCACAGTTACACATAAGCGGAAGTACATGTAATAACCCATATCTCTTTGCGATTTCAGCGTTAGGGCATTGTGTAAAGTAATATCTCGAAGCAAGATGTTCTTTATCATAACCTTCCGTTACATTTATGAAACCATCCGGGTACTTTAATATATCTTTCCTATCCCTGTCCCCAACCCTGGTAAACACATAGTTTATGAGCTTCATGTAAAATGGTTTATTAAGATCTACCACCTTACCCAGTTTTGTAAACGGCTCCATGAAAAGATTTTGTACGAAGTCCTGCAATTCTTCTATCTTCGGTTGATCTGGCAGGGCCTGATACAATGAAAAAATCAGAAAACCTCCATATATCGCTGATGCATGTCCGTTTTTCGCACCGCCATAATCCGGAAGTTCATTCAGAAACCGAAGATAGTTTTCCTGAAGGCACCCCCATATTCTTTCAGCCTTATCCTTACCATACCTTTCAACAAGCCATTTCTTCACTTTCTCGTTATA
The DNA here is from genome assembly GCF_000621605.1 of Butyrivibrio sp. MC2021. Classification (GTDB taxonomy): domain Bacteria; phylum Bacillota; class Clostridia; order Lachnospirales; family Lachnospiraceae; genus Butyrivibrio. The sequence goes on along the minus strand of NZ_JHXX01000021.1, from coordinate 10,879 downwards.
TTTCCTGGGATATAATCCTTTTGTACTTCTACTAAAACCAGCTTTATCATTCATAATAATCATGTTTACACCTTTGTGATCACCGCAATAGCGCATGGCATTCTGCCATCAACTACTGTGTACTCCACGCCCTGATATCCCAGGTTCTCGAAGAATTTCTTGTAAGAATCAAGATCAAACTGCTGCTTAAAGTCTGCACCGAGCAGCGTGACAAACTTTACTGCCAGTCCTGCAGACTGTTTTGACTTATTGATGTATGTTGGGATGATTATCTTGCCTCCCGGTTTAACCACACGCCACAGCTCAGCAAAAGCCTTTCCCGGATCAGGAAGCAAATGGATCACGTTGCCCGCAACAACCTTATCAAACCATGAATCCCTGCATTTGATATTTGTGATATCTGCTTTTTTGAAATAAACATTATTATAAGTACTGCATTTCCTGGAAGCCTGTTTTAGCATTCCGGATGAAAAGTCTGTAGCAATCAGCGTCTTACAATTCTTCGCAATATAAAAACTGATAGCTCCTGTTCCGCAGGCACACTCCAAAACCTCATCGGTGCTCTCTATGAAGTCAGCGACTCTTTTTCCTGTGTCAGCGTATACCTTATGATTATAGATATTCTCAAAAAGATCATATAAAGGTGAAATCTTATCCCAAAACATATTCGACTAATATCCCTCTCTTGACGTTACTTTTGAGCAAAACTCATTATTGTATACGGAAGTTCTTTAACATACCCAAGCACTTCTTCTTTGCTTAGCGCTCTCTTGGCATGAATAACTGCCTTTTTATTTCCCAGATCGGCCTTTGCATAAATGCCCTCATTTCCGTTAAGAGCGTTCTCTACTCTCGTAGCACAGTTACTACATACCATGCCTTCAATACTCACTTCATAATGATAGTCGTAATGACTAATATTCTTATCGGCCACCTTCACTTTAGATTCAGGCGCTTCATGTCCTCCGCAGCATGAGCCTCCATGAAGAAGCTTTTTCTTCATCATGATTATTAAAAGAATTATTGCTGCGACAAATATAGCAGCTGCAACTATTGTCTGAATATCCATAGTCTGTCACCTCTTGAGACATTTTCTCAGTGATAAATATTGACACTGTAGCACTGTCAAATACAATGTTAGCATAAGCTAACTTAAACGTAAAGGAGGAAAGTATGAGTAAAATAGCAATTGTTTATTGGAGTGGTACAGGAAATACTCAGTCAATGGCTGAGGCAGTAAAAGCAGGTGCTGAAAGCAGTGGTGCTTCAGTCGATATGTTCTCACCTTCTGAGTTCAATTCTTCCCTCGTTTCAGGTTACGATGCAATAGCATTCGGTTGTCCTGCAATGGGAGCAGAGGTCCTTGAAGAAACTGAGTTTGATCCAATGTTCACATCAGTAGAAAACTCTTTATCCGGTAAAAAGGTAGTACTTTTCGGTTCTTATGGTTGGGGTGATGGCCAGTGGATGCGTGACTGGGAGGAAAGATGCAAATCCGATAACGCAAATCTTGTAACAGACAGCGTTATTGCCAACAATGCACCTTCTGATGATGATCTGAAGAACTGCTCTGCGCTTGGAAGAGCCATTGCATAAATCATTCTCAGAAAACAAATTGAGGCAATTATCATATGATTGCCTCAATTTGTTTTCGTATCTATTTTAATTGGCGACAACTATAAGCCTCACTCAATGTTCTTAAGCGCCACATCCAGTGGTATCCGTTTAATTCTCCTAAAGTCAATCAGTGATACGAATGCATATCCTATCAGCATATAGACTACTGACATCACCATCGATTCCCTGCTCATGAAGAATGCGAAATAACCATCCATCTGCATCAGGAATCCGGGGTATCGATTCCACCTATGATATTAAGCAGCGTAGACTTTCCGGAACCGGAAGGACCAAGGAGGACACAAAACTCTCCTTTTTTTACAGTAAAATTCATGCCCCTGAGGACATCCTGCCTGGCTTCACCACTTCCAAAGCTCTTTTTTATATCATTAATCTCAAGAAACTCTTTCATAACTTCTCCTCTTTATGCAGTTTTCATTCTCTGCCAATACAACTATACACTTTCTTTAATCTCATTTCTTTTCAGAATTTTCTCTGCTATTCCGCCAAACGACTCTACTCTGCCATTTTTTATGTACAATTCGTAATCACAGCATTTCTCTATAAGCTCCGGATCATGTGTTGATACCAATACAGTTTTCCCCGACTGCGCCAGCCCCTTCAAGAGCAGTCCAACTTTCATCATATGATCAAAATCAAGCCCTGAGGTCGGTTCATCAAAAAGAAGGATCTCTGCACCTGCAGCTATAGCAGACGCTATTGCAACCCTCTGCTTCTGTCCGCCTGATAGCGCCATTGGATGTGTGTCTTTATACTCAATTAGGCCAAGATTTTTAAGTATTTCATGGCATCGTATCTCATCCTTATCACTCATAGAGAGCAGCACTTCACTCTCTACACTGTCTGTAAAAAGCTGATGGTTCACGTCCTGCATGACCATATAGCTTAGCCCGATCCTGGCATTTCCACGATATACTTTTCCATCTGTTTCTATGATTCCTCTACAGTCCTTCTCTAAGCCACATAAACATCTAAGAAACGTCGATTTTCCTGTTCCGTTTTTTCCAACTATTCCTATTACTTTCCCCTTAGGCAGTTTAAGCTCAGGAATGCAGAGTTCGAGTCTATCTCCATCACTCTCCGCGAAATGTCTTTTTCTAAACAGATATGGCGAACTTCGATACGAGAAAAAGAAATCCTGCAGTAATATACTATTTGACATGCCTGACTCCGATGTCTCTTTTTCACTGCTCCTTGTCTGACAGGAAAGGTCTCACGCCCCTTACCTGCACTATGCACTTTGAACCATCCAGCACCTGGAGTTCATCGATACTCATAAGATCATGACCAAGTTTCTGGTAGTTCATATTGTAGCTCTGACTGGTTCCTCTCGTCTCTCCGGTATTATACATGTCGATGGTTTCCTTCCCCAGGATAGTGTTGAGATCCTTAAGAGTCGTCTGCTCAGAGCCACCGAGGAATATTTGGGAATCACAATTGCCCGTGATCGTGTCTGCGTTGTCTTTATAAATCGCTTTAAGCTGTGATTTTGCCTGTAAGACTAAAGCTGCCGATATTTCACGGCTTCGTATTGTTGCCATAAGCTTTTCCAGATTTGGGATCTGTCCGATATTGGCTGCTTCATCAATAAGGCAGCGTACATGCACCGGAAGCCTTCCCCCATACTGGTCATCAGCTTTTTCACACAAAAGATTAAACAACTGTGTGTAGATAAGGCTTATAAGGAAATTAAAGGTTGCATCTGTATCTGACATGCACAGAAAAAGCACTGTCTTCTCATCACCCAGCGTATCAAGCTCCAGCTCATCATAAGATGTTATCTCACGAACCTCGGAAATGTCGAAGGGAGCTAGCCTGGCGCCACAGCTGACCAAAATACTTTTAGCTGTCTTTCCGGCCGCTAATTTATATTTTGCATATTGTCTTACTGCAAAGTTATCAGGATCATTTTCTTTCAGTTCTTCAAACATATAATCCACCGCATTTTTATAGTTTTCGTTATCCTCTTTTACTTCCATGGCATTAAGCATAGCCAGAAGCAATGAAAAATTCTGTTCCTTTGGTGGCGCTACATAATGGATATATCCTATAAGCGCAGAGTACAAAAGCTTTTCACTTTTCTCCCAAAATTCATCACCACCCTTGCCTTCACCTTTGGTGTTGGCGATCAATGCAGTGACGAGCTTCAGGATGTCTTTTTCGGAGTGTATGTATGAGAACGGATTATAATGTTGTGACTTCTTGAAATTGATGGTGTTGAACACCTTTATCCTGTACCCCTCATGCACAAATGCCGCTCCAATCTCATTTATGATACTGGCTTTCGGATCTGTGACGACGTACGATGAGTGCATCTGAAGGAGCTGGGGCTTTATAAAAAAACGGGTCTTACCAGAGCCGGAACCACCGTCAACAAGAATGTTTTTGTTTCTTGCATACTTGGGATCCGCAGGTCTGCTTTCCATAGTCATACGCTCTGTTTTGGATAAAATGATATTGTTCTTAAAGTCAGGATCTTCAAATGGCTCTATGTCTTCATGATTGCCCCACCGGGCTGAACCATATTCCTGATCATGCCTGAACTTCTTAGCATTTTTACCCTTGATATATACCGCAAGCTTTAGTGCTGCTCCACAGCATATACCCACAACAAGGTCAAAAGCATGAAAGCTTGGAAGCATGTTAGAAAATGCCACCTTAAAGCCTCCGTACAGTACCATCCTTTGCACAGTTTCAGAAAAAGTCTTTCCTATGGACAGGCGATATGCCTCCCCAAGATTGGTACAAAAGAGCCCCACAAGAACATAAGGGATATTCAGAATGACCTTTTTCTTAAGCCTTAAAGCTAGTATTGCCTTCGCCAAGGCTTTCAATTTCTCATTCATCGTACCAGCTCCTTTGTCTTCTCCAGGTCCTTTGCTGCTTCCTTTGCAAGCCGCTTCTGGATATCATGAAGTTTTTTCAGCACACTGGGACGCTCGACTACCTGATTTTTTTTTACAAGCTTGTCAGCATATTCCTTAAGCACGGCTGTTATTGCATCCGCATCCTTTGCCTTAAAAAATACTGTATATCTCGGAGTCTCAGAGGTTTTGTCCTTTACTATGGCAAAATCAACGCCATATCTGTTAGCAATTCTCTTAAAATCAGATAAGGACTCCCCGCTTATCTCCAGGCTTGTGGCTCCCTGTCCCTGCTTTATGAGTTGTTTTACAGTCTGCTTACCCTTCCCGGTCTTGTCCTGAGATTTTTTATAAGCTTTATATGCTGCAATAAGCCCTTTCAACAGCACAGTCGCAGAGATTTTGGTTGTATTGAAAGCAAATCTGATGCTTTCCTTTGCTACCTGCTCATTATTCATTATGCAGCAGCCCTACTTCCGCTCAGGATCTTAGCCATACAGGGATAGCAGAACTCCCTGCCCTTTCCGTATACACAGGGAGTCTTACAGTTATGGGGAGTAACATCTGCCCCTGACTGTAAATTTGTGATTCCAACATACGCCTTACCTTTTCCATATTTTTCTCTGTTATATTTCTCAGACATTCTTTATTCCTCCATAAAGATGGGTGCCTGCCGCATTTGACAGACACCCTGATTCTGATCAGCCGATTGATGGACCACCATGCTCTTTTGCCTTATTTACAGCATCCTTTACAGGCTGTGTTGCTGCTTTTTCTTTGGCAGCGTCCAGCTTATCAAAGACCGATGCCCTGTCCTCCGGCTTCTTTTCCGGAGTATCCTCTGCATCTAAAAATGCTTCCAGATCGTCAATGACATCTTCGTCCTTGATTGCCTCCTGCTCCTTCTGATTCTGACGCTCTACATACTTCTCACCCAGCTCAAAGACCTTGTCCTGAGCGTCGTAGTGATAGACGTTATCCGTTAGCTTATCCACCGGATCCACCGTAGTGGCATTTACCTCTCGGACCATGTTCTCCAGACTCTTTAGATCGAACTGGCCATTGTCCGGAATTATAAGAATCTCATGAATACTGCTGGGCAAAATGAAAAACGAGCCCCCAACCCTGTCGGAAGCTTTGTCCATGAAATCTTCATATGCCAGAACACCGGCACCATGAACATTTCCTTTTACTGAAGCCACAAGCATCTGATCCTGCTCAGGCGGAATTGCAAATCCAAGCATCTCAGCGTTCTCAATTCCCATCTGCTCAGCAAGGACTTCGCCCATGCCTTTGATTTCCATAGGTCTTACCTCAGGAGCATTCTTCATGGCATCAGCGTGAAGCTGCTCAGGTGTGATACCATACTGATCAAGCATCTTATTTGTAACAAGAACTGAACCAGTCTCACCCACATCAGAACTTACCACAAAGCGGTAAACAACAGCCATGTCCTCCATATTCTTGTGAGGTACAGTCTCAAGAAGATCCGCATTTCTCTCTGCTGACACAACTTCCATGGCAAGAGTTTCCTTCATCTTGTCATAGTCTTTAAAGGCATCAATGTTGAAGTCCGGACGATTTGCAAGAGCACTCTCTGCTCTGCCTACAGTCTCAGATACAATGCGATCATAGTCCATCCCATCTGAATAGGCCTTGTAGAGGGAATCGGTATTAAGGCTCACACCTATCTCACTGTCCTCAGGCTTGATAGTAAGAGCATCGTAGGTCTCATTCATCTTCTCCTGAGTGTGGAGCTCAACGGAATACTGTGAATCCGTCTTCTCTTCAAGGGCTCTTTTCACGTCCTCTTTCAGTTCTTCCTTAAATGTTTCAAAATCCACTTTTATTTCCTCCATATGATTTTGTTATTTCCGGGCAAACAAAAACGCCGGTTCGCAGCCCTATAGGCTTACGAATCGACGTTCATTTTCCACTGTATTCTTTTGCGCAAAAGAAATGCACCCCGGCTGTGAGGCATCCGTGTCTCACATTCCTTGGTGCATTATAACAATAACATATTCAAAAACGGATTGGAATGCACACGGCGTGATAATTTGTGATGCTGACGCTGTTTTTTGTGACTGCGTGTGATAAATTGTGATGGATGGCAATCATTCATCTTCATAATCATCAAACCACTCATCATCAGAAGATTCGATATAATACTCATCAACAACCTGCAAACTGTTGCCATCTTTTTGTATTTTTACGACATACGATCTGCCATCTTCAAAATATTTAGTAAAACGTACTGAGTCAATTTGCTGTTCATTATCATAATTAATTATCAAATCCCAGACTGGAGTATAATCAACTTTTTTCACCCATTCCCCATCAATTTGAGTTTCTACTTCTTCCTCATATTTATCCATTGAGACAATATGTGATGAAAAATGATACTTAGGCACACGGCCAGCAGGAGTATAATCAACTACGCAAAAATCGCTCTTAGAGAAATCAATATTTTCAATATTGTAATCTGCAGAGTTCTCCTTATTCAATCCTCGTGTGGATACAACTTGTTCGATTATAGCTGCTATATCTCTTTTTAACTCCATCTTGGCATTATCTGAAAACATATAATGCGATCCATATTCCCCAGATGCCGTTTCCATGCCTTTGATATTATATCTAGCCCCTTCAGGAGCTCTCGGAAGCCCTTTTACAAATGTCCCAACGAAAGTTAGTCTCCGCTGAATAGTAAGATCCATCTGTCTAATAATTATTTTCTCTATTTTTTCTCTTCCAAACTCTCTATATACTGTTTTTTCATCTTCACTCCCAGCATCTTCTATACGAACTATTAGATGGGATAATCCCTCCTTAATGAACTCTTCATAGTTTTTCCCTTTTTCAGATGATGCAAAAACAGCTATAGGAAATATCGGATCTTTTATTGCTCCTGCCATCTGATCATATAAATAATTATCATATATGATTATGGCTCTTTCTTTACTATCTGCGTAAACTGGTTTAAAAAACTGATCCGCATACAAATGTCTCATAAAGTGTAGAAAAGCTACATAAAAGGTATCATCAATACATTGATCAACGTCTAGCATTTGCGTTATAAACCGAATTTGATTTGTATAATTTAGTTCACGAATCTTATTGCAGCACTCATCATATGAATTCTCTGCTTTCTGGTTCAGCTTAGTTATAGCATCATCTGAAAGAGCAGTCTTAATACGTTCTGACAATGAAGCAGAAGGAACATACAAAGGATTTAGATGATTAGCATTCATAACCATCTCTAAGGAATCTTCAATGCTATATGCAGGTAGTTTTTTCTTTTTAAATACAGGTTTATCAACCTCTAGCCATAACCCTTTATAGTTGAACTCGAATTCATCCCATGTAATTCCAGAGTCTTTTACGTATTTTGTTACCTTTTCATAATATTTTTGTCTTCCCTCATAATCTTCTACCATATTTTCACGTCACCTCAACTACATAATTAAATATATTGTATAAGGATATTTTAAATTATCTGATGGCGATCCATTATTAAATAAATATAAAAAAAGGAGCAGCAATTGTGCCACTCCTAAGTCATACTACTATTTCTTAGAACTACTCATTTTCTCTCTTAAAAGCATGATCAATCAATTCAACAATAATGTCCTTAACAGTATGAACAATTTCAATGATAATCTCATCACTTAAAATTTGATTGTTTTTCTGTTCGTTCATAATTTTCCTCCTAGCATTGCTTTACTTCTATAGATTCCGAATCAAAACCACCTATTGGGTACTCCCTTATCCATCCACTTACTCTTATCTTTTTGCAACAATATGGGCACGACACATTATCTTCTGAATCAAAACTGTAAACTATATCTGGACCCATATCATCATCTCTCATACTTGGATTTGAAGTTTCATTCCATAAATACTCTTCCAAATCTATATCTATGGTCTCATTACAATATGGACATTCAATATCTCGAAAAAGAGATATGGGCGATGTATCCATATATTCTTCCATGAACAGATCCCCATCCGCTTCTCTATGCTTAATAGCATCAAGGTAATGCTTCGTTTCCATAGACTCATACTCTATTCCATCTGCAATTAACTCCTCAGATAGATGTAATGAGCCTTTCATCCTTTTCATCTCCTCAATAATAAGCTTTCGCCGCTCCACAATAGCCTTTTCAACCGACCACTCACCTTCCTGAATCTTTTTTACATCTCCACAGGTCAAACCTGCTTTCGTCAGGACAACAAGCTTACGTAACTCCTCCACGTCTGCCTCCGTGTAGTCGGCAACTTCTTTAGAAGCGCAATTTGTTGGATGAAATACTCCCATCTTTTTGAAATACTTGATTCGATCTCTATCTATTCCAAGCATTTCAGTCACTTCTCTAGGTTTCATAACCTCTGTTCCTCCTTTCACGGATATAATACCTCGCGGGGACAATGTCCCCGTCAAGTACTTTTTTGAATTTCCTAAAAAATATTATATCGCAATAAAGAAGCCTTACAGTAGCATTTTAAGCCACCATAAGGCAATTCCGTGGGCATATTCAAGCCATCAAGAGCTGTAGCAGTTTCTCGTTTAGCCAGTCAGCTATAAATCCCAGCCCCATAACTGCACTCGCCCCCAGATAAGAGGCGAATCCGATACAGAAGGCTATCACAAACTCCTGCCATTGCTGATGCGTTGCTGTATAGATCAGTATTGCCATGATCAGCCAGATAAACAATACCCAGAAGAATACTCCAAGCTTAGCCAGAAGTTTTACCATTGCATATGTGAAATTAAACAGAAGATAGAACATTAATACAAAAGGTTTGTAAATTAGTTTCAATAAAAACATGTCAGCCACCTCTCTTTTCAACAAGCTCCATTCTAACCTTGTAGGCTATAAGTTCCAAAACATAGTCAGGCATAACGCGAAGCCCATGCTCCCAATCCGACATCGTTCTATACGGTATGTTCAGCCATTTTGCAAAGTCCTTGCGGTTCATACCACTCATTTCTCTGATGGCTTTTATAGCCTCTGTCTTAACAGCGCTGCTGTACGTATCTTTTTCATGATTTCTATCATCAACTTCTATCAGTATATCCAAGCCCTCAATTGTATAATTATATTCCATAAGTCCCTCCATGGACGCTCTGCGTCTATGACATTATTATAAGTACGCTCTGCGTACATTGTCAAGAATAGTTCCATTGTTTTGCAAAATTAAAAGGATGTACTGACTGCTTTCTCACAATCAGATACATCCTTATATTCTTAGTCTTCCTCTTCAACCAGACCTTCTTCTCTGGCCTGTTCCCAGGTTATCCCATATGGAGCACCGCCAGATGTATATCCGGCAATAAAGTAGAAATACTCATCCTGATCTGGGTTGATATACTCCTTTGGCTTTCTACTTTCCTGACGTTTACGCTTTTTAGCAGCAAGCTGGTCTTCATATGATTTCTGCTTTTCCGGGCTAAGTACATGAAGCAAGCAGAGTTCACGCATGGCGCAATCTTTATCGACGTTAAACTTCTTTCTGTATGCTTTTACTATGTGTGAATCTTCTGTAAAGCCCTGCTCAGAAAACCATTCCTTTGCTTTACGAAGCCTGTTCTGTCTTGCTTTTGACATATTAGTATCCTTACTTTAGTTTTAACCCGTCCTTAAATGCCTCTCCAACCCTGCCATTGACCTTGTAGTATCCATGTGTATATGGGTCAAAAGAGATCGCTTCAATAGAATCAATATCCACTTTTCCATCCTTCATTTTTGTTTCTTCAACAGATGTTCTTACGACCTTTCCAATAACTCCAAGTCCAGTCTCATCACTCTGATACTCTATAAATTCACATTCCATAGCAATTGGAAATTCATTGATAATTGGAGCATCCACCAAATCTGACTTTGTATAGGTCATTCCGCTTTTTGCAAACTTATCCTTCTCAGCATTTCCACTTACAACGCCAAAATAATCTGCTTCTACTACATGCTTTGCATCAGCGATGTGAACCACAAACCCATTCCTCGCCTTAATGTTCTCAACTGTCTTGTGGGTCTCCGTAAGGTTAAGAGCAACCTTATCTCTGTCGAGCATTGTTCCCCAAGCAGCGTTCATGACATCAACGCTGCCGTCTTCGTTGAATGTCGATATCATAAGTACTGGCATTGGGAATATTGCTTCTGTTGTCTTGATTTCCTGTTTCATTGCTTCTGTCCTCCTATGTTTATTTTTTTATAAAATTGATTTTGTTTTGTTTATAATGTTATCCCTACAAACCACCGATTTGTCGTTCTGCATTGTTTTCCAATTGAACTAAGTCGCTGCGCGACGGCCTGCCAAGGCTATGGCGCAGCGTTTTCTTTTACTCAAAAAGCAGTAGATAGTGAAGCTATGATGATGTA
>NZ_JHXX01000020.1 GCF_000621605.1 Butyrivibrio sp. MC2021 | reverse complement strand
AGTACGAGAGGACCGGGGTGGACGGACCGCTGGTGTATCAGCTGCATCGCCAGATGCATAAGGCTGGGTAGCCACGTCCGGAAGGGATAAACGCTGAAGGCATCTAAGCGTGAAGCCCCCCTCAAGATGAGATATCCCATGCGCAAGCAGTAAGACCCCTTAGAGAGTATGAGGTTAGATAGGCACAAGGTGTAAGCACGGTAACGTGTTCAGCTGATGTGTACTAATAGGTCGAGGGCTTATCCAACGATAGTTGGTATAGGAACAAGGGAAATGGATTTAAGATATTCAGTGTTCGGTTTTGAAGGTACAATAAAAAAACACATGCACTGCATGTGTTTTTATGTTATTATACATATGTTATGGCCCGGTGGCTCAGCTGGTTAGAGCGCCGCCCTGTCACGGCGGAGGTCAGGGGTTCGAACCCCCTTCGGGTCGCTCTTTGTATAAGGCACCTATATCACAGGATGATATAGGTGCTTTTTTGTAAACAGAAGGGAGAATTATAAGGTATGTTGATAGTTTTTGGGGTTTTATCAGTAATTTTATGTGTAGCTGAAATATGGGCCATTAAAAAGAGCCGGAGAATGACGGAGTTCCTGGCACTTAGCGTGATCGTTCTTATAGCCGCCATGGCCATGAATGTTGTGGCAGGGCTTATTGGGAACCTGATAACCGGTGATTTCCATGTGGCTGCTTTTTTCATGCAGTTGTTTCCCTTTGCCACCGCAGGCATATGGGTTATTTTTACTCTTGTGGGGGCAATAATTAAATATATAAAGGGATCAAAGAAGACCAGGACTATAGTTAATATCTGCCTTCTTGCGATAGCAGCTGTTATTGTAGGCGTTTGCGTTTTTAAAGAGGCTTCCAAGGTAAAAGAGATCGCTGATACAAAAAAATATATGCCTCTTATTACCTCCGGAACCGGATTTTACAAATCAGGACCCAAGACCAATACAATTGTCGTTTCTGACAGAGAGACCGGAGAAGAGAAGGTTGTGGGGGACCTGTACATCAAGACCATGACCTATCTTGGGGACGGTATATTCGTAGGTGTCAGAAATGAGATGCCTCCAAAGGGTGTGGTCAAGCCGGATGACAGAAAAATAATCTATTATAATATCAACACCGGCGAGGAAACTCCTATAATCACTGCTTCTGAGCGAGGCTATACAGAGCTTGAGTTTCCCTATCTGTCTGCAGATAAGAAGTTTTTGTATTTTGTGACCGATTGCGAGGATATCGTGAAATACAACCTGGAGACAGAGGAAATCCAGGTTATCATGGATGGCGATGATGACCTTTTTCCCGGAAAATATGCGATAACTCCGGATGAAAAGCATCTGTATTACTACGTAAGGCTTGATTGCAACGGCCAGGGCACCGCTACAGAAAATGAGAAGATCATCTGGGAGGTTGACCTGGAGACATCACAGGTTAAAGAGCTCCTTAGGGAAAGCGCTCAGATTCAGGGACTGGACATCTCTAAGGATGGGAAGACGCTGTATTACGCCTGCGGAAGGAACCTTAAGATGGTCAACCTCGAGACCAAAGAGTGCAAGAAGCTCCTTGACGGGGCTGAACATAAAGCCTCCGGTTATCCGGGAGAATGGCCTGTAAGGGTATCTCCCGATGGCAGATATGTCCTTTTTGCTGACAGAGAGGACAGAGAGAATTTATATGACACTGTATACAGGTTTTATGCCTATGATATACAGGAGGATAATGCAGTTGAAGTTCTAAAAACCCATTACCATGTTGCGTCCATTGACTGGTTGGAAGACTGATTTTTACAGACATTTTGCAACTTAGTCACGGCTGATTGTAACTTAGCACCTAAAATATTGTAGCAAAGCTCCTTTTTCGGTATTGTATGCATATCAAATGCAACAACTACTGAAAAGGAGCTTTTTAAAATGAAAACAACAACACTTACAAAAGAGAAAAACAGATTCTTCCAGGGACTTGATTTTTTGAGCTACGGACTTGAGATTTTCGCATTTATCGGCTTTGAGCTTTTGCTCACATACGGAATTGAATACAAAGTATATGGTTACGATATTAAGCATTATACAAACGGACAGTACATTCTCCACTGGGTTCTGACCTGCGCAGTATGGCTTTTCGGAGCATGGTATGTAGTTAGAGAGTGCGCTAAGAAATCAGGAGTTGATCTTCTTAAGAACTTCAGAGAAAAGAGTCTTATCCAGGGCGCAAAAGAGATGTCATTTTTACAGTGGGTTATGCTCATCGTTGGCACAGTTCTTTGCCTGATCTCTACCTGGATCGACTGGAACGGCAGCAAGCTCTTAGCTGAGTTTCATAAGAGAGGCGTTCTTTTCCCATTCCAGTATATGTACTACTTTGTTGAAGTGATAATGGTTCTTCTTATCATTGTTTTTGGCCAATATGCATTTGAAAAATGGTTCAAAAATGATAAGATTCCCTATGGAGGAATTCTGGTAGCACTTACCTGGGGCCTTGGACACTGGCTTACAAAGGGATCTCTCGGAGCAGGCATCTACACAGCCATCGGCGGATTCGTATTCGGAGGCGCATATCTTCTCACCAGAAGAAACATGAAGCTTTCCTACCTCTTCCTCTGCATTATGTTCATTCTGTAAGGGGAAAAAATGAGGCTCATTAAGACCAGAGAAGAGAATTTAGAAGAAAACTATTTAGAACTGCATTATGACGAGATAGATGAGGAAACGGCCGCGGTCATCGAGAGACTGCGACCGGCTCTTAAGTACATAGAGGGAACCACAGAAGGCAGACGCCTTACAGTGCCTATTGCCGATATGTTTTACTTCGAAACTGTGGACAGGAAGACCTTTGGTTACACCAGGGACACCTGCATAGAGGTAAAAGAGACTTTGCAGGGAATCATAGATGAGCATGAGGATGCCGGATTTGTGCGGATCAGCAAGTCATCTATCGTCAATCTCTATAAGATCAAGAAGCTTCAGGGGGATCTCAATATGAGAACCCTGATTCATCTTAAGAACGACGAGTGTCTCGTGATGAACAGAGGTTACAGGTCAGATTTTTACAAAGCGCTGAACAAGCTTCAGGGGAGGAAAAAGGCGTGAAGATAATAAACAAACATAATTTCATTTCCATAGTCTGCATCAGCTTTACTATTGTAGTCTGCGCCAAGCTTCTTTTGGAAAAGAGCATGGGCTTTAACGACATATATTACACTGAGAACATTTTTACCTGCCTTGCGGGCTCGGTGCTGGTGACTTTTATTCTTTCCCTGCACTATTATCTTCAGCGTTTTCCCTTTATACCGGTGATGATTGGACAGTATCTGCTTCTAATCGTTGTGGTGTTCGGCGCCATCTGGGTTGCGGGACAGTTCTCTGAAAATGCGCCCACTGCCTACAGAGATATGTTCCTTTCTGTGACAGTGCCCTATATTGTAGGGGCTGCGGTGTACTACATCAGCTTCTTTTTACAGATAAAAAGGGCAAACGAAACCTTTTTTGCTGATAACGAAGAGTGATCAATTGTTATACTCACGAAGGCCGTAGTAATAGAACCGTTTGATCTTCTCCTTGAGGGAGGCGGGCTCTATGACAAGGGCATCTTTGCCGAATCTCTTGAAATATTCCTCCAGCTGCAGCTCCGGCCAGTCGAAGTGATAGAGATTTCCTTCAATTTTGGACACAATGGGTCTGTTCTTGGTTACTGTTTTGAACTTTCTGATTCCATTATTATTAAGACGAATAACGGCGTGAACTGTAAGTGATACAGAATGAGGGCTCCGGATAGCTTTTTCCTGGAGCTCTTTTTGTGTTACCTCATTCACGGGGAACTCGTACTTGGTAACAAAAACGCTGCGCATCCTGGATATTCTGAAGGTCTTGGGCCTTCTGGATGCTCTGTCCATGCACAGCAGATAGTTGCACTGCTCCTCCTTGGAAGGGGCAATGACGTAGGGCTCCACGGAAAAAGTGTGCTTTTCTGCGGAGGTTGTGTTGGTAAAGGTCAGGATCCGGTGCTCCTTCAGGGCTGTTTCGATATTCTCGTAGGCATCCTTGAAGATAATGGCCTCACGCTCATTTCTGGGGATGGACAGGTAGGAGTTGAACATATCCTTGAGATACTGGGAAAGAGAGGAGTCTCGCAGCATATTGAACTCGATGATCCTGATGATCTCATAGGATTCTCCGCTGACAGTAAGGGTGATGGCGCTGGTCTGCTTACTCTGGAAGCGGTCGTTCTTGATATAGGTGCTGACGATCTTATCCGCCAGCTTACGGGCATTCCTGTCTGAGATGTCTGTGATATCCGTCAGATCCTTGATTATATTGTTAAGGAGCCTCTCGCTGTCACGGGTGTACTGCTCGAAGAAATTGACGATAAGGGTCTTCAAAAAGGCGTTGAGATTCACGGATTCGTCCTTTTTTGTGAATTCAAAGAGCTCAGCGTCGTTAATTAGTCTTGTTTTTATGTCTTCAGGAAGATAAATTTTGTACTTCTCTGTCATTGTGCACCTCTGAATTGGGGATGTGAATTAATGCAATTATAGCCTATAAACCGCATAAATACAATATAAATAGGGGTTGTAAAAATATCAAATTGTGAAGCTTTTCATCTCCAATTCCTCGAACTATGATATATACATAAAGACACGCACAGCAATCATTCGGATACGGTGGTTTGTACCGGGCGAAAGTCCGGAGCGCAGGTTCGAATCCTGCTCCAATGTGTCTTGTATATGAATAAAGGTGCTAACAGCAATCAACACCACGACTGTCAATCGGAACAAAGAGTCGCTCGCGACTCTTTGCGCGCTGGTGCGCGCAAGCTTTAGCTTGCAAAATTCATCTGCGCACCAGTCGCATCCTTAGCGGAGCGCTTTTTATTCAATAGGAAATCCGAAGGAATTTCCTATTGAATAAAAAATCTGCCCCACGCCGGGGCAGGGCACCTTGTAAGGAGGAAAAGGAAATGTTGGATTATTTAAAGAAAGAAGCAAACAAAACATTTACAGAAAACGGCGCAGTTACATATGTATCAACTAAATCTGACTGCCTGGATCTGTTCGCAACCATCGGTGCACTCAGAAATGCGTCCGAGGAAATGATAATCAAAAGATTCGTTAAGGCTTACGCCGAAGATCCGGATCTTGCTCTGAAGACTCTCTTTTTTGCAAGAGATATCAGAGGCGGCCTGGGCGAGAGAAGAGTGTTCAGAGTAATACTTGCTTACCTTGCCGCAGCTGAGCCCGAATCTGTTAAAAAGAATATAGAAAACATTGCAGAATACGGCCGATTCGACGATCTGCTTACTCTTATGGGAACTCCTGTAGAGAAAGAGGCACTGGAATACATCGAAAAGATCTTCAGAGATGACTGCGAGAAGCTGGCTGACAAGGGTGAGAATGCAGAAGGATCTCTTTTGGCAAAATGGCTCCCTTCCGTTAATACAAGCAACAAGAAGGCAGTTATGAATGCCAAAAAGATTGCAAGAGCCATGGGTATGACAGATGCTCAGTACAGAAAAGCATTATCTGCTCTTCGCGCTCAGCTCAGGATCATCGAGAATAATTTAAGGGAAAAGGATTACACCTTTGACTATGAAAAGCAGCCTTCCATGGCTTTATATAAGTACAGACAGGCCTTTATAAGAAATGATGAAGACAGATACACTGCTTTTATCAAAAAGGCTGAGGAAGATCCTTCCGTAATGCACACCGCAACCCTTACGCCCTATGACGTGATCGCGCCAATCATCAACAAAAAGATCTTAGGCTTAGGCGAAAGACGTGCCATGAACGCCACCTGGAATGCCCTGGAGAACTATGCAGGTGCAGAGAACTCCCTGGTGGTAGTGGACGGCTCCGGCTCCATGTACTGGGGCAACGGCCCGATTCGCCCCGCAGCAGTGGCGCAGTCTCTGGGCATCTACTTTGCTGAGAGAAATACCGGTGCTTTTCACAATCATTTCATTACGTTTTCTACCAATCCAAGACTTATCGAGATCAAGGGAAAAGATATAGTGGATAAGGTCCGCTATTGCATGAGATTTAATGAGTGCAGCAACACGGATCTTGCCAAAACCTTTGACCTGATACTCAGAACCGCAGTTAAAAACAAGCTGAAGCAGTCCGACATGCCTGAAAAGATCTACATCATTTCCGATATGGAATTTGACTGGTGCGCAGGCAATGCAGAAAGCACCAACTTTGAACATGCCAGAGATGAGTTTGAAAGGCATGGTTACAGGCTTCCACAGATAGTTTTCTGGAATGTGAACAGCCGCAGATGTCAGCAGCCTGTTAAAATGAACGACCGAGGCGTAGCCCTGGTTTCCGGCTGCAACCCACAGATTTTCTCCATGCTAAAAGAAGGAAATCTGGAACCCTACAAATTCATGATGAGCGTCCTTTCAGCTGAGCGTTATGAAAGGATCGCCGCATAGGATAAATGAAAGGACATAACTATGAATACAATTGAGATAAAAGGAAAAGTAAATACAGCTCTCTGCTATGCAACAATAGTGGAGGATGAGGCAATAGAGCAGCTTTCAATGGAGGAGTACAAGGAGGCCATGAAGGGCATATATACATCATCTGTCTGCGAGGCCACAATTGATGAGGCCTCCATGGCATACAAGTCACTGGAGGACATAATTGATGTTATAAAGGAGTCTGTGGAGATAATCGACGTAATGAAGCCCATTTATAACTTCAAGGTGCCATAATGAGTTTATTCCGCGGTGGTAGAAGCTGTAGTTGATGCGGGAGTTTGTGGGGCTTCTTCAGCAGGGACTTCTTTCATGGCAGCTATTTCGGAGGCAAGTCCTGCTCCGAACTTTGCAATAGAAGGATCTTTGGCGCATAATGCAATATAAAGACATATCGCCATTAATAGCCCGATTATCAGATAGAGAAGTTTAGATATAATTTTCATTTTTGGTCCGCCTTTCATCCGTGAAACGACATGCGACAAAAAATAGAGAGCCTCATGCTCCCCTCACGGTAATAATACATCAGGCGTGCCAGGAATACGATAAACAAAGTAAGATTATTTTCTTAAAATACTATTACATACCATTTAACCCCGGCTATATCTCTGAAAACATCATTTATTCAGAGGCGGCCGGGGGTTATCATGTTGCTTAGATAAAACAAAAATACATGGGAGGTGGCTCTTATGAAGGAAAATGATATAGTAAAAAAGCAGGGCAACACGCCGATTATGGTTTTATTAAAACTATCACCCGCTATTTTTTACTTTCTGATCCGTATAATAGATGTGGGAACGCTTAATCCCTTTAAGGCGATTGTTTTGGGAGTTCTCTCCGGGGTTCTCATGCTCATGATCGAAGACTGGGGACTGATTGCTTTTGAGATTTTTCTCTTTGTTGCTCCCAAAGGTAAAACAAAAATCGGTTTTGGATTGGGAGTCATCGCAGTCAGCGTTGTCTCTGCAATATGGCAGTATATGTTATGCTCCTTTGTTTTTTCCTTTGACGGATCCTGGAGACCTACACTTATCGCAATATTAGCCATGAACGCTGTTTACGCTATTGTTACTCTGGTGATCATGTTTACACCTGATACGAATGACAAGATTGTTCAGAATGCAACTTATGTCTTATAATAGGAACGTTCAGATTATGAAACAAAGAATGGGAGACATTTGATGAAGATTTATATTGATTTTGATGATTGTCTGTGCGAAACAGCGCGGTATTTTTCAGTACTGGTAAAAGAGATGTTCGGAAAAGATGTTCCTTATGAAGATATCGGATTTTTCGATCTGAAAAGGTCTTTTGCACTGACAGATGAGCAGTATGAAGAGATGATGATCAAGGCCCACACGCCGGAGGCGCTGCTTTCTTTTGAAGAGACTCCGGGGGCATCCGAAACCGTTAACAGCTTTATTAATGCAGGTCATGAGGTTTCTATAATAACGGGACGTCCCAATGTCGCATATGAAGCATCAAGGGAGTGGCTGGACAGACATGGTCTTCAGAGAGTCAGGCTGTACTGTCTGAATAAATACGGACGGGACAGCTTTATAAAAAACAGTGAATTCAGCCTTGAGATAGAGGACTACTACAAGATGCATTTTGATTATGCAATTGAGGACTCGCCTCTGGCATTTCGATTTTTCGATCATTTACCGGATCTGAAGATAATGGTCTACGATCGTCCCTGGAATCATGACTGTGAACTTCCGGGAAGCGGCTACAAACGTTGTCTTGACTGGGAGACAATTAAAAAGAGTATAAGGTAGTATTTTAAGGGGAGAAAAGGTATGTTGTGGCTTAATAAAATAACATCAGGTATTAAAACGCTACTGAAGGAACATCTTATTTCGATCGTTGTTTTTCTTGTGGGAATGATTCTTGCAGGTATTGAGACGGATTATATTGAAAACCTCTTTATCGATCTGCCAGTAAAAGCCTTTCAGGATGAACTTCTTTTCGGTACTTGTTTCTGTTTATTTCTCACCCCGGGAATTCTTCTTGTGGAATCCCATTTTAAGAACAAAAAACAAAAAATAATTCACGTTCTTGAGCTTTTGATTTCTTTTGCTGTTTCAGGTTTTTATTCCTGGGCAGAGACAATAGGCAATAAGCTTGAGAATACTCCCTATGCGGATTATGAGCAATATCTCACCAGAGCAGCAATTGTATATTTGATTCTGGCAGTGGCATGTACGGTTTATTTTCTGTATAAAAAAAGCGGTGAGACCTTCGAGGGATATTTTTACAAAGCCTTTGTCGGTGTAATCAGAGCAGTTGCTATTTATATAATTATGGCCATCGGAATCCTGCTGATAATGCACATTTTTGAATCATTATTTTTCACAACAAGGCTAGAATTATTACCGGAATTTGTCCTTATGGGAATAGTAGGATTTCCTGCCGGTATTTACGGTATCAGCCATGTTGAAGAAGGAGATTCAGGTTTTTCAAAGGTGCTTTTTTGCTATGTAAATACCTTTATGCTCGCGGCTGCATTTCTTGTTGTATACGCATATGTCATTCAGATAATCCTTACATGGACCTTTCCTTCCAATGAAGCTTTCAGCATAATGGCAGGACTTTTTATCGCAGGCCTTTATGTATGGACTGCAGCCCAGGGAGTGACGGAGGGAAAACTTCTGGTTACGTGCAGGATAATGCCTCTTTTGTTTGCCCCTCTGATCATTGTTCAGAGCATGTGTCTATACATGAGAGTTTCGGAATATGGTTTTACTTTTTCAAGATACGGAGGACTTTTTCTGATATTATTCGAAGTCTTCTATGTACTTTACTATCTTATAAGATTGCTGATGAAAAAAGGGATAGGTTCGGCTCTTTTAATAATGATCCCTGCCATGATCATATGTTTTTTTGCTATACCACGTATCAATGTATATTCAGTTGTAACCGCTTCTCAGAAAAAGGTTGTGGAGAACTTTATCGCCAGAGTTGAAGCAAAGGATGATACCGCCTATGACTTTTCGGAGAAAGCTGAGTCTTCATACCGGGAGCTTAAGATGCGAAGCAGCATAGAGGGTAAAAAGTATGTTGAAGCTCTGAATGTGAAATACAGCGATGATGTGCTGAATGATCTGTTTGATGAATACAGGTACAGAGAAGAAGTGCAGTCTAAGCCTTACGAATACTATAAAACAGAAGTCCGTCATGCTTTTGTAACAATAGAATTATCAGGATACAGATATATTAGTCCTTTTTACACAACCATTGATTTATCAACTGATGATCTGACCAAAATTGACACTTCGAAAATCCCTGCCAGAGCTAAATATAACGGTGCGATGGTTTTGGGTGAGGCGGATCTTAGTGAGCTGATAAGCAAATTAAGGGTGATGGATGTTGCGGGAGCTCAGAACACCGAATTACAGAATCTTATTGTTGATCCAATACCTGTAGAAAACGGGCTTCTTTATCTGGAAGACATTAAATTTGAAGTGGACAAAAAGGATGAGTCAGTAGTAAATAAAATAACTATTGATGGTTATTGCGTATATAACTGACCAAGGGGATTGGAATTATGAAAAAGAAAAGAAGTATTGGGGTTATTATTTCCGGGGTGATGATTCTTGCTTTAACCGGATGCGGGCGAAATGCTTATGAACTGCAGAAGCAGGACCAGAATCGTCAGCTTAGCCTGAACTTTGATAACACCAGGCTGTATGTTGTTGACTACGACGGCAAGCTTTTGAATGAATATGATTTAGCTAAGGTAAAAGAGCAGTTTTCGGAGGAAATCCCGGGGCTAAGGCCTGAGAACTACAGAATGGCTTATGACGGAGTTCTTTATTTTACCGATTATTATACGGATTATAAAGATTCGTCAAACTCTTATAATATTTTGTATGCCATAGATCCTGAGAAAGATGCTTATACGGTAGTCTACAAGAATGATGGCGGCAGTATATACAATCTGGATATATATGATGGGAAGCTGTACTTTGAGTCCATGATTCCGGGGACAAGTAATTTCGAAGGCCATTGTTATTTATTAGAAGACGGTCTCACCTATGAGGAGACCGCTTCAGGGCTGGAAGAATATTACAGGGCAATGGAGAATTACTCCGGATGCTCCCGCGGAAATGGAAATACTCCCTGCTGCGTGGCAAGAACCTTTGATGAAGTAGGCTTTTCCCTCGCCCGCAAGGATAACAAACTATTTAAGATTGAAAAAAACGGAGATACATCCCAAATCTACCAGACTGATGAGGGTAATAAGATAAATGTTTATGCTTTTGACCGTAAGTGGGTCATGGTTAAGCTGTCTAACTCCAATTATGAAGATATTGGAGAGTATATCCTCAATATTGACAGCGGAGAGGCTCAGCAGTTCAAAGAAGCCAATTGGAAAGAAGTTATATGCTATGATGATAGCACTTGTTATTATTCCAAATCGGAGCCTGTAAACCTTGGAATTAAGAAAAATCAGATCTATTCATACAATCTTGTCGACGGATCCACCAAACTTTTGTATGAAACAGAGACTGTTCCGGGTACACAGGAGATCAACAACCTTGAGTATTCCAGAAAAATATTTGGTAAAAGAATGTTTTTTGCCTGCTTTGATGATGGGAAATATATCTGGAATATGCTGGATCCAACAAAATCTGATGGGCCTAAGCCCCTTGGCTATGTGGCTTCCGATTTTCCCGCTTATGAATACGGAACAGTGGAATACGTAACTGCAGAGTCCGATTGTCCTGATTGCGGAAAAGCACTTTACAAATTTTATGGAGAAAAATTCGTACTTGACCACAAATACTCAGAATATGCGGATGAGATCAATAAAAGAATTGCGGAGTTTATTGACAACAGCGTTATTCATGCGGATGAAGGCCTGATGTATGGCGATACCGATTGTGAAGAACATGGCGAGTTAGAAGAAGCATATTGCGAGTCTGAGAATGGCTATATAACTGATGTGAATATTTTGGAAGACAGATACCTGGATGTCTTGTACATCAGCTGCTTTAATTTCGGCGGGGCCCATGGAGAGTACTTCAGAGAACAGTTCTTTTTTGATCTTAAAACGGGCAAGAGGCTGAGCATTGAAGACTTTTATAAAGGAACAGAAGAGGAATTCAAAGATTTAATTGCCCGGAAAGTCGTGGAAGATTATAAAGAGAATAGGGAAAACTATTTTGCTGAAAGTGATGATGAGGCATATAAACAGGCTTATGACTGTGTGAAGTTTGATGATCGATCTGAGTTCAAAGAGGATGGAATAGATTTTGTTTTTGATGAGTATGCGCTGGGGCCTTATGCGTCAGGCTTTATAATCATTCATGTTTCATATGAGGAATTGCTTGGTCGAAGCACCTTGTCTGAATAAAAAATCGCCACACTGTTAAATGACAGTGCGGCGATTTTATTTATATTAGCACTTGTATAAGAGAGGATATTTGAGGGGGGAGGCTACTCAATATATGGGATATGAGTAGCCATGTTGTAATGATTGAAAAAGTATGTGTTTGTGTGGGGTTCAAGAAGATTAGCTCTTCTTGATGATCTTATATTAATCTTTTAACCTAAATATAATCTAAAGGTGTTGTGAACATTTTGTGTTCTTATAAAGTTATGCGAAGCACACCATATTTTTTTTTTTCGGACCTATTAATGTTATCATTATTACAGACACTTTTTTGATATTTTAAAAGATTAGCTTCTTCGGAGTAGAATTTCTACCCGGAAGCTCAGAAAAACGCAACACAGAGACTTTTAAAATCAGGAGGATGCATCATGGCAGATAGATCTGATTTATCAATGTGCAATTGAGGCAATCAAAATGATGCAAAGTCCCAGGTTGAAAACTTTTATACAGGAAGAGTTGAAGAAAGAGGGTGGCCAATGAGCCAATGTCATTAAGATAAGATGACGGAATAAGATCTCTATATCAGAAATGGTATAGAGATCTTTTTATGTAAATAAATTGTTAACATCAAAATTGTTATCCATCATGTGAATTTATCCTGTTACCGGGCGGTCAGTCTAATCTGAAAACCTGCTTCATCTGTTTCTGAGCGCCTGTTACTTCGTCTTTCTCAAGGATGAGTATGCCCTTCATGCTCTCGTCCCATCTGGCAACGACTTCGCTCTCTGCCTGGTACTTTCCGGCATATTCGATGCCCTTTTCGCACTCATAATATCCGAATACTTCAGCGTCAAATTCCGGAGATTCCAGCTCGTACATATAGATGCTGTAGTTGCATATTCCGGCTTCCTTTAAAACAGCCACCATCTCCGGCCAGATCTCGTCGTGCCTTTTGATATACTCGTCTTTCTTTCCCTTTAGTACCATGCCTTTCCATGCGTATCGTTCCATACTCATACCTCCTTTATAATCCCCATATCACTTCTGGGACACCTGCGTATATTTTCAAATACAGGATCTGTCGCAAACTCTACAAGAATATCTTTTGTACCCTCCGCGGGTTCTTCGATCTCTATATCCTTAAAGCTGATATCCTTAAGCTCATGCCCCGGTTCATCAAAGCCGATGAGCTCGATGGAAGGGCAGTTGTGCCAGTCATTTTTACCGGCGTTGTTGTCGAGAAATCTGCCAAGAAGATGCATCCTCTCAAAGTGACAGTCCTCTACGACGGGTATGGTCTCAGCGCCAACACCGTCGTCGTTGAAGGTCACGGAATGGATCATCACGTGGGAAGCTGCTATATCTCTGACGGATACGCCTCTTACATAGCCTCCGCGCTTTTTTGTGTATTTGATCTCAATTCCTGACCAAGTGGGACGCATGTCACAGTCCCATAAAAAGACATTTTCCACGCCACCGCTCATCTCACTGCCGACGCAGAGTCCGTGACCGATGTGACAGATGCAGTCGAAGACTCTTATGTTCCTTGTTGGCCTTCCGATCGCGTTGCCCTCGGGATTCTTGCCTGATTTAATGGCAACGGAGTCATCCTCGGTGTAGAAGTCGCAGGCGTAAATAGTCGAATTGGTCGATGAATCCGGATCCCAGCCGTCGCCATTCCACACGCCCTGAGACTTGATGGTGCAGTGGTCCGTCACAACCTGATCGGAGTAAACAAAGTGCAGATTCCAGGAAGGAGAAAAGCCCAGCGTCAGATTTGTGATCCAGATATTTCTGCAGTTGCTCATATTGATTAGCCTGCCCCTGACTCTGTGGGAGATGGTCTCGGGCTTCTCGTATTCTTTTATCTTATCGCCAAGGGAAGCGATGTATTCCTTGAGGTCCTCAGCCTCAATCTTGGCGCAGGCCTTTGCAAGGAGCCATCCGCCGCCCATGATGCTTCCACCGCCCCTGATCACAACGTTTTCGCAGTTATAGGAGGCGTCGTGATCGAGCTGTCCGAGGTTTAAAAGGCTTCTGTAGCAGAGCCTCTCATAGCCCTCAAACCTGCTTTTTATCTTGGGCAGATAGTCGGAAGGACTCTCTGTTCCCTGCAGGGTTGCACCCTTATCAACAAAGAGCTCTGTGTTTGAGTGCATATCAAGAGCGCCTGTAAGGTAGGTTCCTGCAGGCACATATATGTAAGAATTCTCATCGCAGTCATCAAGAGCCTTCTGCAGCGCTGCAGTGTTTAAGGTCTTGCCATCGCCGAGAGCATTGTAAGGCGCCGAAGTAACATCGATCATTTTCTTAAGGCGAGAGGTTCTGACCGTGATCTTTCCAAGGGAGCGTGAATCCCCATCGGGAGAGTGCATGATGACCTCCACATCAATGTCTTTTTCAGGCAAAAGACCTTTAAGAGTAAAGTGGGTTTTATCTGTATCTCCGACCGGTTCGCCATCTGCAATCACGCTGTATGAAAACTCTTTTGTTGCATCCTTGGGAAGGTCCCAGAAAACTTCTGCTTCACTTGCTGTGGCTCTAAAGTCCATCAAAAATTCATGCTTCAAAATTGATACTCCTTGTCTTTATGTCTTCTTCCAGATCAATGAATCTGGCAAGAGCTGTATATACTTCACCTCGGGAAATCCACTTTCCGAAGGCAGCGTTTTCTCTTTCGTCAATGCCAAGCTCCATGGCCCTTCTTACGCATTCCTCCAAAGGGATATCTCTTTTGTCCTTATCACTTTCATAGAACCTCATAAGGAAGCTGTCCAGTTCCTCGTAGGTCAGAGATTCGTCAGGTCTGAAAAAGAGCTTGTCGCCTTCACTTTTAGTAGTTGCAGGATCTATCAGGTTTTCAGATATCAATGTCTCAACATATCCGCTGTCCCATTCATCAATCTTAAGGTCAGAGTACTTGCCTCTGTAAGGCCTTGTTCCTGCGATGCGAAGTGCCTTGAACAGCACCATGAGGAGCTGAGCCCTTGGCATTGGTGCATCCGGGTGAAGGAACATAACACAGGGATCGAGGAGACAGTATCTGAAGGCTTTCTCAAGACCTTCCTTATCTTCAAATCCTGCAATATCAAGGTAGGGCAGTGCTATTGAAAAGATATCCGGTTCAGGCTCCTGAGCGGGAATAACTTTTGTATCAGAATCAGGACTCCAAAAACTGCAGGTAAGTCCATTGTCGCACCTTCCCGGTAGAGTGTCTTTTCCCTTATCAAGAGAGCGGAGAGTATTCATGAAAATATCGGCGATCATCACGCTGCCGTATTCGTTGGTGTGGGTCACATCCCCGGGCATGAAGAAGTCTTTGGCCTTTTCTTCAAACTCAAGCCACTTCTCGAAGGTCTTTCCGTGGAGATCTATGAAGGGAACATCCAGCTCTTTTGCCACGGCCTCTGTAGCCCTGGCGTGGTCTTTTAGAAGAGAGTAGTGACGATCCATGTCAAGAGCTTTGGCGTCCTCTTTGGTAAGCTCAAGCGGAATGCGGCTGATGGGAGAGCACAGGATTGCTTCTGCACCGGCAGCTCTTGTCTCCCTGACATATCTTCTGAGGTTGTCCGCATATCCCCCGAAAGCTGCAAGGTTCCTGCGCTTCTGGTCGTTGTGACCAAATTGGAGGATAAGGCAGTCGCCGGGCTGAATCATCTCCCTTATTATGTCATAGTGTCCGTCGTCCCTGAAGCAGTTGGAGGTAAGACCCGAGTGGGATAAGTTGCAGACTGCTGCGCCCTCAATATAGCGAGGCAGTGTCTGCGCCCATCCGGAGAAGCTTCCGAAGGGATAGTAGGGGATTCCGGCGTTCTGATCGGTTACCGTTGAATCGCCTCCAATCCAGATGACAGGGACTTTCTCCTCGGTTATTGTGACGTCCAGCGATACATTTTCCGGCGAAACGTCGCTGCCTGTGTAGCTTATGAAGATGTCCTTATCCTCGCACCTTGTTGCGGAAAGTGCAGGAATGAAGGGCGTAACGGCAGTGTGATAGGTCTTTTCATAGGTGCTGCCACAGGGCACGGTTACGTCTCTTGCTATCATGGCCCTTCTTGAGGAAAAGAGTGTAAGGTGCTCGATACTCTTGTTCAAGGCGCTTATTCTAATGCTGACTTTGTAGGTTCCAAAGGAAGGGACAGATACTTTAACAATCTGAACCTTGCGGCCTTCATCAGAGACTTCTTCATAGAAGTGCCTTGTGTTCCAGCCGCCGCTCTTTAGTGACTGCTCATGGGCAGTACCTGATGAAGTAACTGCCATTTCCGGTGTAAAAAAGTCATAGCCTCTCCCTTGCGAGTAGAGGCTATCGTTATTTTGAAGTTTGAAGTTTATTGAAAACATGGTCGTTCCCCGTTTGTTAATATCAAAGGTCGTAGATTGCCGTGGCAAGCGGAGCAATGTCGTTTGCTTTAAATTCACCGCTGTCTGTGACGATGGTTGCTGACTGCTTGTTCTCTGAGTTGTTGATGACAATGAGTTTCTTGCTGCTCTCAAAGAATGCGCACTCAACCATAGGATTGTCGGTGACACACTTGTGATCAAAGGAAAGTCCGCAAGCATACAGCAGAATGTTGAGAAGAAGCCTGTAGTTCTCGGGCGCGTTCTCAAAGGTTGAGAGGTAGATTCCTTTTCCTCTTCCGAAGTCATTTACTGTAAGCAGTGGGTAACCGTCTTTTGACCTGATAACTTTTGCTGCGCCGTCGGTAAGGTGAACTTTGCCACGAAGAGGGATGTGGCTACCCTCAGGAATAATGCCTTCTGAGTTGTCATCCACAAAGGCCCATTTGCCCATGCAGGACTTGTAGTCGCTGTCTCTGTTTACGCCAAGGACACCTGACATCTTGAAGCTGAAATCCTTCTCGCCTGTTGATGATGGCTCGTTGACGCCGATAAAGCATCCGCCTGCGCTTACCCACTCAGTGAGGACTTCTTCCACAACAGGATCGTTCCAGCTCTCTGCACCGCACCACGCTGTTCCTGCTGAACCTGCGTTGATGATGACATTGATATCCGAAAGATCCATGCTCTTTAAGTCGTTGAAATCGATGTATGTGACATCCACGGGAAGACCGGAGAGGGTCTCGTTTATGTGGATCAGGTCATGCATGTAGGTCTCATGGAAATGGCCTGATAAAGTCCAGCTGCGCAGTTTCCCCCAGGAGTGAAGTACAGCGACCTTTATCGGGAGGACGTAAGGTGCGCCTTCTTCATGAAGCTTTTTTATCTGTCTGAACTCATCTGAGATTGTTGCGATATATTCCACAAAGTCCGGGAAATCCTGCACCAGATGCAGATATCCGCCAAGACCTATTCTGTCAATTTTGGCACGAAGAAGAGCACGACGGGCGCTTCTCCAGTAAAGAGCTGCATCCCTGGCCGGATCGCCGCCCTTTGAGAAAGTCGGAAGTCCGCCAAGTCCCACAGGGAACAGGTAAGGGTGGAGTCTTATCTCATGAACCGGCACGTCAACCCCTGCGCAGAGCCTTACTTCATACCCTGAGAAGATGCACTTTATAAGACCGTCAAAGCCAAACTCCTTAAAGCGCTTACCGTATGGCTCAACGCCAACCCAGCTGTCATCGTAAAAGACATATGCCTTTTTGCCAAAGCTGTGAACGATGTCCACAAGCTCTTTTCCGAAAGAAACAACGAACTGATTTACAAAGTTCATGTAGTCTATCTGGGTCTTAACAGGCGGAAGGTGTGTGGGGTGGAAGAGGCCGGTGTTGATGAAGTCCTCGGCTGTGAGCTTATATCCGTAGCTCTCAGCAAAGTTGTCAAGCATCCTGGGACTTACGGTGAAATCGTAGGAACCCCAGTCGGTAAAAAGATACCTGTTTCTTGGATCGCTTCCCCACATCCATACGAAGTTGTAGAACATTGATGTAAAGCGGACAACGGTGGTTGCCGGATGAGTCTTGCACCAGTTTGTGAGCCAGTCCTTGAGATACTCTCTGGTCTGGGGATATACAGGATCGATCTGCATCAGATGCTCCTTGTCCCAGTTGTTGGTCACATGGTTGTACATGGAGATCTCTTCCCAGATCCTGTAAGCTAAAAAGCTCACGGTATATTTGTGCCATGGAATGATGTTGTTTACTATGACATTCTGAGCCTCTTTCTCATAGGTCCAGAAATTTCTGTTGACTTCCCTTCCTGTGGTGCGGTCATAGACCTGCCAGTATTTCATTGAGTCGGCGCTGTCGTTGATCTTAAACTGCTGATCAAAGAAATCATCCATCAGGTGGAAGGTTAAAATGGAATCCTCCGCAACCTTGGGAGCTGTCATGAGGAAGGTCTGCTGGAGCTTGTCCGGGTTTTCCTTCGCCCATTCGTTGTGATCCCTGATTATGCATATAGTGGAGTAGATCCCATATCCTGAATTTGTAATCTCGTCTGAAAGAACAGTGCCATCACTGTCCCTGATAACATCTGCGCCCCATTTTTTAGCCAAATCAAGGGTAAGCTCTTCATAACCCGCTTCACCGGGCAGAGTGAAGCCCCCTTGTGTGTGCTTTACGATGTTGTCCATTTTTTGTTAACCCCCTAATGGTCCTAAGGGGTACCACTTGTGGTGGATTCCTTAGGACGGCTATGAATAATTTAGATCATTACGCTTATAAAGCGCCGTCGCTTCTGATCTTGTCGTAGTTTAGGATGCCTGCGAAATATGCAAGAGCCAGACCCTGTCCCCAACCCTGGATCCAGTCTCTGGAAATACCACGGTATCCGTCTCTGTCCTTCATGACAGCTGTGCCACCGGAGACGTTTAAAACTCTTCCGTCAGGTGATACGTTCTTAAGGATGCCCTTGGTTGATTTGTTGATGTATTTGATGTGAAGAGGATTGCCCTTGTTTATCATGGCAGCAGCAATTCCGCAGCTGGCCGATATCTCCTCGTAGGACTCCTCATCGTCAAGGATGGTTCTGTAAAGACCGTCCTCGGTCTGAAGCAGCTTGATGCTTGCAAGCTGTTCGTTCAGTGAGCCGACAATGTCCAGGAACTTAGGGTATAAGTAGCACTCCGGAAGAATGCGACCAACCTCAGACATTGTGTAGGCTGCCCAGGCATTGGCTCTTCCCCAGAAGAACCCTGACATGTGGTCTTTGGTGATGTTGTTGTAACCGTGGTAGAAAAGACCTGTCGCCGGATCCTGGAGATATTTGATGTGCCAGTAGTACTGGTTTAGAGCATCGTCAATTAGTTTTTCATCTTTTAAAAGAACTCCCGCTCTAAGCAGGAAAAATGCTGCCATAAAAAGCGTGTCAGCCCAGCACTGCTCCGGGAAATCGTTGTTTACCGAGACTGTGTGCTGAAGGACATTGTCGCCAAATCTAAGGGCGTCATTCTCGAGATAGTCGATTTTGCTCTTTGCGATATCCAGGTATTTCTCATCGCCGGAGTACTCATACAGTGACAAAAGAGCATGTCCCATGGCACAGGTATTTACTGTAAAAGATGGAACGCCGAGCTCGATATACTCATCGATCCTATCCTTGAGAGCAAGGATGTATTCCTCTTTTCCGGTGGCCTTATAAGCCTCGCAAACGCCGTAATAAGCCACTCCTCCGGGCCAGTCCCAGGTCAGGTCCATTCTCATGGTGCGCTTTACTATTGCGTCGATCGTGCTTTCTATTTCTTTTTTGTCATATATAAGATTGCCCATAATTTCGCCCCTTTATGGTTATTTTACAAAAAGTATATTTTCATATGGTCGAAAAATCTCTCCATATACTAACAAAAACTTTGCAATTTCAACTATTTGAGGTTAGAATTTCTATTAGGCGTGTTTTTTGCCAAATGGAACTGCATATTTATTAAATTAAGGAAAAGATTATGTCAAAGCCCAAGAAAACAGTAATTGAATACAGAAATTACGAACTTCCCATTAACTTTCCCGTACTGGTGCTGACCGGAGACAGATGGTATATATCCGACGTCAAGTCCGGCAAGCTCCATTTCCACAACTGCCTGGAGATAGGTATATGCCACCAGGACAGCGGATTTATTGAGTTTGCAGATGAGCCTGTGCCATTTAAGGCAGGGGATGTTACCTTTATATCAAGGAACGTTGCTCATACATCCTACAGTACCAAGGGTGAATCGAGCTTGTGGTCATATATTTTCCTGAATCCCGATGATCTCTTTAAAGGGATATTTGGCGCATCTTCGCCATATGGGGAGATATATTATGATATGACTCAGAATCTTCAGATGATACTGCACGGCTCCGAGCACAAGGAGATCTACAGCCTTGTAACCCAGATACTGTCTGAGCTTGTGAACAAGGAGATGAATTATCAGATAGCAGTTAAGGGTCTTATGTTATCTCTTTTCATGAAACTGATGAGAGTCTATGCGGGGCAAAAGAAGCAGAGCATCGCCCAGAAAGCTGCCCATGACAACGATATCGTCGTCATGCCGGCGCTTGAATATATAAGGGAAAACTACATGTTAAACTTCCCTATAGAAGATCTGGCGAATATGTGCCACTTGAGCCAGACCCACTTCAGAAGGGTGTTCCACGAGATCATGCAGACAAGCCCTTTGGACTACCTCAACACCACGAGGATCCTTCAGTCCTGCATCCTTCTTAGGACCACAGAGGAGTCGATCCTTTCCATATCGGAGCAGGTGGGATTTCGGTCGGTATCCAGCTTTAACAGGCATTTCTCTGAGAAGATGGGAGCTCAGCCCGGAGAGTGGAGGCGCAAAATGGTCAAGATCGACAATGCCTCAATAATGAAGTATACAGGCTGGACACAGGCTGAGAAGCTTACGGAATCAAGAAAGTGAATATACATATATAGTGAATAATGGATGAATAAAAAGAGTCCTTGAGGCTCTTTTTATTTTGTGCCCTAAGGAGAAATGCCTTTGTGCAAAATGTATAAAATCGAAAACGATTAAGTGTAAATAATAAACATATCAACAATAAACTCGAAAAATAAATGGGTGAAAATGCATAGCTTTTTTGACTAAGTGATTAGATGGGAGAGATAATTTACTTTAGTATTGTCCATAGAAAGGGGAGAGAGATATGGGAGCAAAAAATAAAAGTAAGGGAGCAGTCGCTATCGGTTCAAGCTGGAAGAATTCTCTAAAACGAGACTGGCAGTTATACCTTCTTCTGCTCATTCCACTTATTTTGGTTGTAGTATTTAGCTTTGGCGCATATCCGGGTCTGAGAATGGCCTTCATGGATTACAAACCTGCCAAAGGCTATGCGGGTTCTAAATGGGTCGGCTTTGATACCTTCAGAAAGGTATTTAAGGATGCGGACTTCTCAAGAGCCCTCAGAAATTCAATAGTATTTAACTTGCTTGATCTTTTCGTTGGATTCCCGATGCCGATCATCCTGGCACTGATTCTCAACGAACTCAGGTATAAGAGATTCAAGAAGGTTTCACAGACAATTCTTTACCTTCCTCACTTCTTATCCTGGGCCATCATCGGAAGCGTGGCACTTACAATGTTCAAGCCAACAAGCGGTCTTGTAAACATCGCCATGATGAAGATGGGAATGATCACACAGGGAATTCCGTTCCTCAATGAGAAATGGCACTGGGCAATAACTTACCTGCTCATCGGAGTGTGGCAGTCCATGGGATGGGGCACGATCCTCTACCTGGCAGCTATTACCGGTATCAGCGGAGAACAGTATGAGGCGGCCATGATCGACGGTGCAAACCGCTGGCAGAGAATGCTTCATATAACACTTCCGGGAATCAGGAGCACAATCGTAACACTGCTCATCATGAACCTTGGACGTGTAATGGGAAGTAACCTTGAGAGACTTACATCCCTTGGAAATACACAGGTAAAAGAGTTCCAGTATCAGCTGGCTGTGTACATCTTCAATAAAGGTATTGGAAATAACAAGTTCAGTATGGCTACTGCCGTCGGCCTTTTCCAATCAGTTATCGGTGTTGCACTGGTTCTTTTATCAGACAGAATAGCCAAGAAGCTTGGCGAAGACGGACTACTATAGGAGGAACTTAATCGTGGCTAAGAAAAAAGAAATAAATGCGGCAGAAGAGAGTTTCTCCGCCGGCGGAGCGCATGCTGTAAATAAATTCAGAATAAGCGATGCCATCATGATGCTTGTCATCATCCTGCTCTGTGCAACCTGCGTGCTTCCGTTCTTACACGTAGCAGCTAAATCAATTTCAGGTAACACAGCAGTAATGAGCCAGTCAGTTTACTTCCTGCCAAAGGACATCACCTTCGATGCATTCAAGCAGGTATTTGCAGACAGCTCAATGACTTACTCAATGATATTTTCAGTGATCATCACACTTGTGTTTACTCTTCTTGGAATGATCGTCTGCACCTGTGCAGCGTATCCGCTTTCAAAAAAGAGACTTAAAGGAAGAGGAGTTCTGGCATTCATCCTCATGGTGCCTATGTACTTCTCAGCAGGTATCATCCCTCAGTACATCCTTTATTACCAGCTTGGAATTC
Organism: Butyrivibrio sp. MC2021; assembly: GCF_000621605.1. Taxonomy (GTDB): domain Bacteria; phylum Bacillota; class Clostridia; order Lachnospirales; family Lachnospiraceae; genus Butyrivibrio. The sequence continues at coordinate 16,896 of NZ_JHXX01000020.1, read as the reverse complement.
TGGATACAGCCTGGGTACTGATCCTGCCACTTATCTATTCACCATACAACATGCTGATCATGAAGAACTTCTTCCAGAGCACAATTCCTGACAGTTTGGAGGAATCAGCATTTTTGGATGGGGCAACAAACTTACAGATCCTTTGGAAAATCGTACTTCCTCTTTCAAAGCCAATTCTGGCTACGCTGTCACTTTTTTACGCAGTGGGAAGATGGAATTCATACGCAGACAACATGTACTACACAAGATCTTCGGAGCTCAAGATGATCCAGTACAAACTCTATCAGCTTGTTGCATCTGCCACAGAGGCTCAGAATGCATCGCTGGCAGATACCGGCGGAATATCACAGGCAACACCTGAAGTTCTGCAGGCAGCATGCATCATGTTCGTAACTGTACCGATCATCATTATATATCCGTTCCTTCAGAAGTATTTCGTACAGGGCACAATGATTGGAGCGGTAAAGGGCTGAGAGGACTTGACGAGGTATTTTCGAGTCTAGTCCGAACGTGTTTTGGCGAGGCAGCTCTGCTGCCGAGAGCAGAACTTCCTTGGGAACAAAAAGTAAATTATTTACAACATTTAATAATTTAAGGAGGATTACTATGAAGAAGAAAGTATTATCAGCCATGCTCGCAGCTAGTATGGTAATGGGGCTTGCAGCTTGCGGCAATAACGGACCTGTTCCCACAGCGTCTGGTGATGCACAGCCTGCAACAGAGGCTCCTGCGACTGAGGCAACTGCAACTGAGGCACCTGCAGCAGAAACTACAGAGGCAGCAGATGTGGTTCCCGGAGTTGACGGATTCCAGCCATTCGCGGATCAGGTTACTCTTAGAGTAGCTGTATACGACAGAGGAGACAACGGAAACGGATGCTCTGACGTTGAGAACAACTACTGGACAAACTGGGTTCAGGAGAACTTCGGTGACAAGTACAACATCAAGGTTGAATATGTGGGTATCACACGTTCAGACGTTATGACTGACTACGCTATGCTTGCTTCAACAAACACACTTCCTACTCTTTGCATGGAGTACGACTATGATAAGCTTGCTACATGGGCATCAGACGGATACCTTCAGCCCATCGATCTCGAGCAGTTCAAGACAATCGCTCCTACATACTGGAAAAACATGGAAGAGAACGGTCTTACAGGCTACACACAGTTTGACGGTGATGACTACATCGTTCTTGGTAAGAGACCTTACGGTAACACAAACTACACATTTGTAACATGGTACCGCAAAGACTGGCTCAAGGAAGCCGGCTATGACGGATCATATCCTGCAACAAACACAGAGCTCCTTGAGGCTCTTGGCAAGATGGTTGAGAACGGACATCAGTATCCTATGAGCGGATCAAAGGTAGCAGGTGCCGGCGCTGATCAGAACTACTCATTCAGAGATTATCCTCAGGATGAGATTACATGGGCAACAACAGGTGACTACCAGGTTCCTGCTCTTTCAACAGAGGCTCAGAAGAGACTTCTTAAGTGGAACAACGAGCTCTACAACGATGGTTACCTCAACCCTGAGTACTACCTCAGAAGCACAGATGATGTAAACGCTGACTTCATCAACGGTAAGGCATTCCAGTGGTCAGGTTACGTTTCATCAACAATGGATGTTCTTAACTCTTTCTATGAGAACAACCCTGATGCAGAGCTTGGAGTAGTGGTTTGCGACAGCAAGCTTGTAAAGGATGAGACATGGGGATCAAGCAACGCATTCAGACCTAACAACATCTTCGGCGCAATGGTTGGTTTTGCTAACAACGCAACACCTGACGAGGTTAAGGCCGGTGAGATGTACCTTGAGTGGATGGCTCAGGACGAGAACCTCTTCACAATGACATGGGGTATCGAGGGTGTTAACTTCAACTATGACGAGAACGGAAATCCTGTAGCAGTTGGTGATCAGTCAGGTCTTCCTGAGCAGCAGGGTCACAACAACAACGTTGACTACTGGATGGTAGTTACAGCTTCCAAGACATTCGGTGACATCGAGTCTGATATCAAGGCTATCAATCCTCAGGGACTTCCTCAGGACTTCTACGAGGACATCCTTGCTAACTACAAGGGACAGCTTGCACTCTATGAGGCTGGCAGCGTAAACGTAGATTGCCTCTTCGGTGGCGCTCTTGAGTCAGTAACAGAGTATGGCACATCACTCAAGGAAGAAATCTATCCTGAGTACCGTGATCAGCTTGTAATGTGCAAGCCTGATGAGTTCGATGCTCTTTACGATGAGCTTTCACAGAAGTACCTCGACGCAGGTTACCAGGAAATCATCGACGAGAGACAGGAAATGTTCGAAGCAGGTTCAACAACCAAGCTTCAGTAATGAACCATGGGGACGGAGTTATAGGACCAGATTGAAATCAGGCCTCCGGGAATTTGATTCCCGGAGGTTATTTTTTTGTATAATGGTCCCTGGGGACCATAAATGTACCATGATGGAGGAATATTTATGAGTAAAATACTAAATGGAAACAAGATAGATATGGGGACTTGCTACTATCCTGAGCACTGGGATAAATCCATGTGGGAAGAGGATATTGACAGGATGCTGGAGCTTCCTCCCTATGGTGTTTTGGTAGTAAAATTCTGAAGGGGATAGTGTGATGGAAATCAACAAAAACACAAAAGTTATCTATGAATTTGAGCGCACACCGGTTTTAAAGGCAGTGGAGGCGCTTAAAAGAGATATTCTGAACACCTGCCTTGATACCGGGAAAACTGCCCTTGATATAGTACTTGATATGGCTGATTGTCCCGAAAATGATGAGGAATACTTTAATGTAAGAGCGCAGAAAAAAGAAGGGAAAGATATTCTTCGGATAGAGGCATCAGGAGATCTTGGCTTTATCTACGGAATATATCATATAAGCAGAAAGTTTCTTGGTGTTCAGCCTTTCTGGTTTTGGAATGAACAGACTTTTTTTGGGCGGGAAAGCTACAAGGTTCCGGATGACTATTTCTATGAATCAGGTAAAAGAGCTGTTGCCCTAAGGGGATGGTTTATCAACGATGAGGTTTTATTTGATGAATGGAATCCCGAGGGAAAAGAGAGTTTTCCCTGGGAGATGGCTTTTGAAGCGCTGCTGCGCTGTGGCGGCAACATGACTATTCCCGGGACTGATCACAATTCCCATAAGTACAAGAATCTGGCAAGGGATTATGGACTTTGGATAACTCACCACCATGCAGAGCCTCTTGGAGCAGAGATGTTTGCGAGAGCCTATCCTGATCTCGATGCCTCTTTTGACAAGTATCCTGATCTGTTCAGGGACCTATGGAAGAAGGCCATCGAGAATCAGAAGGACTGCAAAGTCGTATGGAATCTGGGTTTTAGAGGCCAGGGTGACAGGCCGTTTTGGGCTGATGACCCGAGCTACGACACCCAGGAAGCAAGGGGGAAGCTCATGAGTGATCTTATCATGGAGCAGTACAACCTGGTAAAAGAGGCTGACCCCAAGGCTATATGTTGTACCAATCTGTACGGTGAGACCATGGAGCTGTATAGGGATGGCTTCCTTAAATTGCCTGAAGATGTGATCAAAACCTGGGCCGATAACGGTTTTGGAAAGATGGTTTCAAGAAGGCAGAACAATCACAATCCAAGAGTATATGCTCTTCCTTTAGATGGTGATAATGGTGCACATGGAATTTATTATCATGCGTCCTTCTATGACCTCCAGGCAGCAGCCCAGATGACAATGCTTCCTAATTCCACAGACTTTGTGGTAAAAGAACTATCAGCTGTCCTCTCAAAAAACGTAGATGATTTCTGGATGATCAACTGCTCCAATGTAAAGATGCATACTTATTATCTGGACATTATCGCCAGAATGTGGAATGGGATCAACGAAAAAAGTGATCCTGTCGAAATGGTAAACTCGCATAACAGCTCTTTTTGCAATGAGTACTACGAGGAAAGTGTCGCAGAAGTTGCAGAAAAACTCTATAAGCTGTGGCCGATGTATGCCGTATCTTATGGCCCCCATGAGGATGATCATGCGGGAGAGCAGCTTAGTAATCACGGGAGCAGAATGCTGGTAAGTGCATTTATATCGAATTTTGACAGGTTTGATCCCATAAATACCAAGGCAGATACCTCCCTTGACTGGATATGTCCTTCAGATAAGCTTCTTTCGCAGGTAAAGTTTTATATGGCGAAATTCGAAGAGGGCACTGATAACTACAGGGAGTATTTAGATAAGTGCAGGGATGAGATAAACTCTGTCCTGGCAAATTCCGGTGATGATATGGTCAAAGCATCTGTGAGAGCTTTGGACAATAATCTGATCATGCAGATCGAATATTTATATTACAGTAATCTCGGAGCGCTGCATGCCTGCAAGTCGATTCTGTACTGCTTGGATAGTAATGAAACAAAGAGCTTATTTGATACGCCTGATGAAACTCGTGAAGCAGGAAGTGCTGATTTTCTTTCTGCTTTTTATGAGGCAGGTCTTTCTGCGAAGGCCTTTCACGATGGCTATGACAAAATGAGAGGTCATGAGACAGGGATTTGGCGTGGGTTCTACAAGAACGACTGCGAGGCTGATATTCGCCAGTCTGCAATTCTTATGGAAGGACTCATGTCATACCTTAGAGTTCTTGGCGATGGACCACATTTTTACCGATGGCAGCGCAAGTTCCAGAGCGGTGCTGGTGGTGACAGAATTCACCTGATACTAAGACTCAAAGAGCATTTGACAGATATGGAATTATGGAATTTGATGTCCCATTAGATGACCCCTGGGGACGGAAAAAGTGCGGCCGCTTTCGCTACGAATTGTATTTAGAAGTAGCGAAAGCGGCCCTTGAAATTAAAGACAAATCTTTTTTCAAGGAGGCACTAAATGAACTATTCTAAAACTGTTAAAAACAAGCTTTATCATGGATATCGCTTATTAGCATGTTTCTTTTTGTTGTCATCTTATCTTAATGACATTGGCCAATGAGCCATCCCTTTTTTTGTTAAAAATTTTTTTATGTTTTTTATATATATAATATTATTGTTCGCATAACTATTTATTAAGTAAATATTAGATTGGTATTTCTGAGATGTTTTGCTAGGATTTTCCTGGTTTTTCACACAATATTCAATTGTTAAACCTGTGCCTCTCTGTTATGATTTATTACAACTAAAGTAATATTTACATCAGAGAAGGAAAGGAGAAATATGAGAAAGAAATTGTTATGGGGAGTTAAGCTTTTTTCAAGCCTGATGCTGGCGGCAGCACTGGTAGTATCACCGGTAGCCGGCGTTTTGCCTCAGACTGCTGACAGCATGGTAGTCTATGCGGGGGACAATGACTTCAGCTGGAGCACTTATTCCAAAAAAGACTCATCCTGGTGGAAGAGCTCTGAAGCAACCAAGCTTGCTGATGAGATTATCAAATACCAGCTGTCAGACGGCGGTTGGCGCAAGGATATGAAGACCTCCACCAGCGGATCCTGGAACAAATCAACTATCGACAACAATGCCACATGGGGACAGATTCGTTTCCTGGCTAATGTCTACACAGCAACAAAAACAGATAAATACAAAAAGTCCTGCCTTAAGGGTATAGACCTTCTTCTTAACGGACAGTATTCCAACGGAGGATGGCCACAGGTCTTCAACGATGCAGGAACTTACCATGCGCATATCACCTACAACGACAATGCCATGGTCAACGTTCTTAAGATCATGCAGGAAATGTATCAGAAAACCGGAGCGTTTGCCTGGGTTGACAGCAGCTATCAGAAGAAGGCTGAGAACGCTCTTGATAAGGGAATCCAGTGTATTCTGAACACTCAGATCACAGTTAACGGCACACTTACAGCATGGTGCCAGCAGCATAACGAGTATACTCTTGCACCTGATTATGCCCGCGCTTATGAGCTTCCTTCTATCTGCTCATCAGAAAGTGCTGCTATCGCAACATTCCTTCGCTCACTTCCTTCTGAGAAGCAGAGCAATGCTGTTATCAAGGCTCACAACGCAGCTGTTAAATGGTTCGATCAGGTAAAGATTGAGAACAAAAAGTGGGATTGGAACAAGGATAAAACAGACAAGGTTGTGACTACATCAAATGGTTCAACTATCTGGGCAAGATTCTATAATCTCAACACCAATAAGCCTCTTTTCGCAGATCGTGACGGAAAGGCTTATGATGATGTAACCAAGATCAGTCAGGAGCGCAGAACAGGCTATGCATGGTACGGCACCTGGTGCGCTGACAATATTAAAAAGGGACTTCTTCCTGAGAATTCAGGCAGTGGAAGCGGTTCAAGCCAGCCTCAGCAGCAGGGATCACACCTTTATGTAGGCTACAGCAATAAGTCTTCCAATTATTCAACCGTTCAGGCCGCTGTAGATGCTGCAGCCAAGCTTAATCCCAAGAGCGAGCAGCAGCGTGTTTACATCCATATCGCTCCCGGCACATACCGTCAGCAGGTTATTGTAAACACTCCTTACATCACATTTATTAACGATCAGCCTTCACAGGAAGTTAAGCTTACCTGGTACTACGGTATCGGCTACAAGTATTACAGTATGGGAAGCGACGGCTATTACAATGCAAACAATGCCAAGAAGAAATCTTCCATGGGCGAGGCTACACGTTGGGGCAGCGCAGTTGCTCTTAAGGGAAATGCAGATTATTTCCGCGCAGAGAACATCACCTTCGAGAACTCTTTCAACCGCTATGTGACAGATGAAGAGATTGCAGACGGCGTTACACCTTCAGGAAGCGAATCCATTACCTTCCAGAGAAGAAAAGGTGTTGACGTAACAAGCAAGACAGCCACCGAGAGAGCAGCCTGCATCGCAGTAGAAGGCGATTACAGTGAGTTCTACAACTGCACATTCCTGGGCAGCCAGGACACTCTTTTCACAAGAGGAAATTACGAGTACTACAACAATTGTCACGTTGTAGGTAACACAGACTATATCTTTGGTCAGGGTATCGCAGTATTCCAGAATTGTACTCTTGAATTCGCAGGATATTCAGACAAGGCAGTAGGCGGTTATATCACAGCTATGAAGAGCGACGGCAAGTCTCTTTTCCTTGACTGCAATGTTACAGCAAACAGCAGCAAGAAAGTATCTTCAGGTTACTTCGGAAGACCTTGGGGAGACAAGGCAGACGTTGCATTTGTTAATACCAAATTGCAGTATGAGAGCATCATCACATCAGCAGGTTGGACATCTATGAGTGGCAATGCTCCTGAAAATGCCAAGTTTAAGGAATATAACACAACAGCCGGCGGAAAGAGTGTAAATACCTCAGGAAGAGTAAGAAATACTGTAATTTATTCAGCTAACGGCCTCAATGTTCAGTCATACTTTAACGGCTGGACACCTACATACTATAACTATTCCGGAAGTCAGACTGTTACACCTACTCCTGATCCGGAGCCACAGCCTCAGCCTTCACAGCCTACAAATGAAGGTGCGACAGCTTATATCGAGAATGGCTGGTACTATATTAAGGGCGTTCAGTCTCAGAAATACCTCACAGTTAACGCTGATAATGCGAACGGCTGGAAGAGTGTAGTAATTAAGACAGGCAGCGGCGTTGATGCACAGAAGTGGTACGTAAATAACGTAGGAAACGGCTACATCACTCTTACCAACAAGCTCGGCAATGTAATGCTTGATGTTGCAAACGGCGAAGATACAGCAGGTGCAGACATCGGTATTTATCAGGCTTACGGCGGAAATGCCCAGCAGTTTATTGTTAAGACAACTTCCCAGAGCGGAATTTACACCATCGGAACCAAGTGCTCATCAGCTACCAAGGCTCTTGATGTAACAGGTAAAAAGACTGCTGACGGCACCAATGTTTGTCAGTGGACCTATAACGGCAATCCTAACCAGCAGTGGCAGTTTGAGAAGGTTGCAGAGCAGACATCTGCTTCCGAGCCTACTCAGGATCCTGTTATTGAACCTGATCCGGTTGTAGAACCCGATCCTGTAGTTGAGCCTGATCCGGTAATTGAACCAGATCCTGAACCAATTGTTATCGAGCCCGATCCAACACCTGTAGTTTCAGACGGACTTGAGCTTGACTATTCTGTTAACAGCTGGGGATCCGGATATCAGATCTCCTTCAAAATTTCCAATAACTCCGGAAGCACTGTAAACGGATGGACTCTCAAGATCAACAAGAATCAGGTAAACCTTGGCTCTTACTGGAATGTAGATGTTAAGACCAGCGGTAATTACTACGTAATTACTCCCGTTGCATGGAATTCCACAATTGCTAACGGTCAGAGCATCGAGTTCGGTGCCATCGGAACCGGCAGCGTAAACGGCTCATTTGAATATTTCTTTGAATAATCTATAAGTCAGTATCCATGGCGGCTTGCAGTCACATAGTGATTGTAAGCCGCTTATTTATTGGGTATAATCAGAACATGATCATTAAACTGTAAAATAGCAGTACTCATTGTATTATGAGCGTTTTTCCATGAATCACGGAACAGCTTCCGAATGCATTAAATGCGGCCGCTGCGAAGGAATATGCCCGCAGCACATAGAAATAAGACAGGCCCTTGAGGAATTCAGGGCTCTGTATGAGGTTGAATAAATAATAAAATTATGGGGGAAGTATGAAAAACAGTAAAATCATTGCGTCTATGCTGGCGGGGGCTTTTTTGCTTACTGCCTGTGGTGCATCTGACACAGCACAGACTACGCCGACAGAAGTTCAAGACACAACAGATGAAGCCACTACCGCAAATCCCGGCAGATATGAGGGTATGACTGCAAAAGAGATCAACAGCGTTCATGGCGTAAATTTCGCTTACGGTTCTGTAATTTTTCCACAAAATATTAATATGGGAGCAGCCCATGACCCTGAGCTTATGAAGGAGTATGGCGCGGTTGTTGGCTCAGACCTTGTTCACACGGGAATGATCCTTAATTTTGCACCCTGCGTGGATGCCGCCCAGGATCCCAGATGGGGCCGGACTTACGAGTGCTATTCCGATAACAATGATCTTGTAAAAGAGCTCTCGGTGGCCTACACAGAAGGACTTTTATCCGAGGGTGTGGTGGTCTGCCCTAAGCACTTTTTCGGAGGAGGCTATACCCAATATGGGAGCGGAGAATACTCTGAATTAATTGAAAGAATAATAGACCGTGGCGATGCGGACATGACTCAGGAAGAGATAGATGCACAGCTTTCTGTATACGAAACCTTGATAAATACAGGGGTTCAGGTTATTATGCTGTCTCATTCATCCCTTCAGGGAACCAAAATGCACGAGAACATCAAATATATTGACTATCTCAAGAAAGACCTGGGCTTCAAGGGCTTTATCCTTTCTGACTGGGATTCCTGCATCATGTGTTACCTTCCGGGATCCGAGGGTGGAAATGCGGTGGCAGATGTACTTTCCGGAGATGTTCCCCTTACAGGAACTCTTCCAATGCCTTACTATTCATCCATCGACCAGATCGGAACAGGAGAATGCTGGCATGAGGCCGGTTGGAATGCATATGGAGAGTAACCTGTAGGTTGAATGATTATGCTAAACCTCATAACTATTCGATAAACCTGCATTTAGCGAAGTGCAGCGTTAATGTGTTAAAGCGTTTTCTTTTTATAATAACACCCAGGCACTCTTTTGTCAAAGCCTGAGCGTTTCAAAAAATAATAGTAACTCAAAGGATTGTATAGTCACCTTTTTAAGCATGGCAACAATAAAATCTTTCGCCTCTGTTTGGGTAAAGCCTTGCTTTAGGAAACTGTCGTACACAACCTTTGCTTTCCAAGCAAAAAAAGTAGCATCAGCAGCATATTCGGCTGGATCAAATTCTGGGGCTATATCGGCCTCAGCCTCTTCAAATGCTGCCTTAAATTGAAGAAATTCATCAATACTATCTTTATTTATAGTCTTCCATATCACTCATAGTTCATACCTCCATAATATGCGTTGTTATCACTGGCTGTATACTGCATCATACCATCTCAATTATCATCATCAAAAAGATGATTCCATATCAAATATTTCTACACCATCTGTAATCTCTTTTAATGTGACGCAGAAGCGCGAGCAGGATCTTCATGGATATGATGTAATCGGTTTTGCCAGCGGTATTTACTATGGAGAGTTTGCTGAGCAGGTTTTAAACTTCGCCCGGGTAAACCTTCCACCACAGAAAAAGGTCTTTTTCATGGCCACTTGTGGGAATCCGATGAAGAGCTATTTCAAGGGAATAAGCAAAATCGCGGCTGATAAGCAGTGTGTTGAGGTTGGAAAGTATCTTTGTAAGGGATTTGACAGCTTTGGGCCTTTCAAGCTTGTTGGTGGAATTCAGAAGGGGCATCCTACGGATGAAGAGATAAAGAGCGCGGTAGAATTTTACAATAATCTTATTTAAATAGAGCATAAGTATGGGCGGAGCGTTTGAACGTACCGCCCATTGTTCGTTAGATCTGGTGATCTATCACCCACTGTAAAAGATCTTCATAGTCTTTTATACTTGCAGCAATGTCGAGGATTATCTCATAAAGTTCTTTCTGCGTGTATTGAAGTTCAATACCATTAAGTGCCAGGAAAACGAGCATGGTATGAGCGCCGATTCTCTTGTTGCCGTCTTCCATGCAGTGGTTCTTGATAAGTCCAAAGCCTAGTCGGGCAGCTTTTTCCTGGATGGTAGGGTACAGCTCTTTTCCATCAAAGGTCTGAAATGGATTCTCCAGCGCAGAGTCCAAGAGAGCATAATCCAAAACCTTGTCGCTGCCACCGGTCTGTTCAACGAGCTGCTTGTGCATCATGAGTACCTGTTTCTGAGTAAGTCTTTTCACTTTGCCAGCACCTCATAAGCTTCTTTGTTTTGTGCCATGAGCTTCTGTGAAATGGCAAGAACATCCTCGTCAGATGCTTCATCGTTCTCGTCAGTTTTTCTTATATCTGTGATGAGAAAACAGGGAGTATTATTCTTGAGAATAAGCGCTGCACCTTTCTCCTCAACAAGTTTTGCTACTTTTGAAAAATTACGATTGGCTTCGGTAATGGAGACCATGATACTTGTATCTACTGTCATGTGAAGTACCTCTCTTTCTGTGATTAAATTATATATAAATAATAGGTATAATTCAACCTACTATCAAGCGCTCATTCTTTATATCGCATAATGTATTCCCCAAATTAAGTGGTTTTGTACCGGCCCATTAAACTCAAGTATACCTTGAGTTTATTATTGAAAGATAAATCTGTACTCGCTAGAATAAAAGTGGCTTCTTTCCTAATATATAAGCATAGGAGGAAGGTGGCATGAATAACATAGATACGAGATATTATCTAATTTTGGGACGACGGTTAGGGAAAAAGGATGGCGGTAAGTATTTCATTTTGAGGGATGGAGCTTGGGAACAAGACAACAATAATGAGATTATGGATAGGCTGATGGGCTATGATCCATCAGAGCCACCAGAGTCACCTTATGGAATAGGCAATACGGATGTTATGGATGAAATCGAGGAAATATCTTACGAGCAGGCAAGGGTTCTGAGCGGAGGTGTCATATGAGTATAGGTAATAACATCAAAGCATTAAGGGAAGAGCGGAAGCTAACACAGGATCAGGTTGCGGAAGCATTGGGGATTAGTTTTCAAGCAGTTTCTTCATGGGAGCGTGATGAATACAAGCCTGATACTGAGAAGTTGATAAAGCTGGCGGAGTTATTTGATGTTTCTGTGTCTGCTATTGCTGAAGAGAAACGGAACACCTTCAAGACAAGGGACACAATATATGATTGGGAGCACATGAAAACATATGTTAAGACATCTGCCCGTAATTACAAGCTCGCCAATACCTTGAAGGCTATGGACTTCGCTGTTGCTGCACATGAGGGACAGAATAGGAAGCGGTCATCGACTCCGTATATCTATCATCCTTTGAACCTGGCATGCCACGCGCTGTCCATGGATATTATTGAAGATGAGATAATAGCTGCTTGCTTATTGCATGATGTCATTGAGGATTGCAATTGTAAATATGAGGACCTTCCAGTAAATGATGAAACTAAAGAATTGATTAAGCTTCTGACTTGTGAAAAAACTACTGATGATAACCGTCAAGAGATAATAAGTGCATATTACCAGAAGATTGAAAAGAATCCTAAAGCAGCACTCGTTAAATGTATGGATAGGTGTAATAATTTGACAACCATGTCCTGGGGACTTAGCAGAGAAAGAATATATAGGATGATCAGAGAAACAGAAGAATACTATCCGCCACTGATAAAAGCCATTAAAAATACCACTGAGTACAATAATGCAGCATGGCTGTTAAAGTACCAGATTGAAAGTATGCTGGATATATACAAGAGGTTGATGTGATGAGGTCAGTTTTTTCTCTTGTCATTAACATAATAATCATTGTCATCACCACAATCCTTGTTGTCAGGTTCTTCCGTGAAAATGGTAAGTGGAGCCCTGCAAGAGGAAAGAAGGCTTTCAGATATTTTACAACTCAGAGTAATGTGCTCTGTGCTGTGTCGGCTCTGGCCATGTGTCTTTTCCCAGATAAGGACTGGGCGTATTACCTGAAGGTGATGGGAACTGCGGCAGTTACTGTAACTATGCTGACAGTGCTAATCTTTCTGGGCAGGATATATGGATATAAGCCTCTTTTATCAGGGTCCGATCTGTTTATGCATCTGATAACACCGCTACTTGCCATTATCTCCCTGTGCGTGTTTGAGAGACGAGGGATTAGCTTCTTAGCCTCGTTTATTGGGGTTATCCCAGTTGCGCTGTATGCACCTCTTTATCTATACAATGTGGTATATGCTCCGGAAGAGAAAAGATGGGAAGATTTTTATGGCTTTAACAGGAATGGCAAGTGGCCGGTTGCATATGCGCTGATGGTTGCAGGCACTGCAGTTATCTGTGTAGTGTTTTATATGGTTTTGAATTTACCATAATCGACAAAGTCAAGACGTTATTTCTTTTTCCTCAGATGATAAAATAAAAAAGAATTCCAGCCTTATGGCGATGATAACGTGTTGGTCAGGACTTCGAAAAGAAGAGCATTTCTGGCGTCAGCATCGATGTTATAATTGAGAAGCAAGCCCTACAAGGAGGGCTTTGGAGCAGAGGCGGTACCATCCGGTGCCGCCTTTTGCAAAACTAATAAGGAATAAGAAATGGCACTATATGCTCTTGGAGACCTTCATCTTTCCTTCCAGACGGATAAAAAGATGGATATGTTTGGGAAGGTATGGAGAAATCACGAAAGAAAAATAGAGAAGAATTGCAACAAGCTCCTTACTGAAGAGGATACTTTGGTACTGGTTGGAGACCACAGTTGGGGCAGAAATCTGTCAGAGTGCGAAAAGGACATGAAGTTTATTGAGGATCCGCCTACATCTCTATGGGAAAAGAGAAGCAGATTCACACTTATGGCTGAGGCATATGGAGTAGAGCAGGTAATATATGCCCACTGCCATGGGAAAGAAAGGTTTAACGATAGCTATAAAGGGATGCATAATGGTGTAAAGTACTCGCTTGTATCTGGAGATTATCTGGATTTTAAACCACAATTGATTCTTGAGTAGAATAGGCGGATCTGGTATTTCATGACAGCATTGGTAAAATCATGAACCAGATAAGAGTTTGAGCGGTTGTAGACAAGCCTTCCTTTTGGTCACCGCCTTGCATTAGCGTGTTAAAGGGACTATTATGGATTCAACATTGTTAATATTTTTTGTGAGAGGAGATTATGAAAATGGCAAAGGCAAAAAAGACAAACACAAAGGCTACAGCTAACAAGGCCGCTAACGCAGCTACTAAGCTGGTAGAAACAGTTGCAAAGAAAGCAGAAGAAGCAAAGAGCAAAAAGGCTTCTGCTAAAAAAGCTGAGGCTACTACAGATGTTAAGGCTAATGTAGTTCTTCAGTATGCTGGCAAGGATCTTTCATATGACGAGCTTGTACAGAATGCAAAGAATGTCCTCAAGTATGACATGAACGGTGATCCTGAAACAGTAAAGAAGATCGATCTCTTTGTAAAGCCCGAAGATAATAAGGTTTACTTTGTTATGGATGGTGTAGAGGGCAGCTACGACCTTTAATCCGCCAAAACACATTTTAAGGATGCTGTAAACAAGAAGTAATTCTTACTAATAATTTGGATTACCCTATGGATCCGCTCACTTTGTGGGCGGATTTTTGCTACAATTAAAAGGTAGTACTTTTGGCATTTGAATGATTTAGATAAGGATAAAGATGGACCAACAGAAACTTTTCTATAATATATGTAGTGACCTGTGGAACTTTTCAAAAACTTTAAACAAGAGTAGTAGTGAAATGACAGACGAGGACTGGTCCAATGCGATTCAGTTGATGGTATTAATACAATGATTTACTTATGCTTTTTCCTGTACTCAGAGGGAGTTTGGCCTGTTTCTTGACTATGTAAAATAAAGTGTGTAAGTTGAGTAACCATTAACTTACGCACTTTATTTATGTTATAGGGTGCGGTACATTAGAAGAAAGGACTGAAAGGAATGAACACAGAAATCATGGCACCCAGGAAGAACAAGAGGAATGAGGTAGGCAGGGCTATTGCACAATCTATCATTGAACAGTACCAGCCTCAGAATGCACAGGACATGCAGAATGCTATAAAGGATATATTTGGTCCTATGTTTGAGGCTATGCTGCAAGGAGAAATGGATGACCATCTTGGTTATGAGTCCAATGATCACGGCTATAAGGCTACCTCCAACAGACGTAACGGATACACCAATAAGACACTCAAGACAACCATGGGAGACATAGAGATACAGTCTCCAAGAGACAGAGATGGTTCTTTTGAGCCTCAGATTATTCCTAAGCGTTCAAGGGATGTCAGTGGTATCGAAGACAAGGTAATTGCTATGTATGCTAAAGGCATGAGCCAGCGTGATATAGCTGATACCATTGAGCAGATATACGGCTTTGAGATATCCGCAGAGATGATATCAAATATAACTGACAAGGTAATTGATACTGCCCATGAATGGCAGAACAGACCACTCAAGAAGTTCTATCCATTTCTTTTTGTAGATTGCTTGTATGTAAATATACGCCGTGAAATGGAGACAAAAAGTTGCGCCGTATATGTTATCCTTGGCTATGATATAAATGGAATTAAGGATATCTTAGGTATCTGGATCGGCGAAGCTGAAGGCAAACATTACTGGATGCAGATATTTGACGAGATCAAGTCCAGAGGCGTTGAAGATGTACTGTTTATCAGCATGGATGGTGTATCAGGTCTTGAAGAAGGTGCAAAATCCATCTTCAAGGATGTAGTTGTTCAGCGCTGTATCGTTCATCTCATCCGCAACTCTATCAAATATATTCCTTCAAAAGATTATAAGGCATATACCTCGCAGCTTAAAAAGGTTTATGGTGCAGTTAGCCTGAAAGCTGCTGTGGCTGAGTTTGATCGTTTTAAGCAGAATTGGAGCAAGTATCCCGGTGCTGTAGATGTATGGGTTAGAAACTGGAATCATGTAGAACAGCTCTTCAATTATGGCAGTGCTGTACGTAAGGTTATGTATACTACAAATGCCATTGAATCTGTTAATTCCAGCTTCAGAAAAGTAACCAAGAAGGGATCTTTCCCTAGCGAAGATTCTGTTCTAAAAGCTCTGTACCTTCGCATTACAGAGCTCTACAAGAAATGGAATAATCGTCCGGTATCCAACTGGGCTCTTGTCAGAAACCAGCTTGCAATGGACGAAGCCATCCAGAAACGTATTATGCGTTACGAAAAGTATTGATAATGATTATTAAGGAGCACCATCGATGAAGTTTAACAAATATCTACCTGAAGAAACAAGAACATTGCTTGAAGAACAGTATAAAGATTATATCAAGCACACACCCATGACCAAGAAAGAACAGCGTGCTGTTCGAGAATGGGTGAAAGATGGTCATAGTGTTTACGAGAACAGTTCCGGCGGTTGGTATGACGGTGGTGTTCCTATCCCATTTCTTGAAGTTTATCGCGATGAAGAATACATCCGCACTCATACCAAGGGTATGTCCACTGATGAAGCCCGTAAATTCGCGCTAAATTATTATGGATGGGATGATGATGATAACTGCTCTGAAAGTAGTGGCCCTATTCTTGATGATGAGTTTCTTAAGAATCCTACTGCTGGTCTTCCCTTTTAAATAGCTCATTACTCTTAATACCCCAATAAATGATTAAGGATACATCATATGAAAACAACAATAATATCATTCAGTTCAAGACATGACGGAAACTGTGCGCAGGTAGGAAAATTGATTCAATCAATGAATTCAGAGTCTGTGTTGTATGATTTTTCAGAGTTTGAAATTCATGCCTGCGGCAGGTGTAATTATGAGTGCTTCAAAGAGCGGGAAGCTTGTGTTTATATTTACGACATGGAATGCAGGCTTTTAGAAACAATTACTCAAAGCGATGTAGCTTATTTTATTTTGCCCAACTACTGTGATTACCCATGTGCGAATTACTTCATTTTTAATGAACGTAGTCAATGTTATTTTCAAGGCAGACCA
The DNA here is from genome assembly GCF_000621605.1 of Butyrivibrio sp. MC2021. Taxonomy (GTDB): domain Bacteria; phylum Bacillota; class Clostridia; order Lachnospirales; family Lachnospiraceae; genus Butyrivibrio. The sequence goes on along the minus strand of NZ_JHXX01000020.1, from coordinate 345 downwards.
GAAATGCTTGATGCGTATTTACGCGTCCCTAAACGCTGTATAGTTCTCAGCAATACTAATGAAGACAATTTCATAAAAGCATTAGCTTATCAAACAGAGAATAACCCGGATATACTATTCTTATCTGCCAAAAAGTACGGCAAGAAAAGTATTAATGGTGACTTGCTGACAGTTGAAAAAGCTATTGAAGATATAACCAAATTTGTAAAACAGCAGCGATTGGCAGGCAAAAATATCGTTTAATATAGTTTTGCAGCAAAATCTTACCACATAAAAATCGGTGATCAACGAGACCACCGATTTTAATAAAATTAAAAAACTTACACACTTAACTTGACACTCTCT
>NZ_JHXX01000019.1 GCF_000621605.1 Butyrivibrio sp. MC2021 | reverse complement strand
ATCCACCATTTGTCTTCATAATTAAATACTCCTATATCGTAGTTTTATACTACGATATAGGAGTATTTTTGTCAAGCACACATATCATAACTTCCAATTGCCAACTCATTAAAAGAGCTTGAGTCTGACGGACTTGTGGAGAGAAAGCAGTATGATGAGATGCCCGTAAGAGTAGAATACAATCTTACTGAGAAAACAAAAAGCCTCATCCCCATTCTCCTTGAACTGAAAAAATGGGGCGAGGACAATCTATAGTTTTAGCTATAGGTTTCAGCTCTTGCATACAGTGAATATTTATAGAGCATATCACCATCGCCATTTGCCCGGACACATGCTCCCAGTGTTTTTTTCATCATTTCATCCTGGGCCGCCACTTCAGAAGGAGTACCACAGACAACAATCTCTCCGCCATCCAGCACGCATATCCTATCGCTTATGGAAAAACTCATGGGAATATCATGTGATGCTATAAGGATTCCTGTCCCGGACTTTTTGAGATTCTCAAGTATTTTACATATATGCAGCTTGTGCGGAATATCAATGTCTGAAAGCGGCTCGTCCAAAAGCATATATCTGCTTTTTTGGGCAATAACCATCGCCAGATAAGAAAGCGTCCGCTCTCCTCCTGAGAGATCAGAAACCTTCTTCTGTCTGTAACTTTCAAGTCTTACCATTTTCAGCGCATCTTCAATTGCTGCTTTATCCTCAGCGTTTAATGTATGAGAAAAATCGCCAAACGAAAATCTACCATGTGAAATCAGCAGTGCAACACTCATATCTACAGGCAGAACCTGCTGTGGAAGAAATGAAATCATCCTTGCACGCTTTTTAGCGGGAAGTCTAGACACTTCTTTCTCGTCAATAAGTACATTCCCTCTATATTCAAGTTGTCCGTCAATTGTTTTTAAAAGTGTGGATTTTCCACTCCCATTGTTGCCAATAATTGATACTATCTCCGATGGTTTAAGGGCAAAACGATCAATATGAAGTTTTTGTACTCCGCCATATCCGGCAGTTAAGTTTGTGAGTTCTATCATCAGATCTGTCCTTTTACTTAATTCTCTTTTTTCGTGATATTATCATCAGGATAAAGAACGGGGCACCCAGGATTGACAGAATCATTCCCACTGGAAGTTCATAGGGATAGAATAAAGTCTTCGCTAGAGTATCTGCAAAAAGAACCAGTGCGCCGCCCCAGACTACACACAAAAGAACCTGCATTCTCGATCTTTCCGTCTCCATTCTTCTAACAAGATTGGGAATTATAAGTCCCACAAAGCTGATAAGTCCGCAACTGGTAACAGCAGCAGCGGACAAAAAAGCTGCCAGAAAAACACACAGATATCTGTAGGACCTAACTGAAAACCCCAGTCCCATCGCCATCTCATCACCAAGCTTAAACAGTTCCATTCCCGGTGCAAGAAACAGTGCGCCGAAAGTTCCGATAACTACACATATCGTTGTCAAAACTATGAGCGGCATTGGTATACTCTGAAGGGACCCCAGCTGAAAAGCCGCCTTATCCGATACAGAATCGGGTCTTAATGTAATTATCAGGTTTGTGAATGCGCTCATCATTGCAGAAACCGCAACACCGGACAGGATCATTGTACTCTTTCTGCTTCCTGAATAGACAGATATAAGAAGAACCAGAGCAATCGAAACAATCGCTCCGGCAAAAGAAAATGCCCCTCTTAACAAGGCGCTGCCGTGAAGCAGGCATGAACCCACCAGGGCAAAAAGCCCTGCTCCACTATTTATTCCCATAACACTGGGAGCAGCAAGCTGGTTGTTCAAGGCTTCCTGCATTAGAAGTCCGGCTACAGAAAGACCGATTCCGCAGAATATTCCTGCAACAGCTCTTGGAGCCCTCACCCCTGAAAGGATAAGAAATGCGGTTTCATCTGCACCTTCCCTGCCAGTCAGAGCCTGTAAGAAATCAATAAATGACAAGCTCGCATTTGAGCTAAACAAAGCCAGAACAATCGCCGTAACGAGCAGGAAAAGTCCCACAATCATCCACTTATTCTTTTTCCAAGATGTCCTTAACATATTTGTACGCTTCATCCCACCTAGCATTTGGTTTGTAGTTAAAAAGATCTTTAGGAAGAATTATCAGTTTATCCTCCTTTACAGCTCTAAGCTCTTTAAACACAGCCTGGCTTTCAAATTCATCAGCAAAACTCTGCGCTGCCTTATCGTCATCTCCCATAAATACAACAAATATATAGTCAGGATCCTGAAGCGCAATCTCCTCAATGCTTAAGTCATTAAGTGCACTGTCATCATCTGCAATATTGTAAAGGCACAGATCATCCATGATATTACATGCGAAATGATCCTTCTTTAATGCTTTAGTTTTTGTGGCAGAAGCCTTGATACAAAGATAAGATGTTCCTTCAAACTTATCCCCCACTTCCGAAACAATACTGTCTATCCTTTTCTTTACTTCTGTGACATTCTTTTGATAAAGGTCGTCTCTTCCATTCATTTCCGAAAACATGTAGATCACATTATCGTAATCCTCAAAAGAATCCACAGTTATTGCAATTGTATAAACTGATAACTTATCCAGCTCAGCCTTAAGCTGTTCATGTGCCGCCAGCTCTCCTGAAAGAAGAACCAGATCAGGCTTAAGTGACAGGATTGCTTCTGTGCTTGGTTTTGATATCGTTCCAACACTTTCAGCTCCATCACTCAAGCCGTCAAGCTCAAAGGCATCCTCGGTCACCCCTTTCAGTGTGCCGCCTGATATGAGCCACATGTCCGCTATAGATTTAGACAGCGCCACTACACATTCATAATTGCTTTTCTGTATGCCCACAGTGTCATCTTTTTCCTGGGAATTCTCCGCATAAGAAGATGCGCAGCCACTCATAAAAGTGGCTGCGATCATACATAACACACTGATTACTGCTATTTTTTTCTTAACCGCCATACTTAGCATAGTTTTTTCCGCCCCAATAGATTCTGTCATTCACTTCTGCCTTAGGTCCCAGTTCAACCCCTTCAAAGATCCATTTCTTGAATTCCTCAAATCCGGTCCTGTCTACTATGTAGCCGATATGCTCCTTGTGTTCAACAGCATTAGGGTCAATATATTCCTCAATATAGGCGTATGTGTTTTTGACCATCTTAAGGATGCTCTCTTCATCTGCCCACTTGATAAAGTCCTCAGCAAGCCTTGGATTCTTTTTTCCTGTCCTTCCAAGAAGAACCACCCTGAAATAGTGCTCCCTGCTTCTGGTCCAGGCCCTTGTGGGGCAGTAAACAACGCATACACCGCAGCCTATGCACTTGTCTGTATCCCTTACAACCTTGCCGTTTACCAACTGCAAAGCACCTACAGATCTTCTCTTACAGTAATCAACGCAGGCTCCGCAGGCAACGCATCTGTCCTTGTTGTACTGGGGCTCCGTCATTCCAATGATTCCAAAATCCGCCATCCTTACCTTGCCGCAGTCGTTAGAACATCCGGTAAAGGCAATCTTTACATGTCTGTCATTGGGGTAGATGTTGTTTTCCATCTTCTGGGCAAAGGCCGTAGTATCATAACAGCCAAAGGGACAGAGCCTCGCACCGGGACAGGCTATCACATTTCGAGTTCCGGATGAAGGATAGCCTTTACCCTTTTCCGGCTGGTTAATCCTGAGGGCATCAATAACCTCCTGCACCTCAGCATTAACTTTGTCGACGTCCTCCAGTTTTATCCCCGGAATCTCAATACCCTGTCTGTTAGTTATATTGATAACGCCAGTGCCGTACTTCTCTGCAATTTCCACAACCTTGGCCATGGAAGCAGAATCAATCACGCCACCCGGGATACGGATTCTTGAGGCAGTCTCACCTCTTACCTTTGAGTATCTGAATGCATTCTTTTTAAGCTTTCCTACATTAACATCTAAATTTGCCATATCACGCCTCCTTAATCCACAAAGTCTTTTGCAACTTCATAGCTGAACACAGGGCCATCAAGGCAGATGTAGTGATCATTTACACGGCAGTGACCGCACTTGCCAAGGCCACAGCACATCTTCCTCTCGTGTGATACAGTGATGTTTGCATCAGTAAATCCCTTTTTCTTGAGCTCTATTATAGTAAATTTCATCATTGGAGGCGGGCCTACCACAACGGCTCTGGCCTTTGAAGGTTCTTTCAAAGGAAGCCCCTCAATGTATTTGGTAACAAGTCCGATGTTACCCTGATAACCTTCAGGCGCCCCATCAACAGTAAGCGTGAGATTCAGCTTAGAATCCCAGGCCTTTAGGTCATCTCTAAAGAGCATGTCCTCCGGTGATCTGAAACCCGCAACAACATATTTATCCGATGCATCAGGCATATCGGAAAGAGCCTGGATAACGCCTCTTACGGGGGATACTCCGGTTCCGCCTGCAACAACTACAACTTCGCAGTCTCTATATAAGTCAACGTCAAAGCCATTTCCGTAGGGGCCTCTAAGAAGAAGTGACTGCCCTTCATATCGCTCAAATACTTCATTGGTAACCCTGCCAACGCGGCGGATTGTCAGGTCAACAAAATTCTCTCCGATGCCACTGACCGAAATAGGTGCCTCTCCGTACTTAGGAATTGAAACTTCAAAAAACTGTCCGGGCTTTACTTCGCCCTTAAACTCCATCCTGAAGGTATACTCCTTCTCGGTGTGCTTTATAACTTCCAGGATTTTAGATGAAAAAGGAAGATATGGATTCAGAGTATTCATGAGTTCACCTCCTTTTTAACCGCATCGTTTACCTTGTTTATGATATTGGAAAAAGAGATGTACTCAGGGCAGATGTCATCGCATCTTCCGCAGCCAACGCACATCTGATAGCCAAATCTCTTCTTGAAATCGGAGATCTTGTGAAGAACCTTAAACCTCATCCTCTCTCCGTTCTTTCTTCTGTACTGACCTCCTCCGGCCACATCGGTGTAGCCATCAACCATACAGGAAGCAGATACTCTTCTTCTCTCTCCGACCCTGCCGTTGTCTGAGTAAAAGACATCCTGCATCGTATAACATGTGCAGGTAGGGCAGACGAAGTTGCATCTTCCACAGTTAATGCACCTGGTGGTGTACTCATCCCACAGATCGTCAGTGATGATCCTGCCCGGTATCTCATCAGGGATCTCAACTTTAACTTCATTTTCTGTTACAAATCGCGGAGTTACATCAAGCTCTTTTGCTCCTGCAGCAGCTTTAAAGAAGCTATCAAATTCCTTATCAAGGACATTTGAATGAATCTCACCGTCAATCAGATCCACAGAAAAAGCATACCCTTCCTCAAATTTATTTGAGTCCATGGATACACAGAAGCAGTTATCATAAGAATGGCCGCAGCCGATAAGGACAGGCTTAATCAGGTCTCTGCGGCGCTTATAGAAGGGATCTTTTGCGAGGCCATTATCAAGATAGATCTGGTCAAGACGTTTTAATCCGTTCAGATCGCAGCTCCTGCCAAATATCAGCACTTTCTTTTCACAAAGATCTGCCTCTTTTACTTCCTCTTCAGTGAAATACAAAAGCGTCTCCGAAAGAGGCGTAAGAAACTCCTTTGACGCATAGTCTGACTTCTTCTCCAGCTCAATTTCAGATGCATCTTTTATCTCATCATAGATTACGCAGTCCACGTCAGTGAATCTGCCTGCGCCTTTTTTGAGGACCGGAGCAAAGATGCGGTAATCTTTAAGAAGAGCGCTGACTAGGTCAGAAAAGCTCTCCTTATTAAGTACATAGCCCATAAAAACCTCCTTCCAAATAATTGCTTTATGGCCTCTTGCCTTTCCCGAGCAACATCCTCAGGAAGTTTAGAAGTACATATCCAACCAGCATGGAGGTCAGGAATATCTGAAGACCTGACAGCTGGGTCAATGCAAAACCTGCGTTTTCATTTCCATGACCATTTAGGTACGCAGCCATCTTGTTTGTTGCCACTATCCCTATTGCCATCGGGAAAGTAAGCCCTGCGAATCCCGGAGTAAAATCAAATGAAAAGAAATCCGGGAGTTTGATGATAATAAACAAGAGTGATGCCAAAACGCAAAAATATAAAAAGTACAAAAGTACCTGATTAGGAGCTTCATATACATTTAACAGGCTCACCACACAGAGGCTGCAAGGCGCCAGCACAACCGGCATGGTGTGATAGACCTGCGGCTTAACCGGCACCTTGATGAGTCTTACTATCATTACCGGAATGAGAATCAGATATATGATTATGCCGTACACAGTTATCACTTTTAAAAGGCCTGTCATGTTCATGGCACCGCCCGTGACACAGGCCACCATGATTCCGTTATAAGTAACAAACCAGCTGGGCACGGTGGTATTCACATCTCTTTTCAGGATCACGTTTCTGATAGTGAAAATGCAGATATGAACTGCATGGATGATAATTGCTAAAAGCCATATCCATTTTCCAAATGCCATTCCTTTCTCAAAGAAGAAGCTGCCAAGGATCATGAGGCACATGGTAAATCCCGCATAGAGACTGCAGGGAACCGTCTGCTTGTACTCCTCTATGCATGTTGATGAGCAGAGAATGATTTTAAAGATATAAGCCAGCACAACAGCTGTAGCACATATCATTATCAGCACTCTAAACCATGTATAGCCCATACCTCCATACACATTTCCAAGCGTGAGCGTTCCCACAAAAGTCGGAAGAACAGGAACCGGAAGCTTCTTTAATCGCTCCTTCATCAGCACCTCCTTTCATCAAAGGTCATATGCAAATTCCAGATTGGTTCTCTCATGGAAAAAGTCTGAGTAGTCAATCTCAAACAGTGGCTTCTTAACCTTCCTTACGTCTATCTTTCTGGCGATCATCTGCTGAAGGACACCGCCATAAGCAAGATCTCCCTGCAAAAGAGCTCCAACAATAATTCCATCCTTGGAGACAACCTTTTTGTATACGCCGTCCTTGTCATAAACATCAACTCTGTAGGTATCGTCAGGCGGCGTTACTGTTCCCAGAGACATTGTGTGTATACCTAAAAAGCTCATGGTAGATTTGCTTGCGAAAAAGTCAGTCATCTTCTCTTTCTTGCCTGCCATGTTTGCCGCTGCCACCATTCCCTCTTTTACTGCAACAGGCCAGATAGGACTTGTACCTGACACATCACCTGCACCGTAAACATCAGGATCGGATGTCTTACCGGTCTCGTCGTATACCAGGCCGAACTTAGAAAGCTCAAGTCCTGAATCCTGCAGGAATTCAACGTTGGATCGGACACCGGCTGTAACCACGAAATAATCGCAGGGAAGGACTTTTCCATCGCTAAGCTCTATTTCGTAGATCTTTCCATCTTTTACATGAACTTCATTCACTCCAACGCCGTAATATTGCTCCACTCCGTTTTCCTTAAAGGCATCAATATAGGTCTTAGCTGCCCTCTCATCCAACTGCCTGTTGAGGAGCCAGCCTGCAAAATCAACCAGTGTAACCTTTACTCCCATGTGAAGATAACCGGTAGCACAGTCGATGCCAATTAGCCCTGATCCCAGAACCACAATATTCTTGGCGGTCTTTGGCACCTCTTTTAGCACTTCGATATCATCTATGTTCCTGAAGCCAATGTAGTTATCAGCTTCGGAAAGCCCCTTGATTGGAGGAATGAAGGTATGGGATCCCGTGGCAATAAGGAGCTTTCCATACTTAATTTCCTCATTCCCATCAAGAACCAAAATATGTTCCTTTGGACGGAGAGATATTGATTCTCTCCCTTTCATCCAGTTCACATCGTAAACTTTGTCAAAGTCTTTCTCTGCAAAGTTGAGCCTCTCAAGAGTTCTTTCCCCACACAGATACTGGTGGAGTATGCATCTTGAATAAATGTGCTCATCCTTGGAAACAAGAATGATCTCTCCATCCTTATCTATTTTCCTGAGTTCTCTTATGGCGTTAATTCCTGCGGCAGATGATCCAATAATTACGTATCTCATTCCTTCACCTCCTCAAGAGTTATTGCGTGCATAGGACACTTCTCAACACACATGGGCATAGGAGTTTTGCCGTCCTCGCTCCTGTGAACGCACATATTACATTTCATGATCTCTTTCTGATGAATGCTGTCATACTTAAGTATTCCGTATGGACAGGACATTATGCACATGTAGCAGCTTGCACACTGGTTCTTGTCATATTCAACAAACCCGGTATCAGGATTCTTGTGCATTGCACCGGTCATGCAGGTATATGTGCACTCGGGTCTGTTGCAGTGCCTGCAGAAAATTGGGGCAGGCGTGGTCTCGGAATCAATTACCACTCTGTTTCTGGCATCGCCGCTCTCCGTCTCGTGACTGACCACGCAGGCCGTCACACAGGTAAGGCATCCAATGCATTTATCTCGGTCAATCTTTATTCTATACATTTATCAGCCCTCCCTTGCGATCTTTTCAAATCTGCAGGTTCCGCCCTTGTAGTTAGGCTCCCTGGAATACTTGTCATAGCTGGACGGCGTCAGCGCATTGCATTCAATATAATGAATTGGCGCATAAAGCTCGCCGTACTGAACGTTGTCTGTTACCTTTACTGCAAATATTGCATCTTTTCCATTGGAAGAGAATACTCTTATCTCATCCATATCATGAATGTCATTTTCTTTAGCTAGCTGAGTATTCATATAAAGATAGGCTCTCTTTAAGGAAACGTCTTCAACAAACTTTACTTCCTTGGTCCTGCTCTGAGTGTGCCACTGACCAACAGAACCTCTTCCTGTGTTGAAAACAAGCGGGAACTTGTCAGTCACAGGAATCGGATTCTCAAGAGGTTCTTCATATATGAACTGCGCTTTACCTGATGGTGTAAAGAACTTACCGTCGGCATAGAGTCTTCTCTGCTCATCTGAAAGTTCTTTTTCATGACCTTCAGGATACGGCCACTGAATACCGTGCGAATCCGTCAGGTCATCCCAATGAATACCTGTGAAATCACATCCCTTTCCTCTTGAACATTCCCTGAGAAGATCGAAGCACTGTCTCGGGGTCTCCCATTTTGCTATAGCTTCTCCCATTCCAAGAGCCTTGGCTACTCCCAGGATGCACTCATAATCTGAGATCTCATTCTCGCCTCTGTCAAGGACTTTTCGCATCGCAGACAGGCGCCTCTCCATGTTGATATAGGTTCCTTCTTTTTTGATTCCGGGAACTACTGGGAAATAAACTGTGCAGTCCTCAGCGCTCTCTATTGTGTCGTAGATATCCTGAACCACAAACAACTCAAGTTTTTTTGCAGCCTCTGCAAAGGTCTCATTATTGGTCCAGCTGTGTCTTGGGTTGGTGCAGAGGATCCAAAGTCCCTTTATCTCTCCGGCATTGATGCCTTCTATGATCTTGTTATATGGAATCGTCGGCTTCTTCGCCATAAGCTCAGGCGTTATACCAACAATGTCGGCAATTCTCTTTCTCTCGGCCTCATCAGCAAAATCACCGCCTGCAAACAGACAGGTGGTATTGGAAAAGAGCCTTGAACCCATAGCATTGCACTGACCTGTTATAGAATTTCCGCCCGTACCAGGTTTACCGACATTTCCTGTCAGGAACGCCAGATTCATGATGGACTGGGCAGTTCTTACTGCCTCATATCCCTGGTTGACACCCATGGTCCACCAGAAGGAAACTGCTTTTCCGTTATGGATAAGTTCAAGGAGCTCTAAAATCTGATCTTCCGAAAGCCCTGTTGCCTTGCTTCCTCTCTCCAGAGTGAAATTCTTTACGAACTCCGCAAACCCTTCGTAGCCTTCAGTATGGTTATCAACGAAGTCATGATCCACATAGTCTTTTTCTATTATCAGATTTGCAAGTGTATACATAAGCGTAAGATCGCTTCTCCACTTCAGCGGATAGTGGTAGTCAGCGTTCCTTGCAGTCTCTGATTTTCGCGGATCAATGACAATTATCTTCGTGTCGGGAATCTTGTTGTTTCTTACTCGCTGCCAGATGATAGGATGCGCAACCACAGGATTTGCCCCTATGAATATGATCGTGTCAGAAAGTTCAAAGTCGTTAAGAGTATATCCGGGGGCATCATAGCCGAGAGTACCCTTGTGGGCAACAGCTGCTGATGCCATACAAAGTCTTGTATTTCCATCCACGTTGGTCTGAAGGAAATTTCTCATAACATGACCAAAGATGGCAAACTCTTCCAGAGTCAGCTGACCGGTGCTGATACCGGCTACACTCTCCCTGCCATATTTTTCCTGCAACTCCTTTAGTTTATCTGCAACATATTTAAAGCCCTCTTCCCAGGGTACCTCTTTAAAGCTTCCGTCAGCCTGCCTGATCTTCGGGAGCGCATTTGGCTTAACTGTTGTCTGCTGCTTGCTCAGGGATAATCCTTTGATACAGGAAAACCCATCATTGACGGGATATCCTTTCGTTGGAACTGTCTTGATGATTTTTCCATCTTCCACATAGAAATCCAGATTGCAGTCGATGGCACAAAAATTACACGTAGATTGAACCTTTTTGACCATTTACCTTCTCCTTTAGACATACTTGTCATAACTATAACCCACCAATCTAATCATAACATTTTAGTCATTCTTCGTGGGCGTTCAGTCGTTAATTTATAGATTATTTACAAACCAATATGGTATAATCAGTTTGTAGAAAATCTCCGAGCTTTTAAGCCTAAAAAGCTTTAGTCTTCATGGCTTTTAAGACGCAGACAAATACTCTGCCGGGGTGCAGATGGAAACAGAAGCGCCTTCCTTATTGAAAAGGAGAACATAATGAAAAAAGCTGATCTCAGAAGCCTTATTTTTATGGCTTTATGCTGCGATCTTGGTTTGTTTGCCAAAAAACTGATATCTCCCGCAGCAAATTTCATAACTGAATTTCTTCATATCCCGGGTGGTATTGCCACTAGCTTCTCCCTACTGTTTTTAGTCATAGCGGCTGCACTTATGCCATTTCCTTTCTGTGCTACAATCATGGGCATTGTCCAGAGCCTTCTTGCATTGTGTTTTGGAATGACCGGCAGCATGGGCGCTCTTGCGCCTATCGGCTACATCCTTCCTGGAATCATGATTGATCTGGTTTTCTTTTTAGCAGAGAAAACTTCCGGTCGACGCGATAATGGAATACTGATTTCGTCTATAATTGCTTCTATTACGGCTTGTCTTACCGCAAACTTCATTGTGTTCAAATTAAGTGGAATAGTTCTTTTTGTATATGCACTGGTTGCTACCACAAGCGGTTCCATCTGCGGGCTTTTGGGAGAGAAACTTATAGAAAGGCTCCACCCGGTCATCGGTCCAGATAAAGCCACCGCAAAAATACCATATAAAAACAAGGAGACAACATGAAGAAAAAAAGTATTGTTATCGTCATCATTCTGCTAGTAATTACCTGCATTGCATCTGTTTTCTATTTGAGGTCAAGAAATGATGCGCCAAAAGGGAATCTGGCTATTATTAATGGGGATAAAACAGTTCTCATTGACCCCTTTAGCGGGAGCCTGGTTTCAGTAAAGGGCGTTACCATAAATGCCAAGGGGCAGGAAAAGGATGTAGATGAGATCGGAATATCACTAAAGGATGCCATTTCAAAATCAGGACTTGATAAGGCCGGTTTCACAAAAGCCCGGGTTGTATCATCAGATGAATTTGCCGCTGAAATTTCTTTTGACGAAATAAACGAAGATGGTAAAGCTTATCTTGCAAAACAGCAGGAAGACGACGGAAGCACCAGTGCAAGACTGTATGTGTTCGGTGACAGCGACTCAAAACGTCAGGTGAAGAATGTTGTGAGGATTGAACTTTTAAATGAATGAGTTTGACGGAATTGTTTTGGCAGGCGGAAAAAGCAAAAGAATGGGAACGGACAAGTCAGAAATCATTCTTGATGGAAAGTCCTTCCTCCAGATACAGACAGATAAACTAATAGACCTTGGTGCCGGCAGGGTCTATGTTTCTGGTAAATCTTCTCCTATCCCATATGCCCACCACATAATGGATATAATACCTGACATGGGCCCACTGGGAGGTCTCTATTCCTGCTTTTTGGAATGTAACTGCAGCAATGCACTTGTACTCAGCGTTGATGTTCCGCTTATCTCAAGCCAAACATTGGAGAGCCTTCTAAAGAAGCATTTCTCCGGAAATTTTGATGCCACTATTCTGTCCCATGATGGTAAAGATGAGCCGCTCATCGCTGTTTACAAAACAGATACAACAGCTATTCTAGAGAAACTTATTGCACAAAAAAAGCTGGCAGTAAGAGCCTTTCTTGATAGGCTTACCTGCCAGCATTATGAGTTTATGGGTGATCATCAGGAGCTGATCAATTGTAATTCGAAGGATGATCTCCGTCTGCTTTCCATCCATAATGCAGAACCACATATCCTTAATATCATCTCCTGTTCCTTCAAAAATTGATACACATATTTCTGCATTTATTTAGATATCAGATAATGATACTTTTTGTTCTGAGTAAAGAGGAATGCCCAGGACAATATACATGAAGCCACTTCAGCCACAGCAACAGCTCCCCAGATGCCATTGCTTCTTCTAAAGTGTCTGCATATCCAATTAAGGTTCCATTAGAGTCTAGAACTTCATATTTACCGCCTGTTACTTTCTCCAAGTCCTTGTCGTCGAGTTTGTTCAGTTTTTCGTCGATAGTTGCCATCAACTCTTTATTGCTACTCATAATCTGTTAACTCCTTTCAGGTGCTTCTATTTTTTGATACGAATCAGTTTTAATTTGAGCTATGGTTTTTATATTACAATCTCCCGATTTGTCATCGAAAATAAAACTGAAATATTATACTACCATCAGCAATGTTCCGACTCCAATCAAGATACATCCTAAGATTGATTTTGCTGTAAACTGTTCATGCAGGAACACAAATGCAAGCACCAGCGTAATCACCACACTGAGCTTGTCTATAGGCACTACTTTGGAAGCTTCTCCCATCTGCAATGCTTTGTAATAACATAACCACGAAGCACCCGTAGCAAAACCTGAAAGAATAAGAAATATCCAGCTTCTTTTACCGATCGTTGATAAACCGTTCTGTGCATGAGTTATAAAAACCATAATCCAAGCCATTCCGACCACTACCACGGTTCGGATAGCCGTAGCCAGATTAGAATCAACCCCTTCAATTCCTATCTTTGCCAGTATTGATGTCAATGCTGCAAATATTGCCGATAACAGCGCAAATACGATCCACATATATCTAAAGCCTTCCCATCTTTATTTTCTTCCTACAAACGCCACTTTGATTAAAGCTCATGGTAATAAGGGTAGATGCTTTCATTATGCCCATCCATCCTTCATGCGAAATCCTTTGGTATTATTCCCACGGTCTCTCAGGATTACCCTCTTCAGAAGGATCCTTATATTCATATCTCAGCGGATCTTTTCCTATGTTTCTAAAATACTCTTTTATATCTTTTTCATGACCGATATCATTCGGCTCATAGAATGTCATATCTTTTATTGCATCCGGAAGATATTGCTGCTCTACCCAATGATTGGGATAATTGTGAGCGTATTTATATCCAACACCCCTTCCAAGCTTTGCGGCCCCTTTATATGAGGAATCCTGAAGATATGGAGGTATCGGGAGATTCCCGGTTTCTCTTACTGTCTGCAACACCTTCTCTATTCCGAGATAAGCCGCATTGGACTTAGGAGCTGAGGCAATATAGGTTGCTGCCTGGGCAAGGATGATTCTTCCTTCAGGCATTCCGACACGTTCAACTGCTATTGCTGCGGATGCTGCAACACATATAGCCATGGGATCAGCATTTCCAACTTCCTCAGATGCTGCAACCAGCATTCTCCTTGCAATGTACTTAACATCTTCACCTGCAGCAAGCATACGACCGAGATAATAAAGCGCTGCATCAGGATCTGATCCACACATGGACTCTATAAATGCTGCTATGGTGTCGTAATGATTATCTCCGGTCTTGTCATAGCGGATAGCTTTCTTTTGGATGCACTCCTCAGCTACTGCAAGGTCTACGTGGATCTTTGCATCTGCCGAGGGTTTTGTGGTGAGCACTGCCAGTTCTATTGCATTAAGTGCAGCCCTCGCATCACCATCAGCTATATCCGCAAGGAAGTCTGCCGCTTCATCTGTTATCTCTGCGTTGTACTGCTTTACACCCCTGTCAGATTCAAAAGCTCTTTTTATGAGGGTCAGGATGTTTTCTTTAGACAAAGGTTTGAGCTCAAATATCCTTGATCTTGATATAAGAGCCCCGTTCACTTCAAAGTATGGATTCTCAGTAGTAGCGCCTATCAGTATCAGTGTGCCATCTTCAACGTATGGAAGCAGGTAATCCTGCTGAGCCTTGTTAAATCTGTGTATCTCATCTATGAAAAGTATTGTCTTTCTTCCGTATCCACCAAGATTGTTCTTGGCTGTTTCAACTACAGACTCCATATCTTTTTTACCGGCTATCGTAGCATTGACCTGATGGAAGTCTGCCGAGGTAGTATTGGCAATCACTTTTGCAAGGGTTGTCTTTCCTACCCCGGGAGGTCCATACAGGATTATCGAACTAAGTCTGTCTGCCTTGATAGCACGATAAAGCAGCTTGTCTTCACCTATTATATCTTCCTGTCCCACAACTTCATCAAGTGTCTGTGGACGCATTCTTGCAGCTAAAGGCGCTTCTTTTTCTTTTCTGCCCTCAGCCATATATTCAAAGAGATCCATATCAGCATATGCTCCTTTGTTCAATTTCACTCTTTAAATTATATCATGCCTCGCACGCCCCATAAGCCATATCATGATTTACTTCAGCCTGATAAAAGGCTCCCATGGTACTTGGAGCATTGAACAGGGCTGCAAGGAGATACTTCTTCACATTCCTTGGCTTTTCTTTGTTTTTATTCCAACAGTCCATCACGTACTCAATGTGCATTGAATTGAGTTTTAGGAGCTTGCTCTTTACAAAATTGGCAGAGTACTGGCTGCTGGCAACAAGAATGTAATCACTGGTGGTGAGTACATTCTCAAGGATCAGATCATAAACGCCCTGCAGAAAATCTCTGTCACATGGATAACGGTCCATAAGGATATCAAGACTTATGTTCTCACGGATGATATCTGCATAGGCTCTCTCATCATCATCGTATCCCATCAATTTGGCAGATCCGGTAATTGATATGGTCTGATTAGATTTGTTTTTACTAAGACTGTTATTGTTTATATTGTTCTTATTTGTGTTTAAAAAATAAACGACCTCAGATTTACTTTCAGGTTGGGTGTCGTTTGATTCATAAACAGGGGCATTTGAAAAACAAACACCACTGTTTGAATTATGGGCTACCTCAGAGTTATCCACAAGCTCCCTGCCGTTCCCTTCCATACCCGAAAGCAGTTCCTCTGCTTTCCCTAAAATTTGATTTTCAAATTTTGGTGTACTCTTAGGAATAAAATTTTTTACGTAAATCTTAAGACCTCTCCCAGGAATCAGAACCTTTTCAATAAGGCCGATGGCATCAAGATTCTTAAGGATTTCGCCTGCTTTATTTCTGCCACAGTTTGCAAACTCCATTATTGTCTCGATAGAGCAGTATACATAGGCCCTTCCAAGTTCGTCGAACCAGTTATTTTTGATAGACAGATTCATCCTGTCAAGGAGCATGGAATAAGTAAGAGCCTCCTCCAGATTCACGTTCTTATACATAGGATCAAATAAGAGTGGCTTTGGTATCTTTATAAAGTTGAACTGATCAGCCTCAGCCCCATAGAAGTAATTTAGATCTAATTTATTTCCCACGGAATGTTCCTCCCAACTGTTTTATTTTTGTTCCTCATGCCACTTTTCAAGCAAGCCCACGATTACCATTTCCCTTTGTTTGCTGCTGAAATGTGGTGGAAAGTATTTATCAAGTTTCTTTTCTGAAAGTGTTACCTTACCATTAGCTTTGCTGTTACTATCCGGAAGAGCATCGTTCATAATCTGTATCACAGTTCTCTGTGCGATATTCTCCAGATTGGGTGTTTCCTTCAGTGCCTGTATCTGTACTGGCTTGAGGAAATTGTTATCTCTGTAATATTCATAAATCCAACTCTGAAGTTCTTTATCGAAGCCTGCAACATCAACGCCCATTGTTACACCGATTTTCTTCTGATCAACAAGATCCATGACTTCCGGCACCAGCTCTGTCAGCTTTATATAATTCTGAACCGACCTTTCGCTCATCCCTGCCTCTTTACCCACTATGGCTCTTGACTTTGTTCCTGCCTCTTCCAACTTGTGGCAATCATTGCCACAAGTTAAATCTGTTCTTTTACCCTGTCTGCTGTTAAGAGCTTCCATCTTCATCTTTAATGAATAAGCTCTTTCACTGGGAAGTATCTCTTCTCGTTGAACATTCGCGTCAACCATGGCTATGGTAGCTTCTTCATCAGTGAACTTCTTTATTACTGCAGGGATTGTTCGTAGCCCCGCCAGCTTAGCAGCATGCATCCTCCTGTGACCGGAAATCATTTCATACATTCCAGGATCAGCTATTTCTCTTACAATCACCGGTGTCAGGACACCATTTAAGGAAATGCTCTTTACCAGATCTTCCATACGGCTGTCATCTACAACTTTAAAGGGATGACCTTTAAATGGCCTGATATGGTTTATTTCCAGTTCTACTGTTGTTTCACTTGTTATTGGTGCTCCTAAGAGCTGCTCCACTGATTCAAACTTTATCTTTTCTCTCTTTACTGCCATCTGTCCGCCCTCCTTATGAATTTCTGATCACTACATCTGTAAGTGCTGTATAAGCAGCTGCAACTTTTCCTTTGGGGTCATACTCAAATATGCTCTTACTGATTGCGCTGGTCTCTGAAGCTCTTATTGAAAGTGGTATCTCTATAGGAAATACAGGAAGGCTCTTTCCATATACCTCATTAACTTCAGCTACAATTTCTTTTGCATAATTTGTGCGGTTATCAACCATGGTCAGTAAAATTCCTTCAATCTCCAATTTAGAGTTAAGCCTGCGCTTTACTGTATAAATAGTCTTGATGAGTGCCTGAAGACCTTTAACCGGAAGGAAAGCACTCTGTACCGGGATGAGCACTGTGTCTGCACAGGCCAGAGCATTTACTGTCATAATTCCAAGAGATGGCATGCAGTCAATCACAACGAAATCGTACTGCTCCTTGATCTGATCCACATAATCCTTCAAGACAAGTTCTCTGCTCATAACATTTACAAGTGAAACCTCGGCTGCAGACAGCCCTATATTTGACGGAAGCAAGTCAATATTCTCTGAATGCTTCAAAATAGCATATCCCTCCGGAATATCTTCCTCATTAACAAGCTTCTCAATTACTGTTGCAATTGTTACATCCAGCTTGTCAGGCTCTGTATATCCCATACAGATTGAAAGACTGCCCTGTGGATCCGTATCCAGTAAAAGTACCTTCTTACCCTGAGCAGCAAGTCCTGCTCCTAAATTCACTGCTGTTGTGGTTTTTCCCACACCACCTTTCTGATTTGCGATTGCGATAACTTTACTCATTTTCATCTTCCTCCTTTGCCTTTGCTTCAAAGATTTTTAATAATTTTTCCTCATCACCTTCGATGAGCTTATCTACCTGCTTCTGGTGGGCTCTAAGATACTCTTCAAAAATATCTCGTCTTATCAGGACTCTTTTCCCGATCTTATAGACTGCCCCGGATGCCCATGCCATCCTTATCATCGGTTTCTCTCCAATTCCGTAATATTCTCCGGCAAGCTTATATGTGACCATTACCTTATGGGCAAACATCAAATCTTCATCGTCCAAATACTGTGAGAACTTCCAGATACATCCGCTCATTTCTTCCTTCCCCCTGTCTTGGTCATCTTAGGTGGCTGGTGGAACCTTTCCAGATATGCTTCAAATATCTCTATGTTTATGAGAACGTACCCATCAATCCGATAGAGAGCTCCCGCCTTATCAGCGAGCTCTAATAGCTTCTTGTGCTGAATACTGTAGATGTACTCTGCTTCTTTGTATCTGATTAGCTTCCTACGAAACATTCTTGCCTTATTGCGGACTTCCTGTTTTCTTTCAAGGTCCTGATATTCCTCATCATCAAAATCCATATGCTACCTCCGTAATCTCTTTTTGGGATGAGTTCTTGCAGAGGTCTTTCGCATGTCACAAAAACAAAAAGAGCCATTCCTGAATTTTCGTTCAAGAATGACTCTAAAATGAGTACTTTATTGATTTGTCTATGCAACTACTTCCCGATTATTCCCGTGTATATGGGCTCAATCTGTTGTAGTATTGTTGCAGTAAAAATATGTGATTCCCTGTAACCCGCATGTTTACTGGCTTTATTTGCCCAGTGACTTAAGTGTCGGGAAAATTAGAGTGGTCTCTATCATCCACGACCATTACTGTCCATACACGTCCACTTGAAATCTTTCATCTCAATTTTGAGATACCACACAAGTCCACCGAAATACCAGAAAGTGTTGTAAACTGCGTGGCAGGCCTCATTTTTATTGGATCTGTGTGGACACTCACCAATGAAGCCCAAATGTATGTAGTAGTCATCCAATCCGGACATTTTGACTACACATTTCACTACATTACATCTCATAAATTCTATGAGTGATGTTTTATACTCATATTATAATACTCCATTTTAATCCATTCAAGAACTTTTTCAAATGATGATCTTCCCCTCCAAGTGAGCCATGATCTCCTGCTTCTTTTCCTTGGTGGCATCAGCATAGATGTTCATGGTGGTGGTGATATCCCTGTGTCCCATAAGAGACTGGATCACCTTGATGTTACTCTCGTTTTCGCAAAGTCTTGTACAGAAGGTATGACGGAGAATATGGCAGGTGATCTCTTCCGGTAAAAGAAATGGTTCCCTTCCCTCATCAGCAGCTGCAGCCACCTCGTGTTCATTGTACCAGTCTACTGCGCTGTGTATTGCGCGATTCACTGCTCCGGGTAAAAGAACGTTCTGATTGCTGGATATAAAAATGAAATCCTTGAATCCATCAATCTCTTCATTACAGAATCCCAGGATCTTCTGGAACTCATATTCCATAAGGAATGCATCAAATACTTCCTGCACCATGGGTATGTCTCTTGTACCAGCATCAGTCTTGGTAGTTTGGATACGCTTCTTGCATTCTCCGAATTCATCAGGTCTGTCACTGAAGCTGCGGTTCACATGAACGATACGATTCTCCATATCTATGCTATCTGTCCAGGAAAGAGCTAATGCCTCCTCACCACCAACCCTCTCAGAAGCCTTTTCCATGAAATCCTGATAAGCAATTACTCCTGCTCCGTGGACATTTCCCTCTACAGAAGCAACAAAGATCTGTTCCTGCTCAGGTGGAATATTAAGGCCAAGCATTTCAAGATCCTCAACTCCCATCTGCTTAGCAAGGACCTGTGCCATTCCCTCGATCACTATAGGCTTGACCTCAGGAGCATGAATCAGCGCATCGGCATGAAGCTGCTCAGCTGTGATCCCGTACTGGTCCAGCATCTGGTTTGTTACCAGGATTGAACCTCTTTCTGATGAAGTTGTGTTCACCTCAAAGCGGTAAACAACTGCCATATCCTCCATAATCCTGTGAGGTACAGTCTCAAGAAGTGCAGCATTTCTCTCAGCAGAAACAACTTCCATTGTCAGTGTTTCCTTCATCTTGCTGTAATCCTTGAAAGAGTCGATATCAAAATCAGGTCTGCTGTTAAGTGCGCTCTCTGCAAGCTCAGCAGACTTGGAAGTAATGACATCAATATCAATTCCCTTTTCGTACTGCTGGTAAAGCGCTGTAGCATTGAGGTTAACACCGATGATGCTGTCCTCCGGCTTAACAGTGAGTGCCTCATAGGAGGAATTCATCTTCTCCATTGTCCTGGCCTCGACCTCAACCTCCATTCCATACTTGGAATACATGATCTCCTTCACGCTGGAAGCAAGTTCCTCTTTGAATTGTTCAAAATCCATACATTTTCCTTTCTTTTTTGGACATAATAAAAGCGCCACCCCGGTACAGATATCGGAAACAGCGCTTCACAACAGTTATTCTTTTGCAAAAGAAAAACCAAAGAATGAATCGATTTTGTTCTCTCGTTCATTCCTTGGCTCATTATAATAATATCATGCTCAAAACCACATGGAAACTACCATTTGGGTGTCATTTGGGTGCCACTTGGGTGACATTTGGGGACGCTTTTTCAATTGGTAAATATCTTAGCTGTAACAGCAGTGATTGCCACAGAAAGAGCCACACCTGCAATCAACACTGCTATAAGGCTCCAAAAAGGGCTTACTGCCATCAGAGTATCTGCATATCCTTCTGGCATTTCCTCTACTGCACATTCATAAGTATATGTACGATTGAACCATATCTGCCCATAGTATCCAAACGTGGAAAAGCTCATTATTACAGTGCTGATCACATCCCCATTCCATTTATACTTGCACAAGAACCTGCCAGCCTCCGCCAAAACTCCGATCACAACTACCGGAATCACATGCCATGGCACAGCATCCCCTATTATCACAAATAGCAGGATGATCATCAGTGAGAAGATGGCTGCACACCCCGGTGCCTGTATCCTTCTAAATGCGTAGAAAGTAACACCAGACAACAAGATTCCTGCTGTAATCTGGTAGCACACAAACATTACCGGATGAATAGCTCCCAACACGCAAACCAAAACCGTGAATACCGCATAGATTACAGCATATACAACCATCCATATCGCATTTTTCTTGTTCCACTTATTATTCATCACTACTTTCTCCTTTTTCATTTTCATCTATTTATGAAATCTTCAATCTCTTCCGCATACTCTCTGGTATGTGCTGCCATGTATCCACAATGCGGGTATCCTTTTCTAATAACCACCTTCACATCTGGCATGTACTTGGCAAAAGATTTTCTAGAAAGTTTCAGGTCAAAATCCTTTTCGCCATATTCAAGATGGAGTTTGGCCTGTTGTTCTTTTTGGAGTGGCTTCATATCGTAGGTACAGCATGCATGGCATATTGCATCGATATCACTCAGCGTGATTCTTTCAAAGTTCTTAGTCATCATCTTTGCGAAGTCATAGCCATACCAATCCACTAGGGATTTTGATGCTTCCACATGAGTCTTATCCAGCTGTTTCTTTCTCTTTCTGAACAGATTACACACAAGCACTTCTGCCATCTTAGAACTCTTATTGAGTGCAACACCGTCAAACCAGGCACGTTCTAAATTAAAATCAGAATCCCAGAATAGCCGCCATGCAACTGCTACGCCAAGTGAAGCTCCGTATACAAGCTTGATATCCTTATAGTCTTTATCAGTCAGATACGATTTAAGCTGTCTGTACTCATCATCAGCGCTGATATATGCCCCGGCTTTACCATGGCCTCCCTGATCGGGAGCGATGATAAAGTAATCTCCCTTAAGATACGGACTCATCAGATCATACAGATTTGCACCGGATATCATCATTGGCGCCAGCAATATGAGCTTTGGATTATTAGGATTTCCATACTCGTTGATATACATCTCATTTCCCCTTCAAAACAAAAACACCACAATCCCTGCAACTATAGCAGCTCCTGCTATCCATATAATTGCCAGCAAGCTTCTTTTTTTCAAAACCTGGCCCCAAGTCTGAACATATGGAATATCTTCACAGCCAGGCAAGATCCAAAACCTGCTATGTCCAACCCAGATCTTGTCTATGACAATACCATCATAGATATTCATTACTTCAAGAAATAGCAGAGCCTGTAAATATGCCGTTTTGAAATCAGAGACTCTGTTCCATAATCCGATAATGAGTATAAGCGCTGTCAGCATTACTATGTAAAACTCTGTCATGAAGACCTTGCGCTTTTTCTGCATAGTTTCTTTTGTTATAAGACCTATATCTATAGCCCTTTCCTGCACTGCTTTCGGATAGAAATACAATCCATCAATAGCGCCCCCTCTTACCGCGTACATGACCATCGCAGTAAAAAGCAGGCAGAATAAAACCATCTGTATCAGAATAATCATCTGTCACCAGCCTTAACTTTCTTCGCCATAACCAAAAGTCCAACGAACATCCACAAATTCCCTATACTGATCCAAGCAGCAGTAATAGCATTGCGAACTTCTGATTCAGGAAGGAACTTAAACAGCATGACTGCGGCCATTCCTACCGCAGGACAGAATATCCAGCACCATTTAGGATATGGAGTCAGCCCTTTTGTGAATGCTGCAATATGTGCCACATGTTGGATGATCCAGAATAGAAAGAACACTATCATTCCCGGCAAAAGAAAGTATTTACCAAATTTCACTGCTGCATCTACTGCAATCTCTGGGGAAGCATCGTTCATATACTTGTAAAAGAAGCATGTGGATAAACAAGGAACGTGCACTCCACACCCCGCATAGGCCAACACACCAAGTATTCCTGTCCTGTACAAATGAGCGTATTTCTGTGATTTAGGAACAATCAACCTATATACACCAAAGTAACAAAGTGCCTCAAGTGGAATACCTATAAATCCCAGAAATGCTGACCAAAACATTTTGGTATCTGATAATTGCAAATATGCTGACAAGAACCATTCCATACCTGTTTTAGAAGAATCATGCATCCCATAGCCTATAAGCACATCTCCCACAAGCACCATGCATGCGGCAAATATGCCTATCCGCATAAGCTTCTCTATCCTGTTCCAGTCTAACTTGTCATCAATTCCGATGTCATTAAACTTATCCATACATTCCGCCCTTAATGCTTTACCATTTAAATACAGCAAGCCTGTTGTTGATGTTCTTTCCAACGATAGCAAAGAGTTTTCCGCGCAATGAATACTTCTTCATTTCTTCGTTATAGCTCGTTTCAGACACAAGGCTCATCCTTGGTTCAAGATCCAGATATTCACGGCCTGACTTTGTTCCCCATCCGAAAGAAGCATTAGTATGTTTCACAGCATCGTGATGGCTACCATTCTTTTCAAGGAAAGGAGAATGAAGCTCCGCAAGAAGATATCCATGTTCGAAGCTGTCACAAAGCATGTTGATGCATGTCTTTACCTGGTCTTTGGAAAAGTATTCAAGGACTCCTTCCATAACCACGATGGTCATGTCTCGCTTAGGAAGTTTCCTTGTCCATTCTCCGTCAAGCGCACTCCCATCGAGCATTGTGCACCTGTCCCTGTCAGAGTACACTTTACGTCTCTTCTCTATCTGATCCGGAAGATCCACATCAAACCACGTGATCTTGCCATTGTCTACCTGCAAGAACTTATCATCAAAGCCACATCCAAGATTAATGCAGAGAGCATCAGGGTACTTGCTGATAAGTCGTTTTAACTCATTCCTATACAGTATTGTCCTGGCTACAACTCCCTCATGTGATAAAAAGGGATCGTATTTACTAACATCAACTCCAAGAGCATCAATTATCTCTTTTGCCTTAAGGTCGATAATCCTGGCATTAGACCTTGCTGTCTCACTTGCCTTTATTGCAAGCGGGATAAGCGCTGTTTCCTGTACATCACCAAAAGTAAGTTCCATTGTCCACTCCTCCTTTATATATGTTAGCCTATGCTAACTTAAAATTATAATATTCTCTTTCCCTTCTGTCTATAGGGCATGTCCTTTAGTTTCTGCCGTTACTTCTTATATCCATTCCCTCTCATCCTTGTCTACCAGGCTTAACGCACAGACCAGATACATGAGCAGCCATCCAAAAGACTCGAAACCGGAATCTAGACCTTCAGAAATGTAATTCATGAGCTGCCCTAATATTGAGGTAATCACCGGGCAACAAATAAATGCAGCCTTTTTCACAGGAATCATTTTCTTAAACACCATTCCAATCCAGGCAATTGTAACGAAAACATCGCATACTACAAATCCGATGCCCATGGGAACTGCAATACTTTTCAATACTCTGAACACCATATCAGCAGAAGTTTTCACATCGCCTGTAGCAGCCATTCCTGCATTAAACACAACAGGGAGCATGCATATACCTATGTGGATGAAAGCAAAATAAAGTATTCCGCTCCAGTTTGCAATCTTGAAAAGGCCAAACAGCTTAGAATCATTAAGGTGATATTTCTTTTCCATAACCCTAAGAAGTTCAACAGCAGCCACAGCAAACAGGGTTGCGCAAGCAAATCCGAGAATGGACGATACTGCATATCTCCAGTCAGGAGCTACGCTCCATTCAACTCCCATATAGGCATCCGGTGAACTGGACGTACTAAATGTACCGTAGCCAAGGAGATAATCTCCTATAATCGCCAATATCATCGAATATACCCCGAACATGATCTTCTGTCTTGATGTAAGATTCTTCATTTTCTCCCCCTTACAATGACTTTGTGAGCCTGTAGTCACAACAGTCATCACCTTCAGCCACCGATTTAGTCCGTTTATAATCAACTCCCCTGAAGCCGTTCATGTATTCTTTATCCATGCAGCAGATCATCTGAACAGCTTCCGGAGTACCAAGTTCCCGCGCCTTATCATAAAGAGGACAGCTTACCACATCCATAAAGCACTGTTCTTTGGTAACTTTAAGGTTCTTTATTTCATATCCATCGCTCAGTTTTGCAGCAATTCTATCCATCCTCTTCCACATGAGATAAGGGATACCAGGAATCGCTGTGATTCTCCGAAAGATACCCTGTAGTCTGCGTCCCATCTTTGTTCCAAAGCCTCTTGTAACAGCCAAAGCTTCTCCGGGATAGAAATGCTCAACTGAACGATACAGTGCTACTGCTGGAAAGACATATGACACACTCGCCTTATCTGCGGATGGTTCAGCATTCTTCAATCTGATAAATTCGCTTTCAGCGTAATTCCAGATATCTTTTGCCTTGGATGTTCCGTGTTTATCTACCAATTCAACGTAAAATTGCTTGAATATATAGGATTTCTCCAGAGTATTACTCATACAGACTGCTCTCCGTTACTTCTTTATCCTCAAGTAAAAATCACACTTATCAGCGCCTCTGCCCAGTGTTCCTGTCCTGATGAACTCAAGTCCCGGAAGATTGCCATAGATCCTGTCATCATTTCCGCAGAATATCTTTGTGAGCTCAGGGCAGCCAAGTTCCGTAAAATATCTATTATATGGGCACTGTGTTATATCCATCTTGTATTCGCCCTTTTTGTTAGGGTAAAAGACATTCTGAAATCCGCAAGTAGGCCCAAATATTTTCTTGGTCAATGGGTCCCACATTTTAACAAATAATTCCTTCATTCCGGGAACCCTCATCAGCTTGGTCAATTTGGCCTGAATCCCTGTACATCCCACAACAGCAGCATCCTCAATGACTTTAAATGCCCTATCCTCGCCCAGTATTGGTTTTATTGTCAAATAGATAGCCGAAGAAGGAAATATTCTACTGTCAGTATGATTATGTACCCCTTCAGGCAATGACTTATACTTATCAAGAATCTCCGAAAGCTTTAATATGGCATCGTTCCAGAGTTTATTACTTTGGTCCTTAGGAAAAACCTTATCCATCTCAGCCTTTATAAAGCCTTTCTTTTTCATAATCTGTTCTGCCTTTTCTGACATCTTTCATTTTCTCCCCATCAAAAAAACTCATTTCATATCGGATCTTCGCTATATTTCATGATACTACTAATTGTTAGTTGATGCTAACTTCTCTCAAAAAAATATTTCCGTTTGTTATTCTCTTACGAGGTCATACATAAAGCTCTTTTCTTATTCAACCCATCAAACTTATGAACAGTCCTACAATCGCTGCCGGAATCAGTGCAAACAACATCCCCGGGAATATAGCACCTTTTAAATGAAACCACTTCTGATGGTAAGCCTTGTCCATGTGCTCTGTTCCTTCCAGCCTGAACATTTTCATATTTGCAAATAGCACCCAGTCCAGAAAAAGTGTGTCATAGGCTCCAATCCATACCATGAGTCCAAAAGCGATCGCGAATCCCTGCCAAAATGTAACTGCCCCGGCAAGCTTCGCGCATATGGTAAGAATAACTGTAAACATGATTATTCCACAGGACTTCGCCAGTACTACCTTTTTTGATTTATATGAAACATCCACTCTTTCATGTGTTTTGAAGTATTCTTCTTGAATATCAGGCGGGTAATTATGGATACATGCCGGACTGTACATTTTTTCCCCATGAAAAGACACAAAAAGAATTGTTGTAAATAATACTGCAAATACTATCGCTTCAATTACCAATACATACCAAACCATGTTACCTGCTTCCCTCCCTCATAATACGACCATCATAATCCCTGCCAGTGCAGCTGCAATAATAGGATTGCCTACAATCGTAATCAGCCACTTCACAATCTTCGTCTTTTTGGGGATGTAAGGCCTTAGATCTTCGGTTCCCGGAATCGTCCAGGCTTTTGTATGCTCCACCCAATACCAATCAATAAAGAATCTGTCGAATAGTCCTTCTGCCATTGTCATAGCATATATTTGGAGAAATGGCACTATAAATCCTCTTGCTCCATTGATGCCATAAACTGACCACAGCACAAAAGCAATCATCACTGTAAGTGTGCCTATCTTGAATAATTTACAGTTCTTATCGATCTGTGCCTTTGTTATAAGTCCCATCTCTACGACGCGATCCTGTACATCTTTTTCATATAAAAAAGCTCCCTGTTCTGTTCCATTTGCTATAACAACTACACAGGTGAGAAATAGTATAAAGCAAACCACAATGCACTCTAATATTAGAACCATAGTTACCCCCATATTACCCTCAAACTGTCATTACCATAAATTCATCTATAGCTTTCAGCACAGGTTCTGCGTATTCTTTCCCACCGAACAGCCACTGCTCATGCTGCATGTTGAACTCTCTGATGTCAGGATCATGGAAGTACTTCTTATAGCGTTCAAGATACTTCTCACCCATTTTGTTGGCATAGATAAAATGAGCTCTTGTATGTTCAACATTGATATCATCCCTAAGATGGGTCAGGAGGTCTGTGTAATACTCATTCTTTATGGACCGGGGATTAAACTTGGAAAAACAGTTCATGAATTTCTCAGCATTTTCATCATCCATTTCAAAGATTTTTTTCAGCTTTTCTTTGGATTTATTCCGTTTCTTTTCACTGCCTGTAAAGCTTGTTAAAAGAGGCACAACAAGCATTGACTGGAGTTTTGCTGATACCGGCCCGCTCTGATCAAGGTCAGGACTGCCAAAGATAGCATGATCTATATGCACGTTCTTTCTCATAACAAGCTGACCCACAAAACTTGAACCAAGAGAAGATCCAATAGCTCCATCAAGCCTGCCATTATGCTTCTCACAGATATATTTCTCGATTTTCTCTGTTACCGTAATCATATCAGGAAAGATACCATCACTTCCATCAAACCCATCATAGTTCACGCATATAAGATGATATTTCTCTGATAACCTATCGATTACTGTTCCAAAGTTTGTCTGCCAGTCACAGCATGTCCCGGGAAGCAGCATAAGCGTCTTTCCTGACATATTCCCAATTTCTTCAAATTGCATTTTTTATACTCCCCTGTTTTGTAGTATTTCTGATTAAATCCACCATCTTATCCCAGCCTTCCTTGGCCTCTTTCACTATTGGGAATGCCGGATAGCAGTGGAACATGCCTTCGCCTACGATCATCTCATAATCCACTCCATATTTTTGCATGACTTTTTCGAAAGATGGAGCGCAGGCATACAACGTTTCTTCGGAGCCATAAACAAAAGTCACTTGCGGACAATTGGTAAAATCGGCCTTTTGAAGCCATATCATGTATTCAGGAACTGACAAATCGCCATGTCTCATGATATCCACAGCGGTTCTCATATAGCTTGCCGGAATTGCCACATCTTTTTTATTAAGCTTCAGCATCCGCTCCCACTCTTCATCTGTTTCAACGCAGGTTCCGGGTGAAATGGCAAGAATATAGCCAGGCATCGGTGTATCATCATGCCCGTCATTGATGTATGGAACCATTCCCAGCGCAAGATTACCGCCTGATGATGTACCTAGAACCGAGATGTTCCCAGCGTCATAGTCCTTTAGCATCTCTTTATATGTCTCATGGATCATTGCATATGCTTTGGTAAGGGGATAATCCGTGCAAAGGGGATAGTAAGGCACGTACACATCCACTCCTGTTTCCTTGGCAAAACGGAGTGCTTTCTTGACAGCGTCAGGTCTTGGTGCCATTACCATTCCGCCACCGATGATAAAGAGATTAGCGTGAGATGCCTTAGCTTTATGCTTCATCCTGATCACCGTAAATCCCATCACCTTGATCCGGTCTATATCAAACTCAGGATCTTTAAGCTCAGGAATCTGGTTCTTTGCATTTTCCTTTTTCTTTGCTGCAACAATCTCCTCAGCAGTTTTTCCATCCCACATCTTCTTTAAACCCGCGGCTTTCACTACCCGCTTAAGGATCTCATATTTAATGCTCATAGCTCCTTCTTTCTGCACTGGAATACCGCAATGCTCTCAACATTTGTAACATTGACTTCAATGTACAGTCCCTTGAGTCGCTTCTCCAGAGACTCTACTGTTTCGAACGGTCTTGTGAAGAATCCGCTTTTTATGTAAAACCTGTCTATCATCTTATCAGTATGTGTGTTGGCGCCTTCTACATAAAAGCATCCGGTAAAAATGCCACCTGGTTTGAGAACTCTGAATGTCTCCTTATAAGCAGCTTCTTTATCCGGGAATGCGTGAAAACCATTCAGCGAAACAACCGCATCAAATGTACTGTCTTCAAAAGGAAGATTTCCCACATCCCCCTGCTTAAATACTATGTTCTTTATCCGCATTTCATCTGCTCTTTGAGATGCAGATGCCATCATGTTTTCCGAATAATCAAGGCATGTAATGTCTGCGTTCGGAAGCGTTTTCCAAACCGGCATTGAAAGGACACCGGTGCCCACCGGAACCTCAAGTAGTTTCCCTGAAAAGTCTGCAGGTATCATCTCAAAAGCTCTCGCCTGATATTCCAGCGCATCCTCTCTGTCCATGTTCCACACAAGTTTTGTGACTAACCTGCCCATAAAGGTACTGCAGGTCATCATCCCATCATAAAAGCCGTGAGCCTTTCCCAGACTCTTATACGCACTCTTTATCTCAGTTTTCCTGTCAGACATATCTGCCTCCTCCACGTTTCTTAAAACAATGTACATATCCAGGCCACAATAGCTGACGCTGCCGGGAATATTATAAATAGCTTCAGCAACTGACTCTTTATGTTATAGCCATACTTCCTATTCTTATAAACATTTTCCACCTCTGGATAATAAAACTGAAAGAAATGAAACTTAATCAGCAAAAAGTAATCGAAACAGATCATGTCATAGAGTTTATAGACAGTGAATATAAAAACAAATCTGAAGAAGAACTGCCCAAACGTGAACCCACTCCTGAAGCCATCCCAGATTGAAATCACTCCAACACCAAGTATCATCAGAAGGCTGAATATCATAAGTGTCCATCCAATTATCCTCGCCCCATAGAAAAGTTCCTTGTCTCTATGACGAAGCACCGCCTGTGCTTCCTTCGGTGCTGAAGAAAAGAACTTCTTATCCTGAATAAATGCCACAGCTGAGAACATCATAAGTGTAATCGCCACGCAAAAAACCAACGCCAGAAAAACAGTTAACAGCATACTCGTTTACCCCTCTGAAATATAATCCTCTATTGCTTTAACAGCCTCCATTACACCGTTTTCTTTCATTATCAGTTCCGAAATAGTCTGCGTTGTAACATCATATTTCCCGCTGACCAGGTCTTGTAGAGCATCTGAGATTTCTTCAGCAGTACATAATCTCTTTCTTATGTACAATGGTTTAGGTCCACAACAGAGTTTGTGATCAACTCTCCCATAAAAATACTGGTCAAGCGCCAGTGCTATCACCAGTGTTGGAAGCCCTGCCCTAAGTCCCAGACCATTTGTAGTGTTTCCGCCATGATGCACTACTGCTCTCACCTTTCCGAAGATATAAGCATATGGGACGTTATCTATAAAAAACAACTTGTCAGTATTTATCTTGTCTTTTTTAGGTATCTGGTATGCCTGCACGACAGCACGAATTCCGGTCTTTTTTAAAGCATCTAATGTCAGCAGCTGTAGTCTCGCAAGTTCAGGTGACTCTGCCTTTCCAAAAGCTACAAATATCGGTTTCTCACCCGCTGTCAAAAAGTCCGTCAATTCCTTGGGTTCTTCATAATCTTTTATACTCTCTTCCGGGTGATACCAGTATCCTGTCACATGTATATGGTCTCCCCATGAAGGATCCAGTGGCATAAGGAGTGGACTTGTCGGATAAAAAGTAAGTACTTTTCTTCCATCAAGTTCCGTATATCTGCTGCTTATCTTCCACTTTGAGAGTCCTGCACTCTTTCTCCATTTATTAAGAGCTACCATTGTCATGAGGCTCATCCCATCCGATAGTCCATCATAGCTTTTAAGCACTTTGTCCGAATTAAAATCATCAGTATAAAGCGAGTATTGTCTGGTCGGATCCATCGGACTGTAAAAATATCTTGCACATTTGATTCCAAGATACTCAGCCGCATGTCTTGCAAAAGCTGAGCACGTACCATACATTACAAGGTCAGAGCCTTTTATAGCATCAATGGTCTGCTCCATGAACCTCGGATTTTCTTTCTTAAGCTTAAACAGCCCATTAACAAAATCAAGGCTAGTCTTATAGTCTGTAACCATATATTTCATGACATGATCTGCATCCGTATCAAGCCTTAAGAAGGTCACGCCTTTACTTTCTATGAGCGGACGGAAAGCCTCCGATGTCAGTATCCGGAACTCATGTCCCCTTTTTGTCATTTCCTCGCCAAGCTCTGCCAGAGGATTTACATCTCCCCTGGTTCCCACTGCGACAGCTGTAACAATCATTCCTTACTCCCAATACGTGTAATCCAACTAAGCATTTCATCTATAGCCAATTTCCCATTACCCACATTACAATGATTTTCCGCTTCTTCCTTGTCAGTAAACAGGCGAAATGTAAGGCTTCTGACATTCCTTAGCATGTTGATTTCTTTTCCGATAAGGTGGTAATCAATGAAATGGTCTCCACTGGCCCCAAGAATCAGCATATCCTGCGTAATCTGATCTGCGACGGGTGCAATGTCATATAGCTTCAGCTTCTTGGCATAACTATATGCATCCTTTGCCTCATAGGCATAGCATCCATGCTTGATTCCCCAGTCGATTATGGGAGATTTCTTAGCTTTTTTGCCAAATACCAGATTAAGAAGTGGACGGGCATGTAGCTTCATGAGGATATGGAATGCTCTCTGCGTACCTTGTGGTTGCATACTCACAAGAATATCCTGAAAGCATGGGAATATGGACCAGGCAACCACTTTAGTTATGCGTTTGTCAAAAGCCGCTGCTCTTGGGGCAAGATAACCTCCGAGAGATATGCCTATGATAGTCACATCAGAAAGCTTGAAATAATCCAGGATTACCTTAACAGGTTTCTCCCATTCATGGGTGAAATGCATTCCCTGAACGCGCATTACGCCACCCTGCCCGGGGCCTTCAAACATGTAGACTTCAAACCCCTGTTCCTGCATATATAGGACAGTGAAAAGAAATTCCTCAAAATAGCTGTCATTGCCGCCATGGATAAGTATAGTCCCCTTGCTCTCACCATAAGGCACCACATGCATCACAGGGAGTTTCACATTCTCATAGGGGACATCATATCTTTCAATCCTTGGATTTTCTCCCTCAAAGAAATCTGCATAGTACTCGTAAAAGAGCTTGGTTGCCTTCTCATAGTACTTTCTCTTATCAGGATCACCGTCATACATGAAGAACTCGCTCATTCGATAATAGGCAATGGCATTATCTGTCCTGCCCTCTTTCATGGCTTCGTCGCCGAGCAAGATAAGTTCTCTTTTCCAATCGTCACTGTTGTGGATCTTGCCGGAAACTTTTTGGACATCCTCCAGTCTGCCACCATCCCAGTTGATAACACGGTTCAGCTGATAATTGAAATTTGCTTCATCATTGAGCTTATATACACCCTTTTTAAGGATTACCGGTCTTGTGATATCGTACTTTTCCATATAACGCTATTGATCCCCCTCACAAACTTTTCCGGATTAAACGGAGCAAGACCCCCGTGCCCTACATCCTTTATCTTTCTGAAAACCGTCCGTGGAAAGTAATTTTTGATATATGACACATCCCACTTTCGGTCTTTGACTTCCTTTTCTGCAACCCAGTACTCTATATACCTGCAGTCAATATGGACATTCTCAGGCATGGAATAATTGTTACATGATTCAAATGTTCTCCAGATTGTTCTTGCACTGATCATTTTAAGAACCTTTGCCGCGTATTGCGCATCTTCCTCTGACAGTTCATCAGTTGAAAAAGCTTTTTCCAACAGCTTTGTTCCACCAAGTTTTCCTGTGTATATCAACAAAAAATCCTTTATTGCTATCAATCTTGTAACGATCCAAGGAAGCTGATATGGAGTAATACCACCATCGATTACTGCACTCTGTATTGTCACTTTGTTGCCTGCAAGCATCCTGACTACAATGCTTCCACCCATGGAGCA
This sequence comes from Butyrivibrio sp. MC2021, assembly GCF_000621605.1. Lineage (GTDB taxonomy): Bacteria > Bacillota > Clostridia > Lachnospirales > Lachnospiraceae > Butyrivibrio. The sequence continues at coordinate 6,827 of NZ_JHXX01000019.1, read as the reverse complement.
GCCGTAAAGACACGTCACATTGCTCAGACCGTTCAGGTTCAGCCATTCTTCCAGTTCTGCTGAGATCTCTTCAACACTTGTGAAATCGCTCTTGTTGTCAGGGTCATACCCCGGAAGTGCAGGAATTATCAGATGGTATTTCTTTTCCAAAAGCGGAATCACATACTCGAAGTAATCCCACATAACCACGGACGGATGTAGCAACACTATGACCTTATCATTATCTTTTCCAAATTCGTGTATAGTCATATATCAACAACCTTAGCCTTTTTCGTCATAATCAATAGTCCAGCAAGCATCCATGGATTTCCCCGTCCGGCCTCCATATTTACACCAGATATCCGTTAGTATCCCTCTCAAGGTCTGTCCACTGCTTTGGAATATCGCCGTATTGCCCGATGTATGCCTTGAAATCCCTGTTGAGCGCACTCATCTCATCGACTGCATTCATCGCATGGTCTGAAGTGCAGAGTTTTCCAAGCTTCGTTGCGAAAATGAATTGATAGAACGGAAGGTATTTCTTTTTGAACTTTGGATTCCTAAAATCTTTGTCGGAATCAGGCATGATTTCATGCCCATTGTCTTCCAGTACTGTATAAGCCGCAATAGTTGCGTCCATGATCCTGTTGACATAGACTTTGTCGCGCCTAAGCTTTTTTATATCACCATTTGCATAATAACAGGCAAAAGCTATTGGTATTACTGATGCTGCATGGCATATGAGCCAGTCTGTCATATTTGATTCATAGACTACTTTGAAGTTTGTTCCGGAGAATACATTTCTTATAAAATTCTCCTGCGAGGAAGTCCCCTTAGTATTTCCAACTGTTATCTTATTCAGTGACACTGATCTGATATAGTCTTTTTCCCTATGCCCTGCAGACATTGCAAATGCAAACAGCACAGTTTTTTCTGATAGTGCGGATGTAAGCTCGTCTGTCTTAAGATTGTTGCCGACAAATACAATGTTCCTGGAAGCATTATCTTTAAGAGGTTGAACAACACTATCTATCTGGGTATATCTGACCACCACGAATATAACGTCGTATCTATCATCCGATCTCAACCCATTAATCACAGGTATCTTCACATTGGTCTTTCTGCCGAAATAATGATGAATACTAAGCCCATTTCTTTTTATCTCTTCATACCACTTTCCACGGGCAAGAAGTGTGACATCTTTTCCCTGTCTGTACAGACTGCTTGCCAGATTTCCACCCAACACTCCTGCTCCATAAACGAGTATTCTCATCTTATTTTTCCCTCTTAAACGTTATGAGTATGAGCCCGGCAAACAGGGCACACAGCACTGCTCCTGTCAGCATCCACAGCGGCAATCCCCGGTCAGTCTTTGAAATAATTCCATATATTGAAACAGGGATTCCAATCAGCCCGCCCAGAGTTAAGGCTCCAAAGCCCCTGTGCAGCCTTGTCGCTGTAAGGATGCGGTTAAGCCCTGCCGCCCTCTCACTAATTAGTTCCAACACGCCAATCATCATGAAAATTGCTACTATGACAGAAAGTACGGCATACATATTCGCCTCTTGCCTCAAACATTTCACTGTACAAACAATCCATATTATCCAGCCTGCATTCCCCGGCAAATCATATATCATCCACTTAGCTGCGGATATCTCCGTTCTAAATATCCCAATGCCAGGTTTCCACGGAATGCATCTGTTTACGTTTTTCTTATACTCAGCGTACTCCTCACCATATAAATCCAAAAGCCACTTCTCTTCCGTTTTTATAAGTGCAACTGTCATAATAATCCAGTCAACAATCGGAAAAAGTAGCAGCCATGCATTATGCCACATAAGGGTAATCCCAGATAGCGCAAACCACCAGCCGCTGTACATCGGGTTCCGTACCCATGAATAAATGCCATTGGTCTGAAGCCTGTTCTCTGTTATAGAATCATCCATATCTGACCGGACAGCTCCTATATACCAGACTCCGATTCCCATTATTATGAGTAATGTACCAACCACTCGGAAAATAAATATCCATGGCTTATACAGGATTCCTATCTTAAGCACATAGCCAAACAAGATAATTCCTATTACATTGACCATAGCAATTCCATAAACAATATATGGCCCGACTCCAAAGAGAGGGAGTTTCTGCCCTTCCTTCATGTAGTTCTTTAACATTTTCTGATCACCTCATCTTGACATGCAGGCCCATCTGATAAATCCGAATGTCTGATAAACTCTACATGCCGTGTAAGTCCCGAATAGGCTCTTGTATCTGTATTACAGAATATTTTACAAAGCGGTCTTATCCCATAGCTTTCAAACATTTCGACATACATACACTTTGAAATTCTATATTCTACCTTGTCTCTGGTGACATTGAAATAGTCATAGGTTATACTGCCATCAGTCATTCGTTTTTCATGGTCGCCGATATTCCACTTTCTGGCAATATCAAAACTGTTCGGAAGTGCGTTGATTATTGCAATTATCACATTGAAAAATGTCCTTCTTGCTTCAAAACCAGCGTTTATATAATCCATGATATCTGTGTCAGAAAAGCCAAATTGCTTTAGTTCCAGACACATTGCAATTACCGCATATACATGAAGCGTACTTGTTGATGGATAAACATTGTGTTTCCTGAAATCATCAGAGGCATACATCTTAGAAAGTCGGGCAGCGTATGCTTCAACTCTGTCATCGACATTATTAAGTCCAGTTTTTTCAATGGCCTTTCGATATATCTTTTTATAGGCTTTTATCTTTCTGTCCATCCCTTATCCTCCAACTTTACTGAGGATTCGCTATCTTATCAGGCACAATCCAGTAATCACAGATAAGTTCCTTTATACTTCATCATAACCGCGCCATCTACTCCTTATTTCTTTGCAATGACTGTAATCCACGGTTTACTCTCATGATGATCTGACTTAACCTTTGAAAAACCCGCTTCTTTCAGAGCCCCTTCGATTTCTTCTACTGTATGACACTTCATGCCATCAATGATGCTCTCAAACTGGAGACTCGTCTTATCAGTTCCATCAGACTCATTTACAATCATGAAGATTCCACCAGGCTTAAGTGCCTTGTTTACCTCTGAAAAGCATTTCTCAAGTCCCGGCCAGAAATAAATGGTCTCAAAAGCTGTTGCAAGATCATACTGCTCATTCATGTTCAGATTAGAAACGTCGCCCTGCTGAACCTTGCAGCGTCCCTTCTGTATCATGCCTGTGTTGTAAGCTGCTGCTTTTGCAACCGAAACATCTGAATAATCAATCGCCGTAACCTTAGAAGATGGATACTTCCGTAGCAACTCATGTGCATTTCTTCCACCACCGCATCCAACTTCAAGAATTTCTTCCGGTGCAATAGTTTTTAAATGTGCCATTCCCCAGTCGGCCATCTTCGCGTGCCCACTGTTCATGCCATTGACCATCATCTGTCCCAGGAAACCTTCTGGCTTTCTTGTCTGACTTACAAAGTTTTTAAAAAGTCCCATAAATCATTTCCTCCCCATAAGAAGCGCAGAACCTGTAAGAGCCATCCAGGTGGACTCCCACTTGCTCATGAACATACCGTTAGTAGTATCAACAAGTTTTACTTCTTCGTATCCCATTTTTTTTAGCTTTTCTACAAAGCTTTCTATATCTCCATATTTTGCCTTGGACATAATATCGTGAATAGCAAATGTTCCGCCCTTCTTAAGGGTCCTTAGTGTTTCAAGAAGAATCGCCTGTCTGTCCTTACTTGGTATGTTGTGATACACATAGTTACTTGTAACTGCATCAAAAGTCTCATCTGCAAAATCAAGCTTACAGGCATCGCCCTGCTGAAAAGATGTGTTATTTACACCTTCAGCAACAGAATTACTTTCGCAGAGACTCTTGCTGAATGAAGCATACTCTTTCCCCCATCTGTCTATACCAATTATCTGAGCGCCTGGATTTTTCTTTGCACAGGCAATACTTAGAGCCCCGCTTCCACATCCAACATCGAGGCATTTACCGCCATCCGGGATTTTTACATAGGATGAAACACCTTCTATTATCTGCTTAGACATCTGACGTGTTCCGTTATAGGAAAATGCCCTGTACATCAGGTACATCCACAAAGATATCAAGGCAAACAGCACAGTTAAAATCAGCAATACCTTTCCCACTATTGAAGCCATACCTACAATTACCGCAACAAAGAATATCGCTGCAGTAATTCCAATCGTCCCAAGTACCATCCCCTTCGGCATCCAATTCTTGTAATCAGCCTTCATCGCCATTCCTCCTATGTTTGATCATATCTATCCTCTCAATTACTCCGATATCTTCCAGCACATTTATCATGCGGTATACCGTAGCTACTCCCACAGAAGAATCTTTGCCTCGTACAATACAGCAGATATCCTTACAGCTGGCTCCGTCATTATCCGCAACGACATCTGCAACTATCATTCTCTGTCTGGTTATTCTCATACCGTTCTCTTTTAAAGCCTCAACAATCTGCTCATTATTCATCATGCCATCACTTCCAGCCAAACATTATTTCGTTAGTCTCAACTAACCCATTCCCAAAAGAAAAGCCCGCACTAACCGGGTGTTTTTAATAGATATTTAATATCATGAAAATAATTATCAGTTATCTCAAATGTTAGCATAAGCTAACTCCATTTTCAATAGTACTTCAGTATTTTTTCTGTCTCATCTCCTATTCTTATTCAGCAGGATCTATACTGTCCTCACTCGTCTTTTCATCAATCTCGGGGTAAATGAAAAAACTGCTTCCGACGATGCATGTCGCATCGAACATTATATAAGCGATGAATCATTTAAAGCCATAAAAAAGCACATGGCACAGTTCTGTTAAAATCAATAAATATCTGTATCGGTTATTTATCCTTATCAAACGTGGGAAATCTTATCAACGATAAGCCTTGAAAGAGAGGTTAGCATATGCTAACTTCTTTTTTCGTAAGCATTGTAGGAATCATATTATATTCCTAGAAAGGATGAGAAAAGTATGAGTAAAGTTAAAGTTGTTTTTGGAGTGGAAGTGGAAATACACAGGCAATGGCAGACGCTGTTGCGAATGGCATAAAAAGTGCCGGTGCTGAAGCTGAGGTATATATCCAGGGAAGATGAGCAATAGCTGCATGACTCATATTCTCAAACGCAACATGCTTATGTTCATATGGAAATGATACAGATTCCAGTTTTTCCTCCATTATGCACGCACTTTCAAACGAGGGCCAAACTTCATCTTTTTTTGATGACAGAAAAAGAACAGGTCCCCTTATGTTCTCAACCGGAATGATCGTATCCGGAGTAACATCTTTATCACTGTTAATGTCCCTAATCCTTATCTCTTTTTCCTTCTTAATCATTTCCGCCATGTTTATGATACGTGTTTTATATGCAGCATACGGCAGGTCTTTTCCTTTGTAACTCCAACAGGAAGTACCCGAAGGTCCTTTCCTTTTCCCTTTTCCCGCTAATCCTTCGCTTACATAATAGGACGGAACCCTCGCTATAACACACGAAATATCCAAAAGCAGAGAACCTGCAACCAAAGCCATTTCACTGCCTTTTGATGCCCCGTCGATACCGATCTTTTGATATCCCTGTTCTTTTAAGTACCTGATAGCATTTTCAACGTATTCAATGGGTACACTTACCAGATCAGGAGATGTCTGCTTTGTCTTGAAAAGTGCAAGCGACATAGCCGGAATGCCGTTCTTATGGTAGAACTCTGCCTCATGTTTAGCCATATTCATTCCACCATTTGAACCGGACATAACTATTATTACTTTGTCCTTGCTTCCGTTGCCCGGAAACAGGATTCCTTCAAACCCATCTTCTTTCATCAAGGTATGTATCATAAAACGCTCCATCTTAATACTTGATAATCAGTTCTACTCTATAATATATTCTGGTATAAAAGCCTGACGCTAACAACATGCTTTTACTCCTTGATCATCATTAATGCTACTACAAAAAGGATTGCTGGCGAGATCCATATTGTTCCGATACCAAACCTTTCCGACAGTATCCCACCAATTCCGGCTCCTATGGCAAAGATAAAAATAATACCAAAGAAATGCAAAGCTTTGTACAAGGATTCCTTTTCTTTTGTTCTGAAATACTGTGAAAAGCTTTCCGTACCACTCCTCAGATTGCCGATACACATCGTACTGGCATATCCATATCCATGAACCTTTCTGAAAGTCTGCACCTGCATGGCACATGAAAATGACACCATGATATTTGCGAGCATATTTAATCCTGACGGCATAAATCCTACCGCAAAAAGCATTACAATCTCTATAAAAAGTATAATCTGTCTCCAATGGATCTTACTGCTGGTCTTAAACCTACTCTCGATCCTTTCAGCCAAAAAGATTCCCGCGGCAAATGATATGAGCGGAAATATATAACGCAATCCCTTATGCCAGTCTCCCTGCATAAAGCTCTGACTCATCAGTACTACGTTGCCGGTCTGGGCATTTGCGAATACACCATTCCTAACGTTATAAGTATATGCATCCTGTAGTCCTCCTGAAAAAGAAAGCAACGCACTTAGTCGAAAGCTTTCAGAGGTCTGCGTTTTTGCAAGAGACATCTCTTTCCTCCAAACATATCTTCCGTTAATAAAACTGGAATATTATTTTCTTTTCCTAATCAAAACAACTCCTGCTGCAAGAAGTGCTAATCCCACAACAAGACCTATAATCAATGACCACGAATCTATTTTCCCTGCCAGAAATATTGAAGTAGGCCCGTCAGCACCACCTATAATTGAGGCAGAATGTGCCCTTCTTGTTAAAAGAGTTATTGCAACTACCACTATTCCAATAAGCAC
>NZ_JHXX01000018.1 GCF_000621605.1 Butyrivibrio sp. MC2021 | reverse complement strand
ATTGAACTAAGTCGCTGCGCGACGGCCTGCCAAGGCTATGGCGCAGCGTTTTCTTTTACTCAAAAAGCAGTAGATAGTGAAGCTATGATGATGTATGTTTAAGTTACCACACCAAAACAAAACATTGTCAAAACCACTACTACTGCCATGAAAAGCGTATCATTTATCATTACTTCATACAAGCATTTTTATTGGGGACGTCCGCCTCCATGGTTAGGGTAACTATCTGAATACTACTAACTATGGAGGTTTTCTATGTACGAAGAAATACTACAAAAAATTGAAAAGGAATGCGAAATTAGAAATCTTTCGCCAAGGACATGCTTTATCTATAAGTTTCATACTACCAAGTTCCTGGAATGGGCGGGAGAAAAGCCTATTTCAGAACTCTCTCTTTATGATGTCCGTAATTACATTCTGGAGCGCAGGGACGACGGGGCAACACCAGGGTATTGCAATTGCATGTGTTCAGCTTTGTCATTCTTTTATAAGCATATGCTACATATCCCATGGGATCTGGATATAGTTCCACGTATGAAAGTTGACTGGACATTGCCACAAACACTTTCACTAGAACAGATAGAAAAGCTTATTGACACTGCCCAGAACATCAGAAACAAAGCTATAATCGCTCTTGTCTATTCTTCAGGCTTGAGAGCTGGTGAGGTCGTAAGGCTCGCACCGGGCGATATCTATATGAGCACAATGCAGGTTCATATCCGCAACAGTAAGAACAGAGGAGATCACTGGACTATTCTTTCTGACAGGACGCTTGAACTGCTTAAGCAGTATTGGCATGCCAATCCCGAGCCTCGTGATATCCTGTTTGTCTCATTGAGAAGACCACACAGACCTCTCAAAGTCGGCGGAGTTGAAGCTATGGTGAAGAGGGTAGGTAAAGATGCAGGAATCAAGCTTCACCCACACACTCTGCGCCATTCCTTCGCTACGCATCTGATTGAGAATCATACTGACAGAGAGTATGTACAGGCAATGCTTGGTCACAGATCTCCGAATTCCACCCAGGTATATATCCATGTTTCAAACAAAGCAATCATGGGTGTTAAGAGCCCCTTGGATCATCCAAAGAAAAAGAAGGGCAAGAGAAAGAAGAAGGAAGACTGACATGGACAGCATTACTATTCAGGATGTTTTCGAGCAGTTTCTTCCCATGGTTGCTGATAGAACATTTTCAGATGAGCAGTTCAGGGCAATCCAGTGTATAAGGTCCTGTCGCACAGCAGAAATGGGTGCACATGTAAGTGAGTGTGAATCCTGTCATTCTAAGTTTATACATTACAACTCCTGCAAGAACAGGCATTGTCCCATGTGTCAGGCCATGGAGGTTGATGAATGGATAGACCTAAGACGCGAAGATGTCCTTGATGCTCCTTACTTTCATACGGTATTTACAGTTCCGGGGCTTTTGTATCCCTTAATCTATGCCAATCAGAAGCTTCTTTATGATGCGCTCTATCATGCTGCTAACAAGACGCTGGCAGAGCTTTCTCAGGATACCAAGCACTTCGGAGCAAAAATAGGCTATATCTGCATTCTTCACACATGGGGATCCAAGCTTAATTATCACCCGCATATTCATACGATAGTTCTGGGTGGTGGCCTTGATGACAAGAATCACTGGAAGGACAAGGGAAACAAGTTCTTTCTACCAGTGAAGGTTATGTCTGCAGTCTTCAAAAGGCACTATCTTGATGAAATGAAATGTCTCCACGAGTCAGAAAGACTGTCTTATACAGGTGGTGCGGAAAAGCTTAGGAATACATATGAGTTCAAAAGTCTTCTTGATAAGCTCTACGCTATGGACTGGGTTGTGTATTCCAAAAGAACATTTAAGGGAGCTCAGGAAGTCTTTAAATACCTGGGTAAATATACTCACAGGATTGCAATTAGTAACAGGCGTATTCTGAGCATGGATTCTGAGAATGTAACCTTCGCGGCAAAGGACTACCGTGTAGATGGCAAGTACAGGCCTATGACTATCTCAGGAGAAAAGTTTGTGTCTCGCTTTCTGCTGCACATACTCCCAAAAGGATTTATAAGAATACGCTACTATGGGTTACTTGCCTGCAGATGCAAAGCACAGAAAATGACTCTATGCAGGAATCTTCTTGGATGCGAGCAGTATCTTTCCAAGCTCAGAGGCAAGACAACTGCCGAGAAGATCAAGATTCTGTATAACCGTGATATTTGTAAGTGCGCCAAATGTGGTGAACCTCTAATCACCTTTCGCATAGATGGCAGATATATGCTTTGTTGAATGCCTGGATCTTATACTGCAAACCAAGCCTTTTCACGAAGGCTTTTTTGTCGTGGAATAAAGACTGCATTTGAGTTTTAAGGGTGTTTAAAACCATGAGATAATGGTAAGATTTGATTAGATGGTGGCAGATTGAAATTCCACAGCCACCCGGACGCGACTTAGTTCACTTAGATAAAAATCGGTCTGAAGCCCAAACAAAAGGACAGATTTTGAATACATGAAGTCTGTTTTTTTGTTTGGTCTTACACCGATTGTTTACGTAGCAATATAACTCACTATCAATCATTTCGACAAACGGGAATTAATTCAAAATGAGATACTTATTCCTCTATTAATTTGATCATTTGATTGATTATATTTTCCAAACGACATTTTTGCAGATCAACAAACAAACCGTTATCTACAAGTATTTTTGCCGCATTTACACCCGAGGAATTGTAAACCGAAAAATCCATCAGCATTCTTTCTGATTTCGCTTTATCCTCATTATAGAGCAATTCTCTGATAGTCTGTAATCCACGCTGAATATCACCATAGATATTCGGCATCCAGATAATCTCAATATTTTTTGAGGACAAATATCTACTTTTGTCAAGTAACTCTATCGCTCCACCGTGATCATCGTGAGCGCCGATCACTATCCGCCTGATTCCACCCATTACTATCGTTCCCAGACACATTGGACAGGGCTCTAAAGCGGCATATAACGTATACTGTTTTATATTCGGATATATGCTTATATCAAGGTTTCTTACAGCTTCGGTTTCTGCATGACATACTCTTGGATTTGGGATAGTATATTCACCAATTTTATTTCTGCCTGTCGAAATAAGGTTACCGTTTTCATCAGTAATCACTGAAGCTATTGCCTTGCTTTTATTACACAGAGACTCCCATTCCAGTTCAAATATACTTTTCCAGATGTCATCAAGATCTTCGTATCTCACAGCACACCTCCATTTGTTGTTCTAAGTTATCCTGGAATATTATAATAATTCCATGTTGATTGACTTCTCAGTAAATCCATATTTCTTATACATTTCGTATGCAGCATGGTTCTTTGCATTTACCTGAAGTTCTATTCCGTCAGCCCCAGAAATAATCTTTAGCTCTCTTACTTTTTCAAAGAAATGATGTCCGATTCCTCTTCCTCTATAGTCTGAGTCAACAGCCATACTATCGATAAATATAATATTTCTTGTAACATGTGCAGGGCTTTCAATATGTTTGTATGTTACCTCAAGAACTCCTGCTACTGTTCCACCTACATCCGCAACATAAAGATTTCCATTACTGATCATAAGACCAAAAACATCCTCTGATATGAGGTTTTCATTTAACTTATAGATATCAGGTCTCCATGCCACATGCATTTCCTGAACCTGATTCATTATTCTACTTACAGCTTTATAATCTGTTTTTTCAGCATTTCTAATATGTATATCCATTATTCACTCTAGTCTTCTTTCGTTATTTATACTGGAATTTATTGTTTATTTCCCTGTAGGATCATTGACAGTGGATAACCCCTATGATCTATTGAGGAAAACCCACCGCTGATATCATGATCAAACTCCTTTAGCCCGGTGATGACAATTCCGTTATTACACATTCCGGATATTATTTCTGACAATGAATGAGTAAAATCGGTAAAAGTCTTAGAATGATAGTTCTTCAGTGTCATATAATACATGCCACCATTCCCGGTCCATTCATGTTCAAAGTAAGAAAAATGACATTCCATCTTATGCTCAGGATCAAACTCAGCATCGCCTTCCGTAGCTAGCATATTCGTGCAGGGATGCTGTTCATTAAGCACGATCACTGCTCCGGGTTTCATGCATTTTGCCACGATTTCAAAAAAGCGATTCAGATTTTCAAACCAGCATAGTGCTCCGATAGTGATGATCACAATATCAAACTGTTCTCTGAAACGATCATCAATATCATAAACATTCACAGCTTCAAATATACAAGGCAGGTTCAATTCTTTTGCTTTTTCATTTGCAAAAGCCACTTGGTTTTCAGCAATGTCAAATCCAACACCCTTTGAGGCATTTCCGCTTTTTACCAAAGAAAGCAGCTCTCGACCGTTGTTACAACAAAACTGACCGATAGTCTTTCCTTTCGTATCCATGTTTTTCAAAACATCCGCCATTTCCTTTTCAAAAAACGGATAGTCTTCTTTCTGTATACGTTCCGTTATATCGGCGCCCCATGAGGCATCCCTTTTATCAAAAGCTTCTTCCCAAGCCGCTTTATTTCCTTCAATATACTTTTCCATAAAAATCTCTCTTTCTTCTTTCGTCATTAAAACTGGAAGTTATTTTGTATCCCATTCTTTTTTCAGAATGGCATACTGATAAGTATTCTCATAATGTGGAGTTCCATCAGGATTCTTAACAAAACTGATGAACTCTTTGAAAAGACCTTCCTGTCTCATTCCAAGTTTCTCGCAAAGATGCTGGCTAGCCTTATTATAATCCTCGGTATAGGCATATATTCGCCTTGCTCCCTTATCCTTGAAAAGATGATCAAAGAAAGCATGGGCTGCCTCATAGGCGTACCCCTTTCCATGATATACCTTATTCAGCATCCAGCATGGACTGAAGGTATCCATCTCAGAATCTGCTCCATGCTCATCAGCAGGCTCAGGATAAGCATCAATCTCGCCTATAACTTTTCCTGATTCCTTAAGAACTATGGCAAAATAGTACTCTGTCTCAGAAGATCTTTTTAAAACCTCTTGTCTAGCTTCTTCGATGGAAGTCAGTTTCATATCGGCAAAACAGTTTACAGCCGGCTCCTTCAAATATTCAAATACGTCCTCAGCGTCACCTTCCTGAAAAGGGCGCAGAAGCAATCTCTCTGTCTCAATTCGCATTTTATTATCCTTCCATAAAAGACAATTAGCATTCTGCTGCATCTATAACAAGGTTGAAAAGCGTATCAAACCCTCACATTATCTTCTCAAAAGCCAGTCTTGGATCGTTGTCTTCGTAAACATAAATCGTCCCGCAATGAGTAAATCCAAGCTTTTTCAGCATACCCTGCATCACTGTGTTGTCTCCATGGGTATCTATTCTTAGATGTCCACATTGGTCCAATGCCCATTTGATACAGAAAGAACCTATTCCCTTTTCAGAACCGTCAGAAGCTATCCTATGTACCACTCCATAGATATCGTCTCCAATCCACTCACCATCATAAATGGTCACATAGGTAGGCTCGATGTCTTTTCCCTGGTTGAAAAAGAATGTTCCGACTACATCTCCATGATTATTCTCACAAACGTAACTATAGCCCTTTTCGATATCAGACCTGATCAGCTCCTCCGGAGGCCAGTTTCTTTTTCCCCACTGATTTGGATTTCCATGATCTGCCATGAATTTTCTGGCGTAGCCATATATTTCCATTACTCTTTTCAGATCTTTCTCAGTCGTTTTTCTTATCGTCATATGTCCATCCATGTTCGCCATGATATATCATCAACTTGGTCATTCCGCCATCTATGCAGATGTTCTCGCCGGTGATAAAGCCTGCTTTGTCGGAACAAAGAAACATCACCATCTCTGCGATATCCTCAGGCTTTCCAACTCTTCCCACAGGCTGCTGCGCTGCATCTGCTCCCTGTATCATCCTTCATCCGCAAGTTAAAGTTTCACCCTGCAAGTTGCATAACCGATGCCAGGATTGCCGCCACTATCGGAAATCCAATCAAAGTCCCAATCCATTTACTGGTCTATGAATCACAGAAACATGAGTAATCTCATTTGCCTCATCAGGATACTCTTTTTCAAAATGCATGCCTATGGCTTCTGCTGTTTTATAGGATGCCTCGTTAGTATATTTGCAGTATGAATAGATTGATGGGTAATCGGTGTGTTCAAAAGCCCAGTCGCGTACAGCACTGGCTGCTTCTTTAGCATATCCCTTGTGCTGGCAATCCTTTCTGATGTGATATCCAATTTCAGGAAGCATCTTCCCATCGATATTTTGGAGTGTCAGCCCGCAGTCGCCAATCATTTCTCCGGTTTCTTTAAGGCATACGGCCCATAGTCCGAAGCCATTTTCCTTGTACCTCTGCATATTGCGCTCGATCCAGCTTCTGACCCGATTCTCGTCAAAAGCATAAGGATAATGCTGCATAATATCCCTGTCCGCCAGGACAGCATACAGTGCATCGTAGTCATCCATATTCATTTCTCGTAAGAAAAGTCTTTTTGTTTCTAATACCATTTTCACAGTTCCTTGGCGAATGATATGATCCACACCTTTAAAGCCATCAATCACTTCCTGCCTTAATAGTCCATGTGTATCTGAAAGGATTCCTATAAGCATCGTTTTTACCCTCTACTTAATCATTGCACGCTCTGTGTTTAACTCAAAACCAAATTTTCTGTACAAACCATGGGCATTCTTGGTTAGAAGAATTCCTCTAAGCCCCTGATATACCGGCCTGGATACTGCATATGAAACCAATGCAGTTCCAAGTCCCTGATGCTGATATTCAGGATCGATAATTACATCTGCAAGATAGAAAGTGGTAGCATAGTCACTGATTATCCTTGCAAATCCCACAAGCTTTTCTTCTGCATCAATATATATTCCGTAACAGGAAGCATTTTTCACAGACTTCTCAACCGTCTCCGGGGATCGCTTATCTGCCCAGTATGTCATCTTAAGAAGCCTCTGTATATCTTCCATCTTCATATTCTCTGCGCCATCTATTATTCTGTAATCCATCATCCTTCGTACCATTACTCCTCCACTGTTCTGTCCCTATTTATCAGTCGCTTTTATGTATTTATCAGCCTGTAACAATAACTCTTTTTTATTATCATATTCTATAACAGCGAGCGCTTCCTCAAGGCATAAACTCTTAAGCGATCTGACTTCCTGTGGCCTTACAACACGCGGATTTTCATCAGTGTATTTAGCCAGATAGTAAATAACCTGCTTTGTCACACCTGGTTTTTCTGAAAGCTTATATTGCTCACTCACTCTGAAATCACTTATCAGCGTGGCATCAAGATCTGTCTCTTCTTTTATCTCGCGGATAGCTGTCTCTTTTTCAGTCTCCCCATTTTCCATATGGCCCTTAGGGAAACTATGAAATCCGCTTGCTTCCTCAACAAGAAGATACTTGATTATGCCATCTTCAATTGTGTAAACAATAGCACCACAGGATTTCTCGAAAGCCTTACTAAGACCATCTTTAGCCATGCGTATTCTACTGCCATCTTTTAGGTCATCCTTGTAACCAAGCCTTTTGTATAAGGCATGTGCTCTTTCATTAGAAGTCTCTACATGGAAAACAATTGCACTGATACCAATTACTTTTGCATAGTCCTCCGCGCTCTTGATTAGACAACTCCCAATCCCCTGATCTCTGTATCTTGCCGTAACAGACAGATCGTCAAGATAAATATAGTTATCTCCGCGGAAAACCTGAACTGATAGAAAAGCTACTACCTGCCCATTATCCACTGCGACTATGACCTCATCTTCATGATCTGAGAAGTATCTGTTGAGATACCCTTCCTCATAACCCTCTACGTCATCCGTATGATAAATTGTCTGCAACATCTCTATGAAAAGAGCTTCAATACTTGCTCTGTCGTTCTCTACTGCCTTCCGATACTCTATCATTATTTCAATACCTCATAGATATTTATTCACATGTATATCCTGCTCTTCATTTTCCACTCCTGGAAACTTAAATGAGTCAATATATCTCATTTTAAACCTCAAAATCCAGGCAGCTTCTGATCTTGGTATAAGGTCTCACCTTGGAATCAGCTACTGCTACGTGCTCAGGATGTACAGAATATCCCTTAAGCGCATCAACGCTCTCAAAAGTAGAATCCAACATCAGGTCTGCATTTGAAGACTCAAGACCATTGATATTGACCTTGATATCCACGATTCCGGGAACCTTTCCCTTTAGTCCTTCAAGGCCTTCCTTGATTCCCTGCTTAATTGTCATCTTCTCTTCTGCAGAAAGTTCATCCTTAAGTGTCCATAAAATCACATGTTTAACCATTCTCGTTCCCCTTATCCTTTCCATCAATTCCCTGTTCCGCTCAAGCGCATCATAAATTCCATCCTCCAGGAATTCATCTGATACCACCTTAAATCCTTCTTTCACATAATATCCTTCATCAACTGCCTTTGCAATCGTGATGTTATTGATTGCCTCAGATTCCATGTGTACCTCCTATAGAATTGGACTTAGGGAGAGAAAAGTACAATGACGTTGTACTTTTAGACAAAAGAAAAAGACGTATAAACCATATGGTCTATACGCCCTGTGTTATAGTATTCACTTATCTTCTGTTTTTCATGGATTATATTTTCCTTTAAAAATCGCACCGTACCATTTCCGGTTAAGGATCTGATGGATAATGACGAGTGCAGTCATGCCCATTCCGATCCATTCATGCAATGCTTCGCCTGTACAAAGATGCGGTGGCTTTCCCGCTTTAGCTTCAGAGATAACTTTCTAAAGCTGAATGCTCCTCAAAACTTATTTAGCGTGATACCTTGCATCAATGTAATCAATGATCACCCTGGTTGTCTCATCAAGACCAATTCTGCTGCTATTAATGGAGAGCTCATAGTTTCTGGAATCTCCCCACTTTCCCTTGCAGTAATAATTGTGATAAGCCTTTCTCTTCCTGTTGTGGAAAGCAATCAGCTTCTCCGCATGCTCCCTGGTGATATTCTCTCTTTCCATGGTTCTTGTAACCTTTGCTTCATAATCTGCCAGGATAAATATACTCACCATGTTGGGATTATCTTTAAGGATTTCCTCTGAGCACCTTCCAATGATGACAAAAGACTCTCCTGCATCTGATTTTTTACGCAGGAAATCAAACTGCATCTTATGTATGTTATCTTCCACCGAACTGCTATAGCCTCTGACCGTTCTGTTAAACAGTACTCTCCTTGGCTTCTCATCATACTTTTCAAGTTCTTCCGGGTTCACATTTTTTTCTATTGCAATCTCTCTTAAGAGATTGTAGTCATAAACAGGGAGCTGATAGTGCTCAGCCAGCTTGTGAGCAATAACATGTCCGCCGCTACCGAATTCCCTTCCGACTGAAATAATAAGTTGTTTATTCATTCTCAACCTCTTTCTATCATAAATATCTGACATAAATGCAGACCATAGAAATAAGCACTACAATAATTGTAGCAGGAGCAGCAGAAAAACAGTACTTTTTCCAGCTGATAGGATATCCTTCTCTTGCTGCTATTGAAGTTCCGACTACATTTGCTGACGCTCCTATAGGAGTTGCGCTTCCTCCAATATCTGTTCCCATAGCAAGTGTCCATGCAAGAACTGAAAGATCTGCCCCTGTAGTAGCTGCCAGGGTCTTAATAACAGGTATCATTGTCGCAGCAAAAGGTATATTATCAACAAATCCGCTGGCAATAGCAGATACCCAGATGATAATCGCGATCATAACCGTCATCTTTCCGCCGCTTACCTTGCCGATGAAATCAGCTACAACTTCAAGTACTCCTGTCTGTTCAAGTCCTCCTACTACCATAAAAAGACCTATGAAGAAAAGAAGAGTCTTGTAGTCCACTCCTTTAAGGATCTTCACTACATCTTTCCCTGCAGTAAGCAATGTAATCGCTGCTATAAGCACTCCGATAAAAGACACTGTAAGACCTGTCTGAGCATGTGTCACAAGCAAAACAACAGCAAGAAGGAAAATTACAGTACTAATGATGAATGCCTTTTTATCTGTGATGGCAGATGAAGGATCGGCCTTGCTCTCATCAATTACAACATTTCCTGCTGAAGATAGTTCTTTTCTGAATACCAGATAAAAATACAACACGATAACAACCAGAGAAATAACAGCTATAAGTCCTGTATTAGTCACAAAGTCTGCAAAGGAATAACCAAAGGAAGTTCCTATGATAATGTTAGGCGGATCACCGCACATTGTAGCGGATCCTCCAAGGTTGGCACAAAAGATCTCTGAAAGGATCATAGGTACCGGATTAAACTTAAGGAGCTGCGCCAGCTCTAATGTTACCGCAGCCAGGAAAAGAATAACCGTAATACTATCGATAAACATCGCAAGAATAAAGCTCATTACCATGAATGTAAGAAATATAGGGATAACTTTATATTTCACGGTTTTTGCAATGGTCATACACAGCCATCTGAAAAAACCAGCTCTGGCCATACCTTCTACCATGATCATCATTCCAGCAAGGAAAATAACTGTCGCCCAGTTGATGCCGCTAGTGCTCTCAGAGGCTGTACCTGCTTCATACCAGAAGCCCAAAGTGAAAATATTTCTTATGTTCAGTGTTTCAAGAAAAGCATCCATGCTTCTCATACAGACACCAAATACCAATACTGCTGTTGCGAGACCACATGCAAGTGTTACTATGTGCCTCTCGATTTTGTCCCATATGATCAGGCCAAACATTATTACAAATATGGCGATCGCCATAATCATCGAAATCATTTCTACCTCACTTCTTTAACATTCCTTTTGAATCTTTACTTCTTTTCTTCAGACCCTTTTTTGTCTGCGAAGATCAGTCCAAAGATCCATCTTACAAAAGGTCCGGCAATCATCAGCTGATAAAAGAAAGCCATAGGGAAGTTCTTTACAGTAGTCTCAAGCCATGTAGCGATCATCTCTGTATTGAAACCACCCTTAAAGAGAATTGTTGCAACAAAACTCATCATGGGACACATGAAAAGTACGGAAAATACTGAGATAGCAAGTACCATCATAAATGGGTTATCTCTTTTGGGATCAACTAGCTTCATAGCCTTTTTCTTGGCAATGGGGCCTGCGATAAATGTATCAAGTATAAAGGCTGCTACTCCCATAATCGGAAGCTCTGAAAGTGCTGCAACGAAGATGAAGTTCTTCATTGCGCCTGTTTCGAGCGCTATGTTATAGCATACAAGTCCATAAACCATAACTATAACCATCATTACTGTAAAAATTGTTTCCTGAATTCTGTTCTTTGGCATTTTTAAACCTACCTTTCTAAAAAAGTGCAATAAAAAAGAGGCCATAAACTCGTTATGACCTCCACAAAGCATAGTGTACATCGCACTGCGTTTCTTTTACGATAGCCACTTTAACATAATTATTATTTTAGTGTAAGTAAAAAATTTGTGAACTTTTTGCGGACACCTTCAAAAAATCTGCATATCAAGCACCTCTCCAATATCACCATCAATACATATACTTCTATCTTCTAGTTCTCCGGGGCATATCTCTTATTCCAAATCTTTTGGCAAAGTCATAGAAGTATTTTTCAAAACGCTTGCCGCTATATGTTAAGCCGGCAGATGTTGATAGTCCCGCTCCTGCCCCAATGACAATTGCGTCTGCTTCCTTGATTTCATGCAAAAGCCTTTTTATTTGCTCATCATATAAGTATGTAATGTCAATAGTTACATCAAAATAATTAAAAAAATAGTGACCATAAATCTTTCGACTTATAGCCACCGTTTTGTATCAATATATTTCTACTTTAATAATCCCTGTCCCATGCTAATAGTAATTGTAACATCACCATTTGAAAGCAACTCAGTCATGCCAGCCTCATCCTTATCAGATATGTGACCTAACCGTGTGTATGACCAGCTGTTAGAACCATAGAACACAACCATTTGATTCCCTGAATAAAGAACTATATCCCCTGATGATGTTGTCGTCTGTTTGTCATTTCTTGGAAGACTCTGACCTATAGATCCCACCTGCTCAAATCCGCCATACATTGACATCTGAATTGTGACATCACCGTCTTCAGCCATATTCCTCAGTGCCTCTACAGCCTGATTGTCTTCCCAATCCACATTAACTTTTGTATCGCCGATTTTCATTGTCATAGTTTTTTCTCCAATACCCGTATCATCAGAAGAAGTGTCACTCTCAACAGCTTGATTATCAGTTTCTTCTGTGTGATATGTTTTTACGTCTTCTGATAAAACGATTTCCTCTGTACTTTCTGCTTCTATATCTTCTGATTTAGAAATGGCAGCGTTCAAATCATAGTTTTCATATGGTGTCTTAGTATCACCTGAGCATGCGCTGGTACAAAGCATCATGAACACACAGAGTGTCATCATAATCAATTTCGTTTTCATCGCAAGCTTCCTTTATTTTAATGTTTTTCCAAACTCATAGGCTTCACTTAATTCCTCTTTTTTACCTGAAGCTTCGCCCATATCACCTATTCCTCCACAGAATAAGGAACCGGAGAATTCTGCCTTTTCAAAACAGTCAACCCATCCCTGAAGTCCGCTTTCAGCCTTTTGGGGCACAAACTCTTCATCCTCAGCCGCAACAGAGAGCATATATACATTCCTAAACTTATAGTCTGAAGGATACAGCGGATTGAGCCTGTCCAAAAGAGTTTTCATTTGACCGCTCATCTCGTAATAATAAATCGGAGTTACAAATACAATGGTATCTGCATTCTTTACTTTTTCTGCAATCTCAGCAGCATCATCCTTAATGACACATTTCTGGGTATTCTGACAGGCAAGACATCCTATACAGAAACTGATATTTTTCCCTTTCAGGCTTATATGTTCCACATCATGACCTGAAGCTTTTGCTCCCTCTATAAGCTTTTCCGTAAGTATATCGGAATTACTCTTTGCTCGAAGACTTGTAGAAATCACTAACACTTTACTCATATCATCCCATCCTTTATTTCAGATTCTCCTTAAAGAAGCTCTCCAGCTTGTCAAAAGGAATATAATCCTTATCCCCGCCATCATATAAATCTGTATGTACAGCATCAGGGATTATCATAAGTTCCTTATTGTCTGCGTACTTGCTGCCTTTGATCATATCTGCATAAGCATCCTTTGAGAAATAACATGAATGAGCCTTTTCTCCATGAACAAGTAAAACTGCACTTCTGATCTCGTTGCTGTATTTAAGTATTGGCTGATTAACAAAGGATTCACAGCCGATTACATTCCAGCCACCATTAGAATTAAGGCTTCTCTTGTGATAACCTCTGTCAGTCTTGTAGTAATCATAATAGTCTTTCACAAAGAAAGGTGCATCCTCCGGAAGTGGATCAACAACTCCTCCGCCAAGCTTATAATCACCAGTCTTAAGATCCTCCAGCCTCTGAACACACATGGCTTTCTTCTTCTCATAGCGTGCTTCCTCGCTATCTTCACTGTCAAAATAACCATTCGCATTTACTCTAGTCATGTCATACATGGTAGATGCCACAGTTGCCTTTACTCTTGTATCAAGGGCTGCTGTATTGATAGCCATTCCGCCCCATCCGCAGATTCCGAGAATACCGATTCTCTCAGGATCAACCTTATCGTTCAGGGAAAGGAAGTCCACTGCAGCCATGAAATCTTCCGTATTGATATCCGGAGAAGCCATATATCTTACGTTCCCGCCACTTTCTCCGGTAAAAGAAGGATCAAATGCTATTGTCAAAAAGCCTCTCTCTGCCATGGTCTGCGCATACAATCCACTGCACTGCTCCTTAACCGCACCAAATGGACCGCATACTGCGATTGCGGGAAGTCTGCCCTCTTTATCTTTGGGTACATACAGATCTGCTGCAAGTGTTATCCCATATCGGTTCACAAAGGTCACCTTGCTGTGGTCTACCTTATCGCTCATAGGGAATGTTTTGTCCCATTCAGTTACCAGTTTCAGTTCTTCCTTTTTGATCATGATTGCATCCTCCGTTCTCTTATCACTGTTTATCCGCTTCTTTTTGTGCCTGTCTGATCAGATAGTCCATCCGATCAACCTTCCTCTGGCTGTCGTGCATTTCCTCCACCAGATCACATCGACATTTTCGAAGATACTTTACGAGTCCATCCATATCTCCTGCTTCGTAAAGTGCTTTTGCTCTTCTTGTTCCTTCCGCAGAGCATCCACTGTCTGTAAGATTTTCTATCAGGGTTTTTACTTCCATCTGTCCTACCTCGTATCCTCATTATATTTACTTGACGAATTCTTCGCTAATGAATAAAATGAATATCGTGATATTCCAAAATGGAATGTCATGTAGCAATGAGCAGTGCATATGGATTTGTAATTAGTGCGTTGGGAGTTTGCTCGCATAAGCACTAAATTATAAATCCATATATTCGGCGAATGCCTAAGAACGAAAAAATGCAAAGCATTTTTGAGTGCACTGCGAACTGGAGGATTCTATGGAAATCAAAAGCCTGCGATACTTCCTTGCCGTCGCAAGGGAAGAGAATATGACAAAAGCTGCGGACATGCTTCATGTCACACAGCCTACGCTTTCAAAAACGCTAAAATCACTCGAAGATGAACTGGGAAAAAAGTTATTTACACGTCACAGCTTTAGCATATCCCTGACTGATGAGGGGATGCTTCTTCGCGACCGTGCGGAAGATCTCATCGCCATGGCCGACCGTATAGAACAGGAATTCATCACCCTTGACGATATCACCGGCGGTGATATCTACTTCGGACTAGCCGAAAGCTATCAGATAAAATACCTTGCACGGGAAATCCGCATATTAAAAAGCAGATATCCCGGATTTACCTATCACATCACCAGCGGCGATACAGAACAGGTTACGGAAAAACTGAATAAAGGGCTTCTAGATTTTGCAGTTTTATGCGAAAAGCCAAATACGGCAAAATACGATTATGTCAAATTTCCGGAAGCTGATATATGGGGTGCCATCATGCCATCAGACCATCCTCTTGCCATGAAGAAATCCATTAAGGTAAAAGATCTCATCGGGCAGCCTCTCTTCTGTTCCGAGCAGAGCTGGAACAATGAAATACCTGCCTGGGCCGGTGATGATTTTGAAAGACTGCATCTTGAAGGTTCATTCCGCCTGTCTTATAACGGATCTCTTTTTGCACAGGAAGGTCTCGGAATCCTCCTGACTTTTAAGCATTTAGTCGAATGCTCAGAGGAGAATGGTCTGGTATTTCGCCCATTATCTCCGAAGCAGACATCTGAGCTATACTTGATCTGGCACAAATTCCCATCCTTTACACCTATAGCTGAAAAATTCCTAGCTCAGATCAAAACATCGTTCCACTAACCCCATACCTACTGGATATTTCCGAGTTTACTTACTTGTCATGACTCATTAACCAGTTTTCCCGTCATATGTTCAGGAGAAAACTCCAGACATTGAACTCTTGGAAATGCATTCTTAAGTTCTTTCTCCAGATACTCTGCATCATCAGTAAACTTCCTGGTCAGCGCAGTACATATATCTCTTGCCTTATCTTCATTTTCAACAAGGCAGATCCTGCCAAACAGAATGACACTTTTTATATTAAGAGCCCAATCGCCTTCCTTCCGATAGCCCTCGTCATATACACAGTAACTGGCTTTATCGCAGGCTTTTATAGAGTCGATCTTATGTCCCTCTTTCGCTCCATGAAAGTAGATCTTTCCATCCTCTTCACAATACCAATGGTCTATAGGAAGACCATAAGGATACCCATCATCGCCTATCAGTGAAAGAACGCCTCTTTTAGTATTCTTCAAAATCTCAATGCACTCCGCATCAGAAATCTGTTGCTTGAACCTTCTCATTTTCCTAAACATCGCAACCACCTCACTCTTTTCCTAAAATCTTTAGTCCGGCTATTCCAATTACAATAAGGATAACACAAACCACCTGTGGAACGGATAACTTTTCAAAGCCACAGCCCAGGAGATCTCCAACGCACCTGCCAAAAACAAATAGAGCCACTTCATATAAAAACCTCCTTATAACAAAATACGCCATTTCCTTACCTGCTAAGACCTAACGGTAAAGAAATGACGTTAATCCCACTACTCGGTAGCAATGGGCGCCTGTTTATTTTGTTTCATCAACTATACTGGGTAAAGAGCTTTGTTGTCAAGAAAAATGAATAAATAATCATCTTCAATCATTAATCATATTAACAAATAATCACTCACTTTGTCTCACTTAGATAAATACTCACCCTGCTCTGTATAATATCTGCCACCTCTTCTGCTGTCTTTTGCCCGGCATAGTAGGTCCCAGCCTCTTCATCTATTATATTCACTATGGTATTTTCACTAGTCGCTACATACCATTCTCTGCAAGATAAAGTTAATAGTTTCCTGATTCATCATAGCGAAGCTCCTAAGAAAACTCAGTCTCATGATAGTCTCAAAATTTCATGAGACTATTACTATTTACTGTCTTTCTTCCTTTTTGCAGCCTCTAGCACGCTTGCCAGATTACCTTCATTAAGAAGTTTCGGATAATTATCATCGATATCCTTGAGAATTACCCGGTTATCCGATTCTGATGTTCTGGTACTGTCATATAGCTCATCCAGGTTATGCGCAGAAAAGATGCTATCAAGAAGTTTTTTGGCTTCATCAGGATGGGACAGATTTTCGAATTCTCCATAAAAATCCACAATTGCTTTCTCTATCTGCTCTCTTGTAATATTCTCTGACTTTATGATGCCGACAGCATCTGACATATCATACTTGTACGGTCTTAATGACGCAAGTTTCATTGCTACATCGTACTCGGAAGGAAGCATCCTCGCTTCTAGAATATTTGCAAACAGCTTATAATGCTTGGAATACTGCCTGATCTTCTCAGTGTATGAACTTGTTTTTCTGAATTCCTCATTGATCCAACCCGTGGGCAGTCCATTTTTGTCGCCTACGGTATTTATAGCATCCTTCATTGAAGAAGAGGCAAAGATCAAACTATCGATATCCGTAGTAGAAGCTCGAAACCCATATTTTGATACTATTGCTGCTCCACCAATAATTACAATCTCTGCAGGTGTATTCTTTTTATTGATCTTTTTATACTCTTTTGCAAGTTGGAACAGCAGATTGTCTATATTATCTTTCGTAAATAAAACCTTATCCATTTATAATCTCGCATTCTACTATATTAAAATCAAGGAACTCTGGAATTGCGTGATTCAAAGCTTCTTGTTGCGCGTCTTTTCCCAAAAGCATTTCTGATAACTCTGTATCAGCGGGAAAAACCGGCTTTTCCAACTTATATCGTCTGATGTTCTCATACTCAGTACACTTTGGAAGGTCGTTCCGCTTGCTCAGATAATCAAGCATTGCAAGAAGATAAAAAGCTTCTGCTTTCATATCCAATTTCCAGTAATAATCTATCTTTTTCTTTTCCAAAAGGTCGATTACGTAATCTATCTCACCAATACGATTTACTAGATGACACTGCTCACTTCTGAAAAGGTTGAAGGAATGATTCTTATCGCACAGCGTAAGAAGCTCATCTATTGTGAGGTTAAGAGCATCAGCTATCTTTTTCACAACACCAAGAGCACAGTTAAGGATATCCACCTTCCCATTAACAATGTTAAAGACCGTAGGATAAGCAACCAGAGCGCTATTCGCCACTTTATATATAGATATACTGTTATCTTCAAGATATTGCTTAATGTACATAGTCGCATCCTCCTTCCACCTTTATTATATACTTAGAATTATATATACGCAAGCGTATATATGTATCAGGAAAAATATCCGGGCAAAACGCCCGGATGAATTATTATGCAGATGCATTTTGTGTTATATCTAGATGATATTTCTTTATCTATGATGTTTACAATTTCTGCTGTAGCTCCCATTTTTACAGGACTGCAATTAACGATTAAAGCATTCATTGTTTTATTCAAAGCCTTTCTTGGCCTGCGCTATGATCTGTTCAAGAAGTTCAATTCTCTGAGTTAGTTCTTTATCCATCATATCCTTGGCGGTCTTAGTTCCCCTTGGAAGTGTCATGTACCATCTAGCTATATCAATCTGCTTTTGACAGGATTCGATGATCTCGACATTTGTCTTTTCGTGAACAGAGCTGCCCATAGCCATTGCAATCCTGATAATATCGAATCTGTCGATATCATCGCTGTCTCTGATGGTGGTCTGGAATACGCTCATATCCTCAGGTAACGTGTCAGTCAGATTATGCCTTCCGATTCCCTGCACTATTTCTTTTGCCATATCAGGATCATAGCCTATTCTGGCAAGATACTCTGCGGCAATATCGGCGCTTACCTGTGGATGTATGCGCCAGTCGTCACCACATTCTCTGTAGCCAACGTCATGAAGAAGGCAGGCAACAACAGTATCGGTGACAGGGAGGTTCTCAGCAATCGCGATCATCCTGCCGTTTTCTGCAACTCGTATTGAATGTTCGTAGCGATAGAGCATGTCGCCTCTATCAGGCGTTGGTCCAAGCATCTCATAAACAAATTTCTTGGTGGTTTCTATCACATCTTCTGTTTTATTGTATCGATCAAGTATCTCTAGTGCTCTTTCTGATAAAGACATTTTGTATCCCCTTTGTTTCATAAAACTGATCCTTTTTATTGCAACACCTCACTCTTTTCCTAAAATCTTTAATCCGGCTAAACTTGAATTTACTCATCCCTAAATTATTCACAATACATACATATAGTTCCCTTTGACAACTTAAACCCATTCTTCTCATAAAACTTAGCCGCTGGCGCATACTCGCTAGTATAAAGAACAATGCCCGCAAGTCCTTTGTCCTTACTATAATCTTTAACAGCGTTTAATAACTGCTTACCTATTCCTTGACCTTGTCGCTCAGGAAGTACTGCCATCTCATTAATATAAATCTCTTCTTTGCTGCCTGAAATCTTACGAAGTGCAAATATACACCCTAGTACTTCTTTATTTTCCTCATATACAAATCCCACAAATCTTCTCTGTTCAAAAAAATCCTGAAGATATTCTGTGGCATTTTCTGTCTTCCAATCTATTCCCCAATATTCCATCGGAAATGCTTTTGTATAAATCGAACCACATTGTGTTAAATCACTGTTTTTCATAATTCTAATCATTGTACTACCCCACTACCAAACTTCGATTTATTTCATTATCCTGAAATATATTCCCATTTATAGAATCAGTTTTTTTTCTCACCGTATATGTATTGCCGGACAGTTCAAAGATTTCAAAGCCGGTCTTTACCATTTATCATTCTTTTCGAACATAAATTAGAAGGAAATTCAGAATATCATACAGACCCTTATCCAAAAACTCCTTATCGCGTATGCCATATTCATGTCCTGATTCAAACCATTCCCGCCAAGCGATATCGTAGCAATCAGCCTCCTTAACTTCGATATCGCATCGGTCTTGGCACTCATCCTTCAACAGTTTTTCCCACCAAGATGCTGTCTTGAAAAGTTCCGAATCATCGCCTTCCGCCCATGTCTCAAATATTACTTTAAGCTCACCTTGTGGCTGTTCCTTTAACCCCGGAACCGCGATCATTACTGTACCGCCTTTTTTTACATATGGTAGTACCTTCTCAGAAAAGATGCCTTCTTTACATCCAAAGTAATGATATGCATCTACACTGACTATGGCATCGAAATACTCTTCAGCGAAAGGCATGTCCATGGCATCACCATGGATTGGAATAATCTTGTCTTCCAGACCATTATCCTGAATCCTTCGGTAGTTTTCTGTTGCGGGTACCCAAAGATCAAATGCGTATACATGCTCTGCATCCGTTTCATTTGCTACAAACATCGATGTTAAGGCATAACCGCACCCCAAATCCAGTGTCCTGTTAAAGCAAGCGCCTTCAGGTCTTTTGCGAATCAATTCATCAAGCAGCCTAAAGGAATTCGGTCCCATCAAATATTCCTTTGTAAAATACTTCTTGTACATTTCTATACTGCTCATAAACAGCGTCCTCCATAGCACTATATTAAAAAAAGTTATTTTGTATCCCCCTCCTGAAATGGACGAAGAATCAATCTCTCAGTCTCTATTCTCATTTTCTTTTCCTCAATCTATGCATCACGCTTCTGTATACCCAAGCTTAGAATAAAATGCATTTGTTCTGACATTCCAAATGGGCGTATCCAACGTGAATTCCTTTGCATCTGAAAACATCGCCTCAATTTCCTGCATCATGTAGACTCATGGCTCTTTACCTCATACCCATTGATACGGGCAGTAAAGAAATCATCCATTCTTTCAAGCATGTTCTAATTTCTCCCAGTTGTTTTTCATAGCTCCTTGGCAAATGATACATGCCCTTCTAATTCGATATAGCCGTTCTTTTTATAGAACTCATATGCAGGCACATGCGCTTCTGTCTGTAAGAAGATCTGCTTCAGCCCCAGCTCTTTAATTGCCTTTTCTATTTCTGACAGGAAAAAGTTACCGGCTCCTGCGCCTTGCCTGTCAGTTCTTATACATAGTTCATCAATATAGTATTCAGTCCCTTTATACCAGTGTTTTATGTAGCCCAATGACATACCGATGAGTTCATCACCATCATATAACCCATATGTAAGCGAATATCCCTGTCCAATCAGATCATCTATATAGCAATCCAACTGCTTTTCATCTGACCAGTCATCGTTCCATGGTTCTATAGTAAACACACTTACAAACAGCTTTTTTATCGCTTCTTTTTGCTCAACTCCAATTCGCTTTAGTTCCATTTTTAGGCACCTTTCAGCTTATCCTCTGTAGTATCCCGGCAACATCCACTCCCGGGTGCGTCAGGTACATTCTGCAGATACTCTCCGCAAGCTCTTCTGTTAACTCAAAGTCTCATCCTTCATCAATCTTTCTTAATGTATTACAATAGTTTATCCAGCTCACAAAGAAGTTTTGCTTTCATCTCTTCTAGTTCTTCACTGCTGGGTCTATTTATGTCAGCATACATTTTTTCACTTGGATAGCACCAAACAGGTCCCTTGCCTTTGTTTCCATAATTATCTATGTCGCCAGTCCTTCTCGGAAACAGATGCCAATGAATATGTGCACCGCCTTCACCATTTCCCAGGCACTCATAATTCATCTTTTCAGCTCCAAAGGCATTTTTCACAGCTTCAGCAACAAGTGTCATTTCATATAAGTGCTTTGCTCTTGTTTCCTTGTCCAGATCAAACAATTCAACAACATGGTCTTTATACAAAAATAATGTATATCCCTTAAAATGCTGGAAATCCCCAATTACCACATATCCAGTTCCCAATTCTTTTACAAGAAATGGATTGTCCCCAGCTTTTGTTTCTTTAATTCTATCGCATACTCCGCACATACGCTTCCTCCGTTATCCTCATAGCTTTATTTCTTTTTAAATATCAGGTGATTATAAAAAGCGACCTTCACATACTCATCAATTACTCCGGCCTTTGTTTCCAGTTCAAGCATGCCTCTATACCATTCTTCGTTGAATTTGATCTCATTATTTGATGACAATCCAAAAAACGTCCTTATACCATAAACATCTTTTAGCTCTGCATCATCAGCAAAGAAATCAGCAAGATACTCGTTGCTATACACATTTCTGTTTCCAAAAGCACTTTCTTCAGTGCACTTATTCAGGACATCTAATGCCGCTGCGGGGTTGTCGTTTAATACAGCATACGCGAAGGCCTTACCATATTCATTATGTTTTACTATCGATAAAATCCCGCCTGGCTTCAGCACTCTTATCAGCTGTGTTAGCACACCACTCATGTCATCAACATATTCAAGAACATTATGGCAGATTACCACATCAAAAGTGTTATCTTCAATGCTCCGTATTTTTCTTCTCCCATGAAAATTTATAATCTTGCTATCACACATTCGCCATTTGCATATTTTAGCGATTTATTATCAATGCTAAAATTCATTCTTTTAAGCTCAGCCACAAGCGTATGCATGAAAAATCCATGTGTTACCACCACGCAGTCCTCATTCTTTTCCATAAGCATCTTCACAAACTGCATAGCCCTTTTCTCTGTCTGCAGCCTTCTTTCCTTCTGCCTGCTGTTATTGAAATACCATTGAATCCTGCCTGAGGTATTCCAAAACAGTAATGGTAATTTAACTCTGATATATAAACTTGCTGATAATGGGACTTCGTTAATCAGATCTGTAGAAATATAGTCCTGCTCACCAAAGATACTCTGAGCTGTTTCCCCAGTTCTCGACAAGGCACTTATGTAATAGCTGGAATACTTCGCATCAGGTATAGAATAGCTTAACTTCATGATAGGAGCCTTGTCATACAGCACGCATGCTTCGTCGAACTGGTCAGATGTGTACCAAGATTTCCATCTAAAATTCACTTTACCATGCCTAATAAGAACAACCTTCACCTACACCCTCCGATAAAAAACATATTTTTACTATAACAGAAAAAGAGCCATTTAACAGTAAATTATACTGTCAAACGGCAATTTTTCTGACATATTGAACCTATTTTCATAAGTCGCTTATCTTCTCTGTAAGTGTATCACAAGTCCCTTCTACAACAGTTTCCATTCTCATCATATGTTCCAATGATCCACACTGGCTGTGGATAACTAAAAGGTTTTGCTCCAAAATCTTTTCTGCTCATAATCATGTCCTCCAAGCTAATATCATCAACGCATCCATTAACAATTTTACTATATTCCCGGGCAATAAAAAATGCCATGTGACGGTAATTTGAAACCGAAACATGGCACTTATGTTTTAAATATAACTTACTGTCTCTGGCTGTTCTTTTCTGCTGTAGTGATTATCAAGTGGCCCCGCTCCTTCTGCAGCATAGCCAAGATCAAGAATCATCAGGATCTCCTCATTCTCTGGAAGATGAAGATCACTTGCAAGTGCATCAGGATCAAAGAAATTTAGCCAACAGCTGTCTACGCCTTCGTTTGCTGCAGCAAGCATAAGATGTGTTGCTACAATAGAAGCATCTTCAATACCGGAATCTCTTTTGCCACCCGGGTATGTGAATACATTATTCTTATCAAAAGCTACAACAAGTACTGTTGGAGCGCCGTAGCGACAAGGAGTTGCCTTATCGATCTTGGCCAGATTCTCTTCTGACTCAACGACATAGATATGATGCTCCTGAAGATTCTTGGCTGTAGAAGCAAGGCGACCTGCTTCAAGGATCTCGTTGAGTCTTGCTCTGTCCACCTTTCTCTCACTGTACTTCTTACATGAATAGCGGTTCTTTACTACATCTTTAAATTCCAACTTTTAGTCCTCCTCTTCCCATCCTTTGCAAACATCACACCAGCCCTGAGTTCCGGTAATTTCTTCAAGCTCACCGGGAGATATCTTAACCGACGTAAACTCATTACCTCCAGCTGGATGGACGTATTCAAATCGTTTCATCGATACATCAAGCCATATCGGAATCCCTGCAGGAACTGCAAACGGGCACACTCCTCCCGGCTGAAATCCAGTTATATCCTCCACCTGGTCCCTTGGGATCATATGGGGCTTTGTATGGAAAACAGATTTGAACTTGGAGCTGTTTACCTTGCCATCACCTGCCATAACAACTATGACCGGCTTTTCCTCAACAATAAATGACAGCGTCTTGGCAATCTCAGGCTCCGTACATCCTATCTGCTGTGCAGCATGTTCAACTGTATCAATCGTCTCAGAATGCTCTGTCAGCCTGTCTCCCAATCCTTTTATATCCAAAAATTCTTTTACCTTAGCGTTTATCATCCTGATCACCTCATCTTAAATGATAAACAGAAACATCAAATCTTTCCAATACGTTTTGTTTATTGTCAGCAATAAACATAGCCTATTATCACCTGATCACTCACATTTCTTAATATAATAAATGAATTCATTATCCCGACTCACTTCCACATATCCCAGCTTGGTATAAAAGGCGTTTGTTCTGACATTCCAAATGGGTGTATCTAATACAAATTCCTTTACATTTGAAAACATTGTCTCAATTTCCTGCATCATGTAGACTCCATAACCTTTGCGAAAATGCTCCGGGCTTACAAAGATCCTTCCGATGTTCAACTTGTCTTTTTCCAAAAATAGAATCGCACCACCAACAATTAGTCCATTGTCCGTGAGCTTATACAAATGATTTGTTCTGGCCATCTTTGTGTGATAAGAAACAGACATATATCCAGGTGGCCCACCAGCTGAAGGTGCTCCAACCTGAACATCGCTATCAAAGGCTCTTTTAGATATTCCATTAAGTGTCAAAGCATCAGAAGTGCTTGCTTTTACAAATTGTAGACTCATATCTTTACCCTCTTCTTTTCATCATCAGATAGCAGTTAATCCCATTTTTATAAAAATCAGTTAGTTCTCCAACAGACTTATGTATATCCTTTTTCCACTTACGCTCTTCACACATGAAACTTTACCTCCGGCACCTTCGTCAAAATTGAAAACTATCTATAATATAAAATCTCACATTCGCCTTCATCGGTAAAAGTTTCAATCTCATATGTAAGAACCCCATCGGCGTAGATTTCCTGATAGATTATATCTAATTCTGCTGTTTTTCCTTTTATGGCAATCCATCCTGAATTCGGCAAAACCACAGAACAGTTTGCATTATCTATGTCGCCGGATTTAAGCCCGATGACATATTCAATCGTATCAGTTGTCCAGTTATAGCCTAAACCCCTAAGCTTTTCTCTTCCATATTCTCCATTGCAAACTTATAGAACTTTTTTCCGTACTCAAATAGATTTGCTTTTTCATCTGAAGAATCAATTCCTCTGACAACATCTTCCGATACAGTTTGCCACCCATATATCATAAGACTTCTGTGCATATCTTCTATGGTCTTCATGTGATTGTACAATGAAGGCTTCCTGATTCCTAAATATTCTGACAGTGTAGTAACCGACAAGTAAGACAGCCCCTTTTCGTTGGCCAGTTCTGCAGCTTCAGATCCGTAATATCTTCTATTCATTTTGTAACGTCTTCAATCGGAAGCTGGATCTCAGTCAGCCATTCTTCCTCAGATTCTTTATTCCAGATTCCGTCAATATAACACTCTCTGGCAAGACCTGCTACTGTATATCCGTTCTGGTCTGCATATTTCATAAGAAATGCATAAGCTTCACCGATATTAGCATAAGAGCCCTTATGATAGATGCTCAGAACCTTTGACTCTGGCAGTGTTTTGAACTTAATGTGATCATTTTCTTTTCCGATCGCTTTTACAGCTTCGTTATGCCTGATGCGGATATCAGTTTCCTTATACTCTCCATCAAGATATTCGCAGAATTCATAGGGTGGATCTGCACACTCCATCCCCGGATTAAGACTTAGGCATACCATCTTTACACCTTATTTGGAATAGTTCTCAAAGCACCATTTTGCGATCCTTATGATCAGTGCTTCCGGTAAAGGCTGATCATAGGGGATCCGTATCGTGCCCTTGCTTACGTCATAATCGGAGAGTTCCTCCGTAAATACAGCTGTAGCCTCATCACCAGGATAAATGCCCAGATGTTTCTTTGATGCTGCGAAATGAATGATATTACGACCTTTCCAATAAGTGGGCATCGACCAGGAGATCCGTTCCTCCGCGTCCGGCAGTGCATCACGAAGGATCTCCCGGATCTCCATTAATCTGGGCTTATATTTCTCATCCTGGGCAGCAATGTATTCATCAATATTCTGCGGTTTCACACAGTAATGGTCCTGGTTTTGTCTGCTGAACTCTCTGCCGCATTTCGGACATTTCCATGCCATGGCTTCACCTCTTCAATCTCGATTTGCTTATTTCATTATCTAGAAAGTTATAAATCCAATCCAGCTTTATGCGCCTGGATATGCTGTAGCTTTCTTGGGATGTTATAAAGCTTCCCATCCTTAATCAGTTTTGCTCCTGTCTGGTGATAATAAAATGAGATTCCGTTCTCTTTACACTGTAACCATACCTTCTCTACCCATTTATAATCGCAGACCCTTGCATTTGCTCCTGACTCTCCACCTACGGAAACCTCCTCGATGAGCGGTCGCCCATCGGAAGTCCTGTATTTTTCGATATATGGACTCAAATCCACCTCAGTCAGCATAGGTTCTATCATCACGGCATGATGGAACAATGGAAGATCCAGATAAACCGGAAGTCTCTTATCCAGCATATCCTGATTCTCACAGGTAACGGCTATCGTAACATGCCCCCATCCGTTCCCCCATCCTGCGGGGAGATGATCTGCAATACGCTCAGGTCTTTTAGTAATCATAAAGAATGTACAATCTGAACGCTCATGCATCATTTCCCAGGCATCTTTTCTCCATCCATCTGCATCGGGATGAAAGAAATCTGAAGAAAAACATGTATAAATGTGTGACCCGCATGGAACCTTATACATGCCCTTATACTGTCCTGACCTTAGTTTTCGTATTGGGAGATTAAAGTTATCTGTCTTATGAAGGACTGTAGGGTCCTTTCCTATGGACTCATCTCTCCGGTAAACATAACAATGTAGGCACCCTGTACTTGCTCTGGTGCATCCATGCCACAGATTCCAGTTAAGTGCCAGCGGAGGCCGTGGATCATTGTGTTTTTCCTCAAAAAACGATAATTGCTCCATCATGAAAACCATCCAGCTCAGAGAGCTGTTCTAATATGAAATCCAGGTACTCTTTAGTTGATGCCATAGGTTCGTTCTTTTCCTTTTTTGAAATCAATTCTTAATAAAGCTTTTCCGTTAGGAAGAGACTCTGTCTCCTCCAGTATCTTCTGATATCCAATGTATTCTATTAGCAGATTTGCAATTAGTAGCTGTGCATTAGGCAGCTTTGATGTATCTTTTATAAGATCAACCTGAAGGCACTGCAATACGCCTGACAAGTCTGTATAGCGTCCAGAGACAGCTTCAAGGTACTCTTTATTTATATCTACGCCATAAACAATCTGATACTTTTCTTTGTTGACATGTTCTAATCCATTGCCACCGGCTATGCCAAAAATCATTGCCGTGTTTACTTGATAAGCATCAAACTGCTCTTTCATCATTTTGTTAATGGTCTGCAGCTGCTTTACAGAGTCCAGGCTCATATGCTTTTCATAATCATCAAGTTTTATCTCTTCCCAGGGATTGTTCATTTCTCTTTTACCAAAACCATGCATTCTTCCGAGTCTTCAAAGCCACATTTTTTATAAAGGGGCCTCCCCGCCTCTGTTGCATCAAGTCTGATCTCCCTCAAGGAAGTATCTCCTGCTTTCCTCTACAAAACTCTCAGAATACCGGTAATCTGCTTCAAGAGAATTAACTTCTTTTAACATTTCCAGTCTGCTGCTCATCATGAGATCAATATCTTGTTTGTCTGCAATCCTTATTTCCATCCCAACTCCTGCTTTACCATTTCAAGCATTCTTCTATCTCTTTTGATCATGATTTCATTGAAATAATCTTCACTAGAATACGCTGCATTAGTCGCAATAGCCTCATCTATATCCACTATTTTCAGCACGAACCCCGCTTCGTCCTCATAAGCATCCAACTCTTTCAGCACATTCTTTTTTCTGCTCTTCAGCTCCAAGACTCATATTGTCTGACTCTAGTCCAAAATCGGCTCTTTTTTTCAAAATACTTATCTTCTACTATATCTGTTTTTATAAAAGAAAAAAAGCCACCTGACGGTATTTTATCCGCCAGATGACTTCAAAATCGTGTTTTGTTGTGATCATTTTCCGCAATAGATCTTAATTGCCTGGAAGATAAACTCTGAAGTTCCTTCACCGCCCATCTTTTCAATATTCTGGGTCAACTCTCCGCCACCTACATAGCCTGTTCCAAGGCCATAAAGAATATCATCAGTGCATGTGTACATATTCTCCGTAATGAAATCCTGTACTTTCTTTACCTGAGCCTGAACCTCTTCGGATGCCGGATCCATTTCCTTCATAGTACCAAACTCTTCAAAAAGTTTGGTAAAATCAGCCATCAGTCCGCTTTCATATTCTTTTGTCCAGTTCTTGCTTTTTTCGGCATATTCTTTATAAGCAGGAGTATCTCCCCACTGTTCTTTAGCCTTTTTTGCGTATTCATCAAGCTTACTTGTATCAAATGCTGAAAAATTCAATTTCCTCACTCCTCTCACTTTTAGGTATTTGCACATGTTCAGCAGATTCTCAATGTGCTCCTTCTTAAGTTCCAGAAGTTCTATCTGCTGTTCCAGTGCTTTTGTCTTGTCAAAGTCAGATCTGTTAACTATTTCCTTTATATCTTTTAGCGGAAATTCCAGCTCCCTGAACAGTAAAATCTGCTGCAACTTTTCCAGAGCTGCATCGTCATACAGCCTGTAGTCAGAATCGGTGTATTTCGCCGGCTTTAAGAGTCCAATCTCGTCGTAATAATGCAGTGTGCGTATACTCACTCCCGTCATTTTACTAACATCATTTACTGTCATCATAGCTTTCATCTCCTTCACGTGTAACTATACCTTAAACCATAACGTAACGTGATGGTCAATACTTTTTTGCCAGAAAATTACAAAAACCATTTAGAAGCATGTCAACCTGCCTCCAAATGGCTTTAGTAATCATTTTCACCGAAGGGCCTTTTTATCTTGCACATTACTAACAAAAGGAAACTTAATCACCAAATCCTTGTCAATCTCCATCATATTTAGTATTCTGCTAGCAGCTCCAGATGGATGATTAGTACCAGATTCCCATGCTTCAACCGTTTTATCTGATACTCCCATATAACTTGCAAAGGTTTTTTGTGACATTCCTGTAGTATTTCTAATTCTTTTTACATCTTCTGCTTTGCCTCCATATATCATGTATCATTCAGAAATTATGCTTCATCACTCATCCCCACAAATCTCGATTTTTCAAGCTACGTTATATTCCGATTTTTATTTACTATCCGGTAGAATTTTCTCCTCAACTCGTCCTGCTTGTATAAGCATAGAAACACCGATTACAACAACAAGCAGAACTGCAACTGCACCGGATATGATCGTCATTGTCATCGAGAACCTATCACCTGCATCTCCGAATGTGCCGAGCATGGATCGTTCCAGTGACAATAGTGCCACAATAGCACAAGCCATGGATATATTTCTTAGCATTATCATTGATGGATTTTTCCTTTTTTGAGCTTTTACAAAGCTTATTATAGCCAGGATAACAATGTAAAATGTATATGCAGCGATAGTGATCATTATAATGATATGATATTTGGGGTTATGTTTTTCAGCTATGCCCATGCACACAATACCCGATACCACGATAGCCAGAAAGATCATGCCTCCGCCGATCATTTTCATCATTCTTGATTCTGACCTTCGCAGCTTTTTGTATTTCGAAGAAACAACTATAAATCGCATTACGGACAAAACCATGTAATAAGCAAACATTGAAACAAACCAGAATGAATGGTATATGATTCCCATTACCCCGTTAAAAATCGCATATACGGCATTCCATCCCATGCTCATATTTGCTGTTATGAACAGCCAATACAGGATCCCTAAGAATCCTGTGTCCCACTTCAGTACTATCTATTTTTTGGATCAGCCGCTTCATATGCCGCTTACGGATGGTACGGTCAATCCGCTTCTATATATGGTCGTATGCATTTTGTGATCACTCCTGCTATCTCATCTGTTTTTTCAAGACATTCGGCCTCCAGCCATTGCTTCATTCTACCTAGGAGGAATGTTAAACTGAACAACACAATTTCAAAAAAGTGTTGTTTTCAATAATAAATTATCTGGAAGATAAATCATATAACACTTTCAATTAATTGTACTGCTTCAGACAATCCACCCTCAGTCCTGATCTTATCAGATATTTCCATTGCATTTTTGCTTTTTTCATCATACGTATCTTGCATTTGAACAATGGAATTATAGATATTTTCTTCAGTCAGCTCCTTTGCTTTCAATGGTTCCGTGGCCACATTTAAATTTCTAAGCTGCATTGCAAATCCCATCTGGTCCAGCACATGAGGAACCGGTATAGACGGTATTCCATAGATCATGGTTGCAGCAGATGTTCCAAAACCACAGTGATGAATCACGAAGCTGCACTGTTTGAAGAGCCAGCTGTGAGGAACACTCCCAACAGACATCATTGTTTCCGGAAGTTTATACTCTTCAAGTGATTTTTGAAACCCTTGTACGATTGCCCTGCATCCCGCCTTTTGAAATGCTTTGACAAACATATCCAGTTTATCCGTTTCTGCTTTATCTTCGAATGACATTGCGCCGAGTGCGAGCAGAACAGGCTTTTCACCACTTTTAAGAAAGGCTGTTAATTCCTCACTTGGCGAATATACCTCCTCTTCTTCAAACCAATAGCCTGTCAAAATATGCTGGTCTTCCCAATATGGGCTTCTTGTCACAACAAATTTACTTATGGGGATCAGGTCGAGTTTTTGAGACATCAGGGAATCACCGACTCTCATCGCTTTAAGACCATAAACCTTTCTGATCTTGTTATATGGCTTGTTTATCTGTTTACCGATCAAGCCCCCGATAAGCTTATTAATAAATGTCTGCGGCTTTTTCTTTTCGGGGATCATTTCAGTCTGCAAAGTCACGTTTACTGTGGGAATATTCAAGGCCTCCGCTTCAACTGCTCCCATCTGACTGTGACTTACTATGATAAGATCATTTCCTTTGCATGCCTCATATATTTCATTCGTTGAATTCTGAATGATCTTAAATATGAAATTCATTGTCTTAAGCATGCTAAGGACGGCATTTGAACTTTTACCTCTGATAACAGCTGCTTCCATCTCTATATCAATATCAGGTCCGACGGAAAGAAAGGAAATACCCGATTCTTCAATAAGTTTTCTCCAACAGGGATGAGAACCGAGTTTTACATCATGTCCGTTTTTCTTAAGAGCCCTTGCAAGATATATGTACGGTTGGATATCTCCTCTTGTTCCCATTGTGAAAATGATAGTTTTCATGAAATATATAACTCCTAACCTGCTGCATTATATAAAAAGATATTTAGATATTCTTGCAGAAATCTATAATCTCTTGTTTTCTCGGTTCTACATCTGTTTTGTATTCAATTGATGTCAACCCTAAAGGATCATTTCTTTTGCTCCTTCATACGGAAGTTCCAGCTCCGCATCAGGCATCATAGCTATAGCAGTTTTTGTAAGCTTCACCAGAAAGCGGTCATCATAGATACCGCCAAACACCTTGCCTCGATAATAAAGGACATATTCACCCATCATCATATAAGCTCTTATCAGATCCACTGTATGAAAGCCGTCTTATCACTGCTGTTATACCCAGCCTTCTCATAGAAATGCAGAGTCTCAGGCTTCTTTGATCCAGTCAGCAGCATCAATTTGTAGCAGTTTTCCTTCTCAGCAATCTTCCGTGCATAGTCCAGACATTCACCTGCATATCCGTTCCCTCTGAAATCCACGTGTGTTACCACATTCTCAACAAAAGCATATGGTCTTACATTTCTTGTCAAATTCGGGATGATCACACAAACACAGGAAGATACAATCTGACCATCAATCTCATTTACAATTAGATGGTGATTCGGATCTTCAACAATCTGATTCCATGTTTTTTCAAGATGTTCATCCTGCTTTGGAATGCTGTCTTCATGTAAATATAGATACAGTTCCAAAAGTGCTTCAAGATCCTCTTTTTTCACTTCTCGTATCATTATATTTTATGCCTCTCCTCCATAGTACGTTTTACTGAAGTTAATTTTTCTCAAACAAAATATTGTTCACATATCTAATTAGAACAGCCTTTATTTTTACTATAACAGAAAAAGAGCCATTTAACAGTAATTGCACTGTCAAACGGCCATTTTTCTGACATATTGAACTTGTTCTCATAAGTCGCTTATCTTTTCAGCAAGCGTATCGCAAATATCCTCAACAACAGTTACTGCAAACATTCCTGCCATCATTATCATTCCTACAACAAGGAAGATAATGATTTCCTGGTATCTATAGCTGTAAATGCAATACCCAATTCCGAAGCCGATTAAAAGCACCATAGCTCCTATTACGATAGAAGTCAGGTTTTCAAAAGCTCACTTATACTCCATGCTCCTTGAATACATTCAAACTCATAAAAGAATCTTTCAAAGGGATCATCCAGCTTCATAATCTGCCTGATATGCGTATCGGACCTATTTGTATAGTGTCATCAGATGACACAACGCCGTGAATAGGGATCGAACCTATCTTCCCGTGAAGGAAACCGCTGATTAGCAATCAGGTGCCTTACCACTCGGCCACCACGGCATATTTAAGTGGGTGGAGCAGGAATTGCACCTGCGGTGTTTCTAATGTGGGAGTTTTACAGACTCTTGCCCTCGCTTCTAGGCATACCCACCCATAATAGCTCCTGCGGGGCTTGAACCCGACATCTCCAGCTTGAGAGGCTGGCGTCCGTCGTCGCTTCGCGTCCTCCGAATGCGTAGCTCGGCCTCCCCCGGAGGCCACGCATCCAATTACACCACGAATCTATAGCGAAGAGCCTGGGATTCGAACCCAGATACCCTTTCAGGATGGCGGTTTTCAGGACCGCTGCTGTACCAATTGAGCCAACTCTGCATATTTTCAGGCAAAAGAAAAACCGCCTGCCTTTTCATCTAAGGTAAGCGGTACGCAAACATGTTTATCTATAAGCTTCTACTCCGGATTACTTCATCCGGTCCCTGCCTAAAACAACATTTTCTCGCATTTGCCTATCCTTAAATGAGCGCATGAAATTAAACATCCACTCTGATTTGCTCTGGAGTGATGATTCATAACTTTCGCTATAGAGGCAATAATTGCGATTCACTGTTGTCATGTCTCTTTCTTTTCCTTTCCGGGAGCTTCTATTGTCTGCTCCGCTTCTCTCTTATATATCGAATAATAACACCGGTTAGTTTAGTTGTCTATTAGCCTTGTAGTATAAAATCTTCCCTCTTCAGTTCCATTTCAATAATATTAAAAGGCTCTTTTTCCGTTACCTCTTTATCCTTGAATCCAATCTTCTTGTAGCATTCATGAGCAATGTCATTGTTCTCAAACACACCTATGGTAACAGCCTCAGCATAATCCCAGCTCCTCAAAACCTCGTTCCGCACTTAGGACAAAAATCAAAGTCCTCTGTTGTCTCGTATCCACACTGTCTGCATCTCTTATAACCGGTCGTGAATCCTCTTCCGCCGCTTACCTGAGTCAGATGACTTGGCAGAATCTCCACTTCTTCGCCTCTTGCGATCATCTTACCAATCTCCGGATCAAGCTCATAAACAGTTCCGCAGCAGCTGGTCTGCACGTAGTAATGCTTATTCCACTTTAATGTAGGTATAAAGAAAAGAGACAGCACTGTATATGTCATGAACACATTGAATCTACCATACTTTCCACAGATAGCGCAGGTTATCAGCTGATTGAAATCAAAATCCTTCCTGCCATCTGTAATTCCCATGATAAAAAACATCTACTTCCTCGCTCCGTTCTTAGTAATGTACTCTCACAACCTTTGCTCCAAATGGTAAAAGAGCTACTGTCATAGTGTTAAAGTTCTCTTTGTCGCCTGCTGTTAAAAGCGCCCATTTCTTATCAAACTGACTAAAAATATCTGTTGTAAACTCCATGCTTTTCTCTTTCCTTTCGCGCTTATTAGTTCGCCGCGACCCCCGTAGGAATCGCGGCTTAAACCACTTAATTACTTCTTGAACAATCCACCTGCAAGATCCTTGAGATCTCCGAGGTCAAGCTTACCGTCTGCTACTGCAGCTTGAACTTTCTTGATGTCGTCTTCACTAACATCAATGTTGGCTTTCTTCAGAAGCGCAACGCCTTCCTTGGGGTCAGCCTTGGCAATCTGAGCCATGAGCTCTTTGTTACCATTGATCTTCTTGATAATGTCTGCTACGTCCAAAATACTTCCCATTTGTTTCTCCACCTCCGTTCATGTCAGAATTTACCTGACTTAGTTCGGTCGGATACGGGGGCCGTAACTCGCTGCTTCGCAACTACGAACGGTCCCCAGCTCCAATCTTGCTTTTTGTTTATTGTTCGTTAAAGCGTCTCCGCTCAAACTTCAAAATGCTGCCTGTTTCCAAAGCCATCCTTCTTAAGATCTGAATCAAGCAGATCATAACTCTCCGGTGCAATCTTAATCAGATTCATAGGCATCGGAAGCTGTTTCATTGCTTCCACAGGAATCTTCTTATACTCCATTATTTTCAGATATTCCTCGGTGAACGGCTCAACCATGCTGGCAAGTCCCATCACCTGATGCGACAGCCAATGCACATGTATTGTGTGCCTTTATAAACTCATCAATCTTATCCTTAAGAACATCTTCCTCCATGTGGACAGATTCCTTATCCTTTTCTAACCACACTGATGCTGCTTTTTCATAATCCATTTCCCACATTACTTTTGTTCCTCCAGATACCTAACCTTCTTTCCATGAGCCAAAGCATACTCAATCTCACTTCTGGTACTGTCACCGATATAGCCTCCGACATTGATAACAAAGATCTCGTCAGACATATCAATCTTGCGCTTATGGATATCGTCCAGCATTTCCTTGGTCTTGGTAAGAGTACCTTCATCCATATTTTCCCAGACTTCGGAATCCCCTGAATGGCCAAACAATCCAACACTGATTACTATTTTGCCTTCCAGCGTCAGCTTCTTCTGGGCTTCCAGAAACTGATCTTTAAAACGTGTGCTCCCACACAGCGTAATTACCGAATATTTCCCCTGCATCCCCAACAAACCTCCTAATCACCAATACCTATTCCTTCGTTCTTCCTCTTCAATAAGCGCCTCAAGATATAGCTGCTGCAGATCACCCAGCTGTTTTATTTTTGTAACAAGAAATCCACCATTTGTCTTCATAATTAAATACTCCTATATCGTAGTTTCATACTACGATATAGGAGTATTTGTGTCAAGCACACATATCATAACTTCCGATTTATCGTTCCAAATCATCAAGCCAATTAGGAGTAGAACTTCCAATGCAAATGCTGATTAAGCCATACACAGACTGGGATTATTGCAGCTTTTTTTCTTTGGATTCATCCGAAGCATAAATTGCTTTAAGTATTATTGGTGTCAGAATTGAACTCAGTATTATAAGGAGAATTACAGCGGTAAAGTATCTGCTGTCGATTATCTCAGCTTTAAGACCACGCTGTGCCACAATAAGGGCTACTTCGCCTCTTGTCATCATACCTACGCCAATCTTCAACGCATCAGAAGTGTTATATTTAAGGAGTTTTGCAACTAGACCACAGCCCACAACTTTTCCAAGCAGTCCAGCAATTACAAAAGCTGCTGAGAATGCAAGAATTGTCATATCAACTGTCTTTAAGTTGGTCTGAAGACCAACACTTGCAAAGAATACTGGTCCAAAGATCATGTATGAGTTGATATCCATCTTTCTGTCAATATACTCGGAATTATCTAAGGAGCTTAAGATAATTCCGGCTACGTATGCGCCCGTGATATCTGCAACGCCAAAGTATTTATCAGCAACGTAAGACATCGCAAAAGCCAGAGCCAATCCCAGGATAGGGATTCTTCTGGTATGAGGCCATTTTATTTCTACTTTCTTCATAATCTTGAAAATGGCAATTCCTACTACAAAAGAAAGCACAAAGAAAGCAACCGTCTTGATAACAACCGTAATCAGATTGGCGCTTGGATCCTTAAGTCCAAGAACTGCAGTAAGAACAACGATTCCAATCACATCATCTATGATAGCGGCACTCATTATTGTTGTACCGACATCTGTAGAGATTTTTCCAAGCTCTTTTAACACCTGAACAGTAATGCTTACGGAGGTTGCAGTAAGGATTGTTCCTATGAAAAGAGCTTTAATAAATTCCATAGATCCGGGAGCGGCGAAGCCATAAAATGACATATAAAGTATGGCTCCAAGGACAAGAGGCACAGCAACACCGGTACATGCCAGTATTGTGGCCTTTACACCGGATTTCTTCAATTTATCTATATCTGTTTCAAGGCCTGCACTGAACATCAAAAGGATTACGCCAATTTCAGCCATACCGGAAAGAAAATCACCGGCTTCCACAAGATCAAACAGAGTGGGACCGATAATCAGCCCGGCAATTATTTCGCCTGCTACCTGAGGGGCGTGGAGTCGCCTTGCAATCAGGCCGAAGAGCTTGGCGCTGACAATTATTATCACAAGATCTCTAAGTATCTGAATTGTATCCATAGTATTTTTTACTCCTTTCGCTAAATGCTAATGAATGAGTATG
This sequence comes from Butyrivibrio sp. MC2021, assembly GCF_000621605.1. Taxonomy (GTDB): domain Bacteria; phylum Bacillota; class Clostridia; order Lachnospirales; family Lachnospiraceae; genus Butyrivibrio. The sequence continues at coordinate 14,006 of NZ_JHXX01000018.1, read as the reverse complement.
CACCTTTTGACAGAGTCAGTCAAGGTTTTTTTCTGTATGTTCTATCCAGATTTTTATTGTATTAAAAGATCAATCTACTCGCACCTGATTTCTTCATAGTATTCCTTCAGAAATCCTTCCATGTATTCATGTCTCATTCTGGCAATTTCCTTAGCAGCCTCAGTATTCATCTCATCTTTGAGCAGAAGAAGTTTATCATAAAAATGCTGCACTGAATCATCCAGAGACCTTCCTGCTTTTCCTCCATAAGCAAAGGTTCTGGCAATTCCTATTGCGCCAATAGCATCAAGTCTGTCTGCATCATGCAATAACGCTGCAAGAGCAGTTATAAAGGAATCAGCTTCAGGATATGATTCCGATATCAGCTGCACATTTTTGTATACTCGAAGTGTATGCTGTGCATCGTGCCCGTCTGAATTTCCTTCGAACAATTTCTTTATATATTGAACTGCTTTTTCAGTTATTTCATTGTGCATCATATCATCTCCACACTTTGACAATCATTGAATCTGGCAAAATTCTTAAGCGTTCGCTCTAATGCAGCATTAAGCTTTTTCGTCTGCCGGATTCCATCTTCCCACCAGAGTCCTTTGACTTTCAGAATACCTTCTTTGCGATCCGGTATGGCCTCAATGCGTCCTACAAACTTATCTCCGTAAAGTATAGGTAAAGTGTAATAGCCATATTTTCTTTTAACTACCGGAGTATATATTTCCCAGGAATACTGCTAAGCTCCGGGACAAATTCTCCATTGAAGTTGAATGAAATAAGTTTCTTTGCCATGATTTGTTTCTCCTTTTTACTCTGATTTAAAGTTGCTATATATGATCAGGCATAGCCTGGAATCGTAAATAAATATATATAAAAAGAGCCAAAGCTCTTAGTATTTTTAAGAGTTTTGACTCTTTGCGCAAAATAAAAGCCCTGGAAAATCCAAGGCTCTACTAACAACAATATATAAATGAAATACTACAAATAACAGTTAAAATATACCATTATTTATATACATTGTAAATAATTACGATCAGTGCAGACCTGCAAAAACAGAAGCCAAGAGAACAGTAAAAATACCTGATACTGCAATAGCAAGGCCACTCATTGCGCCTTCTACATCACCTATCTCGATTGCCTTAGCTGTTCCAATGGCGTGGGAACTTGCACCAAAAGCCAGTCCTTTTGCTATAGGCTCCTCAATATGCGCAGCTTTGCAGATGAATTCTCCAAACATATTTCCAAGAACGCCTGTTATTATTATAACAGCCACAGTAATGGTAACGTAACCGCCTAATTCTTCAGAAACACCCATTCCAATAGCTGTTGTAATAGACTTTGGTAAAAGTGTCACATATTCTTCATGGGACAATCCACATAACACAGACAGTACTAAAACTGTTGCTAAACTTGTCACTGTACCTGCCAGCAGTCCCAGCAGAACAGCCTTATAATTTTTCTTCAGTAATTCAAACTGCTCATAAAGAGGGATTGCAAGGCAAACTGTTGCAGGAGTAAGTAAATAGCTTAGGTATTTTGCTCCTTCGTTATAAACTTCATAATCCACTTTTCCTATTACTAAAGTACCACAGGACAGAATAATAGCTATAAGCAGCGGATTAAATATTCCAAGCTTAAACTTTTTCTTTAGGAAAACTCCTATCATGTATGAAACAAGACTTAATGTAACTCCTGCGAACAGGGAATTTTGAAATAAAGCGTTCATCTTACTTTTTTGTCCTTCTGATAATAATCTGTGAAATCCAACCGGTAGAAAGCATTACTGTTATAATCGTTACAACAGTAATAATGCTAACTGGTATAAGAATCGGTTTGAGATTAACCCAGCTGTTAACAAGACCCACACCTGCAGGAATGAACATAACAGGCATTATCTCAATCAAAAAAGATCCTGCATCCTTAACATCTGTATACTTCACCACTCCTGTAATCAAGGCAGTAAATAACAGTGCCATTCCATATATACTTGCAGGAATTGGGAACGGTAGAATGAGCTTCAAAAGTTCACCCGTAAATGAAAACGCAAGAATTACCAAAAACTGTTTTATATACTTCATAAAAACATCCTCGATTCTACAGCAGACACTATCTTTTGCCATACCATCTGCAAACATTCTGTATTCTACATCAGGGATATTTTAAAATTCAAGAATAATATCTCACAAAAAATTTAATGAAATGGTCGATTGAATTAGACTTCCTTTACTGTTACAGTCATTGCTTTTTTTTACAGACGAACCCAATATCCTTGGACGAAATGCCGTGTCAGTATAGTATGAAGGGTGACGTGATGATATGAATCAGGATTTGTTTCCGGATGGGGCAAGCTTTTCAGATTTTGTCTCTTGAATAAAACTTTTGGATGTTTCGTTAAGTAATTTTCATTCCAATCTTAAGGTTTCTGAGCATACCCTTGCCATATATTCAGGAGATTCTTTCATACCGTTTTTTATCCATGTCAGCGACACTTCCCATAAGCCGGCAGCAATACCTCTGGCAATATATTCATGTTGGTAAGCGTATTCGCTGTCTGAGGCAATACATAAGGCATTATAGAACATATCCGTAAAAGAGATATTTGAATTACGGATAAGTACACACATGTCTTTATCGGAGTGCAGCCTTGAAAACACCTTTAAAAACCACTCATACGTGTTACTTTTCTGCAACAGTCCTGTCAAAGAAGCGCTGAGCTCGTCAGTTATGTTTTTTGTAATGTCCTGAATGATAGTCTCTTTTGAAGGATAATTTCTGTAGACAGAAGCTCTTGAAGCTCCTGATTTTTTTATTATCATGGTCATATTTATATCTTTGTACGGATGCTCTTTCATCAATCCGATCATCGCATCACAGATGCATTCTTTAGTAATTCTATTGGACTCCTTATTTGACATTCTTCGTATATTTCTTTTTTCAAGCTCTGTGGACATTTTGGCCTCCATTTGTATTGTCACGACATTTTGTAAAATTGTGTATCAAATATGCACAACATATTGTTTGACATTTGTATAGATGATATAAATGTATTATCAGACAGATGTTTTGTCAATATACATAAAAATACTGGGAGACGATATGAACACATTTACAAATATTTCACATGCAGCGCAAAGACAAGCTTTTAGTATCCTGATAGACAAATTCCTTGGCCATCTTGATAAGACTGATGACCGCACCAAAACATACTTAAAGCTCGTTGATGAAGCAGAACGCTTTTGGGGAAAGAAGGCTGCTGATCCTGAAAAACTGGAAGCTGTTAGACGTGCATTTAAGGATCCGGATAACCGCTGGGTAAACTTTATAAACAGAGTAGTGGATGAAACTGATCCGCATATAGCCAAAATGACCATGCTCAATCTGGGGTACGAGGCTTTCTTCAGGGGAACAAAGACTATACGGAAGAACAGGGAAAAATACGGCTGTAACATACCATGGCTTATACTTTTTGATCCTACTTCTGCCTGCAATATGCACTGTAAAGGATGCTGGTCAGGCACTTATGGACCAAAGAACAATTTGTCTTTTGCCGATATGGATAAGATAGTAACTCAGGGAAAAGAGCTGGGCGTGTATCTCTATATGATGACAGGTGGAGAGCCCCTTGTCAGGAAGGCAGATATACTTAAGCTTGCAGAAAAGCATAATGATGTGCAGTTCGGAATATATAGTAATTCAACTCTTGTGGATGATGATTTTTGTAAAGAGGTTGTACGGCTGGGAAATATTACATTCATGCTTTCCATAGAGGGGACACCTGAAACTAATGATGCAAGAAGAGGAATCGGTCATTATGATGCAGTGATGAATGCAATGTCTCTTTTCAAAAAATACGGGATTCTCTTTGGTACATCTATTTGCTATACAAGAAATAATATTGAAGCCGTGACAAATCCTGAATTTATAAAGTATATTGCAGAAAAAGGCGCGAGATTTGGCTTTTTCTTCCACTATATGCCGGTTGGAAATAATGCGGTACCGGAGCTGATGCCTACCGTAGAGCAGAGAAAGCTGATGGTAGAACGTATCAGATGGATTCGCTCAAACGAATGTGATACAGGCTTCTTTCCGATGGATTTTCAGAATGACGGAGAAGCTGTAGGTGGATGTATTGCAGGTGGAAGGAATTATTTCCATATTAACTCAAGCGGAGATGCAGAACCTTGCGTTTTCATCCATTTTTCAAACACTAATATACATGACAATTCTATTTTGGAAATGCTAAAGAGTCCGCTTTTCATGGAATATCATAAGGGACAGCCCTTTAATAAAAATCACTTAAGACCGTGTCCGATGCTCGAAAATCCAAAACTTCTAAGGGAGATGGTTGAAAGATCAAAAGCACATGGCACAAATGAAGAATCGGAGGAGAGTGTAGAGCATTTATGTGCAAAGTGTGATGACTATGCTCTCAAGTGGGCCCCTGTTGCCAATGAGATTTGGAAATCGCAGCCACATCAAAAAAAGAAGTATGAAAATTATGCACCGGCTAATAGGATAGAAAATGATAATCTTATGAGATTTGAAGAGAAGAAAACAGGCCTTGCCAAAGATTTCAAAAAACATGCATGATTATAGATAAGCGTTTTTCCAAAATATATTTTCCAACCCCCCAGGGGGCTTGAAAGTCCCGGTCCTAACATGATAACCTTGGCTCTGAAGCGAGGGTTAATACAATGGCGAAAATAAATATAGCCGGACACGAGCTTAGTTCCGGCAAGACGATAAAAGACCATATACATGTAGATGGAACTGAGATACACATTCCACATATCATCATCTGTGGCGAAAAGCCGGGCAAAACCGTACTAGTTACAGCAGGTATCCATAATGCGGAATATGTCGGCATTCAGGCAGCTATTGAGCTCTCTAATGAGATTTCTCCCAAAGACCTTTCAGGAAATCTTATCATCATCCCATTAGCCAACAGGTCAGGTTTTGAAAACAGAACCATGTCCCTTGTTTATGAGGATGGCAAGAATCTCAACAGAGTCTTCCCGGGAGACAAGGATGGTTCAGCCGCGGATCGCCTGGCTAGCCTTCTGTTTGATGTTTTTATCAAAAACGCTGATGCTTACATTGACCTGCATAGCGGAGACGGATACGAGACTCTTATCCCCTACGCATACTACGTGGGAGCTTCTCCTGCCAGTGATATTGCAAAAAAGATGGTGGACTGCGTCAACGCCTCCTACTGCGTAAAGAGTACCTGTACCACCGAAGGCGCCTACAACACAGCATCCATGGCCGGAATCCCCAGTGTTCTAATAGAGCGCGGTCAGTTAAGCCTGCTTCCAAAGGATGAGGTACAGGCAGACAAAGAGGATGTGCTGAACATTTTGAAATTCCTTGGTCTTATTGAAGGAGAGTACAAGACATATCCCAAGACAGAACTCAGAGAATTCAGCGACGATGCCCCATTCACCGGCTGCTGGTATCCGGAGAAAAAGGTGGGAGAGAAATTTTCAAAAGGTGATAAATTTGGTGAGATAAGGGATTACTTTGGAAGGCCCCTTCACACAGCCATTGCCGATACTGACGGAGTTCTGATCCACCAGTGCTCATCTCTTAGCATAATAAAGAATGGTCCCATGGTGACCTACGGAGTAATACAAAAACAGGATGCATGTTGAATGCATCCTGTTTTTGTATTACCTTTTAACGTATGTGAATGTTGAAGCTATCTCTTTGCTGTCATAGATTCCGGGAATTCCTTCCGCCAGCGGAGTTCTTGTAACGGCCATATACACACCCTTTTTCTCCACTGAGAAGAATATCCTGCCTTCCTCATCTGTGTTCAGGATTCTCTCAAAATACTCTTTTCCATCATAGAACACAACAACTACCGTGGATCCCTTAAGCGGGAATTTGTCGTGAATAAGCTTTAAATGAAGTACGTCGGTGTCTGCTTCCCAGGGATCGGGAACGAAACTTACTCTGGACTCATGGATAAATTCGGGAGTTCCCTTCTTATCTCCAACAGTTATGTTTGTCACATATATCTGAGGATAGTTCTTGGCATCAAGAATATCAGGATATGTCCTTCTGTCACCCTCGTAATACACGTCTTTTTCATCTCTTACATAATTGTTGTCATAGATACACATAAGGGTGTAAATGCCCTCAGAAACTGGCGTAAAGCGAAGCTCATAATAGTCTCCCTGCTCATCGCCCGGACCCTTTACCGGTGTTATTGCTATTCTGTTTCCTTTTTCATCTGTGGCGAAGGCTCTTATCTCATCAAGACGAAAGAATCCGTCCGGCCTCATGTGATGTCCCCACCTCATTATTCCGCAGACTTCTTCCCCCGGCTCATATACACTCTTGTCAGTGATTATCCAGGCTTCGTGGCCATATACCATCATATCTGTAGTATCAATTCCTCTTCTCATCTCAAACTCCATTCATATTATTAGACTATTGCTTTCTGAGCCTTTACCAGAAACATCCTGTCAGGCATATAAAACTGGTCTTTCTCGCCATAGAGTCTGTCTCCCGCCCCAAGATCAGTAACTATATTTTCAAACCCGATTTTTTCTAGCGCAGCTTTATCCCACTCCGGTCTGTCCAAAGTGCTGATAGATAACATGTGGTAAATATCGTGGCACTCCTCTACCATGGCGTCGGTTACATTTTTGTGGGCAAGGTTCTGCATCTGATCATAGTGATGAAAGCCCTTTGCATACTCCGCATCATACACAAGCAGCATTCCTCCCGGCTTTAACACTCTGTGCCACTCCATGTAGGCTTCCACCGGATGCGGAAGTGTCCATACAAGATTTCTATTTATCACCAGGTCAAAAGAGCTATCGGGAAAATCCAGTTTTTCTGCGTCCATAACCATAAGGTCCGCCTTTGCTCCATGGCGCGAAAGCAGCTCTTTTCCCCTCTCTATCATCTCAGGCGTAAGATCCACACCGGTCACGTCAAAATCAAAATCCGACAACACCATTTCGAAAAAACCTGCTCCGCATCCAACATCCAGAACAGACAGCTTATCATCAGCTGAAAAGTGCCTTAAAAACTCCGCCTGCCACAGCTGTTTTTTCCTGCTGTGTATCTCCTCGTGTTTGTGCTCGCTAAAGCTCTCAGCTCTTTTGGACCAGTAGGTCACTACTTTATCTTTGATATCTTCAGCTTCCTCCTCAAAAGGAATCTGCATAAGTTTAGTCATATTACTACGTATACCCCAATTATCTTTCTAAAAGTTTGTTACTCAATAAGATTATCAAGCAGTTCTTTTGTGTACTCATGTTGCGGATTTCCAAGGACTCTGCCGGTCTCTCCCTCTTCCACGCACTCTCCGTTTTTCATTACCATTATCCTGTCGCACAGCATGCTCACCAGAGCAATGTCGTGGGAGACAAATATGATAGACACCCCTTCTTTTTCACGCAGCTGCTGCAAAAGAGCTACTACCTGGGCCTGAGTTGTAACATCCAGCGCACTTGTTGCCTCGTCACACAAAAGAATACCGGCATCAGAACAAAGTGCCCTTGCAATTGACATTCGCTGGCACTGTCCTCCGGACATGCCTCCTGCCTTTTTCTCCAAAAGACTCTCATCAAGCCCGACAGCCTCAAGGATTCGTGACAGTTTTTCATGGCCACAGCCCTTTGCAGCTTCCACAACGGCTTTTTTCATCTTCATTCTTGGGTCAAAAGACATCTGGGCATCCTGAAATATCATCTGCAGAAAAGTTCCGGCAAAGGCCGGCGACTTACCTGTATACTCTGTTCCCTTATAATAAAGATTTCCACTATCAGGCTTTTCCAGGCAGCTGACATGACGAAGAAGGGTGCTCTTTCCACTTCCGCTCTCGCCGACGATTCCAAGGATCTCTCCATTTTTCAGGAAGAAACTCACATCCTTTAAAGCCTGTAATTTTTTGCCTTTATCAACGTAACTTTTATTTAGATTTTTTCCTTCTAAAATTATATCTGAATCCGGCATATCAGCTCACCTTCAGTCTTGGTACGGCCTTCAAGAGATTTTTTGTGTACTCGTTTTGTGGATTCTCCAGGATCTCTTTTGCAGGGCCATACTCAAGCATCCTGCCACTTTTCATGATTCCAATGTAATCAGCCATTTTAGATGCAATACCCAAATGGTGGGTAACCATCAAAATAGTAGTGCCCTTTAGTTTGTTGATCTCAAGAAGCTGCTCCACAACCATCCCTGCAGTTTTAACATCCAGGGCGCTTGTAACTTCATCGCATAATAAAATCCCCGGCTCCAAGAGCATTGTTGTGGCAATGGCCATACGCTGGTTCATACCACCTGACAATTCATAGGGCCTTGACGTAAGCGCTCTTTTAGCATCATTAAGTCCCAGGATCCGGAGCGTCTTCTCCACTTCCTCTATTTTAAAGTCGATGTTATTGCTTTTTAGCGCCTCCATGATCTGTACCTTGTAAGTCCTTATGGGATTAAAAGATCCGCCGGGATTCTGAGGCACAATGCCAAGTAAAATGTCTTTTGGAGTCTCTATACTTCCGCATGTTTTAGTCACGCCTCCAAAGCCATGAATAGCCTTAAGAAGCGTAGATTTACCGCTTCCGCTCTCGCCGACGATACAGACTCTTTTACCTGCTTCCACTTCAAAAGAGATATCATTTATAACACTCTCATCACCGTAGCCGGCAGAGAGATTGTTTATCCTAAGTATTGTATCCATGCTTAATCCTCATCTCTATATTCCATGACGCAGTCCCCAAGATAGTTAAATACTATGATGGTGACTATGGTAGCAATTGCCGGATACAGCACAGCCCAAGGTGCTATCTGTATATATGCCCTGGACTCATTGATCATTGACCCCCACTCAGCAGTAGGTGGCACAACTCCAAGCCCCAAAAAAGACAGGCCCGAGATACCTATCATGGTGGTTCCTATCTGTGTAAGGGCATTTGTAAGAAGTGGTGCTATTATATTGGGAAGTATGTGGGCCATCATTATAGCCGGCCCACTCTTTCCCGCCAGTTTTGCAGCTTGCACGTAGGGGCAATTCTTTATGGCAAAAGTATGACTCCGTGCAAGTCTGGCAAACCCGGTCCACATAGTTATTCCCAGCGCAATCATGGCACTTGAAAGTCCTCCTCCAAGAATGCCCGCAACCGCGATGGCTACTACCATCTGAGGAAATGCCAGCATAATATCGGCAATCCTCATCATAATTTCATCCAATATTCCGCCATAATATCCGCTAAGGATTCCAATAATGCTTCCCAGGATAAAAGAAATCGCAACCAGTATAAATGTAGCTGCTATAGTTGTCCTTGCTCCGTATAAAACCCTTGAAAACACGCATCTTCCCAGGTTGTCTGTTCCAAACAGAAATTCCCCGGACGGAGCTGACCTTATTGCTGATGAGCTTGTAGCATATGGGTCATTAGGTGCGATAACACTTGCAAAAAGAGCTATAAGCACCAAAAGAAGTGCAACACCTGCAGATATTATTACTTTTATTCTGTTAATCTTTTTCCGTTTATGGTTCATTAAAAAGACCTCGGATCCAAAAGCCTGTAGGTAATATCAACTATCAGATTTATAACAACATAGATTGTTCCCATAATAAGCACAAAGCCCATGATCACAGGGTAGTCCCTGGCTGTTATGGAATCCATCACAAGTTTGCCGATACCCGGCCATCTGAATATATTCTCAATAACAACACTGCCTCCCATCAGGGTTCCGATCTGAAGGCCGATTATTGTAAGTATGTGTCCAAGGCTGTTTCTAAGGACATTGTTGATAAGAATAAATCTGCCCTTTACCTTTCTGGACTTCATTCCCACAACATACTCTTCTCCAAGCTGATCCAGGAGTTCACTCCTAACCTGTCTTGTAAACCTTCCTGCCATGGGTATCGCCAGAGAAAGTGCAGGGAGCATAAGTCCTTTGATGCTTCCATCTGCAATTACGGGAAAGACCTTGATATGTATGCAAAACAGATACATCAAAAGTACTGATATCAGGAAATTCGGAAGAGAATTACCTATAAATGAAAAGAGCCTAACAATATGGTCTACCAATTTTCCTTTTTTAACCGCTGACCATATCCCCAGTGGAAAAGAGATTATAAGCGCCAAAAGCAGACTGGTTAAAGCCAGTCCACATGTGTTCTTAAGCCCTTTTATCAGTTTTGGCGCGACCGGAAGATCATCCTTAAAGGAAACGCCAAAATCTCCCCTAAGAACGTTTCTTAGCCAGTCTGCATATCTAACGATAAAGGGGCGGAGGAGGCCAAGCCTCTCCCGCTCCGCTTGCAGTATTTCTTTTGTGACCACCACACCCTGGGAGGTGAGTCTCTTTTCCGCAGGGTCACCGGGAGCCAGATACATTATGCCAAACACAAGAAAGCTCAGCACTAAAAGTATCAGGGCAAGTCCCAGGATCCTTTTAAGTATTTGTTTAGCCATTAATGTCAGTCTCTGCGTCTACTCCATAGAAATCGAAAGGAACATACTCAGCAAATCCGCTTACGCCCTTACGAAGAACTGTAGTGTTATTGAAAAGTCCAACATATCCAAATGCATTGTCATCTATAGCAATCTGAACGATCTTGTTGGCAAGCTCTGCTCTCTTTGCAGTATCTGTCTCAATTCTGAGCTGCTCAATCATGCTCTGGCATTCAGCACTCTCAAATCCACCTACATTGTAGTAAGCTCCGTCTGCAAGAGTTGAGTCGATGAAGTAAAGAGGATCACCTGACTTATCAGCGATCATGCAGTAAAGAGCAAGATCAAAGTCAGCGTTTGCAATGTAAGTAGCATCCGGATCTTCCTCAACTCTAAGTGTTGAATCAATACCAACAGCCTTAAGCTGTTCCTGGATCAGAATTGCAAGAGTATCAAGAGATCTTGCTGCATAGTATGCAATGCTGATGCTGAGCTTATTACCATCCTTCTCGTAGATGCCGTCAGCTCCAAGTGTATAACCATCGGCCTCCAAAAGCTCTTTTGCCTTGGCAGTATCTACTGCAGGAACATTTACCTTGCCATAAGCAGCTGATGTTGAGAATGGTCCAACTGCTGCAGATACTGTACCAGAAAGGTACTCTGCGATCTTGTCCTTATCAACAGTGAGATTGATCGCTTCTCTCACAGAATCATCAAGTGTATTCTCATTGAGAATGTAGTACTGAAGACGTGCACCGGGAATTGAAACTACATCGTACAGGTCAGGGCTCTGGTTATAGACCTCAAGAGCTGCAGATGAAACGCTGTTGTAGCAGTCGATCTCGCCGCTCTGCATAGCAAGGAGCTTGGGATCATCCTCCTGCATGTAGTAGAATACAGCGCCGTCAAGCTTGACATCACCGCCCCAGTAGTTCTCATTCTTTACAACCGTAACATCACCCTCAGGTATAAACTCTTTTACAACAAACGGGCCTGTGCATACAGGCGCATTGTCAAAATCTGTTGTTGCATCAAGATCTATCATTCCGCACTCAGGGCTTGCCAGATCGTTCTTAAGAGTTGGATAAACTTCCTTTGTATCGATAACGATTGTCTTGTCATCTGTAGCAGTCATTTCAAAATCGCCCAAATAAGCAAATCTGCTGTTCTCTGCAGCAAGACGCTGAAGGTTTCTGACGACCATATCAGCTGACAGAGGGTTCCCATTTGAGAACTGGACTCCATCATTAAGTGTAATAGTCCATGTGGTGCCATCAGAAACTGCGTCTTTGGCAAGACATGGAGCTGCGCTCATGGTTTCATCGAGCTTAAACAGTGCCTCTGAAACTCCATAAATGGATGTGTACCATCCATAATATTCCTTGTGCACATCAAGACTTGGATAAGCAAAAGATGCTGCAGTGTGAAGAATCTTTTCACCTGTAGCTGTAGCCTGACTTGCGTCAGCTGTCTGATCATCAGATGTTGTCGCCTGTGTATCAGCAGATGCCTCAGATTCTGTTGTCTGAGTTTCTGTTGTCTGAGTTCCTGCACCGGAACCACAGGCTGCCATTGATAATGTCATGGTTGCAGCAAGAAGTGCTGCTAGAAATTTTTTCTTCATAATATAGTATCCTCCACTGTGCTTAAATTACCTCACACAATGGAAAGGATAGCATTGTGAAATCCACTCCACAAGCCCCCTGGGGGGTTATCGCTACGCTGATTATAGTTTTTTAACTTGATTTTGAGAAGAAAAAGTATCATACTCATTTCCTAGCATCAATAAGATGGAGGGATAAATATGGATACAATTCAGATTCTTAGAGATCTTTTTATAATTATCGTCATGGCAAAGTTATTCGGACTGATAGCCAGAAGACTTCATGCGCCACAGGTTGCCGGTGAGATCATCGCAGGTCTTCTCATAGGTCCAACACTGCTTAATCTTGTTAATCCCAGTGATTTCCTGTCTGGCATGGCCGAAATCGGTGTGATCCTTCTGATGTTCAGCGCCGGCCTGGAAACAGATATCGACAAACTCAAAAAATCCGGCCTGAAGGCAACAATCCTTGCATGCACCGGTGTTGGAGTTCCGCTGGTTCTTGGAACGCTCCTGTACATGGCTTTCTATGGCGTTGCAACTCCCGGATCAACCGAGTTCATAAAAGCACTCTTTATAGGAACTATTCTTACAGCTACTTCCGTGAGCATAACAGTTCAGGTTCTAAAGGAACTTGGAAAGATTTCTACAGAAGTGGGAACAACGATCATGAGCGCCGCAATCATCGATGATGTAATAGGAATCGTGGTTCTTACAGCTGTTCTTGGTCTGAAAGATCCAAATGCTAATCTTGCAGCTGTTTGCTTAAAGACCGTAGCCTTCTTTGCCCTTTCGGTTGTTGTGGGAATGATCATATTTAAGATAATGTCAAAAGCAGAAGCAAAATGGCCTCATACCAGAAGAATCCCGATCATGGGACTGGCACTTGCCTTTGCGATGTCTTATGTTGCAGATAAGTACTTTGGAGTAGCTGATATCACCGGAGCCTATGTCGCAGGTATTATTCTCAGCTCCCTGGACAACTCCGAGTATATAGACAGAAAGATGGACATAAATTCATATATGTTATTCGGCCCCGTATTCTTTGCAAGTGTAGGACTTCAGACAAACCTAAGGTCTGTTGACATGACAATCCTTGCATTCTCGGCAGCATTTGTTGTAGTTGGACTCCTCGGAAAGGTTGTAGGCTGTGGCATCGTTGCAAAGCTCCTTAAGTACAACACCTCTGACTCGTTAAAGATTGGTGTTGGTATGATGACCAGAGGCGAAGTTGCACTTATCGTAGCTCAAAGAGGTTTAAAAGCTGGTATCGTTGACAGCAGATACTTTACCGCAGTAATCCTGTTGATAATATTAAGCTCAATTCTGACACCTATAATATTGAAGGCTATATATGCCTCAGATGACAAAGCTAATTCTCCTGCTTAAGTTAATCGACTGTAGAACTGATAATGTACTAAAATAAAAAGGTCCGCTTTCTATTAAGAAAACGGGCCGTTTAATTTCAGTTTTAACAAGCAATGCTAAAAGCATCCCCACACATCATATCTTTTATCATACTGGCAAATATCTACATCCATATCAGCAATCTCATCAGCATACAGCCGAATAAGATCACTAAGGGTCCTACGAAAAGCCATATTACTTGTCCTTACCTTCAATCCAATAATTTACCAAATGCAAAATGGTATTTATTGTAATGCTATCGAATCTTTAAATTCCGGTTTATTCTTCCATCAAGGATTATGTATTACATTTCTCTTTCCACTATTGGCAGTTCCTCTTACTTCTTCGTGGTAAAAGTAATCTACGATTGTTGGATGTCCTTTCTCTACTCTCTCATACGGAGTTTCATTATCAACAAACCTGCAATCATACTTTTTAGCCAGCTCTTCTGCTTTCTTTTCCAGCGCTTCAAAATAGCTGCGGTTCTTTTTATTATAGATTTCGTCATACAGCGGCACCAGATCCGGATGTTTATCGGAAATGTATTTCATGATATCTGCCTTAAAACCTCCGCGAAGATTCAGATT
>NZ_JHXX01000017.1 GCF_000621605.1 Butyrivibrio sp. MC2021 | reverse complement strand
TTGCAGCAAAATCTTACCACATAAAAATCGGTGATCAACGAGACCACCGATTTTAATAAAATTAAAAAACTTACACACTTAACTTGACACTCTCTGTTTCTTTTCTGAAACATTTGACGAAATAGTTGCTATCGGGGATGCCAACGTTTTCACTGATTTCCTGGATGCTCTTCTTAGTGCCTGTAAGATAATTACAGGCCTTTTTTATTCTCAGCTGTCTGAGATAATTCATTGGGCTTGTACCGGTCTCTTTTTTGAATAGCGTCATAAGATAGCTTCTTGATACGGAAATCTCATTGCAGATGTCATCTATGGTTAACTCTTTGGTGAAGTTCGTATTCAAGTAAAAAATCGCATTGTAAATTATGGAGCTATATGCATTGGTGTTGTATTCATCAATAGCGCTACAGAAATTTCTTACCATTCTCTCCTTGCTGGAGAGGATTATATCAATGCGTGTTTCCCTTGAGACTTCTCGTGTGTTCTGACCTGATAGCTGGTCGATAAGGTAGGCCGGAAGCCCTTTTTTTGCCGCACACAAGCGAAGTGTGGTTCTTGTTATTGCACAGGCAATTCTTTCGTTTTCAATAGTTGATCCGATCTCTTTCATATAGCGAACATCACGCTGCATTTTATCCAGATATTTTAGAGCACCGGTTGCGTCACCGTTTTCAACGCAATGAATAAAGTTCTGCTCATTTGCATATCGTAGCTGAAGTAGGTTTATTCTGTCCTCTCTTAGCGTCTCAGAGGTGTCGTGAACACTGTCCACAATAAAATCCTCAGGATTCCTGATCTTGTAGTTTTTAGAATCCGGATCGCAAATCTTAATAAAGCAGTTTACTATGTGTTCTGCGGACTCTACACTTAAATTAGGAAAGTGCTCTCTGTATCTTAAATAATCATCTACGGATAGCCCCTTTATACCTGATTCCTTCAGAATATGAACAGCGTGCTGCCTGGATTGAAGGACCGGAGCGAAGGGACCAAATACAAAGAAATTTCCATGTAACATAAAGACCATAATCGACAGGAAAAAAGGGTCTGTAAGTCTGTAGATAGTGAGCGTATTGATACCGGAGCGCATGGCAAGAAGAGCATCTGCTGAAAGAACCATTTGGATGCTGCTTATCATATTGCGTTTACTGAATTCCTCAGCATCTCCTCTGTTATTGATCGCGCAGAGCCCCACCTGATAAAGCTCAGTTATCAATTTTGCACTGTTTTCCATGGTATCTGTAATTTTTTCCATATGGCAAACCTGTATAGTATTATATTTCTATCTAAGGTATTTGTATTCTATTATTATTTTACACTTAATGCTATCTTAATGCTATCAAAATAAAGATTTCATTCGGGTAATGAATATCGTAGGAGGAAGAAATGTCGGATAGTATTCAGGCGAAATACCAAAAGTACATGAAAGAAGACGGAATTCACTTTGTTCCTGCTTGGAGGATTATTGGATTTTCCGGAGCAAACATGGCAGTTAATCTTTACATGGGATTAACTATGATAATGTCATTCTATTTAAATGGATATGTTGGAATGGCAGTAGTACTTGCATCAAGTTTTTCTACCATCACAAGGTTATGGGATGGTGTAACTGATCCTATTGTTGGATTCTTTGTTGATAAGTTCAAGGAGTCAGAGAAGCTTGGCAAAACAAGGCTCTGTCTTATTATGGGAGGACTACTCCTTTTCATAAACAGCTTTCTAATGTTCAATGTAACTGACAGATTGCCGGAGGGCGGACTTAGGCCGGTATTCTTCATTTTCTTTACAGCTATCTACTACATTGGCTATACATTCCTTAATATCTCCAATCACGTTGGTAATGTATGCCTCACAAACGATCCTAAGCAGAGACCTATCCTTTCAATCGTAGGAACTGTTCTTGTAAGGATCATGAGAGCAGTAATGCAGATGGTTGTGGCAGCTCTTGCTGTTAAGTATGGATCAATGAAGAGCGCTGAGCTTTTCCATGAGTACTGGCTCATCGTGGCAATCATCGCAACAATCGGAATTATTATTGCATATATCTCTATCACACCAAAGGATGTTCCTTTCTTCTCAGAGACAACACCTAAGAAGAAAGAAAAAGTTAAGTTTTCAGATTATGTTGACGTCCTTAAGAACAACAGACCTCTTCAAATGATGATTGTTGCAAGAGCAACTGACCAGTTTTCTAATACATGTAAGACCAGCGCAATTCTGCTTGTTTTGTATGGAATAGTAGCCGGCAATTATGAACTTTCAGGTGGCTGGACTCTTTACACCACTATTGTAGGTCTTGTAATGATGACACTGGGAATCGGCGCTATCGGATCAAAGCTTGGTCTTAAAAAAGCTATGCAGGTTGGATCATGGGGCGTAATCGTATTTGATGCTATCGCAATTTTGATCTGGCTGTTCATGGATCCTAAGACACTTAGCCTTCCCGGATATGTAAACGGATATGGTGAGGCATTTAGCGGATTTACAGCATTCACAATAGCTCTTTTCCTTGTAACTGTTATAGGTGGAGGCTTCCAGATGATCACAAGCTCTATCGTGCCTCCAATGATTGCAGATGTAAATGACTATGAAGCATCACGTACAGGTAAGTATATCCCGGGAATGGTTGGAACAGTTTTTTCATTCATGGATAAGCTTATTTCATCCTTTGGACCTACATTTGTAGGTGTAGGATTTGCAATGATCGGATTCAAGGAAGCATTCCCGGATCTTGATACTCCATACAGCTTTAGTCTACTTATCATGGCTATCATATTCTATTATGGATTCGAGCTGTTGGGCGCTATATTCAACGTAATAGCAATGAAATTCTATGATCTTACTCCAGATAAGATGAAAGAAATTGAAGCTAAGATTTATGAGATGAGGAAAGAGAATGCATAAGATTGCCATAAATGATGGTTGGAAATTTAAAAAGCTTGCTAACGGGAATATCAATGATATTCCCGAGAGTGCTATAGATGAGAAGAATTTTGTAAATGTAGATCTTCCGCACACCTGGCATGCTGATGGGGCGTACAGAGGCCTTACACTTTATAGCAAGACTATATCAACGGAGCCGACCTGGAAGCACGCATTTATCGATATTCCGGGAGCTGATCAGCATGCAGTGGTTTTGGTAAATGGTAAAAAAGTAGCTGAGCACAAAGGCGCATATTCTGCATTCAGAGCAAGGATTACTGAGGATATGCTTGGCCAGGATGTAAGAATAGATGTTTATCTTACAAATAAGCTGGACGATGGTATTTCTCCTTTGACAGGTGATTTCACCATATTCGGTGGCCTTTACAGAGGAATGAATCTTCTTGTAACTGAAAGCGATGCTTATTTTGATCCAACATACTATGGAACAGACGGAGTTATCATAAGAACTGGGGTAGATGGTGATGAAGGTACATTGTCTGCAGAAATTCATGCTGTGATGGACGACGCTGACAAGATTCTGATTGAAATCGTTGATCCTGATGGAAACACAGTTTCTGAAATTTCTTCAGATAGGGTAAAAGAGCTATCAACCAGAATTCCGGATGTTAAGTTGTGGAATGGTAAGGAAGCCCAAGCACTTTATCGGGTAAAGGCCAGTATTTGGAATAATAGTGAAAAGCTTGATGAGGTGGCGTTGTCCACAGGTTTTAGGAGTGTTTCCATAGATTCCGAGAAAGGTCTTTGTCTGAATGGTAATCACTTCAGAGTAAATGGTGTAGCCAAACATCAGGATTTTGCAGAATGCTACAATGTGACGTCTGAATCGAATATTGAGAAAGACTTTAGTCTTATTGACGAGATTGGAGCAAACGCAGTCAGGCTTTCACATTATCAGCACCCACAGTTTGCTTACGACATGGCAGACCGGAAGGGATATCTTGTGTGGGCAGAGATACCCATGCTCAAAATGACTGATAATGAAGACCTTAAAGAAAATGCAAAAGAGCAGCTCAAAGAATTGATTATGCAGAATATTCATCATCCTTCAATTTTCTGCTGGGGAATTCAGAATGAAATAGGCATGTTCAGGGATGCGGCATATATGTATGTCACGCTTAGAGAGCTTCGTGACATTGCAAAAGAACTGGATCCATCAAGGCTTGTAACAGCGGCTAATCTGTATACGGTCAAGTTCAGGAGTGAGCTTAATTCATCAACTGACATGATCGGATACAATATTTATTTTGGCTGGTATTACGGCAACATGCATGATTATGACGAGTACCTAGACAGATTCCATAAGGAAAGACCTGAGGTTCCTATCGGTGTAAGTGAGTACGGTGTAGATTGCAATACAAAACTACATTCAGAAAAGCCGGTCGTTCAGGATTATACTGAGGAGTATCAGGCTCTTTACCATGAGACAGTTTACCCTATATTTGAGAGCAAAGATTACTTATGGGGAAGCTTTGTGTGGAACATGTTTGACTTTTCAAGTGACATGAGGAAAGATGGCGGTCTTTTGAATCTTAACGGTAAGGGACTTGTGACCTATGACAGAAACACTAGGAAAGACGCTTTTTATTACTATAAGGCAAAGTGGAGCAGTGAAAAGTTTGTTCATATCTGTTCAAAGAGATTTGTGAATAGAAACGGTAATGAGGCAGATATCAAGATTTACACAAACTGCGATGAAGTTACACTTGCAGTAAATGGAAAAGTCTTTGGGAAAAGAAATAACAGTGGAAATGGAATAGTTCTTTTCAGAAGTGTCCCTCTGCAATATGGTGATAATACTATTGAGGTTAGCTGTGGTGATTACAGTGATAGCTGTGTATTCAGAAGAAGTGATACCGAGGATGAATCCTATCGTCTTCCAAATAGTGGCGCCGGTCAGGCGGTAAAGAACTGGTTCTTGTCCGAAAATGACTTTGTAAAAGAAGGATTCTTTTCTATTGAGGATTCAGCCAACGACCTTATAGAGAACTTAGAAGCAAGAGAAGTTCTGAAAAAATACCTTCCCGAGCTGGTTGAACTGATGCTTACAAAAGATGTAATCCCGCTTGGACTGTCGATGCAGAGCATCCTTAGCAGGAATACACCTGAAGGTCTGGATATACTTGCCCTTAACAAAGAGCTAAACCAGATAAAAAATGATCTGGTTTAATTCGAATTTTTAATCTTTTTACAGATTTAGCTTAAACCGCCAACTGTTTTTGCCAACAGTTGGCGGAGGGGATAAGGAGGGTGTTCGCAATAATCGAACAACTATTCGCAAAACCCGCGTTTTGCGAATAGTTTTACTCAACCTTAACCTTTATCTTCGCTGGATTGGCACTGATACATATTTCCATGCTTGTGCATCCCTCCGGCTCCGGAAACATCTTGCTATATTTTTCAAAATCGCGAATTATGGCCTTCTGAGACTTCAGCTTCAGTGTACCGTTTTTAAATGAACAAAAAGCTTTCTTGGCTTTCAAAGCCTTCTCGGTCTCTTTTGAAATAAAAAAATTAGCCTGTTATATACCAATTGCGAATGAGGGTTCCCATTTTCTGACGAATGACACATGAAATAGGATGAATAACATAGATATTCCGGCTATTACCGATTACTTTTTTCTGGCAAATCCAATTTTGCCGGTAACCACGGCTTCAATCAGCAATATGGTTCCCACATAAATAGTGACTCTGGCAAAATTGTCTCTGACATTAAGAAATATAGCAATTGCAACAAGAAAAACAGTGATTATTCTGCAGGCAATCACTATCTTTTTCTTCATTTTCTCATCATCAAAATCGATCAAATATAAGATAAGGCCCAGGCTGGTGCATAAAGTAAGGGTGGTAATAGCTATGGCTTTGCCTGTTCCACGGCTGTAATAGAGATACCTCAGTCCGAAAAACTGAATGAAAACAGCAGCAATCAGCACTGTTATTGATATTATCTTTTTGACCTCTTCATTTTCTATTCCCGGAACCATTGCAGCCAGTCTGAATATGCCAACAATGTTAAGGAAAGTTCCTATGGCAAACAGTACCCAGCCTAAAATCCCCATTTCATCAGGCATGAAACCAAAAACAATGCAGCCGCAAACTATCAGCGCTGAGCATATTATTAACTCTTTAATTGAAAAAGTTGGTCTGTTATTTGAATTCTCCATAGTCCCTTTATTCTCCTGATACCGACAAAACGTACTTTCCGTCAAAATTCGAATTTTGCCATGTGTTCTCTTCATCCGCTCTCGGCAGGATAAAAGAGTGGGTTTTCTCATAAAACATGGCATTCATTCTGGTTATGTCTATCAAGCCGGAATCGTCTTTTTCTATCTTGGAATAGTTAATGGTATAGATGCCATTTTCTCTTTTGATTATCTCATCAACCTGATACCCTTCGCTTCGAATCTCCTCTGCAAGGTCGAAGCCGCAGACATTTGCTAATTCTTCTTCTGAAGCAGCGGTGCCAACATATTCTTTGAAATCCCCAAGAGACTCGTCATAGTAAAAATAGTAGTTCTTATAGGTATGGCCAAGCTCCATGGCCTCTGACTCTTTGCCTTCCTCATACTCATAGAGAGCATCATAATCACTGATAGAAATGGCGTAATCATCAACATCATCGGGTTTAAAGAAGTAGCCCAGCCCGGATATTGCAGATTCCTTGCAGGCTCCGTCTTCTACATAATAAAGATGAGAAATGACATTGGTGGTAAAGATTTCGTTTACGGAAATATAGGTCTTTCCGCCAACATCAAAGGTGTCTACCATTTCAGCCACACCATCAGTAAAGCCAAGATAATTGAATATTTCAGTACACTCCTGAGCGGTTACATACCAAAGCTTTGCCACAGCATTATCCGCTGAATCTGAAGATTCGGAGGCTGTCCTTTCTAAAAGAACAAAGGCCTCTTCTATACCATCGACGTCAAAATCCCCTGTTTGAGAAAAAAGGACATCATCTTTGTCCGCTCCTGTTTCACTCAACAGTTCCTCCACGAGATCTGACTTTTCCTCTATAGATGCAGTATCTGTGCTTTCCACAGTGGCAACACTTGCTGAAACCGCAGGAGCTTCAGTTGACGCTACAGTTGAAGCTTCTGCAGGCTTATCTGATGGTGGAATTGTTTCCGCTTTGGAACATGCAGATATGATTGTTGTTATTGCCACAAGGCCTATGATAATACGCTTTTTCATGTTTTCTCCCGGTTATAAAAATCAGACATAATTATAGCACAGATACCTAGTTCTCTTTTAGAACAATAGTCTCAGCCAAAGAGCCATTTGAAAAGCCCCAGGTTTTTGGTGCCTATCTTAAAGGTTGTCTTTACGCTTCCTACTGCTTTTTCTCCGTTGCCGGAAACAATAATTGTTGCCTTTCCGCGTTTTGTATTGTTTACATATCTTACAGTATAGGAACCTTCCGGTACTTCGATAAAGCTCTTTCCATCCTTTACAAGAACTCTTATTTCCGGTTTTATCTCTTTGCCGGTATATTCCTGCTTTCCAACAGCTACGTCTTTACCCTTAGAATTTTTCTCAAGTGCAACGATCTTAGCTTCGGAAAGGTTAACAATGGAATCATCGGCCTTTCTTACAAAATATGTTGCGATTACTTCCTCGGCCTTATAATTTCCTCTTCCGCTTACCTTAACTATGATTTCCTTTTGCCTAGTGGCATCATCAAACTCTATCTTGCTCTTTTTAGAAAGCTTTGTTTCGTCATCATAGTATTCCACAGAATAATTCTTTGCATTAAGAGCTACTCCATTCATAGAAACATATACATCAGATAAATAGCTTCCGGGCTTTGTATATACTAGATCCGCAGCCTCAACTTTTGCGTTTTCAAATGGGGCAGCGCTTATAGTAAAGGTATTACTCTTAATAGCAGCATGGCCGTTGTAGTTACCAATAAATGAAACTGTATATTTTCCGGTGCCTACTGCTTTGTTATTAGAATAAGATACTGTATAGTCTCTTCCTTCTACAAGCTCATCTGATTCGCCTTCAGCTTTTGCTATAGTAACTGTAACCTTAGGTTCAACCCCATCAGGGCTATAATATATCTCTTCTGAAGGACCAGAAAGTGCTACCTTTATTTCGCTGGTCTTATCAGGAAGGACCTTGAAGGTCTTGGTTACTTTACCCATGTACTCACCGCAGCCTGTGATAATAACTGTTGCAGTTCCGGCATCAACATTCGACTTATAGCTTACAAAATAATCAGTTCCTTCGATAAGAGGTGTCTTTGAATCCCCTGCTGTAACTGTTATCTCGCCTGCTTCTTCCGGTGTTGAGCAGCTTAAAACTACAGGCTCTCCGGTATATACATGAGAAGCTGCTTTTACCTGGGCCTTAATCGTATACTTCTTGGCGCTTTCTGCTTCAAGAAGCTTAACATTTATGCCTTCTATAGTTCCTTTAAAGTTTCCTTTGCCGCTTATATCTACCGTTGTATCAGCTTTTACAGGATCCTTTACACTAAGATCCATGTCTTTAGCTTTTAATGTATAGTCGCCATAAGTGATAACAGGACTGATCTTCTTTCCGCTCTGAACAGTTATCTCTTCGGGGACACTTAAAAGTCCCTTTTCATTTGCTATGCCAAGATCTGCCGGAAGGATATAGAAATCCAAGGTCTTCTTTCCGGAGTAGTTTCCTTTTCCTGTTACGATGACGGTGGAAGCTTTTCCTTTAGTACCGACATTTACATTGTTCTTATATGATATAGTGTAGTCCGTACCCTCATTAAGTATTCCCTTTGCTCCTACAACAAGTACAGATGGTTCTATTGAAACTCCGGTAAAAACAGTCTCATACTGATTATTTGATGCGTTATAAGTAAGTCCATCATATACATCTATTGCAGTATCAAAAAACTGAAGGCTAAATTCATCAATAGGTTTTTCAGTAAACAGTGCATTGATCAAAATGTTCTTATCAACAAGGAAACGATATGTAGCCTGATCTGAAACCAGTACTCCATCTTCATACCATCCGACGAATGTCTTACCTTCCGCAGGTGTTGCTGTAACCTGACAGAATTCACCAACATAGTATATTCCTCCGCCTTCAGCAGTTCCCGGACCCTTTGATGATACTTCAACTAATAAGTCAGTAATTTCATCCCTATTTTGTGTCACATCAGGCTCCAATATATCTCCGTCATTTCCTGTTACAGATAATGATTCTTCGGCTGCATCCACGATAATAGAATCATCCTTATTCACTTTTATCTTCTGGTAGCTTTCTACCTTATCAGGAATAAGTGCTTCACCGGAATACACAAAGGTCGATATCGATACTTCTCCCTCATCATATGCCCGTGCTTCTATCCTAAAATCTCCAGTTTCCGGAAGTATTACGACCTTTTGCCCATCTTCATCCACATCCGTCAGGACTCCATCTTCGATATCAATAGCTTCATTGTCGATGATCTGGCCGACAATATTTCCCTCAGCATCTTTTACAATAATGTCTACAGGGCAATTAAAGATGCTTTTCCTTTTTCCGCTTATTTCTTTTTCATTCAGATAATCATCTATTGAAAGAGTATCAACCCAAGCAAGTGTAAGTTCCGGATAGTGGCTTATTGCAATATAAGGTGATGCCTTCTTAAAATAATTATATGCTTTGTGTACTGAAGGGCTGTCAATCACACCAAGGATTACCACTAAAGTCTTTGCAAGATTCAAATGCCCCTGTTTCATCTTCTGCATGATGATTGAGTATATCGTATTCTGATAAAACATATAGTCATAGGGGCGAGGGAGTATCCTTGTAAGGCACTCCATAAGCGTTTCATCATATGACCGAATCTTCCGATTAGTGCCTGCTTTAACAACCTGTTTATTCAGTCGTTCTTTAGAATAATAGTCCCCCAGGATATTTTTGTATGTTCCCTTCATTTTGTCATAATTACGGGAAAAAGCTTTGCGGCGACTATTACCATCATCAATATAGTATGTTTTTCCAAATCTATGATACATCCAGCCATCGTCATTGAATGGAGCAACAAGTGGTACGAGGTCCACAAGATTGACAATATTGACAATATTATTGTAGTGGCTATCACGATATTTTCCATTTTGGGTGTTCTGTGGACACTCATAACAGAATGCATAGACATTTTCACTTGTTATGCCAGAGATAATACCATCATCAAGCTTAGCAGCCGTAAGATTTGATACTGCTGCAGCCCTGCTATATCCACAGATCCAGATCTTAACCTTTGATCTATCTGTCAGCTTATTCCGTGACAGATATGAACTGATACGTCTAATAACAGTATCTGATGCAATATCGAAGCCGTTATGGTTCTCAGTCAAATGTACTCCTCTGTCTCCGACATTTACGTTACCGGCCCACTCACTTAAATAACCTCCACCTCTGACAGCAACCATTACAAGTGTAAATTCGTCATCACCGTTCCTGACCTGTTTACTTCCAATTGCGGTTCCAATGGTATCGCCATTAGGATTCTCATAATTTATATCATTACTGGTGTAATTAAAGCCTAATTGATTCATAAGTTTTTTTATGTAATAGGCTCTCTGGCTTGTTCCGGTATATTCATCCGGATCCATTGCTGCCATCGCTACACGAAGTGACATCCTTATGAGACTTTCCTGATGCTCATAACTTGATTTGAAAAAGTCATAAAAATCAATTGTATAGTCATATTTGGTTGTTTCTACTTTACCATCATCATTTGAAAGTCCAAATGTAAACTGTCCACTATATGGCTTTAATTCTTCTACATATTCATAGTGAATTTTTGCTTTCTTGAATTTATCATTTCCGCTGGCAATTTCAATCTCTTGAAACTCCTTCTTTGTTCCTACAAAATATACATCCTTTAGGTTATCACAACCATCAAAACTGTTGCCTCCGATGCGACAGAAATACCTTGGGACAATAATTGATTTAAGCTGAGTACAATTCTGGAAAACTCCTGAATTAAGTCGTTCCATTTTGCTTGGAAGCGTTACTGAAGTCAGACTCGTACAGCCCTTAAAAGACCTGTCGCAAAGATCGGAAAGAGAGCCCGAAAGCTTAAGCGTCTCCATGCTTGAACAGCCCTCGAAAGCATTCTGGCTTATATTATAGACAGTATCGGGAAGAATTACCGAAGTAAGGCTGGAGCATCCATAGAAAGCATACATAGCTATGCTTTTCAACGAATTCGAGAATTTGACTGTTCTGAGATTCTTGCAATTTTGAAAAGCATAAAATCCAATTATCTCGACAGAATCAGGAAGTGTTATTTCAGTCAAATTCGTAAAATCGGCAAATGCGCTAGAACCAATATAAGTAACTCCATCTGCTATATCAACATGCTTTATCTGTTTTTTGTATTTTGCCCACGGAACCTCACCTTTGCTATACATCTCCCCTGTTCCATAGATATAAAGCGTATAATCATCATCTTCTTCAAGTGTCCAAAAAAGGGTATCTCCGCATAAGCCATTATCAATTGTCGTAAAGCCCACATCTTCCGCTGGTTCTTCCGTTGTTTCATATTCTTCACTGCTTATCTGATCCGCCTCTTCGGCTTCAGGCAGCTCTGTATCATCAAGAACTATTTCTTCATCCTCTATCAGATAAAGATCATCGCTTTCGTTGACTATTTCCATGTCTGATGCATAAGCAGTAATCCCATTTCCCCCAAACGAAGAAAAAGCAATCACTCCCACAAGTAATACTGATAATGCACGTTTTCCCCACATATAAAACTCCTCCGTAAAAATATACTTGTGAAACTAAATGATACTCATTGGTATTAAATCGTAAGACACTGCCTTTATTATATCATTGTCCTGACTTGTAGCATAAAAAATAGGTGAAAATCGCTTTAAAGTGTGCATTGCACTCGATATTCATCCACACTGATAATAGATTCGTCCCCTACTGTGTATTCCATCAGCTGATTTTTCCCAATATTCCTGATTTAATGATTCCCCTTGTTCACAATGTGAGCTTTTTATACGAAGCAGTTAATGATATACACCATCTCAAAATATCCGTTCCATGATGGCGTTTCGCAGGGTGCAATAGGTATAGCCGTCGTCTTCGTATAGGTCGAAGGTTCCTTCCACGATAATCTTATCGCCATCCTCAGGGAAATCATCGGGGTAAATATATGAATCTATGGGTTCAAACTCCACTCCCTGGGCGCAACAGGCGGTGGCATCGGTTATGATACAGCCGTAGAAGTTCTTGCCCTTTTCTTCGTCATAATAATCTGAAAATATGCCCTCCATGCGGATGACCTTTCCAACATAGCTTTCGGGATAATACATCATGTTGTAGACTTCGGAGTAGATCATGGTGCCTGAAAGAGCCGTCAGATCTATGTAATCCCCATCAGGAGTTGTAACTTCGGTGTCATCCAAAGTGGATGCTTCTATAGAAGCATCAGCCTGTGCCTGAGCCTCCTGTGATGACTCTTCAGAGGCTTCCGCGGAAGAAGGGACGCTTTCTTCCTCGATCACCACGGAGGCATCCTCCTTTGCCATATTTTCAGCCAGGACATCATTGACCGTGGCAGGTCCCGAATTTGTCCTGCTGACGGGGGTACCTGTGCTATTTTCAGCCCCGCAGGCCTGCAAGGTCAGAGCACAAAATACCATTATGGCCGGCAAAACATTTCTTATCCTCATGCTATACCTCCAATCAGCTTCCCTGAGAAGAAGCAGACAAAAAACGCAGCCACATCCACCGCAACGATTGTGGAACCCACCGGGGTTCCAGCCAGAATGGAAATGATGATACCTGCCAGGGCACAGATCACAGAAAAACCTGCCGCAAAAACAGTAACGCTCTTAAAACTTTTAAATACCCGCATTGCTGATAAAGCAGGAAATATCACCAGTGCGGAAATAAGCAAAGATCCCACAAGATTCATGGCAAGAACGATGATAACCGCAATCATCACCGCAACTATAAGGTTGTATCTGTCGGTCTTAACCCCGGTTGCCTTGGCAAAGCTCTCATCGAAGGTCACCGCAAACAATCTGTTGTACAAGATAACAAACATCCCAACAACCACCAGCGACAGAATCACACATGCTGTAACTTCCCCTGCTGTCAGCGTAAGAATCGAGGTAGAACCAAACAATGTACTGCAGACATCCCCTGAAATATTGGCAGAGGACGAAAACACATTCATAAGAAGATAGCCAAAGGCCAGGGCTCCGACTGAAATCATGGCAATCATGGCATCCCCTTTTATCCTGGCGTTATGCCCTCTTTTCAGCAGGACCACTGCGCTCAATATTGTAACCGGAAGTATCAGCGTCATTTTATCAGCCAGCTTAAGAACACTGGCAATGGCCATGGCACCGAAGGCCACATGGGACAGGCCGTCTCCGATAAAAGAAAACCTCTTCAGCACCAGGGTAACTCCCAAAAGGGAGGAGGAAAGTGCGATGAGAACGCCAACAATGATGGCATATCTAACAAAGGGATACTGGAGATATAAAAAGAGTTTTTCCATCATGCTATCGCACCTCCCTCCTGAGTAAATGTCTTTCCCATTCTGCTTCGGAGGTATTCATCTTTACTTCCGAAAAAGATGTTTTCGCCCAGATGCAGGATTTTGCCTGCATATCTGATACAGCTATCTATGTCATGAGAGATCATGATAATGGTGATACCTCCGTCATTTAGCTTTTTTATCTCGCTGTACATCTCGGCTGTGACCTTGGGATCCAGCCCTGAAACAGGCTCATCCAAAAGAAGTATTCTCTCCGCGGCACACAAAGCCCTTGCCAGAAGGACTCTTTGCTGCTGTCCTCCGGAAAGCTCCCTGAAGCATCGCTTCTTCAGACTCTCAATCTCCATCCTTTTCATATTTTCAGCAGCTTTTTGCTTTTCTTTTTTTCCGTAAAAAAATCTGTTTCCCAGGGAGCCTGCACAGCCGGACAGAACAATTTCTGCCACGGTGGCGGGAAAATCCTTCTGAACCTGGGTCTGCTGAGGCAGATATCCTATCTCATTTTTTCTAATGCCATCACCGAAAAGGATCTGCCCCGATATGGGCTCCTGCAGGCCTAAAAGTGTCCTCATAAGAGTAGTCTTTCCCGAACCGTTTTCCCCCACTATACATAAGTAATCGCCGCTTTCTACCTCAAAATCCAGCCCGCTTACTACCGCCCTGTTCTCATATCCAAGGGCAAGATCCTTTACAGTGATAAGTGCCATTTTTACCTCCTGAATCAGTTAAGTGCTTTCTTTAATACTTCAAGATTCTCTTCCATTATTCCCAGGTAAGATGCTCCCGCTTCCACATCAGCACCGGTGGTGGACTGCATGGAGTTCATGGAAAAAATCTCCTGATCCTTAGCCCCGGTATTATTTTTTACGGTTTCAGCTATCTTTCCGTCGCTGCTTTCTATGGTAAGAATTGCGGGAAGTCCCAGTTCATCCACTTTTCCCGCAAGAAAAATGATGGTTTCAAAACTGGCTTCGGTCTCAGCGGAACATCCCACAAAGGCTGCGTAGTATTTAAGGCCATAATCATCCACCAGGTATCTGAAGGGGAATCTGTCTCCGAATAAAACAGTGTCTAAAGAAGCCCCGGCAACAGCAGCTTCATATTCCTTATCAAGACTATCCAGGCCTGATACATAGGCATCTGCGTTTGCCCTGTAGATCTCGGCATTGACAGGATTTATCTCCTCAAGAGCCTTTTCTATGGCTCCGCAGAGCTTTTTAGTATTTTTCAGAGAAAGCCACACATGCTCGTCATATTCAACTTCCTCCTCTTCTCTTTCTTCGCCCTCTTCCTCTTCTTCCTCGGCCTCCATGCCCTCTACTATCTCTTCCTCTTTAATCTCATCCGCCAGGAGCTCCATCAGGTTAATAACCTTCATATTGCCGTTGACTGCTTCCTTAAGGGCATCCTCCACCCACTCGTCAGACTCGCCGCCCACATAGATAAAAAGATTGCAGGTGGATATCTTCAAAATGTCCTCTGCAGAGGGCTGATAGCTGTGAAGGTCCACGCCGTTATCAAGAAGCATTGTTGTCTGTGCCCCGGCGGGATTGTCTCCCAGAATGTTTTTTACCCAGTCGTATTCGGGAAAAATAGTTGTGACAATGCTGATGTCTGAAGGCGCAGCCGCCTTTGCAGTCTGAACATCATCAATAATCGCCGGGGAAGGAGCCTTGCTCCCACAGCCGGACAGGCACAAGATCAGCATGGTTGCAGCAAAAAATACAGAAAGAATTCTCTTCATAATTTCCTCCTATGGTGCACGAAAAATACCTCTGTCATTTCAAGACAGAAGTTTTACGTAATTATTTAATTGTCAGTTACTGTTTATTCAGGAAAAAAAGGCAGAATCTGCCCTTTAAGATACTTAATTATTTAGTCTGACCTTACAGCTGACAGGAGTAGGTGCGCAAAGTATTTCAAAGCTCTGCTTGATCAAAAGAATAGTAAGAACCAGGCAAGCGAATGCCACAGCTGCAGTAAGAATAACACTGCCCAGCTCATTTACAAAGCTCTCACAAACTGCCATGGTCTGACATATGGGACAGTCATCCATGTGGCAGTGATGGTCATACTCCTTAGCTAAAAAGAAGGCAGAGAAAGTCACACCAAGAAGAAGCCAGATGCAGATAAATGCAGCCGACAGCTTCTTTACTATATGAGTTCCGGTAGCTTTGCTAACGCTCATATCTTTTTCTCCTTTGCCTCGTTTAGTCAACTTCATTCTAGTATAGTGTTTGTTGTTGTGTCAAGCTAACACAAATATAGGAAAAAGGCCCGCGCCACAGCGTGATGCGAGCCTTCAGCGATCAATTATTTATTTTTTACTTTTCAAAAACATATACATTCCAGGAAAGAGGCTTAACGTGAACCTTGAGTTCTCCGTTCTCGAAGGTATAATTCTCCTCTTTTTCCGGCATAAGGAGCTCGTCATTTTCAAAGCTGTTCTTAAGATCCATATCCTCTGTGAAAAGTCTGTAGGCTGCGGCAGGTCTGTAGCCTTCAAAGCCCTTAAGGTCAATGGTAAGAGGATACTCGGCGTCCTCGTTTCTGTTGATGGCAAATACAGTAAGGCGGCCGTTTTCCTCATCCCAGGCGGAAGCAGCATCGATGAAGTTGACGCCCTCTTTTCCTGTGTACTGTGAGGTATCTTCGATGGCATAGCCGGGCATATCGTAGGTCTCGCTCTCCACCTTGGTGTCCAGGGATGTTCCCTTGGCATACTGAAGAAGCTGCATGTATACGTAGTGGGAAGCAGATCTCCATACGTGGTCATGGTTTGAAGAAGCCAGTGCTCCCAGGCCTCCTGTCATACAGCCGATCTTAACTCTGTCAGCGTGACGAAGAAGTGCCAGCTGAATTGAAGCCATGGAAAGGGCGTGGAGCATATCTCCGCCGGGGAACTGGCGGTCAGGCATGTTGTCCGGATCGTGGAGAATATATCTTCTCTCGGGATCAAAGCGATAATGATTTCTTGCCATGTTGTATCTTCCATAACCCGGATGAAGAGGCTGGTTGGGCATTACCATTGCTCCGTATTCATCAAAGGAAAGCATCACCTGCTTAGGTGATCTGTGCTTGGAAGCCACGTAATCGATCATGGCGATCTCAGTATTGATGAAGTCCTCGTAGTACAGTGATCCGCCCAAAAGAGACCTGATATCTCCGGGAGGTGCGCTGTGATAGTGATGAACGGAAACATAATCAACTACGTCATAGCACTTGTTAAGTACCGCCTCATCCCAGGAAGGGAAGCCCTCCATAAAAGGTGCTGAGGAGCCGCATACAGCGGTCTTAATGGACTCATCTATCCACTTGATGGCCTTGGAAGTCTCAAGGACCTTGCAGCCGTAGCCCTCAGGATTCTTATCCCAGGCCCCCAGCTGCCAGGGGCCGTCCATCTCATTGCCCAGATACCACATCTTTACATTATAGGGATCCTCGTGACCGTTCTTCTTACGAAGGTCTGACCAGTAGGATCCGCCCTCATGATTGGTATATTCCACCAGGTCCATGGCATCCTGAATCGTGCCTGTTCCCATATTTACGGTATAAAGAGGCTCTGTCCCCACCTTTTGAGCCCACTGAAGATATTCGTCATGTCCCACATCATTCAAAATGTACTGATGCCAGGCGGGATCCAGGTGAACCTTCCTCTGGTCCATGGGACCGATGGAGTCCTTCCACTGCCATGCTGAAACGAAGTTGCCTCCTGGCATTCTCACTGCCGGAAGTCCTGTCTTTTTCAGAGCATCGATAAAATCTCTTCTGAATCCCTGCTCGTCCGCTGTGGGATGCTTGGGATTGAACATGGTTCCGTTGACCATTGTTCCGATCGGTTCAAGGAAAGCCGAAAAGAGCTTGTCCGATATTTCACCCACTTTATAGGCCGGGTGCACCGTGATTTTTGCATTTTGTGCCATTTGCCATACTCTCCCAATTTTTATAGTCAAGATATATATTACCTCAAATTGGCGTAAAATGGCGCAAATATAAAATGACTTTCCCCCATTTGCTGTATTATAATGATTTCGTTGACTTAATATCAGTTGGGGAGGACAAAATGGACAGAATACTCAAGATTATCGACGGCAAACACAAGCTAAAAGAACTGGGATCCCAGGGATTCTCCGGTCTCAAGGTCAAGGGGATGACCTTCACCATGAATTCCTACGAAGCAGAGGGCCTTGGCTACGTTTCAACCATGGTTGCCAAGGGATTTTTCGGACTTCTTCAAATGGATACTCTTATCATCAATCCTACGGTTCTTGATCTTCCGCTTTTTTCCTATGACAGGATCCACGCCTTCGGCAAAGACAAGGCCATGATCGAATTCTACGATACCATGGTTGAGAAAACTTCTCTTGAAAAGCTTCACCCTATCAAAGAAAAAAATATGAACTACGTATTCACTGAGGAGGCTAAACCTGCCTGGTACGACGATGTGCGCCTTCCCGAGACTGTAAGCTATCAGGGAAAAAAGGCAGACACCCCGGCCATTGATGCTATATGCCTTGAATATTACAGGACTTTTTTTGAGATCGAGGCACCCAAGGTAACTGACCCTGAGGCCAAGGCAAGAAAGATCGACTACTATGTAGACGGACTTCTTAATAACGGCGGTCCTGCCACCGACGTATTCGTTCAGAAATTCGGCAAGGAAAAAACTACAGCATTGTTCAAGAAAGTGCTTTTCTTAAGGAATAATCCGACTGTATAATGGTGGGAAAGATTTTATTTGTTGGAGGAACTATGAGAAAAATACTTATTGTTATTGATATGCAGAAGGACTTCGTAGACGGAGCCCTGGGAACCAAAGAGGCTGTAGCCATCGTTCCGGCCGTTGTGGATAAGATCAAAAGCTATGACATAGCTGATGTATTCGCCACAAGAGACACTCATCAGCCCGATTATATGACTACTCAGGAAGGCGCATTTCTTCCTGTTGAACACTGTGTTGAAGGCACTCCCGGATGGGAGCTGGATTCCAGGGTCGCAGAAGTATTAAAAGGTGCAACCCTGGTAGATAAGCCAACCTTTGGCTCAACAGCTCTTGTAGATACGATCAAAAAAATCTCTGAAAAGGAAGAAATCGAACTGGAACTTAACGGTCTTTGCACCGATATCTGCGTAGTTTCAAACGCCCTTATGCTCAAGGCCTTTATGCCTGAAGTTAAGATAAGCGTTGATTCTTCCTGCTGCGCAGGAGTCACCCCCGAGAAGCACGAAGCAGCTCTCGAGACCATGAGATCCTGCCAGATTATAGTAAAATAAGTAATTTCAAAAAGCTGTCAGAGCCTTTTATTATCAGCTCTGGCAGCTTTTTTATACTCTAAAATATCATTTAAAGATAACTGTTTTAAAATCAAAGTAGCATCCCGGCAGGAAAACGAAGGATGCTTCCCACTTTCCACATCTCTCCTTTATCTTAAAGCTCTGATTGGTATAGTCATCACACTGAGTAAATTCCAGTATCTCCCTCTCTTCTGTTCCGGTCTCCTCATCATAGAACCTGAGATGGATGGTATTAGCATTCCTAGGTGCTCTTCCCTCAAGAGTAACACTGGTGGCGCCCTTTTCTCCGAAATCCAGAACTCCAAAGCTCACTGTGACATTGTTTCCAATGGCTTCAATAGCATCAGAGGCCATGGTGTAGGTGTCTCCATATACGGAATCCGCTTCAATAGCAGGTATTCCTGTATAAGCTCTAAGCTGTCTTGCAAAAGAGAAGCCCTTGATATGAACCTTATCGAATACCTTGAAGCTGACGGTCTGAATTCCTGTAAGCCTCTCATCCAGAGTCCAGGTATCCGGCTGATATACGTTCCAGATGGACTTCTTGTGGTAGACAACTTTGCCGATAAGAACAGCTCCTTCGCTTCCGGGAATTCCCTTCCAGATCTCGAAATCGTAGGGATCATCCGACAGCCCAAAGATATCAACTGTTATTTCATTGGAACCGTCTCTTCCAAAATCAACACCCTCAAAGGAAATAACCGTCTCCTCATCTCTGTAGCTGGCTACCCCCTGCTCATTTCCCGCTCCGGTTTTGCCAATGGATGAAGTATAGGAGCTTCCGTAGATATAGCCGTAGGGATCAAGGTAGGCTGTACCTATTCCTGCAACCTCAAATTCAAGCTCTGAGATGACCTTGACGCAGTCCGCGCCATTAGTGGCTTCGCACCTCAATCTGAACTGGCCGTCTCCAAGGGCTGTGATAACGGCTTTATTGCCCTCTGTTTCTATCTTTGCAAGATTGGACTCCGTTCCCTTGCTGTTTAGAGCTCTGAAAGTAAGCTCCTGCCCTACGGCACTTGCAGGGAAAATGTCGGCGGTCACAACGATTGTCTTAGAATCCGGGCCAATCTTTTGTCCTTTGTCCGATGAGAGTCTGATTGCTCTTACAGCTGTAGGTTTCTGAAGCTCCGCTACTATTTCAACCTCAGCGCCTTCAGAGTCACTCTGAACAATAGCCAGGAGTTTGCCTCCAAATAGCCTTCTTGTATCGGCCTTGTAGCTGTCATAATCTGTGCTGTCGCCGTTATCAAGTCCTAAGAGCCTGCCGCCCTTTACTGATACGTGCACATAGTCATTGGCATTTTCCACAGGATTACCCTCAACATCAAGGGCACTTATCTCTGCAAAAATGATATCTCCGAAGGTATTTCCCTTGCCGGCCTTGATATCCAGTTTCACAGTATCTCCAAAGGATTTTCTCACATCCCTTGCTATCTCATTTCCCTTTTCATCATAGACCACGGCCTCCAGGCTTCCCTTTTCATAGATGAGGCTGTAATCCGCGATGATGTGGTTTCCGCTTCCCGGCTCATGGGTAAGGCACTGCCTTCCGAGGCTCTTTCCGTTTAAGAAAAGCTCAACCTCATAGCCGTTACTAGCCACTCTTACATCTATCTCCTGGCCTTCATTGAAGTCCCAGTACGGGAAAATATGAACGAAGGGATCCTTTTCCCTGCTTACCCAGGCAGATTTCCACACATAATAGGCATCCTTGGGAAAACCAGCGGTGTCGATAAGTCCGAAATAGGAATTCTTGGTATGGTAAGGAGTTGGCTCCCCGATATAGTCATAACCGGTCCAGATAAACTGTCCCAGGGAAAACTTAAGATCTCTGTCATAGCAGATGCAGTTTTCTATGCTCTCCGCTCCCCAGCTGGTGGTGCTGTTTTCCAGTGATGAGCACTGAAGGTCTGTATCTGACAAAATCTTTTCCCTGAGAGGAAAATGATAAATGTTCCTGCTCTGAACGATGGAGTAGGTCTCACTTCCATAGATTATCCAGTCAGGATGCTCTTCGTGGTGCTTCTCATAGAAATTCTCAGCGTAGTTATAGCCCACAACCTCCAGCTCCTCGGCGCATTTCTGGGCATTTTCCCAGGGCATATAGTTGGAAGCAGAGGTTACAAGGGCGTTCTTCAGAGGATCATGGACTTCAACAAGCCTTCTAAGTTCCTTTGTGATCTCCCTTCCTCTGTCATCTGCGTGAGTGTCATAGATCTCATTTCCGATACTCCACATAAAGACACTGACATGGTTTCTGTCCCGACGAACCCAGCTGGCCACATCCTTTTCGTGCCACTGCTCCCAGAACTGAGCGTAGTCATAGTCTGTCTTGGCTCTCTCCCACATGTCAAAGGCCTCGGAGTCGATGAAAAAGCCCATTTCATCCGCCAGCTCCAGTACCTCCGGAGCATAGACGTTATGGGAAAGTCTTATGGCGTTGACGCCCAGATCCTTGAACTGGCACATACGCCTTCTCATGGCATTTTTGTTAAAGGCAACGCCCAGTGCCCCAAGATCGTGATGGATGCACACTCCCTGAATCTTGGTGCTCTTTCCGTTTACAAAAAATCCCTCTGCGGGATCAAATCTAAGATCCTTAAATCCGGTTTGTATGCGCTCCTCCTGGAGAACCACGCCTTCTGAGGAAAGGGCTACTCTCAGCTCATAAAGGCTGGGGCTGTCGGGGCACCAGAGCTTTGGCTCAGCTACAAAAAAACTGATCTCTCTACCCTTATCATCTCCAAACTGCTTTGAGAGCTGAACTTCATTTCCTTCAAGGTCAAATAGAGCGCAGGAAACCGTAGCAGATTCTGCCGCTTCTCCCAGTACCTCGGTGCGGACCTTAACTATGAAGCCGCTTCCCTCCTTCTCGGAGTGGACATAGACGCCGTTCTCGGGAATATAGGTCTCCTCCAACTCTTTTATCCAGACATTTCTGTATATTCCGGCGCCGGTATACCATCTGGCGCTGGGATATCTGCTTCTTACTCCTACAAATATGCTGTTTTCCCCGGCTCTGACCAGACCTGACACATCAAGAACAAACTGGGAGTAGCCGTTTTTCCACTCTCCCGCAGGAGCATCATTGATATAGACAACGCTGTCCATGTAGGTTCCATCGAAAATAAGGAAAATCTTTTTGGAAGGATCAGCCACCTCAAAGCTGTTGCAGTACCAGCCGGTGTTGTCCTTATAGAGATTATTGGAATCTTCTATCATCCAATCATGAGGAACGGAAACCTCTGCGAAACTGCCGGCCGCTGCCAATGCAGTCTCATATTCCGTTCCGTATTCGAATTTGCGAAACTTCCATCCGTCATTAAACAGTTTTTTCATACTTCCCCCTTTATTTAAACGCTTTTCTATAATTATACAGGATTATTAAAAGAAAAAGTGAAACTATAACAGTTAAGTTACAGTTTCACTTTTTTATCCTATTCAAAGCTCTTTACCACATAACGGACAATAATTGATGTATTTATCAAATTCCTTGTCCAGCTTCCCGTCAGCGGTGCTAAGGTTCAGCACCAATTCCTTTCTGTCAGGATCGATCTGAAGTGAAGTAATCACTTCTTCGCAATTGTCCCGCAGTATCTTCTCAAAGAATATGACCTCTTCGCCGAAGGAATCTCCGGGTTCCCTTTTCTCACAAAATGTGCACATAGGCGTAATCTCCGATTGATATGATTAGTATATATTTAAACTATATGATACTCACAATATCCGTAAGATACAACACATTATTTGCTTGAAATCTGTTCAAGAATAAAGGGATCCTTAATCTTCTGATCCTGGGCAAAAAGCAGGATCTTGGAAATAACTTCTGCGGTCTTTGGATCATCATCCACAAAAGGAAGGAACAACTTTCCTCTGTGCTGTGAATGTACCGGAAGAACGTTTAACATAGGGCCTCCCGCCAAATGGATCACGCCGCTTCCAAGGTGAACAGTGTACTCTCCTCTTGTGCCCTTGATCTTGGCAAGGCGATCTGTAAAGGTAACGTTGTCCAGTTTGAACAGAGGCAGTGTAAACTCTGCAATGGCCTTTCTCATCTCCACTGTGGAATGTGTGAACTCAGGATCAACTTCTCCTGCATGAGCCACGCTTACAGCCAGATCCACATCTCTCATAACTTCTGAGAAAAGAATATCAGGCACATTCTCTATCTTAAGCTGCTCAAAGGTCTTTCTGTCATAGAAAACAACATATTCCAATGTGGGCGCTTCTATATCAGAGGGTGAGAACCAGTCTGCCAGTGCGTAAATTGAAGCAATGATATTCTTCTTGTAGTACACCTTCTGAAGTCCGTCCTCAATGTCCGCGATCCAGCGTCTTGTCTTAAAAAGGGCCACTGTACGTCTTGGCTGAACCTGATTGCCTGCAAATCTCATGGACCTATGCTTATCCTTTTCTTCCTCGGTCTTAACATACAGCTCTCTGAAGACCTGCTTGAAGGGCTGTATGATCTGCTCATTGAAGATCCTCTTCTGAAGATCGTGCCATACACCGGCCTTATACATGTGATAAGGGTGAGCAACCAGAACCTCATCCTCATCTTTTCTGTCCTCAAAATCAGAGAGAAGGCCGAATGCATCACCAAGCTTGAATATAAGCTTACCTACCATAGGCTTTATTACAGGGCTTCCGAACAGTGCTCTGATCTCCCCCAGGGTAAAGGCTGTCTCCTCCTCCATGGCGTTTTCAAACATCTCTTTTCCTCGTGAGAACTGCATAGACAGGGCCTTTTTGGCCTCTGTGAGTTCCAGGATGTAATCATTTTTCTTAAGTTTTGCAGGAACGCTCTTTAATTTCTTTCCGTCCTTTTCGCAGACAAGAACTACTTTTCCTGCGTCGGAGGCCTCGAGGTAAACCATATAATCCTCGACAGCAGCGGGGTTAAAGTAGCTAAGAAGTCCTTCCGCCACTTTGCTCTCCATCCTTAATATGAATCTCATGCTGTCCTGGTAGCCGTTGGAAATGGCCATATTATCAATGGCGATCTCGGAAGCCAGTTTCTCACTGGCTCTTCTCATCTGGCCGAACTTTCTGCTCTCTTTTTCAAACTTCTGGATAAAGACGTAGCGGTCTCTTAAATCCTCCTCTTTTTTGGAAGGAATTACGCCAAGAGCCATGAGATAATCCTTATTTCTCTTAGCTTCAATCTCCTTCTTTGTCTCTTCTATATCCATTCTTCCCAGAGCCGCATCAGCGTATTTTCTGGCTCTGGTGTGCTTTGAGCCGCTGGTAATGTACTTGCAGGCATCATATAAAAGCTTGAAGTGCTCTTCTCCAAGGCCCTCATAGGCATCCTTGAACCAGTTACTGTCAAAGGCTCCGTTGTGAAGAGCACTGGGAGAAAGAGGTGTAAACTTGGCTATCATGGCCGCTCTCTTTTCATCAAAATACTCATTCATATGAGCCATGAAATAATAGCTTCCTGATAAAAATCCGTTCCAGCCAAGATAATCTCCCACAACTTCAATCCATTCTGGAGCATACAGGGCGGTTTCAAGGAGCTTCTTTTCCGAGATCCTTGTACCCTTGAGAAGCTTCTTAAGGGTCTTAGCATTCTCTCCCTCCCTGGGAATACATACGGAAAGAAGCATGCTCAGAGCCTCCGCTCTATCCGGATTATCTCCGTAGTGACCGTACATGGACCTGTCAAATTTGGTATTACCCAGAGCTACCATCAATCTTACAAAATAATCTGTGCCGTAAATTCTGTTAAGGTGAGATACGTATTTCGAATAGGGTGATACCATCTCGCCTCTGACAAGCTCAGCCTCCACGATCCTTGAGGCTATATCGTCATAGACCTTGTTTATGATCTCAGTAAGTCTCTCATTTCTCTTTTCATCATCATTGTAAAAAAGCTGATCATCAGGCCTGTTGGATGTATAGCTGCGGGTTCTGTTTGCCACGGATCTGCCTTTATCCCTGATGCACTTAACATAATCCGAAAGAATCTCCACGGAATCCTTCATCCAGCGCTCATCCCACAGCATCTTTTTAAAGAAGTCCTCAGAAATAAGGCCTGCCTCATAAGCTCTGATATAATCCTGAATTCCCGGTGCCTTCAAGAAATAGTGGTTACTGCGATAGCCTGTATATCTGAAGGACTGATTGGCCTCGGAGTCAAGTTCTGCCTTGATGTTTGCAGCATACTTAAGGGGGAATACCCTTATAAACTCCTCCGGTGTCAGAGAAAATCTATGCTCATTGTAGTAAAAGCCCTCCATGATATTTCTAAGGGTAAAATGATCAAAAATGCTTCTGTGATGATTGGTCACAACACCGGTGTATTTATTTTTTTCGGTATATCTGTATATTATAGGATTCTTATTCTCATAAAGAAGATAATAAACTGCGGCGGCTGCCAGTTTCCTCAGGAGCTCATCATCTCTGTACTTTTCCTCCAGGAAACTTATAACCTTTCTGACCACTTCGGAGTGTTCCAGAGAAAAGCACTGAATATAGTCATTTCCAAGCAGCTCCTCCAAAGTAGGGTTAAAAAGAGCATCAACTTCCGGATCGTCAGGGAATACCATAAACAATGAGAGCTTTAAAGCATCCTCATAGCTTCCGATCTTCTTTTCATAAAAATCATCCCAGACTTCCTCAAGATGGGCATGACGTTTGTTATCCTCCCAATAGGTGATGGATACCAGGTCGTCTAGCAGAACTTCATCATCGTTATAGTTCTTGAATTCCTTGTCCTTATTTTCTTCTGCTACAGCATCAAGATCATGGAGGATTCCAATATATTTTTCATATTCATTCTTTCTGTCAGCCTTTTTTACAAAGGTTGAAGCAGGGAATACTCTGGCAAATTCTGCCTTGCAGCTCTCTATCCAATCCATATCGATCACAGGCTCGTAATCAGCCTCGGGATTGGGGATAAGGCTGCCTTCTTCTTTCTTTTCAGTGGTAACGCTTCCTCCGTTGATTTCACCTATGAGAACCTTTTCCTGATCGGTGGGATCCGCAATAAGCTCAGTCAGAGAAACAAGCCTGCCGGACTCC
This sequence comes from Butyrivibrio sp. MC2021, assembly GCF_000621605.1. GTDB lineage: Bacteria > Bacillota > Clostridia > Lachnospirales > Lachnospiraceae > Butyrivibrio. Next base: position 28,924 of record NZ_JHXX01000017.1, on the reverse strand, counting down.
TCCTGCCTGTTCTCATCCTTTTTAATAAGAGAAATGATTTCCAGGGCTCCAAGCCTTTTTTCCAGGGATGAAGCGGTCAAAAGTCTCTGCAAACGCTCCTCAAGCTCAGCGCCTTTTAGTCTGCACAGATTCTCAATTGCTCCGGTCCTTATATCGGCCCTTTTAAGCCTGAGAGAATCCTCAAACTTGTCGTAGTCCTCTTTTTCAAGATCCATAAATTTAAGCAGGTTAAAAGCAGCTGACCGAGCCCAGGAATCGGAATTGGTAGTCATGGCTCTTATGGTTTCCTGCTGAACAGGGCGATCCGGCTCAGAAGCAAGAAGCACCAGCAGGTGATATCGCTGTTCAGCCTTATCAAGGCATCTCAGTGTGTCATCCATTCGCTTCTCATCCTCAATGGCACTTGAAATATAAGCCATGGTAGTCATCACATCATTGGCAGAAAGCTTTTCTGAATGCCAGGGAAATACACAGGGGTCAAAAACAAGCTCCTTTTTGGGTATATTTTGCAAAAGTTCCTTCAGACTGTCGAAAAGCTCTTCATATCCTGCTTTATCACCAAGTCTTTCCTCAAATTCAGGAATAATACGAGGAATTGGCTCCTGAATCTTGGTCTTGGAAATATAATCATACAATTTGGGATATGCATCTTTGATTCTTTCCCATGCGATATCCCTGAGCTGCGGTAAGACCATTGCCATAAGCTGCATATTGTCGTTGTGAAGTTTAACGGCCTCAGCCAGAATATCATTAGCTACTTTCATGGCTTTAAGATAGAACATTGCCACCAGCATCTGATGGGCTGTTCCGCTTTTAAGAATCTCTTTTGCCTCTGCGAAGCTGTCGTTGGCATCATGGGCTCCCTTAACCCACAGAGCCATGTAGATCTCCATGGAATCTTCGCTGGTTGAAAGAGCCTTTTTCCTCTCATCCTCATTATTCATATAGAGGTGTAAAAGCGCCAGCTGCTTATTATTGATCCGCTGAATTTCAGAATATCCCGCTCCAAGACCAATCCATGTAGCCGCTGCCCTTACCACAGAGGAAAAACGCATCAGATTGTTGTCCAGAACCACCTTCAAAAGATAGTTAAAAGCTTCCTCTCTTCCGCAGTCCATGCTCTCACAGATCGACTGCCTGATGCCCTCCTGAAGCTGCGCCGCAAGAAGGAGCTTACCAAGAGCCTCATAAAGCCCGGTGTCCTTACTGCGCATAATTCCGGTGATCATGTCCCACTCAATATTGCTGTTATCTTCGAAGATCTGTCTTTCCAGGAAATCGTGAAGCTCCTTATTTCCTCTGTCAAGCTCCGCAGCGATCAGAAAAGAATGTAATAAACAGTTCCTGTGCTCGAGATAGTCCTTTTCATCCGCTGATAAATTGCCTGTGATGATGCTATGAATATCTTTATCTATTACAGAATCCAAATGATAACATTTGAGGATATGGGATATTAGATCAATATTATCGACATATTTCTTATTACGAAGGCATCTGCGATAATACCCCTGTATATTCTGGAAATAGATGGAATCGTCAATACTGGTGTAAAAATCCTCCAGAAGGTCCTCTTTTATCCAGCCCTTGAAATCATCTTTATGTTCTCTGAAAAACTGACTTGGCTTATTGTCAGTATTCTTAAGAAAAGCGGAAATCTTCTTTCCTACCGCTGTTAAATGCATATCTATCTGATAAAAACTGTTGGTTTCTTTCAGGAACTTCTTCACATCCTTGGAATATGTCTCAAGAAGCTCCTGCTCCCGCTTCTCGAAAGCCGCTTTTATCTCATCGTAACCCATATTTACCACATCCTCCCTGCCAGCATCGCCAGCCTTATAAATGTTACCTCATCATTTTCTTTGAGGTTTATCCTGCTCTCCGGTTCACCGGCATCTTCACTTCCTATAAAAAGTTTCACTAGGCCGTCCTTGTAGGCCTGCAGCGCCGTATCAACGGCCTTTTCCCGGGTTATTTCTTTTTCCCCGTACACAATTCCGAAGGCCACTTTCCCCATTTCAGCCATATTGCTGATCTCTTCCTCTGAAAGGACCTTCCCAAAGTTCTCTTCCTCAGTGGGTTTCTTCATAAAAGAATCGTACATGATGTTAACTGTTGCCGTGAGAAATTCTTCGACGGTGGAAAAGCTCTCGGTGTAATCGAATGGTACCGGTTTGATTCGCCTTCCACTCTTGGATAGTTGTTTGACGTTTACATATATTCGCATAATAGCCCCCTTGGCATGATATAGCCTGATTTTACTTTTTTCCCGGACTCAAGTATACAGTATACATGGCGTTTTTAGCCACTTTATTTTGAAGGATACGACAAATAATGCTATACTTTCCTATAGAAGTATTGTTCGGGAGGCAAGTCATGTATTTTTTAATTCGTAATACTTTGGAAGAATGTAGCGCAGCACAATGTCACGATTCGGGTTCTCCGTATGTAGCTGTTCTGACACCTGAGCAGTGGCAGGAGCAGAGCGAAAACTTCGATATGGGTATCGATATTGATATAAATCCTGATGACGTATTTACCACCAAAGCCGAGGTTAACTACGACTCTCTCACCGGAACCTTCTGTATTCCCGCCCAGTCAGCCATAACAGATGAGATCCAGAAGTTCTCTTTTGCACTGGACGAAACGGGAATTGTCTTCATTGATGAGGGAAGAAGCGCTCTATCACTGGTAAAACGCATCCAGAGAAACAAAAAATGGAGAAAACCTTCTCTTGAGAGATTCTTATATGATTTCCTTGAAATGCTGATCCATGATGACCTGCAGATCATGCAGAGATATGAAAGAGAACTTGAGAAGATAGAAAAAGAGATCATGGAAAATACGGAGGAAGCTCCTATCCAGCGAAACAACGAGATCCGCGGCGATATAAGAGACCTTCGTATCCACTATGAGCAGCTTCAGGACTTTGGTCAGGAACTTGAGGAAAATGAGAACGGCTTTTTTGACGAGGACAATCTCAGATACTTCCATATGTTCTCAAGCCGCGTGGACAGGCTCTATGACGCAGCCACCCATCTTCGTGATTACACCATTCAGCTCAACGACCTCTATCAGTCACAGCTTGATGTTAAGCAGAACCGCATCATGACAGTGCTCACCGTGGTTACCACCATCTTCATGCCTCTGACCCTTATCGTCGGCTGGTATGGAATGAACTTCAAGTACATGCCTGAGCTGGAATCAAGACTTGGTTATCCTGTTGTGATCATCGCAAGTCTTATCATCGTGGCCGGAAGCCTTGCATACTTTAAGATCAAAAAGATTATCTGATTTCCCAAAAAAAAGAGTGTATAAAAATATTATACACTCTCAAAACTTCTAATATCTACCGCGTCTTGCCAATATAAGGATCCTCACCGCGGAAACCATCACCGTCGGAATCACATACAGCGAATTGTTACAGGTTACCATCATTCCGGTCCAATAGGATGGCATAAAGAACAGCATATAGCTGTAAGGTGTTTCCAGGAAAAATGGTCCTGCGGCCCCAAACATCAGAAGAGAAGCCAGTTTGGTAAGGGCCATTCCCTCCAGCTTGTTAGAGGAAAGATTCACTACAAGCATGGCGATTATTACTCCCTGAAGCGTCCCTGATATGGCCAGAAACAGGACTTTTATAAAAGCCATTTCGGTAAGTCCGCATATTGGGAGTATAACACATGTTATTGCAAAAGCCAGCATGGCAGGCAGAATTACCCGGGATATGTAGTAGCCTTTTTTGCCAAGTTTCGTCACAAAAAGATACCTGTCGATATGATCGTCATGCTCCTCCAGCATCACCATGGCAGCCACAAAACAGAACATGGCGGGAGTTATAGCCGCAAACAATATGTCGATAAGTCCGTAGTAGGGCGAGATCACCCGGGGAAGTCCCGTAAATTCCATAAGAAGCCCTTCAATACAGGGGATTCCGAATCTGATGGCTGCCCCCATAAGAACAGGGGACACTCCAGCCGCCAGCAGCATCATATCCGCCGCCATAAACTTTATCATCTGCATAAAACTCAGTCTTACAGCTTTCATAGCTTAACACCCCCCTGCTCCTGCCACATTTTTCTCACAAGGCGGCAGGCTGTCCAAAATAGCAGAATAATGGTCAAAATGGTAAGAAGCATCCCAACTGCTGAAGGTTCCTTTCCCGCCACCAGCTCCATACAGGCCACCGGAGGATACAGCCGGAAGCCGGGATGCAGATCTAAGAATAATCCAAGCACAGCAGGCACAAATCCAACAATCTCCACCGGCACCGTGGCAAGAATGAACTGGTTGAGACTCACTATCTTCGTTGCCACTATAATGCCGCAGAGGGTATAGACTGTGCTCGCAAGAAGAGTTCCCATCGCAACTGAAATCACTGACCTGCTGCCGGATGCGGCAGCCATAATCACAGCCACAACCACAGAAATCGCGCATAAAGAAAAAACTTTTGAAGCAACATATTCCCTGGCACTTACGGGAGTTATGGACATAAATGCCGTTACTCTCTGGCTCTTTTCCAGAAGAACGATGGCTCCCATAAAAAACAGGCCCATGGCAGCAGGATCCGAATATATCAGGATCGCAGCGGCCCTCTCCTTCCAGGATATGGGAAGGGCCAGGATAAATGCCGCATACAATATGGTCAAAAAGGTATACAGCAGATAGAAGCCGTATCTTGCCTGGAACTTTACGTCCCAGATAAAAAGATTTTTCATTCTCATACCAGAGTCCTCCCTGTGATCTCAATGAAAATGTCATTTAACGTGGGCTCACTGCTATGAATGGAAAGAAGCCTGTTCTCTGAAATGAGCTTACTTAACCGCTGATCATCAGCCACACAGTCAAGCCTGCAGCTGCCGCTCCTTTCTCCGTTTTCATCCCAGGTGTAGGTGAGCTTTGCAGCACCCTTGGACATTATCAGGTTGTGGGGGCTGTCCAGGGCATATATCTGACCTCCCACGATAAAGGCAACTCTGTCACAAAGCTCTGTGGCATCCTGCATATTGTGGGTTGTAAGAAGTATGGTCTTTCCCCTTTTCTTTTCCTCCAGGATCATGTCCTTCATCATGCGGTTGTTGGTGGGATCAAGGCCGCTGGTGGGTTCATCCAGAAAAAGCAGCTCCGGATCATGGATAAGAGCCTTGACGAAATTAAGACGGCTTTTCATACCCTTGGAATAATCAGAAACCTTTTTGTCTGCGTCATTCTCAAGTCCCACCCTCTCCAAAAGCTCATTTATGGGGCGCTTTTTTCCTTCGTAAAGTGAGGAAAAGAACTCAAGATTCTCTCTGGCTGTGAGCTTCTCGTACATGGTGGAATATTCAAAATCAACGCCTATCATCTGATAAAAGCTGTCTCCATGCTTTCTGCACTCTGTGCCCCCTACTGTTGCCAGTCCCTGATACCCCGGAAGCATTCCCAGAAGTATCTTCTGAAGAGTGCTCTTTCCTGCTCCGGAGGGTCCAAGAAAGCCGAAGATCTCGCCCTTTTTAACATCAAAGTTCATATCCGTGATAAAGGGCTTATTGGTATAACTAAAGGTAAGGTTTTTTACTTCAATCATTGCATCTCCTCCTAGGTTTATTTGACCATATGTGTTTGTTTAGTCAATAAAAGAGTTGTATTTAGTCCGGCCATAAGCCGGACTGTATAAATCAAATAATCTGCTTAAGTATTCCGTAGATCATGAGCTTCAACGCCTCATCATAGTGCTCAGCTCCAATCTCATCCTTATGCAGTGTAGCGAAGTACACTGCATGGAAGGCAGCACTGACAACCTTGACATCTACCTTCTTTTTCATGGGAAACATGGAAAACATCTGCTCTATTGTATCGGTGTCATCCTGATAATGGGCCGCCACCACCTCCGGAGGAAGCTTTCTCACAAGAAGCTCAACCTCTCCTGAATCCATGAGCTTCAGTATGGGCATCTCCTCGGTCTTTTTGAAAAACTCAAAGACAAGCTCCGTGAGAACCTCTGCTGTGATGGGCTGATCCGCCATCTGTGACAGCGCCGTTGCCAGCTCATTGTTAATGGCTTCGTGGAGGTCCTGGATCACTTCAAATAACAGAAGCTCCTTGGACTTGTAGAACAGATAAAAGGTTCCCTTGGGAATGTTGACGCGCTTAACAAGCTCATCCACCGTGGTGCGTCTTACGCCGTACTGGGCAAGGCACTTGGCGGCCTCTTCCTTAAGGCGCCTGACTATATATTCCTTTTCCTGATCCGAATAGCTCTTAGGCATAATCTATATTCCTTTTTGACTAAATCTGTTGATATAGTCAGTATAATGTCATTATTTTCTTTTGTCAACTACTCAAGAATCTTCATTCCTGTGGTAAAGGCAAAGGGAAACATGAACTTCCTCTCGGTGCCGTCATCAAACTCTACCGTGAACTTGGTGGGAATCTCATCCTCATCCCAGCTCACATCACTGATAACACCCTCACCATAGCGCTCCTGACTGATCCTCTGCCCTATTATAAGGTTCTCCGGTACATCCTCCCCGGAGGATACAGGTTTCGCCTTTTTCTTAAGAAGAGGCGTTGGTTTTGTAAGGATGTTTTCTTTCTTTTTTGCAGTCGCTTTGGCTGATTCCTTCTTAACCTTAGGAGACAGCTCTCCCACAAAAACCGAGGGTTCATCATCATACTTAAGAATTGTGAGTTTATCCCTGGCTCTTGTCATTCCCACGTAGAAGATACGTCTTTCCTCCTCATAGTCCTGCTTTTCCTGAGGGGTAGCGGTCTTAAAGCTTTTTATCATCTTTCCCGGGAAGACGCCGTTTATCACATCCATAAGGATGACATTGTCATATTCAAGGCCCTTACTGGAGTGTATGGTGGACAAAATGAAGTCCGCCCTGTAGTTCTCTCTTTTCTCGGTAAGGATCGTTCTAAGCTGCTCCAGTCTCTCCAGGAATTCCGGAATGGTCTTCTCGTTCTGAGCCAGCATCTCAAGGATAAAGAGCTTGTCCTCATCCATGTTGTTGTCCCTGAGGTAATCTCCGTAGCCCATGGCATTATCTATGCGCCAGAGGGCCTTGGCGGGAGTCTCGGATCTCATGTTTCTGAAATGAGTCCTGAGAGCTCTGACATTTCCCAGGATTCTTTTGTTGATATCCAGTTCCTCGACAGCATCCAAGATGCCTGTGTGCTTTATATCCGCAATATAGCACATCTGCTCTGCATCAGGCTTACGAAGGTATGTCTGAAACTTGAAGTATACCTTCATAAAAAGCTCAGGATCCATGGGATTAAGCGCAAAATTAAGGATATTTGTCACATCAACCACAACTCTGTGGGTAAAAAAAGCCATATCCGCGCTTTTTATCCTGTAGGTCACCCCCTCACGCTCCATCAGATCCACCAGGGGCAAAATGCACTCGTTGTCCCTGTAGAGCACCGCTGTCTGGGATTGATTGTCTTTTGCTATATCAAAAAGGTACTTGTACTGGTCTTTTCGACTCTTAAGATTGACGTAAGAAATGTCGGAAGAAGCTTCTCTGGTGGCACACATGTGCTTTTCGTGGCGGCTGAAATTCTTCTGGATAAAGCGGTCCGCGGTTTCAACGATCCTGGCGTTGGATCTGTAGTTTTTATCCATCACAAGGACCTTAGCTCCGGGATGATCCTTCTCAAAATTAAGGAGAGCGTCGGGATAAGCGGCCCTGAAGCCGTAAATACTCTGATCCTCGTCGCCCACCATGAAAAGATTGCCTGTCTCTCCCGCAAGAAGGGATATTATCATATGCTGTATCTTGGAAGTGTCCTGTGCCTCGTCCACGCAGATATATCTGTATTTATTCCTGTAAAAATCAAGGAGTTCCCGGGAGCCCTTGAGCATCCTGTAGGCATAGATCATCTGATCGTCGTAGTCCATAAGGCTTCTGCTCTTGAGCTCTGTATTGTACCTGTCGTATATCTCCCAGAGCTTTATATCTTCCTCTTCACCTCTTTTTCTGATCTCATCCTCTGTAAGCATCATGTTTTTGCAGTAGGTTATCAGAGTTCGGATGTTCTTGATATCGCTCTCAGTGGGGTATTCCTCCATGAGCTTTACATAGAGGTCAGTGAGAATCTTGCCGGATAGCTTCTCATCTGTGATTAGGTCAAAGGATTTTTTGCCTATAATTCTTCCGTAGTGGCTGATGATCTTGGCACAGATGCCGTTGATAGTTCTGAATTCCAGGTCCTCGGCTGGTTCTTCTCCAAAAAGATCCCTGAATCTTCTGGCCATATCTGCGGTAGCAGCCACGGTATAGGTCAGGGTGAGGATATTCCCGGGATTGATTCCCTTTACATAAAGCATGTATCCGAGCCTGTTCACCAGAACCGTGGTCTTACCGCTTCCGGGCACCGCCAGAAGAAGAACCGGGCCCTCAACGGTCCTTACAGCCCTAAGCTGCTCATCATTCAGTCTCTGTCCGTATTGTTCAAAAAAAACCTGTTCTGTATCAAAGTGCATATTCGATCAAAAGCCTCAGTACATTCTCTGCCCCATCTCTGTGGCTTCTCTCATATCCGTGGGATGCATATACGCCTGCGCCGATAAGGCCGTGCTTAAGGTCATTTCCTGAGCGAAGTGTGGCCTCAACATCACTTCCGTAGTGGGGATAAATATCCACCGCGTAATCCGCGCCGCTCTTTTTGGCTGCTTCCACAAGGCCCTTTACAATATCATAGCTGTAAGGTCCTCCGCTGTCCTTGGCGCAGATGGAAACCTGTTTTTCAGTGCAGGTAAGACCTTGTCCCACACAGCCCATATCCACGGAGATAGCTTCGGTGCAGCCCTCGGGAACACTGCCGCAGCCGCCGTGGCCTACCTCTTCGAATACTGTAATATGGGCATAAAGAGCTCTCTTTGGAGTGATCTTTTTATCTTTAATGTATTTGGCAAGTCCCAGAAGGATTCCTACGCTTAATTTATCATCAAGGAATCTGGACTTGATATAACCTGACTTTGTAACTCTTACGTTGGGCTCAAAGCAAACGATATCTCCCACTGAGATTCCCAGCTTTTCTGTGTCCTCTTTCTTTTTTACATCCTCATCAAGAACGACTTCGCAGGTCTCCCAGGTTCTCTTTTCATCATTGTACTTGCCGTTTACATGGATTGAAGCGTTGTTAAGCTGGAAGGTTCCTTCATATATTCCGTCAAACTTGGTAACAACGCGTACATTCTCAGTCTCTGCGTTATTGGGATTCATGCCGCCGAGGTTGGTAAGCTCAAGCCTTCCATTGTCCTTGATGGTTGCCACCATTCCGCCAAGGGTATCGGTGTGGGCCTCAAGAAGAAGGCCGTCTTTCTTGTCCTTGCCGGTAAGATCAACGATAACGCCGCCCTTATTGGTTATAAACGTTTTAAAACCAAGCTTATCAAACTCTTTCTGCACCCAAAGCGCTGCTTCCTGTGTGTAACCTGTGGGTGAATCGATGTTTAATAGCCTGGTCGTCTCTTCAACAATGAAATCCGTATATTTTGTCAGTGAAATCTTTTTCATGTTTCTTCTCTCCTTGGTAAATGACTAATTTCGCCTTATTAGAATAACACAAATCCCATGGGGATAAACATTTGATTTTATCTGACTTTTTACTCATCCGCATAAACTTTTTGTATCTCAAGGATCTTATCAAAGCTGCGGTCAAAAATCTCGACAACAATAGGTGAAAACTGACTTCCGCTCTGGGCAACAATCTCAGCCCTTGCCTGTTCGCTGTCCCAGGGTTCTTTATAGGATCTCCTGCTGGTAAGAGCATCGTAAACATCAGCCACAGCAACGATCTGGGCAAAAGGAGAAATATCATCTCCCGACAGCCCATTGGGATAACCGGTGCCGTCCCATCTTTCATGGTGCTGGCTGGCAATAAGCCTCGCCATAACTATCTCTTCTCCTTTAGAATTCGCCAGAATCTCGTCTCCGTATGTGGTATGAAGTCTCATTATCTTGATTTCTTCTTCAGTGAGTTTACCGGGTTTTTCAATTATTTCTCTTGGAACCAGAAGTTTTCCCACATCATGCATCATGGATGCAATCTTTATCTGCTCAACCTGCTCATCGTTAAAGCCATATTCCGCTGCAAGAAGGGCGGAATACTCAGCCACTCTTTTTACATGCTGTCCTGTCTCTCCGCTCTTGGCCTCAGATATTTCCGAAAGCTTGGCAATAATGGCTCGTTCACTATCCTGCAGTTCCCGCATATACTCGATTTTTTCTGCCTGTTCCTTGGAGGCTTTGATATTGAGCCTTGCAAATCCTGCAAAGAATAAAAATGACACAATTGCGATGGCATCCATCCACAGATTTTTTACATCAAAAACATTATCCGGCGCTCCTGAGAAGATATAATAGCCTCCATACAAAGCATCCAGAAGGAAGAAAAAGCCCAATTGATAATGAAGAACGGGAAGCCATTCTATGATATCCGAATGTTCTATAACATACTGCATTCTGGTAAAAAAGAAAGCAACTGCGACAATGACAGTCACAATGAATACAACCAGATAAGAAGCTGCTGTCAAAGAAAGCAGCATGCACATTCTGTCCATAATGACATACATAAAATAGACAGTTGCCCCCAAGCTCCATTTTTCGTGCAGAATTTTGGAAAAAATGTACGACGGAATAATAAATGTGATTAAATCCATAGATACTTTGAAAAGCATCTTTGTAGCCATCTGCATGTTTAAATCATATCCTGCAATGGCCTGATCCAGATAAACAGAATTGATAAACTCATAAAAAATATCAGTTAATACAGCAATGGTTGTTGCGGCAATGAAAAAGAAGACGATAAAATTGCGTAAAAAATGTTTTTTATCATCTGATTTTTGGGCAAGTATGGATGCATTGGTAAATGCAAACCAAATACCTACCAGTACTCTTGACCACTGACTTTGTAAAACCTGTAATACCATGCTGTGATCCTCATAAAGGAAATCATTATTGCATTTTTGCGTATATTCACTAACATTATATCATTTTGCCGCAGATATCATCCAGTAAAACATTGGTAACAAAAGGAAAATAAAAATAAAATTCATCAAACAATTTTTCCCGGAATATGTTAGAATACATTCTGTTATTGGGCTTTTACCATAAGCAACTAAAAATATAACGCATTAGGAGGATTCCATGGGCGGTTTTTTTGGCGTAGCATCTCGTGAAAGTGCAGTTTTTGATCTTTTTTATGGTACTGATTACCATTCCCACCTTGGCACACGTCGTGCCGGACTCGCAGTTTACAGCAAAAAGAACGGATTTGACCGTTCGATCCACAACATCGAAAGATCTTATTTCAGACCTAAGTTTGAAGATGATGTTCAGAGAATGGAGGGTAACCTCGGAATCGGCTGTATCTCTGATTTTGAGCCCCAGCCACTGATCGTAAGATCACACCACGGCACCTTTGCCATCACAACAGTAGGCAAGATTAACAACATCGATGAAATCACCAACAAGCTTTTTGCTGACAACCGCTCTCACTTCCTGGAGATGAGCGGCGGAGATATCAACCCCACCGAGCTGGTGGCATCCATTATCAACCAGAAGGTAACTATTGTTGAGGGTATTCGCTACGCCCAGGAGGTCATCAAGGGCTCCATGTCCATTCTTTTGATGACACCTGAAGGAATCTATGCTGCCAGAGACAGATACGGCAGAACTCCTATTCAGATAGGTCACAAGGACGAGGGCTACTGCGTATGCTTCGAGAGCTTCTCATACCTGAACCTTGGTTATGACCATTATAAAGAGCTGGGGCCCGGGGAAATAGCTTATATCACCCCGGAAAGTGTTGAGATCGTGGCTCCTGCCTTCGATGATATGAGGATCTGTACCTTCCTCTGGATCTACTACGGCTTCCCGGCTTCCTGCTATGAGGGGCTTAATGTAGAAAAGGTAAGATACGGCTGTGGTGCCAAGCTTGCCCAGCGTGATATGCAAAGGGGTCTCCACCCCGATCTTGTTGCAGGAGTACCGGATTCCGGTGTTGCACACGCCATCGGCTACTCCAACACTTCAGGAATCCCTTATTCAAGACCTTTTGTAAAATACACCCCCACCTGGCCAAGATCCTTTATGCCAACCATGCAGTCCAGAAGAGATCTTATCGCCAAGATGAAGCTTATTCCTATCAATCAGCTCATCAATAACAAGAGCCTTCTTCTTATCGATGATTCCATCGTAAGAGGAACACAGCTTCGTGAGACCACAGAGTTCCTTTATAAGAGCGGCGCAAAAGAGGTTCATATAAGACCTGCCTGCCCTCCTCTTATTTATGGCTGTAAATACCTCAATTTCTCAAGATCCAACTCCGAGATGGAGCTGATCACAAGACGTGTAATTGAGAAGCTTGAGGGTTATCCTTCACCTAACGAAGATACCATCAGGAAGTACACAGATCCCGATTCACCTCAGTATGAGGCAATGCTTGAGGAAATCAGAAAAGAGCTGAATTTCACCTCACTTCACTACCATCGTCTTGATGACATGGTTGAGGCAATTCCTCTTGAGCCCTGCAAGCTGTGCACCTACTGCTGGAGCGGTAAAGAGTAAATTACATATTTTTTATGATGAAAATGGCCGGGGACTGTCCCCGGCCACAATTTTTTCTCAGCTATTATTTCTCATAAAGAAACTTCTCAGGAAGAGTTACATTAAAGTCCTTAGCCAGATGTCTGAAATCATCAGGAGTGATGGTCTGACGCTTCTGTCCTGTCATGGAGAGCATTTTAACAAGGATCTCTGCTGCCTTCTCAACGGTGTGCAAAAGTCCGAAGGTGAGGTCAAAGTCCTCTCCTGCTGCAAACATTCCGTGATGAGCCCAGATAGCCACATCATATTTTTCCATGAGCTTACTGGTCTCTACTGCGATCTCTCTGCCTCCGGGAACCATCCAGGGCACAACACCGATACCGTCAGGAAATACCACAGGACACTCGGTAGCCATCTCCCAGAGCTCTCTTGTGAAGGCCTCATCAGTAAGTGGAAGCACAAAGGTAAGGGCTATGGTGTTAGTGGTATGTGCATGGTAGATAACTCTGTATCGACCGTCTGTAAGTCTCTTTTTTACCTCATGGTTCATAAGATGGGAAGGAAGCTCTGATGTAGGTCTTCCGCCGTTTACAAGGCCCCATACAATGCGGTATTTCTCGCCTTTTTCGTCTATCTCCACGATGCACAGGCTGTCCTCAGGCTTGATGATGACGTTTCTGAAGAACTTGCCGGAGCCTGTAACCAGGAAAAACTCCCCTGCAAGGCCGGGAACTGTGGTTCCGATATCCTGCCAGTCTCCCGCTTTAAAGTCCTCCTTAACAAGCTCAACTTCCACGCTCTTCATTCTATAGGACAGATTGCCTCCGTTTCTCTCGTGCCATCCCTGCTCCCAGCCGTCATTGGCCATACGGATAAACCCTTTTGTAAATTCTGCATCTAATACTTTCATGATAAATCTCCTTTATACTCTCTTAGAGAGCACTTCCTTCTCATATTTTTCAACTTCTTCAAACCATTTGCCATCCTCAGGAGCGCCGCAGCGTCTGCAGTACTCATTCCATACATCACCGAAGGGCATGGTCTTAAGCTCTTCCTGCTCAACAAGAAGTCTGGTGAAATTGCTGCTGTCCTGAAGCTTCTTAAGCTCCTCATTGGGAGTAAGAAGGGCATTTAAAAGAGCCTTCTGAGTGTTCCTGAAGCCCGTTACCCAGGCACCGATCCTGTTGATGGAGGCGTCAAAATAGTCAAGAGCCATGAATACTCTGCCCTCAAGGCCTCCGCAGCGAACGATCTCCTTGGCGATCTCTTTTGTCTCATCATCAAAAAGAACTACATGGTCGGAATCCCAGCGCACGGGTCTTGTGATGTGGAGCGCGATGTTGGGGAAAAAGGACAAAAGCGCAGGAATCTTGTCGCTTACAACCTCTGTGGGATGGTAATGTCCGTTGTCCATAAGAGGAATGCACTTATCTGAGTGTGTGGCCGCAAAGGTAAGGGTAAACTCAGCACTTCCCACGGTATAAGACTCTACGCCGATGCCAAAAACCTTGGACTCTACGCAGGGCTTAACCTTGTTAAAGTCAAAGGGCTCAGACAGGATCTGCTCGATGGAATCCTTATATCTGTCTCTGGGGCCCTTTCTGTCTGCGGGAACATCCTTGAAGCCGTCGCCGGTCCAGATATTCATAACGCAGGTCTCTCCCAGCTCCTCTGCCAGATAATTGGAAATCCTGATGCAGGCCTTGCCGTGCTCGATCCAGAACTTTCTTGTCTCCTCATTGGGAGAAGCCAGTGTCAGGGGATCGCACTTAGGATGTGAGAAAAAGGTGGGATTAAAGTCGCAGCCCAGTTTTCTCTCCTTGCAGAAATCAACCCATTTCTTGAAATGCTTGGGTTCAAGCTTGTCTCTGTCAACCCAGCCGCCGTTTTCCTCATCAAAAATGGCATAGCTGGCGTGAAGGTTCATCTTGGCTCTTCCGGGAATCAGCTTAAGTACCTCATCGATATCAGCCATAAGCTCCTCGGGGGTTCTTGCTCTTCCCGGATAATTGCCGGTGGTCTGGATTCCTCCTGTAAGGGGCTTACTTGGATCTGTATCAAAGCCTCTTACGTCATCGCCCTGCCAGCAGTGAAGCGCTATCTCTGCATTTTTAAGCTTCTCAATGGCTGCTTCTGTGTCAATTCCGATTGCCGCGTATCTCTCTTTTGCCTGTTCGTAACTCATATTTTACTCCCTCCAAACTGTTTTTATCCAAACTGTTTAATATCAAAGCTTCTGAAAATGCAGTCTCTGGCATCTGCAAGATCCTTGAAAATTCCTGCGTTTATCATCTGTATCACAAGGTTGCCTATGGCAGTTCCCTCGATGGGGCCTGCAAATACCGGCAGTCCTGTTGCCCTTGCGGTGAGCTCGTTTAGATAAGCATCCTGGCAGCCGCCACCTATGATATTTACTGCGGTTATTTCTTTTCCCGTGATTTCGGAAATCTGCTTCACCGTATCGGCGTAGCACTTAGAAAGTCCCATGTATACACACTGCATGATCTCTCCCACAGTCTCCGGGACTGCCTGACCACTGTTTTTACAGTAGTCCTTGATGGCATCTATCATGCTGACCGGGGATAAAAAGGATTCATCATTGACGTCAAGCACTGTCTCAAAATCCGCACTGTTTCCGGCTTCCTGAATAAGATCCGGGAAGCTGTAGATCTTACCGGTGGCATACTTACTTTTTCTTCCCTCAACATATTCAGTGCCGTTGAGCTCGCGCCTGATGGACTGGATGATCCACAGTCCCATGATATTCTTAAGGAATCTGTATCTGTAAAAAGCGCCGCCTTCGTTGGTGAGGTTTGCTTTCTGAGCGTCCTGTGATGTGATGGGCTCAAGGTTCTCAACTCCCAGAAGACTCCAGGTTCCGCTGGATAAATAAACTGAGGATTCATCCCTGGCAGGCACCGACAAAAAGGCTGATCCGGTGTCGTGGGTGGCAGGAAGGATCACTGTGGCAGAAAAACCTACTTTTTCCTCAAGCTCGTGGCTTAAGGGGCCAACTATGGTTCCGGGAACGGACAGCTCGCCGAATAATCTCTCGGGAAGCCCCAGTTTTCTGATGATTTCCTTGTCCCAGGTCTTATCCGCTGCGTTCACCAAATTGGTGCTGGTGGCGTTGGTGTATTCCTGCTTTTTTACTCCTGTAAGCCTGAAGTTCAGGTAATCCGGCAGCATCAGGAATGTCTCGGCCTTCTCAAGGTCCTGGGGCGCCTGCTTCTTCACCGCCATCAGCTGATAGATGGTGTTGAAGGGCTGCTTCTGGATTCCGGTTCTCTCATAGAGCTCTCTCTCTGGAATCAGCTCAAAAACCTCTCGGTCCATGCCTTTGGTGCGGTCATCTCTGTAAGCCACCGCATCGCCTATAAGCTTGTCCTCACCGTCCAGCAGAACAAAATCCACTGCCCAGGTATCGATGCCGATGGTCTCCGGAATCATTCCCTCTTTTTTGCAGGCCTTAAGTCCCTCTGTAACACCCTCCCAAAGGTTATCAAGGTCCCAGCAAAGATGCCCGTCCTTCTCCTTCTGCCTGTTCTCGAAGCGGTACATCTCTCTGAGCATCATTTTGCCCTCTTCCATCCAGCTCAGCATATGTCTTCCGCTGGAGGCTCCAATATCAATTGCTAAAAAATATCTGTTCATATACGTACCCCAATACATTTCATGTTTATAATGCTATAATAGTATGCGCAAGCGCTCTATTCTAGGACCATATTAGCGCCAAAATGGAACCTTATTTGACATTAATTCTGAGGACATATTATGAGAAAAGAAATCCTTGATCATCTATATAAAATTACAGCGGAAGAGGAAAAAATCGTTAAGGAAAATGCGGGAATTTCCAAGGATCTCTACACCTCTGAGGATGAATTCGTGGTAGACAGCAGCAAGCTCCTTCAGCAGGGCAAGCTCATCGCGATCCGCCCCCACACCAGGTTTGCGCACTTTCCTGAGCACAGACACAACTACATCGAAATGGTAGTGATGCTCCACGGAAGCCTTACCACAAGAATCGTGGACGGCGATACCATAACATTAAAAAAAGGCGACATCCTTCTGATGAACCGCCACGCAAGGCACGAGATCATGCCCTGCAAAAGGGAGGATCTGGCACTGAATTTTATTATTTTACCGGAGTTTTTTTCCAGGGGAAATGTGTCCTACGACAGGGAAAATATCCTCAGGGACTTTATCATAGCCTCCCTTTCCGAGAAAAAAAGGTACAGCGACTACCTCCTCTATCACGCAGAGGGGGTAATCGCTGTTGAAAATCTGATGGAGAACCTTATCTGGACTCTCATCTATCATCCTGATGACATGAATCAGATCGTCCATTCCACCATGGACCTTCTTTTGATGAACCTTGCTGCCCTTTCAGCAGACACCCTGAAGGACATGCGCTCCAAGGGTCAGAACATCACCATCACAGCGCTGGAGTACATAGACCACAACTACGAGAAGGGAAGCCTTGAACAGCTGGCGGATATTACAGGGTACTCCACCGCCTACTTAAGCAGGCTTCTTAAAAACAACACCGGCTGCAATTTCAAGCAGCTCCTTCAGCAGCGCAAGCTCCAGCAGGCCGCTTATTACCTGGAGAATACCCCTCTGACCACGGAGAGCATCATAGAGAAGATAGGCTACGAAAACAGCGCCTATTTCTATAAGGTCTTTGCCCAGAAATACGGCTGTTCCCCAAGGCAATATCGAAAAAGGAGCCTTCAAAGATGATTGATTATACGTGAGCAATGGCTTACAATAAACGAGTCTGCGAATGCAGAAAAATGTTTTATTTTGTGAAAGGAGACATTTGATGAAGGCAGAATTTTCACCATATCTTAGAAGCATTGCCGCCGGCCTGAAAGAGCTTATAGTAGAGCTTTCCCAGTACTTTGATTATGTCAGTGTGCTTTCTACAGATTCTGTAGGCTTTTCCATGGCAGCTTCCCCAAGGGTTAAATCCATTACGGGCAACACACTTATGACAGAGAGAGGAAACGTAGTAAGAGTCTATAAGAACGGACTTTACAGCGAATACTCTTTTAACCTCTTTGATCCTGACAAGGTAAAAGAGACTGCGGACAAGATCAGAAAGATCCTTGACGCACAGATTTCTTTATTAGAACAGACAGGTTCTCAGGTTTATACCACCAAGATGCTTGAGGACGAGCCTCAGGAGCTCTTTGTGGAGATGGAAACAGACTCTCTTCCGGAGACCACTGATCTTGCAAAGCTCATGGAGAAGCTCATAAGCTTTAGCAGCGAAGGCATGTCTCTTTCCGAAGAGATTGTGGACTGCAACGTAAGAGCCCAGTCCACCCACGTTTGCAAGATGTTTTTGACTAAGAACAAGGACCTTCGCCAGAGCTATATTTACTCCGAAGGCGGCATCTCTATGACAGGTGTTCGCGGAGAAAAGATGGACTACTCTCACAACGGCGTATCCGACAGAGAAGGCCCCCACATTTTTGACTTTCTTGGAGAGACCATTCAGAAGACCTTCAAGGAGCTTAATGACAACTTAGGTTCAGAGCGCATTGAGCCCGGCGAGTACGATATCATCACAACTCCCGAGGTTTCCGGCCTTATCGCCCACGAAGCCTTCGGCCACGGCGTTGAGATGGATATGTTCGTTAAAAAGCGTGCTCTTGGCGCTTCCTACATCGACAAGCGCGTAGGTTCCGATAAAGTTACCATGCACGAAGGCGCTAAATGCGTAAAAGACGTTGCAAGCTACGCTTTTGACGACGAGGGAACCCTGGCAGGAGACGTTATCGAGATTGACAAGGGAATCCTTAAGACCGGTGTCTGCGACGCTCTTGCTGCCCTGCGTCTTGGTTGTGAGCCCACAGGTAACGGCAAGCGTCAGAACTTCGAGCACAAGGCCTACACCAGAATGACCAACACCATGTTTGATCCCGGTGAATACACCAAGGAAGAGATGATCGCATCTGTTAAGAAAGGTTATCTTCTCTCCGGCATGTTCTCAGGCATGGAGGATCCCAAGCACTGGGGTATTCAGTGCATCATCGCAAGGGGCTATGAGATTATTGACGGCAAGCTCACAGGCAAGGTTGTTTCCCCTGTGGTTCTGACCGGCTATGTTCCAGATCTTCTCGGTTCCATCACAATGGCAAGTAAGGACTATGTATCCTTTGGAAACGGTGCCTGCGGCAAGGGATACAAGGAATGGGTCAAGGTATCCGACGGCGGCCCGTATCTCAAGGCAAGAGCAAGACTTGGTTGATTAATAGGAGGAAAAAATGACAGACAAGATTATTGAACTTTTGAAAGCCTCCGGCGCTACTGCCTATGAGGTTTCAGATACAGTTACAGAGGGCTGGGAGTTTTACTTCATCGGCCACAAGCTTGACCAGAACAGAGTTCGCGACGTTGAGCACATTAACGTTACAGTATACAAGGCTCTTGAAGACGGCAAGTTCCTGGGAAGCGCATCAGACGAGATTGCTCCCACCGCAACAGAGGCTGAGGCCAAAAAAATCATCGAGGATCTTCTTGACCGCGCAACCTTTGTTAAAAATGCTTATTTTGAGCTCAACAAGGAAAATACCCAGATTGAGAATAAGGACTACGACGTAGAGAAAATGGCCAGGGACTATATCGAGGCCCTTCAGCAGATCCCTGAGACATCAACCGAGGATATCAACTCCTACGAGATCTTCGCGGAGAAATGCACCAAGCGCTACGTCAACTCTGAGGGAATTGATGTTACTTTTACCTATCCCAGCTCACAGGTTGAGGTGGTGGTCAACGCCAGAAAGGATGATCACGAGATCGAGCTGTACCGCATGTACAAGGCCGGAAGCTGCGACAAAGACTATATTGTAAAAGAGCTTACCGACACCCTTCGCTTCGGAAAAGACAGACTGGTGGCAACACCTACTCCTGCCCTTAAGAAGGCAACAGTTCTCTTCTCCACCAATGACGCTACCACTCTTTTCCAGTATTTCGGTGCTAAGCTTATGGCAAGCCTTAAATACCGCGGCCTCTCCAACTGGGAGATCGGCAAGGAAATCGCTGAGGGCGTAGCCGGTGACAAGATCACCATGAAGGCAGTAAAGGAACTGCCCAATTCCTCAGCCAACAGACCTGTAGACAGCCAGGGTGCTGTGATCCGTGATATGTATCTTTTAAAGGATAATGTTCCCGAGAATTTTTGGGGTGACGTTCAATTCAGATATTACCTTGGAATCAAGGATTCCTTTATTGCGGGAAACTTCGCTGTAGATGGCGGAAGCAGCACAGAGGCAGAGCTTCGCTGCGGAACCTACCTTGAACCCGTTGAATTCTCTGATTTCAGCGTAGATCCCATTACCGGTGATATTGCAGGCGAGATCCGTCTTGCATATTATCACGATGGCGACAAGGTAACTCCCGTAACAGGCGGCTCCGTATCAGGCAGCCTTCCCGAGCTTCTTAAGAACATGAAGCTCTCCAAGGAGCAGACCCAATATGACTGCAATCTCATTCCTTCCGTGATTAAGATTGAGAATGTTACAATCGCAGGGGCGGAGTAAGCAGAAGTCAGTGGGGACGGTTCTCTTTTAATATACTTAATTAAATAACATGATATAGGTGCCAAAAGTCATAAATGCGTACATGCTGGCATGTTAAGCATTTTGACTTTATGGCCCAAACAAATATGAGGAATTAGCAATTTACGCAGTAAATTAGCGGTTTCCGAATATTTCTACAAATGTAGCTCTGATACTCTTTAACAACAGGGGGTATGCACATACTCAATAATTTGTTCCTGATCCTGATATCATCTTCCTCCGGGATATTCTAAATAGCTCATGCTAACATAACCTTCAACAGGCGAAGCAATCCACAACCATCCAGGCACATTTGCTTTCCCTTTTGTAATAAAGGGAGATTCAACTAAGGTACCATTTGGTAATGTTGCTATAACTTTTCCCGTTACCGGCCAGTCCCTAACATTTAAATTTCCACTGCTAACCCTTACAGCATACATATACTCAGGATCAATTTTGTGTGGATCTGGTATAGGATTAAGCTCAGGCAAATCTATTTTCCATTGTTCCTCTATTGCACTTTCGCTATTTTCATTTGCATATACTGTCGTGCCACTTAACATAACACTGCAAACCACAGTAGCAATCATCCCTGCAATTATCCTTTTCATACATTAATTCTCCTTTACAGTTTCAATTAAATATGGTTCATCAATCTTGATTCGCTTCATAAGGAAATCTGTAACATCATAGAAATATAACCATTTTCCGACTATACTCATATTTAATGTAGAGCCCAAAAGCGTATTATCTGAATTGATTCTATATATCTCTTTAATGTCGCCTTCCCAATTACAAAAAATTATTGCATACTCTTTTTCCGATATAATCTGCAAGCCATAGAACCCATTATTATCGTATGTGTTATACCCAACATACTTATCCCCATTGATTTTACTGTTATAAATTATCCTTTCATCTCCTGTAGCGTAATCTACAAGAAAAATATTATTATTTTCTTCTTCGACCTTTCTTAATAATGCTCCATATGGCGTTAACAATACATCGCTTACTCCTTCTATAGTATTTTTTTTGCCTTCGGACGTCTCGATCTGCAGATTACCTTTTATACTCTCAGTTCTATCAGTCATATATGCATTATTGATATGAGCATCAAAAACTGCAACAATCGGATAATAATGATTAGTTAGATCTCTATATACCCCCTCCAAGTCAGCTTCATGCTCCGGTCCCAATAAATATCTGGAAAAAGTTTTTGTTCCTTCAATATCTAAATGCTTACCTTCAATATGCATTCCAATATATTGCGAATACCCTTCAGAATCAGAAATATCCACATTTTCAACCAGCCTAGTAATGCTATAGTCATCTATATCAAAAAACGCTAAATTATAATGTTCTTCGAAATTATTGGTGACACATTCGCATAAATACACTCCATCATCTACAACAGCTCCCAAATAGTGGTCCCCATCTGTCACTTTTTCAAAACTGGTATTGCTTTTATCTGTTACATATATTCCTTCCGGGGTTTCGACAAGTGTCTTTCCATCACATACTTTGGTTGAAATATTGTAATAATGGTTAACATTGTAAAAAGAATTAATAGTATTCGTAGTTTCTTGATCTGAATTGCTTGGTATTAACTTGGAGCTCTCTATATTATCCAATTCACACTCCATTTTTTCAGAGAAAGCATTACTATCTGCTTCATCCTTGTATATAAATACAAACGCCATCAGAATACAGATAATAAACACCGATGCTGACATGCATAATACCATAATGGATTTAAACAGCTTATTATTACTCATTAAATCTCCCCCTTTTGCCTCATCTTGGCAATACATGTTGGTTCATTTGGCTGATAGTTAATCCATAGACAAGTGGTGTTTGTATCAACCTTTGCCATAATCATTCCAACTTTTAACGCCGCATCTTTCATAGTTTCTGTAACCTTCATTGTAAATACCTCCCAAAGTTTTATTTATGCTCCAAATTATAAGATCTTTTTCTTCAAAAAAATCCTAATTGTAATAATTAACGCTCTACTCGTAACTTTTGACATAAAAACCGGTATCAGATGTCTTTTTCTACATCCGATACCGGTACACTAATGTTTTTATGTCAAAGGAATCATCCCTTCTACTACAAAAAATTCTTCTGTAGCTTTTATATCTATATTTCCGTTCTGCTGACTTATAAGATCTTGCACGCTCCTTAGACCTATACCATGACTATTAATGCTCCTTTTTCCATGGACACGACCGTTCTCAATCTTTATATTTCCTCCATATGTATTCTTTATCCGAAGAAACAGAACCCCTCTTGAAAACTGCATGGTAAATATTATCTTCTTTTCTTCAGCCTTTGCCGCAGCATCAATGGCATTTTCCAGAAGATTTCCTACTATAACATTAAGCTTGCACTGCGATACATCTATGTCTTCAGGAATCTTTATATCACAGTCCACTGTTATTTGATGGTTCTTTGCACTATCAAGCAGATAGTTGATAAGACTGTCTGTTTCATACTCCCCAGTATGTACCATCTGTTTTGAATCAGCAAAAGTACTGCGCATCTCTTCTATGTAATCACAGACCTTTTCGTTTTTACCTTGCTTTGCCAGGCCTTCTATTTCAAACAGATGATGCCTGAGATCATGCCTCAGATTCTCCTCTTTTCTGTTTGATATACGCATAAGCTCCATCTCATGTCTGTATGCTTCTACTTCTCTTTCAAGATACTCTTTTCTCATCCTGTCACCAAGATTTATGGCCAGGCTGTTATATAGACTCACTGATAACAGTGAAATCCCTACAACACATATACAGGCTACAAATCTGTATATGCCTGAATCCATAGCTGTAACACAATAAAGGATAATCGCCGCCATAACCGGGAATCCTGAAAGTGCCAGCATCTCTTTTCCAACTATATCCCAAGTCTTCCCTCTACGAATTACTACGCCCAGGGCTCTTTCTATTATAAGAAGAAAGAGCACCGTAAAAGTTACACTGTAGAAATAATCATCTTCTTTCAAAAATGGTGTTGCTACTACATAAGCCAGCATATCACAGGTAGCACCCAGAACTGCTATAAAAATACAGGTCAAAAGTTTCTTTATTAAACTGCCCTCATAGGCGCTTGCTATAAGCAGCATCAAAAGAATATTGACAATAAGATTTATCATAGGTATATGAAGCCATTCATTTATAGCAAATGTGGCAACAACCCAAATGCTTGAAAATATCATTACCTTATTTTTATTTTCAAAATCAAATTGTAGGGAGTCCCCCAAAAACTGACATATAGAAAATACCAGGCCAATATTACATATTATATTAATCAGATAGTATTCCATTTAATCCTCACAATTAATCTTCTTCCAGCGTGAAAACATTCTGTTCCTAAAAGTTTCTGTATATTTTCTGCTGATGCTGATCTGTTCATCATTGTTCATGATAACATGATCATTACTGCTCATCTTTAATGCATTTAAGTTTATGATGTAGGAATTATGTATCTGAACAAAATAATCAGGGAGCTTTTTAAGCTCATCTGATAACTTTCCATAATATTCAATAGTTTCATCACAGCAAACTATATTGATAACCCTCTTATCGCTTGATAGATACAGAATTTCTTTACAGCTTATTGTGATGTTTTCTTTTCCAGACTTGCATGTGAAAAAATCTTCTGCTCTTCCTATTATCTCAAATCCCCGGTTTATGGCCCTGATAAGCGCCTCTGGTTTTACCGGCTTTACAATAAAATCTAGAGGTTGAACAGAAAAAAGCTTCATTGCATAAGTTTCTTTTGATGATACATATATGATCTGTGTATGGAAATTTCTGTTTTCATCACGCAGGTATTTTCCCACGTCAATTCCTGTAGCCTTGGCAAGTTCTATGTCAAGGATAAAGAAATCATAAGATGCTCCGCACCTGATATGCTCAATAAGTGCTTCTCCTGTATAAAACACATCTATATCGAATGATGCTTTCAAGACATCAGTATTCTCTAGTATTATATTTTCAATTTCCTGACAAGTTAGGAATTCATCATCACATATGGCTACTCTGTACATTGTTGTACCCCCCCATTTATGGGATTTTCAGTATGTACCGTGTTTTCTTCACCTCCAATAGTAGGATTGTCTCTAAATAATTTACTTTTCACATTAACTCCTTTTTGCACTTATACAATTAACTATTTTCTGTACTGTAAGATAAAAAGCCTCTACCGTGATTACCAAAAATAAAAGCATTTTTATAAAACCATTATCCAGACATATAAAGAATATTGCCACCTCAACTATTGTAATAGCAATGGATATGATTTTATACCTTACTTTCTCTTCCTTAAAAAGTCTCTTATTCGCGGTATCTACAGGTGCCAGCAGTATTATTACAAAAGCTCCTGCCAGGAGTATTGCTGAACATATCCTTCCATAAATCCATCCCCCTTCAGTATTGTTAAGAATAACTGCAATCACCACAATCAACAGTGATGATGCTATTGCACACATCCATATAGATGGAAGATGCAAGCCTCCGGCAAATATCCTGAGTGGTATAAAAAAAAGCAAAAACAGAAATACTCCCAAAACATTTTCCATAATCAGTCCAATTATTGCGACCACTGCCATAGATGCCATAAATATCCCCAGGCGTTTTAATCCATATAAGGCAATTTCTTTTTCTTCATC
The DNA here is from genome assembly GCF_000621605.1 of Butyrivibrio sp. MC2021. Lineage (GTDB taxonomy): Bacteria > Bacillota > Clostridia > Lachnospirales > Lachnospiraceae > Butyrivibrio. The sequence goes on along the minus strand of NZ_JHXX01000017.1, from coordinate 4,148 downwards.
AGTATAATTGCTCAATTACTTTATCCCTTTCAATAATATAAATTCCTTATAAACCATACTACTGAAAAAGATAAATCTGTCTTAATTGTAATAATTAACGTCCTACTCGTAATTATTTGCAAAAATGCTCAATTATTTTTTTATCAGACATAACTCACCTTTACATAATACCCCAAACTATTACAAGGAGCGGTTCATTCATCAAATGTGCCGACTTTTACTATCTTACTAATTTTATTCCTGCATGATTTTATCCATTTTGAATTCAGTTATCGCAACCACAAAGGCAGCTATTGGACACTTCTAATAGAAATCCATAGAAATTTATTACAATTATCAATTGCTACAGCTTTTTATTATCAAATCCACTTATGCATAATATTGCGCTTGCGCATTCCATAGGCGTTTGTATAACCCCTCATTCATAATCAATTCATCATGACTACCTTGCTGAACCACATTTCCATCTTTAAAAACAAGTATTTTTTCGCAAAACTTACAAGATGCCAGTCTATGTGATATGTATAGTGCTGTCTTTTTTCCAACCATCTTGTCAAATCCAGCAAACACCTCACATTCAGATACTGGATCTAAAGCTGCTGTTGGTTCATCCATTATGGCAAAAGGAGCATCCTTATATATAGCTCTTGCAATGGCTAGTTTTTGTTTTTCTCCTCCAGACAGATTTATGCCATTTTCTGAAAAATCTTTTCCAACGTATTTCTCCGGCCAATCAGGCATTTTCCCCATCAAATTTGCAAGGCCTGCTTTTGCAACTGCTTCTGTTCCCTTTGAATCATCCATAACATCGTCACTTGCCACATTTTCACCAATCTTAAAAGACAAAATTGAAAAATCCTGAAATACTACGCCAAATAAACGCATGTACTCATCATAATCATAGTCTTTAATATTGATTCCGTTTAGCTTTATAGTTCCTTCTGTTACATCATATAATCGTGTAAGCAGTTTTATAAATGTCGTTTTTCCAGAGCCGTTTGGCCCAACAACTGCAAATTTGCTACCACTATCGAGTGTGAGGGTTAAGTTTTTTATTACATAATTATCTGTTCCGGGATATTTAAAGCTTACATTCTCAAATTCAAAAGAAAAATTATTTTCTATAGATTCTGTGGCAATAGTTCCTTTATGATTACGCGCACCCATATCCATATATTGGCAATAGAAAATACTTCTCTCCGCAAGAGCTGGTAATCCTTCCATAAATTCAACAATAAGAGTATTCGATTTTAACGTCTCTGTTACAGCAGATACTATTGTAATAACTTCACCAATTGATAGCAGTCCTATATAAGCTCTATAGACTGCAAAAGTATAGATTATTATAGTGCATATTCCCATAACTATTTCTGTTAACGCTTCTTCCCTAAAATAAGCCATTAACGCTTTTTTCATTATTAAAAGAATATGATCTTCTGCATCATCATAGTCATTTTTTACACCATCTAACTGATTAAATATTCTAATGTCTTTTCCATTTTCTATTACAGATAAAGTATCCTTGTACCACCCTGTTTTCTTAGTATACGGCGCACTTAAAACAGTCTCTGTATCTAAACCTTCCTTCATTATCACTGATCCACACTTTAGCTTAAACACAAGCAATATCATAATCAAAACTATCATTATGACAGTTGAGATATTACCAGAAAAAGGAGTCATGCTATCTATTTCTTTATTCATAATAAGTGGAATCATTACAACAAGAGAAAAAAGTAGTGAAAAAAAGCCTTCAGATATTTTATCCAGTAGTTCAAACATCTTCCCAAATATTCCTGAACCACTTTTGTTCATTGCTTCAAATTGCTGTCTAATATTATTCCACTTTAGATCCTCAAGATGCTCATAATCTTCTGTAAGGCTTTTTTCGGCAAAGACTCTATTTGTAATCTCTACCATGTATTCTTCCTTAGCACTTGCGAGTTCTTTTATCTTAATTGAAATAATTGTAAGTAATCTTGATAAAACTATTGCAACCAAAGCCCAACTTATTAGTGTTTTTACATCAACTCCGAGCGTTGCAGCATCAATTAGTCGCCCTATTAGAACAATAGTTATGTAGGGCGCCATTGCTTTCAAAAAAGCTCCGATAAGACACATTACCGGCATCTTTATATCCATTCTGCAATAATCTAAAAAAAGCCTTTTTATGCTATATAATTCTTCCTTTTGCATCAGAAAACTCCATCCAGTTTTTGAGGCATAGTATCGTCAAAACTATCACCAAAAACTATTGCTCTTTTTTTCTTTTCATCCATTTCTTTGTAGTACATACTTTGTACATCAAAAAGATGTTTGTATATTCCATCTCTATCCATTAAAGTTTCATGTGTTCCTTCTTCAACAATCTTTCCTCCTTGAAGAAGGACTATTCTATCGCAAAATCTTGTGCTGGAAAGCCTATGAGAAATGTAAATCATCGTTTTCCCACTCACAGCTGTTGCAAGATTCATATATAGATTATTCTCTGCAACAGGATCTAAAGCCGATGTGGGCTCATCTAAGATAATTAATGGTGATTCTTTATAAAGAGCTCTGGCAAAAAGTAATTTTTGCATCTCCCCGCCTGAAAAACTCACAGCATCATCATTTACTTCTCGCACCAACTTGGAATGTCCTTTTATCTGTAAAGAATCATATTTATCTTTGAAACCAGATAATTCAAGGGCTTTAACAAGTTTATTATTTCCAGAAGCATCTTGCGATGCTTGACTTCCAATAATGTTTTCATCTATAGTCCATGGCAATAAGATTGATTCTTGAAACATCACAGATACAAGTGCTTGCCAATTAGCATATGAAAAACTTCTCTGCGGAAAATCATTAATATACACTTCTCCAGAGGTTGGTCTATATAAGCCACATATTATTTTTACAAGAGTAGTTTTTCCTGCTCCATTTAGTCCTAATAATGCTAGCTTCTCGCCCTTTTCTATCGTCAAATTAACGTTTTCAAGTGTAGGCTTAGATGTGCAAGGGTAGGTATAAGATACATTTTTAAGTCTAAGAATTATACCATCTTTCTTAATCAAATCTATTTTTTCATTTGATACTGTATCTTCCCATCCACTATTATCTTTTTGTTCTAGTGCTTCTCTTATATAACTTATTGCTACAGAAAATGGCGGAAGCGTAGAGTATTTACCAATAAGCTCAGCAAGTGCTGAAGAAAAACCTCTTATACTTCCGAGCAAGAGAACAAAAGATGATATATCAATTCTATTTGCTGCTAGCAAATAAATAAGATATGCGTACGCATAAAAATCAAAAAAGCTACCGAGCACCTCTGAACCAGCTTTTGCCAAGAAATATCCATTATGTATATGCGAATATACATTTTCCATATTGTCCAAGCAACTATCATACTTTTTCAAAAGCCATCCAGATAAGTTAAATATCCTTATATCTTTTCCCGCCCTTTGATCCATTGATACTCGATTGATATACATAGCCTTCTTGGCATCGAGCTGAAGTTTATCAGCGTATGAAGCATGCTTTTTTCTTGCCATGTTAAGAAAAAACATTCCCAAAGATACATTTATCACTGCTATAGCAAGAATAATCGCATTTATTTTTCCAACTATAACTGCGTAAACAATAACTGCAACAATGTATTGTGCGCAGTTATAAATTCCCAAGTAAAATCCATAAAGATGCCATGGTCTTCTCGACGCAGCCAATCCATTATTTATCTTTTTTTGAACCGAAGGATCCTCCAGCAAATCATAATTGATGCTTAATTCTTTGCCGATAATATCGCCAGTAATGCGTTGCATTAGATTAACAGATGATGCTATTTTTTGCTGTCCTAGCCATGTAATTGTTTTAAATAAAACAATTATCGCCACCATGCAGACTACATATAGCAAAACTGTTGTTAAAGAATATCCTCCAATTAGCTTATCAATCACTACTGCTGGAAGATATGTGCTAATTATACTTGCACATGGAGACAATACAATCATTGCAATTAAAAAATTGGGCAATATAAAATCAAATTCTTTAAGCTTAGATAAAATCCATAAGCTATTACTTGACTATGTAAAATAAAGTGTGTAAGTTGAGTAACCATTAACTTACGCACTTTATTTATGTTATAGGGTGCGGTACATTAGAAGAAAGGACTG
>NZ_JHXX01000016.1 GCF_000621605.1 Butyrivibrio sp. MC2021 | reverse complement strand
TCTGCTCAAACGGACGACAGGGAAATTGCGAAGCAATTTCGCCGTCGTATAATCCCATTCGCCTATCACTATCCTATAGAAAATGCTATAATTAGCCTATGTGTGCAAAAATAAAAGACAACTCAAAATCCATAATCGGAATAATACTGTTTGCCATATCTGAACTTTTTGAAAAAATGTTCGAATATATTAAAAGAACATACTTAATATTTTAAAGAGCTTTTTGACAAATTTTATGATAGAATGGGTATCTGTGTGTTTATCATGACATAACACCTGTTGAGGTCTATACTCTTGAGGAGGCAAATTATGTGGTGATAGGACATGAGCAGAGGGATGAAAATTATGACGCTCCGGTGTGGCCGGTGCTTTATCCCTACAGCGAAGGACTTTTGCAGGATGTTAGTGAAAAAATGGTTGAGATAGAGACCGCAGGCAATTATACTATCTATGCTAAGCACTGATAGTTGATGCTTTTGGAGGATTAGTTAGTTGAACTTAGAAAGACAGAAGAAAGCCCCTATTTATGAGGCTCTTGAGAAATTCAGAAAACAGAGAGTTGTTCCTTTTGACGTTCCCGGACATAAGAGAGGCAGAGGAAATGCCGAGCTTGTGAGCTTTCTCGGGGACAGATGCGTAGGTATTGATGTTAATTCCATGAAGCCTCTTGATAATCTTTGCCATCCGGTTTCAGTTATCAAGGACGCAGAGGAACTTATGGCGGACGCTTTCGGTGCTGCCCATGCTTTTATGATGGTTAACGGAACCACCAGTGCTGTTCAGGCAATGGTTTTGTCCCACGTCAAGGCCGGCGAGAAGATCATTATGCCCAGAAATGTGCATAAGAGTGCCATCAACGCCCTGATCCTTTGCGGAGCGGTTCCTGTATATATTGATCCCAAGGTTGATACCAAGCTGGGAATTCCTCTTGGAATGGAGATCGCGGATGTAGCCAGGGCAGTTAAGGATAATCCCGATGCCAAGGCGATCCTTATCAACAATCCTTCCTACTATGGAATATGTTCAGATCTGAAGGCAATAGTTGAGCTGGCCCATGCCAACGGCATGAAGGCTCTGGTGGATGAGGCCCATGGCACACACCTTTATTTCGGACCGAATCTTCCTCTTAATGCCATGGCGGCGGGAGCTGATATGGCAGCCATCAGTATGCACAAGTCAGGAGGAAGTCTTACTCAGAGCTCAATCCTTCTTTGCGGACCGGATGCCAATGTGGGTTATATCAGCAGGATCGTGAACCTGACCCAGACCACATCAGCCAGCTACCTGCTTCTTGGAAGTCTTGATATTTCCAGAAGAAATCTGGCACTTAACGGTCATGACAGCTTTGCCAAGGTTACCAGAATGGCTCAGTATGCGAGAGAAGAGATCAATGATATCGGCGGATACTACGCTTACGGCAATGAGCTTAAGAACGGCGGCAGCATTTTTGATTTCGACGAGACCAAGCTGGTAGTTAACACCAGAAGCATCGGTCTTACGGGAATTGAGGTTTATGATCTTCTCAGAGATGAGTATGATATTCAGATGGAGTTCGGAGATCTGTCCAATGTAATGGCTTATATTTCCATCGGCGACAGACTTCAGGATATAGAGAGACTGGCAGGAGCCCTGGCTGATATCAGAAGACTTTACAGTAAGCCTGAGTATCAGATTTTCTCAGCGGAATATATTACTCCTATTGTTAAGGCAACTCCTCAGGAGGCTTTTTACGCAGAAAAGGAGTCACTGCCTATAGATGAGACTGTGGGCCGCATAAGCGCCGAGTCAGTTATGTGTTATCCTCCGGGAATACCGATTCTGTCTCCCGGTGAGATGATCACCAAGGATATTCTTGATTATATTAAGACAGCCATGGAAAAGGGCTGCTCAATGCAGGGCCCGGAAAGTGAAGACATTTCAGAGCTGTTTGTATTAAAATAATAGATATAGTGAAAGGACGGACATAGATATGGCTGAGATGGATTATTGGTTCAGTGATATGCATACAGGCAATGTTAAGATAAGCATTCGCCTTGCCAAACAGCTTTTTTCCGGAACCAGTGAGTTTCAGAGAATAGACGTTTTTGATTCCCCTGAATTTGGAAAATTCCTTACTTCAGACGGAAATATCATTTTTTCCGAGAAGGATGAGTTCACCTATGATGAGATGATAGTCCATGTGCCTATGGCTGTTCATCCCAAGGTTCAGAGGGTTCTGGTTCTTGGCGGTGGCGACGGCGGTGTTGCCAGAGAGCTTACACATTATGATGAGATCAAGGTCATCGATGTGGTTGAGCCTGACAATATGTTTGTGGATGTCTGCAAGCAGTTTTTCCCTGATAACGCAGTGGGCCTGGAGGATGACAGGGTTCACATCTACTATCAGGACGGTCTTAAGTATCTGCGCAAGTGCGAGGATATGTATGACCTTATCATCAATGACGTAACAGAGCCCCTGGGCCATGAGGCGGGACTTTTTACCAAGGAGTTCTACGGAAGCTGCTACAAGGCACTTCATGATGACGGAATCATGGTTTACCAGCACGGCAGTCCTTTCTACGACGAGGACGAGGAGAGCTGCAGAGCCATGCACCGCAAGGCCTACAGAGTTTTCCCTGTGAACAGGGTTTATCAGGCTCACATTCCTACCTGCCCGGCAGGCTACTGGCTCTTTGGATTTGCCAGCAAGAAATATCATCCCCTCAAGGATTTCAATCCCGACAGATGGGACGAGAGAGGAATAAAGACCTGGTATTATACAACACATTTACATAAGGGAGCTTTCATGCTGCCTAAGTATGTTGAAGATTTACTTCAAGAAGAGGAGGACATGTCCAGATGAGTAGATTATTGGTTATCGGTTGCGGCGGCGTTGCGCAGGTTGCTATCCAGAAATGCGCTCAGAACAATAAGGTATTTACAGAAATGTGCCTTGCAAGCCGCACAGTAAGCAAGTGCGATGCACTTAAGGAGAAGCTTGAGAAGCAGGGAACTACTTTAAAGATCACTACAGCAACAGTTAACGCTGATGACAGCGCTGATGTTGCCAAGCTTATCAAAGAGTACCAGCCCGATGCTGTTCTTAATGTAGCACTTCCTTATCAGGACCTTGCTATTATGGATGCCTGCCTTGAGTGCAAGGTAGACTACATCGATACAGCCAACTATGAGCCTGAGGATACAGACGAGCCCGTATGGCGCGCAGCTTATGAGAAGAGATGCAAGGAAAAGGGCTTTACAGCTTACTTTGATTACAGCTATCAGTGGGCATATATGGACAAGTTCAAGGAGGCAGGTATCACAGGCCTTCTGGGAACAGGTTTTGATCCCGGTGTAACCAGCGTATTTGTTGCTTATGCAAAGAAGCACTATTTCGATGAGATCAACAGCGTTGATATTCTTGACTGCAACGGCGGTGACCACGGCTATGCCTTTGCCACCAACTTTAATCCTGAGATCAACCTTCGTGAAGTAAGCGCCAACGGCAGCTACTGGGAGGATGGCCACTGGGTTGAGACCAAACCCATGGAGATCAAGAGAGAGTATGATTTCCCTCAGGTAGGAAAGAAGGATATGTATCTTCTTCACCACGAGGAGATCGAGGCCCTTGGAAGAAACTTCCCTGAGATCAAGAGAATCCGTTTCTTCATGACCTTCGGCCAGAGCTACCTTGATCATATGAGATGTCTTGAGGATGTTGGTATGCTTTCAACAACTCCTATTAAGTTCGAAGGCAAGGATATTGTTCCTATTCAGTTCCTGAAGGCTCTTTTACCTGATCCTGCAAGCCTTGGACCAAGAACAGTAGGAAAGACCAACATCGGATGTATCTTCAAGGGAATCAAGGACGGAAAAGAGAAGACTCTTTTCATCTACAACGTTTGTGACCATCAGGAGTGCTACAAGGAACTGGGAAGCCAGGCTATCAGCTACACCACAGGCGTTCCTGCCATGATCGGAACCTCTCTTGTGGTAACAGGCCAGTGGAAGAAGCCCGGCGTTTATACTACAGATGAATTCGATCCCGATCCATACATGGAAATGCTGAACGAATACGGACTTCCATGGGTTGTGGATGAGAATCCTGTTTTAGTAGATTAAAGTTTATGAAGATTTAATCCTTACTCCTTTTTCTTAAGGGGTAAGGATTTTCTTTTCGGCATAAATTTGTGATAAGCTAGAAGATAGGAAATAAATACTTTTAATGAGGAAAATGAAGAATGAAATTATCGGAAGTAAAGACACCGGTCTATGTGATCGATGAAAAGAAACTGCGGAAGAATTGTGAGATACTGGCTGATGTTCAGAAGAGGTCCGGGGCCAAGATCCTTCTTGCACAGAAGGCCTATTCCGTATATCAGACCTATCCTCTTATAGCCAAATATCTGTCAGGATGCACGGCTTCAGGTATTTTCGAGGCAAAGCTTGCCCATGAGGAGTTCATTACTCCTGAGGGTGAGAGAAGAGAAAATCATGTATACGAGCCTGCGTTTAAGGATGATGAGATGGCGGAGATCTGCAATATCTGTGATCACGTTGTTTTTAATTCTCTGAGACAGCTTGAACATCACAGACCTGTCTGGGGCCCGAAAGCGGCTGCAGGACAATTGTCTGTGGGAATAAGGATAAATCCTGAATTCAGCACAGATGATGCCCATGAGATATATGACCCCTGCGCCAGCGGATCAAGACTTGGCATACGCAAGGTGAATCTTCCGGATAAGCTTCCTGAGGGGGTTGAGGGAATCCATTTCCACAATCTCTGCGAGCAGGATTTTGAGCCTCTATTCGATACCTTCAAAAAGGTTGAGAAGGATTTCGCTTCATATTTTCCTGAGAAGGAGCATCTGTACTCCGAGGGAGAGGTGCCTGCCGGCAACCAGTTAAAGTGGATCAATCTGGGGGGCGGACATCATATCACAAGAGATGACTATGACAGAGAAGGGCTTATTGAGCTTGTTAAGTACATAAAGAGCACCTACGGACTTGAGGTTTACTTAGAGCCGGGAGAGGCCATAGCTCTTTACGCAGGTTATCTTGTTACCACGGTAATGGATATCGTGGAGACAGACAGAAAGCCGGTGCTCATTCTTGATACCTCTGCTTCCTGCCATATGCCTGACGTCATAGAGATGCCCTATGTTCCGCCTCTTAAGGATGCGGAGGATCCGGGAGAACTGCCCTATACCTACAGGCTTTCTTCAAGGACCTGCCTTGCCGGTGATATTATCGGCGACTACAGCTTTGAGAAGGAAAAGAAGATAGGCGACAGGCTCTATTTTGAGGATATGGCCATCTACAGCATGGTAAAGAACAACACCTTCAACGGTATGCCTCTTCCGGATATTGCCATTATGCATGACAAGTCCGATGTGGAGCTTATCAGAGAGTTTGGATATAACGATTTCAAGATGAGATTATGATATACAGATCCGGAAAGGAGTAATGTTGCAGAAAATAACCGATTCCAAGCCCGTTAACGACGGATATTATATGCCTGCGGAGTTTGCACCTCATGACGGAACAATTATGATCTATCCCGTGAGGCCCGGCAGCTGGGGAAAGGACAGAAGCGGCGCTCTTAAGGCTTTTGGGGACATTTTTATTGAGATATTAAAGAGGGAGAATCTGTATCTTCTTGCCAGCAAGGAGGACTTTGAGGAAGCAAGGCTTTTTGTGGACACACTTTTGGTGAAACTCAAGGTTCAGGGAGAGGATGAGGATGTCCTGAAGACCATGGAAGAAAGATGCCTTATTCTGCCCATAGAATCCGATGATTCCTGGGCAAGAGATGTGGGCCCCACCTTCGTGACCGACGGGGAGAAGAGTATCAGAGGAATCAACTGGAGCTTCAATGCCTGGGGCGGAGATGTGGACGGTCTCTATGCTTCCTGGGAAAAAGATGATTTGGTGGCAGGGAAGTTCCTTGATATGTGCGAGATAGACTACTATGACGCAGCTCCTTTTGTTCTGGAGGGTGGCTCCATCCACTCCGACGGCGAGGGAACAGTCATGGTGACAGAGGCCTGCCTTTTGAGCGAGGGAAGAAATCCTGATCTTAGCAAAGAAGAGATAGAAAAGACCCTGAAGAAGTACCTTGGAGCGGAAAAGGTGTTATGGCTTCCCAACGGTATCTATAATGATGAGACCAATGAGCATGTGGACAATGTCTGCGCTTTTGTGGCTCCTGGAGAAGTGGTTCTGGCCTGGACAGATGATGAGGATGACCCTCAGTATGAGATGTCACTGGAAGACCTTGAGTATCTGGAGAGTGAGACCGATGCCAGGGGACGCAAGATAAAGGTTCACAAGCTTCCGATTCCTGATTATCCGGTTCTTATCGATCAGGAGGACCTGGATAATTATGAGTTCGAGGAAGGCGAGGATCAGCGCGAGGTTGGAGAGCGACTTGCCGCCAGCTACGTTAACTATTACTATATAAACGGCGCCGCCCTGGTTCCACAGTTTGGCGGTGATAATGAAGAAAGTGATAAAAGAGCTCTTGAGATATTGAGAGATCTTTGTAAGAATAGAGAGGTCATCGGAATCGATGCCAGAAGTATCCTGCTGGGAGGCGGAAACATCCACTGTATAACACAGCAGATTCCGGAGAACTGATTTTAGGAGGACTTATGTCAAAAAAAGTTAAGGTGGCCTGCATCCAGTATGCCTGCGGAAAAGAGGCTTCTTCAGACAGCGAGCAGGTCAGAGCCAGTATAGAAAAAGCCGGGGAGCTTGTAAGAGAGGCGGCAGCAAATGGCGCCAACATTATTCTTTTGTCAGAGCTTTTCGAAAGAAAGTATTTCTGCCAGGAGAGAAGATACGATTATTATGATTATGCTGTACCTGCCGACGAGAATGAGGCAGTTCAGTATTTTAAGAAGCTGGCCAAAGAGCTTTCTGTGGTGATGCCCATAAGCATCTATGAAAAAGACGGAAATGTTCTTTACAATTCAGTAGTGATGCTGGATGCCGACGGTACAGACCTTGGAATTTACAGAAAGACCCATATTCCTGATGACCATTATTATCAGGAGAAGTTCTATTTTACTCCGGGGAATACCGGATTTAAGGTTTTTAAGACAAGATACGGCAATGTGGGCGTGGGAATATGCTGGGATCAGTGGTTCCCGGAGACCGCAAGATGCCTTGCCATTGCAGGAGCGGATATCATTCTTTATCCCACTGCCATCGGTTCTGAGCCTATTCTCGATGTGGACAGCTCAGGACACTGGATGAGGACCATGCAGGGACATTCTGCAGCCAATATCGTTCCTGTGGCAGCTGCCAACAGAATCGGAACTGAGACGGTCACTCCTACAGAAGAAAACGGCGGACAGAGTTCCAGCCTGTGCTTCTATGGAAACAGCTTCCTGACTGATGAGACCGGAGATCTTGTGGCAAGAGCAAGCCGTGACAAGGAAGAGATAATCTACGCCGAGTACGACTTTGACAAGATCAGGGAGAACCGCTTGTCCTGGGGACTTTTCAGAGACAGAAGACCCGAATGCTATAAGCGCATTACAGAATAAAAATATTTAGAAAAGGATGTTTTTTACAATGGAATACAAGGATTATATGGTCAGAGCAACTGCAGGAAATGCGCAGATCAGAGCCTTTGCGGCAACCACCAGGGATCTTGCGGAGTACGGAAGAAAGGTTCACGGATTATCGCCGATTGCTGCTGCAGCTCTGGGACGTCTTATGACCGGAACTGTTATGATGGGAACCATGATGGACAATGATGATGATCTCATCACCGTAAAGATGGACGGAGACGGACCTCTCAAGGGAGTTCTGGCGACCGCAGACAACAAGGGCAATGTAAAGGGCTATGTGTCCAATCCCTATGTTATCATGGAGCCCAACGCAGCGGGACACCTGAATGTGGGCGGCGGTATCGGTGAGGGAACCCTTACTGTTATAAGAGATATGGGAATGAAGGAGCCTTATGTGGGCCAGGTGCCTCTTTATACAGGAGAGGTTGCTGAGGATCTCACCTATTACTTCACCAAGTCCGAGCAGACACCTTCTTCTGTGGGGCTTGGAGTTCTGGTGGAAAGAGAGGATCTTTCAGTTATAGCTTCCGGCGGATTTATTATCCAGCTTCTTCCCTTTGCTGAGGAGGAGACCATCGCTCATCTGGAGGAGAACCTTAAGAAATTCACTTCCGTAACAGACATTCTCAAGGCAGGCAAGACTCCTGAGGAGCTACTTAAGATAGTCCTTGAGGGATTTGACATTGAGTTTACTGACAAGATCGATCTCAATTTCTACTGCAACTGCGACAGAGACAGAGTGGAGAGAGCACTGATGCTGATCAGCGAGAAGGACATTGAGGAGATGATCGGCGACGGCAAGGAAATCGAGATGTGCTGTCAGTTCTGTAACAAGAAGTATACCTTTACCGTAGATGAACTCAAAGAGATAAAGATTCGGGCAAAATCTCAGAAAAAATAATAAAAATGTGAAAATTGATGGCGATTCGTTTATAATGAAAGTTGCCATCAATTTTTTTATAAAAAATTAATATTTTAAGGAGGCAGGAATGAAAAAGAATTGTGTGAAAAGGGTACTTGCATTTGTAATGGCGTTTGCAATGCTGTTAACACTGAGATTCCAGGCACCGGTTGCTCTGGCTGATTACAGTGTTTCAGCAGACATCAGATCTATTGCAAATGTGCCGGCTAATCTTACCGGCAAGACTGTAATTATGCACACCAATGATATTCACGGTGCTGTCAGTAAGTATGCGTACATCGCATCAGTTAAGCAGAATTTTCAGAAGAGGGGAGCCAATGTTATTCTGGCAGATATGGGCGATTATAGCCAGGGAACTCCTTATGTAAGCACATCCAAGGGCCTTGATGCAGTCAAGATGATGAATGCAGCAGGCTATGATCTCGCAACACTTGGAAATCATGAGTTTGATTATGGTTATTACAAGCTTATGTCCAATCTTTCTCAGGCCAAGTTCAAGACAATCTGCGCTGACGTTCTTGGGGCCGATGGCAAGCCTATTGTAGATCCAAATTATATTTACACATCACCAGCAGGACTTAAGATCGGTTTCTTCGGAATGGAGACTCCTGAGACTCAGACCAAGGTTAATCCCGGACTTATTCAGGGAATCACCTTCCTTTCCAAGGGACAGATTTATACCTGTGCTCAGGAACAGATCGACACATTAAAGGCTCAGGGCGTAGACCTTGTTATCTGCCTTGCTCATCTTGGTGTTGATGATGAGTCAGCCGGCGACGGACACAGAAGTGTTGACCTTTATGCCAAGACAAAAGGCATAGACCTTATCATTGACGGACATTCACACACCGTTATGACAAAGGGGGCAAAGGGTGAGCCTGTTCAGTCAACAGGAACCAAGGCTGAGACCATCGGTGTTGTTGTTATTGATGATGCTTCCAAGCAGATCGAGGACAGATACCTTATTAACTTTGATCTTCTTCAGCAGGAAGTAACTACAGCAGCTAAGGCCAACGAGCTTTTCAAGGCTATTGATCAGCAGTATGGCGTAGTATTTGCTAAGTCAGAGGTTCTGCTCAACGGTGCCAAGGAGCCCGGAAACAGAACACAGGAGACCAACCTCGGTGACCTTATTACAGATGCTATCATGTGGAGCGTTCTGAAAGCGCCCGGAGCACTTAAGGTTGACGCAGATCACGTTGTTGCAATCACCAATGGCGGTGGCATCCGTGCTACTATCGAGGCCGGCGATGTAACAAAGAAGGATCTTAATACCGTACTTCCTTTCGGAAACACAGTATCTGTAGTTTATGTAACAGGAGCAGAGCTCTTAGAGGCCCTTGAGGCATCTACCTTCTGCACACCTAAGGCTGTAGGCGGATATCCTCAGACTGCAGGTATCAAGTTTACAATTGATACAACCAAGAGCTTCCACAAGGGACCAGCTTATCCTGCATCAACATATTATAAGCCGGCTTCCATCAACAGAGTTACTATTGAGAGTATCAATGATAAGCCTTTCTCAGCTACAGATACTTATGCGGTAGTTACCAACAACTTCTGCGCAGCAGGTGGTGATACCTATTATGCATTTAAGAGTGCCAGCGAGCAGTTTGACACCGGTATCGTAATGGATGAGGCTGTTATGGAGTACGTTCAGGATGTTCTTGGAGGCAATATCACAGCTGCTAAATATGGCGCACCAAGAGGCGACCAGACTCAGAAGTAATTCTTTGAGATAAAAATTTAATACAGAATATGGAGCCGCAGTTATTGTACAAATTATGATAACTGCGGCTTTTTTTCTGTCTATTATTTAGAATTACCCAAAATATTTGACATACATTTATAATGGTCAAAATTGCAAAGTTTAGGTGGGAAAATAAGTCGCAAAAAGAATACAAATTGCATAAAATATCGACATGTAAATAACAAATTTTGTCACTTTTTGAACCTGCGATCCTGAGGGGGATGAGTAATGTTATAAAAATGTGACAAAATGAAGTGAAGGGGAATGAAAAGGAGGATTGTTGGAATGCATAAGGGGAAGAGTCTGGCTTTGTTCATGGCAATAGCTATGGCTGCGTCAAATCTGTCTGCAGCTGCGAATGGACTAACTGCTTTTGCAGCAGAGGATGAAACGATACTGGACATCAATGACGCAGATTCATCTGAAGCTTCCGAATCTGAGGAGTCGGAAGAGATTGTTCTTGAGGAGGATGCTTCAGACGAAATCCGGGTAGAGGAAGAGGTTGCAGCTTTCTCCGAGGAAGGAGCCGGTGACGGTGGTGTGTTCGCAGACCAGGGCGATGATGGTTATGCGAACTTTATGGAGGATACTGTTGTAGCCGATGTGAAATTCGGCGAGGGCAGAAGTGTATCTTCCAAGGATGTTTATGATAATGAAAAGGGGTATGGATTCAGTGATGTTGATTTTTCCAAGGAAGCAGACGGCTGGAAGAACAACGTCTATTATCCGAGAGTACCGGCAGTAACTCCCGGAGCATCCAATGTTAAGGATGCAGATAACTATGTGGCCATAGATTCCAAGATTTGGACAGAGACTGAGAGCTCAGGCTATGGCGTTTATACTTATGAGACTACATCTACTTTTGATGTTGACCTTTATAATGCAGATTATCAGGTGGAGGTTACATTTACCAACCCCACTTCTGCTGACTACACCGCAGCTCTTGAGGCTGAGGACATCAGCAAGAAATGGGATATTAATGTAGCAGCCGGAAGCTCTGTAACAGAGAGCTTTGAAGCCAATCTGGTTGACGGTCAGCTCAATCTTAAATTCCTTGGCAGTAGCAGTGCTACCAAGATGTCTGATGCAAAGACAACCACTGTATATGTTTCTGAGGTTAAGATCACAAGACTTGCCACAGAGGCCATGGGCGACAAGCCTACAGTATTCATTGCATCTGATTCAACCGTTCAGACCTATGATGAATATTATTACCCACAGACAGGTTGGGGCCAGGTTCTTTCTTCATACTTCGGAGAGCTTGTAGAAGAGAGAGAATGTGATGCCTGCGGCTACAGCCAGTCCCAGACATATGAGACAGAGAGCGTTATCGTAGAGAACCGTTCCATCGGCGGTCGTTCCTCCAAGTCATTCATTGATGAGGGCAAGTTCGATGATATTCTTGAGGACATCAAGCCCGGTGACTATCTCCTTGTTCAGTGGGGACACAATGATGCCACATATTCAAGACCTAACAGATATGTATCTGCAGAGGATTTCGAGAAGTGGATCATGATGTATGTTGAGGGTGCTTATCAGAGAGGCGCAATTCCTGTCCTGGTAACTCCTGTGGCTCGTTACAGCTACAATGCAGATGCTAACGGCAATCTTATTTCTTTTGCCAGCAACTTCGAGAGCTACCGTCAGGTAATGCTTTCTCTTGCAAAAGAGCACAACATTCCCTATGTTGACCTGACACAGCGTTCAATCGATGTCTGCAACAGCTTCGGAATCGAAGGTTCAAAGATGCTTTTCCTTAAGCTTGCAGCAGGAGAAGTTACCTCCGGTGCTTATGCGGGAGGCGTTGATGATTCAACACACCTTCAGTACTACGGCGCTCTTAAGTTTGCAGGCTGTGTTGCAGAAGGAATCCTTGACTATGCTGAGGGTAAGGTTGACGGTTCCGATGAGCAGCTGGACAGCCTTGCTTCTAAGGTTACCTTTACTTCAGCCAAGGAAGCACCCGGGAAGCCTGAAGGCCTTAAGACCACTTCGGTTGGTGCCACCAGTATTTCCCTTGCATGGGATGCCGCTGAGGGAGCAGAGCTCTATTACATCTACAGAGCTAAGCTTGCAGAAGGCCAGACCGCAGCTGATGTTGATTTTACCGGTGCTGAGAAGTACTCAGTTTCAGGAAAGAACAGCTACGTTGATTCCAAGTGCGCCGGCGGTGCAACCTATGCATACGCTGTAGCAGGCTTTAACAGCTTCGGCGTGGGTGAACTTTCAGACAAGCTCGAAGTAGGAACCAAGACCGCGGGTTACAGATTCGACTTTAACTATAACAATTCAGCTACCATGGAAGGCTGGACCGGGGTTAATCATAACGAAATGTATGACAAGGCCAAGGGCTACGGATGGATCAAGGCTCCCGGCAACGGAAGAGACAGAAAGGGCAACGGCAATCCTGATTCATCAGCAATGGCAGATGACTTCTGTCTTGGAGCAGGCGAGTTCGCTGTAGACCTTCCCAACGGAACCTATGAGATCACGGTTTATGCCTGCGATCTTTTATCCGGAACTAGCACCATCAAGCCTGCATACACAGCAGAGGGTGTTTCCATCGGTTCAATTTCCTGTAAGCAGTCCCTCGGAAGCTGCACAGGTGTTGCCAAGGTTACAGATGGACAGCTCAATATCGTTGTTGACGGTACTAACCAGTATATCAACGGTCTTACCATCACAACACTTTTAGAGGCTCCCGGCAACCTTGCCATCACAGAGCTCTCTTTTGAAAAAGCTACAGCAACCTTCCTCCTTGCCTTCACCAAGGTTAAGGATGCGGTTTCTTACAACGTATATCAGAAGGGCGAGACCGATAAGGACTTCGTTCTTGTAAAGAGCTACACAGCTCAGGAGCTTACCCACAATGAGCTTGACTGCAGAGCAATGACAGCAACTCTCGGTGAGACCTATTCTTACTACATGACCTGCGTGGTTGCGGACGGAACAGAGTCAGCACCCAGTAACATCGTTACACAGGCAATGCTTGATCCAAGCATCAAGGTTCCTGCAGCCCCTGCAAAAGTGGTATGTACAGATCCTGTTGAAGGTGATACAGAGCTTAAGAACAGCATCACAATTTCCTGGGAAGCCAACGATGCTGCCGACAATGTTCTTAAGTACATTGTTTATCGTTCAAACAAGCCTGAATCTGACAAGGGATTCAAGGAGTTCACAAAGGTTGGAGAAGCCTTTGGAACAACTTTTACAGATGACAGTGAAGGAATCTCCACAAACATTCATTACT
Organism: Butyrivibrio sp. MC2021; assembly: GCF_000621605.1. Lineage (GTDB taxonomy): Bacteria > Bacillota > Clostridia > Lachnospirales > Lachnospiraceae > Butyrivibrio. The sequence goes on along the minus strand of NZ_JHXX01000016.1, from coordinate 45,724 downwards.
ACTACAAAGTAGCAGCCATGAATGCCGGCGGTGTATCAGAACTTTCAGAGGTTTGCACAACTCCTATCGCAGGCAAGCTTATTGCAGGCGGTCTTGAGAGCTACTCAGACAGAGCTGTTGTGGCCATGAATATTGCAGGCAATGCCGGCGCAGAGATCAAGGTTACATGCACAGATAAACAGGGCAATGAGATCAAGAGAGGAAATTATCTCTCCTGGAGAGCATTCCCTGAGGACTTTGAGGGCGACGAGCTCACTACAACCTTTGATGTATACAGAAACGGAACACAGATTGCCTATAACATCAAGGCAACTAACATGATCGATGAAGGCGGCCTTCCTTCAAATACTTATACAGTTGTAGGCTCCAATGACGAAGCACTTTCACTTAAGAAAGTTGTAACATCTGTATGGGAAAATCAGTATCTTGAGCTTTCACTTAATAAGCCTGAAGATGAGACAATGCCTGACGGATCAACCTGCACATATACAGCAAATGATATGTCAGTGGCTGACCTCGACGGAGACGGTGATCTTGAACTCATTGTTAAGTGGTATCCCAGCAACGCTCAGGATAACTCCAAGTCAGGATATACAGGAAAGACCTTCCTTGATGGCTACAATGTTGATTTCATCACAGGAAATGTAGAGCAGCTCTGGAGAATTGACCTTGGCGTAAATATCCGTTCAGGTGCTCATTATACACAGTTCCAGGTTTGGGACTTCGATGCCGATGGTATCGCCGAGATCGCAGTAAAGACTGCAGACGGCACAACAACTTATGCAAATGAGAACGGAACCCTTGTTGAGACAGGCTATGTAGGTGCCTGCAACAGTGATGCGCTTCCTACTGACGTTATCAGTCCTGTCAACGACTACAGAAACAGCGGCGGATATGTTCTTGACGGACCTGAGTACTTCTCAATGTTCAAGGGCAACACCGGAGAACTTATCGATACTGTGGATTATATCCCCGGAAGAGGTTCTGTATCAGCCTGGGGTGATGGCTACGGCAACCGTGTAGACAGATTCCTTTCAGCAACAGCTTACCTTAACGGCACAACTCCTTTTGCAGTATTCGCAAGAGGTTACTACACAAGAACAACTCTTACTGCTTACTACCTCACTAAGACAACAGATGAAGAGGGCAATGAGAAAGCGCAGATCGGAGTATATTGGAAGTTTGATACCAATGATCTTCCTAACGGACCTTCACTGGAGGCTCAGGGTAACCACGGTCTTTCAGTAAATGACGTGGATGGCGACGGAAAGGACGAGATCATCTACGGTTCACTCACCATTAATGATGACGGAACAACAATGTATTCCACAGGCCTTGGCCACGGTGATGCAATGCACGTAAGTGACTGGATTCCAAGTCGTCCCGGACTTGAAGTAATGGATGTTCACGAGCATGACAATGCAGCATATCATGTAGAGATCCATGACGCTGAGACAGGTGAGATCATCACAGGTTATTACACAGGAAAAGATACCGGCCGTGGAATGGCATCCGATATCGACCCAAGAGCAGAAGGCGCAGAGTACTGGTCAATCGCTAATCCTAACTACAAGGGAAATGATGAGCCTTCATGGGATTCAAGAAATGCCAGCGTATTCGGTTCACTTTCAGGACTTGTCGGGTCACAGGATAAGACAAATGATGCAATGGTTGAGCTCTCCAAGGGAACTACACCGGCAGTTAACTTCTCAATTTACTGGGATGGTGATCTTTTAGCTGAAACACAGGATCACACCTTTGATAAGGGCGCTTATGCACCTCTTACAACTACTATTGAGAAGTGGGATTACGAGAATGAGACATCTGTAATGCTCTTTGAGTCTTCAGAGGTTCACACCAGCAACGGAACTAAGGGTAACCTTGGCCTTGTAGCTGATATCCTGGGTGACTGGAGAGAAGAGATAGTTGCAAGAAGCGCAACAGATAACAGCAAGGTAAGAATTTACTCAACAACTATTCAGACTGACTACGTAGTTCCCTGCCTTCTTACAGATCTTGCTTACAGAGAGGGTGTTGCATGGCAGAACGTTGGTTACAACCAGCCTGCACACACAAGCTATCTCATTTCTGAAGGCCTTATCACAGCTAAACTTTCAGAAGGAAAAATGACTACATCAACAGCTGAGATTCAGTTTACAGCAGCTAATGACGGAACAAGATACGGACATGATGTGGAAGGCTATGTGATCTCCAGAGCAGAGGTAACCGTTGATGAAAACGGCGAGCAGAATGTATCTGATTATGAGACAGTTGCTGAGCTTTCTCCTGAGGAGCTTAAGACAGCATCTTCATCAGCTGCAGGAACAAGCAAGGTTATCACAGGCTATAAAGAGCAGGATGTATTCAAGAAGTTTGACATGGGCTACAAGAGCGGCAACGCTACTGGCTTTGACAGAATCCTTGCGGATGATTATTCCTCCGACAGAGGTTATGGATGGGAAGCAGGAACCGGCTCAGGAGTTAACTGGAACAGAGTTGGTGCAGGAATTGAGAATGCAGGTGAAACACAGACTGACGTTGAGAAGGCCTGCTGCGATCTTGTAAGAGCTGATAACAGACTTAAATTCCTCATAGATGTTCCTGCAGGAAGCTACAAGGTAGATGTATATGCAGGTGCAGCATACAGCAACAATGCCTATAACAACACAACTGTTTCTGTAAACGGACAGGACCTTGGAGTTGTTTCACAGTCCACAAAAGTAGCCGATATCGTAAAGACTGCATATGTTACTTTTGACAACGCTTCACAGATTGAGGTTGTATCCTCCAATGAAGGCAATCTGGCTATCCTTAATGCAGTAGTTGTTACCAAAGTTGATCCTATCTATGAAGAGGTAAAAGAGGAAGCTGAGGATCAGCAGGTTTACTCATTTACAGATACAGGTCTTGCAGGCGGAAGCTACTATTCATACAAGGTAGCAGCTATCGTTGATGGTAAGAAGAGCTACAGCTCAGCAGCTCTTACAGTTCAGACCACAATAGCTATTGAGAAGCTCAACGAAGAATTTGAAGTATTTGAGCTCGTTCAGAATACACCTATGGCAGAGGGCGAGACAGTAGCAGACCTTCTTGCTGCTAAGAAGTCCACCATAGCAGTAACTGATTCTGAGGGAAAAGAAGTAAATGTAGCAGTTACCTATGATGCTTCAGGGGTTGATATCACAGCAGTTGGAACCTACAAGGCTTATGCCAACGTTCGCGGATATGCTGAGAACCCTGTTGAGGTAACAGTTGTAGTTATTGAAAACGTTCCTACAGGATATGCTCCTTTTGACGATATCAAGGTTATTCTTGGTAATGACGTAGAGCTTCCTGCTACAGTAGAAGCAACCTTCCTTAACGGAACCTCCAAGAGTGTTGCTGTAACCTGGAACAGAGACGGTCTTGACCTTACAAAGGTCGGTGAATATGTTCTGACAGGTACTGTTGAAGGAACCGATGATACAGTTCAGATCAAGGTAAAAGTTGTTGATGACTACATCGCAGCTGTTAATAAGGTTTATGCAGAGGTTGATTATCTCAGAAAAGATATTGTTCTTCCTGAGACAGTAGCAGTTATTTATTCAAGCGGTAAGAAGGCAGATGCCAAGGTAACCTGGAATACAGAGAATCTCGATGTAACAAAGCTTGGCACAACCTTCACTCTTACAGGAACCGTTGAGGATTATGATGATCTGGCAGAGATGGATGTTACAGTAAGATATCCTGCAGTTAACAAGTTTGACTTCGGTATCGACGCATCAAGAGCAGCTGAGGGCTGGACAACTATTACTGTTAATCCTAAGAATGGTACAAAGACCCTTGAAACCTTTGGTAGTGCATACACCAAGAAGCAGCACTTCGGATTCAGTAATCCTGAGTCACTTATGCAGGGAAGAACAGAAGGCTTCGAGTTCGAAGGCATACTTCCTTCCAACGTATATACCGACTTCGCCCTTCCTGCAGGGGAGACCTTCCTCTATGACGTTCCAAACGGTAAGTATCAGCTTGATCTTATCAGTAACTCAGTTTATAAGAGTTCAATCTCAGGAACTGCTGAGGGCGTAACCTTCAACACAAGCAATGCAGCAGGAACATATTCAATTATTTCCGTTGATGTTGAAGTAACAGACGGTCAGCTGACTGTAGAATTTGGCGGTGGAACACCAAGAGTTGGTGGCTTCATTGTCCGCAAAATTATTGATGATGCTTCATATTATGGCGAAGAGGAGATCACAGTTCCTGCCGGCACATTCGTAACCAAGTGGGGAACAACTTACTACCAGCTTGAGGATGGAAGCAAGCTTACAGGCAAGTGGACCATTGACGGATTTACTTACTACTTCAAGGAAAATGGTTCCATGGTTAAGTCTGTTGCAGTTACTGTCGACGGAAAGACATACTTCTTTGATGGCAATGGCCACATGGTAACCGGATTCAATACAAGATGGGGCACCACAAGCTATTATGATAATAAGGGTGTTCTGGTTACCGAAAGCGTTGTTGAGGAAGATGGTTTTAAGTATTATGTAAATGACAAGGGACATGTCGTAAAAGGCAGCTTCATCGATCTTGAGGATGGAAGACATTATTTCGATAGCGAAGGTCACATGGTTATCGGAAAGACCATCAGCAAGTGGGGTAAGAAATATACTTTTGATGAAAACGGTGTATTGATAAATTAGTGTACTTTTAATAAAAATTTCATAAATAAAATGGGCCTCCGACATATAAGTTGGGGGCCTTTTTCCTGTATAATATTATTGCTTACCGTTATACAATTATCGCTAAATAGATAACGTAAACATTTAAGTTGATGGTGAAATTATATGAAGGAGGTTGCCTACGACTATGGAAGTAAAGGAACGAAAAGGAAAACTTATTCAAAAGCTTATTTTTGCTGCTGTTGCTGCCATTGTCGTTGTGGCGACCGCCCTGACAGTTCTGGGCGGTATTGAGATCAACAAGACTTATAAAAACATGGTTCAGGAAGAACTGAAAGTTGCTGTCAGTCAGCTTGACAGTGAGATGAATAATGTATGGGATGGTCCCTGGTCTTATGTAGACGGAGTTGTCTATAAGGGCGAAGAAGACGTCATGGCTGAATATGAGGAATTAATGGATGAAATGAAGGCAGCTACCGGTGTTGAATATTCTCTTTTTTACGGAAAAGAAAGAGCTATTACAACCATGGTTGACAGCAGTGGCAAAAAAGCAACAGGCTATAACATATCAGATACTGTTTTCAGTCATGTGGTAACCGGCAAACAGGACTATTATGTTCAGACCACACCTGCAGGTGCAGCTGAACCCTATTATTGCTATTATATGCCTCTTAAGAATACTGACGGTTCTGCAATTGGAATGGTATTTGCAGGAAGAGAGAGCGACTCTGTAAAAGCAAAGGTATGGGGCATTATTGCCAATATGATCTTTATTTCTGTAGTGATTACCATAGTGGTATCCATCTTTGGTATTGTTATTGCAAATAAGTCTTCAGGTAAGATGAGAGCCATCGCAGATGAGCTTGCAAGCCTTTCAAGAGGTGAGCTTAAGCTTGATATTGATCAGTCTGCAATTGACAGAAATGATGAGATCGGACTTCTTGCAGATGGTACCAAGATTCTCAGCGAGAAGCTGGGTGAAGTAATTAAAACAACTATGGATATGTCAAAAGAGCTTAAGGAGTCCGGATCGGAGCTTTCAAATTCCGCCCATCAGGCATCCCATGCTTCATCCCAGGTAAGCCAGGCTGTTGACGAGATATCCAAGGGTGCTGTAATGCAGGCAGAGAGTGTTGAGAATGCAGCAGGAAACACCCAGCATATCGGCAGTGATATTGAGATCGTTGCTGACAATGTTCAGCAGCTTAACGGATTTACAGCTCAGATGAAGGAATCCTGCGAAGCTGCCATGGAAGCTCTTAACAGACTTATCCAGCAGAGCAGTGAAGTTCAGGCTTCAGTTCGTGATATCGGACAGACCATTGATTCAACAAATGAATCTGCAAAAGAGATTTCCAAGTTCTCCCAGGCTATTACTGAGATCGCATCCCAGACAAACCTTCTTTCCCTTAATGCAAGTATTGAGGCTGCAAGAGCGGGAGATGCAGGAAAAGGCTTCGCTGTTGTTGCTACAGAGATCGGCCAGCTGGCTGTACAGAGTAGTAACAGTGCAGAGGAGATCAAGAAGATCGTTGATAAGCTCATGGCTGATTCAGAGGCTTCCGTAGAGGTTATGGAGAGGCTTAATACAAGCTTTGACCAGCAGGAGCAGCAGCTTGGTGATACAAAGGACAACATGCAGTGCATGGCTGAGAATGTAAGTCATGTATCTGATTCCACAGGAAGCATTGCTTCTCATGTAGATCAGCTCAGTGTTGCCAAGGACAAACTGGTTGAGATTATTTCGGATCTTTCAGCGATTTCCCAGGAGAATGCGGCTTCATCTGAGGAGACAAATGCTTCTATGCAGGAGCTTAATGCAACCTTTGCTATTATTTCCGAGTCAGCCGGTAAGCTTCAGGACCTTGCCACCGGTATGACCGATGCCATAAGTTACTTCAAGCCATAAAGACAAAATAAAAAGAAGTATTGCCGGTTTTCACGTTGTTCAGAGCAACCGTCAATACTTCTTTTAATTTTGCCATGAATCATCTTCCTCGTGCGAATGATTCATAAATCTGTCTTACTTAGGAGAATAGATTGTGTTAGATTAGATAATAGAGAAATATTGAAGTTATTACAGATTTGATCAGGTTGAGGGTGAGTTATGGTTATAGATCTTGCGGGAGTTTGGGAAGTTAAGATAGAGGATGAGAAGTATGAGGTGAAGATTCCGGGGACGCTGGATGAGAGCGGGATTGGGGGGAAGGATGAGCTTCTTTTAAAGAAAGAGGGAAGGGAGTTTGTTAAGGCTGAGGGGCCGATAGAAAGCAGGCTGACGAGAAAGCATTTTTATATGGGGGAAGCAGCCTATTGCACTAAGGTGAGCAGGGAAGCGATAGAGCAGATAGGGGAGAACAGGGTTTTTTTGACGGTTGAAAGGTCGAGAGCTTTGAGGCTGTTTGTGGATGGAAAAGAGGTAGAAGCTATATCGGGGACGTTGGCAACGCCCTATAGATTTGAGGTAACGGGGCTGTTGCAGGAAGGAAGCACTATCCGGCTTTTGTGTGATAACAGCTATCCCGATATGCCGGCTGCGAATATTCTGTATTCCTCTGCGGCTACGGATGAGACCCAGACCAACTGGAACGGTCTTCTGGGAAAGGTTGGAATAGAGGTATTTCCAAAGGCCTTTATTTCAGGGCTTTGGATTTATCCAAAGAAAGAGAAAGTATGTGTAAAGGCCACGATATCGTCGGACAGAGAATTTAAGGGGATACTGCGCCTTGACAGTGATGCTTTTAAAGAGGCACCGGAACAGGCTGTAGAGCTTCTAAAAAACAGCGAAGTGACGGTGGTCTTTGAGAATATAGGGATTAATGAAAATGCCCTTAAATGGGACGAATATGAAGGAAATCTGTATAAGTGTATTGCAGCTCTTATAGATGAAAACGGTAAGAAACTTCATGAAGCCGCATCAGACTTTGGAATCAGGGATTTTGGCTATGACCATGAGGGACGACTTACCATAAACGGCCGCAGGTTCTTTCTTCGGGGCGAAGCCAATTGCGCAGAATTCCCGGAAGAGGGGCACTGGCCCATGGATACCGGCACCTGGAAGAGCATTATGGAGAAGTACAAGGCCTATGGCTTAAACTGCGTGAGATTTCACTCCCATTGCCCGCCGGAGGCAGCCTTTGAAGCAGCGGACAGGGCAGGAATCATGGTGCAGCCGGAGCTGTCCCACTGGAATCCGGTGGATGCTTTTTTGCCGGAGCACAGCTTTGAGTATTACAAAAAGGAGCTTACTGAAATAATTACAAGTTATGCGAACCACCCTTCTTTTGTAATGCTGACACTGGGAAATGAGCTTCATTCGACGGATGAAGGTGTAGCGCGAATGGAAGAGCTTATAAAACTTGCGAGAAAAGCAGATGACACAAGGCTTTACGCCTGGGGCTCCAACAACTTCTACGGTGATAAGGGAGCTAACCAAAAGAGTGATTTTTATACCGGAAGCGATTATAGGAAAACGATGCTCCGAGCAACCTCAGCGGGAATGATAGGCTATCTTAACCGGGAGTATCCAAACTCAGAGCACAATTTTTCTGAAATCTGCAGCGAGATCAGGAAGGACTATGATAAGCCCATTTTTGGATTTGAGGTGGGGCAGTATGAGATCCTGCCGGATTTTGATGAGCTGGAAGAATTCAGGGGAGTATCTGATCCCGTTAATCTCAGGCTGGTCAAGGAAAAGGCCGTAGCAAAGGGCCTTGTTGATGATTGGAAAAAATATGTGGAGGCCACGGGAGAACTGGCTCTTTTGTGCTACAGGGAAGAGGTTGAAGCGGCCCTTAGGACTCCTGGCATGTCTGGATTATCTCTCCTTGGAATACAGGATTTCCCGGGGCAGGGCACCGCTTTGGTGGGAATGATGAATTCGCATCTTGAGCCCAAGCCCTTTGACTTTGCAAAGCCCGAGAGGTTCAGAGAATTCTTCAGGGCGCAGCTTCCTCTTTTGCAGCTTCCAAGGTATACCTATTACCTAGATGAGCAGGTTTCCGGGGAGATTTTCATTGCCAACTACGGCAGAAATGATATTAAGGGAAAAATTGAAATCGAAATAATCGATGATAAGACAGGAACAAAGCTGATGCATCAGACCCTTGAGTCCGGGGAATATAAATTCGGCGAGTTAAGCTACGGAGGTAAATTGGGGCTACGACTTCCTCTTTTGAAAAAAGCTCTTTTGCCGGTCAATCCTGAATCGGAGCATGGAGTCTGTCTGAGAATCCTGGTTTACATTATTGGCGATGATAAGGAAGTTATCAGCAATTCCTATAATATCTGGGCATATCCAAGGTTTACTCCTGAAAGGCCTGCTTCAATCTATGAATCCAAGACCTTTGATGATAAGGCAAAAAAGGTTCTGGAGGAGGGTGGAATCGTTTACTTATCGCCGGATTCTGATGCTGAGAGTCTTCCCCACTCCATACAGGCCCAGTTTTCAACGGATTTCTGGTCTGTTGGCACCTTCGAATTCCAGGAGGGAGGCATGGGGCAATATATTGATGCAGAGCACCCCATTTTTAAGCACTTCCCCACAAAGAGCCATAATCAGTGGCAGTGGTGGCCTATGGCCAATGGCAGAGCAGTTATGGTCAGAGAGGATATAAGGCCAATAATAAAAGAACTGGACAGCTATTCAAAGCTGCGACCTCTGGCAAAACTTTTTGAGTGCAAATGTCTTAAGGGAAGAGTACTTTTTTCCTCCATGGGTCTTCAACAACTTCAGGAATATCCCGAGGCAAAAGCGCTGCTTTCCGCTATTTATCAGTATTTGGACAGTGAAGATTTTTGTCCTGAAAAGGTGCTTGAGACGGCGGATTTAGAGGCTCTGTTTGTTTGACATTTATTTAACGGATGGATATAATTGTATTGTTCATTAATTAACAATAACCATTTTGTTAATATACAAAAAATGTAATTGAATAGGGAGTTAGCATGTCAGAGAAGGAAATTTCACAGGCGGTTATCAGTCGTTTGCCGCGCTATTTCAGATATCTGGGAGATCTCAAGGAGAGGGGGATCGAGAGAATTTCCTCCCAGGAATTAAGCGACATTATGAAGGTCACTGCTTCACAGATCAGGCAGGACTTCAATAATTTTGGCGGATTCGGACAGCAGGGATACGGATATAATGTTGGATATCTCTATGACGAGATAAGCAAGATACTTGGAATAGACAAGCAGCACAGTCTTGTTATCGTGGGTGCTGGTCACCTTGGTAAGGCTCTTGCGGGATATACCAACTTTACCAGAAGAGGATTTGTATTCAAGGGGGCTTTTGACTGCAATCCTGAGCTGTACGGCACAATGATAAGAAATGTCGAGGTTCGTCCCATAGAGGAACTGGAGGACTTCGTACGTAATAACAATATAGAGATAGCTGTACTTACCATACCCAAGGAACAGGCAGTGCCCATGGCACAGAAGCTTGCAGGCTGTGGTATCAAGGCTATATGGAACTTCGCACATGTTGATCTGGAAGTTCCTAACAATATTCAGGTAGAAAATGTACATTTATCTGACAGTTTAATGAAATTATCGTATAATATAAATAGGTACGAGAAAACATTGAACCCATCCCAGAATAAGTGATTCGGGGTGAGACCGGAAAGAGACACTGATGGCTAGAAATGACGAAGTGTACATGTCTGCGCTGGAGGGGAAGAGTATTCCCATTCTGACACTGGATAATAAGTGGCACCAGCTTTTTACACAGACAGAGATGACGCCCGAGATAGAACAGCTCGCGGACGAACTGAATGCACTGGTTGAGCGGGATGGCAAGATCCGTACGGAGACCAAGGATATCAAGAAGCTCAAAAAGAAGCTTCTTGGTGAGATTGTTCCCTTGAGAGATCAGGCCACCAAGGCCGGCAATTCTCCTCAGATAGAGAAGGAGATCCAGGACAGGACCCGTCTTATCAATGAGTGTAATGACAGGCTCGACAGTCATAATGATGAGCTTTTGGATCTTTCCAGAGAGATCTATGATATAGACTATAAGCTTATGATAGAGACCATGAAGGTGTGCTACGAGAGACTTCATGAGAATACGGATTATATCAAGGCTATGGACGAGTGGATCTCCAAGGTGAGAGTCGAACTCAAGAAGAACATCATCAGACTTCAGGAATCGGAGATGGAGAACTACAATCTCTATTCCTACATGCATCAGATCTTTGGACCGGAGGTTATAGAGATTTTTGATATGAAGTATGATCCGGACAGAAGACATCCAATAAGGCGCCCTCTTGCCGGAAATGAAAATGAATATGTAGAATGATAACAGGGCTGCCGTTTTGGCAGCCTTTATGTTTGTAGAAACGCCACAGGGAGGATTCTATGAAATACGCAGTAAGCAGCAGTGAGATGAAGATTTGCGACAGGAATACCTCTGAGTATTTCGGCATTGACAGTGCCATCCTTATGGAAAGAGCTTCACTTAAAATCTGCGACAGGATAGATGACTGGAAAAAGACCAGAAATGCCAACAGGGCTCTGAACTGTCTTGTTTTTTGCGGAGTCGGAAATAATGGAGGGGACGGTGTCTGCACCGCAAGACTTCTTCTTCAGAGAGGTTACCGCGTTCATGTCTGCGTTCTTGGGGACTACACCAGGTGTTCGGAGCTACTGCTGAAGCAGCTTAGGATCCTTGAAAAATATAAGGTCTTCACCGACACTTTTTCCCATATAAGAGACAACAAAAACCTTATTCAATGGGATATCATAGTAGATGCGATGTTCGGAATAGGCTTATCAAGGCCTGTATCCGGAGATTACAAGGAGGCTGTGAGCTTTATCAACCAGCAGAAGGCAGCCCGCAAGAATGATCTTTTTGTGGTATCCGTGGATATGCCCTCCGGAGTCAATGCCGACAATGGCCAGGTATGCCAGGCTGCGGTGAAGGCAGATGCCACCGTGACTTTTAATCAGGTCAAAGTTGGACAGCTTCTTTATCCCGGATGTGAATATACCGGACAGCTCTATGTGGAGGATGCCGGTATAACCGGAGAGAGCTTTTTGGGAAAAGAGCCTGATGCCTTTTACTATGATGAAGATATCAAGAGGCTTATGCCCATAAGAAAGAGTGACTCAAATAAGGGCAGTAACGGCAAGGTGCTTATTATAGCCGGTTCACAGGAGATAAGCGGCGCCTGCGTTCTGAGCGCTACGGCGGCTCTTAGGAGCGGTGCAGGCATGATCAGGGTCTTCACTTCCAGTGCCAATGCCCAGACCATCAAGACTCTTTTGCCGGAAGCAATACTTGATGTCTATGAGGAAGATGATAACTTTTCCTCAAGGCTTGAGAAGGCTTTTGAATGGTCAACCCAGGCCCTTATCGGACCGGGAATCGGTACAGGAAACAGCGGCAAAAAGCTTGTAAGAAATGTTTTAAAGAGCTATGATAAGAATCTTGTCATGGATGCAGATGCTCTTAACATTGTTGCAGAGGACAAAAAGCTTAGAGATCTGGCGGCCAATTACGCCACCGAGGGAAAAAGGCTTATCCTGACGCCTCATCTTGCGGAATTTGCAAGGCTCTATGGCAAAGATGTCAAGGATTGCAAGCTGAATATACTGGATTATCCCAGGAAGCTTTCCAAGCAGCTTCATTGCACAGTGGTCTGCAAGGATGCAAGAACCATAATTGCCGACGGCTACGAGGACAAGATATATATAAATGTCAGCGGCAATGACGGAATGGCAACTGCCGGCAGCGGAGATGTTCTGGCCGGTATCATGGCAGCCTTTGTGGGTGAGAAGCAGAGCAGCTTTGAAGCGGCATGTTTTTCCTGTTATCTGCACGGACTGTGCGGAGATGCGGCGGCAGCCAGACTTGGCAGACATTTCATGGCAGCTTCTGATATTACAAACGAGTTGTCAGGTATTTTAGACTAAGATATAAAGGTGGTTTTTAACATGTTGGAAGAATATTCCAGAGTATATGCAAAGATAGATCTGGGAGCAGTCAGATTCAATCTGGATTCAATGAAGAATAATATTCCTGAAGGCACCAAAATGATGGCGGTCATCAAGACAGATGCCTACGGACACGGAGCTGTTCCCATTGCAGAGATGCTGGAGAAAGTAGATTACATCTGGGGATATGCCACAGCTACAGCTGAGGAAGCCTTTGAACTTCGTGACGCAGGGATAAAAAAGCCTATTCTCATACTGGGATATACATTTCCGTATTCTCACAGGAGAATGCTCCTGCAGGGCATAAGACCCACTGTTTTCAGAGAGGATATGGCAAAAGAGCTCTCGGAATGTGCCAAGGCTATGTTGGAAAGCGGTGAGCTCAAGGAGCCTGCCCCAATCCATATCGCTGTGGATACCGGCATGAGCAGAATAGGCATAACTCCCGATGAGAAGGGAACAGATTTTATCCGCGAGGTGACAGAACTTCCCGGAATCGCTGTAGAGGGTGTGTTTACTCATTTCGCCAGGGCTGATGAAAAGGATCTTTCCAATGTTAAGGAAAGAGAAAAGGTATTTGCTGATTTTGTAGGCAACACTGAAAAGGAGCTTGAGATAAAGATTCCTATCAAGCATTGTGCCAACTCCGCCAGTATAATAGCTGTTCCGGAGTCCAGCATGGACATGGTCAGAGCCGGAGTTACGGTTTACGGAATGTGGCCATCTGAGGAAGTCCCAAAGAACATAATTGACCTTAAGCCCACAATGGAGCTTATAAGTCACATAGTCATGATAAAAGAGGTTCCCGCAGGAACACCTGTCAGCTACGGCGGAACCTTTGTGACGGATAAGACCACCAGGATCGCCACAATACCAGTGGGTTACGGCGACGGCTATCCACGAAGCCTCTCCGGTAAAGGATATGTTCTGATAGACGGAAAACGTGCCAATATTTTAGGCCGTGTCTGCATGGATCAGTTTATGGTGGATGTCACTGATATCCCTGATGTGAAGGAAGGAGATGAAGTAGTCCTTCTTGGCAGGGATAAAAAGAGCGGTGAGGAGATCACCGCAGAATTCCTGGGAGAACTCAGCGGAAGATTCAACTACGAACTTACCTGTGATATCAATAAAAGAGTTCCGAGAATATATGTATAAATTAAAAGCGGCAGATCAATCGAATCTGCCGCTTTTTTTCGCTTTGTCATATTGAACGTTGATCTCCTGAAGAGCAGAGGTGTCACCGTCCATATTGTCGGGATGGTAGAGCTTTACAAGGGATTTATACTTTCGATCAAGACTTTCTCTGGAATTACAGCCGGCGAAGAAATCAAAGGCGGTTGAGCTTTTTACCGGAGGAGGAGACTGACTTTTTTGCCTGTAATCATAGTTGTCTTCATAGGCGTCATACTCGTTATCCTCAAGGAATTCTTCGTCCTCATATCCGTCCTCTAATTCATCCTCATACTCATCATCTTCGTAGTAATCGTCCTCGTAATATTCCTCCTCATCATCTTCATAGAAGGCATCGCGACGGCTTTTTTGCGGATAGGGATCATATTCATCATTGGCGAAGGCATCATGGTGACGGCGAAGCCACTTCTCGTAGGTCTTTTCATCATGCTTTTTGCCTGCCTCCCGAAACAACATAAAATACCTGTTCTGAACCTGCTGAACAAGGGATTTGCCCAGGACTGCCCTGACAACATATATTCCTGCATCAATGCATGCTGCTAAAAAAAGCACCATACCGAAGGATGCAAACACAGAAATACAAAGAAGAACGCTGACCACCGGAAGAAACATAAGTACAGTCAGGATCATCAGAAAGATATATGCCACATTTCCATGATAAATATATACGGTCTCATTCCACCAGCTAAAGAGTTCGGTGAATATTTTGGAAGTGTTGAAGCTGCCGTTTTCCAAAAGCCTGTTGGCTTCCTCCACGCCTTCCTGCGGCAGATATTCGGAAGAAGAGATGCTAAAGGTGCCTGTCAGCAAAAGTACAATGTTTATGATAAAAAGGGCTGCAAAAGCTGTTGCAGTCACCGGAAGCATACAGAAGAACAGCTTCAGGCCATTGAAAAAATGCTTTAAAAACCAGGATATTAAAGAAAAGAACGCCTTTAATGCACCTACAAAAAGTCCCCCCAGTGCATTGGCGGTCATAGTGATAATTGAAACCATTTCACTCCCCGTTTACGTATTATTTTAGATACTCACTTTTTCCATTTTATCCCATGTAATAAGTGCTTGCAAATAGTGACGGGATAATGATAATGTGTATGAGGTTATATCTGTATTTTAGTTAGTTTAATATACATCCGATGGGGAAATTAACATATGAATACTTTTAGAAAGCTTAGGGAGAGATTCTTCTGGCTGTCCTATGTGGCGGCGGTGATTCCCTTTATAAGCGGATTTATCGGATACAGAGTTATAGGTGGCATGGGCTTTTGGGAGACTGTGTATGCCGCTGTGGCACTTTATTTTGTAAATCCCGTGGTGGATACAGAGAATCCCTATATTGTTTTTGCCGAGATCACTTCTGTTATAGTAGTGGCCGGTATCATTTTAAGTGTTGTCAGATATGCCACCAAGAGAGTGGGGCATATGTTTATCAGGTTACATAAGGATGCCACTGTGGTTTATTCGGACAATGAGTGGGGGAAAGAGCTGCTTGGTACCATAAGGCATGGTTACCTGGTGGGGAACACCGAGAGGGCTGAGAGGGTGAACAACCACATTCTTATGTTTTCCGATGATATCAACAATCTGAGTTTTTATACCAAACATGAGAAAAAGCTTAAGAACAAAAATGTCTATATGCTGATGCAGCAGGTGGATTCAACACTTCTCGAGGCTGCCGATGATGAGGAGGCGTCTCTTCATTTCTTTAATATCTATGATCTTCTGGCCAGAACTTACTGGAAGGACAACAATCTCTATGACAAGAGAAAACAGGCTCTGAAGATAGCCATTATCGGCTATGATCAGGTGGGTATTGCCATTTTTAAATACGGCTTTCTTAATAATATTTTTGCCCCGGATCAGAACATCGAGTATCACCTCTGGGGCTGTGATGAGTTTGAAAAGATCTTTGTGAGAAGCCTGGACACCATGAACAATGACAGAATCATTGTGCATGATGGTAACTGGGATGAGGACATAGACATAGTCGCAGGAATGGACAGGATCATCTACACCATCAAGGAGCATACTGTAGAGGCCCTTCAAAGGCTCCTTTATATCAATCCTGAGGCGGAGATCCACTGCTATTCAGAGTTTCTTACGGACTTCAGTGATCTGTATCTTTCAGACAGACTTCTTACCTTCGGAGATATCAAAGAGGTTCTTACAGAGGACAACGTTAAGGGTGAGACACTCTATACCCTGGGCAAACTGTTTAATTACGACTATTGCCTCAGGTATGCCGGAAGGCAGGCTCCCGATAATTTCAGGCAGGAGATGGAGGAAGAGTGGAAGAAGCTCAGCGGCTTTTATATGGACTCCAACGTGGCCAGAGCCGATCATTACTGGATCGAGCAAAAACTGGCAGAGGACGGGGAACTGGCAGAGGACAGCGAGGTGGCCTGGAGGCTGGAGCATATCAGATGGTGCCGTTTCTACTTCATCAACCACTGGACCTATGACAAAGTCAGGGATAATGAGAAGAGACACCATCCCATGCTGGTGGATTATGATGAGATCCCCGTAAGTGAAAGGGAGAAGGATGGCATCTATGATGCCCGCATCAAGGAAGAGATATCACGCCTACTTTTATCAAATGGAAAAATGTGATATAGTTTAATTTGATGTTTTGCGCATTTTTGTTTATATAGTTAACAGGAGGATTTGATTATGGACGAAGGCTTGCCTTCTGTCAGTATTTTCGCTTTTTGTCTGGTTCTTTTAATTGATATTCTTATTCAGGGCTTTACTTCAGCTTTTCTCCGGATAAGTCAGGAGGATGTTGAAAAAAGAGCCGCGGAGCAGAAGGACGGGATCAGCAAAAAGCTGTTGGAACTTCTGAAAAATGATTCATACCACGTAAAGAGCATACAGTTTTTATCTATTGTTTCAAACATGTTCCTTGGTGGTATTGTTACTTATGGCTTCACAGATATGATTTCCGCAGCCATGGGAATAGAACACGGCGAAACCGCATACAGTCTTATCTTTTTCGGAATCGGACTGCTGGTGGCGCTTTTTATCATGTGCTTTGGAGTCATTATTCCCAGGAGACTTGCCAAGGGCAATCCTGAGAAATGGGCTTATTCCTGCTTTTATCCTGTGAGCTTTATGGAGACTCTTTGCATTCCTTTTGTTTATCTGACCAACATGTTGTCAGCCGCTATTTTATACATTTTCGGTGTAAGAGGTGATGACAATCTGTCGGATGTAACTGAGGAAGAAATCAAGTCTATGGTTTCCGAGGGTCAGGAGCAGGGCGTGCTTCAGGAAGCTGAGGCTGATATGATCACCAATATCTTCGAGTTTTCCGACAAGGAGGCTCAGGATATCATGACCAACAGAAACAACATGGTGGCTATCGATGCCAACATGAGCCTTAAAGAAGCCGTGAACTTCATGATGAATACCAATAATTCCAGATTCCCTGTTTATCTTGATGATATCGATCATATCATCGGTATCATGCACATAAGGGACGCCATGAAGAAGCTGTCGGATGAGACAGACGCAGAGCTTCCCATCAGGAAGATAAAAGGCCTTTTGCGTCAGCCGAAGTTTGTTCCGGAAACGAGAAATATCGATTCTCTGTTCCATGGTATGCAGTCCACCAAGACTCAGATGGTCATCATCATCGATGAATACGGCCAGACAGCGGGACTTGTTTCCATGGAGGATATTCTGGAGGAGATCGTAGGTAACATTCTTGATGAGTACGACGAAGATGTGAATTATATCAAGCCCACCAAAAATTCAGGTGAGTATATTGTGGACGGTAAGACCCCTATAGAGGTCCTTGAGAAGAGGTTCGACCTCTCCTTTGGTGAGACCGAGTTCGAAACCCTCAACGGATATATGATATCAAGACTTGACAGGATCCCTGAGGAAGATGTAGACTTTACCGTCAATGTTGAAGGCTATAGTTTCAAGATTCTTTCTGTTAAGAACCACATGGTTCAGGATGTTTTGGTTAACAAGCTTCCTGAGGAGGCGGCAGAAGAGGACCGTGAACTTGCGATAGCAAAATAATTTTTTAATTTATATAAGTGAAAGGAATAGGTTTTATGTCAGGACATTCAAAGTTTGCTAACATCAAGCACAAGAAAGAAAAGAATGATGCGGCAAAGGGTAAGATCTTTACCATTATCGGAAAGGAAATCGCGGTTGCAGTTAAGGAAGGCGGACCAAACCCTGCCAACAACTTCAAACTTGCAACAGTAATCGCTAAGGCTAAGGCTAACAATATGCCTAACGACACCATCGAGCGTGGTATCAAGAAGGCTTCCGGCGCTGACGGAGCAGTAGATTACAAGAGCATTACTTACGAAGGATATGGCCCTGGCGGAACAGCTATCATTGTTGAGGCACTTACAGATAACTCCAACAGAACTGCAGCTAACGTTAAGAGCGCATTTACCAAGGGTAACGGTAACGTTGGTACTCCCGGCTGCGTATCTTACATGTTTGATAACAAGGGACAGATCCTCATCGACAAGGAAGAGTGCAAGATGGCTTCCGATGATCTTATGATGCTTGTTCTCGATGCAGGCGCTGATGATTTCAATGAGGAAGAGGATTCCTACGAGATCCTTACATCTCCTGAGAACTTCCAGCCTGTAGTTGAGGCTCTTGGCAAAGAGGGTATCGAGACAGCTTCTGCAGAAGTTACAATGATCCCTCAGAACTATGTATCTGTTACAGATCCTGAGACTGTTAAGTATCTTACAAGAATTCTCGATCTTCTTGACGAGGATGATGATGTACAGGCTGTTTACCACAACTGGGATGAGCCTGAAGAATAATTTTGAATTATAAGTAAATAAAAACTAACGACGTGGGGGAGTCCTGAAATGAAACTGAGACGCAAGTGGCCGGCAATATGCATCTTCTGTATTTTTCTTCTTTTTGATGTGGTTATGATAGCGAGCTGTAGTTACTTTTCGGGACTTTTTCCGTCTGATAATATCCTGTTATATGTAGGCGGCTTTACGGCGCTTTCGGTACTGATCATGGGGGTACTGACCTTCCTTTTGGGAAGGATTTGTGACATGCTGAATGTGGAAGAATTATCGAAAAAGACCGGATTCAAGGTCCTCTACGGAATTCTCCTCATAGCAGTTATTGCAGCCGGTGTATACTACAGAGCGGATCTTGTTGCCCGAAACACCGGTATTCCCACAGGTAAGATGTCGCTTTATGATAATGCTGTAGTACATGGAGTGAAGATTCTTGAGTCAGACCTGTTATCAATCATTTATTCCAAGCTTCTTGGCTTTGTTCTTTTATTTACCGGGAATAAGATTTTCGTAGCATTTTTCTTTGAGATTTTCCTTTTTACTGTTTTCATTATTTGCGCTTCTTTGGCTGTAAGAATGCTTCTTGGAAAGACAGCCTCATTGGTTTTTGCGGCATATACTTCTTTTATGCCTCTTTTTTCCGACAATACCAGGTTCCTGAAACTTTCGACGGAATACCTGTTTTTAGCTCTTTTTGGAATAGAACTGCTTATCACCGCTTTTTATCTTAAGGGTGTTGCAAAAAAAGCCTATGGATCAGGCCTGTGGGTTATCTGGTATCTGATTGTGGGCGTAGTTATAGGTTTTATGACCTATGTTGATGCAGGAACCTTTATCATGATCCTGCCCCTCCTTTTTGCCGCTCTGTTTATTTATGACAGCGAGCTTAAGGCCGAGATCATCAGACTGTTACTTTTGCTTCTGGGAGCAGTGCTTACCTTTGGTGCAATGATAATCCAGGAAGCCGGTTTTATGCAGGGGGATGTGACCCTTGTAAAATGGACGACCTATTATTTCCACAATCTCAATACCTTCAGCATGTTCTGGACCTATACTGACTACAAGCTGATCTATCTTATCACATTAGTTGTTATGTCCGGAGTGATAGTGGGATTTTGGAGAAACAAGGTGGTTGAGCAGGTTTCACCCTGGCTTTTGTCCCTTATCATCGTATTTGCCACAGTTCCCTTCATGGGAGCCACCAGAATGAATGACCAGATGCTGGTGACTATCTACTATGCATTTATCCTGTCCTGTGTGGCAGCGCTTATTTGCCTTTCTTCTGACAGAGTGCTCAGAAATGCTGAGGACTTTGATGATGAAGAATATGAGGAAGAAGAAACTCTTTCTGCTTCTGAGCAGAGCGGCATAGCTCATGTTGTTGAACCGGATGTGCCTCGCAGACCTGTATATGGGGTTGAATCTGTGGTTGAGGAAGAGCCTGTGACTGAGGAAGAACCCGAGCAGGAGACTGAGCCGGAGCCTGAACCTGAACCGAAGCCTGAGCCCGAGCGTAAGCCTGAGCCTAAACCGGAAACTAAGCCTGAGCCTAAGCCCGAGCTTAAACCGGAACCAAAGCCTGAGCCTAAGCCGGAACCAAAACCCGAGCCCAAACCGGAACCTAAGCCTGCACCTAAGAAGAGCGAACCCAGATATATCCCTGAGGGTATGGTGGTTCCTGTGGATGATGATGACGAGACTCCAAGGGAGAGGGAGCCTCGCATGAAGATGCCCAAGTTTGAAGGTACAATTTCCCTTAACAGGAAAGCAATCAACGACGCTCTCAAGGCTGAAGAGGAAAAGAAGAGGGCGAAGAAGAGAAAGACTTATTCTGAAAGAAAAGATGATTTTGATATTGCCTTTAAAGAGGGCGATGATTTTGATCTTTGATTTTTGACAGAACAAATAAAAACGACGGAAGGAAAATTATAAATGAAGATAGAGGATTTATCAGCTTACGAGATAGTTGAAAAGCGCAGAATTGAAGATCTCAATTCTGACAGCTATATCCTTAGCCATAAAAAGACAAAGGCCAGAGTTGCCCTTTTATCCAATGATGATGAGAACAAGGTGTTCTCCATCGGATTCAGAACTCCTCCCAAGAACTCAACGGGAGTAGCCCATATCATAGAGCATACTGTTCTTTGCGGCTCCAAAGAGTTCCCTATCAAGGACCCTTTTGTAGAACTGGTAAAGGGATCTCTCAATACCTTTTTAAATGCCATGACTTTCCCGGATAAGACGGTTTATCCTATTGCAAGCTGCAATGATACCGATTTTCAGAACCTCATGCATGTCTATCTGGATGCGGTGTTCTATCCGAATATCTATAAAACAGACAAGATCTTCAAGCAGGAAGGCTGGCACTACGAGATGGAGGATGAGAACTCCGACATCACTATCAACGGCGTTGTGTACAATGAGATGAAGGGTGCTTTTTCATCAGCTGAGGATGTGCTCTCAAGAGAGATCCAGTGCTCACTTTTCCCTGACACAACCTATGGTAAAGAGTCCGGCGGAGACCCTGACTTTATTACAGATCTTACCTATGATGAATATCTTGATTTCCACAGGAAATATTATCATCCTTCCAACAGCTATATTTACCTCTATGGAAATATGGATATGGCTGAGAAACTGGATTATATCGACAGAGAGTATCTATCTGCCTTCGATTATCTGAAGGTGGATTCCGACATTCCTATGCAGGCAGCCTTTGAGGCTCCCAAGGAAATCCACAAGCCTTATCCTATCATGCAGGAGGAGAGCCTTGAGAAGAACACTTATCTCTCCTATAACTGCGTTCTGAAGGACACCCTGGACAAAAAGCTCTATGTGGCCTTCGATATTCTGGATTATGCTCTTTGTTCAGCACCGGGAGCTCCTATTAAGAAGGCTCTTATCGAAAAGGGAATCGGCCAGGATGTTTACAGCGAATACGATAACGGCATCAAGCAGCCTGTTTTCTCCATTATTGCCAAGAATGCAGATGCATCCCAGAAGGATGAATTTGTTAATACCATAAGAGAGGTGCTCACCCAGCAGACTACAGACGGTATCGAGAAGAAGTCTCTTCTTGCGGGACTCAATTTTGATGAGTTCAAATACAGAGAAGCGGATTTCGGAAGATATCCAAAGGGACTTCTCTACGGACTTCAGGTTCTTGACAGCTGGCTCTATGACGATGCAAGCCCATGGATCAATGTAGAGGCCAACGAGACCTTCGCTGAACTTAAGAAGGAAGCGCAGGGCCGCTATTTCGAGGACCTTATTCAGAAATACCTTCTTGATAATGATCACAGAACAGTTCTTCTTCTTGAGCCTGAAAGAGGCCTCACAGAGAAAAAGGATGAGGAACTCAGACAGAGCCTCAAGAAATACAAGGAATCTCTTTCTGATCAGGAGATCAAAAAGATCGTAGAGGACACCAGAGCCCTCAAGGAGTATCAGGAAAGCCCCGATGACCCTGAGGACCTTAAGAAGATACCTCTTTTAAGGAGAGAAGATCTTCGTAAAAATGCAGAGCAGTTTATCTATGAGCTCAGAGAGGAAGACGGAGTTAAGATTCTTTTCCATAATGTATTTACCCATGGAATTGATTATGTGAGCTTCCTTTTTGATCTTAAGAATATTGACGCCAGTGACATTCCCTATGCATCTACCCTTAAGAAGGTTCTGGGAATGCTGGATACTGAGAGCTATACCTACGGAGATCTGTATAACGAGATCAACATCCATACCGGAGGAATAGGCGGATCCATCGGAACTTATACCGATTCCTCAGAAGTCACAAGATTTGAGACAGAATTCGAAATAAACGTCAAGGTTCTCCATGAGAATCTTTCCAAGGCCTTTGAGCTGATAAAAGAGATCGTTACAAGCTCCAAGTATTATGATTACAAGAGACTCAGAGAGATAGTTGGGGAGCAATATGCCAGAATGCAGTCTGACCTTGCATCTGCGGGCCATCAGTCTGCTGCGGTAAGAGCTATGTCCTATGTTTCACCTGCCGCAATGATTTCCGACGGTATCAGCGGAATCGGATACTTCAAGCACCTTGAAAAGCTGAACAAGGAGATCGAGACTGATGAGGGAGCCAGGGCTCTTGCGGAAAAGCTTGAGAGTCTTGCAAAGTCAATTTTCAGACCGGAAAATCTTCTTGTGGATATTACCGGAACAGAGGCTGAGTATGTAAACGTTCCACAGGAGAGCAGGAAATTTGCAGAGTCTCTTTTCACCTCTGAATATAATAAGGGAAGCCTTGTACTTGTTCCTGTTAAAAAGAACGAGGCCTTCAAGACTGCCGGACAGGTTCAGTATGTATGCCGCGCCGGTAACTTTGCCTCCAAGGGACTTAAGTACAACGGTACACTCAGGGTTCTCAAGGTCATGATGGGTTATGACTACCTTTGGAGAAACATTCGTGTTCTGGGCGGCGCCTACGGCTGTATGAGCAGCTATGCCAAGAACGGCGACTCTGCTTTTGTGACATACAGAGATCCCAATCTTCAGAACAGTGTTGATGTATTTGAGAAGGCTTCTGAGTATCTGAGGGAATTTGATGCAGATGACAGAGTGGTTCTTCAGTATGTGATCGGAGCCATTTCAGATCTGGATACTCCCAAGACTCCTTCAGGAAAGGGAACCTACGGCTTAACAGCATATCTTTGCAATGCAAAGATGGAAAACATCCAGAGAAACAGAGATGAGCTTCTTGCCACAACCAAGGAGTCCATACGCAAGATGGCTGACTATGTGGATGCCTTCATGGAAGACGGCTGTATCTGCGTTATAGGAACCTCTGAGAAGATTCAGGAAAGCGAATCACTTTTTGACAATATAGGTCAGCTTGTAAATAAATAAAAAATTTTTGTGGGGACTTGCAACATTTTGTCAGTCATAAATGTATACAGTATAGAACGGCACAAATACTATACGTATACAAGGAGGTTATTTGTATTATGAAAATGAAAAAGTGTTTAGGTATTATTGCGGGATCAATTGTTTTTGCTTCAACTATTCTTGCGGGCTGCGGCTCTTCAGACAGCTATTCTACAACTGAAGCCCCGGCTGCTTCAATGAAGGCAGCGGGAAGTAATGCCATGGAGACTGCTGATTATGCAGTTTATGAAGAAGAAGCGGCGTATGATACTGCTGAAGCCGGAGAGGTTGCTGAGGAGACTGTAAAAAACAGCAGAAAACTCATCACAACTATCAATATAGAAGCGGAAACAGAGGATTTTGATAAAGCAAGAAGCCAGGTTGAGAACAAGGTTGGTGAGCTTGGTGGATATATCGAGAGCAGCCGCGTTTACAACGACAGCAAGTCAGCCAATTACACCATCAGAATTCCTGCATCCAAGGCAGACAGCTTCATCGAACTGGTTGAGGGCAATAACAACATAACAAGCAAATCTGTGGATGTTGAGGATATAACTCTTTCATATGCTGATACTGAGAGCAGAAAGAAGGCACTCAGAACGGAAGAAGAAAGACTTCTCAAGATCCTGGAAAGTGCAGAGACAGTAGAAGATCTCATCACAGTTGAGAGCAGACTTTCAGATGTAAGATATCAGATAGAGAGCATTGAGTCACAGCTTCGCACCTATGACAACAAGGTTGACTATACCACAGTTTTCCTTTATCTTGAGCAGGTTGAGAAATTTACTCCTGTTGAGAAGAAGGGCGCCTTTGCCAGAATGGGAGAAGGCTTTGTTGACAGCCTTGTTGCTGTGAAGAATTTCTTCGTTGAGCTCTTTGTCCTTATCGTAATTCATATTCCACAGCTCGTGATCTTTGCAGCATTTGTAACTGTCATTGTTCTTATAGTTAAGAAGGTCGATAAGAAGAACAAGGAAAAGAAAGCAGCTGCTTACGCTCAGTACATGCAGGCTAATCAGTACGCACAGCCTGTTCAGAATGCACCAGCGCAGAATGATTCTGCAGAAGGAAAGAATGAACAATAATTTTAAAACAGGTTTTATAACACTAATAGGACGCCCCAATGTAGGCAAATCCACACTTATGAATCAGATGATAGGGCAGAAGATCGCCATAACATCCAGTAAGCCCCAGACCACAAGGAACAGGATTATGACGGTTTACACTGATGATACCTGCCAGATGATCTTTCTGGATACTCCGGGTATTCATGAGACCAAGAACAAGCTTGGTGAATACATGACCAAGGTTGCCAAGAGTACTCTGGAAGAGGTGGATGTGGTGCTTTGGCTTGTGGAGCCTTCCACATTTATCGGAGCCGGGGAGAAGTCCATAATCGAAGAACTTAAGAGCTGCAAGAAGCCGGTCATTCTTGTTATCAACAAGATTGATACGGTTTCTGAAGACAGCCTCGAGAAATTTGAAAATGCCTACAGGCAGGAGATGGATTTTGCCAGGGTTGTACATGTGGCAGCCCTCAAGAGAAAGAACATAGAAGGCGTTATGGACGCCATCAAAGAGTTCCTGCCTGTGGGACCGCCTTTTTACGATGAAGATACCATAACCGATCAGGCGGAGAGAAATATCGTCTCTGAAATAATAAGGGAAAAGGCTCTCAGACTTCTTCAGGATGAGGTGCCCCACGGAATAGCGGTGACCATCGAGACCATGAGAATGAGAGAGAAGGTCACAGTGGAACCGCCTAAAAAGAAAAAGAGACATCAGCATCCCCCGAAGAAGAGTAAGCTTCTTCAGGAAGAGATTGCAGCTGCTGAGGATCCGGATGATGAGATGATGGAGGATGGTCCTGTGATATTTGACATCCCCGGAAACGAGTCTGCTGATGAGGGCTATGATCCGGAAGGAATCATGGATATCGATGCCACCATCATTTGCGAAAGAGATTCTCATAAGGGAATTGTCATCGGCAAGGGCGGAAGCATGCTTAAGAAGATAGGCTCCTCCGCAAGAAAAGATATAGAAGCTCTTGTGGGCTGTAAGGTTAATCTTCAGCTCTGGGTCAAGGTCAGAAAAGACTGGAGAGATGACAAGACTCAGATGAAGAGCTTTGGATATGATATAAGGAATTTTGACAGATAAGGTTACTTATGGAAGATATAATTACCGTCAGAGGGATTATCATCAAACATTCTCCGGCCGGGGACTACGACTGGGTAGCTACTATATTTACCGCGGAGAGAGGGAAGATAACGGCCTTTGCACGAAGTGCCAGAAAGCCCGGAAACAAGCTTTCCGGAACCGTTGAACCCTTCTGCTTTGGAACTTTCAAACTTTTCGCGGGAAAAAACAGCTATACCATAGTTGAAGCGGACATAGAGAATTATTTTGAGGGCTTTCGCCAGGATTTAGAAGGTGCCTGTTACGGCACCTTTTTTCTTGAGCTTACATCCTATTATACAAGGGAGAACAATGAAGACAGGCAGCTGCTGAATCTTTTGTACTTATCCCTGAGGGCTCTTTTGAATGATAAGCTTCCCAACAGGCTGGTAAAATGCATCTTTGAACTCAGAACCCTTGTGACTGAGGGAGAATATCCCGGGAAACCGCAAAAAATGATGCTCAGTCCTTCGGCTGAGTATGCACTGGATTATATAGCTTCAAGCCCCCTTGAAAAATTGTATACCTTTAATGTGAGCGAGGAAGTATTGGGAGAGCTTGTATCAGTGAGCAATGATTACATAAAAAGGTTTGTGGACAGGCCTATGAAGAGCCTTGAAATGCTAAAAACCTTTGAGTATTGAAAAAGAAATATTATTTGGCTATAATAACTTTGTTTTGGTTATTTAAATATTTTTTTATTGAGGGAATTCGTGAATCATACTGTTAGTACACATTTACAATTAAAAAGCAGAAGGGCGGGGGCCTTGCTTACTGCGTTTTTGATACCATCCATATTGCTTCTGGGCTGCGGCAATAATAATATTTCGACAACAACCCTTAGCATCAGTAAGGATGGAAAAGTCAGAAGCACCATAGTTGAGGATTTTGGGGAGTCCTATTACGACCTGCAGGAACTCAGCGACATGGCTGCCAAAGAAGTTTCTGTGTATAATTCAGAGTATATCAGCGAGAAAGTGTTTTTGGAATCGGCCACAGAGGATGAAGAGTCCAAGGTTGTGACCATGGTTATGAGTTTTAACAGCACTTCGGATTATTCGCATTTTAATCAGGTTTCACTATTCTACGGAACAGTGCAGGAAGCACTGGATAAGGGATACAAGGTTTCGGAAGACCTGGTGGACAAGGACGGTAATATCCTTGGACAGGAAGGTATCAATGAGAACCTTGAGAAACATATAGTTATAACTACCGATAAATCAGATATTGTTACACCTTACAATATTTCTTTTATGACAAAAGGAACACAGCTTAAGAACAAAAAAGAAGCAGCATCTACAGACATCAGCGCAGACTCAGTGCAGTTGCTTCTTTCAAAATAAGAATCAAACAGAGAGAGGATTAGAAGTATGGAGAAATCAGCTAAGACAATGGACAAGATCGTAGCTCTTGCAAAGGCAAGGGGCTTTGTTTATCCGGGATCTGAGATCTACGGCGGTCTTGCCAATACCTGGGACTACGGTAACCTGGGAGTAGAGTTCAAGAACAATGTCAAGAAGGCATGGTGGCAGAAGTTTGTGCAGGAGAACCCTTATAACGTTGGTGTTGACTGCGCTATTCTTATGAACCCTCAGACTTGGGTTGCTTCAGGACATTTAGGCGGATTCTCCGATCCTCTTATGGATTGTAAGGAGTGCCACGAGAGATTCAGAGCAGACAAGATCATTGAGGACTTTGCTGCAGAGAACAATATTACACTTGAGACTTCAGTTGACGGATGGTCTCATGAGGAGATGGAGAACTTCATCAAGGAGCACAGCGTTCCCTGCCCATCCTGCGGTAAGCACAACTTTACAGGTATCAGAGAGTTCAACCTCATGTTCAAGACCTTCCAGGGTGTAACAGAGGATGCCAAGGATACTGTATATCTTCGTCCCGAGACTGCTCAGGGTATTTTCGTTAACTTCAAGAATGTACAGCGTACATCCCGTAAGAAGGTACCTTTCGGAATCTGCCAGATCGGTAAGAGCTTCCGTAACGAGATCACTCCAGGTAACTTCACCTTCCGTACAAGAGAGTTTGAGCAGATGGAGCTTGAGTTCTTCTGCAAGCCAGGAACTCAGACAGAATGGTTTGAGTACTGGAGAAAGACATGCTATGAGTGGCTTCTTTCTCTTGGAATCAAGGAAGAGAATCTTAGACTTCGTGATCATGATCCTGAGGAGCTTTCATTCTACAGCGATCATACAACTGATATTGAGTATGCATTCCCATTCACAGACTGGGGTGAGCTCTGGGGAATCGCTTCAAGAACCAACTACGACCTTACACGTCATCAGGAGACATCAGGCGAGCCTATGGACTACTTTGATGATGAAACTAAGGAGAAATATATCCCTTACGTTGTTGAGCCTTCACTTGGTGCAGACCGTGTAACTCTTGCATTCCTTTGCGAGGCTTATGACGAGGAGAACCTTGGAACCGAGGAAGCTCCCGATATGAGAACAGTGCTTCGTTTCCATCCCGCACTTGCTCCTGTTAAGATCGGTATCCTTCCACTTTCAAAGAAGCTTAACGAAGGTGCTGAGAAGATTTATGCACAGCTTTCCAAGAAGTATAACTGCGAATTCGATGACCGTGGAAACATCGGTAAGAGATATCGTCGTCAGGATGAGATCGGAACTCCTTTCTGCGTAACCTATGACTTTGACTCAGAGACAGACAACAAGGTTACTGTCAGATTCAGAGACAGTATGGAGCAGGAGAGAATTGCCATCGACGAGCTTGATGCATTCTTCGCAGATAAGTTTACTTTCTAATTTTTTTTGGAGGATTTTTTAAATGAAACAGTTTACAGCTAACGAACTGCGTAAGGCATGGAAGCAGTTCTATATAGACAGAGGACATGTTGATTGTGGCGCTGTATCACTGGTATCCGACGGATCAACCGGTGTTATGTTCAACGTTGCAGGAATGCAGCCTCTTATGCCATACCTTCTTGGCAAGAAGCATCCCATGGGAACCAGACTTTGCAATGTTCAGGGATGTGTTCGTACCAATGATATCGATTCTGTCGGCGATAAGAGCCATGGCACTTTCTTTGAGATGATGGGAAGTTGGTCCCTTGGCGATTATTTCAAGAAGGAGAGATGTCAGTGGAGCTATGAGCTTCTTACACAGCTCTTTGGCTTTGACGCTGATCACCTCGCTGCTACTGTATTTGCAGGTGATGAGAATGCTCCAAGAGATGAGGAAGGCGCTAAATATCGTATCGAATCAGGCTTTAAGCCTGAGAACATATATTATCTTCCTGCCGAGGATAACTGGTGGGGACTTGAATACGGTCCCTGCGGTCCTGACAGTGAGATGTTCTATGTGAAGGATGTTCCGGATTGCGGCCCTGATTGCGGCCCCGGATGCCACTGCGGCAAGTATACCGAGATCGGTAACGACGTATTCATGCAGTATGAGAAGCACCATGACGGTCACCTCACACCTCTTTCACAGAAGAATGTAGATACAGGTTGGGGACTTGAGCGTATCCTTGCTTTCCTTAACGGCGTTGATGACGTTTACAAGATCGATCTTCATGCACCTGTTATAGCATTTATTGAGAAAGAGAGCGGAATCAAGTACGAGTCTGATGAAAAGACTACAAGATCCATGAGAATTCTTGCTGATCATACCCGTACATCTGTAATGCTTATCGGAGATGAGGCCAAGCTTCTTCCTTCCAATACAGGAGCAGGCTACATTCTCAGAAGACTTATCAGAAGAGCTGTAAGACACGCAAGAACTCTTGGACTTAACAAGAGCCAGATCCTTGGCGTAGCTCAGATCTACATTGATGAGTACAAAGACAGCTACGAGCACCTTGCTAAGAACGAGAAGTTCGTTCTTACAGAGCTTGAGAGAGAGATTACTCGTTTTGAGTCAACTCTTGAGAACGGTATGAAGGAGTTCAAGAAGATCCTTGATGCTACTTCAGCTGCCGGCAAGAAGCAGATCGAAGGTAAGGATGCATTCTTCCTTTATGATACATTCGGATTCCCTGTTGAGCTCACAGCTGAGCTTGCTGAGGAAGAGGGACTTACTGTTGATGAGGAAGGCTTCAAGGCTTCCATGGAAGAGCAGAAGCAGAAGGCCAGAGAGAATCAGAACTTCTCAGCTAATCTTACAACAGGCGCCGGAGTATTTGATGGCCTTGATGAGTCTGTTAAGACAGAGTTCCTCGGCTATGAGGCACTTTCCTGTGATGGTACTGTAGTTGCCATGGCCGGTGCAGAGGCTCTTGTTGATGAGCTTACTGAGGGTCAGCAGGGAACTGTCATTACCGACAAGACAACCTTCTATGGCACAATGGGTGGTCAGGTAGGTGATATCGGTGTGATTACCGGTTCAAACGGAGCGAAGTTCGAAGTTGCCGAGACAATTAAGGTTGCAGGCGGCAGAACAGCTCATGTTGGTAAGGTTGTAAGCGGAAGCTTCAAGACTTCAGACAAGGTTTCACTTAATGTAGATGTTGAGAACAGAGCAACTACCTGCCGTAACCATTCAGCAACCCACCTTCTTCAGAAGGCACTTCAGCTGGTTCTGGGTGATGGCGTAGAGCAGGCCGGTTCTTACCAGGATCCTGACAAGACAAGATTTGACTTCAGCTATCATCAGGCTATGACTGCAGATGAGATCCAGAAGGTTGAAGAAATCGTAAATGCCAAGATTTTAGAGGCACTTCCTGTAGTTACCAAGGAGATGTCTGTCGAAGAAGCTAAGAAGACCGGAGCTATGGCTCTGTTTGGCGAGAAGTATGGCGAGACCGTAAGAGTAGTTAACATGGGCGACTTCTCCATTGAGCTTTGCGGTGGTACACATGTAGCTAATACAAGCCATATCGGACTTTTCAAGATTGTTTCCGAGAGCGGTGTTGCAGCCGGTGTGCGTCGTATCGAGGCACTTACAGGCAACAATGCAAGAGCATATTACAAGAACGTAGAGGGAACCCTTTCAGAGGCTGCCAAGTCTCTGAAGACCAATCCTTCAGATATCGTTGAGCATATCAAGAAGCTCCAGGAAGAGCTTAAGGCACTCAGAAGCGAGAATGAATCACTTAAGAGCAAGGAAGCACAGGCAGCTCTCGGTGATGTTATGGATCAGGTTAAGGAGATCAAGGGCGTTAAGCTTCTTGCAACATCCGTTAAGGGCGTTGACATGAATGGTCTTCGTGATCTGGGCGACCAGCTCAAGACCAAGCTTGGTGAGGGCGTTGTAGTTCTTATTTCCGAAGCTGACGGCAAGGTTAATCTTGTAACCATGGCAACAGATGGTGCTATGGCCAAGGGAGTTCATGCAGGCAACCTTATCAAGGCTGTTGCTCCTCTTGTTGGAGGCGGCGGTGGCGGACGTCCTAACATGGCTCAGGCAGGCGGCAAGAACCCTGCAGGAATCGATAATGCTCTTGCAGAAGCAGAAAAAGTTCTCAATCAACAAATTAATGCTTGACGAGATATGTTTTTATGATATAATTATTGATGTTATGTGAGCTTAATGGCTCAGTTTAAGCATAATAAATAACCCAATCAGTCATGTACTTGAAGGGACTGAAGGGAGGGTAAGAGTAGAGATGTCAACTGTAGTAGTAAAAGAAAACGAGACTTTGGATAGCGCGCTGCGTCGTTTTAAGAGAAGCTGCGCAAAAGCTGGTATTCAGCAGGAAATCCGTAAGAGAGAGCACTACGAGAAGCCAAGCGTACGACGCAAGAAGAAGTCTGAGGCAGCAAGAAAGCGCAAATATAACTAATTTTAACTTGAAAAGAGTCTTTGGCTTATGCCAAAGACTCTTTTTTATGTTAAAATAAGATTTGTTACGTTTTCAAAAGGAACAGGAAATAATAATTTGCCTATGTGGATATATGTAGTTTTAGCCATTTTAATAATTGCTGCTTTATCTGCGGCGGTGATTTATCATGATACGCACAGCTTTGTTGTCAGAAATTATGAGATCAGCACTGACAAGATAGAGGGAGATTATACCTTTGTCCTTCTTTCGGATCTTCACGGCTATGTTTTTGGCAATAATAATGACAAGCTGTTGGAAGCCATCAGGGCAACCGATCCTGATGCAATCCTTTGTGCAGGCGATATGTTTACAGCTCACAGGATCAAGGGACGTATTCAGTATGAGGCCGGACTCAGCCTCTTGTCTCGCCTTGCTGCCGATTATCCTGTATATATGGGAAACGGCAATCATGAGCATAAGATCAAGGCGTTCAAAGGAGAGTTTGGCAACCTTTTTGACAGATACAGAAGCATGCTGAACAGGGCGGGAGTCAGAACACTTGAGAATGACAGCCTTGATATCGAAGATAAGAATATCAGGATCAGCGGACTGGACCTTGGCTATGAATACTTTCGCAAGGTTGTCAAAAAACAGATGGAACCCGGAACTATCAACAGACTTTTAGGCAGTTCCGATAAGAAAGCCTTTCAGGTTCTGATAGCGCATAATCCTATTTATTTTCCGGAATACAGCGATTGGGGAGCTGATCTTACTGTTTCCGGGCATGTTCACGGCGGAATCATCAGACTTCCTTTGGTGGGAGGCGTGATTTCTCCGGCCATAGCTCTTTTCCCAAAGTATGACGGAGGGAAGTTCGAAAGAAACGGGAAATATATGATACTGAGCAGAGGACTTGGAACTCACAGCATTCATGTGAGGATGTTCAATCCCGGCGAGGTATGTGTGATTAAGATTTGTGGGAGATAATAATGTCACTGGAAGTTAAACTTCAGGTATTTGAAGGCCCCTTGGACCTTCTTTTGCACCTGATCGATAAAAACCAAATAGATATCTATGACATTCCGATTTTTACCATAACTGAACAGTATATGCAGTACATAGGTGCCATGAAGAAGGAAGACATGGAAGTTACCAGTGAGTTCCTTGTTATGGCGGCTACTTTGATAGATATCAAATGCAAGATGCTCCTTCCCAAGGAGGTCAACGAGGAAGGCGAGGAAGAGGATCCCAGAGCTGAGCTCGTTGAGAAGCTTCTTGAGTATAAGATGTATAAATATATGGCATACGAGCTTAAGGACAGGCAGATGGATGCCGGACTTTCCTGGTACAGAAGCAAAAATATTCCCAAGGAAGTCAAGGAGTACGAGCCTCCTGTTGATCTGACGGATCTTATAGGGAATGCTACTTTATCCAAGCTCAATGCGATTTTTCAGGATCTTCTTAAGAGACAGGAAGACAAGGTGGATCCCATCCGAAGCAAGTTTGGCAACATTGAGAAGGAAGAAGTGGACATGGATGCCAAGTATCTCTATGTAAAGGCATATATCCGCGAACACTCAAGGTTTAGTTTCAGACAACTATTGGAGAAGCAGCACAGTAAGAACGAGATCATCGTTACGTTCCTTGTGATGCTGGAGGAGATCAAGCTGGGCGAGATCGAGATCGAGCAGGAGACTACCTTCGGAGATATAATCATAACATCAAGAAAGGCAAGCTGAGAAAATGACGATAGAAGAGGGAGCAGCTGTAGTAGAAGCTATTCTTTTTACAATGGGAGATTCTGTTGAGCTTAGTGCTTTGGCCAAGGCTATAGAGACAGATGTCAGAGAGGTCAAAAAATACGTAGGATACCTCAAGGAGAAATACACAAAGGCAGATAGCGGAATAGGGCTTATCGAGCTTGAAAAGGCAGTGCAGCTCTGCACCAAAAAAGAGATGTACGAATATCTTGTAAAGATAGCCAAGGCGCCCAAAAAGGCCGTTCTTACCGATTCCCTTATGGAAACTCTTTCGATAATAGCCTACAAACAGCCCATAACAAGGCTGGAAGTTGAAAAAATCAGAGGTGTCAATTCCGATCACGCAGTCAACAGACTTGTGGAATTTGGACTGGTTCAGGAATTGGGAAGGCTTGATGCCCCCGGAAGACCATTACTTTTCGGCACAACAGAAGAATTTTTGAGAAGCTTTGGAGTTAAGTCTCTGGAGGAGCTTCCTTCCATAGGAACCGTACAGGTAGAGGAGTTCAAGGCACAGGCCGAAGAAGAAGTTAACTTAAAATTGGATATTTAATATACAAATACCAAAAAATATATGAGAATGCTGATTTTTTTCTGCATTCTCACTTTTTTTTGCCCACAATTATGGTATACTATATTCTGACTTATGTTGCGGATTTTGCGACTTTTCTTGATATTCATAATCTTGCAGATGTCC
This sequence comes from Butyrivibrio sp. MC2021, assembly GCF_000621605.1. Taxonomy (GTDB): domain Bacteria; phylum Bacillota; class Clostridia; order Lachnospirales; family Lachnospiraceae; genus Butyrivibrio. Next base: position 11,888 of record NZ_JHXX01000016.1, on the reverse strand, counting down.
GACAACTTGGGAAATGTTTTCATTTCCGAGTCTTGGCTCTCATTATATTACAAATTTTTTCACGGAGGTTAAACAAATGAGTAGTTCTTCACAAGCGAGTCAAAGAATAAATGCTTTGCTCGATGAAAACAGTTTCGTTGAAATCGGCGGCCTTGTGACAGCAAGAAGCACAGATTTCAATCTGAAACAGGAAGAAACACCATCTGACGGCGTTGTTACCGGTTATGGTGTTATTGACGGTAATCTGGTATACGTTTACAGCCAGGATTCGTCAGTTCTTGGCGGATCTATCGGTGAGATGCATGCTAAGAAAATCGTTCGCCTGTACGAACTGGCTATCAAGACTGGCTCTCCTGTAATCGGACTTATCGATTCAGCGGGACTTCGTCTTCAGGAGGGAGCTGATGCACTTAATGCATTCGGCGAAATCTATCTTAAGCAGGTGGAGGCTTCCGGCGTAGTTCCTCAGATCACAGCTGTATTTGGGAACTGTGGTGGTGGACTTGCACTGATTCCTTCAATCACTGACTTCACATTTATGGAATCTGATAAGGCAAGACTCTTTGTTAATTCCCCTAATGTCCTTGAGGGCAATTATAAAGAAAAATGTGATACTTCTGCTGCTAAGTGGCAGTCTGCAGAGACAGGCAATGTTGATGTAGTTGCTGACGAGGCTGCAATCTATGCTCAGATCAGAGAGCTCGTAGCACTTCTTCCTTCTAACAATGAGGATGGAGATTCTTACGAGGAGTGCTCTGACGATCTTAACAGAGCATGTGAGAATCTTGACGGATGCGCTGCAGATCCTGCACTTGTTGCTTCTCAGATTTCTGACAACGGCGTATTCTTCGAGACTAAGAGAGAGTATGCTAAAGAGATGGTTACCGGCTTTATCAAGCTCAACGGCGCTACAGTAGGCCTTGTTGGTAACCGCACAGCACTTTTTGACGAGAACGGCAAAGAGGCTGAGAAGTTCGCAGATAAGCTTACAGGACATGGCTGTGAGAAGGCTGCAGAGTTTGTTAACTTCTGCGATGCTTTTGATATCCCTGTTCTTACACTTAACAATGCTACAGGCTTCGGTTCATCAAGATGTGATGAGAAGCATGTTGCCAAGGCTGCAGGAAGACTTGTTTATGCTCTTGCAAATGCAACTGTTCCCAAGGTTAACCTTATCACAGGCAAGGCCTTCGGTTCAGCTTATGTGATCATGAACTCCAAGGCACTTGGTGCTGACGTTACAATCAGCTGGCCTGATGCTCAGATCGGTACTATGGATGCCAAGCTTGCTGCCAAGATCATCGCAGACGGTAAGGATGCAGAGACCGTTTCCAAGACTGCTGCTGAGTACGCTGCACTTCAGAATAATGTTAAGAGTGCTGCTGCAAGAGGCTATGTTGATGAGATCATTGAGCCTGCAGACACAAGAAAGTATGTTATCGGAGCATTTGAAATGCTTTTTACAAAAAGAGATGAGCGTCCTGCCAAGAAACATGGCACAGTATAAATGAAGGGAGCACTCAGAATGAAACGTAAACTTTTAGTTTTGGGCGTGATGATTAGCTGCCTTCTCGGTCTTACTGCCTGCGGTCAGGAGGTTAAGTACAATTCTGTTGAAGGAAGCAGATATCAGGCCGATATCTTTAATGTCGAGAATATCAGATCCTATGCTTCAAACATTGAGGATCGCTGCTTCGAGAGCTGGTATTTACAGGGCATCACTCCTGCTAATTTTGAGGAGAGTCTGTACTTTGAACTTGGTCCCAACTATGGTGATGAATACTATGACGTAATGTTCAAGGGATATGACAGCTGGTGCAAGGCCGTTGAGGACCTGGGATACAACAGTCTTGAGACACTTAGGGATGACATCAGCGTTACAGATACACAGTTCTATATTAACAGTGACGGAGTTTTGGTTGCTCAGAATGAGATCACCGGAACCAAGCACACAGCTAATATGGAGATCTATCTGACAAACTCAGGTCAGCCTACCGATCTTGGTGTTACGGTTAATAAGTCTACCGCAGAGAAATTAGGAAATGCCGGACTTAATACACTTTTGGGAATGGGAATGGCTTTCGCCATCCTGATCATCATTTCACTTATTATTTCACTCTTCCCGCTTCTTATCGGTGGCGGCAAAAAGAAGAAGGAAAGCGATAAGGAAATCACCCAGAAGTCAATGGATAATGTAACCAGCCAGATTGCTGAACAGGAAGAGCTTACTTCCGATGCTGAGCTGGTAGCTGTTATCGCAGCTGCAATCGCTGCTTATGAAGGAAGCGGCGGAACTGATGGCTTCGTAGTACGTTCCATCAGAAAGAGAAATACAAAGTGGAAAAATAATTGATTAAGGCTTGCTAAGGCATGCTTCTAATTTTGAAAGGAGACACAATGAAGAACTATACAATAACCGTTAACGGAAACGTATATGATGTAACAGTAGAAGAAGGACAGGGCACAGGCGCAGCTCCCGCAAGAGCAGCAGCTCCTGCAGTTAAGGCTCCCGCAGCACCTGCTAAGAAGGCAAGTGCAGGCGCAGGCAGCATCAAGGTTGAGGCAGGTGCAGCAGGTAAGGTCCTTAAGATCAATGCTAATGTTGGTCAGTCAGTTAAGAAGGGCGACACAGTTGTAACTATCGAGTCCATGAAGATGGAGATCCCTATGGTAGCTCCCGCAGACGGAACTGTAGCAAGCATCGATGTAGCAGCAGGTGATGCTGTTGAGGCAGGAACAGTTCTTGCAACTCTTAACTAATATTTGTCAGAGAACTATTCACAATTATCAAATTAAGAAATGAGGATAGAAAATGGATTACATAGTTAATACATTATCAAATCTCTGGCAGCAAACAGCATTTACCACCATGACCTGGGAGAATTACGTAATGGTCGCTGTGGCGCTGGTTTTCTTATATCTTGCTATTGCTAAGGGATTTGAGCCTTTACTTTTGGTACCGATCTCATTCGGTATGCTTCTTGTAAATATTTATCCCGAGATTATGGCTAAGCCGGTTGGAGATTCTGCAGGTGGACTGCTTCATTATTTCTACATTCTCGATGAATGGGCAATCCTTCCTTCACTTATCTTCCTTGGCGTTGGAGCTATGACAGACTTTGGTCCCCTTATTGCCAACCCTATCAGCTTCCTTATGGGTGCTGGTGCTCAGTTCGGTATTTTCTCTGCTTACTTTATGGCTATTTTCTTTGGCTTTAATGATCAGCAGGCTGCCGCTGTATCAATCATTGGTGGTGCGGATGGACCTACATCTATCTTCCTTGCAAGTAAGCTCCATCAGACATCAATCCTTGGACCTATCGCGGTTGCGGCTTATTCATACATGGCGCTGGTTCCTATGATTCAGCCACCTATCATGAAGGCTTTGACAACCCAGAAGGAGAGAACCATCAGAATGCAGCAGCTTAGAGAAGTATCCAAGCTGGAGAAGATTCTCTTCCCTGTAATCGTTACTATAGTTGTCAGCATGATCCTTCCTACAACAGCTCCTCTTATCGGTATGCTGATGCTTGGAAATCTGTTCAGAGAGTCAGGAGTTGTTCGTCAGCTTCAGGAGACAGCTTCAAACGCACTTATGTACATCGTAGTTATCCTTCTTGGTACATCAGTTGGTGCTACAACAAGTGCTGAGGCTTTCCTTAACAAGACAACACTTATCATCGTTGTACTCGGACTTATAGCTTTTGCTTTCGGTACTGCAGCAGGATGTCTGCTTGGAAAGCTCTTGTGCCTTATCACAGGAGGCAAGATCAATCCTCTTATCGGATCCGCAGGCGTATCTGCCGTTCCTATGGCTGCCAGAGTTTCACAGAAGGTTGGTTCAGAATATGATCCTTCCAACTTCCTTCTTATGCATGCTATGGGACCTAACGTTGCCGGAGTTATCGGTACCGCAGTTGTTGCCGGTACATTCATGGCAGTCTTCGGCGTATAAATACTTTTTATGAAAGGAAATTAAAGAAATGGCAGATTTAGTGAAAAAACCTGTTCGTATCAATGAGACAGTCCTTCGTGATGCGCATCAGTCCCTGATCGCAACAAGAATGCCTACAGAGGTTATGCTTCCTATCATTGATACAATGGATAAAGTTGGATACAATGCAGTAGAGTGCTGGGGCGGAGCTACATTCGATGCCTGCATGAGATTTCTTAAGGAAGATCCATGGGTAAGACTTCGTCAGCTCAGAGACGGCTTTAAGAACACCAAGCTTCAGATGCTCCTTCGTGGTCAGAATATTCTTGGATACAAGCACTATCCTGATGACGTAGTAGAGTACTTTGTTCAGAAGTCTATTGCTAACGGTATCGATAATATCAGAATTTTCGACTGTCTTAACGACCTTAGAAACCTTGAGGCATCTGTTAAGGCTTGTAAGAAAGAGGGCGGACATGCTCAGATCGCCCTTGCATACACACTTGGAGATGCTTATACAGAAGAGTATTGGATGAGCATTGCTAAGGATATTGAGAACATGGGTGCAGATTCTATCTGTATCAAGGATATGGCAGGTCTTCTTCTTCCTTATGAGGCAGAAAAGCTTGTTAAGGCTCTTAAGAGTGCTACAAAGCTTCCTATCGACCTTCATACACACTACACATCAGGTGTTGCCAGCATGACATACATGAAGGCTGCTGAAGCCGGCGTTGATATCATCGACTGCGCAATTTCACCTTTCGCTCTCGGTACATCACAGCCTGCTACAGAGGTTATGGTAGAGGCATTCAAGGGCCAGCCTTTCGAGACCGGTCTTGATCAGAAGCTTCTTGCTAAGATTGCAGATCACTTCAGACCTTACAGAGAGGAGTGTCTTGCAAGCGGACTTATGGATGCCAAGGTTCTTGGTGTTAATATCAAGACTCTTATGTATCAGGTTCCCGGCGGAATGCTTTCCAACATGGTTAGCCAGCTTAAAGAGCAGAATGCAAGCGACAAGTACGATACCGTGCTTGAAGAGATCCCTCGGGTTCGTAAGGACTTCGGTGAGCCACCGCTTGTAACTCCTTCATCACAGATCGTTGGTACACAGGCTGTTATGAACGTTCTTATGGGTGAGAGATATAAGGTTGCTACTGACCAGACCAAGGACCTCCTTGCCGGTGAGTATGGTAAGACAATTAAGCCTTTCAATCCTGAAGTTCAGAAGAAGATCATCGGTGACAGAGAGGTTATTACCTGCAGACCTGCAGATAAGCTTGAGCCAGGACTTAAAAAGTTCGAGAAGGAAGTTGCTCAGTGGAAGCAGCAGGATGAGGACGTTCTTTCCTACGCACTGTTCCCTCAGGTTGCTACAGACTTCTTCAAATATCGTATGGCTCAGCAGGATAAGGTTGACGTAACTGCTGCAGATACCAAGAATAACGCTTACCCTGTTTGATAAGTGTGATACTTGTATAAATTAAATAAAAAGATGATATTTTGTATGTTTTATCAACAAAATATCATCTTTTTTTTATAATTGTGTACACTATATGTGATAAAATTAATCTATGGATGAGTATAGAAGGCATAAACAGATAAGAAAACATGTAGAGATAGGCGAGCGTCAGGTCCGGGAGCTTAGAAAAGGCGATTTAAACCGACAGATGCTGGCCTTAGATGTATGTAACGGATTCAGAATCAGACCCGGAATGTATAACATTTACGGGGCAACTATGCTTACTGACGGCGTTAATTTCACTATTAATTCCAATGGTGCGACTTCCATAACGCTGCTTTTATATAACAGAGGAGAGAGTAAACCCTTTGCAACATTGCCCTTCCCTCAGAGCTACAGAATCGGAAAAGTATACTCAATGATCGTTTTCGGTCTGGATATAGAGAATCTTGAGTATTGCTACAGTGTTGACGGTCCCTGGGAACCTGAAAACGGTCTTTTGTTTGACAAGAGCCATGTGCTTCTTGATCCTTACGCAAAAGCTGTTTCCGGCCAGAGAATCTGGGGACAGAGACCCAACAAGGATGGTGCCTATAGGGCTAGAGTTGTGCGAAACAACTTTGAATGGAACGATACAAACAGCCTGAATGTTCCAATGTGCGACTCGGTTATCTATGAAATGCACGTCAGGGGCTTCACCATGGATGAATCCTCCAATGTCAGATGCAGAGGAACCTTCGAAGGCATCAAGGAAAAGGTGGACTACTTAAAAAGACTTGGCGTAACTGCTGTAGAGCTGATGCCTATCTTTGAATTTGATGAAACAAGAGATAAGAGAGAAGTAAACGGCAGAACCCTGCTGGATTACTGGGGATATAATACCATTAGCTTTTTTGCCCCCAATACAAGCTATGCCTCACAGACTGAGTATAACAAGGAAGGCGTAGAGCTAAAACATATGATCAAGACCCTTAAGGATAACGGAATTGAGGTTATCCTTGATGTCGTGTTCAATCATACTGCGGAAGGAAATGAAAACGGCCCATTTATATCCTTTAAGGGCTTTGACAATAATATTTATTACCTCCTTACACCCTACGGCCAATACTATAATTTCAGCGGCTGCGGCAATACTATGAACTGTAATCATCCCATAGTTCAGGAATTCATTGTGGAATGTCTGAGATACTGGGTTGAAGAATACAGAGTCGATGGATTCAGATTTGATCTTGCAAGTATTCTGGGAAGAGATCAGGACGGTTCACCAATGGAAAGACCGCCTCTTATCCAGCGTCTTGCCTATGATCCTATTCTTGGAAACGTCAAGCTCATAGCCGAAGCCTGGGATGCCGGTGGTATGTATCAGGTTGGTAATTTCCCTGCCTGGAAAAGATGGGCAGAATGGAACGGAAAATATAGGGATGACATAAGGTCTTACCTTAAAGGTGATATCTGGTCAGCTCCCGATGCGGTAAGAAGAATAACCGGCTCATTGGATCTCTATGGCGGGTCCTATCTTGGATATGAGTCTTCAATAAACTTTATTACCTGTCATGACGGTTTCACTCTTCATGATCTTTATTCCTACAATGGAAAACACAATGAAGACAATGGCTGGAACAATACCGACGGAGCCAATGACAACAGAAGCTGGAACTGCGGTGTTGAAGGTGAGACCGATGATCCTGCTATAAATGACCTCAGATTCAGAATGATGCGTAATGCCATTACGGTTTTGATGTGCAGCAGAGGAACTCCCATGATCTATGCGGGAGATGAATTCGGCAATACCCAGTTTGGCAATAACAACGCCTATTGCCAGGATAATCAGATATCATGGCTTGACTGGAAGCTTCTTGACAAGAATAAGGAGTTCTTTGACTTCTACAGAAACATGATCCAGTTCAGGAGAAAGCATCCTTCCATCAGAAAGGATCTTAAACCTGCTGAATGCGGATTTCCTCATATCTCTGTTCATACCGAAAATCCTGATAATGGCAATATTACCGGGGATTCCAAGGTAATATGCGTCAGGTTTGCCGGATATATCAGAAAAAAGGGACATGACGATATTGTTTATCTTGCTATTAATGCATTCTGGGAAGATGTGCAGATCATGCTTCCGAATCCTCCTGAAGGAGCATACTGGTCATTGTGTGTTGATACAGGAGATGAGACAGGCAAGTATTTTTACAACAGACCTAAGCCGCTTACCTGGAGAAATAAGACCATGAAGGCCAGAAGCGTCAGCGTATTCATTGCATCATACGGAGCAGAATATGGCAACTGATGATAAATCAAAGGGTGATAATTTAATAGTCGGCGGATATGAGTTCATGACTGAGATTGACGCCCAGAAAGGAGCTATGGATCAGAATAAGATAAAGCTCCTTAATACTCGTGCCAAGGCTACAAAGCCTCAGGATATCAAAGCGGTCTATGAAAAGGCTATAGAAAACAAGATATTTAAAACTCCTATTGGTTGGGGATATCTTATGGATCTTCGGATCAAGCTACTGGCAAACGGCTATTCGGAAGAGGACCTGATTCCTATTCCCCTGGGAGTATCTGTAACAAGACATTCAGCTATAGAAAACTTAAGTGTCAGGCAGAGAATAAAGCCGGCAAAGCAAAAATCCAGTCCTGAGTTTAAGCGGATTTTTCCGATAGTATTAAGCATTGTTATGACGATTCTAGTCATAGTGATGTTTTTGATTACAGCTTTCAGCGAAAGTGATAATATTATTAATTACAGGCGTAATATTACTAATCGCTATGCCTCATGGGAGCAGGACCTTACCGATAGGGAAAAGAAGGTAAGGGAAGCGGAAAAAAGACTTGGCATCGAAGATACTTCAAGTTATTATGAGGATACAGAAAGCAACTAGGCTAGGAGGAATTACTTAATGGATGATCTGAAGATTCTTGTAGTTGATGACGAGAGCAGGATGCGCAAACTCGTTAAAGACTTTTTGGTAAAGGACGGATATCTTGTTTTAGAGGCAGAGGACGGACAACAGGCTCTTGATCTCTTTTATGATGACAAGGATATTTCGCTCATAATTCTGGATGTTATGATGCCCAGAAGAGACGGATGGGAAGTGTGCAGAGAAATCCGTTCCAACTCCAAGGTTCCGATCATCATGCTTACAGCCAAGTCGGAAGAGAGAGATGAGCTTTTAGGCTTTGAACTCGGAGTTGATGAATATATTTCCAAGCCATTCAGCCCCAAGATCCTGGCAGCGAGAGTTTCCGCGATACTCAGAAGAACCAACCAGGCTATCAATAATCAGGTCATGGAAGTGGGCGGAATCGTGGTAAATAAAGTTGCTCACAGCGTAGAAGTTGACGGCAAGGAAATAGAGCTTAGCTATAAAGAATTTGAACTTTTATCATTCTTCTTTGAAAACAAGGGAGTTGCTCTTTCACGTGAGAAAATTCTGAATAATGTCTGGAATTATGATTATTTCGGCGATGCCAGAACTATAGATACTCATGTTAAAAAGCTTCGTGGCAAGCTTGGATCCAAGGGAGACATGATAAAGACAATTTGGGGAATGGGGTATAAGTTTGAAGAAATCGACAAGTAATCCGGCCTCGGATAAGACCCGTTCGATACGCTTCGAAATGAGTATGGCATTCCTACTCACAATGATAGGAACCTTTGCACTTTGCCTTGTTATTAACCTTCTCTTTATGGAACAGTTTTATGTTCAGAATAAAAGAGAAGCGATCATCGAGGCGTACAGGAGTATATCCACTGCTATTAGAAACGGCGATATTACATCCGATGAGTTCGATATAGAAATTACACGAATCTGTGAGCGATACAATATTGAAATGATCGTTCTTGATGCAGATTCCAAGACTGTCAAGGCTTCTGCAAGTAATGCGGAAATGCTCACCAAGATTCTTTGGGAAAATATGATCAATCCCACCGGCGGTGATTATTTTATAGAGAATAAGACCGTTTTGGATATGGGGGACGACTATACACTTCAGCTTGATGAGGACAGAACTACCGGAAGACAATATCTCGAAATGTGGGGTGTTGTTGGAAGCGGCAACCTTGTTCTGGTCAGATCCACCATGGAGAGTATCAAGGATAATGTTATGATTTCCAATACTTTCATGGCATATGTTGGAATTATGGCAGTTGTTACCGGTTCTGTTTTGATCCTTTATATTTCAAAGAAGTTTACAGATCCCATCAAGAGACTTTATCTCATTTCCGATGAGATGAAAAAGCTCAATTTTGAAGCGAAGTACGTTGATGACGGTACTTCTCACAATGAGATTGACGTCCTCGGAGAAAATATGAATGAGCTCTCCGAGACACTGGAATCAACCATTAAAGAGCTTAAGAATGCCAACGTGGCCCTTAAACGCGATATCGCGCGAAAAGAAGAGGTTGATGAGATGCGAAAGGAGTTTTTGGCCAATGTTTCTCATGAGCTGAAAACACCCATAGCACTTATTCAGGGCTACGCGGAAGGTCTTAAGGAAGGCATCAATGATGATGAGGAGAGCAGAAACTTTTACTGCGAAGTCATCATGGATGAAGCCTCCAAGATGAATATCATGGTTAAAAAGCTCCTTACGCTGAATCAGCTTGAGTTCGGCAATGAAAAAGCCAACATGGAGCGTTTTGACATTGTGGATATGGTCAGTAACTATCTTAAGTCAGCGGAGCTTTTGGCACAGAAAAAGGATGTTACTGTAAAATTTGACGACTACAGCCCAATTTTTGTATGGGGTGATGAATTCAAGATCGAAGAAGTTCTTCAGAATTATTACAGCAATGCCCTCAATCATATAGACGGAGAGAGGATAATAGAGGTCAAGCTGCAGAAAAAAGAAAATACTGTCAGAGTATCTGTATTTAATACAGGTAAACCGATACCGGAGGAAAGCATCGGACATATCTGGGATAAGTTCTACAAGGTTGATAAGGCCAGAACCAGAGAGTACGGAGGCAGCGGTGTCGGACTTTCGATTGTCAGGGCAATTATGGAAGGCATGCATCAGGATTACGGCGTTATCAATTATGACAACGGAGTTGAGTTTTATTTTGAACTGGAGACTAAATGAGACTTAAGAGGTAGTTTATGAGGGTTAGAAAGTACTATGGGCTTTTGGCTGTCATAGGTTGCATCCTGGTTTTGTCAGGTTGTGGTGAGCAGTTTCCGGAACTCACACAGGAAGAGTATGATCAGACTGTGGAGTACGCCGTGGGACTTCTTATGAAGTACTCAAATAACGGCCAGGAGAGGCTTGTTTACGTTGATGCCAAGGAAGAACAAAAAAGCAGAGAACGTCAGGCCAGAAAAGATGCCAAGGAGGCTGCGAAAGAACAGGAGAGCACTACACAGACTACACCCCAGCAGCCGGCTCCGCAGCCTGTTGCAGAGCCTACAGCAGATAATCCTTCCGGAGATACCCAGGAACAGACCATGACAGGAGAGGATCTGGCATCAAGGGGCGACTCCGGTTCTGAAAATATTCCTGATACAGGAAGTGCTGAAGCAGAAGCTAATCCTCAGGCTATAACCATCAGCGCTGATGATTCCCAGGAGATAGCCCAGGATCTTTTCCTTTCATATGAGGGCTACTCGGTTTCAAGTACATTTCCCGAGAGCTCAAAGAGCTATGTTGTAAACGCTGACAAGGGAAAGAAACTTCTGGTACTTAGATTTGACCTGTACAATGGATCAGATTCCAGCAAAGATGTGAATATGATAAAGTATAACCTTTTATTCCAGGTATTACTGAATGATAAGAATATAGGTTATACTTCAGTGACATTCCTTCCCAATGACCTTTCATCCTTTATAGGGACAATAGAATCCAGAGCCCATGAGAGCCTGGTAGTTCTTACACAGATAGATGCCAGCGAAGCGACCCATATTGAAACCCTTGGACTTATCGTTGGAGAAGGCGGTAATGAACAGGTTGTTTACCTGAAATAAGAAAAAACAGCTCAAACTGAGCATGGTGAAAAGGCCTGCAATGCAGGTCTTTTCTGGTGTTTAAGGGAAATTATAAAAAAAGTAAAAAAAGTTGAAAAAAGTTGTTGACATTATATATACCCAGTGATATATTTATATACGTTGCTGCTGCGGTTACAAAGCACCGCAAATGCAGTAATGGAGCGGATTCTAGGCTCCATGAACCTTGACAAATAAACAGTAATGCAACCCTGAAAAATTCCAAGAGAATTATTCAGAATTAACAAACCAAAAGTAATAACGGACAGAACATTAAAGCCAAGCTTTTAGTTCTGGCCGGATTGAACAAAACATTTAAACGTGAGAGTTCGATCCTGGCTCAGGATGAACGCTGGCGGCGTGCCTAACACATGCAAGTCGAACGGACTTAAGACGCTGATGAGGCTTCGGCGGATTCTTGTTTTAAGTTAGTGGCGGACGGGTGAGTAACGCGTGGGCAACCTGCCTCATACTGGGGGATAGCAGTTGGAAACGACTGATAATA
>NZ_JHXX01000015.1 GCF_000621605.1 Butyrivibrio sp. MC2021 | reverse complement strand
TAGACAATATGTAATGACCTCCATTTTGTAGCAACGTGGATTCACCTGTATACTAAAGATGTCGAGTCAATGGTAACAGGGATTACCGCATACAAAAGGAGGTCACTAAATGAATAATAACACAGTTTACGTAGGTATGGATGTCCATAAGGAAAGTTTTACACTTTGCGCTTATACAATTGAAGTCGAAAAAGGTTTGTATTACCAGCGTACTTCAGCAGATTACAAAGCAGTTTTAAAGTATCTTGAATTCCTTCGCTCAATCTACGGTAACGATACTACATTTATATGCGGTTATGAAGCCGGGTGTCTTGGCTATACTTTATATCATCAGCTAACAGACCGAAATGTTAACTGTGTGATACTAGCGCCATCTACCATGCTTTCTCAGCGTAATAACAAGAGAATAAAAACTGATAAGCGTGATGCTGAGCTTATTGGCAGATGTTTGTGTCAAAACAATTATAGTCCAGTACATATTCCTACTGCCAAAGATGAACAGACTAAAGAATATCTGCGCATGCGGAATGATCATAAACTTGCACTAAAAAAGATCAAACAACAAATTCAGTCTTTTTGCCTTCGCCACGACTATAGATACGAAAGTAAAAGTCACTGGACAATAGCACATATCAATTGGTTAAAAGCATTAAAACCCGAAGGTTTATATAAAGAGATTCTTGATGAGTACTTGCTTACATATGCTACGCTTACTGATAAAATAGAACGTCTTGATAAGCGAATCGAAGAACTTGCATCAGTAGATGAATACAGAGAATCTGTAAAAAAGCTATGTTGTTTCATTGGTATTCAGACTCATTCTGCATTATCAGTTATTGTTGAGGTCGGAGATTTTAATCGTTTTTCTTCCGCAGAAAAGTTTGCCTCATATATAGGACTTGTTCCTGGCGAAGCATCCAGTGGAGACGATACCACTAGGCTTAGCATTACAAAAGCAGGAAATAGTCACGTACGAACTCTGTTAACAGAAGCATCTCAATGCTATACTAGAGGCAGAGTTGGTTACAAATCCAAAACAATCAAAGCTCGTCAAAATGGAAATACTCCACAAGTTATTGCATATGCAGATAAAGCTAATGAACGTCTGAAACGCAAATACTACAAAATGGTATTAAATAATGGAAAAAAGCGAAATGTGGCAATAATGGCAGTTGCAAGAGAACTCGCTTGCTTTATGTGGGGCATGATGACCGATAATATAGCTTAATCTGTTATAACAGTGCGCTGCTAATCTCAAGGCCAAGCCGCCCAAGGCGGTGCTTCGCAGCCTTGACATCATCATCCCACTGTTATAGTGGGTAATCAAGCAGATGTAAGATGGCTTACGCCATTTACATCTGGCCAAAACAAAAGCAACAACTGAAGACATCTTGAAAGGGCTTCGGCCATTTCAAGGTTCGAGCTATCTACGATAATTCTATGTTGGCACGGAGCAATCTGTGATCCACGATGGTAGACGGTAGAGCTCACGGCGGACCATTGACCTGTCGGTAACCAATCCACGTATATCAGAGTGGCCAATGCCGGGAACTGATACCCCGAGGCCCTTTCAAGGTGCCTTCAGAAACAACTAAATAATTATGTGGTGGATTCCTGTAAGCTTTCTCTTGACAGGAGGTCATTACATATCAGAATTATTATGTTGGTTTATTAAAAACAGCAGGAGGGGACTGTATTTATGAAAAACATAGTAGTTAAAAGGTTATTGGCAGCAGGACTGGTGGTACTGGTCCTGGGCGGAGTAGTATTTGCGGCCGACAAGGGGGGACTTTTCCGGGGAAAGGACAAAATGGATAAGGTTATTACCAAGATGACCATGGATGAGAAGATTTCCCAGATGATAATTCCGGCCATCAGGACCTGGAACGAAGAAAAAGTTACAGATCTGAGTGCAGCGCCGGAAGTAAAAGCCGCTCTTCAGAAGCATCAGTATGGCGGAATCATTCTTTTTGGAGCAAATATTACAGGAAATGAACAAGTTACAAGACTTGTGTATGACCTGCAGGAAAATAACAAACAAATAACGGATGTTACCAATCATATCCCATATCTGATGCCTATTGACGAGGAAGGCGGAATTGTAATTCGTCTATCAGCAGGAACCAGGATGACGGGAAATATGGCTATAGGAGCCACCGCCAATGCAGCAGCCAATGCTGAGAAAACGGGAGATCTCCTTGGAGAAGAGATCGCAGCTGCGGGCTTTAATGCAGATTATGCTCCTGATATTGACGTAAACAATAATCCCAATAATCCCGTTATCGGAACCAGATCTTTTTCCGATGACCCTGACAAGGTTGCGGAGCTTGGTATGGCTTATGCCAAGGGCCTTTCGGGGCACAATATCATTGCCACATACAAGCACTTCCCGGGACACGGAGACACCGGCACTGACAGCCATATAGGCCTTCCTTCCGTGGAAAAGACCTATGAGGAAATATCAGCCACTGAGCTTGTTCCTTTTAAGAAGGCCATAGAGGGCGGCGCAGACATGATAATGACAGCCCATATAACTTATCCTCTTATCGATGAGGAAGTTACCTACGGCGACGGTGTTACAAAGGGATATTATCCGGCAACCATGTCAAAGAAAATGATCCAGGATATATTGAGAACAGACCTTGGCTTTGACGGCGTGGTTGTTACCGATGCCCTGGAGATGGGGGCTATCGCCACAGCGGGCCTTGTTCCCGGAGCGGAGAATTCCGTGGAATATCACGTGAATATCGCAGAAAAGGTAATAAATGCGGGAGTGGATATACTTCTTTTGCCAGTAGACATCACAGATGCAGAAAAAGTCGCATTCTATGACGATTACATCGCAGGAATCGCAGCGAAGGTAAAATCCGGTGAGATCAGCGAAAAGAGGATCGATGAGAGCGTTAAGCGAATTCTCCTTATGAAAGAAAAGTACGGGATCTTCAGACCTGACGGAGACTATGGAACACCTGAAGACATCGAGGTTAAGGCAGCAAAGAGCAAGGAAATCATCGGAAGTCAGGCTCACCACGATGCGGAGATGCAGATGGCAAGAGAGGCCATAACCCTTATCAAAAATGATGGTATATTACCTCTTTCTTCTGATAAAAAGAGTATAGTGGTGCTGGCAAGGCGCGAAGACGACAAGGTGGCCATCGGCTATGCCCTTGAAGATATGAAAAAGAAGGGCTATATCGGGGAAAATACCGAAGTAACCCTGGATTTCTACTTTAATTCAGCGGCGGATGTTAAGCTCAATTACACCGATGAGATAAAGGAGAAGATCTCCACTGCGGACGTAGTAATATGCTTCTCCTATGCATCCGGTAGCAGTGCCCTTGATAAAGAAGATCCTCAGTTCATCGCCCTTCATAATGCACTGGAGGATGTCCATGCAGGAGGGGGTAAATATGTGCTTATAAGCGAGAATCTGCCCTATGATGCGGCTATTTATCAGGAGGCGGACGGCATACTTCTGGCATATATGGGCTCAGGCCTTGGAATTGACCCTACAGACAGACTTAATGACACAGGTTCATCAGCCTTTAATGCCAATATCGTTGCAGCCATCGAGACAGCCTTTGGTGCAAGCAGCCCTCAGGGCAAGCTTCCTGTGAACATCCCAAAGGTGGAAAAGGATTCTGAGGGAAATCTGAACTTCACTTCTGAATTTATCTATAAGCGAGGGGAAGGTATAAGCTATTGATCACAATAAATACCGAAATAAAAATAGGAGAGTGCTCCAAGCCTGTGCAGCTTACCGCCGGTGCCCTTAAAAGAGATATAGAGAGTACCTGGGAAAATGTCTTGGTTCGTATAACTCAGCCGGAGCCGAGAGCTTTATCGGAGCACTGGAAGAAGCGGGAGTTGATGGAAAAACAGCAGGAATAATCATCAAACATGAAATAACATGCGTTTTGCAAAAGCGTTTCTATACTCACTGGGCGTAAGTCCGGTGAGTTTTTTATATGCCCTGGCGAAGCTGTGGACATCAGAAAAACCAAGCTCCGCGGCAATATCCGTAACGGGCTTGTCATTGTCTGCCAGCATAAAATTGGCGGCGTCTATTTTTTGATTTAAAATATACTGCTTCAGCGGAATTCCCCGAATTTCAGCAAACAGATGGGATAAATATTTTGCATTGTAGCCGAATTTTTCAGCGATTTCAGTGATCTTGATATTTCTGTGAAGGTTTCTCTGGATATAGTCAATGATATCCAGGTAGACCTGCTTTTTTTCCAGATTGTCCTGTCCGTGCTGTGCATCAGACATGATCTGGCCGTAGAGTTCACAGACTATGCTGGTTACCATGGCGTTCAGAGAGATCTTCGGATAACTGTTTTTCACGATATCCTGAAGCTGCTTCATCTGCACTACCATCTTTTCCGGCTTAGGGATGGCGCCCTTTTGCGGAATGGCGAAAGCATGGGAAAAGCCCAGCTCCTCCATAGGCTCAGCCGTGCCGTTTATGGTTACTGGCAGGTCAGTTGCAGGCACCGAAAAGTGCATCCAGTAAAAAGAGCAGTAAGCCTCCTTGTAGCCGATCCTGTAGCCGTTACTGGGAGGCAGCAGCAGATACTCGCCCTTTTTTACGGAAAAATTCTCGCCGCAGTAGCTAAGAAACAGCTCCCCTTCAGTCATTATGATAAGCTCATAGTCCTTAAGGGGGAATTTCTCGTGCTTCCAGTCCGAAGACAGGGCCTGGAACTTGCCTGTATAGGAATAATAAAATTGTTGATTCTCCGGGAAAATTATATGCTTCATACCTTCTATAGTACTGAGATTTCTTGCTTTTTGCAAAAAAGAAGACAAAATTTCTACATAGTTTTGATATATAATGCAGGAATGAATAAAAGCATAACAAAAAATAACAAGAAAGGAAAAATCAGTAGTTTTTCAATGAGAGAATTTTTTAGGAAACACATTATTTTAGCGATTATTGCAGCTGTAGCTGCGGAGTATTTTTTAAACGAGCTTATTGGCACCATTATAGAGCTTTGTTTCGGGGAATTCGGAACATCAAATGCGGCATATTTTGTGAGAAAGATAATATTAAAGGTAATTCCTTCATTTATTATAGCTTTTTGCCTGGGGACTCTGGATTCTTTCAAGAATCCGGTTAAATATCTTGGAAAGAGCCTTTTATCCGGTTTGGTAATATTGTTTATCTCTGTTTTCGGAAGTGTTATACTGACCATTGATTCCATTACAAAGGGCGCTGAGCTTAAAGCTCCCGGCGAAATACTGTTTTTTGCGGCCTTTGTTCTGATGGTAGGTCTTTCGGAAGAACTTCTTATGAGAGGAACAATAACAGGGCTTCTGACAGAGAAGTTCGGAAAAGAAGGCAAAGGAATGGTCCTGTCAGTGGTGACCGGCGCATGCATTTTTGGACTGTACCACTTATGGAATTTACGCTGGACCCATGATCTGAAAGCAACTCTTTTGCAGGTGCTGGGCACAGCTATGATAGGAATGCTTCTGTGCGCGGTATACGTGAAGTGGGGTAACCTTTTGGGAGTTATTATTCTTCATGCAGCCCTTGATTTTATGACATTGTCAGAATATGGTCTATTTGCAGGTAAATCTATCGCAGACAGATCCGGTGAGGGCGGCGGAGAGCTTAGCCAGACTATAATAAGTAATTCAATTTTTGTTATAGCGGCAATTATTGTAATGTTACATAAAAAGAAGGAGACTAAAGAGAATGAGCGAAATGGAAATGAAAGCAAGAGCAAATCATAAGAATGGCAATAACTGTTCTATGTCACTGGGAATGGCATTTGCAGATAAGCTTGGAATGACAGAGGAAGAGGCAAAGAATTTTGTTCCCGCTCCAAGAAGCATTGATGGCAAGTGCGGCGGATATCTCAGTGTGGTTGCCATGTTGGAGAAGCTTGGCATAGATAAGACCAAGGAATATGAGCAGATGTTCCTTGAGAAAAACGGATCACTTTTCTGCAAGGAGCTGATCGCCCAGAGGACAGGTACAGGACGTACCTGCAATGATATTGTCGGCGAAGCCGCAGCTATGCTGGAAAGTCTTCTGGCTGAAAACTAAAATAAAAAAATTTAAAAAAATTTTTGCCATGGAATTATTTTCCTTCGTATAAATAATTGTGTGAAACAAAAATACAGATTATTTCTATGTATTCTATGATGAGGGCACCGGATATACAGAGGACGGAAACAACGGAATGGGATTACCCTTCTGCTGCACCCAGGAAGATGGCAAGATAGCATTCTCCTTCGGCGGAAATGGTGAGTCAAGCGATGTTTTCACTGTTGAGTCCATCGAAAACGGTGTTATGAAGGGCGCTTTTGAAGATGGCATGACAATGTACTTTGAGCCTGTATTCGATGCTGATCCCGAGGCATTTGATGCGGTTGCTTTTGTAGATAAGAGCGGCAGAGTAGATTATAAGCAGTATGAAGACCCCAATGGCTGGTCAGTTACCTACAATGCAGCAAAGATGAGTGTTACTCAGCAGAACAACATGGTATTCTTTGTATACACAGGAGAATCTGCTGGAACTAACATGATCACAGTTACTTATGAGCCAAGCGTAAGCGCAAAGGATGCGGTTGACGAAATGGTTAAGAGCTGGGGAAGTGACAATGCAACCCAGAACGAGAGCATTTTCCCCGGAACAGAGGATGTAACCGGATATTGGGCTATGCTTCCTCCTGCAGCTGAGGGTTCAGGCTATTATGAGAGCGTTATCGCAAGAGATTATATGGAAGGAAGCCTTATTTTTGAGACAACCGGACATAACTGCGGCGATGATGCATTGGATATGGCTGTAAGCGATGAACTTGTTCTTATCATCGATTCTATTACATTCTAAAAAAATCAAATTATGCAGCGACTGAATCCACGGCTCAGGCCGTGGATTTTTTGCGAAAAAATATGGGGTATATCTTTTGGCGATTCCCGGTGTTATTATCATAAGTGCAGTAAATATGCTTATTCGGATAGGAGGATCGAAGAAATGGAATCGATTTTAATAAAGGATACAACCCGTGAGCAGAGGGAGCAGATAGTGGCAGAGTCCATCGGGAACATAAGCGGTTCCTGTGATGGCTGCATGTCGGGGCTGGCGGAGATGTATCAGGACTATATCGACGGCAAAAAAGAGATCCGTGAGATCAACATGGAGTTCAGAGCACATTATGAATCGGGCATTGACGGCCCGGAGAAAGCAGATTGCGGGTACAAGAGATGAATATTCAGATTTTCGGAACAAAAAAGTGTAACGATACAAAGAAGGCTGAGCGCTTTTTCAAGGAGCGCGGCATAAAATACCAGTTCATCGATATGAAGGAAAAGGGCATGAGTAAGGGCGAGCTTTCTTCCGTGGCCAGTGTCAACGGCGGAATCATGAACATGATAAACCCCGATGCCAAGGATAAAGACGCGGTGGCCATTATTCAGTACATAGCTGATGAAGATAAGCTGGAGAAGCTCCTTGAGAACCAGCAGATAATAAAAATTCCGGTAGTTCGTAACGGCAAGCAGGCTACCCTGGGCTATCAGCCTGAGGTCTGGAAGAAGTGGGAGTGAAAATCGCATGAAACTCATATTTATAAGGCATGGAGAGCCGGACTATAGCACAGACAGTCTTACTGAAAATGGAAAAAAGCAGGCGGCGGATACTGCAAAAAGGCTTGAAAAAGAGGGGATAAAGGCGATATATGCGTCTCCTATGGGCAGAGCCAGAGAGACCGCAGGATATACAGCGAAAGCTTTGAATCTGGATGTTAATATTTTGGATTATATGCATGAAATTGACTGGGGAGACAGGAGCGAAGATGTGGAAGAGGAAGATAAGATTCCTTATGACGGACATCCCTGGACTCTGGCATACAAGCTTTTGACGGAAAATCCTGAATATGTCAATTCATCTGAATGGGCACAGCATCCGTATTTTAAGAATAACAAATGTTTGGATTACTATGAAAAGGTGTCCAAGGGGCTTGATGATTTATTAAGCGAATATGGACTGGTCAGGAAAAATGGTCTGTACAGTTGCAGCAAGGGAAATAACGATATTATAGCCTTGTTTGCCCATGGCGGGTCCGGAGCTATATTATTTTCCCATATTCTTAGCCTTCCCTTCCCATTTGTGCTTACCACGATGCCATACGGTGTATGTTCAGTCTCAGTGATCAGCTTCAACGAGCAGCAGGGAGACATGGTGATTCCAAGGCTTGAGCTGTTTGACGATATGGGGCATATAGAGGCATTTAAGGAAGAGAAATTACATTTTGATAAATAAAACAAAAACAGGGATGGGGTTAAAACCATCCCTGTATCATTGCAATTTCCTGTATGTATCCTTCATCATCATTTGGTGTTTCCAGGATAAAGGGCAGACCCTGGAGCGCAGGATGAAGAGCGATTCTTTTCATGGCTTCCATGCCGATCTTGCCCTGACCGATCTTCTCGTGGCGGTCTTTTTGGGCGCCGCAGTCATTCTTACTGTCGTTGAAGTGAACGGCCTTGAGCCTGTCCAGGCCGATGACCTTGTCAAATTTATCCAAAACACCGTCAAAATCATTTACGATGTCATAGCCTGAATCCCAGGTATGGCAGGTGTCGAAGCACACACCCAGCTTATCTTTGCAATCTACGAGATCTATGATTGCCTTGAGCTCTTCGAAGTTTCTTCCCATCTCAGAGCCCTTGCCTGCCATGGTCTCAAGAAGGACCGTGGTGCTCATTTCAGGGTAAAGAGCCTTGTTCAGGCCCTCTGCGATCTGCTGCACGCCTAATTCTGGGCCCTGGCCGGTGTGAGAACCGGGATGGAAATTGTAATATTGTCCCGGCAGAGCCTCCATTTTTTCAATATCCTTAATAAGCATATCCAGGCCGTTGGCCCTTGTTTCCGGACTTGCAGAGCACAGGTTCATGGTGTAGCTGGCATGGGCTACAAGCTTTCCAAACTTCTTTTCTGTGAGGATTTCGGACAACGCCTGTACATCCTCCGGCTCCACATCCTTAGATTTTCCCCCTCTGGGGTTTCTTGTGAACCAGGAAAAGGTGTTTCCACCGAAGTCCACCATCTGGCGTCCCATGGCCTCATAGCCCTTAGTTACTGATAAATGACAACCTATATAAATCATGAATAATTATTTTTCCTCCTGATAATCGGCAATTTCAGACTATATGATAGCACAGAAAAATGGCAACAAGTGCTTGAATTTTTGGAAAGATGTGATACAATTAAATCGTATAAAATGCAAATAGTTGTACCGGCTATATGAAATGGAGAGTATCCCAATGAATCAGTAGTGTACTGAAGATTATTGTAGGGAATTGTTACCTGGCGATTGCCGATAAAATGAATAAAAAATGAGGAAAAGGCCATCAGATTCAGCAGTTCTGATGGTCTTTATCTATGCGCTAATATATAATAACCTAGATGGACTCTGAAGTAATCAGGAAGTTTGGCACGGAGGAGAGCAAAAATGGAGTATATACACACAGTTCAATACTATGAAACCGATAAAATGGGGATAACACATCATTCCAACTATATTAGGTGGATGGAGGAGGCAAGAATTGACTTCCTGTCCCAGATAGGGTGGGATTTTGCCAAGCTTGAGCAGATGGGCATAGTGTCCCCGGTTTTGAGCGTGACCTGCGATTACAAGCAGACTACGACTTTTTCCGACAAGGTCAGTATCAGCGTTTCTGTCAAGGAATTTAAGGGTGTAAAACTGCATCTTGCCTATGAAATGAAGAATTCAGAGGGAAAAACAGTTTGTATCGGCACCACTTCCCATGCATTCCTTAATCTCGAGGGCAGGCCCATACGTATGAAGCAGGAGCAGCCTGAACTGTTTGAAGCCCTCAGCAACTTAGCGGAGTGATTTATCTTAGGACTTTAGTATCTAAAGGTAAAGGAATAAGCTAATACTGTGGTTGCATAAATTTCATTCTATGGTATCATAAACCCATAAAAACAGAATAAAACGGAAGGTGCTTGTGGGCATTTGCTGCACAAGTGAAAAGGGAAGCGGGTGTGAATCCCGCACGATCTCGTCACCGTGTTTCGAGAGCTTTTTTCATTATGTCACTGGAGCAATCCGGGAAGGCGAAGGAAGCGTATCAGCGAAAGCTGTGTATCGATCAGCCGGGAGACCTGCCTGCCGTTGTACAAGGGTAACCAAGTCACGAGGAATTGACTGTACGAAGCAATCAGGTAAATGCTATAGGCATTTGCTTTAGTTTTGTGCACTTTAAAAGTCTTCGCCGCTTGGTGGAGACTTTTTTCTGTTATATAAGTTATATATCTATACAGGAGGTAAATATTATGAAAAAGAAAATGCTTGCAGTTATCATGGCAGCAGCTATGGTAGCAACTGTAGTAGCAGGCTGCGGAGACAAGGCAGTTCAGGAACCTGTGCCGGTAACTGAGACAGGAAGTGAAGAAGTTAAGGAAGAGACAGTGGAGTCCGTTACAGCTGAGAAGGCAGAAGAGCCTGCAGCGGAAGCTGTTTTGGAGGATGGCACCTACACAGCTACTTTTACAACAGATTCAAGTATGTTCCATGTTAATTTGGTATACAAGGACAGGGGAGTACTTAAGGTTGAAAATGGTGAGATGACAATCCATATCACCATGCCTTCCAAGAATATCGTTAATCTTTTCCCCGGAAGTGCTGAGGATGCCCAGAAGGACGGCGCGGTTCTCTTAGAGCCCACTACAGATACCGTAACCTACGAGGATGGAACAACAGAGGAAGTACACGGCTTTGATGTTCCGGTTCCTGCCATTGACCAGAGCTTTGCACTTGCTCTTATCGGAACCAAGGGAAAATGGTATGACCACGAAGTAGTTGTTTCTGACGTACAGGTATCAAACGGAGAAGAGGACGAGAAGGTGGCTAAGGAAGTAGCAGATCTTATAGATGCAATTTATGTTCAGACCTACAACGAGAATACCTACGCAGATTGCGAAAAGGCAAAGGCAGCCTGGGATGCACTTACAGATGCTCAGAAGGAGCTGGTTGAGGGCGAGGATGCAGATCCTGACTACTTCGGAAGAGATACAGGAGATGCTTCCAAGGATGATCCCCTCAATGCAGACGGCATCGGTGAGAACGAGCTTCTCGTAGTTAGCTTTGGAACCTCTTTCAACGACAGCAGAGCCAAGGACATTGGCGGAATTGAGAAGGCACTGGCAGCTGCATATCCCGACTGGTCCGTAAGACGTGCTTTCACAGCTCAGATCATCATCAATCACATATATGCAAGAGACGGCGAGAAGATCGACAACGTTGAGCAGGCCCTTCAGAGAGCCGTTGACAACGGAGTTAAGAATCTTGTTATCCAGCCTACACACCTTATGCACGGTGCAGAGTACGATGAGCTCATGGAGGCTCTTGAGGGCTACAAGGACAAGTTTGAGACCGCTGTTGTGGCTGAGCCTTTACTTGGTACAGTAGGAAAAGACGCTGCAGAGATCAACGAGGACAAGCAGAAGGTTGCTGAGGCTATCACAGCAGCTGCAGTTGCTGAGGCCGGTTTTGCTGATCTTTCAGCATCAAAGGATGCGGGCGTTGCCTTCGTATTCATGGGCCACGGAACATCCCACACAGCCAAGATCACATACTCTCAGATGCAGACACAGATGCAGAATCTTGGCTATGAGAACGTATTTATCGGAACCGTTGAGGGCGAGCCTGAGGAGACAGAGCTTTCAAATATCATTGCTGCAGTAAAAGAGGCAGGTTACACCAAGGTTGTACTTCGTCCTCTCATGGTTGTAGCCGGTGATCACGCCAACAACGACATGGCAGGAGATGATGATGACTCCTGGAAGAGCGGCTTTGAAGCTGACGGAAGCTTTGAATCCATTGACTGCCAGATCTCAGGTCTCGGTGGAATTGAGGATGTTCAGAAGGTTTATGTAGAACATGTGGGAGCAGTTATTGAGTAAAAAAGCACGGACAAAATGTCTGCTGCTTCTATTACTTTTTTCCCTTTACATTACAGGATGCGGTGGTATTTCCGATGGGGAATATGCCGCATCTGTTGTAATGAAGGGCGGAAGTGGACGGGCATATATTGAGAGCCCCTGCGTTGTCACGGTGGAAAAGGGAAAGGCCGTGGCAAGGCTTGTGTGGAGCAGCCCAAATTATGATTACATGATAGTTGATGGGACCACCTATTATCCTGTAAACACGGAGGGTAACTCGGTTTTCGAGGTGCCGGTGAAGCTGGGAAAAGAGTTCCCGGTTCAGGCGGATACCACAGTCATGAGTACGCCTCATCTCATAGATTACACCCTGCTTTTGACCCTGGGGGATAATGGGGCTGAAGCAGATGGAAAGGACGGGGGAGAGATAGATACTTCTATACAGAAGACGTCCATGGATGCACCGGATATTCCGGGGCTTACCTATTTGTCCACTGATGAGAACGCCTATGCCCGGTGCTACAGGATCCATAGATATAGCGATGATTATGCGGTTATCAGCATTGAGGACGGGAGAAATTATCTTGTGGTTCCGGAAGGGGCAGCGGTCCCTGAGGGAGGAGAGTCATTTATAATCCTGCAAAAGCCTCTTGATACCATATATCTGGCGGCCTCCGGGGCTATGTGCCATTTTGACAGGCTTGGGGCCATAGAGAACATCGCTCTTTCAGGCATTGAGAAGGACGACTGGTACATTGACTCGGCAAAAGAGGCCATGGGGGCCGGAACTCTTGTTTACGGTGGAAAATACAGCGCTCCCGACTATGAGCAGATAGTTATGATGGACATAGACGTGGCCATAGAAAATTCTATGATCCTTCATACTCCCAAGGTTCAGGAAAAGCTGGAAAAGCTTGGAATCCCGGTGTTTATCGACAGGGCCAGCTATGAGCAGGAGCCTCTGGGAAGATGCGAGTGGGTGAAGGTCTACGGAGTTCTGACGGGAAAAGAAGATGAGGCTCTGGCGGATTTTTCAGAGCAGGTTCAGCAGGTATCGAGCCTTGAGTTTGATGAAAACAGCGGAAAAAGCGTTGTGATCTTCTCAGTTAACTCCAATCATCAAATAGTCACCAGGCGTACCGGAGACTATTTTGCCAAAATGGTGGAACTTGGAGGCGGAGACTATCTTTCCCCTGTTGCTGATGGCGGGGATGAAACAGCCCAGATGACAATAAGCGTAGAAGCTTTCTATGATTATGCACAGAATGCAGATATTTTGATCTACAACGCCACCATTGAGGATACACCGGGTTCCCTTGAGGAGCTTCAAAAGACGGATGCTGTTTTTGTTGATTTTAAGGCCTTTAAGGAGGGGAATGTCTGGTATACGGATAAATCCATATATCAGCTCTCGGACCGAACAGGAACCATTATAAATAACCTTTATCAGGTCATAGCTAAGGGACAGGAAGAGACGGAGTTCTTCCATAAACTTAAATAAGAGGAATAGACATTTGGCAAAAAATCTCATGATCCAGGGCACCATGTCCGGAGTAGGAAAAAGCATACTGACAGCGGGAATCTTAAGAGTCCTTCATCAGGACGGCTACAGGGTTGCGCCATTTAAATCACAAAATATGGCTCTAAATTCCTTTGTAACCCCTGACGGGAAGGAAATAGGAAGGGCCCAGGCACTGCAGGCGGCAGCGGCAGGGATGGAGCCATCCTCGGATATGAACCCTATTCTTCTCAAGCCCATGGGGGATACCACTTCCCAGGTCATCATAAACGGCCTGCCTCTGGCAAATATGAAGGCCAGGGACTATTTCAGGCAGAAAAAGAGCTATATTCCTGATATCCTGGCGGCCTATGAGAGACTGGCCAAAGAAGCGGACATCATAGTTATAGAAGGGGCAGGAAGCCCTGTTGAGATAAACTTAAGAGAAAATGACATTGTAAATATGGGCCTTGCGGAAATTTTGGATGCGCCTGTATTTCTTGCGGGAGATATAGATCCGGGTGGTGTGTTCGCACAACTGCTCGGAACCATGAATTTATTATCGGAAAAAGAGCGAGACAGAGTAAAGGGGCTTATTATTAACAAGTTCAGGGGAGATGTAACTTTGTTAGAACCGGGTCTTGATATGTTCAAGGCCTACTGCGATGTTCCTTTTGTGGGGGTAGTTCCCTTTACTCTTCTTGATCTTGATGAAGAGGACAGCGTCTCTGAGAGGCTGAAGATCAGAAATCGCGCAGATAGCGGGGATACAGTGGTAAGCATAAAGGTTGTAAGGCTGCCCTTCATCAGTAATTACACGGATTTCACGATACTTGAGAACATTCCGGGAGTCAGCCTTTCCTATGTAAATGCCCCGGAGGCCCTTGATAACGCTGATCTTGTGATCATTCCCGGTACCAAGAATACTCTGGGAGACCTTAAGTGGCTAAAGGAATCCGGTTTTTCAGATAAGATAAAAGAACTGGCGGCAGGAGATACCTTTATCATCGGTATCTGCGGCGGTTTCCAGATGCTGGGAAGAAACGTCAAGGATCCTGACCATAGCGAAATCGGCGGACAGGAGCAGGGACTCTCGCTACTGCCTGTGGATACGGTATTTGAAAAGAGTAAGAACTTAAGGCAGGTTAATGCGACTATAGGCGCTGTTTCCGGTGTTTACGGGCCTCTTTCGGGAATGTCTGTATCCGGATACGAGATCCATATGGGGGAGAGCACAGGAAACAGGGACACTTTCCCGGTGATCACAGAAGGCAGCGTTCTTGGCACATATATCCACGGGATATTTGATACTGCGGAGGTAACAGGGGCTCTTTTACAGATAATATATGATAAAAAAGGCATAAAAACGCCGGTTCCGGAGATAGAGGATGCCTTTGTGCATCAGGAGAAGGAATTAAACAAGCTGGCGGATGTGCTTCGCCAGAGCCTTGACTGGGAGCTAATTTACAGGACTATCGGAATCTGAGATTTGAGGAAAGAACATGAATTTGGAACATATCAAGCCCTCTGAGATAGAGAAGGAGAGCTTTAGAATAATAGGACAGGAGCTGGAGCAGCTGGGAAAGACCATAGATGAGGACAAGCTTCCCACTGTGATGAGGGTCATCCATACCACCGCTGACTTCGAATATGCCGATACCATGATTTTCTCTGAAGGGGCTGTTCAGAAGGCCAGAGAGGCCATAATGGATGGGGCCCACATCGTTACAGACACCAATATGGCCCTTTCCGGGATAAATAAGAAGACCCTGGCCAAATTCGGCGGAGAGGTCCACTGCTTTATGGCGGATGAGGATGTGGCGAAAGAGGCTAAGGAAAGGGAAGTCACCAGGGCTATTGTCAGCATGGAGAAGGCCGCAAAGCTCGATGTTCCCATTATTTTTGCCATTGGAAATGCCCCTACGGCGCTGATGAGGATAAAAGAGCTGATGGATGAGGGCAGCCTTAAGCCAAGGCTTATAATCGGAGTTCCGGTGGGCTTTGTAAATGTGGTGGAGGCCAAGGAATTAATTATAGAAAGTGATGTTCCATATATCGTAAACCGAGGCAGGAAGGGCGGAAGTACAATAGCAGCTGCTATTTGTAACTCCATTCTTTATGGCCTTACGGATCGCTAGGATGGTTTTATGGAAGTAAATTCTGAAGGGGTTTTTATTGTTAAGGGCGAAAAGAAGTTAAGATGCGGTTTTACCACCGGGAGCTGCTCTGCGGCTGCCGCTAAAGCTGCGCTTATCATGCTGATCACAGGCAGCGATATTCATAATGTCAGCATTATGCCCCCCAAGGGGATAGCCTATAATGCTGAGATCATGGATATCGAAAGAAAAAAAGAGGGCGACAGTGTAACCTGCGCCGTGATCAAAGACGGCGGTGACGATCCCGATGTCACTAGCGGATCCAGGATAATGGCCACAGTGGAGTTTACCCAGGAGCCCGGAATCGTCATAGACGGGGGAGAGGGCGTTGGAAGAGTCACCAAGCCCGGAATGGACCAGCCCGTGGGAGAAGCCGCAATTAATTCAGTTCCCAGGAAAATGATAAGTCAGTGCGTTACTGAAGTCCTTGAGGAATACGGGCTTTCAGACAGGGGCGTGAAGGTCACCATCAGTGTTCCCGGAGGTCAGGAACTGGCCCTAAAGACCTTCAATCCCAAGCTTGGAATCATGGGAGGAATATCTATTCTTGGGACCACCGGAATCGTTGAACCCATGAGCGATGCGGCTCTTCTTGATACTATTCGCACTGAGATAAGAGTAAGGAAGGCCGAGGGAAGGGACATGCTGCTGGCAGCTCCCGGCAACTATGGTATGACCTTTCTTCATGAGGTATACGGCATAGATGAGAGCCTTGCGGTGATGAGTTCCAATTTTATCTATGACACCATCAGGATCGCCGCAGAGGAAGGCTTTTCCAGGATCCTTTTTGCAGGGCATATCGGCAAGCTGGTAAAGGTGGCAGGGGGCATTAAGAACACCCACTCCATGTACGGTGACCACAGGATGGAGATTCTCACAAAGCTGTCAGAGGAGTGCATGGAAAGGGAAGTTTTTTTATCCGTAAAAGACAGGATAATGAACTGCGTCATGACTGATGAGGCGGTAGGAATAATAAATGAAACCGGCAGGGGAAGCGCAGTATTTAAGAAAATGGCGGACAATATCAGGGATTACCTGGAAAAATGGTCCGAAGACGCCCTGAAGGCGGAAGTAATAGTTTTTTCCAATGAAAACACAGAGCTGGTGTCCACGGACAAGGCTCACAGCTGGATAAAGGAAGTGTAAAAATGGTACATTTTGTGGGAGCGGGCCCCGGGGCCAAGGACCTTATAACCTTAAGAGGAAAAGAACTGATAGAGCAGGCGGATGTCATAATCTACGCGGGATCCCTGGTAAATCCCGGGCTCCTCGATTATGCGAAAGCAGGCTGCGAGATACATGACAGCAGCAGGCTCAATATAGACGAAGTCATAGAGATAATCAGGGCTGCGGAGAAAAATGGCCTTATGACCGTTAGGCTCCACACCGGAGATCCCAGTATTTACGGGGCTATCCGGGAGCAGATGGATATTCTGGAGGCCCAGGGCATAGCCTTTGACGTAACTCCCGGAGTCAGCTCCTTTTGCGGAGCGGCAGCAGCTCTTAATATGGAGTATACCCTTCCGGGCATAACCCAGAGCGTCATCATAACAAGAATGGAGGGAAGGACCAAGGTTCCGGAAAAGGAGTCTGTGGAGGCCCTGGCAGCCCACGGTGCCACCATGGTGTTTTTCCTGTCTGCAGGGGATACGGAGAGGCTTTCAAAAAGGCTGATAGACTCAGGAGTTTCGGAGGACATTCCCTGCGCCATTGTTTACAAGGCCACCTGGCCCGATGAAAAGAAGGTTATCTGCTCGCTTAAGGACCTTCCTGAGAAGGCAAAGGAAGAGGGCATAACCAAGACAGCCCTTATTATAGTTGGAAGAGCCGTGGCTCAGACCGGTTATGAGATGTCCAAGCTCTATGATCCCGGATTTACCACCGAATATCGCAAAGGAAAGAATGCGGATGCATAAGCAGAAAAGCCGCATACTGTGGGTATTCCTGATTCTTATTGCCCTTCTTTTGGCAGCAGTACTTCTTAATTTGCTGGTGGGCAACGTGAAGATAGATTTAAGGACCTTTGCGGAGATACTTACAGGTGCAGGCGGTGATGAGAAAAAGAGAAATATTATCATGAATATCAGGCTTCCCAGGACCATTATGGCCTTTGTCCTTGGAGGCGCTCTTGCCGTGTCCGGATTTCTGCTTCAGACTTATTTTTCAAACCCCATTGCAGGCCCCTATATTCTGGGCGTATCCTCCGGGGCGAAGATGATGGTGGCTCTGCTTCTGATATTTGTGGCTGGAAGCCGTGTTTATGCCAAGGGATATAAGCTGATTATGGTGGCCTACGTGGGAGCCCTTATAGCCACGAGTTTTATCATCCTTATATCAAGGAGTGTGAAAAACATGGCGGCTCTGCTGGCTGCGGGAATAATGATAGGCTACATCTGCAGCGCCATAACGGATTTTCTCATCGCTTTTGCCGATGATTCGGATATTGTTAACCTCCACAGCTGGTCCCAGGGAAGCTTTTCCGGGGCGAATATCGAGGGAGCGCTGTACTGCGTGGTTACGGTATCTCTGGCTATGGTGGCGGTGATGATCCTGTCCAAGAGCCTGGATGCCTTCAGGCTCGGTGAATCCTACGCCAGGAGCGTGGGGGTTAATGTTAAGCTCTGCAGAGTGCTGATAATACTGCTCTCAAGTCTTTTGGCTGCCTGTGTTACTGCTTTTGCGGGACCGGTGTCCTTTATAGGAATCGCGGTGCCCTTCCTTATGAGGGAATCCCTGAAATCCTCCAAGCCTATAGTGCTGATTCCCGCTTCATTCCTGGCGGGAGCCATATTCTGTCTTATAAGCGACCTTCTGGCAAGGATGCTTTTTGCCCCTACGGAACTGAATGTATCGGCGGTTACCTCACTTTTCGGAGCACCAATAGTAATATTTATGATAATCAGGAGGCATAGCAGACATGAAGATCAGTGAGCTGAAGGCCGGATATCATAAAAAAATAGTAGTAAACGGCGTAACTCTGGAGACAAGAAAGGGAGAGATCATTTCCCTTATAGGTCCTAACGGTGGCGGAAAATCCACGCTGCTTCGGAGTATCTCCGGAGAGCTTAAACCAATAGGCGGTGCGGTTTATCTGGAGGAACAGGAGATTAAGAACATCTCCCTTAAGAAACTCTCCAAAAAGATGGCAATTGTCAATACAGACAGGGTTAAGCCTGAGCACATGAGCGCCTTTGACGTGGTGCTGTCGGGAAGACTTCCCTACAGCGATGGTTTCGGGTTTTTCAAGGATAATGACTATGCGGCAGCAAAAAAAGCCTGTGAACTGATGTCAATTACTGAGCTTATGGATACACCTTTCCTTGCCATGAGCGATGGGCAGAAGCAGAGGACCCTGATAGCCAGAGCCATCTGTCAGGAACCGGAGTATCTCATTATGGATGAACCCACCTCATACCTGGATATTAAGCACAGACTGGAGCTTATGGAGGTAATAAAGGGACTTTCAGAGCAGGGCGTCACCATAATAATGTCCCTCCATGAGCTGGAACTGGCATTGGAAATATCAGACAGATGTCTTCTTGTAAAAGAGGACGGAAATACCCTGTGTCAGAAGCCTTCAGAAATAATAAAAAGCGGTGTGATACAGCCTCTTTACGGCCTTTCCGACGCTATGTACGAGAAAGTAAAAAAGCAGCTGATATCTTTTTAAAAATAATAATAGTATTTTTTATATGGATAATTAAATGGATAAAAATCAAGTCGGAAAATACAAATTTATATGCTTTACCAAGGGCGGCAGGGAGCTGATGCTGCGGCTTGCTGAGGCACTGTCCGGAGGCGAAGCTATGGAGTCAGAGAAGGCAGACAGTCTATCTGACTGGACCAGAGAGAATTTCCTCCAGGGAAATATGCTGGTCTTTATCGGTGCCACAGGTATTGCGGTGAGGGCCATAGCGCCTTTTTGCAAGGATAAGACCACGGATCCCGGAGTGCTGGCCATAGATGAGAAGGGAAGCTTTGTAATTCCGCTTCTATCCGGGCACATCGGAGGGGCAGTGGAGGCAGCAAAGGAACTGTCGCAGATCATAGGCGCCACACCGGTTATCACCACAGCTACTGATGTCAATGGCGAATTTGCCGTGGACGTCTTTGCGACAAAGAATAATCTTGGAATAAACGACATGAAAAGGGCCAAAGAATTTTCTGCAAGAATTCTTGCAGGAGAGGAGGCAGAATTTGTGGTATCCCCGAGAAATAAGCAGATTGACGGTTTTTCCCTGATTCCGAAATGTACGGTGATAGGAATGGGATGCCGAAGGGGAAAGAGCTTTGATGAGCTCTATGGTTTTCTTACAGAGAAGCTCTCTGAGGAGGGCATAGATATAAGATCCCTGAAGGCTCTGGTCTCAATAGATAAAAAGAAGGATGAAGAGGGACTTATCAGGCTCTCCGAGCAGCTGAAGATACCTTTTATCACCTATTCTCCAGAAGTTCTTATGGAGCAGGAAGGTGATTTTGAACATTCCGATCGGGTGCTGGAAGCCACCGGCGCCGACAACGTCTGTGAGAGGGCCGTGGCGGCCTACGGCTGCAAAAAAATAGTGCTTAAAAAGACTGCGAAGGACGGAATGACCCTGGCCATCGGTATGACGGACGTAATAATAAATAATTAAAAGGGAATTTGTATGAAAAAGAAAAAACTGTGGGTAGTTGGAATAGGACCTGGCTGTAAGGAGGACATGACTCTGAGGGCCATAAGAGTGCTGACAGAGTGCGATGTTATCTGTGGATATACGGTGTACTGCGATCTGGTGAAGCCTCGCTTTCCGGACAAAGAGTATATCAGCACTCCCATGATGGGGGAGGAAAAAAGAGTACAGATGGCTCTTGAGAGAGCTGATCAGGGCTGTGATGTTGCTCTTATCTGCTCCGGAGATGCGGGAGTTTACGGTATGTCGGGCCTTGCCTGCAAAATGGGACAGGATTTTCCTGAGGTGGATATCGAAGTGGTTCCCGGTGTTACTGCGGCCCTTTCCGGAGCTGCCATACTTGGGGCACCCCTTATTCACGATTTTTGCCTTATAAGCCTCAGCGACAGGCTGACACCCATGGAACTCATAGAAAAAAGACTTCGGGCAGCGGCCATGGCGGATATGGCGATAGTTATCTATAACCCGGAGAGCAAGTCAAGAAGCGGATATCTTGCCCATGCCTGCGATGTGCTGCTGGAGACTCTGCCACCGGAGAGGGTCTGCGGAATCGTAAGAAACATCGGAAGAGCAGGAGGAAGCAGCCAGGTTATGACTCTTTCAGAGCTTAAGACCACTGAGGCTGATATGTTCTGCACTGTATTTATCGGCAATTCAGCCACAGAAAATTTAGGTGATATCATGGTCACCCCGAGAGGATATAAAAGTGAAGTGTAAGGTACTACTATTTGGCGGAACTACAGAGGGAAGGATACTGTCGGATTACCTCAGGGAGTATGACATTCCCCACGAAGTCAGTGTGGCAACTGAATATGGCGGCGAGATCCTTCGGGAAAAGGGCGAGGATAACCTTCTTGTGGGAAGAAAAAGCGCCTCTGAGATAGAAAAAGTCATCACAGAAGGGGCATTTACCATTGTGGTCGACGCCACACATCCCTTTGCTACAGCGGTTTCTGCGGAGCTTCGAGGAGCCTGTGAAGCTACCGGAGTGCAGTATTTACGCCTAAAAAGGGATACAGGAAAGGAACTTTCCGGTCAAGAGGGCATTATCTATGTGGATACTCTTAAGGAAGCGATAAAAGAGCTCTCTGACACAGAGGGAAATATCCTTCTTCTTACGGGAAGCAAGGATCTGCAGGAGATTGCGGACAGTTTTTCTGATAAAACAAGGCTTTTTGTGAGGGTTCTGCCAAACACCGACAGCATTGTCAAGTGTGAGATGGCAGGTTTGTCAGGTAAGCAGATAATCGCCATGCAGGGGCCTTTTTCCAGGCAGATGAACGTCGCCACCATAAAAGAGCTTCATGCCACGGCCATCCTGACCAAGGAGAGCGGCAGAACCGGCGGACTTGACGATAAACTTCAGGCTGCCATGGAATGCGGAGTTAAGGCCGTTGTCCTTAAAAATCCCGAGAATAAAAGTGAAGCCTCCGAGGGTTACAGCCTTAAGGATATTTTGAAAATCCTTTCAGAAAATACAGGAAAAGAAATAAAAATAAAAAAAGAAATTACTCTGGCGGGGATGGGCCCCGGAGGAGAAAAATATTTTACCAGGGAATTGATTAAAGAGCTCGAGATAGCAGATGTTATCTTTGGAGCCCAGGCGGTGCTTAAGAATCTTGAGGGTATAAATATTCCTAAAATTCCCGAATATAAGGGTGAGGAAATTAATAAATATCTGGAGAAAAATAGTGAAATTAATCATCCCCTGGTACTTTTTTCAGGGGATATCAGTCTTTGCAGCGGGGCAAAAGGCGCCTTTGAATATTTCAGCAAATTGGGCTATCAGGTAAAGAAAATCCCCGGGATTTCTTCTGTCACTATTTTTGCAGAAAGACTTGGACTGTCACTGGAGAATATTTCTGTTGTCAGCGCCCATGGCAGAAACTGTAATGTAACCTGGCATATGGAAAACAGCAGGGAGCTGATAATCCTTCCCTCCACCCCGGAACACGCCGGGGAGATCTGCCGGGAAGCCTTGGAAATTGCTGATTCTGTTAAGGTTGGCTGCGATCTTGGAACTTCCGAGGAGCAGATTTTGGATATCACTGCAGATTCAGGGGCAATAGACCTTATAAGAGGTAAGAGTCTGATCTATATCAGTAATAACAGGGCAGCTTCCGTGCCCTTTGTTAGGGGACTTTCCGATGATGAGATAATTCGCGGCAAGACTCCCATGACCAAAGAGGAAATAAGGGCACTTTCCATGAGAAAGCTGGCTCTTGGCAGGAATGCGGTCTTTTACGATATCGGCGCAGGAACCGGCTCCATTTCACTGGAGGCAGCGCTTCTGGCCCCGGATATCCAGGTTTATGCCATTGAAAAGGATGATGAGGCCTTAGCTCTTTTACAGCAGAACAAGGATAAGTTCAAGGCTGTAAATATGGAGATCATTCACGGAAAAGCTCCGGAGGCCCTTGATCTTCCTGCCCCCAGCCACGTATTTATCGGTGGGAGCGGCGGAAATATGAAGGATATCCTGGATACTGTTTTTGCTAAGAATAAGGATGCAAGGATAGTGATAAATGCTGTGACTGCGGAGACCTTTGCGGAGGTTATGGACTGCACCAAGGCATATCCTGATATAGAACCTGACATTGTACAGATTTTTGCCAGCAGATACAGAAAGGTGGGCAGATACCATCTGGCGGATGCCCTGAATCCTGTGTATATAATCACGCTTCAGAGAGGGGCTGTGGATGATAAAGCTTAAGGATTTTCCAAGAATCATGATATGCGCCCCGGGAAGTGGCAGCGGCAAGACCCTGATAACCTGCGCTCTTCTTCGTATCCTGGACAGGCAGGGGCTTAATCCCGCCTCTTTTAAGTGCGGCCCTGATTACATAGACCCCATGTTTCACAGGAATGTGCTGGGGATTCCTTCCAGGAATCTTGATCTGTTTCTCATGGGAAGTATGGGCATGAAGGAGGCTCTCTGCAGAGGCGCAGAAGGCAGGGATTTCGGTGTAATGGAAGGCGTCATGGGCTTTTTTGACGGACAAAAGCCGGATTCCTTTGAGGGCTCTTCCTATGATGTCTGTGCAAGTACAGGGACTCCCGCGGTCCTTGTGGTGAACTGCAAGGGCATGAGCCTTTCTGTGGTTCCCCTGATCAAGGGCTTTGCAGACTACGACAGGGATGGGGCTATACAGGGAGTCATCCTTAACAATGTTTCTCCCATGATCGCAGCGAGCCTTCGGGAGAAAATAGAGGAAGAGACAAAGCTTCCGGTTATCGGCTGGCTGCCGAAGATGCCTGAGATAAGCCTTGAGAGCAGACATCTGGGCCTTGTAATTCCGGAGGAGATCCCTGAGCTTTGTGATATGATTGATAAGGTTGCGGATAGACTTCAGGAGCACCTGGACCTTGATAAGCTCCTTGAAATAGCCAATTCCGCCAAACAAATAATGCTCCTTAAGGATTTTGATATTCCTAAGGAGGATAAAAAGCCCCATGGAACCTATAGGATTGGGATAGCAAGGGATGAGGCTTTTTGTTTCTACTATGAGGATAACCTCGATATGTTAAAACTGATGGGGGCTGAGCTTGTGCCTTTTTCCCCTATTCATGACAAAAAGCTCCCGGAGGTGACCCACCTTATTATAGGAGGAGGCTACCCGGAGCTTCACGCTAAGGCCCTTTCTGAGAACAGATCCATGAGAGAGGATATTCTAAGGGCAGCAAAGGCAGGAATGCCTATTCTGGCGGAATGTGGCGGATTTCTGTATCTTCAGGAAAAGCTCTCGGATCCCGATGGAAACACTTATGACATGGCGGGGGCTCTGCCTGGGCAGAGCCATATGACGGACCGCCTTTCTCACTTTGGATATGTGACCATGACCGGCGCAAAAGATGGGTTTTACCTGGGAGAAGATCAGGAGATAAAGGGCCACGAGTTTCATTACTATGACACAACAGACAACGGAGAAGAGTGTCTGTTGACCAAGCCCTCAGGGAAGTCCTGGAGGGGCTACAGATCGGAAAATAAGGTATTTGCGGGATTTGCGCACCTGTACTATCCCTCATGCCCTGAATTTATTAAGAGGTTTTTGAATGCTTGATTTTAAGTCACTTTGTGAATTGACAATAGAAAGGCCCGACAGCGCAGCTTTCAGTTATATAAAGCATAGCTGGGATACAGTCTCCAAGCCCATTGACGGCCTGGGGGATTTTGAGGAGCTAATTTGCCGTATCGGTGCCATTCAGAGGAAGGAAGTTCCTGATACACACAAGAGAGCCACTCTTATTTTCTGCGCAGATAACGGAATTGTGGAGGAGGGCGTATCCCAGAGCGGTAAGGAGATCACCCTTTCCGTGGCAAAGGCCCTGGGAAGCGGTATCAGCAGCGCCTGCACCCTGGGAAGGCATGCCAAAGTGGACATTATACCGGTGGATATAGGCATAGACTCCGATGAGGTTGTAGAGGGAGTCAGAGCCTGCAAGATTTCCCATGGTACAAAGGATTTTCTGAAAGAGCCCGCCATGACCGCAGAAGAGGCCCTTCAGGCCATAGAAACAGGGATAAATCTGGTAAAAGAGCTCTCTGACAGCGGCTTTGGCATCATAGCCACAGGGGAGATGGGAATCGGCAATACCACCACAACCACGGCTGTTTTGTCCGCTATCCTTGGGATAGACAGCGACGAACTCACAGGAAGGGGCGCAGGCCTTTCCGATGAGGGTCTTAGCAGAAAAAGGCAGGTAATAAGAGAAGGCCTGGAAAAATACTCTTTTGACCAAATCCGGGATGAAAAAGAGAGAGCCTTTGAAATCCTGAGATCCGTAGGAGGCCTGGATATAGCGGGCCTTGTGGGGGCATTTATTGGCGGAGCCATCTGCCATGTGCCCATGGTGATAGACGGCGTTATCAGCTCCACAGCGGCTCTTATTGCGGATATTCTGGTGCCGGGAGTAAGAGACTACCTGATCCCTTCCCACAGAGGCAGAGAAAAGGGAAATAAGATTGTTCTTAAGAGACTTGGTCTTTTCCCCTATATAAAAGGAAACATGGCCCTGGGAGAGGGCACGGGAGCGTTGATGCTTTTCCCTCTTCTTGATATGACCCTGGACTATTACGAGAACGGCGCTAAATTCGCCGATTACAGCATTGATGAATACAAGAGGTTTAAATAAATGATCTGTCTGGTTTTGGGAACTCCCGACAGTGGCAAGTCCAAACGGGCCGAGGACCTGGTGATGGAGCTGGCAGGAGCAGGCAAAAAGTATTATATCGCCACCATGATCCCATTCGGAGAAGAGGGAAAAAAGCGGGTGGAGAAGCACAGGAAAATGAGAGAGGGCAAGGGCTTTGAGACCATCGAGTGTACTACAAAGATTCATGAACTGTCAGACACACTTAAGGACCTTGAAGCTTCCACCTGTCTTTTGGAGTGCATGTCCAACCTTGTGGGCAACGAGATGCATGAGGAGCGGAATCTTGAGAGATCCGCGGAGGAACTTGCCGATTACATCACCGATTCCGTGATGTCTTTATCCGAAAAAGCTGGAAATATGGTGCTTGTAGCCAATACTTTTCCTCTTGACGGAGAGGGCTACGACGAAGATACTAGAAAATATGTCCGCATTGTGGACCTGGTAAATCAAAGACTTAGAAATAAGGTGGACGAAGTATATGAACTTATTTAAGAGCATGGCAATCTCATTTTCTCTGTATTCCAAGATCCCTATGCCCACATTTGAGTGGGATGAAAAGAATTATAAGCACGCCATAGCTTTTTTGCCCCTGGTGGGAATCATCATCGGCTACATATCCTCCCTGGTTATGCTGATCATGGACAATATGGAGTTTCCTGAGTTTGTTGTCACCATCGCCATGACCCTGATTCCCCTGATAATCACCGGGGGATTTCATCTGGACGGCTTTATGGATGTTCAGGACGCCCTTCATTCCTATCAGGACAAGGAAAAGAAGCTTCAGATCATGAAGGACCCCCATATCGGTGCCTTTGCGGTGATCGGCGGGGGGATGCTGCTTCTTACCTGGCTTGGCGCATCATATCTGATGATAAGAAGGGCCTTTGACAGCAGGATGACGGCGGTTCTTGACGTTTATTATGCAAGCTTCTGCCTGGTCAGGGCTTTCTGCGGCATCACCAGTATCGCTTTTCCCCATGCCAAGGAGGACGGCATGTTGTCCATGGAGACCAAAAAGTCCGGAGCGCTGGACATATGCATTCTTACTGTGTTTGCCGCCGCATCCGGAGCCTATATGGTTTATAAGAACATCAATTTCGGCATCGCAGCCATAATAGCCCTGGCTGTTTTCAGCTTCTGGTACAAGGGCAAGTGCAAAAAAGAGTTTGGCGGCGTCACCGGAGATACCGCAGGCTTTTATGTGGTGGCAGGAGAAGCGGTGATTTTAGTGGTTCTTGCAATCCTCAGCGGTGTGATGCTTTAAGGAGACAGTTTTGGGAAAATATCATTTAATAGCATTTTTCATAGGTTTTTTCCTGGATCAGATAATTGGAGACCCCTACAACATTCCCCATCCCATAAGATTTATCGGGAATCTCATAAGCTTTCTGGATAAGAAGCTCCTGGGGGATGTTTCTACAGGAACAAGGGATTTTCAGAGGGAAAAAAGAAGAGGAGTTGCCCTCTGCGTTCTGGTAATAACCATAACTGCGGTGGTTACGGCAATTGTCAGCATTGGAGCATATTTGATTCACCCATACCTGGGAATAGCGGTGGAAGCGGTCCTTACCTGTTATATCCTGGCTGCCAAGAGCCTTAGGGTGGAGAGCATGAAGGTCTACGACGCCCTGGAAAAGGGTACTATCGAGGATGCCAGAAAGGCAGTATCCATGATAGTCGGAAGGGACACGAACTGCCTTGATAGAGCCGGGGTAACCAGGGCTGTGGTGGAGACTGTGGCGGAGAACACCTCCGACGGCGTCATCGCGCCCCTTATCTACACCTTTATCGGAGGCCCTATATTGGGGCTTGCTTATAAGGCTGTAAATACCATGGATTCTATGGTTGGCTACCATAACGATCGTTATGAATATTTCGGAAAAACAGCGGCAAAGCTGGATGATGTGGTCAATTACATCCCTGCCAGGCTCAGCGCATTTTTCATGATACTGGCTTCTTTTTTCGGAGGAAAAAAATATTCCTTCAGGGGAGCTATAAAGATATTCAAGAGAGACAGATATAACCACAAGAGCCCCAATTCCGCCCAGACCGAGAGCGTCTGCGCCGGAGCCCTGTCTGTAAGGCTTGCGGGGAATGCCAGCTATTTTGGCAAAATAGTTAAAAAGCCCTTTATAGGCGATCCCATCAGGGAGATAGAGACTGCGGACATTAAAAGGGCCTGCTTTCTTATGTACCTTACGGAGTACCTGTGCGCAGCAGCTTTGCTGATGATTTGGGTGATCCTTTGGCTTATTATTCGTTCTGTATAAATAGGAGTTAACGTGGCACACGGCGGAGATATCTACGATAAAAAAATAGAATACGACCTTTCGGTAAACTTAAATCCCAATCCCTGTCCGGCGAAGATTTTGGATGCCCTCAGGTCAGCAGTGGAGGAGGCTTCCAGATATCCCGACATACTGCAAAGGGACTTTAGGAAATCCGTGGCAGCAGCCGAGAACAAGCTTCTTGGGGCAGATTATCTCACAGAGGACAATATTCTTGGAGGAAACGGCGCTTCTGAGCTTATTTTTGCTATTATCAGGATGATAGAGCCTAAGGAAGTCCTTATTCCTATTCCGGGATTCTACGGCTACAGACACAGCCTTAATGCCGTATCAGGGGTGAATATCAGAGAGTACCGGTTAAAAGAGCAGAATGGATTTGAATTAACCGCCGATTTTGCCGAGGAAATTACTGAGACTACAGACCTGGTGATCCTGGCTAATCCCAACAATCCCACGGGAAGAGCCATATCGCCCAAGGTTTTGGACCATATTCTTGAAAAATGCAAAAAAAACGGCACCTACGTGCTTATGGATGAGTGTTTTCTTCATCTGACAGAGGGGGCAGTGAGTGCAGCTGCCTATATTTCGGAGATGCCCGGTCTCTTTATTGTAAATGCCTACACCAAGCTTTTTTCCATACCGGGAGTAAGAATAGGCTATGCCATGTCTGCACCGGAGAATATTGAGAAGTTGCGTACTTTTCTTCCTGAGTGGAACATGTCGGCTTTTGCCCTTAAGGCTGGCTGTGCCTGCGCGGATTACATCCTTGAGACAGATTTTGTGGAAAACTCAATACTTCGCACAACCAATTGTCGTCATGAACTTACAGCTCTCCTTGAGAAACAAAAAATAAAGGTCTACCCTTCAGACACCTGCTATGTACTACTCAGGGCAGAGGATGACCTTTATAATAGATTTCTTGATAAAAAGATCCTGAT
Source organism: Butyrivibrio sp. MC2021 (assembly GCF_000621605.1). Classification (GTDB taxonomy): domain Bacteria; phylum Bacillota; class Clostridia; order Lachnospirales; family Lachnospiraceae; genus Butyrivibrio. Next base: position 45,584 of record NZ_JHXX01000015.1, on the reverse strand, counting down.
CAGAGACTGCTCCGATTTTGCAGGACTTTCTACGGGTTATTACAGGATCGCGGTGAGCGGAAGTGATGTTATAATTGTTTAATCAGCTACTGTGTTCCTGTTTTCAAAGGTTGCGCGAAGGACTCTTGGATGAACCGTGTGATCTTTTCCAAGGGCCTCGGTTGCGTATTTTTTTACCATAAGTTCTACGGATCTGGGAGTGATGCGCCTGTGGATGGAGCTCAGGAACAGGGCATCGAAATTGTCTTCGTTGGCGCCTATATTGTCTCTGGCGTCATAGAGATAGTGCTTCAAAATGTCCAGGACTTCCTCGGAGAGCTTGATTCTGGAAACGGTCTTTCCATCCCCTTCACCCATTCTTACAACATCCAAATAACCGGGATTGAAGGAGATATCTCCGCAGTTGATGGCGCAGAGCTCTGACACTCTCAGGCCTGTATCCAGCATGAGAAGGGCAATTGCCTTATCCCTGATAACCAGGTGGGGCCTCATCTTATCCTTGGGATTTTGCTTATTTTCCGGAGTTTCCGCCAATTTTCTTTTGGCTCTTTTGTGATTGGCTTCAATAATATTGAGAAAGCTCTTGCACTGGGCCTCAGTAAGGATCTGAACCGCTTCCCTGGGCTTTTTGGTCACCTTGGGAACTGTGGCTTCCAGTGAGGAATTATAGGAAATATAGCCCTTAACAAAGAGAAAAGAGTACAGTGATTTGATGGACATGATCTTTCTCTTTTTTGAGGCCTGGCTGTTGGTCTTAGGCTTCTCATTCTCGTTTTTCTCATCAAATTTGTAATTGGAGAGCCATTCCAGATACTTGTCGAAGTCAGCCCCTGTGAGCTTTTCAAGGGTTTCTGCGGTGACATCACTTACAGTCTTAACCTCTGCATCCACCTTTACCAGATATTTAAAGAAATTGTAGATGTCGAAAATATACTCCATTCGAGTCTTCAGGGAGTTTCTTTCCCTGAGATAGATCTCGTATTCTGTGCAAAATGAAGGGAGCTCAGTCAACAGCGCGTTCATACGCTGATTGTACTGAAGCTCCAGTTTTTCTTTGTACTCGATGGTGTTATTATTAATTATCATATTTTTCCCCCGAAAATATGGATTTTATCTTATCGGACAGATGAAATATAACATATTATAATGACCTTATCAATCAGGAGGGCACTATGATTCAGGATATTTACCCAAGCAGATTAAATAATGCATACGTACACTGCGAAATAGAAGCAGAGGACTATCTTCTTGCTTTTAACAAGGAGGGCAAGATCCTCGTGGGAACTGACCCGGTAAGGCTTTTTCCTCTGGGAAAAGACATAACTTCAGGGCGACAGGTCTACATTTTTTCCCTGGATGATAAAAGATTCTTCCTCTCCCTGGATAACATCGAGAAGCCCCTGGAGGGCTACGATTTCTATTCCATAAGAGATGCCAGGGACAGATTTTCGGGAAAAGAGGTTTTTGCCATATTTACGGCTTACCACCTCTGGAAATGGTATTCTGACAATATCTACTGCGGAAAATGCGCACAGAAGCTGGAGCATAGCACCACGGAGAGAGCTCTTAAGTGCCCGAAATGCGGGAACATCATCTATCCAAGGATCAATCCCGCGGTCATCGTTGGCGTTACCAACGGGGACAGGCTCCTACTTACCAAATACAGGACAGGATACGGCCACAATGCGCTGGTGGCGGGCTTTACCGAGATCGGAGAGACCCTTGAGGAGACCGTGGCCAGGGAGGTCATGGAGGAGACAGGCCTCAAGGTCAAGAATATCCGCTATTATAAGTCCCAGCCCTGGGGCATGGCATTGGATATTCTCACCGGCTTTTACTGCGACGTTGACGGGGATGATACCATCCACATGGATGAAGGCGAGCTTAAGTATGCAGAGTGGGTAAAACGTGAAGATATCGAGCTTCAGCCCAATAATCTCAGCCTTACCAATGAGATGATGAAGATGTTCAAACAGGGAAAACAATCCTTTTCCGAATAACAGAAGTAGATGTAATATAATTGTGATATAATCAAAATAACGATAATGTGTTGTGGAGATATCACACATGGATGAGGCGGTTTCAAGGGCTGCAAATCATATTGGAATAGCAGAATATGTGGCAGAGAACATAGATGTTGCTATTGAAAAAGGCTGGGTTAAGGTATATTACCAGCCTGTTATTCGCACGCTTACAGGACAGCTTTGCGGTGCTGAGTCCCTGGCCAGATGGATTGACCCTGTCCATGGATTTCTTTCTCCGGATAAGCTTATAGGTCCCCTGGAAGATACAAATCAGATTTACAAGTTGGACTCATATATCGTAGAAAAGGTCTGCTCGGATATCTCTGAGCGTATTAATAATGGTCTGGAAGCCGTTCCGGTTTCTGTGAATTTTTCCAAGCTTGATTTTGAAGCTACGGATATGCTGAAAGTAGTGGAAGATGCTGTGGAAAAATATAATATCCCAAGAGATTATATCCATGTTGAAATAACTGAGAGTATGATCGTCTCTGATTCTGATCTTATGGAGAGAGTCATTGAAAGCTTCAGAAATGCAGGCTTTGAAGTCTGGATGGATGACTTTGGAAGCGGGTATTCTTCATTAAATCTTCTCAAAGATTACCAATTTGATACCCTGAAGATGGATATGGAATTTTTGAAATCTTTTACTGATAAATCCAAGGCTATCATGACAGCTGCCATAACCATGTCCAAAAACATCGGGATCATGACTCTGGCAGAGGGCGTTGAAACCCCGGAGCAGGTGGAATTTCTTTATTCCATAGGCTGTGGCAAGCTTCAGGGATATTATTATGGCAAAGCTATGCCTTTGGAGGAATTTTTTGCTCATATAGAAGAAATGGGTATAAAAATAGAGCCCAGAAAGTGGCGCCATTACTATCAGACCGGAAGTTTTTGCGCCAGAGCTACAGAGGAACCCTTGGAGATCGTTGAGGATGACGGAAAAGAGTTTCGAACTCTTTTTATGAATAAAGCTTATAAAAGGCAGGTCCTTACAGGAGAATACTCTTTGGAGGGGATTGACCGTCTGATATATAAAACCAAGTCACCGCTTTTGAAAAAATATCGCGAATATGCTGATACTATCGAAACAACCAAGAACCAGGAGACTTTTTACTATACCTATGATGGAAATATTCTGTGCTTCCAGGGAGAAGAACTGGCTGAAATTGATGGAAAGCATCTTATAAAGGGCTCCATCAGAAATATTTCCATAGACAATGACTTTAGAACACAGAATGCCGTTGGCAACAAGCTCAGGGAATTAAACCATCTTTTCGAGACAGTTATGATCATCAATATAGAGAGGCATACTATTTTCCCTTTGCTTGGAAAGCGTAAATATATTAATGTGCCTGACAATATAGAAAATATGCTGCAGGAGCATCTGGACAGAATGGTGGCCGATTTTATCGCGGATGCTGACAAGCAAAAATTCTATGATTTTACTGATATCTCGACCTTGAAAAGTCGAGTAGAAGCCTCTGATAAAGGATATATTGAAAACATCTTCAGGATCAAGCAGCCGGATGGCAACTACAGATGGAAAGAGATGAGTATCATGATGATTCCCGGATCGTCGGGAAAAGAGTACCTTGTATGCGGCAAGGCGACAGCTGATGATGCCCAGCCCTTCCTTACAAGTAATAATAGGGTTCATAATCCTGAAGATTATGGGCTTACAAATGAAAATGCCGTTATTCAGTCCAAGATGTGGGAAAGCATAGTGGCAGCTTCCTCTGTTAAGTTTTTCTGGAAGGACAAGAATCGCAGATTCCTGGGATGCAGCAGGGCATTTCTGGATTTCTTTAACGTTAAGCTTGAAGATATCCTTGGAAAAAATGATGAGGAAATGGGATGGCTTATCGATCAAAAGGCCTTTGAAGAAGGAGAACTGGAGGTTCTGAATAAAGGGAAAAATATAGTAAGGGCTCCGGGACAATGCATCATAAACGGCATAGTTCATAACATTGTAAGTGATAAGAGACCTGTTTATGAAAATGGCCAGATTATCGGCCTTATGGGACATGTTACAGACGTGGATGAGGAGCTTAGCTATCTTGATAAACTCTATAATGAACGTCGCCTGGATCCTGTCACCGGCCTTATGAACGTCTCGGCACTGGCGGAAGTAACAAGGAGTTACGCCCATAACTATGCTACTAAAGGTATAAACTACGCGCTCATTATCCTGCGCAATGAGAACCATCACCGCATTGTTGATGATTATGGCGAAGTGTATCGGATCAGATTTTGCCATGGTAACTGATTTAACTGAGCCTGAGACCCTGAAGGCTATGGTGGAGGAGCTCAGAACAAAGCTTGAAGCAATTAAAAAGCTGGAGGGAAACGACATCACTAAAAAAATCAAAATTGGCTACAGACTAAGGAATGAAGAGGGCATAACCGATGAAAATATCTATTCGGCTGTTCTGGATGAGCTGATGAAATAAAGGGAGATTTAAACATGAATATAAAAGTATCGGGATTAAGATCGGGACTAAATTATAACGATCAGCTTAATCCTATAACCGGCGGATTTATCGAGGATATTGAAAGAAAACTGGGCGATAGACTGGTAATGAGTGATATTGCTGACTACGACTGCGATCTGAAGCTCATTTTTGTTCAGTCCGGAGGCAGCGAGAACCTGTTTTTACAGAACTTTGATAAGTTAAAGGAGCCATTTTACCTTCTTACCAACGGATCAAACAATTCATTGGCCGCATCCCTGGAGATTATGACCTATGTAACAGGAATGGGCGGTAATGGCGAAATTCTCCACGGAGATGTGGACTACATAGCAGGACGCATCAGGACACTGGCTTTGACCAATCAGCTGAAAAAGAAACTCTCTGAGACAGTATTCGGAGTATTGGGAAAGCCCTCTGACTGGCTGATTGCCTCGGTGCCTTCATATGACGATGTGGCAAAAAAACTGGGAATTTCCTTCAAGGATATTTCTCTGGAGGAAGTGAAGCAGGAATTCCAGAAAACCCTCATGGTAAACAAGGATTTGCTTTCAGGACCCTTTGATGATTCAGAGAAAACCAAGGCTCTTCGTACTTATGGAGCATTAAAAACAATAGCAGACAGATATGGCCTATCCGGTTTTACCATCAGGTGTTTTGACCTGTTGGAACCCCTGGCAACGACAGGCTGTGTGGGTCTTGCTTTACTTAATGATGAAGGGGTGACTGCAGCCTGCGAAGGCGATATAGCTGCACTTATTTCCATGCATATCGTAAGGCTTCTTACAGGTCAGGCTTCATTCCAGGCGAACCCTTCAAGGATCTCTCCTGCAGATAACACCGCTGTTTTAGCCCACTGCACGATTCCGCTCCATATGACAAAAGACCTGAGGCTTGATTCACATTTTGAGTCCGGAACAGGAGTTGCCATAAAGGGCTTTTTGAAAGAGGAAGATGTGACAATATTCAGGCTCTCAGCTGATTTAAAGCGCTTTTTTGTCAGTGACGGTACAATTATCAAAAACCTTGATGAGCCGGACCTGTGCCGTACTCAGATCCTTGTAAAATTCAAGGAAGATGTTTCAGATATTTTGAGAAAGCCCTGCGGAAATCATCATATCGTATTTTATGGGCATCATGCAGATGATATCAGATGTGTGATGAAGGCCCTTTTGACGGAGGAAAGCTGATGACATCAGGTTCACATGACAGCCTGCCTGCAACCGGCAAAAAAGAAGCCATAAAGATTAAAGAAAACCCGAAAGCTACAGCTCTTAAGAAGGCTCCGGATGAGGTTATTGCAATGGCTATCAGGGATACTCTGCTTAAAGAGAAGGGAAAGAAATAAACATATATTCAGAATTCCTTCTTATTCATGATTTTAGTGCTGATAAGATATGAAACAAATGCAGCTGCAATGCACAAAGCGCACAGTACAGGAATCACAACAGCGGTGGAAATGCTGTCCAGGGAAGCACTGATGCCTTCAACGGGAATATTCATACTGCTGAGCAGTGTGGTGGAGCCGAATATTATTACTGCGATAAGGCCGAATATGATGAAAAGAGCGATTCGGCTTTTTTCTGCGCCGTACTTGAGCTGAAGGGGAATCAGGATGCAGCCTGACATGTACATGGCAGGAATAATAGCCATGAGCTCCGGAAGTTCTGCAAAGGCTGTTCCACCGTTGCCCTGGACCACCCTTACGATGCAGAACAGCACTGCGCCAATGCACCAGGCGATAACTGAAACGCCAAGGGTGAAGAGATATTTTTCTTTTACATAGGTCTTTTTATCTATTGGCAGGGTCATCAAAAATGCATAACCATTATCAAGTTCATCGTAGCTCAGGGTTCCTATGGCGATCATCATGGCCAGCATTGTCAGATAGGCTACTACAAAGGACCCGTTCATGGAAACGCCCATAAAAAGCGCCATGGCGATAAATACCACAATAGTCTGCTTTCTTATCAGAGTGAGTCTGATGTCTTTTTCTATAAGTCCGCGCATATCAGTTACCTCCTGTCATCATCAAGATCAGATCGTCAATGTTTCCATTTTCAATCACAATATCCGGATAGTTCTCGGCATAGAACTGTTTCTCGTTAGTGAAGCAGGAATAGCCGAAGCTGTCCTTTTTTTCTTTAAGAATATAGCTCTTATCCAGCCTGCTGTAGGCCTGCTCATCCATCTTAAGCAGCGCGTAATTACTTAAAACCGCGTCTGTTTCCTCATGGAGGATAACCTTGCCGTTGTGGATCAGGTAAATATCATCGCAGATTCCCTCCAGGTCAGAGGAGATGTGGGATGTGATAAGGATTGAGCGCTTCTCATCCTCAAGGAGATAGCCCCTGAGAAGATCGAGAATATCATTTCGTGCCTCAACATCCAGACCTGCTGTGGGTTCGTCCATGATAAGAAGGCTCGCCCTGTGGCTCATGGCCACCAGTACACGGAGCTTGGCCTTCATACCTGTGGAAAACTCAGAGATCTTTTTGTTGAAAGGAAGGCCCTGGGCCTTGCAGTTATCTCTGAAAAAAGTCTCGTCGAAGGTGGGATAGAGCTTCTTCAAAATACATGTTACATCCTCAACTCTCAGATACTGGCTAAAGCCTGAATCGGAGAGGGCAACACCGATTGATGCCTTATCTGTTCCGGTGAGTTGTGAGGCCTCTTTGCCATTTATGGTAATGCTTCCCTGGTCGGGGCTGATAAGACCAAGGATCGACTTGATCGTAGTGCTCTTGCCGGCGCCGTTCTTGCCAACGATGCCGGTGACTGTTCCATCTGGAATCTCCAGAGAAACTTCCAGATGAAAATCGCCATAGTTCTTAACAAGATTATCAACTTTAACCATCAGTATTCCTCCAAAATGATCTGAACGATCTCCAGAATATCCTCTTTGGTGAAGCCTACGGCAGTGGCCTTGGAAACAGCGGCAGCAAAGTCGTCCTCAACGCTCTTCCTGCGGGCTTCCATGGCAAGTGACTTGTCCGTGGCGGCAACATAGGTGCCTTTGCCGTGAACTGTGACAACAAAGCCTTCTTCCTCCAGTTTGTCATAGGCCTTCTTGACAGTAAGGGCGCTTATCCTAAGCTCTGCCGACAGGGCTCTGACCGAGGGAAGAGCCTCGTTCTCCGGCAGCTCGCCGCTAATAATATTGTTCTTCACCTGATTCACCAGCTGTTCGTAAATGGGAACCATCGAGGTATTATTTAAAATGATATGCATATCTTCATCCTCCATAAACAGTATATAACAGTATAAAACTGTTTGTCAACTGTTATATGCTGTTTATTATTATTTTTTTCGGAAAAGGGTTTTAGAACAAAATGGATGTCAACTTACTATTTTGACTCAGAAGGTAAGATGGTCAGGGGACGCACTATTACTAAGTGGACCAAGAAATATACATTTGATGAAAATGGCGTGCTAATAAAATTAAAATTTTTCCAACACTTTTTCTTTTCCAAACGTTATATATACAGAAAGGTCTTTTGACATATCTTTTTACTTGGGGAGTCTAGGGGAATGGAGCAGGAAATTGCTTACCTGTATGAGAAACTGAATACTGAGCTGGTCAAATGGTGCCGCATGATGACCCAGGATGAGGATATGGCAAGAGAAATTGTTTAGGAGGGATTCAATATGTGAAATCTGTGAATAATTAACAAGAGTTGGAGAGGAGTTGTGACGAAATGAGTGATAATAGGGGATTTAAAGCTTTCTTATGTATATGGCTGGGACAGCTCATATCAAGTATTGGAAGTGGGTTAACGTCTTTTGGACTTAACGTGTATGTATTTGAACAGTCAAAAAGTGCACTCGCTTGCTCAATAGTAACATTGTGTGCGTTTCTGCCAATGGTATTACTTACACCATTTTCAGGGGTGCTGGCTGATAGATTTAGCAGAAAAAAACTAATGCTTATAGGTGATTCTTTTTCTGCTATTTGTCTGCTTGTTTTACTTGTAATGGTTATTACTAAAAATGACAGCGTTGCACTGATTTGTATATGTGTATTTTCAAGCTCTATTTTTGCTTCCTTGATGGATCCTGCATATAAATCAGCAGTCACAGATCTTTTGACAAAGGATCAGTTTTCAAAAGCAGGTGGATTAATTCAGCTTGCCAGTGCAGCCAAGTTCTTGATTTCTCCGATAATAGCCGGACTGATCATCAAGCTGGGAGGGATTAATACTATTCTTCTCATAGACATCTGCACATTTTTTATAACTTTATTCACTGTTGTGATAGCTGGAAAGCAGATGGAAAAGAGTCAGCATCTTAATAAGGATTCCAAGCTCAGTTTTTTCAAAGACTTTGCAGACGGTTGGAAGAGTCTTACAAAGAATCATGGTGTAGTTGTTCTTATGCTACTTGCTACACTTATAACTTTCTACGTTGGAGTAATAGAAACCCTTCTTACTCCAATGCTTTTGGAGATTACGGATTCATCAACACTTGGGGTAATAACTTCGGTAAGCGCTATTGGAATGCTGGTTACCAGTCTGGTACTTGGAATAAAGGGAATTAAAAATGGTTATGTAAGACTCCTTGCAACAGGCTTTGCCATTATGGGAATAATGATAGGAGTGGTAGGCTGTTTGACCAATCTGGTGTTGATAGCAGTATTTGGATTTTTATTCTTTGCAATGATACCACTTACCAACACCTGTATTGACGTCCTTTTGAGAAGTAACCTTGATCAGGATACCCAGGGAAGGGAGTGGGGACTGATTTCATTTGTTACACAGATTGGATATATTGTGGCTTATGGAATTTCAGGTGCACTTGCTGATTATGTTTTTAATCCTCTGTTAAGACCTGATGGGTTACTTGCAACTACAGTGGGACGCGTAGTTGGAACTGGAATGGAAAGAGGAATAGCGTTCATGCTAATCATATGTGGCTTTTCAATGATCATCTTAAGTGTAGTGATTTACTGTAACAAATCAATGAAAAAAATAGAAAACATTTTTATAGAAAACATAGAAGACATTTCAACTGTCGATCAAAAAGAATTGGGAGCCTAAAGGAAAATATGATTAGTAAACAGATCAAACAGGAACTGTTAAAAGCGCGGACAATAAGTCTTTTTCTGGCTTTGTTTATAGCGGTGGCTTCGGCTTTATGCGCCAATGCTGTCGAACTAGTATATTCTTTGAACCAGACAATAAGGCAGTTTTATGAAGCTTCCTCGACTTCTCATTTAATTCAGATGCACAGTGGAGATATTGATGAAAACAGAATTCTTAGATATGCAGATGAATCGGATTTGATCTCAAAATATGAAATAGTGGAGATGTTAAATGTTCGGGGAGATGCACTGACAATTAGGCAAGATGGTGTAACTCAGCTGGGAAGTGTTATTGACAATGCTTTTGTAGTCCAAAACAAGGAATTTGATTTTTTGCTCAATTCTAACAATGAAATAGCAGAAATAGAAAATGGATATATAGGTGTCCCTGTATATTATCAGATGGTTTATGGATTAAAAGAAGGCGATAGTATAACAGTTTCGACTGATAACGGTGATTACAGATTTGTAATAGCTGATTTTATCAGGGATTCTCAGATGAATTCTTCATACATCTCATCAAAGAGATTTTTAGTGAGTCAGAACGACTGGGATAAGCTGAACTCAAATATCAATGATGTTGAATACATCATCGAGTTTCAGGTAAAAAACTTGAAAATGGTAAGTCAGCTGGAAGTTGATTACTTAAAATCGGGCCTTCCATCAAATGGACCACTCATAACATACTCAGCTATTCGCCTTCTTAATATGCTGACAGATATAGTGACAGCTTCTGTACTTATACTTGCGGCAATCTTTCTGGTTTGTATTTCGGTCTTGTGTGTAAGATTTGCAATGATAACAAGTATAGATCAGGAATATATGGAAATAGCCATAATGAAAGGGTTAGGCATTTCTTCAAAATATATTTCAGATATATATATGAGGAAATATATGATCATAGCTTTTATTGGATGTGTTATAGGTTTTGGAATGTCATTTTCAATTGTTGGAGTAGTTCAAAATAATCTTGCTTTATACATGGGAATCGCAGAGAAGTCGCTTGTCAACTATCTGTTACAGAGTGTAGCCTGTTTGGCAATAGCAATAATAGTTCTGATGTTCTGCAAAAGAGCTGTAAACAGCATAAGAAATGTAAATGCTGTTGAGGCTTTGCAACAAAATGGGCGAATAGGCAGTGACAGGACTATCAGACATCCATCTATGAAGGCGAATGGAAGGATGCTTACAAGCGTGATCTTGGGTATAAAGTACATGCTTGGTTATAAGAAACCCTATATCATAATATGCGGTATTTTTACTGCTTTATTATTACTTGTGCTACTACCCGTTCAGATTGTAACAACCATGAAGTCAGAGGAATTTTCAACATATATGGGAATTGCAAAGTGCGATTTGAGAGTTGATTTTCAGGATGCTAAAAAAGCAAATGGTGATATTGAAAGGTTAATCAGCATCTTAGAAGCTGATTCTGATATTCAAAGCTATGGGTTGTACGAAACGTTTTTAGCTTATTCAGATAATACAGAAGGGGAAGCAGTGTATCTGAATTTTGAGAGAGGTGACTATTCTGAGTTTGGAGTTTCTTGTAATGAAGGACACCTGCCTAAAAACGAACAAGAGATAGGGATTTCACATCTTCTGGCCAATGAAACTCAAAAAACAATTGGGGACAAAATTGTAATAGAAGTTAACTCAAAAGAGTATGACTACATTGTCAGTGGAATATATCAGGACATTACAAATGGTGGAAAGAGCGCAAAGATAACCTACCAGACAGTCGATGCTCCAGTATATAGGAGTGTTGTGAATATAAATTTGAAAGAAAAGAAAAATATTGCCAACAAAATAAGGGAGATTGATGGAAGTATATCCAATGGGAAAATTACCAACTTGATTGATTACATCTCTCAGACTATGGGTGATTCTATAGCAAAATTTATACAGCTTTCATGGATAACAATGATTGTAGTTTTGCTTATAACGCTATTTACAATAAGTATTTTTATGAAACTTCTGGTAATCAAGTATAAGGATGACATTTCCACCATGAAGGGAATTGGATTAAACAGTAGTGACATTCGCCTTCAGTATATGACAAGAATAATATTTGGAATACTGATGGGGATAATACTTGGTGAAATATTTGTTAGAGCAGCGGGACAGCCGATTATTGGAAGCATTATGTCTGGAATGGGAGCATCTAAGATTGTTTTTGTCATTAATCCAATTTTGACATATTTTGCTATTCCTTTAGTTATTTTGGTGGTTGCAGTCAGTACAACTTTTGTATCAGGAAAAATGATAAATAAGATACGTTTTATGAACACATAAGGGAAAAAGATGGGAAAAATGAAAATTTTATCTGTGAATAGTTTAAATAAAACTTTTGAAACTGAAAAGAACATAAAGACTCAAGTTTTGGAAGATATTTCTTTTGATGTTGAAGAGGGTGATTTTATCGCTATTATGGGACCTTCGGGATCAAGAATATCAACACTTTTATACAATATTAGCGGTATGGATAAACCAACATCGGGGAATATTGAAATTGATGGAATGGATATCAGCAAGTTAGATGAGGATGGGCTTGCAGATGTAAGGCTTCACAAATTTGGATATGTTTTTCAACAGCCACGACTCCTAAAAACGCTGACTGTAGAGGAAAACATAATGCTTGCCGCTTCTGTATTGAATAAGGAAGACAAGTCTGTTATGCAGAGAAAGTGCAATTCCCTCATGGAAAAAGCAGGAATTAAAGAGTTGGCAAGACGTGACATTAGTACATTGTCTGGAGGACAGGCTCAAAGAGTCAGTATCTGTAGAAGTATGATGAACGATCCAAAGGTAATTTTTGCGGATGAACCTACAGGCGCTTTGAACTCAAGGACATCAGATGAAGTAATGGAACTATTTGTCGGAATGAACAAGTCCGGTAGCACAATTATGCTTGTTACCCATGACTCAAAGGTGGCGGCCAAAGCAAGTCAGGTGTGGTTTCTTCTAGACGGTCAGATTTACCAAAAGGTAGAACTTGGTCAGTGGGACCAAAGCTCACAATCACTGCTTAAAAGACAGGAGCAGGTAAATGAAATAATAACAAAATTAGAGGTGTAATAATCAGGGAGAATACGATGGGGAAAAAGATTGGAATAATAGGTGCAGGAGTAATGGGTAAGGGCGTAGCTGAACGATTCTCAAAATATGGTTACGATATCGTCCTTATCGACAATAATAGTGAAGTTTTAAATAATGCTATTTCTGAAATATCAAGAAGTATCCGGATGAAAGCTGTATAAAGCATTTATGAAGTAGGTGAAAAAGGTAAAAGCATCTGCATAGTACAAAGACGAAATTTTGATAAAAGTTTTATTAATAACTAAGCTGTGAATCGCAAAAACGTGTAAATATGTGGTTCACAGCTTTTTTTCAAAATGCCGGGCACCGGGAGAAGATACTCTCAGTGCTCGGCATTTTTGCGTCGTTTTAGCCCAGAGAAATATGCTGTGGAAGGCCTCCAACAAACATGGGAGTAAGCTCTGCCTGGATAAGAGGATAAGCATAGTCGATGAATTCCTGCTTCATCTGGGTGTGATCCTCGGAAATCCACTCAAGAGGTACTTTTTTCTCAAGGTTAGCTATTTCAGAAATGGGATGGAGCTCAGTGGTGCACTGGTAAGGCGCGTTGGAGATTCTCTTAAGTGCCACCATTTCTCCGGTGTGGCCCTCAAAGGCTGCTTTTACAGCGGCTCCGCCCACCTGATAGGCCTCTGTGATATCGGTGCGGCTGGTGAGGTGGCCTGCGCATCTCTGAAGGGTGGAGAGCTCGATGCAGCGGGTCTTGGTCTCAAGGTTTCTAGCGATGGTGTTGGCAAGGAATCTGGCGGTTCCTGTAAGGCTCTTATGGCCGAATGCGTCCACGTCACGGACATCATCTGAGAGTTCGCAGACATAGCGGCCGTCTTCAAGCTTAACGCCTTCAGAAACAGCGATGACTATGCTGCTTTTTTTCTCCTGCATTTTGCGGACCTTTTCAACGAAGCGGTCCACATTAAAGGGAATCTCAGGAAGGCAGATCATGTCAACGCCTTCGCAGTCCCCGGTGGCAGCCAGGGCAGCAGCGGCAGTGAGCCAGCCTGCGTTTCTTCCCATGATTTCCACTACAGTCACATATTTTGTGCCGTAAACCGTGGCATCTCTTATGATCTCTTTCATCACAACGCCGATGTACTTGGCAGCAGAGCCGTAGCCGGGAGTGTGATCTGTTACTGTGAGGTCGTTATCAATTGTTTTGGGAACACCGATGAAGCGGATATCGCTTCCGATCTTATCGCCGTAGGCAGCAAGTTTATTGATGGTATCCATGCTGTCATTACCGCCGATGTAGAAGAAATAACCTATATTAAGGTCATCAAGTTTTTTGAAAATATTGTCGAATACTTCATTTGAACCTGCAGCGTCAAGCTCGGGCAGCTTGTATCTGCAGCTTCCAAGGTAGCTGGAAGGTGTTCGCTTTAAAAGCTCTATATCCATTGCCTTGATGAATATCTCAGACAGATCCACATATCTGTCCTCAAGAAATCCCTGAATTCCGTTACACATGCCGTAAACATGCTCGGCGCCTCGGCTTTTCGCTGCTTCAAAAACCCCTGCAAGGCTCGAATTGATAACCGCTGTGGGGCCGCCGGACTGTCCAACTATCGCATTTTTCATGATAATGTACCTCCATTCCATTTGTTTTTTGCCTGGTAATTTCATGATACACGACAAAAAACGCCATTGTAAGCGCTTACAATGGCGTAAAAATGGTTATTATTGAACTAAAACGATTAACTGTTAAAACTGATTGGTCTTGCCTGAATCAGCTCCGAATTCAGGATTGTCCAGAACCTCCTTGTAAAGCTCGATATACTTGTCAGGTCTGAAATCAGTAGCACCGTCGATAAGAGGATTTGACTTGAAGATAGCGCCTGTTGCCAGAGACAGGTCGATGGTGGCGGTGTACATCTCACATTCATTGGCTGCGGGATCTTCGAAAGGAAGGCCTGCGTAGTAGTGAGTCTCCCACAGGTTGCGGCTTGGTCCGATGATGCTGCTTCCACCCCAGAAATCATTGTAGAGATCAATACCGCCAAGGTTAGAGGATACCACATACATGCCGTTCTGTAATACTGCCGCATTTACGGTAGTGCTGCCAAGGGCCTTGCCGTGGCACTTTGCAAGGGCAGTGGCGTTACAGTGGATTCTTGCTCCCATGGCACCTTCATATCTCATTACTTCAGGGAAGCAATAGGTGTCATAGCAGATAGAGAGACCAATCTTGCCCCATGGAGTATCCAGTAAGAAGGGCTTTCCGCCACCTCTTGTTGCCCAGTGGGGCTCAGGGAAAGGAAGGTGTATCTTTCTATAGGAACCGATAAGACCATCGGGCCCGAAAATTGCCAGTGCATTATATATTGTAGCCGGGTCATCAGGATCGCGCTCAGGCATACCGAAAGCGCAGTAGATACCAAGCTTTTTGGTTACCTCAGCAACCTTATCTGTAGAAGGTCCCGGAATTGTTTCTGCAAGGATGGACTGCATCTTGTCCTTCTTTTCTTTTTCAGGCTCATCATCATATCCTGTAAGAGCCATCTCAGGTAAAAGAACCAGGTTGGATCCCTTAGCTGCTGCAGCTTCAATATAACCAATGATTTTTTCTAAGTTCTTTTCTTTTTCGCCCCAGATTGCGTTGAAAGTGACTGTTGAAATAGTAATGATGTCTTTCATATTATTACTCCTCCTTAAAAAAGAATAAGGCACAAAGTAGATGTGTCTTAACACCTCTTTGTGCCTTTCGTTGAGACCACTATAGCATAAAGAGAACAGGCTTCAACTGAGAAAAATTCGTTATAACCCGGAAAAATTTTAGGTTTGTTTTTCACCTAAATTTTTTCCGGGTAAGAGCAAATCTTATACCGGTTTACAGTCCGCGGGAATGCCATTATATTACGACGTATACACGAGATGACAGAGAGCAAGGGCGCTTACAGACAAGCACCTTGCTCTTTTTCATTTCTGAGGAGTTTTTCATATGAAAGGAGAAAATATTATGAGAAAGATCGGGTTCATGAAAAAAGTAGGAGCTACATTGGTAGCAGCAATGATGACAATGTCCATGGCCGGATGCGGAGCCGTGGCCGGTGAAACCTCATCGGCATCTTCGGGAGACACAGTAAAGATAGGTATCATGTCAGATACCTCCGGTGATAATGCACTTACAGCAAATGTTGAGGCCTTCCAGCTGGCAATCGACGATCTTAATGCAAAGGGTGGAGTGCTGGGAAAGAAGATCGAGCCCATATTCGTAGATGGACAGAGCAACACCCAGAGATATCAGGAGCTGGCTAAACAGCTCATTCTTGAAAAGAACTGTGCTGTAGTATTCCAGGACGGAACTTCAGCTAACAGAGAAGCCTGCAGAAACGTTTTTGAAGAAAATAAGTCACTTCTTATATATCCAACCTTCTATGAAGGAGGTGTTGCCAGCAGATATTGCATCTGTACAGGAACAGGTCCTGAGCAGTCAATCCTTCCTATGATGAAGTACCTGGTAGATAACAACCGCGCAAGTAAGCTTTATATCCTTGCTGCCGATTATAACTACGGTCAGATTTCAGCACAGTGGGTTCAGGAGTATTGCGACGAACTTGGTGTTGAAGTGGTTGGAACAGAGTTCTCACCCCTCGGAACATCTCAGTTCTCCAGCTCCATCAGTAAGATTCAGGATTCCGGAGCTGACTGTGTATATACATTATTGGTAGGTGCAGCTCAGTGTTCTTTCTTTGACCAGTGGGTATCCGCAGGAATCAGCGATATCGGCCTTGCTTCAACCTGCAACATCTGTTACTCCTACGAGCACACAAAGGTTGACGGACTTTCAGGAATGATCTCTGCAGCTAACTTCTTTGAGGAGATGGGCAATTACACAGACACAGCCAAGAACTTTGTGGAAGCATTCAGGGCTAAGTATCCCGATGAAGCCTATATCACAAATCAGGCAGAAGGTGCATATACAGCGATTCTTCTTTGGGCAGCAGCCTGTGAAAAGGCAGGAACCACAGATACAGAAGCAGTTATAGATGCATTTGATACAGATGAGATCGTGGTTGACGCACCCTCAGGAAAGGTTTCCGTAGATGGCGCAACACATCAGGCTAAGCTCACTGTATCAATTATGGAAGTAAATGATGACAATGTTCTCGAACTTCGTGAAACAGATTCAGATATTGAACCTACATACCTTAAGGATCTTGGAATCGATATAAGAGTCAGTGATCCTCAGAAGCAGTTCTCTCCTCTTGAGGACGGACTCGGAAAGTAATATCTACTCTATAGAAATGAGGTGACTGGTATGTTTGCTTATTTTTATCAATTTATTGACAGCGTTTCTTTTCTGGTTTTGGCAGCGCTTGGTATGGCAATCATATATGGAATGATGGGAATCACCAACATGGCACAGGGTGAGCTGATCATGATCGGGGCATATGTAACTGACCTGACGGTTAATTTACTGGGATTGCCCCTGGGAATAGCAATAGCCTGCGGCGCTCTTTTCTCAGGTGTTGTGGGACTTATTCTGGACAGGCTGGTTGTCAGACATCTGTATGACAGGCCCCTTGATTCCATCGTAGTTACCTGGGGACTCAGCATAGCTATCTCGCAGCTGACGTTCATTATCTTCGGATCGAGCATGAAGGGAATAGCAATTCCCTTCGGCTCCTTCACCGTGGCAGGTAAATCCTATTCCTATTACAAGCTCATGCTTATTGCAATTGCTCTGGTACTTATTATTGCTACATTTGTTGTTTTCAAATTTACACGTTTCGGTCTTCACTCAAGAGCTACCATGCAAAACAGGGAAATCGCCAACAGCCTTGGAGTAAACGCAGACAGGATGAATGCGGGGACATTCATGCTGGGAGCTGCTCTTGCAGGCCTTTGCGGAGGCTTATATCTTCCTGCCATGGCACTTACTCCAAACTATGGAGACAGCTTCCTGGTTCAGAGCTTTGTGACAGTGCTGGTAGGTGGCGCAGATCCTCTTATCGGAACCGTATTCGCAGGAGGAGGCCTTGGATTTGTAGAAGGAATCCTTGATATGAGACTTAATACTTTCTACGGAAAGATCGGCATTCTCCTTATTGCGATCCTTTTCATCAGAATTCTTCCAAAAGGATTTTCAGGATTGTATAACTCTGTTCAGATGGATATCAAGACCAGGAGAAACAAGAGAGGAGGAGCACTTGCATGAAGAAAATAAGAGAACTTTGTACAGAAAATTTAGTTGCTATCGCAATGTTGCTTTTTACAGTGCTGTTTCCGGTTTTTAATTCAGCTTATAAGGTGGATCAGTTCACCGGCTTTTATATTACATGCTTTTTATCATTCAGTATTGTCCTCATTTGGGGATATACAGGTATTTTCTCCTTCGGACAGGCGGCCTTTTACGGTATAGGTGCTTATACTTACGCCATTGTCAGTCTATGCTCGGATAAGAACCTTACCATAGTGGCCGCCCTGGCCGGAACGCTGATCGCGGGACTTGCCGCTACGCTGCTTGGCTACTTCATTTTTTACGGAGGTGTTGATGAGATCTTTACAGGAATCATCACCCTGTGTGTTTCCATTATCCTGGAGACCTTCATTGTTCAGACCTCAGGCCCCGAGTACAAGATCCTTGGTGTCTGGATCGGCGGATATAACGGCCTTAACAGCATACCAAAGCTCAGAATAGGCAATTTTACCTTAACAAATGTCGCCCTGTATTTCTTCGTGGCAGCTGTGGTATTCGCTATCTATTTTGCCTTCAGATATATGACACATTCCAACATCGGCTATGCACTGTTCGGAATTCGAGAGAGCAAAACAAGAAGTGAGCTTTTTGGATTTAAAACAGCCAAGCTGCAGACTCTGACCTTCGGAGTTTCAGGTGCCATCGCAGGCCTTGGAGGCGTTCTTTTCTCAGCCTGGAGCGGATATGTGGTTCCCTCCACATTGTCGGTGGGCAATTCAACAATAGCGGTTGTTATGGTTGCTCTTGCAGGTAGAAAGAACATCACAGGTGCGTTGGTGATGACGGTTATTTACTCATTTATCACACAAAAGCTCGCTGCATCCGGCAATGTCTTCTCAGATGTTATCCTTGGCATCGGTCTTGTGCTGATCGTTATGTTTATGCCGGATGGCTTACTGGAAGAACTGTTTAAGAGGGTGGATTTCTTTTTTAAGAAAAGAGTAGCAAAGGCATAACAAATATCTGAACGGAGAGGTAACGCGTATGGAAAAGAAAATAATAAATCCTCAGAAAGATATTCTGGTGCTGGATAAGGTATCGAAGCAGTTCGGCGGAATTCAGGCTGTTGAAGATTTCTCCATGACCATGAAGGAGGGCGAGCTAAGGTGCCTTATCGGACCAAACGGAGCAGGAAAGACCACAGTGTTCAAGATGGTTATGGGTGTCTACATGGCTTCCTCCGGACGAATCCTTTTTAAGGGGGAAGACATCACCAGCCTTAAGGCCTCCAAGAGGGCCAGAAAGGGCATGAGTATCAAGATGCAGGTGCCCGGCGTATATGAGGAGATGACCCTCAGGGAAAATATCAGGATCGCCGCTGAGAACTATGTTCCCAAGAAGGACCTGGAGACGGAGATAGACAGACTGATAGAGCTTGTGCATATCAAGGATCTGGGAAATCCCCTGGTAAAAAACATGTCCCACGGACAACAGCAGTGGCTGGAAATTGCCATGGCGCTTGCTTCGAATCCGGACCTTCTGCTCCTGGACGAGCCCGCAGCGGGCCTGGGCCCTGAGGAGACGGATTTTACCGCAGAGCTGGTCACAGAGCTGAACAATCAGGGACTTTCCATTCTCTTTATTGAACATGATATGAACTTTGTAAAAAAGATCGCCAATGACGTAACTGTTATGTACTATGGCAAAAAGTTCGTGGAAGGCCCTATAGATGAGGTGGTAAATAATCCGGAAGTAATAAGAATATATCTTGGAAATTCATAGAATTGAGGTGAGGAACATGCTTAGAACACAGGGATTGGTCTCCGGCTATGAGAAAGTAATGATCTTACATGGCGTTGATATAGGCATTAAGCAGGGTGAAGTAGTTTCGGTAATTGGAAGAAACGGTGTCGGAAAGAGCACACTTATGAAGACTCTTACAGGGCTTATCAAGACCTCCGACGGAAAAATATATCTTGAAGACAAAGATGTAACAAAGAGCAAATCCTATGAGAGAGCCTGGAAAGGCGTTGGATACGTGCCTCAGGGACATATGGTATTCCCGAGGCTGACTGTGGAAGAAAACCTGATGATGGGTGAAAACATAAATAAGGTCAAGGGGAAAAAGCCCGATTACGATCTGATCTATGAGTATTTCCCCAGGCTGAAGGAGCGCAGGACCCAGGAGGCAGGAACCATGTCCGGCGGTGAGCAGGCCATGCTTTCGATAGGACGTGTTCTTACGGGAAATATGAAAATAATGCTTTTGGATGAGCCCTCTGAAGGCGTTCAGCCCAATATAGTTGAGCAGATAGGAGATATTATCCTTCGAATAAATAAGGAACTGGGAGTGACGGTTCTTCTGGTGGAGCAGCATATAGGCCTTATTCAGCAGGTATCACAGAGATGCTATGCCATGGACAAAGGAATGATCCAGGATTCCCTCACAAGGGATGAGATACTGGACTATGACAAGATCAAGAAATATCTATCAGTGTAAGGAGGCGAGGATATGGCAAAGTACACAAAAGAGCAGATTATGAAAATAATCGAGGAAAACGATATAGGTTTTATTCGACTTCAGTTCACAGATGTTCTGGGATGCCTGAAAAATGTGGCGATAACCTCTGACAAGCTTGAAAAGGCCCTGGATAACAAGATTATGTTTGACGGCTCATCCATCGAGGGTTTTGCCAGAATCGAGGAGTCTGATATGTATCTTAGGCCGGATCTTGATACCTTTGAGATCCTGCCCTGGAGGCCGGGAGTTGACTCTGTGGCTAGACTTATCTGCGATGTATATGACCCCGAGGGAAATCCCTTTGCCGGGGACCCCAGGCACTGTCTCAAAAACGTACTGGATGAGGCGGAAGAGATGGGCTATTCCTTTAATGTAGGGCCGGAGTGTGAGTTTTTTATCTTCCATGTGGATGACAACGGAAGGCCCACAACTCTCACCCATGACACTTCCGGTTACTTTGACCTGGGCCCTGCGGATCTGGGAGGAAATGTCAGGCGAGAAATATGCCTGGCCCTTAAGAAAATGGGCTTTGAGCTTGAGACTTCCCATCATGAGGTTGCCCACGGCCAGCATGAGATCGATTTTAAATATGATGATGCCCTTAAGACTGCGGACAATATCATGACCTTTAAACTGGCGGTAAAATCCATTGCCAAGAAAATGGCAACCTGCGCAGTATTTATGCCAAAGCCCCTGAAAGGCGAGAACGGATCCGGTATGCATACGAATATGTCCCTTACCAGGGATGGCAAAAATATTTTTTACGACCCTAAGGATCCTTTGAAAAACGGCCTGAGCAAAGAAGCCTATTCCTTTATCGCCGGTCTGATGGAACATATTGACGCCATTACAGCAATAGCTAATCCTATCATAAACTCCTATAAGAGATTGCTGCCGGGCTATGAAGCACCGGTACAGATTGCGTGGTCCTGCAAAAACAGAAGCCCCCTTATAAGGATTCCCGCAGCCCGTGGCTCGGAAACCCGTATCGAGCTTCGTTCACCCGATCCTGCCGCCAATCCGTATCTGCTTCTTGCGTGTTGCCTGGCAGCAGGGCTGGATGGCATTAAAAAGGGCTTGACTCCGCCTGACAGCGTTAACTATAATCTCTTTAATATGACACAGGAGGAACTTGAAGCACAGGGAATCAGGTCACTTCCCACCAACCTCAAGGAAGCGCTGGAGGCCCTCGACAGTGATGAGCTCATTAAGGACACTCTGGGAGAGCATATCTATAACAACTACCGTGAGCTTAAGCTGAGAGAGTGGGCAGAGTATAGCGAGGATATTTCCCGTTGGGAGATAGATAAATATATTCAGAATTGCTGATTTACAGGTCAATGGAGACATTAGCTGTTTCCATTGACCCTTTTTTTGTGCTTTTTATGAAAAAATCTATGGAAAAGATCAAATTACTTATCCCGAGGCAGCCCTTTATGGTAATGACCACGGACAGATATCTGAAAAAAGCCATCTACATGTATGGCATATCACATTTTTTCCAGATGGAGATTCTGGAAAATGTCGAGAGCATTCCTTTGTACATTCCGGATTGCTGCATTGATCTGATGTTTTATTGCAGCAAGGATAAAAAGCATATGGGCGCTGAGATCATTGGCAGCAGGCTAAAGCCCGAGAGCATTCCTATCAGGGCCGGCTACTGCTACTTTGGCGTAAGATTTATGCCCGGTTTCGTGCCTCCTATGATTACGCCTAAAATGGCTCAGCTCTTTGGAAATATAATTGAGCTTCCGGAGGTTATTTACAAGGATTTCAGGCAATCGGAGATTTTCGGGAAGGATAAGTTCGAAGACAGGATAAATGTTTTTCTAAAGCACTACATCCCGGGATTTAATGAGGGAAGAGCTAAAGAAGGGGCGGACCGTCTGGTGGAGTATATAGTGGACAAAAATATCAGCACAGGTGGCACGGTGCTTCTGAAGACCCTTGCTGAAGAAACCGGATATTCGGAGAGATATATAAACAGGACATTTAAGGAAAGCATGGGAATCTCCCCCAAGAAATTTGCCAGGATCATAAGATTTCAAAGTGCGATTCAGGGTTTTGAGGCGGGTCTTAATCCCACTGAAATTGCTTATCAGCTCAACTATTATGATTGTGCCCATATGGTCAAGGAATTTAAGGAAATGTGCGGAATGAGGCCTTCGGAGTTAAAGGCTCTTTTAATGGAGTCAAGTTTTTATGAAAAGCTGACTGTGCTCTGACTTCTTACATCATATTCGGAAGGCCTGCAGCCGAAATGCTTCTTGAAGGTCTTGCTGAAATACTCTGTATCTTCGTAATTAAGCGCCAAAGCGCATTCATATATCTTTTTATCCTCCAATAAAAGAACACGGCTTCTTTGCATGCGGACTTCCGTAAAGAACTGCACGAAAGACATGCCATGCTGTACCTTAAACAGGTGGCTTAAGTATGTTTTGTTAACGTAAAATGATTCCGCAATGCTCTCAAGAGAGATGGCGTTTTCGACATTTTCCAGAACGTAGTTTGTAACATTTTTTATAAGGTTGTTCTTTGAAGGGGATACAAACATCTTTACAAGGTTAAGGAGCTTGGCGGCTAAAAGAGACAGATCTGCTCCTAAAGCATCAGAGCTTACATATGCATTGTCAGAAATCCAGGAAAAATCCTTATGAGATATATATTTTCTTATATAAGGAAAAATCTTTTCGCAGTCATCCACCAGAGCCTGGAAGAATTCCATAAATCCTTTTTGCATCTCATAAAGCTTTATTTTACGTGACATTTCAGCACGGATAAAAAGCTTTTCAAAAAAGCTTATGAATTCATCACTGGAATTTTTCAGGTAACCGAAAGCCTGATTATATTCGATTGGCATGATAAGCTGGGGATTAAGGCAGGAAGCAGGTGAAGATGTAAGCTTAAGTCTTGTCATAAGCTCAGAAAGACAGTTCTGTGAAAGTGGTTTTACCAGAAAATCCGAGGCGCCGTTTCGCATGGCATCGATGGCGATATCAAAGTCTTTGTTGTCGCTGATGACCACGATCCGTGCATCGGGACAGGTCTGCCGCAGAGTTACGATAAGTGAAAAACACATGCTAAAGGGCGGATAGAGCTCCAGGAAAATCACGTCAGCCAGGTCGCTGTAGAGATGCGATATAAGTTCAGCTTCGCTGCCTGCGCAGAAGGAGAGCGTGGCAGGAGACGGAAAATGGAATATCTCAAAGGACCTGAATTGGCTTATAAACTGTTTATCTGGCGAAAGCAATACACATTTAATCATGTCTTTGTATCTCCTTTCCCGGAGGATTTTTGTTTATTGAAATCCATTATATGTATATCTATGCAAATATCACTGTAAAAAATGGAACAAAAAGGACTAAAATCTAAATTTTTTCCGGGAATTGGGAGCATTTGCATTATAATGTATTTATGAAAATCATAAATCTTATTGAAAATACCGAAGGAAATCCATCATGTGCCTTTGAGCACGGACTTTCCTTTTATATCGAGACTTCAAAGCACAAAGTATTGCTGGATCTGGGTCAGACCGACAATTCTATTAAGAATGCCCGGGCCCTTGGAGTGGATCTGAAGGCTGTTGATACCGTTGTGCTGAGCCACGGTCATTATGATCATTCGGGGGGAATTATGGCCTTTTCCCGGATAAATGACAAGGCGGACATATTTATGCAGGAATCCGCCGGAGGACAGCAGTATGCAGATGACGGCAGGCTGGCAGTGGGAGACCGCTACAGATACATTGGTATCGACAGGGATATTCTTAAGCTCCCTCAGGTAAAGCTCCTTTCCGGTGATCATGTCATTGATGATGAGCTTGAGCTTTTTACCATCAAAAGCAGGACCCATATGCTGCCCTTCACAAATAAGCGTCTTCTTATCAAAACCGAGGAAGGTTTTATCCCGGATGACTTCATCCATGAGCATTTTCTTGTGGTAAAGGACAAAAATCTTGTTGTACTTATGTCAGGCTGCGCTCATAATGGAATCCTGAGCATTCTTGATGCTTATAAAGAGAAATACGGGGGACTTCCGGACGTTGTCGTAAGCGGTTTCCATCTTATGATGAAACGTGATTACCGGGAGAACGAGCTTGAAGAAATAAGAGCTATAGCAGAGGAACTAAAGTCCTATAAGGCAAAATTTTATACCTGCCATTGCACGGGAGTTCCGGCTTTTGATGAAATGAAGAGGATTATGGGGGATCAGCTTGAATACGTTCATTCAGGAGAGGAAATTAAGAAAAGATATATAGTTGACTAACGTATACTTTAGTGCTACAATTTGCTAAACCGATGAAGAAGAGAAGTACTTCATTTATGAAACTCACAGAGAGTGCCCGGCGGTGAGAGGGCGCAGCGGATGGATGAAGGAATGGGCTTTTGAGGGCGGAGCGAAACGGATATCCGGAGTAGTATTCGACGGGGACTCCCGTTACAGAGTAGAGGAAGTGATTGCTTTCTCATGAGAGACCGGTTTTCCGGTAAACAAGGTGGCACCGCAGGATAACAGATAATAGTCCTGTCCTTGTATGAAACTTCATACAGGGACAGGAATTTTTTTTGATAAAAAAATATCGTTCCCTGTACAACAAACATTTTCAGCCGTTATGACGGCAAGGAGGAATCAAAATGGATGTACAGAGCACAGTAAAAAGAGAAGTAGTTGTTGAGGAGAAGAAGGGTCTTGCCAACACAAGAAACCTTATTCTCGTGGGAGTTATGATGGCAGTGGGCATCGTTCTGAGAATGTTTGCGGGAGTTATCGCCCTTGGCAACATGCACCCCAATTTCCTTATCGCAACATATTGTCTGGCTATCTTCATTATCAAGCCCAACCTTAAAGAGGCAGCAGCCATTGGACTTATTTCCGGAGCAATTTCACAGATCGGAACTTCAATGCCATGGCTTGGTCTTGGCTCTGAGACCATCGGAGCAATCGCTATGTGCCTTCTTACAGGGCTTGTGCTTCCTAAGTATGTTAAGCCTGTTGTTTGCACATTTTTGGCAACACTTGTTTCAGGCTTTGCATTTATCGGTCTTGCAGCACTTACCTATGCTAAGCCCATGCCCGGTGCACAGTTTGTAAGCATGGCTATCGTAACCGTTGTTACAGCGCTTCTTAACATGGTTATCGTTACAGTGCTTAGCATTCCTGTTAATAAAGTTATGGGGAACAAAGAGGAAGAATGATTTCAGTTAAGAATTTAGGATTTGTTTATCAGAATAGTAAGAACCTGGCTCTCGATGACGTGAGCATTGAGATTGCAGATGGCGACTTTGTAGGAATTACCGGCACCTCTGGTGCCGGTAAAACTACTTTTACCTTTGCTTTAAATGGAATTATCCCCCAGAAGATAAAGGGGGATTTTTACGGAGCAGTGACCATTGATGGCAAGGATACCGCAGAACACCCTGCGGAGGAGTTTGCCCGAAAGGTGGGACAGGTATTTCAGGATATCGATTCCCAGATGGTGGCTTCGGTTGTAGAGGACGAGATACTTTTCGGCCTTGAGAATTTCGGCGTACCCCATGAAGAAATCGGGGAGCGAGTAGACAGAGTACTGCGGGAACTGGGAATAGAAGAACTCAGGGACCGTGAGATTTCCAGCCTTTCCGGAGGTCAGAAGCAGAAGGTGGCAATAGCCTCCATGCTGGCTCTGGAGCCGGAGGTCATAGTCCTTGATGAGCCCACGGGAGAGCTTGATCCCGAAAGCAGCAGAGAGATTTTCAAGATCCTCACTGCTCTTAACAAGGAGAAGGGTATCACCGTTATTATTGTTGAGCAAAAGATCATGCTCCTTTGCGAGTATGTTAAACATATGATGGTTCTTGATAAGGGCAAGATTGCCTTTTACGGAACCCCGCGTGAGATGGTTACTTCCATAGATACCTTCAAGCAACTTGGTATCAACGTGCCCAGGGTTACAGAGCTGTCCTCACAGCTTATAAAGGAAAAAATATACGACGGGGAAGTGACACTTACTGTGGATGATGCAGAAAAAATGGTCAGGAGGATCCTTGAATGATACGCTTTGAGAATGTAAATTTCGGATACTCCGAGAAGAGACCTATTCTGAAGGACCTTAGCTTTCACATTCCCAAGGGGGACTTTGTGGCGTTGATAGGGGCCAACGGTGCGGGAAAGAGCACCATTAGCAGGCTTATTAACGGCCTTTTGCTTCCCACAGAAGGACACGTATATCTCAACGGAAAAGACACCCTGAAGACACCTTCAAGTACTCTCGCCAGGGACTGCGGATTTCTTTTCCAGAACCCTGACAGACAGATATGTGAAAACACTGTTAAGGATGAGATCGCTTTTTCCATGAAAGTTCAGGGATGGCCCGAAGACAGGATAAAAGAGCGCGCTGAGCAGGTCCTTGAGACCTTTGACCTGGATCCTGAGTGGTTTCCCTTTTCCAGAAGCCGCGGTGAGCGCCAGAGAATAGCTCTGGCCAGTGTTCTTGCCTGTGAACCTGAACTTCTTATCCTGGATGAGCCTACCACAGGCCTTGATTATCTGGAGTGTATCCGCATCATGGACTACGTTACCGGACTTAACCGGGAAAAGGGCATAACTGTTCTTATGGTAAGCCATGACATGGAGCTTGTGCAGTCCTACGCCCGGAATGTTATAGTGCTCAATCACGGTCAGATCATGGGCCAGGGGCCTACTTCAGAGATGATGAAGAATGTCGATGTCCTTAAAAAGGCCAGAGTTCTGCCCGCTCAGATACCGGAGCTGGCCCTTCGTTTCGGAGATGAGTTTAAGGACGTATTTAATGTAGAAGAGATGCTTGATGCCCTTCGTAAAAAATCTCAGAGGGGAGGTCAGGTATGAATCTTTTGAATTATGTTCCGGGAGACAGCTTTCTTCATAAGCTCAATCCGGTGACCAAGCTGGCTGCGGCTTTTATGTACGGCATCGCAGCGATCCTTTGCAACAATGTTTTTGCGGAGATTGGATTTATCCTTCTGATGCTGCTTATTTCCGCAACTGCCGGACTTTTTAAGAGAGCACTTTTCCTCACAAGGAATCTTTTGTTCCTGGGACTTATCATGTTTGTGATCCAGCTCTTTTTTGTAAGAGACGGAAGTCCCCTGCTGGTTATAGGCGGAGTTGTGCTTTTTACCACTGGTGGTCTTAAGAGCGCATTGCTTCTGTCCCTCAGAGTCATAGCCGCAATGCTGCCTCTTATGCTGCTTTTTGCCATCACAAGAATGAACGATCTGTGCAACGCTCTGGTAAAAAGACTGCATCTGCCCTACAGATACGCTTTTATCGTTACCACGGCTTTCAGATTTGTGCCTATTTTTGCCACGGAATTCCATGACATTCAGGATGCTCAGAAGGCCAGGGGAGTTGATTTTGACACCAAAAATATCATCAGGAAGATAGGGCTTATCGCCCCTTTGTGCGTTCCCCTTCTTGTATCAAGCCTTAAAAAGGTCGATGTTTCCGCCATGTCAGCGGAGATGCGCGGCTTCGAGCTGAGGGGTTATAAGAGCGGCTACAAGGAATACCCTTTTGCTGCAAGGGATTTGGTGACTATAGTGGTGCTTGTAGCTATCATTGTTGCCACAGTGATCTTTAATACTATTTGGTAAGGAAATAATTATGGATTATACAGCTAAGATGAAATACGGAACCGAGACTCTGGAGATTGAGGTAAAGGGAGCCAAATCCGTAGAGGTTTTGAATCCCGATCCCATGCCGGAAATAGAGGATGTGGGCGAGGCTTTCAGATTCTGCGTGGAAGAGGGAGCAATTGCTTCTGTGCCCCTTCGGGAGAAGATAACCGCAAAGGATGAGATTACCATCGTTGTGTCGGATATCACCAGGAGCTGGATGCATCAGGGGGACATTTTGACGCTCCTTGGTCGTTATCTTCACGATACCATGGAGGTTCCCTTCGAGAATATCTGTGTTCTAATTGCCCTGGGAACCCACAGAAAGTCATCAGAGCAGGAAAAAGAGATAATAGCGGGCTCCTACATGTATCAGAATGTCACAGTTGTGGACCACGACTGCGATGGAGAAAATGTCCTGGTGGGCCAGACCTCCAGAGGTACTGATGTCAGAGTCAATCCCCTTGTTGTGGGCCGCAAGGTCATTGTTGTGGGAGGAACGGTTCATCACATGATGGCGGGCTTTGGAGGCGGCAGAAAGAACATTCTGCCGGGAGTGGCTTCAAGAGAGACCATTCGCCAGAACCATCAGAGGGCCTTGGATCCCAAGATTGCTCACTCAGACCCCAGAGTTGGCTGTGCTCTTTTGGAAAACAATCCCATCAATGAAGATATGAATGAAGCTGCAGCTTTGGTGGAGGTTACCTATGGAATCAACATTGTGGTGGCCACCAGCGGCAGATACAGCGGTCTCTTTGGCGGAGATCTGTACGAAGCCTGGAAGGAGAGCTGTCTTTTCCAGAAAAAATGTTATGAAAAGTGGATCGACCATGAGGCGGACATCGTCATTGTATCCAGCGGGGGAGCACCAAAGGATATGAACCTGTATCAGGGCTGCAAGGGTATGCTCAACGGCATGAGAGCCATGAAGGAAGGCGGACAGATGCTCTGGCTGGCCAAATGCCCGGAAGGGTGCGGCGCTCCTGATTACACCGCATGGCTTCAGCCTCTCAAGGAGGGAAGACTGGATGAGGCCCTCAGAGCAGACTTTACCATAGGCGGATTCATTTTTTATCTGACCGTGGAGAACCTTAAAAAGGGTGAGTGCAGGATCCTCACCACAATTGACAACGATACCACCGGCCCCATGGGAATGCAGGCTTTTACTGATGCTCATGAGTTTGTGAAGGGTGTTGATTATACCGATAAGACGGTTTATATCATCCCTTACGGCGGTTCTGTCGTACCCATGTTGACATAATCGAAAAATTACATTATTCTCTTATAGGTTAAAAGGCTATGAAGAGAAGAGTAATCATTTTCGAAGTCCACAGAGAGCTTCCGCAGAATCCCTGATTCGACGCTGAGAGGAAGTGACTTTGGTTTGATGAAGCAGGCCTCGGAGCTGCATACGGATCCTGATATTCAGGTGATGCTATGACGGGCGTTCCCGTTACAGAACAGGAGTATTTAATCATTTATTGATGCGTACTTATCGAGCTTGAGTCGGTGACGGCTCAGGGAACAAGGGTGGCAACACGATTATTCGTCCCTGTGATTACTTTTACGGTAGTCACAGGGATTTTTTATTTCCATAAAGTCCTGAGGACTGCTGAATTACTTTGGAGGAATTATTAAAAATGAACAAGAAATTAATGAGAGATGACAAGCCTGTATTTCCCAAGCGTGCGGTAATAACAGGTGGAATGCCTTACGGCAACAAGACTCTTCACTTCGGACATGTAGGCGGAATGTTCGTACACGCTGACATTTTTGCCCGCTTCTTAAGAGACCGTATCGGTGAAGAGAACGTAATTTTCGTATCCGGAACTGACTGCTACGGCTCACCTATCATGGAGGCCTACAGAAAGCTCAAGGAAGAGGGTTATGAGGGAACAATGGAAGAGTATGTTCGCGGTAACCACGAGAAGCAGAAAAAGACCCTTGATGACTACGGAATCAGCCTTAACCTCTTCGGTGCTTCAGCTCTTGGTGAGGCCGGCAAGATGCATTCCAAGGTTTCTGCCGAGGTTTTCAATAAATTATATGAAAACGGATATATCGAGAAGCTTTCAACTCTTCAGTTCTATGATGAGGAGAAGCAGACCTTCCTTAACGGACGTCAGGTTCTGGGTAAGTGTCCTATTCCCGGCTGCTGCTCAGACAAGGCCTATGCAGACGAGTGCTCCCTTGGACATCAGTACATGCCTTCAGAGCTCATCAACCCTGTAAGTGCTCTTTCAGGCAAAAAGCCTACACTTAAGGCTGTTACAAACTGGTATTTCTGCCTTGAGGATCTCATTGACCTTATGAAGGAGAGAAATGATGCACTTCGCCGCGGCTCCAATACACGCCGCTATGCCCTTGATGCCATTGACGAGTTTCTCAAGAAGCCCAGCATTTACATCCCTCGTAAGAACATGGAAGATCAGGCTGAGCTTGAGCGTCTTTTCCCCAAGCACGAGCTTATAGATGAGGAAAAGAAGTCCTTCGTTCAGTTCATTTTTGACAACCTCGATGACAGAGATGCAGCAAAGAAGATCCTTGAGGAGAAAAATGTACACTATACATCAGGAAAGACCCTGGTCCCATTCAGACTTTCAGGAAATGTTGACTGGGGCGTAAAGGTTCCCGACAAGGAAGATCAGAAGGACCTCACCTTCTGGGTATGGCCTGAATCACTCTGGGCACCTATCTCTTTCACAAGAGCATACCTTGAGAGCAAGGGACTGCCCGAAGATGAATGGAAGAAGTGGTGGGACGATGATGATGCACAGGTTTATCAGTTCATCGGAGAAGATAACATCTACTTCTATGCCATTGCTGAAATGGGCATGTTTACTGGACTTAAGTATAAAAAGAGCGAGCATCCGGATATGGCGGAGATCAACCTTCCCCACATTATCCCCAACAGACACGTTCTTTTCATGGATACAAAGGCAAGCTCCAGCTCAGAGATCAAGCCTCCTATGGCTGACGAGCTCCTTAACTACTACACAGCTGAGCAGCTCCGCATGCACTTCATGAGCCTTGGCCTTTCATCCAAGAGCGTTGGTTTCAAGCCTCAGGTATACATGCCTAAGGAAGAGCAGCAGGGTATCGATATGGTACTTAAGGAAGGAAACCTCCTTACCAACGTATTTAACAGACTTATCCGCTCATGCTTCTACGCAGTACAGAACAATTACGGCGGCAAGATTCCTGAGAACGAGATCACACCTTCCATCATCGAGCTGTCAAAGAAGACTGTTGCTGAGTACGAGCGCCACATGTACAACCACGATTTCCATCGTATTTCATACACCCTTGACGACTACATCAGAGAGGTTAACAAGCACTGGGTAAATAACGTCAAGAA
The DNA here is from genome assembly GCF_000621605.1 of Butyrivibrio sp. MC2021. GTDB lineage: Bacteria > Bacillota > Clostridia > Lachnospirales > Lachnospiraceae > Butyrivibrio. Next base: position 14,260 of record NZ_JHXX01000015.1, on the reverse strand, counting down.
GGCTGATAACAACAACGATCCCGAGCTTAGAAAGCAGATCGTTGCAGACTGCTTCTATGCCTGCAAGATCATCGCTATTCTGGTTCATCCTATCGCACCTAACGGCTGCGAGATGTTCAGAGAGTACATGAATATCGACAAGTCCCTCTGGAACTGGGACAAGATCTTAGAGCCTCTTACAGCTTACGTTGGAGAACTCTCCAAGCATGAGCTCAAGGAGCTTCTTCCAAGAGTAGACTTCTTCAAGAAGCACGAAGTTCAGCTTGCTGAGATGGAGCAGGAGTAATTATGACAGCGCCCAAAAGATCTGCGGATCTTTTGGGTGTTTTTCTGGACAAAGCGATTGCTTTGTGATATTATCTGCAACGTTGCACTAAAATTGTCAGTTCGAGACCTTCCTGACATAAAACAAAACTAAAGGAGAATTTTATATGCGTAACACAAAGGTACTTTTCATCACTCAGTCTGCTGTAATAGCAGCTCTTTATGTAGTTCTTACACTACTTGCAAATGCGTTTGGACTTGCAAACTATGCAATCCAGGTTCGTTTTTCCGAGGCACTTACAATTCTGCCTTATTTCACTCCCGCAGCTATTCCGGGCCTGTTTATTGGATGCATAATCAGTAACACATTAACAGGATGTATGCTTCTTGATACTGTTTTCGGCTCACTGGCTACACTTATCGGAGCAATCTTCACTTACATCATTGCTCATGGACTTAAAAAGCCTGCAGATGTTGGATTTTACAGCACAAGCAAAGTGAGAAAGTGGCTTTGCCCCCTTCCTCCCATCATCGCAAATGTGCTCATAGTTCCTCAGGTTCTTATCCACGTTTATCATCTTGAAGGAACACTCCCATATTTCATGCTTACAGTTGGAATAGGAGAGGTTATTTCCTGCTTTATTCTTGGAATGATTCTTCTTTTTGCATTGGAGCCCAAGAAGGAAGTTATTTTCAGAACAAGCGCTAACTAATACAGAAGGTAGTTAAGGCCGGTAACAGTTCATATTGAACCGTTACCGGCTTTTTGCTTGAGAAAATAATTTTCCCATGGGATAATTGATATCAGATATAAAAAGGAAAGGTTGAAAAATGGGAAAAATCTGGGAAATACTCCATAAACCGGAGACGGTGGTCTTTTTTGATATAGATGGAACACTTACGAGTTATAATTATGGGGAGCATCATGCACATCATGAACTTGATTACACCCCTGAGTTCAGGGATGTGAACATCTATGCGGACTGTAAGCGGCTTAAGCCGCTCTACGATTATATTCAGGGCCATGACATCGACAGGATCTACTGCATTTCAAGAGAGCCCCATGGCCACGAAGAATGGAAATCCGATATGGTAGAAAGACTTTACGGAATTCCTGCATCACATTGTTTTTACACTCTTGACGCCGGCAGAAAGCCGCAGATAGTCAAGGACAAGGTAAAAGAGCTGTTTCCGAATATTGATCCAAAGTCGGTGGTCCTTATGGATGACAACGATGAAACACTGGGACTTTATATGAAGGAAACACCGTTCTGTACGGCACATCCCATGATATTCATGGAAAATATATGAATGTGTACTAATTAATTTTTTTGAGGGAGGGGAAAAGTTTTGGTAGAGTTAAGAAGTATTGAAAAATGCGAGGATCAGATATCCTGCGAGGTATTTGTGGAAGACTGCACTGAGCCAATATCACTTTTGTACGACATTAAGGATGATATCTTCAGTGATTATGAGCTTCAGGCTGATTATTCCTGGTGCAAGGCACATATGGGATATGCTAAATGTTTTATCAGCAAATTGAAGGACACTACAGAAATTCCTAAAGAGAAGAAAATCATTTGGTTTTAAACAATCTAATTTTTTCCAATCGGCAAAATATAGCACCTTAATTCACATAATATTGTATTTATGCTGCCGCCTTCAATCCTTATAATCTTCTCATCAGATACAAATAATGATTAAAGGAGGTACAAATCATGACAATATTATTTTGTGTTTTATTTTTTATATTCTTTGGTAATCTGCTAAATGTAGCGATCAGAACTGCATGGGGAACCATGAAAGTAATGTTTTACGTTCTGTTCCTCCCGCTTATGATTGTTGGCCTGATGCTTAAAGGCATTTTTATTTTAGCGATTCCGCTTTTTGTTTTTTTAGGGCTTATGAGCATGCTAAAGACCGTTTAAAAATTAAATATTTGAGATTTGAGCCAGGGGCTGCCGCCTAGAATGACCGGTCCCTGGCTTTTCTTTTGAAATAATGCCATACTGTTAAGGTAAGCATTTTGGAATCTGTCAGAGGAAAAAAGAATGGCTAATGAAAACGGAACCTGGATAATGTATGGCGTTGACTGGGATGACCCGGAATGCCTGCATACAGTCCGGGATGCAATTAATTTCATAAATGAGGTGGGATTTCTCCCTCTTTTCAAAAATGATATCCCGGGATTTTCTCTGGAGGAGCGCACCGTGCCGGGATACTGGTGGTGCGGAGACCCGGAGGTGGACCCCTGGGAGTGGCGCGAGCTCATTGCCAGAAGCGGAGAGGTTGCCTATGGCAAGTTCTTTGATAAAAAGGCAGGCTTTATTTCCAAAGAGTGGCTGCCATATTTTGCCAATTGCAGGAGAGACGGCTATGATTTCGATGCCCTCTGGGATGATGAGAAGGCTTCCAGACGCCAGAAGAAGATCATGGACTGCTTCGAGATAGAGGATGAACTCTATTCAAATGACCTTAAACAGAAGGCCGGCTTTGGAAAAGGCGGTGAGAAGGGCTTTGACGGGACCATTACTGACCTTCAGATGAAGACCTACCTTTGCGTCAAGGATTTCAGGCAGCGTAAGAACAAAAGAGGTGAGCTCTACGGCTGGCCCATAGCTGTTTATGCCAAGCCGGAGGCACTGTGGGGATATGACCACGTCACTTCGAGATACAGTGAGGCCCCTGCGGAGTCTGTGAAGGCAATTTCCGGGCATTTAACTGAGCGTTATCCCATCGCAACTTCTGCTCAGGTGAAAAAACTAATAGGCGTAAAGTGAGATTCCAAATAGATGCGTTCTTTTCAATAGTTCCGGGAGCCTGCAGCCTTGAGGAGGCTATGAAGCGGGATAATCAATTTTGTGGCTCAGACCTGGGGCTAAACAAAATTGGTGCTTATTAATAGGCCTTTTTTAATCAAATTAGCACTCGCTATTGACGAGTGCTAATTATGGTGTTATACCAAAGATAGAACAAAGGAACAGAGAAGACCGTTAGGACTTTAGGTTTCCAATGATCTGAACCCTCCGTCCCAATGCTCATATTCAAATAAATTGTCTATGTGCAAAGGAGGAAAAAATTATGTTAGCACCTAGTATTTTTGAAGAAAAAATTATGGATGACCTGTTTGGATTCCCGGAGATGAGGGAGTTCGAGAACCTGGAGAAGAAGCTCTATGGCAGAAGAGCCGACAGGATGATGAAGACCGATGTCAGGGAAAAGGATGACAACTACGAAGTAGTCATCGACCTGCCCGGATTCAAGAAAGAAGAGGTCACTGTAGAGCTTAATGATGGATATCTTACCATCAATGCTGCCAAGGGCCTGGATAAGGATGAGAATGACAAGAAGGGCAAACTCATCAGACAGGAGAGATACGCCGGATCCATGACAAGAAGCTTCTATATCGGCGAGAATGTCCGGAAAGAGGACGTTGAAGCTACTTACAGACATGGAGTATTAACACTTACGATTTCCAAAAAGGCAATGAAAAAAGTTCCTGAAAAGAATCTCATAGCCATCGAAGGCTAACAACATAATACACTCATTTTCCCCTCCGCTGTTCATCATTTCGAACGGCGGAGGGTTTTTTAGTTTCAGCTAACGCAACGCCTTAGATCTTTCAAAGATAGATATCGATACTGCAAAGATTGCTATAAAGGCTACATCAAATTAAAATATACATATACAGGAGGTTGCCTATGAAATCGATACTGATCAAGGACACCACAAAAGAAGAACGAGAGCAGATAGTGAAGGCATCCCTTGACTGCGGAGGCGGGTGCGAGAACTGCTCATCCTGCTGGCTTGGCGGCGGTAGCCCCTGGGATATTTATCAGGACTACATTGACGGCAAGAAGGAGATCCGGGAGATAAACAGAGAGTACATGGAAAAATATCGCCAGGACAGGCAGATACACTGAAGGAGAAAGCCATGAGAACGCCACCGGAAATTGCAGAGTCAACAGCAGAAGAGCGAAGAGCCTACATCAAGGAGAGATCTTATCGGAATTCTATTTTGATTTCTCAAGAAAACTGATGAAAAATTACAATGTTGAAATATCTTCAAAAATTTGTTGACGCGGACATATAATGTCCGATATATATGATAGTGTATTTACAGTAACAACACGCCATCTTTTTAGCTGATAATTCTATCAGAGTACTCTTTTTTGGCAAGACAATATTATGGGCCTCTGAAATAATGGAGGTTTTATTTTGATACAAGTAAAAGGAAAATACTCAGATGCCATGATCATGTGCATTGGAGATGAGACTGACGGAAACGTGGATCAGTACGCCATCGCGCAGGTCAAGATGATCTGTGACACTGAGGCTGCAAAAGGCAGCAATATTGTAGTAATGCCGGATGTTCATCCGGGAAAAGTGGGGCCTATCGGACTTACCATGACAGTAAAGGATGCAGTAATTCCGGCGTATTTCCTAATGGAAAGAGCATTATATCTCACCCAAGGCATTAAATAAAAGTTATAATGATTTATATGTGGCCACACAGAGTTGGGAGGAATGAATATTGTCAAATATGGATGATCTTGTTAGGGCTGACTTTTGGGCTTCTATGGCATTTAACCCCGATGCGCCTGATGAGGAACTTCGCCATTGGTTTAAAGAGTTTTCTTTAAGAGCAGACAAGATGCTTTTGGATGACTGGAAGGATCACAACGATGGCAGAATGGCGGAAGTTAAGCAGATAATGTATGAAGTAATCTACGAAAAGGAACATCCACCTGTTAAGAAGATGCTTAAGATTGACGCAGAAAGAGACAGCGTTTGCATGCAGGATGACTGTATGGCTCCGCATTGCAAGCAGCTTGAGTGCGAAGAAGATCTTATGCTTTCGCGATTTATGTATGAGCTACTTGGTTATGTTCCCAGCGCCGGAGATAATACAGTGTGGGATATATATTCCAATGCAACTGCTGATAATCACAGAAATGCCACAAAGATAGCAACGATTTTTCTTAGGAAAGGATCCTTTAACTATGAACTGCATGTTGAGGATAGACCTATGAAAGATATGTATCTGCAGAAAGTATATTGTGCTCTGATGAGAAAAGGATAAAGCAATATTGAGCAGGATGATGTTGGTTAAACATAATTAAAGAGAAGATTGTTCATGAAGATTGTAATAGCTTTTGATTCTTTTAAAGGTAGTCTGTCTTCGCTGGAAGCAGGACATGCCGCAGCAGAAGGAATAAAACGATTCAGTCCACAGATAGAAACAAAGGTTATACCAATGGCTGATGGCGGGCAAGGGAGCCAAGTATACCAAGCCCCGACTTCCGGTAAAGCTGGTATATTCTGAGACTTTTGATGTAAGTACTATTTTATTTTGAATTGAACTCTCTGACTTTTTCTGTATAAAGAATAGCTTTTTTCTTCATGATAAAAAAGTCTATAATAACAGACACTAAGTAGGCTCCAAGCACAATGCATGCGAATATGAGCCAAGTGCTGATGCTGCCTGCAGTACTAAAGATTCCCATATAGTAGAACATAGCAATTTCAACGGGAATAAACATTATATAGAACAGAGTCAGAGAGAAAATGAAGCCCTTTTTCTGTGACCATTCGGTTTTGAAGCATACAACAAAAGAGAGTACAGCCCAGAACCCAAGTAAAAAAAGTTTAAGAAGATAAACCGCAGATATAGTTCCTGTTCCCACTGTCAATGATGCGGCAACTGTGCATATCACAAGCCAGGAAAAGACAAGGGACAATCCGTTTCGTAAGAAGATCAGCAATTCTTTTATATTTCTCATTTCAACCACCTATTCCCAAAATGCTCTTTAATTCTCCCGCGTAGCGCCTTGATATTACTACAACCTCGCCATTTTCAAGAGTGGCAAGGATATTTCTCGTTATCTCAGGCTTTAATTTCACGACTTTGCTTAAATTGATGATGACCGACTTTGAACATCTGAAAAAGTTTCTGTCCTCCAGCAGAGCTTCCAGCTCATAGAGCCTTTTTTCTGTGCTGAGTACCTTTTCTTTTGTGTAGATGAATGTCTTTTTATCCACTGTTTCAATGTAAAAGATATCTTCCAAAGCCACAATGACAGTGGCCTCCCGATCTGACGCGGTTATGCCGGCCCTATAGTTGTCGATGTGACTCTTTAGTTTTGAGACCTCGGTGGTCACTTCCCTGCAATGGATCTCAACTTTAACTGATTCATCTGTGCGGTCTTTTACAATATCTGCTTTCAACTGGTCTGTGATTCCTTTCGTAATTCAATAAAAAGACGTATGGTAAGCAAGGCTTCCATAACGACCATAAAGGCAGCAGCTGTGGCATTTCCGAAAATCATTGCCAAGACAAGAGCGCCTATGGTCTCTGTAATCGATGCGACAGTATATCCGCGGCTGTTGTACAACCATCCAAAAGGAAGAAGGTGAGCACCAAATACCATGGCATACAGCATCATCATTGCATCCGGTTTCTGGCTAAAGGCCCACATAACAATGAGAATATACAGCATCTGGTTCATTGTACATAAGAAGCCCATTTTATTTATGGGGTTATCTGTCTTTTGGAATATATCTGCTTTTACAATCTTGGAAAAAAAGAATGCCAGAGGCATCAGCAGGCATGAACACATAAAAGTCAGCATATTTGTTGCCTTTATCCCTCTGTCCCCAAGCTGCAAAAGAAAAATGAGCATCCATATCACTACTGAAGCCATGATAAAAGGGAGTCCCTTTTTCTGAGTCATTATTGCGTCTTTTTTCAATGCGTCCATAATATGAAATCCTCCTGTGATCTGCTTTATGGACACATCATAAGGCCAGAGCCGGAGCCTATCAATAATTCTAACACCAAGCGGTACAAAAAGGGGTACTATGTTGACATTATTATTGGTATAAGAAGATATTTTGCCTAAATATGCACGAATGGCGAAATTGGTAGACGCACCTGACTTAGGATCAGACGCTGCAAGGCATGTGGGTTCGAATCCCACCTCGTGTACTTGGCCTATGGCTGGAATTTATATGGGTAGATATGCCTAGTGGCGAAGGCAGGGGCCTGTAAAAACCTGACAAAGAAACACCGTGAGTTCGAGTCTCACCCTGCCCACTTATGTTTGCGTGACCGAGATGAATAAGACGGTGTGCAAATAAAAGCACATCGTTTTATATTAAAAAAGGAAAAGAGAATTTGTTTATCACAGAAGATTTTTTAATTTATCTAAAAAGAAAAGATATCCCCTATAATATGCATACTCAGCCATATATTTTTTATCCCTCGAATAATAGAATTAAACTGAATTTTTGTGTTAAAGAGGGAGTATTTACCATGATAAAAAAGCTATTTACGCAGTTATGCATTATTTCGCTTTCGATTATGCTCGCAGGATGCGGCATTCATTCAAAAGGTGAGACCGACTATGTCACGGAGAATATTCAGATCAACGAAGAAACGGGAAGAATAGACCGTTATGGTACAGGAAGAGGCAAGGAATATAAGGTATTAAGCAACAAGGCCAATTATAAAAAGATCAACTCTATAGTCATTCGTGATCTTAAAGATGGCTATTACACTGATGAGCTAAATATTACGTTGGAAGAGTCAGAAGTAGAGGAATTAAAGAAATGTCTGCCAAAACTGGGACTGATCAGCAAGAATAGCGGCTGGAAGAACTTTTATAAGATGGAATGCTATGATAAAGACGGAAATAAAATATTTGTCTTTAAAGTAGATGAGCTTTTTAATTTAAACCTGCCAAATGAGACCTGTCTTCAGGGACAGAACAATCTTTATGAAATTATGAGAGCGCTTGAGATAAAATATGATCTGAGCGAATATGATTTTAATAAGAGAACGCCGGGCCCTGAATATTTCAGCTACTGTAATCAGATTGCAAAAATGACATTTTGGGGCGGAACCTTGGACAATATTATAGATCATCAATATACTGAGAGTGAGCTTAATCAGCTGTATTCAGGATTCGCTAATGCCAGAATCATTGGAGAACATGCAGAAGGAAAATATTACGAAAACGCCATTTTCGCGGTATATGCATATGATCAATGGGGCGGTGATCTATATGAGCTTTTCGTTTCAGAAGATGAGGCCTGGATAAATGGCTATCCTGTAGATTACGAATCCTTGAAGGGCTGGCTTTCTGAATTGGAAAAAGAAAGCAGGTAGATTAAGATTACATCCCTTCTGGTACCTGGTACCACTGTCTGGCGCGCAAACATAGAAGAGCAGGCCATTCGACCTGCTCTCCTCCGGGACGACTTCTGTCAGTTCCGGTTATTATTTCTCTTTTCCCGTGTTCACATTTCAATCACACATTGTTCACGAAAAGTTTTTTGTACCTGGTACCGGGGTTAAGGCAGTATTATCTGCTTGTTGTGTAATGTGTTTATAAAGGTTTAATTTGTTATCAGTATTGCGTTTATATTACAATAAAATGGGAGAAGTATGTAAGCTGTTTGACTGAAGCTAATGGAGAAACCTAATGTTTAACTGGATCAGCCCTTTCAACTATGACTTTGCTATAGCTGCAATTCCTATTCAGATTGTACTGCTTGTTTTCTATGGAGTAAGAAGAAATCTTCCGATAAGGCAGAGTTCTTGCTTCTGGTTTGTTATGTTTGCAAACCTGATAATGACATCCGCTGATATCATATCTTGTGAAATGAATGAGATATGGTATGAGTATCCACTCTGGGTGATGTATGCCATCAATCATGCATATTTCCTTGGCTTTATTGTCAGAGGTTGGGCTCTGTTTGCCTATACAGCAGAGTCATCTCATAGTCACAAAGGCAATTGGATCTTCAGTATTGTAACTGCGCTGCCTGCCTCAGTGGCAGTACTTTTGATCCTTTCTACGCCGTGGACATCTGCAATCTATACGATTGCAGAGGACGGTTATCACAACTGTGCTCTGTATAAGACTATCTATTTCAGTACATATTTTTACATTATTGTTTCCCTCATTGTCGTAGTTTCCAGCTGGGCAAAGCTTTCAAGAAGAATGAAGGCGGGCCTTCTTTCCTTTAATCTGCTTCTCTTGTTTGGAATAATCATCAGAAAGCAGTTCTATCACATGCTTGTTACCAGCTATTTTAGTATTCTTTCTATCCTCATAATTTATCTGACTTCCGAAAATCCAGATCTGTATAGGGACAATAGGACAAGGCTTCTGAACAAGGCTGCTCTTGACCTGATTGGTCTTGACTATTGGGAAAGAAAAGTTCCTTTTAGTCTCATGACAATGGCAATCCATAGCTATGAGGAGTCAAAATCTGTTTATGGAATTGCACAGGTAAATGACGGTCTGAAGGCTATTGCTGCATGGCTTGTAAATAACTATCCTAATTGCAGCACTTTTTATACCAGAAATGGTAACTTTATTCTTCTTTTCAAGGGACATCTTCATGAGAAACCGGAGAAAATAATGGAAGAGTGGAAAGAAAAATATGAGGCTCTTCAAAGATCGTATTACGGCGTAGTACAGATGAAGATTTCAGCAATGCTGATACCGGATTCTATAATTGATGGAGGAGAATTGATTGCCGGAGATCTTGCAAGATATGCATTAGCCAATTCCTACAATGAGAACAGGCGTGGCAATTATGTCTTCTCTGATGAGATGATCAAAGGCGTTGAAAACCAGAAATCAATAGAGAGAGCAGTAAAGGACGCTATCGCTGATAACATATTTGAGGTTTATTTTCAGCCTATTTATTCAATCAAAGAAGACAAGGTTATGGGAGCAGAGGCTTTGGCCAGGCTTAATGATCCAAAGATGGGATTCATTCCACCGCTTGATTTCATACATGTTGCGGAGAAGAACGGCGATATCATGGAAATCGGCAGGCAGATATTTGAAAAGATATGCAATTTCCTAGAGAGGATCGATCCGAAAGAGCTTGGAATTGAATTCATAAACGTTAATCTATCGCCTATACAGTGTATGAGCCACAGCTTGACAGAGGAGCTGGCAGGTATTGCAGCCAAGCACAATATCCCAATGAGTATGTTTGACTTTGAGATTACTGAATCTCTTATAGATGATTACGATATGATTCAGATGCAGATAGCCGGGCTTCAGGCTATGGGAGCTGAACTTTCGTTGGATGATTTTGGTACTGGGGCTTCCAATATATCAAGCCTTATGACACTGCCTATACACGTAGTAAAGGTGGATATGACATTTACAAGATCCTTCTTCGCAGGAAAGGCGGATTTCCTTCCTGACCTGATCAAGCTGTTCCAGCATTCAAACATGGAAATAGTTGTTGAAGGAATTGAAACGGAAGAGATGAAAGATAAGATGGCAGAGATGGGCTGTGATTATGAGCAGGGGTATTATTTCTCAAAGCCATTACCGCCTGCGGATTTTATAAAGTATATGGAAAGCAGATGAAAGAAATGCGATAACTTCTTTTGTGGGGAGGTATTTCTCTTGGAAAAATACAGATATAGCGATGAAGAACAAAACCTCTTAGAAAACAGCCCAATTCCATTTGGGATATATCAGGTTGTTGACAACAAAGTCGTTACGATAGTCCTTTCGGAGGGCTTCTTTGAACTGTCCGGATACAAAGGCATGGATAAAAAAGAAATCTATGATCTGATGGATAACGATATGTATCATGATGCACACCCGGATGACATATCTTCTATAAATAATGCAGTTTACCGATTTGTAACTGAGGGTGGGGTCTATGATGTAATCTATAGAATAAAAAGGAATGGTGAGTATAGAATAATCCATTCCTACGGCAAACATATCTATAAGGAAGATGGAACAAGACTTGCATTCATCTGGTACACAGATCAAGGAGCTTTTGTTGGTGACGAATTAAATGAGAATGAGGAGATATCTGGAGAATATGCAAGGCTGCAACAGGAGAATGAGCGTCTTAGAAAAGAGGCTGATGCAAGCAGAAAGATATTGAGCCTGAAGAAATCCGTTTCAGATCTTTTAACCAATATGCCTGCCATGACATTTTCAAAAGATGTGGATACCGGGAAATATCTTGCATGTAATCAGTCATTTGCTAATTATGCTCATAAAGATACTCCAGAGGGAGTTGTGGGTCTGACTGATTTAGAAATCTTTGACGAAGATACCGCGCTTCATTTCATTGAGGATGATAAAAAAGCTCTTTCAATGGATAGACCATACATTTTCTATGAGGATGTCCCAGATGCCGCAGGTAATCCCAGGCAGTTCCAGACTACAAAGCTTAAATTTACTGATGATACAGGCAGGGAGTGCCTATTAGGACTGTGTCAGGATGTTACAGATGCAATGCGTATTAAGCGAGAATATACTGAAAAGCTTGCGCTTGTACAAAATATGGCTGAAGTAGATGCTCTTACCGGTATTAAAAATAAAAATGCTTATAAGGAAAGAGAGAATCTGATGAATGGGAGAATTCAGGAACATCGTCAGCCTGAGTTCGCCATTGTGGTACTGGATGTAAATGATCTGAAGAGGATTAATGATACAGAAGGACATGAAGCAGGGGATAAATGTATATGTGATGCTTGCGAAATAATCTGTCGAACCTTTAAACGCAGTCCTGTCTACAGAGTTGGTGGTGATGAATTCGTGGTTATTTCCCAGGATGAGGATTATGCTCGAAGCGAGGAGTTGGTTGAGTTAATTACACAACATAACGAAGAGGCTCTTTTAAACGGCGGACTTATCATTGCCTGTGGTATGGCAAAATATAATAAAGAGACCAGTGTGGCTGAAGTATTTGAAGCTGCAGACAGAAGGATGTATGAAAACAAAAAATATTTAAAAACTCGGAAAGATAATGGATAGAATATAATCATAAGTTAGAGACGTGACAAGAGCCCGGTTCATGATGAATCGGGCTCTTTAAACAGCTATTATAAGTCTACAAATCCTTCGAATTTGCCATTGCCAACATAGTAAACTTTTCTCTCTTCAGGCTTGATATAGATGTCGAGAGTTTTCAGTTCAACATCTTTAAATGCTTTTTTGAATCCAGCCTGAGCTTTCTTTACGCAGGAAGCTTCAGTGAATTCAACGTCCTGATACTGGAAAACGACTTTTACAGTAGGATCCTTAATGGATTTTTTAGTAGAAGCCTTAGGAGCTGTGGCCTTTTTGGTTGCAGTTGTCTTTGGTGCTGCAGTTTTCTTAGCTGCCATTTCTTAGTAAACCTCCTCATAAAAAAAGTGTACGAATATCTTTGAGTTTAATTATAGTCGTTATTTTGGATGATTGAAAGAGCTACAATTAAAGGATTATCTTTTCATAAATAGCAAAATAATGTGTTTCTTTTTGCTGAAATGAATATGTAATCACTGAGGTGAGGGCCATATAATGAATTTATCAACAAGCAACAGATGACAATGGTTTTTGTTTTGGAAAGGAAGGTGAGGATCATGTTGTCGCTGCTTTTTATTATATTTTTCTTTTGGATCTTTGGAAAAATGATTGGCTTTGCATTCAGAGCAAGCTGGAGCATCATCAAAGTTATGTTTACACTGGTGTTCCTTCCACTTATTCTTGTGGGGCTGGTATTTAAGGGCCTTGTTGCTATTGCATTGCCTGTATTGTTGGTAGTTGGGCTCTTTAGCCTTTTGGATAGAGCCTAAATATGAAAGGACAAAGACATGACAGGGGACAAAAGATTTAAAAAAGTTTATTCACAGGGAACAGTTAATGTAACAGAGATCTGGGTAGACCAGGACACGGGCGTTAACTACATATTCCATGCAAGTGGATATGCTGGAGGACTTACACCCATGCTGGACAGGGATGGTAAGCCGGTAATCAGTCCAGTTGAGAATAGATAACACTTATTAAGAATGGAGGGAAATGCTATGGGACTTATCTGGGGACTTATACTTGGTGCAATCGCTGGACTTCTTGCCAGCAAGCTAATGAGTGAAGATTCAGGAATGATCAAGAATATTCTACTTGGAATCGGCGGTGGATTTGTAGGAGGCCTGGTATTTAAGGTTCTTGGATTTACTGCCACAGGAATGATTGGCAGCCTTATTGTTTCGACAGTAGGTGCTTGCATCTGTATCTGGGCTGGAAGAAAGCTCTTTACATAAATAGTACTCGGCTAAAGCGGTCTGTGGATGTCCATGGATCGCTTTTTTCTGCATTGAAAATAGTAGAATCTCTCTTAAATAATTAGGCAATTTTATACTATATGACACTATTAATTGGTTTCATATGAGAGAGGTATTGCTATGGAGATAATACTTAATATTCTTATCAATATTTTGTGCGGTATTATTGCAGCAGTTATTTACGATCTACTTAAATAATTGCCGTTCCCCCATGGGATAAGTCCTATGGGGGATTTGCATTAAGCTTTGACAAGATAAGGCTTTGCCTGCTTCTTATGAAGCGTGAAGATAATAGAATAATAATATGCAGTTAACAGATGTTTTATATCCGGTATCATATAACCCTTTTATCCTGCGCTCCCGCGAAATTATACCAAGGCTCTGGTATAATTTCGCGGGAGCGCAGGATTAATATGACTCAAAATGATTCTGTTAATTATTTTGAGTATGAGTGAATCTGTTCTATTTTGATGAAAGATTATATGTTTTAAGATGGAACAAGTAGCTGGTCTAAACAGTAAAGGATTAAAGAGCGATTTTTTCAAAGATCGCTCCAGACTGTAGACAAAGTCCACGGCATCTGCCGTGGATTTTTCTTTATAAAAGTGCCGGAAACTCAGTATTTATCTGGGCTTGAGGCGCTTTTTCTGGTATAATAGAAGTATCAAAGTTGGGGATGGGGATTGCCTTTATGATGACTTCTAATACCGAAAGAAAACGCGAACAGATGCAGTTTGTGAGCATGGACGATCTGGTTCCACAGGACCACATGCTCAGGCTTATTGATAAAGCCATCGACTGGTCATTCATATATGATCTTGTTGAAAATAAGTATTCTTCAGACATGGGAAGACCCAGCATGGATCCTGTCACTCTCATTAAAATCCCTTT
>NZ_KK211316.1:71960-100665 GCF_000621605.1 Butyrivibrio sp. MC2021 | reverse complement strand
TCCGTGCGCTTATGCGGTATTATCAGTCGTTTCCAACTGCTATCCCCCAGTATGAGGCAGGTTGCCCACGCGTTACTCACCCGTCCGCCACTAACTTAAAACAAGAATCCGCCGAAGCCTCATCAGCGTCTTAAGTCCGTTCGACTTGCATGTGTTAGGCACGCCGCCAGCGTTCATCCTGAGCCAGGATCGAACTCTCACGTTTAAATGTTTTGTTCAATCCGGCCAGAACTAAAAGCTTGGCTTTAATGTTCTGTCCGTTATTACTTTTGGTTTGTTATTCTGAATAATTCTCTTGATCATTGATCAGGTCTTGCGAATTACTTCGTAATTCCCAAGCAGTTGCTTTCGCAACATACAGATTTCAAATATCAGTTCTTAACAAGCAAGCTTGTACGACCTGCTATTTTCATCTGTGCCCTGCTCAATGCTTTTCGGAAATTTTCAGGGTTGCATTACTGTTTATTTGTCAAGGTTCATGGAGCCTAGAATCCGCTCCAGTACTGCATTTGCGGTGTTTCGTAGCCGCAGCAGCAACGTATATGAATATATCACCGGGCATATATGATGTCAACACCTTTTTTCAAATTTTTTTTAATTTTTTACAAAACCCAGTATTTATGCGGCTTTGACCCACATACTTTTTTATTTGCCATCAAAAACAGCCTGAACATTGGCCATTTCACCCGCAGAAAAGGCACATAAAATGACATCGATTTCATAGTCCGGATAGTCCTGTATAAACTGCCTGTAGGCCCTAAGACACTGGCTTGCAGACTCTGCCGCAGGGTTCGGGAGCCTTCCTCCGAATATCCCTGCACTGATAAGTGGGAAAGAGATACTGTGGTACCCATTATCTTTCATAACGACCAGAGAGTTATAATACGCATCGAATAGCTCCTTAAAGGCCTTGGGAGTTACGGAGAAGTTTGGTCCCACCGCATGAATGATTGCTTTTGCATTGGTCATATTAAAAGCCGGAGTTATTACCGCATCTCCATCCTTAATGGGCGTTTTGTACTTGCCACAGGCCTCGGTCAGCTCCTGCATTCCGGCTTTCCTGAAAATCACACCGCAGATTCCCCCGCCGGCCCACAAACTTGAATTGGCTGCATTAACCACTACATCCGCTGTCTGATTCGCACAGGATCCGTTAATTAACTGTATTTTGCTCATATGATCTTCTCCTCCAATTTCTGCTTATGCCCCCATGGCAATGGTGATCCTGGTCTGATTCATTCCGGTCACATAACCGTATTCTATGGATGAAGCCACTTTTCTTATTACATCTACATTGGAAAACTGCTCGGCATCACAGGCCGTGATATCAAAGGGCTTTCCTATGCTTCTTACATCCATAACTATCCTGTCGCTGTAAACCTTTAACAGAAGGTCTATCTCATCAAGCTTACGTTTTTCTTTATGTTCAATGGAATAATTTCCCATCTCCTCTGAGGCAAGGGCCACCAACACAGAAAGCTTTTCGGAAACATTGGACTTTCTGCAGAACTCCTGAAGGCTTTTTGCCGCATCCACTATATCTTCTTTTCGCAAAGCAATGGTTGAATCAAAAACAGGGATATCCTCTTCCCGCTCATATAGAAGAAGTCCGCTGTATTTACCCTCTGAACGTCTTGCAATTATCGTATTTGTCAGCAGTATACCTGCAAGCAATAGTGCGGAAAGCATCGGGAAAGTAAGCCATATGCCTGTGATACCAAGGAAATGTGTAAGGATAAGCGCCAGGGGAATTATCCCTGCGAATCCGTCAATAACACTGATGATAACCGCATACATTTTTCTGGATACAATCTGGAAATAGTACATAAATATCAGCATGAAACCGCGGAAAATGAATATTCCCGAGAATATCCTGAGGGCAGCGGCGGCAGGAACAGCCAGATCTCCCTGGACGTTATATAAAACCAGCACTGACTGAGGGAAGATATCCAGGATAGCAACTAAAATAACATTAGTTACAAACTGCATGATCATCACAGTCTTCATAAGCATCTTTACGCCCTTGCGATCGCCCTGTCCGTATAGTGCAGCCACCAGCGGCATCATAGCCCCAAGGATTCCGGCAATAATAATAGACATGATGGACACAGTCTGCATACACAGGGAAAAGATATTTACTCCGTCAGTTCCACCCATGCTCGAAGCAAGGTTGTTGCAAAAAGCGACCTTGATACAGTACCCCAGCTGGCTTACAGCAACTGCAGCTCCTCTGAAAAAAGTGGAGGAAAACTCTCTGACTTCAGCCATTCCGAAACGGGAAAAGGGTATCTCAATACGCTTTAAAAGCCACATTGCCAGGAGTACAATAACACCTACTACATAACCTGTAAGCGTCGCCATTGCTGCCCCTTTAAATCCTGTGTTCAGAAGGCGTATATATACATAATCCATTATCAGGTTAACAACATTGGCGATGATGTTGATGGCGGTTCCTTCAGCAGGTTTTCCAAAGGATGGTAAAAAAGTAACCAGAATCTGAACGGGAATAATAAGAACTCCGGAAAATACAAGAATTCTGAGATAGGGCAGAAAGTCAGCTATAAGCTCCTGTTCCCTGCACAGCACTCCTGCCAGGGGCCGCAGGAAGATCAGACCTAAAGCCGTTATGGCAACAGATATAACGAACGTTATTAAAAAAATGGATGAGAAGATCCTTTTGGCTTTCTCCCCATCCTGTTTGCCTGCATATTCAGCAAATACAACTGATCCGCCAATACCAAAGCACATATAAATAAGGGCAAATCCGGTCATAACAGGAAATCCCCTGTTTACCATGCCCACGGCATCTATACCGAGAAGATGCGAAACAAGAATACTATCAACAAATTCATTGAGAGACATTGCAACATTACTGAGTATGGTAGGAATCAGATAATGGTAGAACTTTCTGTTAACCAGCGTACTTGTTCTTTCATATTTGCTCATATTGGCTCCTAAAAATATGATGATTCAGTTATTTTCTCTTTCTTAGCTCTCTTACTCGTTCACTGAGTGCTGCGGTCATATTGCCGAGAGGTATACGCACTTCCTCCAGATTTTCAGGCTTTTTGGGAATAAATTTCTTTATGCCAAGAAGAATTCTCTTCTGATTGAGAGAAAGTCTGTCTGCATAAGCCTTAACAAGCTGATTATGTCTCATCTCAGCCTGTTCTTTTTCTTCCTGGATCTTCTGCTCGATCATTTTGGGAGCGGAAGCAACTTTCTCGTAACTCTGCTGGGCCTTGAGATTAAACTCTTCGTGCATCTTCTCAACATCCTTCAAAAGAGCTGAGAGGCTTGCCTCTGTAAGGGCATAATCAGCACCGAATATCATAGCAAATATTATTGCAAGAACCTCATATACAGAAGGATTTACCACAGAATGAATTCCTTCCACAGCAGGGATCAGATATTTGACTATGGCCACGCCTGCAAGTCCAAAGGCGATACTTACGGGTACACAGATCCTTCCGTTGAGATTAAGGGGCATGGTACTGTAATCCCACCATCTGGCATGGAATCTTTTTTCCAGAACCCATGATGTGGCATATTCCGCCACAGCGCTTCCTAAATAACATATGATAAATATTCCCCAAATAGGAAAATCCGGGGAGGACAAAAAATCCAATGCAGAAAAAAGGGCTGACGTAGCCACGACACAGGAACCATAGATAGGGCAGATGGGTCCGAACAGGAAACCTCTGTCAGCCCACTTTTTCTCCTTAGCTGAACAATAAATGGATTCCCAAACCCATCCAAGAAAACTGTAAAAAATAAACTCCACAAAGTATTGCGCAATTACCATCTTAAAACTCCCCCGAAATATCGTTAGTATTTCTTCATATAATTCATTATACTTCCTCAGCGATATAAATTCTTCTTTTTTTCATCCAATTAAGCGCATCGGCATCTGTAGCAAAGCTTGTCCCCGCCGCAGCATTGAAAGCATCAAGGTCGGTAATCTTTGCCATAATAACAGGTGCATCCGGCAGTACCTCGCCGTTGTCCATGAGACGCAGCTCGTTCTCCTTATTCATGCGCCTGATGTAATCCTCATTACGAATGCAGTAAATATCGTAGTTCGCCCTGATCTCATCATAGTCGCTTATGCGGTCCAGGGTAAAATCACAGATTGTCTCAAAGCCCATCCAGGAATAAATGACTTCATCCACAGGCATGAGAAACACAAAGGGGATGTGCTCAGCTTTTAACAGCTCGAAGGTCTTTTCAAAAACTCTCCTCATCTGCCCCTCGTGTCGTCTTTTCTCTGTGGTCGTCACCGCAACAACATAATAGCTATTAACAGTGGTCCCGCAGAGGTTCATATAATATGGATTAAGGTGAAGCATTGATATTACTTCACCTTCTTCACAGCTTACGATCATTCTGTTATCTAAACATTTGTCGGAATAGTAATAGTCGACAAATAACTTTGGGTCCTCAAAAGCTTCCTCGTAAAGCTTTCTTGTTCGCCACTTTTCGTTATACTCTGTAATCATATTTTCTTCTCTCGCACCTTGAATTTTCTGGCATAGCCGATGGGATTATAGCTCTCCTTGGCCTGCCTCAGGCCCTCGATTCCCATGTCATCCTCTCTGTTTACAAGGATGGCATCCTCATAAGAATTTAACAAAAACTGCTGGTTTATGACCTGATAAATGCCCGGAATCTCGGAATTGCCCTTCTCTATACTAATAACTGCCATTTTTTCTCTGCAGTTATACGAACCTATAGTAAAAGCTTCCAGCTCTTCATCGATAAAAAGGCCTCCAACCCTGAAGGTAACTTTATCGCAGTTTCTTAATATATTGATGACACCTTCTTTTTCCAGAATAAGGGTATCGCGGCTTTCTACGCCTTCCGAAAGCCTGTGATCCACCCATTTTTTCATGAATTCTTCAAGGAAATACTCATCAACACAGCAAAGAGTCTTGTACTCCCATCTGCCTTCGTATTCTTTGGTGAATTTATTGATGAGATTTCTCTTCTTCTGATATTTCTTGCCCGGAAGAGTTCGCAGTTCCTCTGCATCATACAGATAGTCCTTAAGATCGCTCTCCTCTTCCACCTCAAAATCATCATTATCAAAAAGGCCCAGAACCGTCATGGCATTTTCATCTGCCAGATCAATTCTTAAGGGGCTTTTAAGCTCTTCATGAAAATAGTCTCTCAAAGCCTGAAAATATATGGGAAGCTCCTCTTCCCTGCAGTAGGGCATCGCAGCGAAATATCCCTTTTCATCCTTCATCAGGATCAGGGCTGCATCTTCTTCCATATAAACCTGTGTATTATACAGGTTTTGCCATATATATGTGTCAAGAACAGTGCTATCGCAGGTTTTGTTATTCCTTAATGCATATATCTCCGAAAGCTTTGCGGCTTCTTCAAACAGCGGTTTGTGAAAAATAAGTTCTTTTTCCATAATAGTACTCCATAATAAATGATCGATTGTCTACGTTGCTATTTAATTGTACGCAATCAATCTAATTCATTTCATTCTATTTCCTTTGTCAACCCCCAAAAGCCTTGGTGTTTATGCATTCAACAATAACATCTGCCATGTAAAGCTTATAATCCAGTCGGGATTTCTGAGTCGGAACTAAGCAGTGAAAGCTGCGGGCTGTTTCCCCGGTAACAATGGAAAAATATACTTCTCCCGGAATACTGTCGGGATTGTTAGGATCAACATTTCCGAAGCTGCCGGTGACGCCAACTGCCAGATCCGCCCCATACTTCTTCCTGCAGGCTCGGGCCATGGCCCTGGAGGTCTCGGGAGAATATACGCCGAATCTCTCGATTGTTTCCTTCGGAACCCCTTCCATTATCTTGGCTTCATTGCTGTAGGTGATGCAGGCTCCTTTTATTATGGCAGAAGAGCCTTCCGTATCTGTTAAAAGAGATGCTATCTGCCCGGAGGTGCAACTCTCCATGGTTGTGATAGTGATGTTCTTTTGAATCAGAGTCTCCGTGAGCTTTTTGTACTTTTCTCTGACGGATTTTTCATCTGCTTCGCCCTCAGGGCCACTGACCTCTTCAAAAGAGCCTACAATCTTAAAGCTGCCGTTTTCATCGGTAAAAAGCTCAAGGTCAGCCATAAGAGACTGCTCAAGGCATAGTCTTACATTTCGCATATCGCTGAAATCCACAAAGGCTTCAGCCTTCTCTCTGGTATTCCCGCTTGCTTCCTTTCTGTCAACCAGACGATTTCTCAGCATTTTTGCATCCGCAGAGAGAAAAACAGTATAATCCGCCAGCTTATGAAGTTCTCGCCAGTTCTCCATGTTCAAAAGCAGGTAATTTCCCTCAAGCACAATAATATCACCTGTAATCATAACCGCATCCTCCACAGGATTATGGAGATGTCTGTCATATCCCGGCCAGCCACAGTCACCGCCTTCAAGTACACGGCAGATCTTGGCTTTCAGCGCATCAAAATCAAAGGTCACCGGAGCTCCCTTTATACGAACCATGGGAATCATCTCTCCGTCGACCTCTGTCTCATGTGAAAGCAGGTATTCCTGCCTTCTATGAAAGCCGTCCATGCCGATTGCCTGCAGGGTAACATCGGGACAAGCCTCCTTGGAGTAATACTCCAAAAAGCTAGCCAGAGTGCTCTTCCCCGCCCCCGGCGGAGCAGCCAGCATAACAAGAATGCGGCTGCCTTTTGCCTTATGCAAATCGACGAGACGGCTTAATAATGGTTTATAAACATTTTTTATATCGTCTTCGCTGTAAGTAGCGATAACATCAATTCCGTTAATATTTGCGTCAAATTTCATGTACTTAACAGCTCCGGGTTCTTATTAGAATAAGTGGGTTCAGTGCAACTCTGGCAATCTTAAAGAACTGCTTTCCAAAAGGTATGCCAATAATAGTTATGCAAAGGATCAATCCTATAATAGCATTTGTAGCTGCCAGCTCTATTCCGGAAAAAAATGATCCATAGAATATTACCAAGAATTCGCATAATTTCACCTTTCGTTATCCAGTATAGTTATATTATACGCTTTATAAGTGCATTTTAATATAAAAATACGATAACTTTTTAGCGTCAGACCGCTTTTATAAGCATTTTTACTCTCAAAAAAGCAATCATTATGAAAATGCAATAGATCAGCATCGCTATAAGGGTCGTCAGAACAACTCCCAGTACATTGGACAGGAATATACCGCCAAACATCACCAGGAAAGTAAGGATCATATTGGGGAAAAGATAGATAACTACCGCTGTTCCCTGCTTAATGACCTCAATCTCATTTTCCCAGTCAAGCTTCATGAAATGTATTCCGCAGGCAAGGCCGAAGCTGGATGAAAAGATGCTAAGCACCAGTCCCAATGCCAAAAAGCTTATAGTCTGGAGCATAGTAGCACCGGCGCTGATGCAAAGGAAAAGTGTTCCGATAAGCTGTGCAGGAACGGCAACATAGAGGCTTGCCAATAATTTGCCCATATAAATATCCCAGTCTCTCACCGGAGAGCTCTTGATGATCCAGTAGTTCTTGCCCTCCAATGAAGGAGAGCAGGTAGTCATGGGAACCATTCCTGTGAGAAAGTATATCACAAACGGAAGAGCCGGAAGTACCATCTCGATTGTAACCGGTGCTCCCTGAACCACTGTAGCAATTATCCTGTCAAGGCCCACAATCAATGCCAGAACTCCCACGATCAAAGCAAATATGTAACCAAAGCCAACATTTACAAAATAAGGTGTGGATCCGACAAATTTTCTCAGCTCCTTTAAAGCGATGGCCTGCACGGCACTTCTTTTCCTGATGGATGCTTTCTTTACTTTATGCTCGGTGGCAGTGGTCTTCATGGCTGAATTGATCTTCTTGTAAGATTTGGCAAAAACAGTAAATACAAGCTCGAACAAAACAGCTGTGGTAACTATCAAAAGAATAGTTCCGAGGATACTTCCTCCGGTTACAGCACTTACGAACCAGGCTACCGGGAAATATATTTTGCCTATATTGGCCGTTCCCTCAGAGGCGCTTACAAGAACATCCTCTACCTGATTATTCCTGAAAATGCTCTCTATGATGAATCTGGACATAAAGGCCAGCATTACGAATCCAAAAGTCAAAACTGTCTGAACTGCCTTCCAATGTTTAAAAGTCGTGCCTATTCTTGCAATTCCAAAGCCTATAAAGCTGGAAACAAGCATTGGTATAACGGGAAGCACAAAGGAAAGTACTGTCCATAATACATAAGTATACCAGGCAGGGCTCAGAATAATGCCATAGCCTACCATCATGGCCAGTGAAATAGAGAGATTCCAGGGCAGGGTCTTCATGTACATATACATGAACTTGGCTGATACTATCTCTTTTTCACTGAAAGGCAGAGACATCAGCATCTCATATTCCCTGAATCCGAAGAGATAACTTCCGGCCTTGAGCATTGTCATAATAAAGGAAAGGCCGCTTATCATAACAGCTGTCATTGCAGGAATGCTGTCTCCAAGCCCATAGTAGCTGTATCCGATAGCTGTAATTACACAGTAAAAAATCAGCAGCAGATACAGTACGCTCATTCCTATCCAGGAACCTATTATTTTTCCCTTTTTCTTTTTATCCGTGGTTGTTCGATAGATATTTCCGGAACTCGTGGACAAAAGAAGAGTTTTAAAAAGAAGAAAACCTTTGTTTTTCATAATCTCCCACCTCTCAGGTAATCTGATCCAGGAAAACTTCCTCAAGGGATTTTTCGC
Source organism: Butyrivibrio sp. MC2021 (assembly GCF_000621605.1). Classification (GTDB taxonomy): domain Bacteria; phylum Bacillota; class Clostridia; order Lachnospirales; family Lachnospiraceae; genus Butyrivibrio. The sequence goes on along the minus strand of NZ_KK211316.1, from coordinate 91,955 downwards.
CCACAAGCTCTTCCATGGTGCCTTGAGAAATTATCTTTCCTTCCTTGATGATAGCTACCTTGTTGCAGAGCTTTTCTGCTACATCCAGTACATGTGTGGAGAAAAATACAGCCGAGCCGCGTTTGCACATGTCGTGCATTATTTCCTTGAGCATATATGCGGCCTTGGGATCCAGTCCTACGAAGGGCTCATCCATGACCATAAGCTTGGGCTCATGTATAAGAGCGGATATAATGGCAACCTTCTGCTTCATGCCGTGGGAGTATGATGAAATCGGATCGCCCAAAGCATCTGTTATTTCAAGTTTGCCGGCATACTCGTCTATTCTCGCCTTTCTGTCGGCGCTGCTGACACCAAAAAGATCAGCGATGAAATTTAGGTACTGCATTCCCGTAAGATTCTCGTACAGATCCGGGTTATCAGGAATATAAGCGGTCAAACGCTTGCACTCCAGGGGCTCATTTTTGACAGAATGGCCGTCTATGTAGATCTCGCCTTCGGAAAAATCAAGAACTCCAACAATAGCTCTGATGGTAGTGCTCTTTCCTGCTCCGTTATGGCCGATAAAGCCGTAGATATCGCCGCTTTCCACCGTAAGAGAAATATTGTCGGCGGCCTTCTTGGCTCCGTTGTATGACTTGGAATAATTATCAATTTTCAGTATGCTCATGATCTTTATCCTCCTGATATCATAATGATATCATTTTTATTCTTTTTGTCAACATCCCGATTTTTCATATTCGGCAAATTAAAAAAGCGCCTTGCCAAAAAGCAAAGCGCCACCGTTCATTTAAGACCATTTCTGTATTGTGATGAATATCCTTTCTCTATCGGCGTTTTCTGAAGCACTCCTGACACATGGTGAATCTGTAGGACCATTTCAGCCTTTTACCGCAACATACGCAGGTTTTCATGCTGAGTTTCTGCATATCGAGGATTTCAAAGATTTTCTCCGAAATCTGTCTCTTGACCTCAAGAATCGGCTCCAGGTCCCCCTCTTCGCTGAATACCCTGACGAAGTTATATAGAAAATCGTATACTGTACTGGCTGTTTCAAGCAGCTGCAGAGCCTGCTTGGAAGTCATATCTATATCCAAAGGGTTGTATTGGGCCATAGTCTCGTTGAGCATCACAGGCCTGTCTTTCACCAGGTCCTTGTAATAGCCGGTGTAGATCTGGAAAAGCTCTTTATTATCAATATTCATGGGCATCTTGATGAAAGTCCTGATAAGCTCCCTGTTATCTTCAATCTGCTCCAGGGCCTGCGCTATCTTGATCTTCTCATCAATATCGCCTTTATCATAGTAATCTGCGGCGGGAATCCGATTCCACATCTCAAGAATGGTGGATACCTTGCCGTCCTTTTCAAGAAACTCCTCAGGAATGTTGATCATTGCCTTATTTACAGGAATGGACCTGTGAGTCAGCAGCGTCGCTATCTGATCATAGTCATAGTAAGAAGTAACATAGCCCACATCATACAAGCCGTATCTTCCGGCTCTTCCGGCGATCTGCTTGACCTCAGAGGAAGTCAGCATGCGCTCTTTCACTCCGTCAAACTTGGTGGTCTGTAAAAAAACTATCCTGTTGATAGGAAGATTCATCCCCATGCCGATGGCATCTGTGGCAACCACCACGTCTGTTGTGCCCTCCGCAAATTTACCGGCTTCTCTGTGCCTTACATCATAAGGAAGAGAACCATAAATAATACTGCATTTTACGCCAATGTTCTGAAGCTCTGCCGCAACGCCATGAACATCTTTTCTGGAAAAGACAATGAGCGCATCTCCCTTTTTAACATCCTCGGGGAATCTGAAATCCGTGGCCTCAGCGTCCATCTCCAGGGGTGTTTTTCTCTCATGGTACATAACTTCCATGGTATCCTTGCAGGAAGTGATCATTCTGACCAGAATCTTCTCCGCATCAGGAGAAGCACATATATGAATCCTCTTAGCTCTGAGCCCAAGGATCGCATTAGTCCAGGAGCCGCCTCGCTGTCGATCCGCCACCATCTGGGCTTCATCTATAACAGCCACGTCCCACTCTTCCCTGAGGTCCATCATCTCAATGGTTGAGGCCTGATGGAAGGATCCGGGCATAAGAATACGCTCTTCTCCCGTGATCATGGAGCAGGGGCAGCCCTCTTTGTTCATTCTCTCATACTGTTCATAGGCCAGAAGACGAAGGGGAGCCAGATAAATACCGCTCTCAGCTGCCTTAAGATCCTCAATGGCCTGATAGGTCTTACCGGAATTGGTAGGCCCTATATGAAGAATAAAATGCCTTTCCATCTTCCTTGTAAGCGGAAAAAGCTCGGTATAATCATCAGGAGTTGAAGTCTGTATGCTTTCATACAACAGCTTCTTGGCCGCCATAGTCTTTTTTAATCTGTATGCAATTCTGGGATAATGGGGATTCTGTTCGATCTGCTCATAGACAATAAGTTCCGAAAGCCTGTCCCTGACATAGTCAATGATCTGCCTGTTTTTCTTGGAATCCCTCAGATAGTCCAGGATAAGCCTTGATGCAACACGTTCGCTACAGGCTACGGTGAAGCTCACCAGGGGCATGTTATCGCAGTTTAAAATAACACTGTATATCACATGACCATAAGAAGGCATCATTTCCTTCATCATGGTATTATTCATTTTTTTCGGAAGGGTATCACAAAATTTTTCGATATTGCTGCCGTTGAGTTCCTGCTTATGAACCACTCCGAAAGCGTTTCGGGTGGTTATAAATATTCTCTCCTGCGCCAACACGTCAAGAAAAGCATCATAGACCGCTCTTTCCACGTCCCTATGATGCTTATTCCAGTATTCATTAAATTCATCCTCAGGAAAAAGCAGCGCCGCCTTGGCTTTTTCACGCTTTTCCTTCGCTTTTCTTGATCTGAAATGGGGATGATGTTTCATTATCTTTCCTTGCCGTAGAAGAACAGACCTAACATATCAGGGCCTACATGGGCTCCGGAAAAGGGCTCATGCTGCGCTATGGTTACCGGCACACCGGGTGTGACCTCAAGCACCATGTCTCTCAGGGCTTCCGCATCCTGCAGACAATCACCATGAGAAATGCACACATACTGATCCGGAATATCCATTACTTTTTCTTCGTATTTTTTTACCAGTGTACGTATAGCCTGGCTGCGGCCTCTGGCCTTAACACAGGAAACAATATGGCCTGTATGATCTCCGTATAAAATTGGCTTGATGTTGAGAACATTACCGATGGTTGACGCAACGCCGCTGACACGGCCGGTTCTTCTGAGAAAATTAAGGTCTCCCACAGTAAAGTACTGACACATGTGAGGTACATCCTCGTCAAGAAGCCTTGCCGCTTCTCTTACATCAACGCCCTCTCTTGCAAGCTTGGCACCGCGAAAGGCTAAAATTCCGTTACCAAAGCCGCATCCGTGTGAATCAACAATATGAATAAATCTGTCGGGAAATTCCTCTGTAAGCTCCTCGGCTGCGATTCTGGCTGCGTTATAAGTTCCGCTGATGCCGGAACTCATGGAAATATAGATAATATCCTGTCCCTGCTCGAGAACAGGTCTGAAAGTAGTCTCAAATAAATGTGTATTCAAAAGAGAAGTCTTTGCGACCTTGCCATTCCTTAAATCTTCGTAAAAAGCGTGTCCATCAAAATGATCAATATCCCCTGAATATGTTTGTGGAACATCATCCAATAAATACTCATTCGGGATCAGCTGTATGCCATCCAGCATCTCCTTAGGAAGATTCGCACATCCATCTGCGAATACCACAAAACTGTAACTCATAAAAAACCTCCACCTAAACTTTTATATACCATAACACAATCACGTGTGTAATGTCTTTAAATATTTTTTATTCTCATACATAGCAACATCTGCTCTTTCAAAAACACTTGCTACGCTTCTTTCTCCCTGGTAGCGCGCCATCCCCCCTGCAATAACCACGCTTCCGCTATCAATATTCTTGCTGTTTCTCTCCTCAAGCCTTGTCATAAGCAGGTCGATATTCTTGTAATCCCGCCCCTGACAAATAACCGCAAACTCATCTCCACCAACCCTGAATACCGGACTGTGTCTGAAAATTCCGCAGATGATAGAGCAACCCATTTTGATAAATTCATCCCCGGCCTGATGACCTAAGGTATCATTGACTGCTTTAAGGCCGTTAAGATCCAGAACTGCCAGCGCAAATTCCGGTGCCTGATCCTCAGCGATCATGTTGTTGAGCTGCATTTCAACATCAACATAGGCATGCTTATTTTTTACGCCGGTCAGAACATCAATATTTGCCTCATTTCTGGCCAGTGAAAGATTATAGATATACTCCTGATCTCTTTTAACCTGCTCATCTATATTAATGAGACCCACAATCAGCTGTGGTCGGCCTATTTCCTCGATCATTGCCGCCTTTAAGCTGATGTATATTGGTTCCTCGGACAACACGATCCTGTAATTCATGGAAAATACGCCATTTTTCTTTATCTGACTGAGTATTTTTTCCTTGGAAAAAGATGAAAGGAACACATCAAGATCTTCTAGATAAACATACCTTTTGGCATCTGCAACAGTTGCCTCAAAGAAGTCCTCTCCTTCTTTATCAATATCAAGATTCTTATAATCACTGGTAGCACTGTATTCTGTGTAGTGATTAGTCTTGGGATCCACCGTGTAAATACAGATATAATCGCCTGAAAGCGCAGTAATTCTCTTATAGGTCTTGCGCTCTTCCTTGGCTCTCTCCAGGACTTCCTGCTCCTTCATCTGAGCATCAACATTATTAACACCTATAATTATATGATTGCCCCTTGTCTTGATTCGAACAACCTTCATATTGACATAAACAGGGCCGTTTTTGCGTTTGATACGATATGTTATTGTAAAAGACCCGTGTTCATCGAGATTCTCAAGGATATTCTGCTTTGTAAAGGATCTGAGGAATACATCAAGATCTTCCTCATAGATCTGAGTCTTTGCATCTCTCCTGCTGGCATCAAAGAAGTTCTCGCCGTGTCTCTCCACCGCAAGATCCTCATAATCTTTGTCTGCACTATATTCGATAAAGGTATCATTATCCAGATTTACATAGTACAGATTAATATAATCGGAAGACAATGCCCTGGCCACATATGCATAGGTAGGCCCTGCATTGGGTATAGTATCATCAATGATTCCCAGAACCACAATGGCAAATGCAATAACACCCGTTACTGGATTGATAGCGATCCTGCGGATAAAAACATGAACGATCTTGCCACTTGTGGTTTTTTCGTCCATGACAACACGTTTTCCGTCTATTCCGCACTGCCTGAGGGCCTTCAAAAATCCGGAACCGCGTCCGTTGGACATCAGATTGTAGTCAACTTCCTTATTACTGAAAGCCTCCGGCAAAGTCTTGTTCAGAAACTCCCTATAGGTCTTGTTACATCTAACCAATCTGATCGAAGTCTGGCCGGTTTCAAGAATAGCCATAGGCATTGTGTCAAAATAGTCCTGCAAGGTCTCATCATCTTCAATGGATATGGACATATCGTAAAGATTAACCTTGCCGATAGAGGTATAATAATCAGATTCCAGGGGATTCTCAAAGCCTATCAGTTCACCCTTTCTACTGCGTTCCAATATGCCCTCCAGAAGAAGCGGCTTGCTGTAGAAGTACCCCTGAAGCTTGGTACATCCGACTTCTATAAGAAACTCAGCCTGCTCCTGTGTTTCGACGCCCTCGGCAATAATATCGATTCCAAGGCCGCTGACCATCCTGATAACTCCAACAAGAATGATCTTACAGGACTCAGAGTCCTTAAGACTCTCCATATATTTCATATTCAATTTGACAGCATCATAATGAAGGTCCTCAAGAACCTCCATGGCAGAAAAGCCGATTCCAAAATCATCCATCCAGACCTTGAAGCCCAGCTCCTGAAACCGCTCAATCTGCTCCTTCATAAATGCAAAGTCATTACCGATGATGCTCTCTTTTATCTCAATAATGAGCTTATCCCGGCCAATGCCCGCTGCATCCACCCTGGACCGTATTTCCTCAACCATGTCGCAGGCATCAAAATCTTCTCTGGAAAGGTTAATGGATTCAGAGACCACATACAAACCTTCCTCTGCCTGCTTTTTCATCTTGTTCATAAGATTATCTACAATATACAGATCAAGCTTATGAATAAGTCCTGCCTCTTCAAGAACCCGAATAAAACACTCGGCGTCCATGATTCCAATAACAGGATCGCACCATCTTGCAAGGGCTTCCTCGTCGCTGACCATGCCATTGGCCGCACGAATAATAGGCTGGTTATACACCTGTATCCAGCCTTCCCTAAGGGCCTTGTCAAAATTATCAAGGACATATTCCCTATCGTCTTCATTTATGGGGGCTATATAATCTCGCTGATATTTTCCCATGGATGAACCTCGACGTAAACTACCGGAGAAACATAGTTATCAACATATCCTCAATATATATTATACTACATCCGAACATTTTTTTATTATAATAAATTTATAAATGGTTTATACCGTCAACAGATATTCGTCACAATTATGGTATAACATATTCTTCATACACGGAGGACAAGGCTATGGAGAATATCAGACCTTCAGATAACGATTACATCAGAAATTCATCAAAGAAAGTAGTTGAGACTGTTAATTGCAACGGCAGATATGTGGACGCTTCTACAATCCGAAACAAGCTCATATCCACCTCAATTGCGGTGGTTGCCGTTATTTCAATAGGAATATTGATTCTGTTGTAAAAAAAGCTCTTATCATAACGATAAGAGCTTTTACTGTTTATATTTATTTCGCATCACCCTGGCCGCTTTCCTGCAGCTTCTTGATGCCCTCTATGGCAGTTTTGTAGATCATCGCCATATGTCTGGAGGCCGGATCACTCATGTCGCATTTATTCTGCATCATCTTAAAATGCTGAGTCGCTTCCTCAATAACACTCTTGGAAATAACATATCCGTCGCAATACAAAGTACCTGTTTCAGGATCATATCTTGATTCCTCAAATCTGGTCTTCGCATAATCTCCAGCTCCCATGCTGGCGGCCAACTGATTAATAAGATCGCTTCTTGAGTCTGCCATATATGCCTCCTTCTAGTGTTTTTTACTATATTGAGCTATGGATAAATTATAACATACAGGCATGAAATCAATTATTAAATGAGTTTAAAAATTTTTGGTAAGAGTAAGAATATTCTTGCCGTCAAGCCACTCATAACTCATGTCGTCCATGGTCTTTTTGACCATAAAAATACCAAGGCCGCCTATTTCTCTCTCCTCTGCGGACAGAGAAACATCCGGATCTTCCTTTTTCAAGGGATCGTAAGGTACGCCTTCATCAATAAAAGTTATCACAACCCTTTCCGGATCGGTCTCGTGATTTATTCTTATCAACGCATCACCTGTCCCGGAACCGTAGGCATAACTGGCAATGTTCACAAAAATCTCTTCAACAGCCACATCCAGCTGCATCTGAAGTTTCATTGAACATCCCATGCTCTCAAGTTGCTCTTCTAAAAAGGCAATAACCTTGTCCAGATTATCGGTTTTAGCTTCAAGAATGAGCTCTTTCATTATTATCTGCCTTTTTATTCAATATTGAGAATGTCAACAAAACCTGTTACTTCAAAAATTTCATTGATCTCTTCGCTAACGTTCTTAACAATCATATTGCCCTGCTTATTCATGACCTTCTGAGCTGATAAAAGAACTCTGAGTCCCGCAGATGAAATGTACTCGAGCTTCTCCAGGTCAAAAGTAAGTGCTGTCACGCCATTGAGGGCAGTCTTAAGTTCATCATCAAGACTAGGTGCTGTTGTAGTATCAAGTCTTCCCTCCAGTGCAATTGTAAGAGCCTCTCCGTTTAATGTCTTGTTGATTGTCATGTTTTCTCTCCTCTCATAAATCTTCCCTGCTTTGCTATCAGTTTCCCTTAAGCTCGCAGGTTATAGTCATATCTACAACATTTCTCTGTACGCCCACCTTAACATCCTTTGCAAGACTCGCCACAATGGATTTTTCCAGTTCATCCCAGGCTTCCTTGGCAGCATTACTGCTCTCCGCCGCAGTTTCGAGGGACGTCCTGTATTCATACAGAGACCAAGCCAGTGCACTCTCTTCTATACCGTCCATGCTACCGGATATACCCATTGTACCATAATCAATGTAACCGCCGCCATATTCCTGCTGAAGTTTGCATACATTCTCGTAACTCAAAAGCCCATTTTCAATGATATCGGCGATTTTTCCCATAAATCCTTTGGCTTTGGCATTGGTTTTTTCTGTAGAAACTTCAATAAGTTCCTTTTTCTGTTCCAAATCTATGTCTTCGGCTTTGATAGTGAGAAAAATGCTTGCTTCCTTATCGTTATCTTTGGCGAACCAGATAACAGCTTCGTAATCACCGGTCATAGCCTTGACCATTCCAAGGGTTTCTTCTGTAAGTAGTCTCAGATGAAGACTGTCGCGCTTTGCAAGACCAAGTTCGCCGATCCAGCCTCCTATCCTGTTCAGGGAATCATAACTGATAATGTACTTGTCTGTAATTTTCTGATAATTCTCCATCCCTACCTCCTATCACAAAGTCTATGCTAATTATAGTTTATTTTTTAACTAAATCATAGTTGTTGATTACTAACAAGTTCATAAAATTTTTCTTTACGGGCCATAAGTTCCTCATAAGTTCCCTCCTCCGCAATTTTCCCGTCGGAAAGGACCATGATCCTATTGCAGTTCCTTATGGTCGAAAGCCTGTGAGCCACCACAATCCTGGTGCATTTAAGATTGTCCAGGGCATCGGATACCTTTTTCTGTGTGATATTGTCCAGGGCACTGGTCGCTTCGTCAAAAATGAGGATTCTGGGCTTTGGCGCTATTGCTCTGGCAATAAGTATTCTCTGCTTCTGACCACCGGAGATGACTCCCTGACCATCCGAAACAACAGTGTGCATACCCATGGGCATAGCCCGTATATCGTCTGCTATTCCTGCTATTTCAGCTGCTTCCCAGGCTTCCTCCTCAGTGAGGTTGTCCGCTGCTATTGCTATATTTTCATAAATACTTCCGTAAAAAAGTTTTCCCTCCTGCAAAACGGTTCCAATCTTTCTTCTGAGGGACCTGATATCCACTTTGGTAATATCTCTTCCGTCAATGTAAACTGCCCCCTTCTGGGCCCGCTCAAAACCAAGGATCAGTCTTACCAGCGTTGACTTTCCGCAGCCTGTCTTACCAACAATCGCCACATAGTCACCGGGCTTTATCTTAAGGGAAAAATCTCTGAGAATATCAGGTTCTGTCTTGGAATATCTGAAGGACACCCTGTTAAACTCAATAGATCCGGTAAGGCGCTTGATTACTTCCTTATTTTCCTTGGCCTCAGGTTCAGCCTTTAGTATGGGCTCAGCAAGCTCAAAAACAGGCCGAATATCCGCTAATGACAAGGCTACTCCCGCCAAAAGCGAAAATGCTTCAAGGACATAGCCGTATACTATGCTGTAAGAGTAAAACACTGAAGCCGATACCTCACTCTTGATGGCGCAAAAATAAATAACAATCGCTCCCAAAAGAGTTATTGCTGTATTTATCACAGAATTCAGCTTTATAAATACGGGCGGGTTGTATGTAAGACTTGCCTGCTCAGCATAATGGGATGCCCACTTTGCAAAGGCTCTTCTTTCAGCCCCGGCCAGCCTGATTTTTTGAATGCCGCTTATTATGCCGTAGGTAAGACCGTATTCCGCCGCTTCCAGCTTCATCTGCTTCTTGGATATCCGGATCTGTACCAGAGCAGTAATCGAGCCCACCAAAACCGTTAATATTATGATGATCAATGAAGGTACCACCAGTACCGGTGCATATCCGAATATCTGAAATACATATATCAACGATATAATGGAAGTGATACCTACGCTTAATACAGAGGTGATCATTAGCTGGCAGATCTCTGCCACACCTCTTGCCCTCTTGGTCAGCTCACCTGCGCTATAATTCCTGAAAAATGGTGCAGGAAGGGACAAAATCCTCTGCATCACAGCACCTTCCATGGGAATAGTGACCTTCCACTTAACCCTTGCAGTTATAACTTCCTTTAGGGAGTCCAGAAAAGCTGTCATAAGGGTCGCCCCGACTATCACCAGCCCCAGGCCTATCAGCAGATTTATACTTTTATCCTTTATTACAGTTGTAGTCAGGATCAGAGTAAGATTCGGCGCTATCAGACTTATAAGCACGGTAAGTACACTGACCAGTGTAAAAATGGCCACATCATATCTCGAGATACAGCTCTTCATATAGCTCAAAAGAGCCGGTATTCCGAGCTTTCGCAGAGGCAGCGGATTATAGAAGCAATAAGCATGATCCTTCAGCTTTTTTGTGTTCTTTCCCCTGACCAGAATCTTTTTGCCACTGTTCCTGTCATAGTAAAAATATCCCGTAAACCCGATAGGAAAAAGCACCACCGGTTCTTCGGTATCCCTATAAAAAGCCAGCAAAGGTCCAAAGCTGTCCAGATACCACTTTCCCTTCAGCTCTATCCTTCGCTTCATCATACCAACATTGTTTATCGAATACTCGATCTGTTTTAAGGGATCTGTTACAAAAGTGGGAATCGGCACAGGTTTATGGCCGTAGAAAGCAAAAATCTCCTCAAGGGCCGACTGAATGGTATACTTTCCCCCCTGACTTTTTGCTTTACTCTTTACCCCCAGAACCTGTCTGTTGATCTTCTCATAGGAGTCATTGTAAAGATCTTCATCGCTTTTATTTCGTTGTCTTATCTGATCGTCAAAAAAGCCCACTGACCTTACACTCCTTCACTTGAAACAAGTCTTTTGTAGTATCCGTCCTCTGCCATGAGCTGATCATGGGTTCCGCTCTCGGTAATAACACCGCTGTCCAAAACAATGATATTGTCGCAGTCTCTTATGGTAGAGACCCTGTGCGCAATAATAACAAGAGTTATTCCGCGTTCCTTAATGGCCCTGATCACATCCTGCTCTGTCTTTGCATCAAGAGCACTGGTGGCCTCATCCAGAATTATTATTGAGGGATCCATGGCCAAAACTCTGGCTATTTCAAGTCTCTGCCTCTGACCGCCGGAAAGCTCTTTTCCGCCCTCCGTCAAAACATATTGATACCCGCCGTTCTTTTGCATGATATCATCATGAACCTGGGCATCTCTGGCCGCCAGAATGACCTCAAAATCCTGAATGGAAGAATCCCACATCTTGATATTGTTTTCGATGGTATCGGCAAAAATCGTGATCTCCTGGTCCACCACTGCCAAAGAACCGGTAAGTACGCCTCTGTCAATCTCACCGATTGACTTTCCGTCAAAGAGGATCTCCCCGCTCCAGGGCTTAAATAACCCGGACATAAGCCTGGACACGGTGGATTTGCCGCTTCCGCTGCTTCCTACTATGGCGATCCTCTGTCCCTTTTTGACAGATAGAGAAAAATCGTCAATTATGGGCGGAGAAAGCCTCGAGTAGCCGAAAGTTACATTTTTAATCTCTATATTGCCGGATAATTTTTCGTGTTCACCGTTTTGGGTTATAAACTCCCTATCCGCATACTCATCGGTGCTGTAATTCATTACATCATCTATTCGTTCCATCCTGGCGCGCATCTGCTGAAGATTGGCCCCGGTATCCATCATTTTCTGGGCAGGGCTCAGGAAATTACCCATAATTCCCTGGAACGTACTGATCATACCAAGTGTAAACTGATCGTTCATGGTCAGATACACACCAAGAAAGAGCACAAACAGGTTGGCTATCTGCGCAATATAAACCGGAATCTGTCCCAGATATGTATTGATCCTTAAAAAGATAACCTCTTTGTCATCAAAATCCGCCTTGATATCGGACCATTTCTCAAAATAACCGTTCTCAGCCCCACTTCCCTTGATGGTTTCAATCATGCTGATTCCTGAAATAGTGGCAGTTTCAAGCTTTCCGTTATCCAAAAGAAGGCCTCTTATGACATTTTCCTTTTTTCTCGAAACATACATGGTCACAAGGCTGTTTATAACAGCAGTTATTATTCCGACCGCCGCCAGCAGTGCTGAGCTTCGGATCATTATTACCATATAGACCACCATCATTATGCTGTTCAGGCACAGAGGTGCCAGAGTATTGACCATGGTCTTGGCGATCTGTTCATTGGCGGATTGTCTAAGAAGGATGTCTCCGGCGGTTCGCTGGGAAAAGAATTCCATGGGCATATTAAGAACCTTCCACAAAAACGAAGTACTGCCGTTTACAGCAAGCTTTCCGTCGATCTTTAGCGAGTAAACGGCGTTTACCCATTCAACGGCAATCTCCAGCACCGCCAGCAGTATCAGAAGAATCATGAAGGAATCTGCTGTCCCATAATTCTTTTTTGTCAGATATTCGTCGATAACATGTCCCTTTATGATAGGTGTGATAATTGTAAAAAGATATGCAAAAATAGCCATCGTTGTGGTGAACACAACGGCTCCCGCAGCGCCTTTAAGCCTTTCCGAAGCGTACTTCAGGATGCTCTTTCGCTTTCCTCCGGGCGCAAACTCTGCCGTAGGTTCAAACATAAGAGCAATTCCGGTAAAGGATTTTTCAAATTCACTAAGAGAAACCGAGGTCTCCCCCTTGGCGGGGTCACAAATAAGAGCTTTACCCTTGGAAAAGCCCTCCAAAACCACAAAATGGTTATAATCCCAATGAATTATGCATGGAAAAGAACCTTCTTCCATGATAGAAGAAGGTGTGAATTTAAAGCCTCCGGCTTCAAGTCCGTATTTTCTGGCAGCAATCAGAATATTTTTGGCATTGGATCCGTCCCTGGATACTCCGCAGTCTATTCGGAGCTGTTCTAGAGTTACCCACCTGCCGTAATAGGCCAATATCATCGAAAGGCAGGCCGCCCCACACTCCAGGGCCTCCATCTGTATCACCACCGGAACTTTGACTCTGCTTTTTTTCCTCACAGAAGCTTAGCCCCCCTACGCAAGCAATCTCTGTAATGTTCCAAGCGCCTCTCTATGCCTCAATTTGGTAATTCCATAGGAAAGTGACATCTTTTCTGCCACTTCCTGAAGCGTAAAGCCTTTATAATATCTGAGAACTATGATGTCCATCTGCTCCCTGGGAAGCTCCTTAAGGGCATCCGCAAGGGCATCCAGCCCTTCCTTGTCCAGATAATCCTCTTCAATCGTACTTTTTTCATCTGACAGATCATCAGGAATCTCAGAATGAATATGATTGGTCCTGTAAAAATCTATCACTGTATTACTGGTCACGGAATAAATCCAGGTGGAAAGCCTGGATTTACTCTCATCATATGTGTCGATCTTTTCGAATATCTTTACAAAAACATCTTCACACAGATCTTCTGCGTCCGCTATTGAATTAACATGATTTCGAATATAGGCAAATACCTTATCCTTGTAATCCTTGTAAATCTGTTCCTTTGAGAACTGTTCTCCCATTTAACTTATTTCATCCCTTCATTGAAAATCCTGAGGAAGCATGATTCTTATGGATCGATTCTGGGCCCCCTATATTTTGATTCCATATCAGGTTTGTCACCTAAACTCGGATTCCCAGCAGCAGCAACAAAAGACAACTCATCATCAGAAAGAGCATTTGCCTTAGTATCAGGATATCTGGCTTCAACATCCTGGATAACTCCTGCTAACTTTTCATTTGGCTCATACTTCTGAAAATCAAATAACTTCGATATCTTCTTCTCCATAATCGACCAATCCTTTCTGTGCGACTATAATAATATTATAACCAAATATTATATTATTTCGACATATACTTTGATTTTTGTCCGACAATTCTTTCACAATCTGAATAACATTCTGGATTCGCTCATCTTCTCTTCCCTAAGGAATTTGCGCACATCCCTCGCCATGGAAAAAGTAAATGCAACATACATCCAAAAGTCTCTAAATCCATTTGATATTTTATGTTCTTTCATGGTTTTGCACCTCCATAATACCTGTTCTGCTTATTTATACGAACAAGACATCACTTGTGGCAAAAAAACTTGAAACTGCCCTTTTGTTTGTCTATTCTGTTTATATAAGCTTTTTTCGGAGGATGATCATGTACATAAGTATGAAAAAACATATATTGTCGAACTCAATCATGCTGGTAGCTGTCATCAGAATATTGGCCGCCGCTTCAGAGGGATCGGTTCGTTTTTTCATGAAAAAAAGCAGTAGTATAAGCCCTGACATGATCGACTCATACCTGTGGAACACCCAGATCATAGTATCGGTCCTGCAGATCCTCATCACCGTCACCATTTTCTTCCTGGCCTGGAAAAAACTGAATCACTACATGACTCTTATTCCCGAAAGCGACCAAAAAGAGATTGGTGAGCTCCAAAAGGAGTATCTCGGTAACAACATCGCATCTCTTTCAGTTTCATCAATAAGCCGTCTTCTGCAGCTCTGGGCTGTCATATTCGTTGGCGCAGAGTTGATATATGATTTTACCTCTGTCATGTATCGTCAGTTCATATCCATGCTCATGGATGCTTTATCCACAGGAACCGGCCTTTCAGACGGCACCTTCGTGATGCTCTATAATATGACCCACGGTTTCAAATATCTGGAAATTCTCTCAGCAATTCTTTTAGGCGTTGTAATGACAGGTATCTTCTTAAACGACAAATTTCTGAAGATCTTTTCCCTGATCATTCTTCTGCTCTTTTTACTTGCCTTCGGAGTATTCCGGATGCAGACCGTGTATCTCATGGGACGTGAGATAGGAATCGTATGGACTTCCATTATCTATCACGTCACAGAGACACTTGGACTTATCTTATTATCTTTTTATCTTGCCAATCGCTATAAAGGCTTATGATCGCCTTGCTGCTCTTCTTTCTCTTCTTGCCTTTCTTCTGTAATATACAAGGCTTGCAAAGCAGATAACTGCAAGGATCAGTGCAATAACAGCTATTATCAAAAATCTGAGTATCAGCTTGTTGACATTAACTGCTTCATAGGCAATCGCATATTCAGAGAACTTGTTGGTTCTGAATCTTATGGTCGTAGGATCATCTCCGATATCCTGAAGAACGTCCACTACTCCGTTATGATTTCTGATGACGGAGAACTTACGGCCTTCTTTTCTATACTGTTCAGGTATAGGGATTACAACCTCCAGCTCAGCTCCTGTATTATTGATGACCGAAGTTGTTCCGTTGCTGGTCTTCATTACAAGGAAATCAAAATAGCTGACAGCCTTATATCCAACCTTCTTCTGCATTATTGCTTTGGTTTCTTCATCGATGCTGTCGGTGTTCTCAGTAATATCCACATTAAAGGAAATCGGTGTACCGGTAAGAACCTGGTACTTTTCCTCGTCTGAAAGGGAAGCAACAATAACATCCTGGAAGTTAATGGCTGTAGGCTTGCTGTAATATGTTTCCACTGCTGTTTCCTGAGTATCTGCCGCATATGAATTGTTTACCGTGATCTGAAGTGTTCCATCCTCAAAAGCTTCCTTGAGCATAGGAGTAACAGCATCATCATTGATGAGCAATCTGAGAGTGTCCTCATCAAGATTATGTTTACCCATTATGCCTCCGGCATTGGACTCATGAATCTCAGACATTTCCTCCGCTTCTATGAGAGTATCATCGGCGTAATCCTCTTCCTCAAGAAGCTCTATTTCCTCATTCAACTCATCTTCAACAATCTGCTGCTCAGGAACCGCTCCCTCTGTTGCAGTATCCTTATTATATTCTGTCCAGTTCTTCTCTTTGGTATCAGTAGCAGTCTTGGTCTTCTCAGCCACTGTCTTACTGGTGGCTGCAGTGCTTGCGGCCGCAGGTTTTGATGACGCTGCCGGGGCAACCTGTTCAAAGCTTGCCACGATAGAATGTGCACCCCTTACATTGTTAAAGGTATAGCTTGCAACCGCACCTATATTCTTTCCGTCTACTGAAACAGATTTGATCCTGTAATTCTGTGCAGGTGCAATGTTAAAGGTTGCGCTTCCGCCTTCTGCGATCATGATGTCTCCGCTTGGAAGGATCGCGCCGCCCTGGTTTCCAATACCCGATGTTATTTTATATGTAGCAGCATCCTTCTTCATAAAGTTGGCTACTACATTAACATCCTGGCCAATCTTTTCAATGATATAAGTCTTATCCTTGCATACCACCTGTCCGTTGATGGTCCATCCCGTAAACTCGTATCCCTGATATGCTTCAGTGGTAAGCTTAACCTTTGAGCCCTTGTTATACTTGCCGGCACCCTCATATTTTCCTGTGTCCTGAGGATTAACCGTTACGTTTACTACACAGGTATCTCTCTTAAATACAGCAACAATGTTCCTATCGGTAGTAATATTGTTAAGTTCAAGGCTGGTTGCCTTGCTTATGGTCTTATTATCCTCAACAAAACCTTCAAAGCTGTATCCATCCTTGGCTTTTGCCGTGATGGTGGTCTTTCCGCCGTAATCCACGCTGATGCTCTTACTTACAGTTCCGCCGTCGCCGTCATTTACGGAAGTCTTTACATAGCAGGTTGCCCTTTCGAATTTGGCAACAAAGGTCTTGTCTCCGGTGATGTTGGTGAAGGTGGCTGTCTTTCTTTCAGATACAAGATTTTTGCCCTCATACCATCCAACAAAATAGTAGTTGTTATTCGGTGATGCGGAAACGGTCACGCTGTCTCCGTCTGTTACAGCTCCGCCGCCTGCTACGGCGCCGCCCTTTGATGGTTCAGCTTTTACCGAAACCATATGGTCAACGCTGGCTACGGTTACAATCGATCTGCTTACATAGGACGGATCCTGTCTTGAGGTCGCAAGAACCACAAAGGAAGATGCTGTTTCGTTCTCACCTACAGTTAAAACACCGTTTGAATTGATCTTTGTTCCGGTGCTCTGATGTTCAGTAATGGACCAGCTTACTGATGCATCATAGTCATTACCGCCATATACCCAGGCTTCAAACTGATAATTTTTTCCTCTCGGAACGGTAACAGATCCCGGAACCACCTGAATGCTTGAGATATAGGGTTCATCAGCTTTTACTGTGAGTGAAACGTTTACAACAGCCACATGATGTCTTCTGTAATCATTTCCTGAGAAAAAGGTATATGTGGCTTTGTAATTGCCTTCCGGTAAGTCAGAATCGGCATATACGAGGTATGATGCAGAGTCGCCGGGCTGCAGATAAGGCTCTTTGGAGGTCATGGCAATAGAAAAGGCCGTGGAGGAATCAACCTCCTCCCATGTGATAGGGAAGCCATTGTTTCCGATATTGACTATTGTAAAGGGCTTTGCTTCAATATACTCACCTTCATAAACCGTTCCCAGATTTATGTCGGGAGTATAGCAGGCCAGATCATAGTCAAAGGGATCCGGCTCATCTTTATCCCAGATGACATCATCATCTTCTTCCTGATCCTCCTCAGGATAGTCATCATCATAGTCATCCTGATCCTCTTCTTCATAATAAATATCTTCGCCGGGCTCCTCTTCCAAAAAGGTCTCACCCTCTTCGGCGTATACCTTGGCTATCTGCACAGCCGAAGCGCTGGTAACCAGCACGGCAATTGTCAAAATGATCGCATAAATCCTGATAAAAATATCTTGTTTCATAATTTTTCCCCTCATAAAAAAATAACAGCGCTACATCTTTATACGAAAGCAGCTACGGCTTTGGCAATGATCATTCAAGATCGTAAACCAGTGTCATATCTACCCTGTCGCCCTTTACTCCCACAAGCACATCCTTTGCGAGGCTGGCAACAATTGATTTTTCAAGTTCATCCCAAGCCTCACCGGCGCCTTCGTCTCCCCCGGAGGCGTCCATAAGTGCCTGTTTATACTCTGCCAATGACCACATAACCCCCGCATCAGCAAAGCCATCCATATTGCTGTAGACCCCCATGGCTCCGTACCCCACCATGTTAAGGCCATATTGCTGTTCAAGCTTCATAACATTGTCATAGTTCAGCAAACCGTTTTCTATGACCTCACTGACCTTGTCCATAAAGCCTTTTACAAACATATTCTTGTGCTGCTTGGATACTTCGATCAGACTCTTTTTCTTGTCCGCATCCATCTCTGTCTTGGCTGTGAGCTTTATACATGCCTCGTTCTTATATCTTTCCATATAAAGAGCTACATGATAATTTCCCACCATGGCCTGAAGCATACCAATTGTTTCTTCAAAAAGCAGCTTCATATGAAGCTTATCCTTTTTCTTCAGATCAAGATCACTGATGAGTTCTTCGGCTCTTTCAGCTATTCTCTCCTCTTCCATATGGTCGCTTTCAATAAACATATAGTCCGTTGCTTTCTGGGGAACTCTTGAGCCCACAGTGCAAAGGGCTTCTGAAAAGTCCTTGGTTACCTTCATCTGCACCTTTTCGAACTTCATGGAAATCTCGATGTCGTCCGCAAGATTTGCTACCAGAGACCTCTCGAGATCTTCCCAGGCTTCCTGAGAGTACTTATCGTCAGCCTTTTTCTTTTGAAGATCCTCCTGATATTCTTTAAGACTCCAACGCTTCTCCCCGGGAGGAGCCGCAATGAATGTTGATATCAGCTTGTCAAAAAAGCCTTCCTTTGCCCCCTCCGGAGCCAGTGACTTTAACTTTTCTCTTTGATTTGCATCAAGATTATTCTCGGCAGTCAGAGTAATATAGGCAACTCTTGAATTGCCCTCAAGCCACATCTCCACTAATTCTTCATCGAGAATCGATCCTACAAGCCTCAGGACCTCCTCAGTAAGGAGCCTGAGCCTCAATGCGTCCCTTTTCTTCATCAGGGTATCCTCTATGAATCTGTCAAGAACACGGTAAACACTTTGAAAATCAGATACATCGCCAATTCTGACGTGCTTAGACTTAAAATATCTCATTTTTCCCCCTTCTGTAATGCGCTTATCACTTAAACGATATAGTTCCCCTCATTACTGCGCTTACATAGATATAATAATCATAAAAGAAAGCCGGTCCCTTTCTCAAGACCGGCTTTCTAAAGATTTTATTAAATTTACTTTGTTATTTCCTGCTTAGCTTCCTTTTCTTTTTCTTTATGCTTTCTGTACATCTCTTCGCCTGTAACTCCCAGAAGAATTACTATGAGGAGCCACCACCAGTTCATGTGTGCTTCTTTTTCTGTAGGAACTGTTGCTGCCAGAGGAGTTGTCTCTTCATCGATAGTAACAGTTGCTTTTTTATTCTCTTCCTTTTTGGTGGTTTCTCTCTTCTCGGTAGTCTGGACTTCTGTTGTCTCGGTAAACTCTGCTTGCTCGTTCTTTTCCTCTGCGATTTCGTTTACCATGTCGATGATTGATCCAGCTGTCCATCCGGTATTCTCTCTGTTTGTTGTAAGAGTAGGTGCAAAAGCTTTGTTTTCAGCTACAACTGCTTCCGGAAGTGTTGTGAATACTATTGCGTAATCCTGAACTGTCTCGTAGGTACCTTCCTCAGGGATGTACTCGTTAAATGTGTTTTCTGTATCATTATTATCGTTCTCAGGATTTGAAGGCTTTGCGGGTTTTGAAGGCTTTGTGGGCTTTGAAGGCTGAGGATCTTCATCCTTAATCTCCTGCTCTGCTTCGTTCTCTTCCTTATTCTCTTCTTCGCTGATTTCTTCGCCTTTGCTGTCTTCGTCTTTTATCTCTTCTTCGGACTTTTCTTCTTCAGTCTGTTCTTCAGCTTTTTCTTCTTCCTTCTGCTCTTCGGCCTTTTCCTCTTCCTTCTGCTCTTCGGCCTTTTCCTCTTCCTTCTGCTCTTCGGCTTTTTCTTCTACTTTCTGCTCTTCGGCTTTCTCTTCTTCCTTCTGCTCTTCGGCTTTTTCTTCTACTTTCTGCTCTTCGGCTTTCTCTTCTTCCTTCTGTTCTTCTGTCTCTTTGTACTCTACTTTATTTTCAGGCTTCTGAGTTTCCTGAGTCTCTTCGTTGTTATTCTGAGCTTCCTGAGCCTCTTCGTTGTTGTTCTGAGCTTCCTGAGTCTCTTCGTTGTT
>NZ_KK211316.1:0-71840 GCF_000621605.1 Butyrivibrio sp. MC2021 | reverse complement strand
CTCTTCGTTGTTGTTCTGCGCTTCCTGAGTCTCTTCGTTGTTATTCTGGTTTTCCTGGGTCACTTCGTTGTTATTCTGGTTTTCCTGGGTCTCTTCGTTGTTCTGCTCTTCCTGCTGCTGATCCTGTATCTGATTATCAATCTCCTCTATAACTTCGGAAGGATCCACATCACTTTCAGTTGCAAGATTGCTGATAGCCTCTTTTGCTACATCCTTCTGAGCTGTGATGGCGTTGAGATCATCGATTGCGTCTGCCATTTTCTCATTAGCCTTAACCAGCAGGTTGTCCAGATACGTGATTGCCTGAGGAACTGTCATTTCATCTAAATTTGCAGAAGCGGGAACTTCTATTCCGAGGAACTTGGCCACATCTGTAACACCAAGGGCTTCAGCTGCTGTAAGAACGTAATTTTTGTGGTTCTTAAGTCCGTCTATGGCATCCTCAAGTCTCTCAACTTCATCTATAGCTTCCTGAGTTGCGTCTTCAGCCTTATTAACTGCGTCTGTGTACTCTTTATACTGCTCAACATATCCGTCAGCCTGCTTAATGAACTGGGATACCTCATTTTCGGTTTCCTCATCACCGGTCTTGATGTCCTTGGTATTTACGATAATGTTAGGATTTCCGTGGATGTTATTGTTGCTGTTCTGAACTACCTCTTTTACCTTGCATCCGTCTACCAAAAGATTTCCGTCTTCGTCATAAGAAAGATCTCTTGAATCAGCCTTTGCTCCATCAATCTGTTCCTGAGCGATATAATATGTAACTCCGTCTTTCTCGTAGCTGTATACTTTGAAATCACCCTTTCTGGTCTTTGATCTTAAAGTATCTAAAGCTGCTCCATTCTTGCCTTTTACTACAGCGTCCTGGAACCACTCCTCATCGCCGTAAATCTGTCTTAAATATGTATCTGCTCCTACCTCAAGCTCTGACTTTTCGAAAATGACGATTTCCTTGCTTCCGCCAAGTCCGTCGTAAGGATTTCCGTTAACCAGTCTCTTATCTGATCTGTCAAGGTTGAAATACTTTGTAACCTGATTGCCGTTCTCATCAAGATATGAAAATTCGTAATATGTATAATCCTGTCTGTCGAAACCTTTTACTTTCTGATTAAAGGTAATGGAATTCTCATCTATTGTTCCAAGAACCTGAGGGATGTAGTAATCCATGATGTATGCCTTAAGAACTTCGCCCTGCTTATCCCAGTTAGCTACGCCATTTCTGTTGTTTCCCAGTTCCTGTGCCAGATCATTTGCTGCTTCAGACTCTGCCTCGAGCTTGTCCTGCGCTTCTTCTACTGCATCCTTAAGAATATTTACCTCAGTTTTAGCATTATCGAGCTTCTGCTTTGCTGCCTGTACATCTGCTGATGCATCTGCAAGTGCCAGTATGAATTCATCCTCAGCCTTCTGGAGTTCATCTATAGCCTTTGAATAGCTATTATTAAGATCCTCGAGCTGCTCTTTTCTTTCATCAACTACTTCCTGAGCCTGTTCTACTAAAGTCTCAAGTCTTTCTATTGCTTCTTCAGCCTTTCCAACATCATTTTCAGCGGCAGCCTGATCGATTTCAGCTGTTATTTCATCTGCTTTTTCCTGTGCTTCTGCTACAGTCTCTGCAGCCACTTCAGCGGCTTCTTCTGCACTCTGGATTATCTCTACAACGTATGTTGCAGCTTCCTGCTCTTCTACATCTTTCTTTTCAGCTACCTTAAGATCCTGCTCTGCGTTATCTATATCCTGTGCTGCTCCCTGAGCTGCTTCTTCAATCTTTTCAGCGGCTTCGATGACGCTTTCAACGGCCTGATCTGCTACCATTCCGCCGTCATCTGCTTCAGCCTTGGTTTCCTCTGTGGTAATAGGAGCGATCTCTTCTACAATCTGTTCTATTGCTTCCTGAGCTACCTCTGCCTGCTCCTGCGCTTCTGCAGTTACTACCGGCTCAGCTTCCACTGTACTTGTTTCTTCTGTCTCAGGCTCTGTATTTTCAGGTGTGGGAGCATCCTCACCCTCTGCGTATGCTGTTATCGGTGATGAAAGAGCCATCATAGCAGAAATGCCTATTGTAAGGGCAGATATAACTTTCTTATCCATAATGTTTTTCTTCATCTTAATTACCTCTCTATCTTTCCCGGTTAACAGTTACACCTATGCTTTTAATCTATTGCGATGTGTTCAAACAGATACTGAAGAACATCCTCTGTAAATCTTTTTGCATTGAAGGCGATGGTCCTTGTTCCGTCCGCTTCATTGTCTTCTCTCACTACATCCGCATACATGATAAGCGTTTCAGCTACTATGATCACGTCCTTACCCATAAGAGAAGGTGTATCACTCTTTACTGTAATTGCCATTCCCAAAGGACTGATGTTCTTAACCTGTCCGTAAAACTTTTCCAATGAGTCTCTGTCAACTATTACGCTGTTTGCTTTGAATTCAATTCGATTGATTTTTCTACGTTCTTCCATGTTGCACCTCACATTTCCCTTTTTCTATATCCATTATATCGTCAAATGCCATCATAAATTTAATCATATATGGCAGTTTATTTGTCTTTTATGATTTTATTTATGATTGCTTTATGATTTTTATCATTTATAAAGAAAAAACCTGTTATACACAGCATATTGCCATGTATAACAGGTTTTCAAATCTCATTTATTATTCTAAAAATCAGTCTTTTTTGCCTGCAACCTTGTTAATAACCATCTTTCCGGCTCTCTTAAGAGCATAAGGTCCAACATATTTAAGCTTATCCTCGGCCTTCACCATCTTGCTGGCTTCAGGTATATCTCTTGTGAGATGGATAGCATCAAACTCACACTTGGTTGTGCAAAGTCCGCAGCCGATACAACGGTTCACATCAACTGTTGTGGCACCACAGGACAGACATCTTGATGCTTCAGTCTTAACCTGCTCCTCAGTAAGAACAAGTCTGAGATCATCAAAGGTCTCTTTTGCAACTCCGGCCTTTTTACCCGGAATCTGTCTCTTGGCATTATCAAAGCCCTCCAAAAGGATATTATCCTTATCAAGCTCGATAAACTCTCTTCTGTCTCTTGCAAGGTCAAGTCTGTTTCCTTTGTGTACAAAACGGTTGATGGATACCATACCCTCGCGGCCGCCTGCAATAGCATCTATGGCAAATCTCGCTCCGGTGAATACATCTCCGCCCACAAAGATATCAGGCTCTGCTGTCTGTCTTGTAAGCTTATCTGCTACTGCTGTGCCGTTTCTGTTGAGCTCAACCTTGGTTCCCTTAAGAAGGTCTCCCCACTGAACTGACTGTCCGATGGAAAGAAGCAGGTTCTCACAAGGAATCTCGATAGTGTCGTTCTCATCATACTTAGGGCTGAAGCGATGCTGGTCATCAAATACACTTACACATCTCTTGAATACTACAGCCTTAACATGACCGTTCTCTACAACTACTTCCTTAGGTCCCCAACCGTTCTTTACCTCGATGCCTTCTTCCTTGGCCTCTTCAACTTCATCTTTTGCTGCAGGCATCTCCTTCTCGCTCTCAAGGCAAAGCATTGTTACTTTGCTGCTTCCGGCTCTTACTGCTGTTCTTGCAACGTCTATGGCAACATTTCCGCCACCTACAACAACTGTATCTCCGCTGAGCTTAACGCTGTGATCCTGGTTAATTGTGCGAAGGAATTCCACACCGGTCTGAACGCCTTCAGCGTCCTCACCTGGAACTCCGGCAAGTCTTCCGCCCTGCATTCCGATGGCGATAAAGAATGCCTTGTATCCCTCTTCACGAAGCTGCTGGATAGTAACATCCTTACCAACTTCTACGCCGCACTTAAACTCAACGCCCATCTGGCGGATAACATCGATCTCGGCGTCAATAATATCTTTTTCAAGTCTGTAGCTTGGAATACCGTTCATAAGCATTCCGCCGGCTCTCTTCTCTTTTTCAAAAACAGTTACAGGATAGCCGTCTCTTCTGAGGAAGTATGCAGCTGAAAGTCCTGCAGGGCCTCCACCGATAACAGCGATCTTGTACTCATCGCCCCACATACCGCCATCATGCTTCTCGCAAAGAGGTACATAGCGCTTTTCTTTATTAAGATCAAGAGAAGCAATGAACTTTTTGATCTCATCAATTGCAAGAGGCTGATCAACCTTTCCTCTGGTACATGCATCCTCACAGCGTCTGTTACATACTGCACCGCAGATCATAGGAAGCGGATTGTCCTGCTTGATAAGGGCAAGGGCATCCTCATATCTTCCCTCGGAAGCCATCTTGATATAGCCCTGAACTGACAGATGTACAGGACATGCAGTCTTACAAGGAGCTGTACCTGTTTCATAACAGTTGATTTTGGCGTCATCCCTGTAGTTATAATTCCACTTCTCAGGGCCCCATTTCTTAGCATCAGGAAGCTCTGTCTTAGGGTATTTAACCTCGCTGCCGTCCTTTCTGCAAAGCTTCTGCCCCAGCTTGGCAGCGCCTACAGGACATACCTCAACGCACTTACCGCAGGCAACACACTTTTCCTTCTCAACATGGGCTCTGTAAGCTGATGCTGACATATTAGGTGTATTGAACAGCTGTGATGTTCTGAGGGCGTTACATACGCCGGGAGCGCAGTTACAGATAGCAACGATCTTGCCCTCGCCGTCGATATTGGTAATCTGGTGAACATAGCCATGACGCTCTGCTCTCTCCAGAATCTCATATACTTCTTCCTTGGTTACATAGTGACCGATTCCTCGATCGTCCATGTACTCGGCCATGTCGCCCATTCCGATACAGTAGTTTCCTTCGATCTCACCACTGCCTTCACCTCTCATAGCCTGCTGTTTACGACATGAGCACTCTGAAATACCATACTTGTCATACATATCGATCCAGCGTGAAAGGAGCTCTACGGGAACTGACTCATTCTCAAGGGTGATAGCCTTCTCAACAGGAATTACATGCATTCCGACACCTGCACCTCCCGGAGGTACCATCTGAGTGATTCCTGCCAGTGGAAGCTGTGTCATAAGGTTAAAGAAAGTTGCCAGCTGAGGGAACTTATCGGTCAGGTCTTTTTGCATCATCATGAACTCTGCGGAGCCAGGAACAAAAATAGGGAGTTCATACTGTCTGTGCTTATCGGGGGTTTTAGCCCTGTTCTGCTCGATAATTCCTATCCATTTGAGACGATCTACCATCTCCTGCGTCTTTTCAACGCTCATATTATTCATTTTTGCAAGTTCTTCTATAGAATAAGGAACTCTGGTTTTCTTGAAATTCAAAAGGAACTTAACCTGCTCCTTATCAAAAATCATATCGAGCATCCAGTATTCAGGATCACGATTATTGATCTTGTTTGTAAGCTTTTTTACATAGCGGTCGGTTATAAGCTTCGCAAGCTCAAGAACCAGCTTCTCTTTTTCCGGATCTTCCGCCACGTAATTGGGATCTTGCCAGTAATCCCTCTCGTTGATCATAGGATCACCGATCTTCCATTCTTTCATTGATTTTGCCATTTCATACCTCTTTACATATCAAAAATTAGTGGACAAAAAAAGAGACATAGTCTGCCCAGTATATAAGGTAGAGAAATGTCTCCTCATCTCTTGTCCCCATAACGCCGTTTCACCGGTGCCCTCCGTGAGAAACATTATAAGTGTTTTCATAATTAATATCAATCAATTAATTACAAATAAGATGCTCTATTTTGCAGAAAATTCCTATATCCCGCTCTTATTCCCACAATCACTCGTTTTGTGAAATTTTTGTATGGATTTTACTGGTTTTTTCATGCATCTAGGGTCGGATATCAGCTTTTTTGTTGCACTAATCCGTTTTGACTCCTACAATAATTATAGGGGGACAAATTATATGAACAGAAAAGTACTGAATGTAATACGAATTCTTGTAATTCTTATATGTATAGGCATCATTATCTATGAGAGCACACATATCTATCTGGATCAGAAAGAATACACCGTGGCTGAAGATGAATATATAGAAATAGTCAACAAGGCTACCTCGGTACCTCTTTTTCAAGACGACGATGCAGAAATCGTTGATTATCCTCTTTTATCCATAAACCATGCCGAACTTAGCGAAATCAACAACGACTATGTCGCATGGTTATACTTCCCGGCACTGGAAATAGCTTATCCGGTGGTAAAAGAGAACACCGTCAACGAATATCTCTACAAGACCTTCGAAGGCACTTCCAACAAGGCCGGATGTATATTTGAAGACGTATTAAGTGATGAGAACTTCTGCGGAATGCATGACATTGTATTCGGACATAACATGAAAAATGGTTCCATGTTCGGCAAACTGAAGCAGTTATACAATAATAAGGAAAGTGCAGCCCTAATAGACAGCAACCCCTATATTTATATATATACTAAAGATCATGTGTATAAATACAGAATCTTTGCTTATTACAGAACCGTTGTCGGTAGCAGCGCTTATTCCGTTGTAGAAAACAAGTCAGACTATGAAGAATTTATCAAATTTATAGAGCCTCAGACCACTTATAAAATACCAAGTGATATCAGTTTTAATGACTGTCCCTCTGTGCTGACTCTATCCACCTGTTCAGGACAATCAGGAAGCGGCAGACGTTTTGTTATCCACTCAGTAAAGATCGGTTCCTGGCAAACTGCAGGCAACTGATTATTTATCTCACAAAAACAGCCTCCGGGAAGATTGATATTCTTCCCGGAGGCTTTCTATTACCTCACTTTATTTCTCAGTAGCTACTGTAACATCAGCGCCGGTAATATTCACATTCTTATTTACCTTTGCATCATATGTATTAGCTCTCATGATCTCTGCAAAATCAACACCTGTTGCTTCGCTCATGGTATCAAATACCTGTTTCATGACAATTGGCATGTTTCCGGAGATTCTTGAAGCTCCGCTCTCACCGCCTTCACCGGTCTCATAGATATTGATCTTATCAATCTGTGAAAGAGGTTTTGCGATCTCAGCAGCAATCTGAGGCATTACCTTGATCATCATCTCAGCCATAGCTGCTCCGTTATACTTCTTATAAGCCTCTGCTTTCTTCTCCATTGCTTCTGCCTCCGCCAAACCTTTTGCCTTAATTGCTTCCGCTTCGGCACGGCCCTTGGCGGCGATACCTGCAGCCTCTGCATCCATCTTTGCTTTAATACCTGCAGCTTCCTGCTCTAAAGCATATTTAGCAGCTTCAGCCTGTGCTTTTCTTGCATCAGCCTCACGCTCTGTTTCGTACTTGGCAGCCTCAGCTTTTTTCTGACGCTGTACCAGCTCTGCTTCAGCCTTTTTCTCAGCCTGATACTTCTCGGCATCGGCCTTTTTCTCGATCTCAGCTGCAAGTTCCTGCTGTTTTACAAGTACTTCTTTCTGTTTGAGCTCTGCTTCGCGCTCAGCCTTAGCGATCTGAGCATTTACTGTAGCAGTTTCAATTGATTTCTGCTGTTCCTGCTGCTGAATAGCATATGCTGCATCAGCCATAGCGTTTGCTGTGTCAGCCTGCTGTTTAAGTTCAGCCTGCTTAATTGCCAGTGCGTTGTTCTTTTCAGCGATCTCAGTCTGAGCAAGAACCCTTGCATCGTTAGCGGCCTTATCTGCTTCTGCCTTAGCAATTGCAACGTCTCTGTCTGCCTGTGCCTTAGCAATTGCAGCGTCCTTCTTGATTTTTGAAGTATTATCCATACCAAGGTCATTTATAAGGCCATTCTCATCTGTAACGTTCTGGATATTGCAGGAAAGAATTTCAATACCAAGCTTGTTCATATCCTTGGAAGCTTTCTCCATAACCTGATCTGAGAAGCTGTCTCTGTCGGTATTGATAGTCTTAAGAGCAAGTGTACCAATGATCTCACGCATGTTACCCTGTAATGAATCCTGAAGGTCTTCTGTAATCTGATCAGGATCCTTGTTAAGGAAGTTCTTGGCAGCCAGCTGAATTGCCTCTGCGCTGGTACCGATTCTTACTTTTGCAACTGCGTCAACATTTACATTGATGAAGTCGTTTGTAGGAACTGACTGTTCTGTTTTAATATCAACTGTCATCTGTCCAAGGTATAATTTATCGACTCTTTCAAAAAACGGGATCTTGATTCCCGCACGTCCGATAAGAATTCTTGGAGTCTTTCTCATACCTGAAATAATGTAAGCTCTGTCCGGAGGCGCTTTCACGTAACCGGCGACAATGATCATAATGATCACAGCAATGAGCGCGAATAATGAAATTGTTTGAATGTTTAACATAAGATCCTCTCTTTCCTGGGGGTTACCCAATTGTGTGCGTACTGGCCTTTCTAATAATAAAGAGCCTTATCGCAAATATAATTGTTGCGATAAAAGTCTTGCAGTCTCACTTGATACGGAGGATTTCTTCTCCGGTTGACGATTTCAAGATCACCTAGTATAATCGGTGTTCCGCTACTCCCTTTTATCTTATGAATCAAATATATCAGACCGAAGAAACCAAATATATTCTCACTGAAGCGTGTTAAACAGGCTTATTTCTCTATTAAGTAAAAATATAAAATGCCTGTCATGAATTGAACTATGGTCGATTATTTGTTAACATTATATTGATAATTGCAAGGAGTGCCTAATAACATATTGAGAGGATTAAATAAATGGACAGTAAAGCAATCATAGAAGCTGTAGGCTACATAGGTTCAGCTCTGGTGGTAATATCGTTTTTCATGGTATCGGTGGTCAAACTCAGGGTTGTGAATACCATCGGAAGTGTGATCTTCATGGTGTATGCCCTGATTATTCACTCTTATCCCACAGCCATAATGAATTTTATACTTGTTTTCATTAACATCTACCATCTTGTGAAACTGAGTAATACAAAACGTTCTTATGACTTCGTGGAAGTAAATACCGGAGATAAATTATTGCACTATGCAATAGATACCTACAGCGATGACATACAGAAGTGTTTTCCGGGAACTGTTATTGATTTTCCCAACGCCAATGTCGGCTACGTTGTATGCCACAAGGGAACACCTGCCGGAATTGTCATCGGTACATTAAAAGACGGAGTTCTTGATCTTTTGCTTGATTACTCAACTCCTGAATACAGAGATTTTTCCATAGGAAACTTCCTGTTTTCCAAACTGCCCGGAAAAGGCATTAAGTCTGTTACCTACAGAGGGTCCGATGAGAATCACAAGGCCTATCTGTCAAAAACAGGCTTCGTAAACAAAGGGGGATATTACGAGAAAGTTCTGTAAAAAGATCTTTTTAATACAAGAAAGATAAATAAAAAGGGGAGAATACCAAGATAACTCTTGTTATTCATCCCCTTTTTTTATTACTGATTGTTTGCATTTTTCATCATGTTTATGGTTTCAATGTCATTGGCAGTAAGTCTGATATTGGATTCCAGAGTTTTACCGTCGGGAGTGGTAACTTTTATGGCAAAAACAGTACCCTCCTGAACAGCATTATTACCTACAGCCTGGAAAAAAGGCATTACCTTGGGATGGTCCTGCTGAAACTGGCTTAATCTCTGCTGAAGCTGCATAAGCAGCATAGGATTCATATTCATAATTAGATAACCTCGCTTTTTTAGATAATAAATATGCAATACATTCTAATATAACGGCGATAAAGATGTCAAAACCATGTTAAAAAGATGTCAAGTAAACTTGAGCGAAATCAATTTTTTATGTTTTTCAAAAGGCTATAATGCCTATTGCGCATGAATGTATGCGCTTACATTTTTTATAAAAAGATACTAAAACCTGTATTATTATAAGGAGGATAAATATATGTACGGATTTGGTGACATGATTCAGAGACTTAAGGAGAACCCTAAGACTATTGTTTTCCCTGAGGGATCAGACCCAAGAATTCTTGAAGCAGCTTCACGTCTTCTTGCAGGCAATTTCTTAAAGCCTATTCTTCTCGGCAACGAGGCACAGATCAACAAGGCTGCTGAGGATGCCGGATACAACATCAGAGGCGCTAAGATCATTGATCCTGATAACTATGATAAATTTGATGAGATGGTTGAGCAGTTCTGCGAACTCAGAAAGAGCAAAGGAATGACTCCTGAGAAGGCAATCCCTATGCTTAAGCAGACCAACTATTTCGGAACTATGCTTGTAAAGATGGGCTATGGCGACTGCCTCCTCGGCGGTGCTACATATTCAACCGCTGATACAGTTCGTCCCGCCCTTCAGATCATCAAGACAAAGCCTGAAAACACTATCGTTTCTTCTTGCTTTATCCTTGTTCGCCCTTCAGCAACAGGGGAGAACGAAGTGATTGCAATGGCTGACTGCGGTATCAACATCAATCCTAACGAGGATGAGCTTGTTGAGATCTGCGGCGAGACAGTTAACTGCGCTAAGAGATTCGGAATCGATCCTAAGGTTGCTTTCCTTTCATTCTCAACAAAGGGTTCAGCAAAGGACGATACAGTTACAAAGATGCAGAACGCAACAAAGAAGGCTCAGGAGAAGTATCCTGATGTTCCGATCGACGGAGAGCTTCAGTTTGATGCTGCCGTAGCACCTCGCGTTGCTAAGCAGAAGGCTCCCGGATCTGCTGTAGCAGGCCACGCTAACACCTTCATTTTCCCTGACATCAACGCAGGTAACATTGGTTACAAGATTGCACAGAGAATGGGCAATTTCGAAGCATACGGACCGATTCTTCTTGGTCTTAACGCTCCTATCAATGATCTTTCACGTGGATGCAACGCCATCGAAGTTTATTCAATGGCTATCATTACTGCTTCACTTGCATAATGACTTTGATTTTTGGCTAAACAAGTTTTATAATTATACATAGGTTATACATCAATAGGCTATCGCTTCCGGCGATGGCCTATTTTAATCAGAGAAAGCAGGATTCCATGTCAAAAACATCTACTATGGACATGACTCAGGGAAATATCAGAAAAGAGCTTATTCTTTTTGCCATTCCCCTGTTAGCCGGTAATGTCTTCCAGCAATTATATAACACTATCGACAGTATCATCGTTGGCCGCGTTGTCGGCGCCAGCGCTCTTGGTGCGGTTACAAGCGTTGCCCCCGCCATCACTACACTGGTAGGCTTTTTTATGGGTTTTTCAGCCGGAGCCAGTGTAATTATTTCACATAATTTTGGCGCAAAAGATAACGCAGGGCTTTCCAAAGCGGTACACACGTCTATAGCATGTACATTCTTACTGGGACTTGTCCTTATGGTATTCGGATATTTCATCACTCCGCCCCTTTTGGTTTTTATGTCCACACCTGAAAGCGTAATGCCCCTGGCTAAACAATATCTTCAGATCTATTTTCTCGGTATCCTGGGCCTTATGCTGTACAACATCGGATCTGCCATCTTAAGGGCTGTTGGGGACTCCGTGAGACCTCTTATTTTTCTTATAATAACCTCTGTTCTTAATATAATTCTTGATATATATTTTGTTGTAAACCTTAGATTAGGTGTGGCAGGCGCAGCCTATGCAACCATAATCTCTCAGTTTGTTTCAGCTTTTTTGACGCTTATTGTTCTGACAAGAAGCAAGGAAGTATATAGACTCAGAATATCCGAATTAAAAATCGATAAAAAAATAATACAGCAGATAATCACTATAGGAATGCCTGCCGGAATACAGACAGCTGTTATTTCTTTCTCTAATTTATTTGTTCAGGGATATATAAACAGATTCGGAGAACACAGCACTGCAGGCTGGGGAGCCTACGGAAGAATTGATAATTTTGTCATGCTGCCTATGCAGAGCATTGCACTGACAGCCACCACTTTCGTTGGACAGAACGCCGGAGCCGGCAATGTAGACAGAATAAAAAAGGGCATCAGAGAAGCCCTTTTAATTGCTGCAGTATGCACTTTGGTGCTGGTAATCCCGGAATTTTTAGCGGCACCACAGCTTGTTAAATTGTTTAATTCCGATCCGGAAGTAATCCGTTTTGGCACTTTATTCATCCGAATGAACTGCTTTTTTGATATTCTGTGCTGCAGTAACCAGACACACGCAGGCGCCCTCCGTGGTATCGGTGACGCCAAAGCTCCCATGTATATCATGCTCAGCTCTTTTGTGCTGTTCAGGCAGATTTATCTTTTTATAGCATCTCACCTTACTACATCAATCTATCCTATTTCGATCGCCTATCCCGCAGGATGGCTTATCTGCAGCATAATAATGCTTATATATTTTAATAGGAGCAATTGGGAGAACAAGGTGGATGCATCATATGCCAAATAATATCACT
Source organism: Butyrivibrio sp. MC2021 (assembly GCF_000621605.1). Taxonomy (GTDB): domain Bacteria; phylum Bacillota; class Clostridia; order Lachnospirales; family Lachnospiraceae; genus Butyrivibrio. The sequence goes on along the minus strand of NZ_KK211316.1, from coordinate 59,636 downwards.
TGCTCTTTAAACTGATATTTTGCTGACGTCTTTCATGACTTTCATAATAATCGGCCTTACTGCTGTACATAGCTTCATCAGCATTCTTCACAGCTTTATTTATTGCACCGGAATTATTGGTCCATTCATGTCCGATGGCAAGTGAGACTTTTTTCGTCTTACTCTCCAGCTTCTGAACAAGCGCATTAAATCTGACCTCATCAACTTCGGGAACAATTGCTATGAATTCATCTCCACCGATTCTATAGCAATATTTTTTCTTAAAAACACCTGCAAAAATCTCAGCAGTATCCTTGATCAACTGATCGCCGAATTCATGCCCCTTGGCATCATTGATGGATTTAAGTCCGTTGATATCTGAATAGCATACACCAACCGTTGTTTTCATACCGGAAAGAAGATAAAGTGTCTGATTAAGGGCATATCTGTTTCCTAGTCCTGTAAGGGCATCATGGCTTCCTAAATACATAAGTTCCTGATTCAGATCATGATTTCTCATCTCAGCTGCAAGGAAAATAGCAACTGATTCAAATACTTCTGCTACGTTGATCTGCAGATTTATTGAATAATTATCAGCCACCAGATAACCTATAACTTCCTTTTTGTCCTTTAAGGCAGCTATCATATAATTGGATACTCTTCCCGCGAGAATATCCTGATAAACTATTTCATTAACGTCTGCTATGCAGTTCGTATCATCTACCATAACGACATTTTTGCCCTGAAGCTGCTTATCCCACATCATAGGGATATCATATTTTTCGAATACCTTTCTAAGCGGCATATCCAGGGTGGTAGTGTTGCTCATCCACTCAAATATCTCTTCGATTTTTCTGTCCTTCATCTGGGCAACAAATACTCTGTCTGCTTCTATGGTCTGTCCCAACCTTTTAAGAACCTTTTTTACACCTTTATGATACTCTGATGTAGTAAGTTCCTTGGCACACTCAATAATGACATTACTGGTGTTTGTAGCAAAAATGTTGTGATCTTCGTCTCTTTTAGTTGTGGTAACATCATGAATTATGAAAGCACAGAATCCTTTTTGATAAACCGGAACAGCCCAAAATTCGTACCATTTGTCCATTCTGGTATTATAAGTGCGATTCATGGAAGATTGTCTTAATATGGCGGCCTGATAACTGAATTTCAACCAGTCCTCATCCATATTGGATACAGTCTTATAGAAAGTATTGCCAATAAGTTCAGCAATGGGCTTGCCACATATTGCCGCATACTTCTCGTTGGCAAATAAAAAAAGCATATCTTTAACAGTTCCGAACGGATCTGTCAGAACCTTAAAAATACAACATGCATCCGGCAAGTCCCTTAGCATGTAAAGAATATCATTAGGTGCAAAATTAGCTTCTGAAGAATATCCTATCTTACCGTCTCCGATCCCCTCATTCATAGTATGTCTCCCCTAAAAAAAACAGCAATTTAACAGCCACCTAAAGAATATTATACTACAATTTTGCAAAAATGCACAATTTATAAGCCTTTTCGGGAATTATTTCGTAAATTGTCAGACATGTTCACGGTTTACAGGGTTGGCTCCCCCAGAAACTCCGTCAATATGCCCTTGTTAAGATTCTCTCCTATCACAATTAAAACTGCTCTGTCCGCACTGACCTCTTTTTCTGTAATACCTTGCCTATTGGCATTTATTTCATAAAAAGAGTCTGCATTCCCTTTTACTACACCTTTAATACGATGGACAAAGCCGCAGCGAGAATCTGCAAATATTTTTCTGATATTATCCCGAAGTAATTCCTGCTCCATTGTAAAATCGAAATAAAAAATAGTATCAAATTTATTTCCGTCAACAATTGGCATCTTAATATAACTCATTTTATTATATCCACAATTAATTATTCTACTAAAGTCCTTATCGCCCAGCTTGTTCCAATCAGCATCTATAATTTCAATATTTGTGTTTTCCTTAAGACATCCAAACTGCTTCATTGTTTCTTCAAGAAACTTTTTGGAATAATCCAGCTCCTGTCTGCTGCATAAACCTGCTTTACTGAATAATATTATTCCTGCTCCTGCAGCCTCAGTAGCAAGGATATATTTAGAATTATCCGAAATATTTTTATCCTGGGTCGGATCCACAATGCATATCACATTGCCGATTTCATACCATCTATCCAGTGGTTCTTCATATATCAGATCAAAAAACTCATCAGGATCAAATATACCCGAAGGCTCGATGATCACTCTCTCATAGCCCTGCATGGCCATGGAGATCAATTTTGTCTTAAGTCTCCTTTTATGGGCTTCCTGACCATCTCCCCCTACGATCATCTCAAGATTACAGTTGTCCGATTCCAGTTCTCGAAGCATGACCATATCCACATTTATGGCGCCAAAGTCATTCTCAATGATGCATATCCTCTCATTGTTATCAATAAAATATCGCGCGTATTTCTTAATAAAAGTTGTTTTACCTGAGCCCAAAAATCCAGTAATTAAATCTAGCTTTATCATTTCTTCATCCCGTTTCTATTTAATTTTTATTTATAATTTAATCATAAGGTAATTTTATTTTCATACATAATATATCGGAATATGATAATATATCCTTGTATAACCTTGTGGAGGAAACGCCTATGAAATGGACTAAAATTATAGCCTCAACCCTGCTTGCGGCGATGCTGGCATCTTCTCTTTCAGGATGTGGCGCAGAACAAAAAAATACAGCCTCAACAGGCGATACATCGCTTACTATCGCAGCAAGGGACGGATCTTTTACCGATGTTATCAATTCGGTAAAGGGTAAATTCGAATCTGAGCACGGATGCACGATAAAAGTCGTTTCTATGTCCGCAAATGACATTCGAAGCCAGGTGCTTACCGATGCTTCAAACAATGTGGCTACATATGACATTGTCATGATAGATGACCCATTAATGCCTGAATATATTGAACAGAATATTCTTTGCAACCTGACTTCTCTTGGTTATTCCGATGATGAAGATTTTGTTGAAAAATCCAGGCTGCTGGGCAAGGATCCATACCCACTGGGAGCCACCTACGCGCTTCCGTTCTCCGGAAATGTCCAATTATTATTTTACAATAAAAACCTTACCGGCTCCAACCCGGACATGTCTGATTGGGAAAGCATATTAAATATCTGTCAGGAGGCCAAGGATAGCGGGAAAAACGGCTACGTAATCCGAGGACAGAGCGGAAATCCCATCGTTTCCGACTTTCTTCCGATTCTTTGGGCTTTCGGCGGAGATATATTTGATTCAAACAACAATGTTATCATTGATTCACAGGAAAGCAGGGATGCACTTGAATTCTACTGTAAGTTGCTCGCTACCGGTGCAAATCTCGAAAAAGATGACCTCATTAGCAATATCAACTCCGGAGAAGGAGCTATCGCTTTAGGATGGCCTTCATGGTTTATATCGGGAAGTGGTCAGACTGCAGAAATTGCTCAGATCCCCGGTAAAAAAACAGCTTCTTCTGCTGCTTTACCAACCGGCGAGATTGGTAACTGGCTCCTGGGGGTAACCAAAAATTCTGCAAATAAAGAACTTGCACTGGAACTTGCAATCTACCTTACCAGCGAAGAAGTTCAGCGCGAATCCTTGAAAGACGGCGGTATCCCTACAAGGAAGAGTATTTTCAGAGATGAGGCTATTATCCAGCAATATCCTTATTTTGAAGCAATTTACAAAGGCACCAATAATTCAAGAGTTCGCCCAAGAACAACCAAATGGTCCCGTATTGAGGAAGTGTTCGGAAAAGAGCTTGTAAGCTGCATAAACGGTGAACAATCCGTCAGTGAAACCATCATGAAATCTCAGACAGAGATTAATAAACTTGCCAATGAATAAAATATAAATAATCGATAAAAAAAATACAGCGCTACCGTTCAATCGGTAGCGCCTTTTATATTATTTATCTATTTCATCACTTATTTCTTTCTTTAATTCCAATAATGATTTGCCTGTAAGCCTTGCTATTCCTGCAATGTCATCATATTCAAGTTTTTCTCTGCACACTTCGTGGCCATAGGATTTTTTTACTCTGACTTCTCCGTAAGGAGTATCTATTTTCCTGATTTCACGTGCCATGACATATCTGTTGCAGATATTTTCCCGGATTCCAATGGTTGTTGTATGCTTAAACATCAGATCTACCATTTTTTCGCGTTCATCAGTCCTGCACATGCAGCTGATAACTGTACCCGGCCTGCCCTTCTTCATTCCTACAGCTGTGGTATAAACTTCCACAGCTCCTGCTTCAAATAACATATCTATAGCAAATCCTATTTCTTCAGCGGTCATATCATCCACATTACATGATATTTCCACTATTTGCTCTGTATCTTCTCTTGCATTGCCTAAAACAGCTCTTAAACAATTGGCCTGAGGGAAATCCTTTTTTCCCATGCCATAACCGATTTTTTCCGGAACCATAACAGGCTGATTTGAAAAATCAAAAGCAAAATACTTGATAAGAGCTGCTCCTGTGGGCGTACATAGCTCAGATTCAATATTGCTCTGATAACAGGGAATCCCCTCCAAAAGCACTGCTGTAGCAGGTGCAGGTATAGGAAGAATACCATGTGCTGTTTTAACAGTTCCTCCCCCAACATTGATAGGAGAAACAATTACTTTTTCCGGATCAAGCTCGTGCATCAGGTAACAAAATGCAGTAATATCTGCAATTGCATCCATGTTACCCACCTCATGAAAATGTATTTCCTGAACCGGAACGCCATGCACTTTACTTTCAGCTTCAGCCAGTAGCTCATAAACTTCACGGATGTCGCTCTTGATTTCTTTGTTAATGTTCAGATTTTCTATGATTTCTTCGATATCATACAATGATTTGTGGGAATGATGATGTTCATGAGTATGTTTATGGTCATGATCATGCTCATAGGAATGCTCGTGGGAATGGCCTGGCTCTTCCTCTTCGCCATTTATAATTACTCTCAGATGATTTCCCACAATTCCACACTTAGTTGATTCTTCCAGCCGGAATTCTACAAAAGGGATGCCTATTTCATTTAAATCCTTTAAAATAGCATCTGTTTCATCAAATAATCCCAGAAGTGCTGCTCCAAGCATATCCCCTGCTGCACCCATCTTACATTCCAGATAAAGAGTTTTCATAAAGAACCTCCATTTTCTATGTCAATCCTCAATAACAACATTCCTAAGTGCTACATCTCTGCCTTCAATGATCCTTGCTTTTCTTCCGCCGCAATGGGGGCATAAATACCTGTTTTCACGAACAGGATAATATTCTTTATTACATTCTTCGCAAAAAGCCTTTACCGGTATCTCCAGGCATTCAAGCTCGGCTCCTTCAAGAACTGTCCCCTTTGACGCTTCAGGATAGTATTTATACATGTAATATGGCATTACACCGCTTGTTTTTCCTACATCTACGACTATTTTCGTGACTTTTTTTGCTCCGTTCTTCTCAGCAACCTCAGCTGCCATCGAAATCATCCTCATCAGATAGCTCATTTCATGCATATAAGTCCTCTTAAAACATTTTATTATATTTTTTATTTTATTATCATTTTATCGCAATTTAATTGATTATGCATATATATAGTCAATAATAGTATTATAAGGAGGTGTACTATGTCCCACAATCTTGTCAAGCAATGCATGGGCTGCGGAAGGACCTTTACGGCCCGCAACAGCAATATGCCGTTTTGTTGCAAAGCCTGTAAAATACGGTATTCTTACCACTATACATTCAGATGCCGCGATTGCAGAAATGCCTCCTGCGAAGTCAGAAACGAAAGTCTTCAGGGCTGCGCATATGACTGCCCAAATTTAAAATGGAATCCATAAAGCATATAATAGCGCAAGTTATTATATGCTTTTTTATTGTCCTAAAATATAATTAATAAATTGCTGCGCTGTTCTTCCGGAAATTCCTCCGTGATTTAATTCCCACCTGTCTGCTTCCCTGAATAATTGCTCTTTTTCCATGGTTATTCCATGCCTTGCAGCCAGTTCTGAAACAATATCATAATATTCCTGCCTTGAAGGCTTATAATACCCTATCGTTACTCCGAATCTGTTTGCAAGAGACAGTTTTTCCTCCATGGTATCGGAACGATGAATATCGCCATCCTGCTCAACATCTCTTCTGTCTTTCCATGTCTCTTTGATAAGATGACGTCTGTTTGAAGTTGCATAGATCAGGATATTATCCGGTTTAGTCTCCACACCGCCTTCAATTACGGCTTTCAGAAACTTATAATCTGACTCATCCTCTTCGAAGGAAAGATCGTCCATATATATGATAAATTTGTAATTTCTGTTTTTAAGCTGTGCAATGAGCTGTGAAAGCAGCCTGAACTGATATTTATATATCTCGATCATTCTAAGACCGTCGCCGTAAAACTCATTGACTATTGCCTTGATACTTGTTGATTTTCCTGTTCCTGAGTCTCCAAACAGCAGCACATTATTTGCTTTTTTGCCTGCAACAAAAGCTTTGGTATTGTCTATAAGCTTCTTTTTCTGAATCTCATAGCCCACCAGATCATCAAGAACTACTTTGTCCATATTGTTGATTGCGGTAAATTCTACCTCACCTGCTTCTTTTTCCCTGATTCTGAAGGCTTTATTCAGTCCGAAGTATCCAACACCTATTTTTTTATAAAAATCGGTAATACAGGCAAAAAATTCGTCATCTGATGCTGTTTTTTCCAGCTGCTCGCTCAAAGCCCTTACTTTCTCACTTACGTTTGAATTATACATAAGTTCAGGCTTATCTATAGCTCTATAGTCCGTTATACAGGAAAAACAGTCTATGCCTAACTTTTCTTCCAGCTCTGAAAAATCATAGTTGAAAAGTTCCCTGTATGCATGAAAATCATTTATGGCAAAATGATTCACGCTTCCATCCTTGCTGCCTACCTTCTCACAGGTGAGACTAAATGGGTTTTCATCCATGATCAGCAGATAAGTCAGATAATTGTGCCATAAATTCTTATCAAACGCACAGCTAGTCCCTAATACCAGAAGTTTCTTTACTTCTTTGTATACCCTGGATATAAGATCCTCTTTGTTATATTCAAGACTGTGAAGATCTCTGCAGACTTTTGACAAATTCAAAAGAATAGAATCCTCAGGCAAATCCCCGTATATTAATAGCTTCGCCACAATACGTTCCATTTTATCCTCCATTTCAGGCCCCAAGGTCTGATAAAGCGCTACAGTACTATTAATTCAGATTATTATAAAATCATCCATATTGTAAATATTATATTTTTATTATTTTCCAATTCTGTGCAATATAAAATATATAACACATATAAATCAGATAAATCGTTATATGTGTTATATATCATTTCGTTAAAGCCTCATTTTTGGGTTTTTCTCGTAATAAAATAATCCATATATGATATATATCATATATGGATTATCTATTTTTTTAGTTATCTACCAGCAACTTTTCAAGTTCATCAAAATCATAATTGTTCTGTTCAAAATTCATGAATGAATTATTCTGAGCTTTCTTTGGCTTTGCCTTATTGAGATAATATTCATTTTTGATGCATTCCTTCATGAAAGCTATTGGAACCTCAATTGTAGTATTATAGGTCTGCATATATTCATATGCTTTTTTAACCTTTTCAATATCATACTCCGCAGTTTCCGCAATCTCTCTGATCTCTCTAAGCTTGAAATCATCATGCATCAGGTCGATCAGTTCATCCAATATCTCATCTTTATTGGCGGGAACTACTTTTTCCTTTTCTGAGATAATATCCTTTTTATTTACAAAGAACCTGATTCCTACGGTCTTTCTGCCGCTTTTCATGGGTTCATAATCTACTTCAAGACTTGTCTTAAGATTAAGCTCGTCCTTAGTCTTACTCAGAACATTTCTATTGAAAATCTTATATTCTTTGTATTTGGTTTGGCCCAATTTCTCGGCAATTTCATCGATTTTATCGTAATCAGGATAGTCTTTACCGAGCTCATTCTTTATTTCTTTACTGCCGCCGGAATTGATTACTCCAAGCTCCAGCTTGAGCTCAGTCAGATTATATTCAATGACCTGCACACCGGCCTCTTTTGTGATATATCTCTTATGATCATAAGCAGATTTAAGCATCTCATATAATCGTAATGAATATACGCTCTTGAGACTCAAAGTATCGGATAAACTCAGTACAGTGTAGTCTTTTTTCAGATTTACTATTTTATCTGTTAATGAATTGTTATATCTTAATGTCAGAGTACCGTTTTTGAAAGAAGCATCAGTAACCACCTGATGAGCCTCAATTTTGCCATTTTCCTTGTCCTTCATAAGAAGATTCCAGTCAAATATTGTGGCTCCCTTAATCTGTCGGTCGCAAAGCGCTTCTATATGCTCATATAATGATCCTGAGCTTGATTTAAACATTTTCCTGAGCTCTGATCCATATATAGTAGCTACAACATTGTTAGTATCATCCACTGTAATATTCTGCATTCCTATGGCAAAAAGCTTCTGGCTCAGCGCCGTTCCCTTTCCCATAGCATTGATCAGTTCATTGGATTTCTTGTAGCTCTTGCTGCTGACAATAAGCTGCTCTTTTTTGTCCTTTTGCATGTCACCCCCACTGGATATTCCTTTTTTATACACCTTTAAGGAACCGGGATTCTTCCTTTTTCTGTCACCTACGAAGTAATTAGAAATAAATAACGTTCCCTTTTTGTAAACTCTATAATTTATTATATTCCCTTTTTTGTCACTTTCAAGCTATTTTTTCCCATATTTAGTGGGTTTTGGCCTCTTCGATTTCTATATTTTGTTGACTTTATTAGTTAATACTCTGAGTTCCCTTTCTATGCACCTTTCAAGATATACGCGCCCTTTTATATCTCTATTGACCGTTTCAGATTGACTAAAAAGGTTATTTTTATTCCCAAATTATTCACTTTTAACATGTATATCCTTGTATTTTCTTTATATCTGTTTAAGTCCTGATTATATGAGGATCCTTTGTGCTCATTTGGACGTCTGAATACTATTCTATTCCTATTTTGTTCACCTTTAAGTCATAATACTATAAAATTATTCCCTTTTTAGTCACCTTTTATATGTTTCAATATCGCAGCTTGCTCCTTCACTCTTCTATAATCCTTTCAATATATTTTCATTCCCTTTTTTATTACCTATAGATTCCCTTTTTGGTCACCTTAATCATTTTCATACCTTCTTGAAGCCTGTATATTAGAGCATTTAAGCTTTTTTATGATAAAAAAAGAGACAGAAATGAATCTTATTCCCTTTCCTGTCACCTTTCGTCCCTTTATATGATCTTATAGCCCCAATTTATGTCACTTTTCAGGTTTTCTGCAACACGCCAATTCATATAACTTATACTACCCAAATACTTAACCTTTGAGCCCCTTTTTGATTACTTATTTTTCCCTTTTTAGTCACCTAAAACCAGGATAAATCCAGTATCCATGCTACTTCCTGATTATATTAATTAATAATAAATTGTAGTTTTATTTAAATAAATAAACAACATCTTTGGAGTAATCAAAATATTAGTGCTACTGGATGTTCTATTTCCTTTTTTGTTTCTTTTATATTTTAAGAAAATAAGTCCGGAAATGGAAGAATTTAATTTAATAAAAGATTTTTGATCAGATGTTATTTAGAATTTTAACATTTTATCTTAAAATTGAATTATTAATTTTTGATTTTATTATATTAGATAAGAATTGATTGCAAGTTAAAATTTATATTATATTTACATATAATTATTATATTTTCTTACTTTTTTTAATAATAAATCATAACAATTATTTAATATCAATTATTTTTTATATTTATATTATTTAAGATATCTTCCTATATCTACTTGCATTTTGAAGAATACATTTCAACTGTTTAACTGACCATTTTAGATTATTAATCGACTCATTTGGTAAATTTTTTAGTTTATTTTCTATTTATAAACTCTAAGTAACATATATTATTATATCTAAATATAATTATACGTGAAAACAGCGGAAATACATGATATATATCTTTTGATATTATAATAATTCTATTACTTTCTAATTGATATTATGCATATTTACTTGCAAACACTATATATTAATTATGCATACATTTATTATTTATATCGATTTTATCTATTATTTTAATAATAATTTGTTTTGCAATTACATGATATTATAATTTATAAATTGTATATAATGTATTTTTTCGTTTTTGATACTTTTCACCTGTCTTATTTATCATTAAGGGAATAAATAATGCAATAAAGAGAAAAATGATTAATATCACCACTATTCTTGATCAATATTAATACAATCCTATAATTTTTGATCTGGCACTCTTTTTTTGCTCTATCTTCTTCCAGGCTCAAAATTTTGATAAATATATAGGCTATAAATCATTATTATTTCAGCTTATAAAGTTATTGTCCTGGGTTTAATTGTGATGAGTGATCATCATGTATATCTATATGTTACATATAAGATATGTAGAACATATAAAATATATTATATCAATTTATTAATTAATATATATTTATTATATCTAATATAATTGATCTATGCAATATTTATATTAATGAATATATATTTATTAAATTACATATTTCTATTAAATATGCAATTTAACAAATATTAGTAATATAAGATATATAGTACATACATAATATAAAACACATTTATAAAATGAAATATTTAATTTCTATAGATTATATAATATAGATATAAATATGTATTATTGAAGATATATATAATATTTCATTTTAATAATATATTGACAATATAATAAATATAGACTATCTATAAAATATAGAGAATAGAAGATATATAACATATTCATTTAATATTTAAGATATATAATATCAATAATAAATATAAAAGATATATATATATTTATATGTTCATAGTTGTTATAAAAAACATATAACAAAAATATTTTGGCTTTATAATCCAGAATCACGGAAATAAAAAGACCTGGATTCGAAAATGTTAATACATATATGTTATATAACAATGCTGAAATGAAACTGCTAGATCATATCTGCTCTGGGGTAATTCAATACAACATTTATTTAAAATATATATAATATATATAATTATTTAAATAATATCCAGCTGACATTTAGAAAAATATTTATAATGCATGAAATATAAGTTATATAATATTGTGGATCAATATTCTAAATAGAAAATTATATAAAATATATATCTATGAATATGATATATTTATGTTATATATTATATAGATACAAATTTGATAAATTACATATAATATAACATGTTTATATGATATATAACATATAAACATAGAATATATGGATGTTAAATATGTGATTCAAGTTATATAACATGAATATATAATATATTATATTTTTTGAAATATATACAATATATAAAAAGAAGAATATAAATAATATAAATATAATTGATGAATAAAGATATAATTTATATGTGTCATATATCATAAAGAGGGGATTATAGATGTTATATATCATATATTTTAAATATAGAATATAACAAAGATATAAAAAATATTACATATTGAAAATAAATAGAATAATATATATAATATCATGTGGGGAAATAATAAAATAAATAACATATATAAGTTTTATAGGAGGAGATATGCGTATTATTGCTTTCAGTAATCAGAAAGGCGGTGTAGCCAAGACTACATCCAGTTATGCTATGGCTGTAGGCCTTGCAAATAGGGGGTATAAGGTTCTTGTGGTAGATGCGGATCCACAGGAAAATCTTTCAATGACAGCAGGCATCGACCTGAATGAGATAGATCCTGATCCTGAGGATATTGAGAACCTTACAGAGGAAGAACAGAGATATTTTTATGATAATGTTCCTGCTAAGCTTTTTGAGGTTATGAGCGGCGATAAGGACATCAACAAAGCAATTATTCCCATCGGAGAGAATCTTGACCTGATCATAGGCGGAATTGATCTTGCATCAGCGGATATGACCTTCAATATGGTTGCCAGAGAGCGACTTATCAAGAACGCATTCAAAAAGATCAAAAAAGAGTATGATTTCTGCGTATTTGACTGCAGCCCTGCCCTGGGAGTGGTACTGATGAATATTCTTACCGTTGCGGATGAAGTAATAATACCGCTTGAGCCAGGTGCATACTCACTTCAGGGATTATCAAGACTCTATAAGTTTATAGACCAGATTCACGATTTTACCAATGATAAATTAAAGGTTTCCGGAATCCTTGTAACCAAGGTAAGAAACACATCCAATTCAAAGATTTGGATCAGTGATATTGAAGAAAAGGCAGAGCTTCTGGGAACCAAGGTATACGACTCCAAGATAAGACTTAATGTTTCAGTTGAAGAAGCGCAGACAATGAAAATGGATCTGTTTGCATATTCAAGAGGATCACAGGCTGCAAGAGACTATGATGATTTCATTGATGAGTATTTAGGAGGGGATAAGTAATGGCAAGCAAAGCTAGTATGTTAAAACAGGGCGCCAAAAAGACCGGTACAGGACTTTTTCAGGGCATGAAACCACTTAATGCTGCAAGTGAAAAAGAGGAGGCAAAAACAGCCTCTAATGCAGAAAAAAAGGCACCTGTGAAGGAAGAGGCAAAGGACACCGAGAAGGTGGTGGAAAAACCTGAAATTATACCTGAGATCAAGCCGGAAAAAGAGCCAGTAGCGGAAATGGTTAATGAGCCTGCTCCGGAGCCTGTAGTGGCTACAGAACCGCAGCCAGTTGTTTCCAAGGATCCTGAGCCAATACCTGAACCTGTACCTGAAACCATACCTGAACCACAGCCCACAATTGTTCCTGCAGCGCCATACGTACAGAATGAGCAGCCACAGCAGTATCAGCAGCCTTATGTTCAGCCGGTTAATCCCATGCCTGCTCAGACTATGCCTCAGTACATGAATCAGCCCGTAAATCAGCCCCAGTATGCTAACCAGTATGCAAATAACCTTCAGCAGATAAATCAGCCTTTAATGCAGGCACAGTACAACAATCAGTATGCAGCAATCCAGCAGCCTGTAATGCCTCAGCAGCCGGCAAGAAGAGGAAGAGCAGCATCTTCAGCATCAGGGGAGAAAAACAGCAGATATGAGAAGGATAAATTCCTTCTTTTGGACATCAGAGGATACAGAGACTATGTTGAACATATGGCTAAAGCAGCCAATATGTCAGCAACTAAGTACATCAGAAGTCTTATCGAGCAGGATATGATGAAAAATATGGATATTTATCAGGCTCATAAAGAACTCGAAGAAAGACTTAGAGGAAGACAATAAAAAATTTATCTTGAGAAAAGCAGGAAAAAAGCCTTGGGACCGGAAGTCTCAAGGCTTTTTTAGCATATTATTAAATTATTTCTTTTTGCCGTTAACAGCGTCCTTAAGAGCCTTACCAGCTTTGAACTTAGGAACTGTAGCTGCAGGAATCTTGATGCTTGCGCCAGTCTGAGGGTTCTTACCAGTTCTAGCTGCTCTCTTAGCAGTCTCGAATGTACCGAAGCCAACAAGCTGAACTTTGCCTTTCTTCTTAAGTTCCTTAGAAACAGCGTCTGTGAAAGCCTTAACAGCCTTCTCGGATTCCTTCTTGGTAAGACCGGTCTCTTTTGCAATAGCATCAACAAGTTCTGTCTTATTCATGGATTTTACCTCCCTCAAAATAGGATTATTAAACTACAAAAAAAATTGTACACCCATTTTATGCGCTATACAAGACGTTTTGTGCGCAAAAATGCCTAAAATAATAGCGGTTTTTAGTGCACTATACTTAAAAACCGCTAAATTCAATACTTTTTAAAATAAACTCCGGGATAATTCAGAGCAAATCAGAGAGTTGAAACAGTGGATCTGTAAAGTTTAGTAAAGAAGAAGGTTGAAAGAACAAGTGAGGCTAATTCCGCAATAGGGAAGGCAAACCACACATTTGCAAGTACTCCGGTTCTGGACAAAAGCCAGGCTGCAGGAATAAGCACAACCAATTGACGGCCTACAGATACGATAAGAGAATAAAAACTCTTGGAAAAGGCCTGGAATATGGATCCCATGGCTATACAAACCCCTGCCAGCGGGAATGAGAGGCAAATAGTACGAAGAGCTGGAACGCCGATGCTGATCATCTCATCTGAAGCGTTGAATAAATGCAGAAGCGCTTCGGGAATGGATAAGAAGCATACAGCACCGATACACATGATTGAAACGGCAAGTATCAGAGCAAATTTAAGAGATTCTTTGATCCTGGCCTTGTTTCTGGCTCCGTAATTATATGCAAGAACGGGAATAAGACCATTGTTAAGTCCGAAAACAGGCATAAAGAAGAAGCTCTGAAGTCTGAAATAAACACCAAATACAGAGATGGCTATAGATGAAAATGTACCAAGGATAAGGTTCATCATATAGGTCATTACAGAACCGATTGACATCATAAGAATTGAGGGAACACCTACATAGTAGATATCTCTGATGGTTGAGGAATCGGGAGCGATAATTTTGTGAAAACTAAAATTAATTTCTTTATTAAATCTCAAATTGCAAAAGATACCGATGGAACAACCGATTAACTGGCCTAAAATAGTGGCATATGCAGCACCTGCAACTCCAAGAGCAGGAATAGGACCAAATCCAAAGATAAAAAGAGGATCAAAAATAATATTAACAATAGCACCTGTTCCCTGAGAGATCATGCTGAAAAGAGTCTTTCCTGTTGACTGGAGAAGTCGCTCAAAAGTCATCTGGAAAAACAGTGCCACTGAAAAACAGCAAATAATACTGAGGTATTCTGTTCCATAGGACCTGATTATTGGATCTGAAGTCTGAGTGTTAATAAAAGCACCGGCGAAAAATATTCCGATAACCAGGAAAATGATGTAATTGATAAATGTAAGCAGAAGTCCGTTATTTGCAGCTGAATCAGACTTTGCAAAATCCTTTGCGCCAAGAGAACGGGATAAAAGAGCATTTATTCCGACACCGGTACCGGAGCTGACTGCAATCATCAGATTTTGCATGGGGAATGCAAGTGTAACTGCGGCAAGTGCGGATTGGCCATCACCAATCTGGGCAACGAATATACTGTCAACAACATTGTAGAGAGCCTGCACAAGCATCGAAAGCATCATTGGCAGGGACATGCTGATTATCAGCTGTTTTACGGGCATTACACCCATTTTGTTTTCTTTTGTGTTCATCTGAATATCCTTTTCTATAATTTGTTTTTCGCTCAAAGTACAAAGTATAGCATGTATTTAAAATAATCATAAGAGAATTTTCTATTGTGTAACACAAATAAATAAATATTTAAAATAATTATGCATTTTTTCCTTGCTGTATAAATTAAAAAGACTGATGGAATACAGATCTGAGCAGGGAATTAAATTATTATTCTGAATAAATTGTGTTATTTTTTCGTAAGTTTCATCAATGTTGATATCCATATTGTCATGGTAGCAGGTGACGGCAAGAGTACTGTTTAAAGGCCTGCTTTGAATATTATCGGCAGGTAGAAGAGATAAACTGACAATGCTGTTATAAACATATTTTTTATTCACAAGATCGGCATAAGAAATAGTCACACCGGTGGGAAATCCGGAAAGAGCACCTTCACTTGAGGTTGTTTTTAGGTGAACGGAAATGTCTGATGCTATGTCAGCTGTGTGATATGCTTTACCGGAATTTTTAATTTCAGTTGCGGTTATACTGATCTCGGGAATAATGTCCAGAGAAGGGATTCCGGAATTATCGGAATCATATTTTCCAAGTATCCACATAGCGAGATGGAGAGAACTGATTTTTTTATTTATCAGATAAAGCTGCATCTGCATATCAAGAATTTTGGAATTAACCATGTTTGTGAGACTATCCTTGGTGGAATTATGAATTATATTTTTAATTTCTTTTATCGAACAACCCGCCTGCCTCATTGTGCTGATAAAAAAGAATGAGCTGATCTGTGAAGCTGAATAATAATGGTATCCGTTTTCGGAATCGATTCTTGGAATCAGAATATCCTGCTCATAATAATATCTCAAAGTGTCTCTTGTGGTTTCACAGAGCTTGGCGAATTGTCCTACGCTGAGTGAATAATCCATTTTATCCCCGGAATAATTATTTTTGTCCATATTTGCCCTCTAATTTCGATTTTTGTGTCAAAAACGATAAGTAAGTCATAAAAATGGTTTTCGGGGCTAAAATGCCCCAAATTTTGATGGTTATAATTTCGATAAAATTTATTCAAAAAAATTCTTGACCTGGGGGTAAGCCCCAAGTTTATTGTAGCAAAGAAATAAGTGATTTCAAGGGCTTTTTGGGCACAAGTGACTGAAAAAGGAATAAAAGGTGAACAAAAAGGGAATGGAAAATTAAGGGAAAAGGAGAATGAAAAATGAAAGACGTTAAGGGAACAATCATCAGAATAATTGCGGAGTATCTGGACAAGGAGGAATCAGAGATCAAAGCCACAGACACTTTTACAGATATTGGACTTGATTCACTGGACATTATGGAGCTTGTTATGCAGATGCAGGAAGAACTGGATTGCAAGATCGAACTTTCACAGGAGATAACAACTATTGAAAAACTTGCAGAACTGATCGAGAAGCAGTAAGAGGAGCAGAAATGGAAAAAAATCCGATTTGCGAGCTGCTGGGCATAGAATATCCGGTTATTCAGGGAGGAATGGCCTGGATTGCAGACGCTGAGCTGGCAGCTGCGGTATCAAATGCAGGAGGCCTGGGGCTTATAGCCGCGATGAACTCAAACGGTGAGCAGCTCAGGGAGCAGATAAAAAAGGCGAAGAGTCTGACGGATAAGCCCTTTGGTGTAAATCTCATGCTGATGAGTCCATATATCGAAGAAGCCGTGGATGTGGTCTGCGAAGAAAAAATAAAGGTTGTTACCACGGGAGCGGGAAACCCTGCGAAATACATGGAAAAACTCAAAAATGCAGGAGTAAAGGTGATCTGCGTGGTAGCCAGTGTGCCCCTGGCTGTTATGACCGAGAGGATGGGAGCCTGTGCGGTGGTAGCAGAGGGATGTGAATCCGGAGGCCATGTAGGTGAAACAACGACAATGGCGCTGGTGCCACAGGTTGTTGATGCTGTGAACATCCCTGTAATTGCAGCAGGAGGAATAGCAGACGGCCGTGGAATGGCTGCAGCGTTTATGCTGGGAGCCAAGGCTGTCCAGATGGGAACAAGATTCCTTACGGCAAAAGAATGTAATGTTCATCAGAATTATAAGGAAAAAGTATTAAAAGCCAAGGACAGAGACACAATCGTTACGGGAAAAAGTCTTGGACATCCGGTAAGAGCGCTGAAAAATAGAATGACACGTGATTTTAATGAATTGGAGTCAAAGGCAGATACACCTGCAGAGGTACTTGAAAAGATGGGAGCAGGGGCCCTCAGGAGAGCAGCGATTGAAGGGGATGTAAAAACAGGATCCTGCATGTGTGGACAGATCGCAGGTCTGGTAAACAGTGAAAATACCTGCGAGGAAATAGTAACCGGAATATGCAGAGATGCTTTTGTTCTGATGGGTACATGAATGGGAGAAATAAATGGGAAAAATAGCATTTTTACTTGCGGGGCAGGGAAGCCAGTATCCGGGAATGGCAAAGGAATTTTTTGAGAACATAAAAGAAGTGCATGATTTTTTCGGAGTTGCGGAAGCTATAAGGCCGGGAACATTATCTCAGATAATCTGTGGAACAGAAGAAGAGCTGAAAAAAACAGAAAATACCCAGCCCTGTGTGTTTTTGGCTGACATAGCAAGTGTTATGGCATTGGAAAGCGAAGGCATCAAAGCTGATGCAACAGCGGGATTTTCATTGGGAGAAGTGGTTGGACTTGCCGTTTCAAAGGTTATGTCGAAAGAAGATGCATTCAAGCTTGTCTGTTCCAGAGGAAAAGCCATGCAGAAAGCTGCTGAAGAAACAGAAGGAAGCATGGTGGCCGTTCTTAGAATGGACAGGGGTGAACTCGAGCAGGTTTGCGAAGAAACAGGGGTTTTTCCGGTAAATTATAACTGTCCGGGACAGATTGTGGTTTCAGGAAAAAAAGAAAAAATCGAAAATTTAAAAAACAAGCTTTCCGAGAAAAAAATAAGATTCGTCGAGATAGCAGTGGGAGGACCTTTTCACACACCTTATATGAGTAAGGCCACAGAGCATATAAAAAGTGTTCTTCAGGATCAAAAAACATTTAATTTAAATAAATCGGAAATACCTCTTTATGCAAATATGAACGGCAGACCATACCCGGAAAATAAAGCAGATATGGCTGAAACACTGGCTCTTCAGGTATCAAACAGTGTCAGGTGGGAAGAAACCATAAGAAATATGATAGCAGATGGTATTGATACATTTATTGAATGTGGCCCCGGAAAGACATTGTCAGGCTTCGTAAAGAGGATTGCGCCTGAGGCCAGGATTTTTAATGTAAGCGATATGGAGTCTCTGATGAAGGTGAAGGAAGCTCTTGCGGTCTGAATCAGAGGTGATTGTCAGAGGAGAAAAAATGATCTTAGAAAACAAAGTTGCCGTTATTACAGGCGGTACCAGGGGAATAGGTCAGGCAATAGCAGGTAAATACGCAGAAAACGGCGCGGATATAGCTGTTATTGCAACCAGAAAGACAGAGGAAGCAGAAAGTGCAATTTTGGAGCTTTCGGAAACAGGCAGAAAAGTAAGGCTCTATATCTGTGATGTCTCGGATCCGGATCAGGTAGCTTCCGTTGCAGAGGAAATAATAGCTGATTTCGGCAAGGTTGATATCCTGGTAAATAATGCAGGAATAACCAGGGATAACCTTCTTCCAAGCCTTGGGATAATGGATATTGATGATGTGATCGACATCAATCTGAAGGGGACAATGTTTGTGACCCGGGCATTTATAAGAAATTTTATCAGACAAAGAGGCGGGAATATCGTAAATATCAGCTCTGTTGTCGGTCTTATGGGAAATCGTGGACAAACCAATTATGCGGCGTCAAAAGCAGGGATTATTGGATTTACCAAGTCAGTGGCAAAGGAATATGGCAGGAAAAATATCAGATGTAATGCAATCGCTCCGGGATATATAGAGACAGCCATGACCGCCAAACTGTCGGAGGCAGCCCACGAGGAACTGAAAAAATCACTTGCCATAGAAAGGCTGGGGCAACCTGAGGATGTGGCAAATCTTGCCCTTTTTCTTGGGAGCGAAAATTCATCATATATAACAGGTGAAGTGATAAAAGTAGACGGAGGAATGTATGTATAGAGTTGTTGTGACCGGAATGGGAGTTATTTCTCCTGTGGGAAATGATATTGATACTTTTTGGAATAATCTCAAAAACGGTGTATGCGGAATAGATAAGATCAGCAGATTTGATGCTTCGGGACTTAAGGTGAGTCTTGATGCCGAGGTCAAGGAATTTGAGCCAAAATCTTACTACGACACAATGCAGGAAATCAGAAAATCCGATCTTTTCATGCAATATGCCATGGGAGCTGCGAAGCAGGCTGTTGAGCAGAGCGGGATTCTGGAATCCGAGTTGGATAAAGAGCGATTTGGCGTTTATATCGGTTCAGGAATTGGCGGAATAAATACCACCATCAGAGAGACAAAAAAGCTCTATGAAAAAGGACCTGAGATGGTATCTCCGTTTTTTGTACCTATGATGATCAGCAATATGGCTGCAGGGGCCGTTTCAATTAAATTCGGAGCCAAAGGACCGACACTTCCTGTTGTTACAGCCTGTGCGACCTCAACCCATACAATTGGTGAAGCCTTCCGCGCCATAAGGCACGGATACGCGGATGCAATAATAGCAGGTGGTAGCGAAGCATCAATAAATGAACTGGCCATGGCAGGATTTGTTAATTGTCAGGCGCTGAATCTTTCAGAAAAACCGGAGGAAGGCAGCCTTCCTTTTGACAAGAGAAGAGGCGGCTTTGTCATGGGCGAAGGAGCAGGAATATTGCTTCTTGAGGAATATGAACATGCCAAAAAGCGTGGAGCAAAGATCCTGGCTGAAGTTGCGGGCTATGGTAATACCGCAGACGCATATCATATTACAGCTCCGGATCCGGAGGGAGACGGTGCAATAAGAGCAATTAAAAATACCGTTAAAGAAGCAGGAATAACCGATGAAAACGAAATTTACATAAATGCCCACGGCACAGGAACACATTTAAACGATGCCATGGAAACAAAGGCTATTAAGGCGGTGTTTGGTAAAAAAGCATATGATATCCATGTGAGCTCCACCAAGTCTATGACGGGACATATGATGGGAGCGACCGGTGCGGTAGAAGCAATTGCATCTGTGCTGGCATTAAAGGATGGCATTATCCCTCCAACAATAAATTACAAGGAAAAGGATGAGGAATGTGATCTGAATTATACTCCCAATAAAGCTGTAGAGGCCGAAGTGGATTTCGCAATAAGCACTTCCCTTGGTTTTGGAGGACATAATGCCTGCATAGCCTTTAAAAAATACTCAGAGGAAAAATAAAAATGAATTCATTAAAGGATTACGGTGATTTATTTGAAAGATTAGGACTTTCTGAGCTTTCTGTGGAAGAGGGGGATTTCAAATTAACTCTCAAGAAAAAAAATAATTCTGCTAAACCGGTAATTACTCCGCCAATTGAGGAAAAGGTGACTAAAAAGGGAACGGAAGTCAAGGCTCCTTTACTCGGCATTTTTTATGGGAAAGTGGGAGAAAAAGAGCCTTTAAAGGTGGGTGATATGGTCCGTAAGGGAGAATGTATCTGTACCATTGAAGCGATGAAAATGCTAAATGAGGTTCTTGCACCGGTGGACGGGGAAATAAAGGAAATAACAGCGAGTGATGGGGATCTTGTTGAATACAACCAGGTGCTTTTTGTAATTGATTGATTTTATATAGGGACAAAAAATGAATAAAGAGGAATTAAAAAAAATACTCCCTCACAGAGAGCCTATGCTACTGGTGGAGGAGGCTTACGTAAATGAGGATGGGACCGCCACAGGATTTTATACGGTCAAAGGCGACGAATATTTTCTTCAGGGACATTTTCCAGGAAATCCCATCGTTCCCGGAGTTATCCAGTGCGAAATGATGGCTCAGTCAGCCTGCGTATTATTTGCGGATAAAATGATTCAGGAGGGATTTATTCCTGTATATACAGGCCTTGATAAGGTCAAATTCAGAGGGATGATAAAACCCGGGGACAAGATTCGCATTGACACCAAAATATTAAAAGAATTTCCACCGATGTACATGCTTCACGGAGAAATTTCGGTGGATGGAAAAAGATGCATGAATGGAGATTTTTCTTTTGCAATTGTAAAAGAAGAAAAGGAGAGCTGAAATGTTTTCTAAAATTCTTATTGCAAACAGAGGCGAAGTGGCAGTCCGCATAATACGTGCCTGCAAGGAAATGGGAATAAAAACTGTTGCTATTTATTCTGTTGCCGACAGGGATGCCCTCCATGTGGAGATGGCAGATGAGAGCTATTGTATCGGTGGACCGCTGGTAAAAGACAGCTATTTAAATATGGCTTCCATAATTACCGTGGCAAAAAGATCCGGAGCGGAGGCCATTCATCCCGGCTACGGCATGCTGTCTGAAAACCCTGAATTTGCGAGAATTTGCGAAGAAAATGAAATTTCCTTTATCGGACCGGCATACGAAGTAATGGCAAGAATGGGGCAGAAAGAAATCGCACGAGATCTGGCCATCAGCGCAAACGTGCCTGTTTCTCCGGGAAGCAGCCTTTTGAAAAATCTAAAAGAAGCTGAGGATTGGGCGGAAAAAATAGGATATCCAATTATTTTGAAAGCCAGAGCCGGAGGCGGTGGCAAGGGCATAAGAATCGTCAGGGAAGAAAAGGAGCTGGAAAATGCTTTTTTTCAGGTAAAAAAAGAAGCTGCTGTATCCTTTGGTGATGATGAAGTATTTATGGAAAAATATCTGGAAGGCGTAAAACATGTGGAAGTCCAGATAATTGCTGATAAAAAAGGAAATGTCATTGCTCTGGGAGACAGAGACTGCTCTATTCAAAGGAAAAATCAGAAGCTGATCGAGGAATGTCCTGCTCCTATATTGCCTCTTGAGGTCAGAGAGAAAATGTATAAGGCCGCGACGGGGCTTGCATCTGCAGTGGGCTATGTCACTGTAGGAACCGTGGAATTTTTGCTTCAGGGAAATGATTTTTATTTTATGGAGATGAATACCAGGCTTCAGGTTGAACATTCTGTCACAGAGATGGTCTGCGGGATCGATATTGTGGAGTGGCAGATAAGAACAGCCGCTGGTGTGGAGCTTCCTTTTAAGCAGGAAGATATCCGCAGGAACAGGCATGCGATTGAGTGCAGGATCTGCGCCGAGGATAATAGCAGCTTTAAGCCTGCTACAGGGAAAGTAGAGTTATTGCATATCCCAGGGGGCGTGGATGTGCGATTTGATTCGGCACTTTATACCAACTGTGAGGTTACTCCATTTTACGATTCAATGCTGGGAAAGCTCATTGTATGCGCCTCCACCAGGGATGGGGCCATAAGAAAAATGAAAAGTGCCCTGTCTGAATTTGTTCTGGTGGGAGTCAGCAATAATCGTGATATGCATATGAAATTTATGAATAACAGTCGTTTTGTATCCGGTAATTATGATACGGGAATTTTTAAGAAAGTGCTGTAAAAAATGGAATTAAAAAAACTGTTTCTTAAGGCCGACAACGAGCTTGAAAGCTCTTCAAATAAGATTTTTACAAGAAAAATAATCTGCAAAAAATGTGATAGCAAAATTAGTGTAAGTAAAATTCGAAAAAATTATTTTATTTGTCCTGAGTGCGGCCATTATTTTTCTGTCAGAGCAAGAAGAAGAATTTTAATGCTGACTGACAAAAGAAGCTTTATTGAGATGGACGCGGAGCTTCAGTCTAGGAATGTAATTGAGTTTCCCGGATATGAAGAAAAACTCTCGGCAGCCAAAGAAAAAAGCAGGGAAAATGAGGGTGTTATCTGCGGCACAGCTACTATATGGGGAAGAAAAACAGGGATTTTTTCCATGGATGCCAATTTTATGATGGGTTCCATGGGAGCTGTGGTGGGCGAAAAGATAACAAGGCTCTTTGAGTATGCCACAGAAAATAAATTGCCTGTAATAGGTATCACTGTTTCGGGTGGTGCAAGGATGCAGGAAGGAATGATATCGCTCATGCAGATGTCCAAGGTTTCTGCGGCTGTAAAAAGGCACAGCAACGCGGGAAATCTCTATATAGTACTTCTGACTAACCCAACCACAGGAGGTGTGGACGCAAGCTTTGCCATGCAGGCGGATATTACGCTGGCTGAGCCCGGGGCAAGAGTTGGTTTTGCGGGTCCGAGAATCGTGGAAAAAATCACAAATCAGCCTCTTCCCAAGGGATTTCAGAAGGCTGAAAGTGTACTGGAATGTGGTTTTATCGATGAAATAGTGCCAAGAGAGGTACAGATGGATTATCTTGGAAAGCTTTTGGAACTACACGGAGAAAAAGATGGATGCTTATGAGATTGTAAAAGCTGCCCGGGATGAAGGGCGCAAGACTTCTGTAGATTATATCAATGAGATCGTCGAGGATTTCATGGAATTTCATGGAGACAGGCTCCATGGAGATGACAAGGCGATAATTGCAGGGATCGGAAGGGTTGGAAAATTCCCGGTGACAGTTATAGGTGTAGAAAAAGGGAAGAATACCCAGGACAGAATTACCCATAATTTTGGAAGCGCGAAACCGGAAGGCTACAGAAAAGCCCTAAGACTTATGAAACAGGCGGAAAAATTCCACAGGCCGGTCATTTGCTTCGTGGATACCGCAGGTGCCTTCTGTGATGTGGCTTCTGAGGAGAATGGCCAGGGAAGGGCTATTGCTGATAATCTATTTGAAATGTCTGATTTGAAAACCCCCATTTTATCAATTGTAATAGGCGAAGGCGGAAGCGGAGGAGCCCTGGCTCTCTCCCACAGCGACAGGATCTGGATGATGGAAGATGCGTATTTTAGCGTTGTTTCTCCCGAGAGCTGCGCCAATATCCTGTGGAAGACCACGGAAAAAGCCCCTGAGGCGGCTGCGGCACTTTCACTGACTGCAAAAAAATTATATAAATTGGGGATAATTGATAAAATCTGCTCTAAAGGTGACCAAAAAGGGAACAAGGAAGAAATTGAAAAAGAACTGGATAAGCTGATGAATACAGAGCTTACAGATCTTCTGGAAGCCAGGTACAGAAAATTCAGAACGATAGGATATTGAGGAAAAATAAACGTAAGAAAATAAAAATAAATAATATTTTCAATAGAATAACATGCGGTATATCAAATCGCAGTAAGAGGTGCAAAATGCCTGAAATA
The DNA here is from genome assembly GCF_000621605.1 of Butyrivibrio sp. MC2021. Lineage (GTDB taxonomy): Bacteria > Bacillota > Clostridia > Lachnospirales > Lachnospiraceae > Butyrivibrio. The sequence continues at coordinate 35,283 of NZ_KK211316.1, read as the reverse complement.
TTTGAGGATTATTACAAGGAAATAATAGGTGAAAACGGTGAAATAAATAAAATAGAAACCTATGTACCTGAGCATTTTAACTTTGCCTATGATGTCATGGACAGATTGGCTTTTGAGGAACCGAATGGGGTTGCAATGGTACATAAAAGTGCAGATGGAGAACGAAGAGTTTTCACTTACGGTGACATAAAAGGGCTTACCGATAAAGCTGCAAATGCGCTTAAAGCTTTGGGAATAAGCAGGCATGATTCGGTTATGCTCTTGCTTAAAAGAAGATATGAATTCTGGATCAGTATATTGGCCCTTCATAAGCTTGGAGCTGTGGCCATTCCTACCTCCCATATGGTCTCTGCAGAGGATATTCGCGAAAGATTTAAGGTATCCGGTGCCAAAGCGGTAATATGCGTAAATACGGAGCATATCTGCAAAAAAGTGGAGGAAGCAACTTCTTTTGATAAAAATATAGTTAAGATAGTGGTTGGTGATAATTATCCGGGTTTTGAGAATTTAGAGGGATTAATAAAAAAGTCGGCGGCCAACTTAGTTCGCATAACCACCGATAAAAATGATGATATGCTCTATTATTTCACATCAGGAACCAGTGGGGCCCCCAAGGCTGTAATTCATGATTTTTCTTATCCCATAGCCCATATTTATACGGCCAAAAATTGGCATGGGATAACAAAAGGGGATCTTCATCTTACGGTAGCAGACTCCGGGTGGGCTAAAACAGCCTGGGGAAAGCTGTATGGCCAGTGGTTTTTGGGAGCAGCAATCATGGTCTATGATTATGAGCAGTTTTATGCATCAGACCTGTTAAAAATTATTTCCGAAGAAAAAGTAAATACATTTTGTGCTCCACCAACGGTATATAAATATTTAATTTTGGAAAAAATAAAAGATTATAATTTGGATAACTTGCGATATGTTACTACCGCCGGAGAACCTATGCCAAAGGAGGTTTCCAGAAAGTTTATTGACCAAACTGGTCTGATTATCAGAGAGGGCTTTGGCCAGACAGAGACTGCACTTCAGATATGTACTCCTGTAAATTCGGAGCAAATTTCCGGCTCAATCGGAAGGCCTTCTCCCCTTTATAAAATTGCTCTGGTGGATGAAAATAACAACTGTGTTCCTTGCGGAGAAGAGGGAGAAATAGTAATTATTTCCGAAAATGGTCAAAAACCTATAGGAATATTTAAAGGATATCTGGGAGATGATGCTCAATATGAAGAAGTATGGCGAGGCGGTGTCTATCATACCAAGGACATGGCCATAGGTGACCAAAAAGGGAATTATTTTTTCCTTGGAAGAAATGATGATGTGATCAAATCCAGCGGATACAGAATAGGCCCATCTGAGGTTGAGGACATACTGATGAAGCATCCTGCTGTATTTGAGTGCGCTGTCACAGGATTTCCCTCCAAAAACCGTGGAAATGTGGTAAAAGCCAGCATTATTCTTAAGAAGGGATATGAAGCCAGCACAAAGCTCATCACGGAGCTGCAGGATTTCGTCAAAAAGAGGGCAGCCATCTACAAATACCCTCGAATAATCAAATTTGTAGAGGAACTGCCCAGAAGTTCCAGTGGTAAGATCAGCAGAGCGATGATACGTAAGATTGACGAGGAAAACGCAGGTTAAAGAGCCTGGAATTTCTCTGTGGTATCGTTGAGCTGTTCTGTAATTTCATTATTTTTGCCGATGGCCTGAGATATTTTCTTGATACCTCCCACAATTTCAGCAGAATTCTCTGCAGAAGAGGTGATAGCAATGGAGCTTTCCTTAATGGATGAAGTGATCATCTGAACGGATTCAACCATTTCCTGCATTATATTATTGAGGTTTTCGGCCTTTTTATCAAAGCTTGAGAGCATATCGTCCATAAGATCGGCGGTGTGCTCATATTTTTCTCCGGTGGTAACAAATTCATCATAATCACCAAGGACGGTGCCGTTGATGTAATCCAGAGCAGATTGCGCATTCTGAGCCAGTCTGTTAACGGCTTCTGTAACCTCTGTGCTGATGACCTGGATATTGGCGGCGGTTTCACGGCTGTTTTCAGCAAGGGAGCTGATCTCACCGGCTACAACCGCAAAGCCTTTTCCTGCTTCTCCGGCTCTGGCTGCTTCGATAGAAGCATTAAGGGCCAGGAGATTCGTGCGCTTGGAAATATCCAGGATTACATTTGTAAGTTCGCCGATCTGGCCAACCTTCTTGGAATCCTCCACTGACTGGGACAGTACGGCTGAAAGCTGGGAAACCTGATCCCCGGCTTCGTATTTTTTCTGATTTACGCGGGTTTTGAGCTCATTGGCTTCCTGCTTGATGGAGTTGGCGGTTTCTGCGCCTGACTGGGCCTGCTCCGTGATCTCCATGGCAGCGGATTTAACGTCTTCTACACGGTCATTTATGGAAGAAACAGTGCCGGAAAGAGTCTCCATATTGGCGGACAGCTCCTCCAGGGCGGCTGAAGTGTTGGTTACGTTGTCATCTGCGATACGGAGCTGGCTCTTAACCTCTTCAGAGGATGAAGCAAGGACCTTGGAGCCGCTCTTTACATCTCTCATGATATTCTGAAGAGTTTCGATAAATTGATTTATTCCTGTGGTGATATAAAGAAGCTCTGATTTCGTTTTTGTCCGTATTCTGGTTGTAAGATCACCCTTTCCGCTCTCGATATTTGAAATCATGCCATTTACTTCATCACTGATTGAACGGATCTTTCTTACAATATTTTTATAAGAAATAAGGAAGTTGCCCACAATAAGGACCAGCATAACAATAGCACCGATCATGGCGGTCAGATTGCCGGATTGAAGAAGCCTTTTCATCATGGCTGTGGTGGCATCAGCTGAATCCGTAATGGCCTGATCCAACACCTTTGTAGAATGGAAAATTGCGATCTTCTGGATCTCAGCCTTATCAAAAAGGACTTTGTAGGCAGAGGACTGATCCCCGGCGTCACATTTTTCAATGGCGGAGTCAATAAGGGCAGAGAACCTTGAGTACTGCTGTTTGATCTCCGCAAGCTGTGCTGTTGCAGCTTCATTCTGATAGGTGGAAAAATCATTTTCCAAAGCGGCTATATCTTTGGAAACAGCTTCTTTTGCAACTTTAATCTGGGGCATCAGAGCACTTTTTGTTTCTGCCGCATCAGCGGAGACATAGCCTGTGGTCTGATCATAGAGAGACATTACGTCATTTTTCAGAGCAGCTTCATGATTGGTGAGGGTCATCATTGAGCTGAACATGGATATACTTGTATTGGTTGATGTTCTCATGGAGGACATAACCAGTGCCATAACAGCAATAAAGGCAATGAGCATCAAAAGATTTAATGATGATAACTGAAATACTATGGAGTCTTTCTTCCCTATTTTAATAGAAGATTTATCAGCCATTTTTACACCCCCTTCCTCAAAGCTTTGCATACCAGTCTGTGGCTATTTTCTGTATTTCCTTTAAGAATCCTGCGGCATCAAGTTCTCCTTTGGCAAATTTCTGGAAGGCAAAAGCAAAGCCCTTCTGACCAAGATTTTCCGGCATATCCATCCAGTGCCAGCTGGAGGTCTTGCCTGCGGCGATATATTTGGAGATCGTGCTTGCAAAAGGATCAGAAGCTACATATTTACAATCCTTGAAGGGGCTGATAAATCCAGCTTCTTCCACCAGGATTTTCTGGCCGGAATCCTCTGAACACCATTGGAGGAAGTCCTTGGCCGCATCAACCTGTCCCTCTTTTGGGATAGCCCACCAGGAAGGAGCACTGGTCAAAATAGTGTCCTGACCGTCCTGGAAAGCGTAGGGAACCATTCCCACCTTGAAATTGCCGGCGCTGGCATAAGCGGATGCGTCATCACCCACAAGAGTTGCGCCAATCCAGGAGCCCTGAGTAACAAATGCGTATTTGCCGGAAGCAAATCCCATTACCTGGTCATTATAAACGCCGGCTACAAGAAGTTTTGGATCGGAGTATTGAATGAAGAGTCCTATCATGTTCGCATAATCCGAAAAACGTGCATCATCTATTTTGTTCTGATTATTTAACATGTCAATGTAGGTGGTGTCTGATCTGGAAAGACCGGAATCGATATATGCTCCGAAAATATGATTTCCGCTGGACCAGCCAAGGTTTTCAGGCTCAGCGCAGTAGCCTACTACAGCGGTTAAGCCCAGGGATGATTTTTTTGCATCGATTGCTTCAAATGCTGATTTCATAGCAGCCGGTCCGGTAATGCTTTTGGGATCCACTCCGCACTTTTCAAGAATGTCAGCATTGTATGCAAGGCCTATGGCCTCGGTTGTAAATGGGAATCCGAGGGTTCCGTAAGTAGCATCAACATAGGCTGCATCGGTCCTGGTTGCCCAGTTTTGATCAGATAAGTCAACGAGTAATCCTTCCCAATTTGAGAACCCTGAAGCTTCGCAGGCGATAATGTCAGGCATCTGATCCGACAGATAATATCCTTTTAATGTTGCCTGGGAATCTACTCCGGGATCAACATTAATCACCGAAACCTTAATGCCTGTCTCCTTTTCGTACTGAGAGGCAAGGGTCTGAATCTGGGCGTTAACTTCAGATTTAATATTTACCAAAGTAATAGACTCTGCCTTGGCTACAGCGGCTTCTGGAGAGTCTCCGGAAGATTTTTGTCCGCATCCGGAAATGCAAATGATAAGAAAAAATGTCATGACAAAAGATAATATTTTCCTTTTTTTCATAATGCGCACCTCGAAGAAAATAGTAACAAGCAAATAAACGTAGAAATATAAACGACATATCAACAATATTATCTCAGTAAAAATGACTAATATCCATTAAATGCCTATAAAATTTTATTTTTTGTTATTTATAAGTAGGGAATATTACAAATGATATTTTTATTTCAGGGAAGAAAAAAGTATAAAATTTCAAAAAAAACTTTATATTAATAGCGATATGGGTTTATAATCACTTTATATATTTATAGGGAGTACTATGCAATCATGAAAAAGTTTTGTTGTAAATCCAAAAAAATAGTAGCAAAGAGAGGGCTTGCTCTTGCGGTAGCAGCATCTGTTGCATTAGCCAACGCAGATATGACATCAATGGCTGTAGCGGATGAGGCAGAGATAGATCCCATAGAGATCGCCCTGTTTGAAGATCTGGATAAGGATGTAGCATACCAGCAGCTTAATCCGGGCGCATCCGAAGCAGATATCGTTTTCCCTGATACTCTCAGGGCAATCAAATCCAATGTGGATAACATCATATTAGAAGATGACGGAGAGGCTGATTATACTGATGATACTCAGGAACAGAACGGCGAAGACAGTTCTGACAATGGTGCAACAGTAATTGAGCTTCCTTTTGATGATGATATTGAAGAGGAAGAGCCTGAAGAGGAGATAACTGTAGAAGAGGACAATATAGTTGCTCGTCTGATCGGTAGCTTCTTCGATAATGTATTTAATGGATTTTCAACAACTGCTTTTGCAGCTGATTCAGATGAAATAAATATTGCGGGAGTTGAGTGGACTCTCAGCGAAGAACTCAGCGACAGACCCGAGTTCACCAGCGATGAGGAATGGCTCAGATTTGTATATGTTCCTGAGATTCCTTCAGTGTTCGTAACAGATGCAGAGCTTCCTAATATTACAGTCGATGTGATCGGTGGAGAGGTTCTTGGAGAAGTAAGAACCGGTGATATGGAAGAGGAAGCTGAGTTTGAGGAAGAAGAAACCAAGCCGGTTCTTCCCGATAACACTAAGCCTTATTCATATGTTTCCAAGGGCGGCACTGCTACATTACTTACCGAAGTATTATCCGAGACCAAGGATGAGGCAGGAACAGCTGATGCTCCTATTCTTACCGCAGACCTGATCGAGAAAGTGATCATTGACGGAGCACCTGTTAGCAATGACACAGAGCTTTTCGAAGCAAAGCAGTTAAAGGTTGACAGCGACAACAAACCTTCTACTGATGAGAGCGGCAATTATGTCGAGGATACAACAGAAACCGGTAAGTGGTTCCTTATTACTAAAAAAGGTTTTGTTGATGAAAATAAGACATTGACTGTAAAGCTCAAATTAAGTGGTACCTCTGATTCAAGCTCTGAAGCCGGAAGCGGTTCAAGCACAGAGGATACATCCAAAGAGTATGTGATTAAAATAACAGCTGATGCGACAGATTCATCTGTAAAAGTTATCAATCCTTTCATATATAATACGGTAGAACAAGAACTTAAAGCATCAGATATTGAAGTTAAGATCGGAGATACCAAGTTAACAGCTGAAACAGATTATGTTTTGGTTCCGATTAAGAAAACAAATGCAGGCACATATGATTTCACAGTTACATTTGTTGGTGAGACCTATGGCACATTAGGAAAGGCTACCGGCGAGTGGGAAATCAAACCTGTCAACGTAATGCTTGCAGCAAACAATCTGGCAAGCATCAAGGACGGCGAGCCTCTTGCATTTTCATCAGCTTATACATTGACCTGTCTTGATGAGAGCGTTAAGGATAAGTTCACAACCAATGAAATAGAAGGTGTGACAGTAACAGTTGCTCCAACATCTTCATTTGATAACAGCAAGGTTGGTGAGTATCCACTTACACTTACATATACAGGTTCAAATGATAATTACAACATCACAGTATCGGCTGAAACAGCAACCTACTTTATTATTGATATTCACTTAAAGATAGTTAACTCAAGCACAAGTAAAGAGTTTACAGATAATCAGGTTCCATATGGAACAAAGTACACTGCGAAGCTTTATGCTTCAGATACTTCAAAACTTGAGGTAAAGAATTTAGCAATTTACTATGTATCTGCCGCTGACAGCACAGCGTCAAAGACAGCACCTACAGCACTTGGTTCATACAGTGCTTACGGCACAGGCCATGTAAACTGGGTTATCAATAAGGCCGGTACAAAGGTTACAATCAATAATCCAAGCGATCCTACTACAGCACGTGTTAGATATGACATTGTTGATGCAGGACAGCAGATCACATCAAGTGATGTAAAATTGAGCAAGACCTCCTTCACATACAACAGCAAGGAGCAGGGACCTACAGTTACAGTTACAGTTGACGGACAGAAACTTAGCACAAGCTACTATGATATATCCGGTGATACAAAAGAGACCGATGCCGATGATTATGAGATCACTATAACCGGTAAGAACGGATATACAGGAACAGTAACAAAGTCATGGAAGATTAATCCACTTAGTATTTCATCAGCTACTATTCCTTCATCAACTAAGGTTTCATACTCATATACAGGAAATGAAATTGAGCATTCTGCTCCAAAGACTATTACAGTATCAGGTTTGACACTTACTTTGGATGAAGAATACGAAGTTGATGAGAGCAAGTCAACACTTAAGGCTACCAAGGCAGGAACTTACACAGTTTACCTTAAGGCATATGATGACAACTTCACAGGAACCAAGTCATACACCTGGAAGATTACAAGTTCTTCATCATCATCAACCGGTAAGGCATCATCAAGCGTAAACTTCAGTAATCCTAATAATGTAAGCACAGGAGTTACAAACGTAGCATCATCAGGACTGTCAACCTACGCTTCCAGTAAAAAGGTAAGCGGCAAGACAGTAACCTATACACTTAATGTTAAGCCAATTTCCAAGTCAACTCTTGGTTCAACAGAGCTTAACACAATAGCTGAATATGGTGATGAGTCAGTAGTTAATACAGACAGTCTCGATGTAACTGTTCATAAGACAGTAAAAAATAATGAAACTGAAAACACAGAATCAGATGAAGATGTAAGCGATCTTGGTTCAGCCATTGACGTAATCGCCTATATTGGAACAACCAATGCAGCAAAGACAGTAAACGTAATACGTGAGCACAGCGGAGAAGTTAAGAAATTCTCCAAATTGTCATCAAGACCTTCAAGCTCATTTACAGACGGAACCTATTATGTAGATAAGAGCAACGGAAAAGTATATATTTACTCTCGTTATTTTTCCAGATTCACTCTTATCTATACAGAGACAGATGCAGTAGTTAAGACATCAACCAAATCATCATCAAGCAGCTCTTCATCAAGCTCCGGAGATGCACTTGGAGCAAGAGCACCTCAGACAGGAGACAATCTCCCTGTAGTATGGGTTTGGGTAATTGTTCTTCTTGCAGGTGTTGGACTTATTGGTTTCTCTGCATTTGAACTTAAAAGATTCAAGAGAGGCGATTTCAAAAAAAAAAGATAAGCAAGATTGAGCGTGGATATATAATATTTGTTCTCGTAGTTGCTACTTTCTTAAATCTTATTTGGAAAAAGATCAAACAATACAGATGGCAGCTGATTATGGCTACCGGAGCAATCATGGTAGCTGTATCTGCCGGAGTTATATTTGTTACAGTCAGCGAGTACAATAGGTCCAATGCTCTTTATGAGCAAACAGAGCAGCAGTACGTTTCAATCAACGAAGAAGCTAAGAAAAAAGTTGAGGCGGTGGACACGGTACTTCCTGAGGAATTTGTTTCAAATGATGCCGTTGAGGAAGAAGAAAATGGCTGGTGGAATAATATCAGCGTAGACCTCACAGGACTTGAAGCAAGAAATTCAGATATTATCGGCTGGATTTATTTCGAGAATGAGAATATCAGTTATCCTATTCTTTATTCCGGTGATAATACAACCTATTTAAGAAAAACATATGACGGTAAGGCTTCCACAGCAGGTTCTATATTCCTTGATGGGGAGTCCACACCTGATTTTTCAGATCCTAACGTGCTCATTTACGGACACAACATGAGAGACCTCTCAATGTTTGGCCGACTTCGTTATTACAAGACAGATAAGAGCTACTATGAGGATCACCAGTATTTCCAGATCTTTACTGCAGGCAAGGTCTACAGATATCAGATCTTTGCATACTGTGATGTAAAGGATAACGATCAGATTTACTACACCTACGGCCCTAATCCTGAAAATTTTGACGGCGCCGTTAAGCACATTCTTAGTAAATCATATGTATCGACAGACGTGTACAACAATAATGACAGCATTGTCACATTGTCGACATGTACGTCAGCTTCAGATGATGAGCGTCTTGTAATCTGCGCTGTACGTTCTGACGAGCATGATCTTTGATTATTTGAATTTTTAAAAGCTACCTGCATAACAATTTGCAGGTAGCTTTTTTCTATGAAATGGCGCTATCAATTTATTGTAATTTTATAAACTTGGATTTGTGAATTTCCTTCGGACGTTGTAGAATTATAGTTGAGACGAAGTTTTTGACAACGAGGTGAATTTCATGAGAAAAAAGATACTTATTGTTGATGACACGACTTTTATGAGAGAAATGCTTAAATCTGCCCTTGATCCTGAAAAGTATCAGATCATCGGTGAAGCTCTCAACGGTGAGCAGGCTGTTGAGCAGTTTAAAGAAAAGAGTCCTGATCTTGTTATTCTGGACATTAATATGCCCAAAATGAACGGAATTGATACTCTTACAGAGATCATGAACATCAATTCCAAGGCCAATGTAATCATGTGCTCAGACCAGAAATATGACAATATGATCATGATGGCTCTGAAAAAAGGCGCGAAGGATTTCATTATCAAACCCTTTACTGCTTCTGACGTAATTAAAGCCGTTAAAAAGGTCTTTGGCGACGAAGATTGATAAAATAGTCGCCCGATACATTTACGTGGCAAATAGAGCCAAAAATAAGAGAAAAATAGCATTATATGACTATAACTATTAGCCCCCGCTGTGGTATGCTTTTTAGAGAATACCGGAGAGGGGGTAAATTTATGCGATTTTTACAGGAAAACAATTCACTTATAGCAAAAAGACAGGGCGAAACCCTAAAAATCGAGACCTGGGGAAAGGATTCCTTCAGAGTCAGAAGCACAATGTATCCCGAATTTAGCGGAAAAGACTGGGCACTTACAGAAAACGTGGAAAAAAGTGCTCCTGTAATAAGGACCGGTGAGGATGAGAACGGAGTCTGCGCTGAGATCGTAAACGGAAGGATCAAGGCCACAGTTAACAGTGCCGGAGTTATTTCTTTTTACAGGGATGATAAGCTCTTTTTAAGGGAATATTTCAGGTCCTACGGCGGAACCATTTCCAGAGAGAGCAGATGTCTTAAATATATCAACAGAGAATATAAGGCTCATAACGGCGGAGATTATCACCTCAATGTGAAATTTGAGAGTAATGACGGTGAGAAGCTTTTCGGAATGGGGCAGTATCAGCACGCCTATACAGACCTTAAGGGCTGCGTTCTTAACTTAGAGCAGAGAAATTCACAGATCTCGGTTCCTTTTGCTGTTTCAAGCCTTGGATATGGATTTTTGTGGAATAATCCGGCGGTAGGAAGAGTTACCTTCGGAAATAACTATACAGAGTGGATCGCAGAGGCCACCAAGGAGATGGACTACTGGATCACCGTTTCCGACGGCCCCAGCGGGCTTTTGGAAAATTATACAGAGGTTACAGGAAGAGCTCCGGATATGCCGGAGGATCTTCTGGGACTTTGGCAGTGCAAGCTCCGTTACAGGACTCAGGAAGAGGTTCTGGGAGTTGCCAGAAAAGCCAAAGAGCTTGGAGTGCCTATCGATTGTATCGTAATAGACTTCTTCCACTGGACAGTTCAGGGAGATTGGACTTTTGATGAGAAATACTGGCCGGATCCCAAGGCTATGTGCGATGAGCTTCACAGCATGGGCATCAAGGTCATGGTTTCCGTATGGCCCACAGTTGATAAGAGAAGCGTACATTTTTATGACATGCTGGAGAAGGGCCTTCTTATGAAAAATGAGAGAGGAACCCTTCAGAACTACGATTTCGAGGGCGATTGCACCGTATTTGATGCCACCAATCCCGAGGCAAGGCAGTATGTATGGGATGTCTGCAAAAAGAACTATTATGACCTTGGAATAGACATGTTCTGGCTAGATAATTCAGAGCCGGATCTCGCGGTTTATGATTTTGAAAACTGCAGATATTACCTGGGGCCCGCTTTAGAGTGCAGCAATATATATCCTCAGTTCTACAGCAGACTTTTCTACGAGAATATGACAAAGATCCAGGATAAGTCTGTGGTCAATCTGCTTCGCTGCTGCTGGGCAGGAAGCCAGAAGTACGGAAATGTGGTATGGTCCGGAGATGTTCCAAGTACCTTCGAAGCCCTGAGAGATCAACTGGCTGCAGGTATTAACATGGGGCTTGCAGGAATTCCCTGGTGGACCACAGATATCGGCGGATTTATGACAGATGACGTGAATGACCCTGATTTCAGGGAGCTCCTTATCAGATGGTTTGAGTTTGCAGTATTTTCACCGGTTCTCAGGATTCACGGAGACAGAGGCCCTTACGACATTCCCACACTGGATAACAGGACCTTCGGCGGCGGATATCTTCATACAGGCCAGCCCAACGAGCTTTGGAGCTATGGTGAGGAGAACTTCAAGATCATGAGAGATCAGCTCTCCCTCAGACATGAGCTTATTCCTTACATCAAGACCCTTTATGAGGAGACCAGCAAGAACGGTGCGCCATTACTCAGAGCTATGTTCTACGAGTTCCCTGAGGATGAGAAGTGCTGGAATACCTATGACCAGTACATGTTTGGCTCACAGTATCTTGTAGCACCTATCCTTCAGCTGGGACAGTTTGAGAGAGAGGTATATCTCCCTGAGGGAAAATGGCAGGACATCAGAAATGGTAAGGTATATGAGGGTGCTGAAGTGATCACATCCAAGGCACCTATCGAGTCAATCCCTGTATTTAAGCGCATTTGACAGGATATCAAGTGAATTTTAAGGCTGCATATATGTTATATAACGCAAATAACATATATGCAGCTATTATACGCAGATAAACAGCAAAGAATCACAGAGAGGTTAAGAAAATAGCATGGGAGCATTTGAGACAAAAACTTACAGAAACGTATTTAAGGAGATCGGTAGGACCGATGCAGCGATCGAGGCCAGGCTTAAAGAGGTGGTAGACACCTTTTTCTACGATGAAAATGAGCGTATCTATCACGAAGCCGGCGAAGATATGGGATATCTCACAGATACCGGCAATAACGACGCCAGAACAGAAGGTATGTCCTATGGTATGATGATGTGCGTACAGCTGGACATGAAGGAGGAATTTGACCGCATCTGGAAGTGGTCCAAGACCTATATGTTCATGACAGAAGGTGACAACGAGGGCTATTTTGCCTGGTCCTGTGAGACAAACGGCAAAAAGAACGCCTACGGCCCTGCTCCTGACGGAGAGGAGTTCTATGCTATGGCTCTTTTCTTTGCATCCCACAGATGGGGCGACGGAGAAGGTATATTTGAGTACAGCAGAGAGGCCCGCGAGCTTCTCAGTTCCATGATCCACAAGGGAGAGAACGGAAGACCCGGATGCCCTATGTTCAACAGGGAAAATGGCCAGATCCTCTTTGTTCCGGGAAGCCCTCACACAGATCCATCCTATCATCTGCCTCATTTCTACGAGCTTTTTGCTCTCTGGGCCAACGAGGAGGACAGGGAGTTCTTTAAAAGAGCTGCAAGAGTCAGCAGAGAATATCTTGCAAAGGCCTGCAACGAGAAGACAGGTCTCAGCGCAGAATATGCCAATTTTGACGGAAGCCCCATGACTGAGCAGCTGCCCTGGGGATATTTCGGCAATTTCTTCAGTGACGCCTACAGAACAGCAGCAAATATCGGACTTGACGCAGAGTGGTTCGGTGAGGATGCAGGCCAGATCAGCGCTCCTCTCAAGATGATGAAGTTCTTCGGAACAGATCTTGAGGCTGCAAGATGCGTATACACAGTAGAGGGAGAGGCCCTTGATAAGACTGTGCTTCATCCCGTGGGACTTCTGGCTACCCTTGCCCAGGGTGCGCTTTCCGTGCCCTACAGTGAGGATCCTGACAGTGATTTTGCAGTGGCTGCAAAGTGGGTAAACTGGTTCTGGAATCAGCCCCTGAGAAAGGGCGTTCGCCGCTACTACGACAACTGCCTGTATCTGTTTGCTTTCTTGGCTCTTTCAGGAAATTACAGGATGTGGTAAATAATAACTGATTATCAGCAAAATTAAGGCAAATAACAACAAAGAGTGAGTAGCCAAGAGGTTTAGGATAAAATATTATGTATTTTATCACTAAATTTCTTGGCTCTTTTATATATGGGCCGAATTGGAGGATTACATGAAAAGGAAAGGTATTTTATGCGGTATTATCGCACTGGCTCTTTTAGCAGGATGCGGGAAAGAGGCAGGAACTGCAGCCAGCACTGAGGGGACCGATGTTCTTGTGACTGAAGCTGCAAAGGAGAGCACCCAGGAGGTTGTAGAGGAAGCAGCTACAGAAGCGTCAGCAGAGGCTGCGGCTGAGGAGGCTTCAGAGGAAGCACAGCCTGTAGACGACGGAGTTGCTCTTAAGGATCTTTGCAAGGACTATTTTACACTGGGAGTTGGTATCAACGGCAGCATGCCCCAGAACAACACCATCAATATTCCCCAATATAAGGAATTATCACTTAAGCACTTTAACAGCTGCACCATGACCAATCTCATGAAGAGCGGCTATATCCTTGATCAGATGGGATGCCAGAACAGCGAGGACGGCAGCCCGGTTCTTAACTTTATGTCAATCGATCCTACCCTTGAGTGGTGCCAGGAGACAGGAATGAAGATGAGAGGACATACCCTTGTATGGCACACTCAGACCCCTGACTGGTTTTTCAGGGTTGGTTACAAGGATGACGGCGACTACGTTGACAAAGAGACCATGCTGGGCCGTATGGAGAGCTATATTCAGCAGATGCTGTCCCATGTACAGGAGAATTACCCCGGGGTTATCTACTGCTGGGATGTGGTAAATGAAGCCGTAGATCCAGAGAGCGCAGATCCTGACAGCTACTTCAAGTGCCGTACCAAGATAGAAGGCAATGACAACCCATGGTTTGCAACAGTTGGTCAGGACTACGTTGAGATGGCATTTACCTATGCAAGAAAATATGCAGATCCTGATGTAAAGCTCTTTTACAACGATTACAACACCTTCCAGGTGCCAAAGACAGAGGGTATCTATGATCTCTGCTCCAAGCTCAATGAAAAAGGCCTCATCGACGGTATCGGAATGCAGGGCTATTGGGGAATCGGCTATCCTAAGATCTCAGAGATCAAGACTGCCATGACCAAGTTCGCTGAGCTGGGCCTTGAGATCCAGGTCACAGAGCTCTCAGTTGGTGTTGACGAAGAAAACGATGAGTGGTTCCAGAAACAGGCCGATAAATATGAGGAAATTTTCAAGATGATCTATGAGATGGACTCAGACAACGGCGGCCCTGCAAACATAACAAACGTTACATTATTTGGCCTTGTGGACCATTACCGCGAGGGAGATACCACAAACACCCGTATCTTCGATAAGAACTATGAGCCCAAGCCTTCATATTTTTCAATTAAGAGCGTAATGGAAGAACACGCTAATTGATTTGTTGATAATAATTTAAGAATTAAGCGAGAAAAATCAAGCAGTTTCTGTGGTATGATTATTCATACGGGAGGATGTCGAAAACTTTACATGGGTACATTTTTTTATCCGGGAGGTACCGTATGCAAAGACAGCTGACAACACAGGAACTGCTTGATCGTTTTGATGAAGCAATAAGTAATGGTTATATTTTCGCATATTATCAGCCACAGTTTAATCATGCCACAGGAAGTATGACTGGAGCTGAGGCACTTATGCGTTGGATAGACCCTGAATATGGTATGCAATATCCTTCAGACTTTATTCCCGTTTTGGAAGAACACGATCTTTTATACAAGGCGGATATCCAGATGGTGGAATCTGCCTGTCGTTTCATCAGAAACTGTATTGATGATGATATCTCTGTTGTTCCCATCTCATTTAACATGTCAAGAAATGACATCTTCAAGCATTCATATGTTGATGATGTTGAAAAAGTGCGCCAAAAATACAATGTTCCTGTGAAATATCTGAGAGTAGAGATCACAGAAACATCGGCGATCGGCGGCATGGAGCTTATGGTTTCAGTGATCGACAAGTTCCATAAACTCGGATATATCGTGGAAATGGATGATTTCGGAAGCGGATACTCATCTTTGAATATCCTGAAGGACCTTGATGTGGATATTATCAAGCTGGATCTGAATTTCCTGAACGGTAATGTCAGCGGACGAGGCGGAATCATCATAAGAAGCGTAGTTCAGATGGCAAAATGGCTCAGAACCCCCATCATCGTTGAGGGCGTCGAGACTCTGGAGCAGGCAGATTTCATGAAGAGCATCGGTTGCTACTATATTCAGGGATATCTTTATTCCAAACCGGTGCCTGAAGATGAATTTCTGGAAAAAATGAGTATTGCCTATCATGAGCCTACCAAGAGCCCTTCAGAGCTTATTAAGACCTTCAAAGCGGATAATTTCTGGGATCCCAATTCACTGGAGACTCTGATCTTCAACAATTTTGTGGGGGGTGCGGCTGTTTTTTCCTACAACAAGGAAAAGCTGGAATTCATCAGGGTTAACAGGAAGTATATCGAAGAAATCGGAATGAATATTTCTGAGAGGGATTTTATTGAGTCCAATCCCTGGAAATATTTTGAGACAGATAGCAAAAAGGTCTTTGTCGATACCATAGAGAAGGCCATATCCTCAGCGGAAGAGGAGGTTTGCGAGAGCTGGATGCTCCTTAATTCCAAGTGCTGCGGAACAGACCAGATGTGTATCAGATACCATCTCAGAGTCATTGGAAATGCGGGGGATGAATATCTGATATATGCGATAATCAGCAATATCACTGCGGAAAAGAAGAGTTTTCAGGATGTATTTGAGAGTGAGCGCAAATTCAGATATGCCAGTGAGCATACTAAAAGCTACGCCTGGGAGTACACCATCGCCACCAAGGAGATGAGACCCTGCTTCAGGTGTATGAGGGATCTGGGGCTTCCGCCGCTTATCAAAAACTATCCGGAGCCCGTTATAGAGAGCGGCCTCTTCCAGCCGGATTACGCAGATATGTACAGGGAGTGGCACAGACAGCTGGCGGCGGGAATAGGTTCCCTTGAGGCTGTAATGCCCCTTACTGCGGCAAGGATACATTTCAAGGTAAAATATACCACGGAATTCGATGAGAACGGAGTGCCTGTAAGGGCCTACGGCTCCGCGACTCCAATTGAATAGACCATAAATAAAGGGTACGCCGATGTGACAGCGTACCCTTTTTTCATACAAAAAATATTCAGATTATAGATTAGCCTTGATCTTCTCGATCATTTCCTGATATTCATCATCAGTAAGGAAGGTCTTGCCGGGGTTCATCTCGAAAACTCCGCCCCACTCATATTCATCCTTGTACTTGGGAACAAGGTGCATGTGAAGATGGCAGCCTGTATCGCCGTAGGCACCATAGTTGACTTTGTCAGGGTTAAAGGCCTTGTGGATAGCCTTGGAAGCGCGATTTACGTCAGCAAAGAATGCATTGCGCTCCTCATCTGAGATATCTACGATCTCACTGATATGGTCCTTATATGCTACGATGCAGCGTCCTGGATGGCTCTGCTCCTTGAAAAGAATAAGCTGGCTGACCTCAAGGTCACAGATCTTGATTCCAAACTTGGCAAGAGGCTCTCCGCCTACGCAATATCCGCAATTATTGTCGATCATCATAATTTCCTCCGAACAGTTTACAAATTTTTACTTAAGTGTATTATGAACTATAGTTTTCTGATAGAATAGTTTTTTATTGAACAAAATAGGAGATTTTATGATAAGAGCAGTACTTTGGGATTTGGACAATACACTTTTGGATTTCGACGTGGCCGAATGGGAGGCCCTGTGCACGGATTTCAGGGAATTTGGCCTCGGAGAGTTCACTGAGGATATGTTAAAAGATTATATGGTCATCAACAGAAGGCGCTGGCAGGCCCTTGAGAGGGGCGAGATGGAGAAGCAGGAGGTTCTGGAGGGCCGTTTTAGAGAATTCTTTGGCTTCCTGGGAAAAGACACATCCATCGCAGCGGCTTTCAATGACAGATATCAGGAGCTTCTGGGGGAGACCATATGCTTCAGGGACGATTCCTATGAACTTTTAAAGAGCTACCAGAGAAAAGTTCTGCAGTGCATGGCATCCAACGGAACCAAGAAGGCTCAGACCGGCAAGTTAAAAAACTCAGGCTTTGACAAGATCTTTGACCTTTGTTTTATCTCAGAGGAGATAGGAGCTGAGAAGCCCTCAATAGACTTTTTTACCCCATGCTTTGAAGAGATCGACAAGTGGCTTATGGAGCGCGAAAAGGACCTTCCTTACTCAGGTGGCAAGTACCTGGGCAACATAAAAAAGGACGAGATGATTATCATCGGAGATTCCCTTACCAGCGACATCAGGGGCGGAAATAACGCAGGAATAAAGTGCTGTTGGTACAATCCCAAGAACCTTCCTTTGAATCAGGATCTCAGGATTGACTATGAGATTAAGAGCCTTCAGGAAGTGAAGGACATTCTGCAGATTTTTTAAGATTTAAAAACTATCCAGTTATGGGACCAGGGAACGGGGAGACCAAAAAGTGTCTTTACCTTTCCTGAAGCCCGTCTGTACCAGGAATAATTCCATCCGGCGCCCATATCCATGTAAACCGCATTGGTGACGCCCAGATCCCGGAGTTCAGCCAGAAAATCATCAAAATGCATCATGTTCACGGAGTCAATAATGCAGACATTTCCATTCAGCTCCGCAAGGGTTCTGAAACATCTTGTTCTTGGCATCTTAAAATCCATTACAACTTCACCGTCATGAATGAGCCCAAACTGCATGAATCCGCTGCCGCCTGCTTCTGCGGCTTTTTTTATTGCAAGGGTGGGTTCGGTAAATTCAAAAGAAAATTCATTATTCGCATAAGTAAATGCCGCAAAAGAATCCTTGTTGTAGGGGCTCTCATAGTAAGCTCCGGACACGGCGTGATCACCCTCAACATTTATCTGGGAAAAGCCAAGGCTTACGGTGTGCTGGAAGGCAGCGCCGCAGCACCAGGTCACTGAAGTGTCTCTTTTTGAGGGGCGGTCCTTGCATACAAGCTCTATATTCGAGTATTCCGGGAAAAAGATATAAAGTGAGCCCGTGTTGTATATTTGAGTCTCTTCGCCTGGGAGAATGTCCCCTGGATCCATGTTTTCAGCGTTTATACTCTCAGGAATCCGGGTATGATACTGGGACACCAGAGCAAAAAAGATGAACACAAAGGCCGGGATCACGAAAAGGGATGAAGCAAAGAATAGGTGATAAAGAGCTTTTAAGGGCCTGAATTTCAATTTTTCCGGTCCCCACAGATAAATCAGCAAAGTCGTCAATTGAAGCACGCAAAGAGCCAGATACGCGTCCTGAAGGATGGTTAAGCGCATCTGTGCCACGTAATAGGTGGTGAAGGCTCCCAGGGACAGAAGAGTCATTGCCATGAGCCATATTCCAAAGAGACCTCTGCGAATACTCATGCTTTCTCACTCCGTTTGCGTTTTTCCATGAGAAGCTCCTTACGGAGGACCTTGAAGGAGTCAAACTGGGACTCGATGCTGACGATAAGCAGGAAAATAGCCATGTCTGTCAGGTACTGCATCGCATTATTCCATAATACGGAGGCGGGGAGGCCCAGTAGACTGTTGGAGCCAAGAAGCAGCAGATAAACGGTAAATTTGATTATGATAGCCATTCGGTTCAGGACTACATTTTCCGGGTTACCATGCTTCGCATAATTTATGAAAAAGTGATTGATGGTTATGATGATGGTCATGAGAAAAGACATGCCTGCGGCGGCCAGGTAGATACTGCCCTGAACCCCGGCGATAAGGTATGTGTCGAAATCCTCTTCACCCCAGAGCTTGGCCAGAACAAGATAGGCCTCCTGATACATGAGGCAGAACAAAACCCCGCCCATAAGGCCCTTTGCCACATCCCAGTTATAATGCCTGAAGGCCAGATACATGGCAATGGTGGTGACAAGTTTTACAATGATCACGAAAATCGTGAAGGAATCTCCGCTGTTACGGATGAAAAAATAGGAAATAATGCTGGTAACAACAGCAAATATGCATGCTGCCAGCATGAGATATTCATTAAGAAATATGGATTCACGTTCTTTTTTTACCGATTCATTATCATTATTCATATAACAATTTTATCAGAATAAATGATTGATTGACAGAGTCAGAATATTCTGATAATTTATTAAAGGAAATTGAATAGTTCTTCGGGGCAGGGTGTAATTCCCTACCGGCGGTATAGTCCGCGACTCGCGATAAGCGACTGATTGGGTGCGATTCCCAAACCGACAGTATAGTCTGGATGAGAGAAGAATCAGCTATGGAGCAGGTGCCGCAGGCACTTCCTGTAGCCGGCTTTTGACGTATTTGCAAGTGTCCCGATAATCGGCACTTGCTTTTCTTTTACCCATTTTGGGCGTCTTTAGCTACTTTCATGTCGCCTTGGGGAATCCTCATTTTCACAACAAATTATTGTTTATCTAAGGAGGAACCCAATGTTCAAATCAAAGAAAATCACCACACAGCAGATCGTAATCGTAGGAATGCTCTCAGCACTGGCAGGAGTACTTATGTCTCTTGAATTCTCAGTGCCAATGATGCCGCCCTTTTACAAGTTTGACTTCAGTGATGTACCCGCAATCGTAGCTCTTTTCCTGATGGGACCCATGGAGGGCGCTCTGGTTGAGATCATCAAGCTGGTTGTAAAGCTGATCCTGTCCGGAACCAACTCCATGTTCGTGGGAGAATTCGTTAATCTCATGGCTATCATCATGTTCGTAATACCTACCTGGCTCATCTACAAAAAGCTTGGTCAGACCAGGAAGGCAGCAGCCCTGGCCCTTCTTGTGAGCGTGATCATCAGAACAGGAGCAGCCTGTTTCCTGAACGCATTTGTTTCCCTTCCCCTTTATGCAAAGGCCATGGGAATATCCCTGGACGACGTTGTAAAAATGGTAGGCAGCGCCAATTCCAGGATTCAGGACCTTCAGAGCTTTATCTTCTATGCCACAATTCCTTTCAATGTTATGAAGCTTACAATCAACAGTTTTATCGGCTATACCGTATATGACAGACTTCTGGCAGCCGTTCCCGCAGCAAGGAAGCTCCGCCGCGATTCCATGGCAGTTTCTGAGACAGCAGAGTCGGAGGCAGCCTGATCATGATAAAGGAGTATTACAATCTCACAAGGCTTCAGATGGAGCAGGTGGGCAAAAACAAAACACTTGTTATTGTTCCTTTGGGAGCCGTGGAGCAGCACGGGAATCAGGCTCCCCTTGGTACCGACACCCTTATTGCGGGAGAGATGGTAAAAAGAATTCGAACTCAGCTTGGGGAAAATAATGAATTTAAAAACCAGGATGTAAATGTCCTGACATTTCCTGTGATTCCTGTGGGATACAGCGTTGAACACCAGAATTTCTGCGGGTCTGTAAGCTTTAAGCCGGAGACCTATTATCATATTTTGTACGATATCTGTGACGGTCTTGGCCGCCACGGTTTTAAAAATATCGTATTTCTCATCTGTCACGGCGGAAACCGCGCTCTTGCCGAAGTTGTCAGCAGACAGGCAAGGCAGGACCTTGGAGTGAAGGTATTTCTTATTGCCTCTGGTGCCTTCTCAAGTCCCAGGGTAAAGGCCACCATTTCTCCCGGAAATGAAATGGATTTCCACGGCGGAGAGATGGAGACTGCCATGGTAATGGCGATAGATGAGAGTCTTGTGGACCTGGAATCCTCCGTGCCGGGTAACCACAAGTACACCCGGAAGGGCAAAAAGCTTAGCTTTGGCGGAAGCGTTGCCCTTCCATGGATGGGTGAAGACTTTATAACTGAGGAGGGAAAGCCCATCGGAATTGGCGGAGATCCGAGTGGAGCCACCGCTGAAAAAGGGGAAATAATCCTTGATGAGAGCGCCAAAGAAGCGGTGCAGGGGATTATGGAAATCGCAGAAATTATCTGAAAATTTTTTTGACAAATTAGCACATTTTTGAGGGTCATAATTCATCATTTTTTCCATTGTGAGGTAGGGCATCACCTCTTATAATGTCCCTATTGAAAAAAGCGTTTTGTTTTGGAGGAGAGAGTAGTATGAATTTTAGTAACATGACCCTTACGCAGGAGCAGATCGGGCATCTGGTCCCCAGGAGCTATGCGCTCAGAATTGAGGATGTGCATTATGCTCTTTATTCAGATGATATGATCAGCCTGTCCCGTGAGCTGAGGCAATATGGCCGCGGCGCAGAGATGCCCACAGATCAGTTCTTATCCTTCTGCTTTGAAAATAATATCAAGGTTGTTCCGATTCCCTTGAGCTTCCAGGATCAGACCATTGACGCAGATCTGATGGATAACCTTAAATATGAGATGTCTAAATTCGATAAGCTTGGCTTATTACCGGATGAAAATCTGATGAAGAGTATTTTACAGTTCCACCTCTTTATCATGCATAATCCGGATCTGTGTGTCAGCCTTGCAGAGGATATTCTCAGAGGATAATGTATTTAATATCGAAATAATCTGAAAGACCACTTAGCCCGCAGGCCAAGTGGTCTTTTTTATAGTATTTTTAGAAATGACGAAAATTCAAAATGATACAATTGTGTAGTGAAATAACACAGACAGGAGGGAGAAATAAAGTGGAAATCGGAAAAATAACAAAAGTTATCAAATCTGCACTATGTATCTTTACAGTTCTTGGAAGCCTTTTGGGCAGTACTATTGTTTCTGATGCAGCTGAGGCAAGAGTTATTCCTTTTACAAGTCCTCTGGACTATTCCCTTGCAAATAACTGGCTTTATGACGGAATCGGGGATGATAAGGCGGTTGATGTTTTCATTGTCGCTCCAACGGTGGACACAAAAAGCGTCACCAATGCTACAATAACCCCCGGTTATAAGTCAGCCTTCAGATATGCCATGAATCAGCAGCAGGCTCTTTATGCTGAAACCTCAAGGCTTTATGCGCCATATTACAGACAGGCAGCCATGAATGTGTATGGAATTGATGCGAAAACGAGAGAAGAAGCCCTGAAAAATGCCTATATCGATGTATCAGCTGCTTTCAAATATTACCTGAGATTCAAAAACAACGGCAGGCCTGTTATTTTGGCAGGCTACTCCCAGGGAGCAGATATGTGCTACAGAATTCTTGAGGAGTTTTATGGTGGAAACAGCGGTGATGCCGCAGCTCTTCGTGATAATCTTGTGGCTGTATATGCCATCGGATGGCCTATGACCGCTGAAATGATCGAGAAATATCCTCAGATCGTGCCTGCCAAGTGCAAGGACGACCTTGGAGTTGTTATCAGCTATGAATGCGAAGACGGAAACGTTACAGACAGCGTTATGATTCCCGCCGGTACAAAGGCTATTTCAATCAATCCTTTAAACTGGCGCACAGACAGCGTTGTAGCTCCCAAGAGCCTGAATAAGGGAACCGTAACTCAGGATTCCAAGACCGGAGCCATTACCTCTGTGACTCCCGGAAAGTGCGGAGCCTATATTGATCCTGTGAGAGGTTCCCTGATTGTCACAGGCATTAACACAACCGACTATCCCAAGGTTCTGGATATTTTCCCTGACGGCTCCTATCACCTGTATGATAACTTCCTCTTCTTCGTAAACCTTAAGGAAAACATACAGCTACGAACAAACAAGTTTATTGAGAAAAAAGCTCTTTCACAGAAAGCATCATAAATATATAGCGGTCATAACCGGAAATAATCGGCTATGACCGCTTTTTTAGTTCTGTTATACAATTATTCCAGAGCTAACACTTCATCTAAAATACCATTTATGGGAACTTCATTTTTTACCCTACCTTTCTCTGAAAATGATTAAAAGCTGACAAATTAATAATGCACCAAAACAATGAAATAAAATACTAACTAAAGGTTAATGTTTTTTTGATAAAATTCCACTTAAAATAATAAAGCAATTTAGATTTATTTTAGAAAGATGAGGTGGGATATGATGAGTAAAAAACTATTAACCGGAGTATTAGCATTATTAATGGGGGCAGGCCTTGTTATGCAGCCTGCTGTTGCATATGCTGCAGAATTCGATGAATTTGAAGAGGAAATACTGTTAGAAGAGGCAACAGTAATTACAAATGCACATATCAACAGTAATTATAAAGAAATTGCTGTTAAGGGTAATGTAACTGAGACACCTGAAGTAGAGATACTTGATAATGATATGATTGTTATTGAGCCTTTTTGGATCAGCTCAAAGGACGAGAAGTCATGGAACTTCTGTAGAGAAGATGATACTTTTATGGTTGGCTACCACTATAGATTTTATTTACTGGTGGACGTTGCCGAACAATTTGCGGATAAATATAGACTTGATCCGAATTTTACATTATATATCAATGACGAACCTAATTTTACGATGTTCCCCGCTAGTGAGGATGAGGAACTCGTGATCGCAACTGATAGTATTTTTATATCTGAATCTGATGTACCAAAGCCTGTTGAAAAGACCATTATCTCATCCATAAGTGTAACAAGTGATTATGAGGATATCTGCAAGAAAGGCGAACCCATCAGGGACATTAGTTTTGAGTTGACTGAAGAGTTACCGGTAGAATTATCCGGTGGCTGGTTTACTGACGTAGGAGGCGATATTTGGGCAACACCGACAGATAAGTTCTTTACATCCGGAAAATACCAATATGAAGTAGAAGTAAAGGTCCTGGATGAAAATGCTGATGATTACGAATTGGATAAAAACCTTACATTAACCGTCAATGGCAAAGAGTGGACCAGACATAAATCAAAGGATGATGATTACACAATAATCACTTTTGAATCTGAAATAATAGATCTGACAAATGACCAGATAATCATTGTTACACAAACAAAAGCAACCAGCGATTTTGAGTCTATTCCTAAGTTTGGCGAACCAATCAAGATGCCTGATTTTGTTTTAATTGAAGGAAAAGAGGTTACAATCGAAGGCGAATGGTATAAGCAGATTGGCGGCATGTGGTCTCAAATTACAGATAAAATATTTACCCCCGGGACATACCGTTTTGAAGCAGATGTCAGGATCAGCGATGAATATGCTGATACACATGAACTTGACAGATTTTATTCATTAACGGTAAACAATGTTCCATGGACAAGACTCCTGAGCTTTGCCGGTTTTGATAATTCATTCACCTTTATTTCTGATGAATTTATTATCTCAGAGGAGATTCCAATAATCGAGGAAGGTCGTTGGTATACCAAGTATGGTAAGACCTACTATGAGTACCCAAGTGGTGAGAAGGCTGTCGGAATGCAGTTTATTGAGGACGATTACTATCTCTTTAGCAAAAAAGGTGTTCTTCAGAAAAACGTCTTTTTCGAAGATGATGGTTTGAAATTCTATTTTGGTTCAGACGGTAAGCTGGTTAAGGGCTGGATAAAAAAATGGACAGCAACCTATTACGCTGATGAAGAGGGTGTAATTCAGACCGGATTTGTTGATATAGACGGCGATACCTATTACTTCGACGCAAAAGGAAAACAGAAATCCAGTGTATGGATCTCCCAGGATGGCGATAGATATTATATTAAAGCTGACGGACATATGGCTAAGTCAGAAACCATCAGCAGATGGGGCAAAAAATACACATTTGATGAAAACGGCAGGTTAATGAAATAATAAATCTATTAAGACCACTTGGCCTTCGGGTTAAGTGGTCTTTTTAAATTACTTGGATTGCATATTTTTAATTATCCGGTAGGCATCCTCCGGAAAATACTACAAAGCTCACGGTTGTAGAGTGCTTTTTCTTGGCTATAATAGTGCAATACGCAGAAAAAGCGCTTAAGGAGGACGATCATGACCAGAGTTAATGATCCCCTATCACAATAAATAAAATAGTTGTAAGGAACAGACTTACCATGGCTCCCACCGTAAAATTCGATTTTGCTGGAGCTGACGCCTTTGTATCCGAGAAGCATATTCAGCATTACAAGGAGAGGGCGGAGCATGGCTGCGGCCTTATCTGTGTGGAGGCAACAGCGGTTACTCCCGGCGGAAGATTCGGCAGGAACCACATGGGCCTTTGGAGCGATGAGTTTATAGAGGGACATGCGCAGATAGCCAAGGTTTGCCACGACGCAGGGGCACCGGTTATCATCCAGCTGAACCATGCAGGCAGGGATTCCGCACCGGATCTCGGTGAGCAGATCGCGCCATCAGCGGTTCCCACCAGGGATGAGAACGTTTTGGCAGAAGGCGATCCCGTCGAGATTACAAAACACTGACTTGCTTTTCATTCAAAATGTGCTAACATAGAAGTTCGCGCGCAAAAAATTGAACAGATAAAAAACACATTTTGAATGGAGTAACCAATGGAAGCAGAATTATATTCTTTCGATGAAGTATGCGGGATGATTGAAGAAAAGGGCTTTAAACGCTTTGACAGACATGACGATCAGGTGAAGCACACCTGGCAGTTCAAAGACCGTGGCTCTATGTTGTGTGTGGATACCTTATTTAACAGCCGTTTTGTGATTTATGCCACAGAGCGTGATTTTACGGCACTTAAGAGAAAGGCCGATGCTCAGGGACTTTCTGAGCCTGTATCAATTCAGGATAAGAATAAGATAAACGAGATGATTGGGATGTTTGAAAGCGTAGGCAGCAGAGCCATTTTATTTATCAAGCACGGCAACAAGCGCCTGAATCCCGAGACAGCAGAAGGGTATATTCCCCACGAGATCGTATTTTTTACCAATGACAACCTGGACTTCATGCTGAGCTGCCTGGCTGAGATAGAAAGCTATGTGGTTCCGAAGGTTACTTATGTACCTAAAAAGGCTGTAGTTAAGGAAATACCTGTAATTTCCGAAGAAGAGCTTCAGGATAAGTTCCCTGTTGGCTGCGTTGTAAGCCATGCCAGATATGGAGAGGGAACTGTTGAAGATACCGCTGAGGGCAAGATCAGAGTTTGCTTTGAAGACGGCACAGAAAAGATATTTGCAGCCGCTTTATGTGTTTCAAAGAATCTTTTAAAGAGAGCATCTTAAGAAAAATCAAGAAAATCTGTAATAAACGGGGCTGTTAGTGTATTATAAGTAGGTGAGTCATAACTTTTTTGGGGGAAAGCATATGTCAACTTACGTAATTTCAGACCTTCACGGACAATACAATATATTTAAGACCCTGCTTGAAAAGGCGGATTTTTCTGATTCAGATTCCCTTTATATGTTGGGGGATGCCATAGACAGAGGCCCCGCAGGAATCAGGATCCTGCAGCAGGTCAAGAATTCTCCCAATATGCATTTCCTTCTGGGAAATCACGAATTTATGATGTTGAACGCGGTGGCCCCGGACGGCTCAGTGCCTGAGACGGTGGAGGATCTGCCCGGCAGCGATGCCCGCCTTTGGACTCTCAAGAACGGCGGGGACAAGACCTTCAATGAATATTTGAATTTAAAAGAAGAGGAAAGGATTGAGCTTGTACAATGGCTCAGTACCCGACCTCTTTCTACTATGGTTACGGTAAAAGACGAAACCTATCTTCTTACACACTCTTTTTTCCAGACAGAACTCATAGATATACCATATTGCAGGCTGGATTACAGAACAGCCTGGGCTATTGTGTGGATGACGCCCTATCGCGATGACATATTTGTAAGTCCCGGGGAGTACGCAGCCATAGCCCCATGCAGAGTAGTATTGGGACATGTGCCTGTTTACGTTGCCAATCCGGGTTTTTCGGGCCTTGCGCCATTTTTTGACGGGAATATCATTGATATTGACGGTGGTTGCAGCAGCCACAGGGAAACGGATAACCCCAATAAAGGAGGGATCCTCCTGCGCTTGGATGATATGACTGCTTTTACCTGCTCTTTTGCAGAGAATAAGGAAAATGAAGAAAAAAGTAATGGGATCAACCTGCTGCAGCAATAGATTCTGTAAGGCTTTGTGTTGCATTTTCCATTGCGATGTTAACTCTGGAGCTCATTTCATCAGAGAGCTGGAGCTGCAGCATATCTATTACACGATTGTCGATGGAGAAACTGAGGCGTGATGCGTGCTCCTTGTAGGAGTCCTGGTTAGCGGCCTCGTAGCTCTGTCGCAGATTTGTACTGAGAATCTTGGTGGATACCATGGAATCGTAAGCTTTTTCAAATTCAGCGCCGAAACTCTTTTTGGTATCTTCGTCTATCTTTAAAGTGTCAGCGTTCTGCTGAGGTGATACGTTCTGTGATAAGTATTTTGTTGTGATACTGTTTGCAGATGCAAGGAAACCTAAATCCATTTATGAGAATCCTCCTTCCGAACTTTTCAGAAGGTATATCGGCAGGAAAAATTGAAAGTTTAGAGTCTGAAAAAAATTATTTTTCCCTAAAAAAGTTATTGCCAATTTGTTTATAGTAGGTTATAGTTTCAATAACAAGGAAAACGTTTTCCGAAAGGAGAATACTATGTTATTAAGTGCTATTTACCACAGAATGTCAGAGCAGTACTGTTATCCGCTCGACAAGGATAATCTGATCATCAACATTAAAACAGGATATGACATAGACAGAGTTTATATTGTCTACGGAGATCCCTACGAAGCCGGTATCATGGGCGGAAGTGAGCAGTGGAGCGGCCAGAGAGAGGAGATAGTCTATAAGAAGCGCCTCAAAAATCACGTCTGGTGGACCACAACTCTTCAGCCAAAGTACAAGAGATGCAAATATTATTTTGAGCTTCATGCAGGAGAGGAATGCATGTTTTTCTTCGAGGACGGCTTCCTTACAAAGGAGGAGATGGACCAGACAGGCAAGACTTTGTCCTATTTTATCATGCCCTGGATGAATCCTGCGGATGTCTGCAAGACCCCCTCCTGGGTCAATGATACGGTGTGGTATCAGATTTTCCCGGAGAGATTCTGCAACGGCGATAAGAGCATAGATCCGGAGAACGTGCTTCCCTGGCAGAGCGGCAGGGTGGATTTTCACGACTATTATGGCGGAGATATTAGAGGAATCAGGGACAGACTGCCATATCTGAGGGACCTTGGCATCACCGGCCTGTATCTTAATCCCGTTTTTGAGTCCGACAGCAATCATAAATATAACACCAGAGATTACAAGAAGGTGGATCCCCATTTCGGCACCAACGAGGATCTTAGGATGCTTGTTAAGGAAGCCCATGAGATGGGAATCAGAGTCATGCTGGATGCGGTATTCAACCATACGGGATCGGATCATCCCATGTGGATCGATGTCCTGGAAAAAGGCCGCGATTCCAGGTATGCGGACTGGTACATGGTCAACAAGTGGCCTGTGGAACAGGACGGTGATACCAGGGACGGAAGGTATTATTCCTTCGCTTTTGCCCGGTATATGCCCAAGCTCAACACCAATAACCCTGAGGTTCAGGAGTATCTTCTGGACATAATCAGATTTTGGATCGAGACCTTTGATATCGACGGACTGCGTTTCGATGTGGGTAACGAGATATCCCATTCCTTCCTTAAAGCAGTGCGATACATGACATCTCATATGAAGGAGGATTTCTATCTTCTGGGTGAGATCTGGCATGATTCCATAACATGGCTTTTGGGAGATGAGTACGATTCTGTTATGAATTATCCTCTTTCCACCGCCATTGCGGATTTCTGGGTATATAAGAACAGAGGAAGAGAGACCTTCGAATATGATATAAACAGGTGTTTTACCATGTATTATTCCCAGGTCAACGATGTTCTTTTTAACCTGCTGGATTCCCATGACACCAACAGGCTTCTTGATAAGGCAGAGAACAATATAGATATTTTTTACCAGCAGCTGGCTGTGCTTTTCACCATGCCCGGAAGCCCCTGCATCTACTACGGCACCGAGGTGGCCATGGAGGGAAGCTATGACCCTGACTGCAGGAGATGCATGCCCTGGGATGAGATAGATTCCGGAAAAAAGGACGCTGAGATCAGCGAGATGAAGAAGCTTATCTCCATGAGACAGAGTCTGCAGTCCTGCAAGAGCAGAAATTTCCATTTCCCAAATGACGTTTACGGAGACAGAGTCATTTCTTATGAAAAGATAGGTGAAAATGAGACTATTCAGATTTATCTTAACTGTGAAGAAAAAGATGTAAAAATCGATACAGGAGATTTTGATGAGGTACTATATTCCCGCAAATGGAGAGCTGAAGAGGGATTGAGCGGCTTGCTTGGAGTGAATGGGATACTGATCCTGAGGCGGAAATAAACGTTATTGCAAATATTACTAAACGATAAATATCACACACAAATTATTACAAAAATAGAAATAAATACCTTTTTTCGAAAAGCCGTTTCGAAACCCTTTAGCGCGTTAAATGCCTGCATTTGAAGTGGATTTCAAAATATTACAAAAAAGTCATAAAATAGCAAATTATGAATAACAAAACGCAACATCTGATAAGTGTAATCCCTTTCATAATTGGTAGAATGAGGGTGCTCGAGCTAATAAACATAATATTTGGAAAGGGGTAGCTATGAAAAAACGTTTAGCGTTAGCACTATGTCTGATGCTGTTTGGGGGAGCAGTCATTGGAAATAGCACAACAGTGCAGGCGGCAAGCGTTGTTAACGGCAGCTATGTTAAGGCCGACAACGAGAATAACCCGCTTGTAACACAGAACTACGGCGCAGATCCCGGAGTACTGGTGTATAACGACACAATCTATGTTTATACTACCAATGACACTCAGGAACTCGCTGGCAACAACGAGAACACTTACGGCAAGATCAACACACTGAACTGCTATTCATCTAAGGATATGGTCAACTGGACTGACCATGGCAGCTTCAAAGTAGCAGGCAGCAGCGGTGCAGCAAGATGGGCTTCCAATTCATGGGCTCCATGTATCGCTACCAAGAAAATCAACGGTAAGGATAAGTTCTTCCTTTACTTCGCAAACAATGCCAGCAGCATTGGGGTACTTACTGCTGACAGCCCGACAGGACCTTGGTCAGATCCTATCGGTAAGGCACTTATCACAAGACAGACCTCAGGATGCAGCGGAGTTGAATGGCTCTTTGATCCTGCAGTACTTGTAGATTCAGACGGACAGGGATATCTCTATTTCGGTGGCGGTGTTCCTACAGGTCAGAATGCACATCCTAAGACAGCAAGAGTTATCAAGCTCGGTTCTAACATGACTAGCACATCAGGCTCTGCTGCAACTATCGATGCTCCTTATCTTTTCGAAGATTCAGGCATCAACAAGATCGGTAACACATATTACTATTCATATTGCTCCAACTGGAACTGCGCAAACGGTTTCAACAACGCAGCAATTGAGTACATGACCAGCTCAAGACCTATGGGACCTTTCACATATCAGGGTGAGGTTATGAAGAACCCCGGAGTATTCTTCTCAGGTTCAACAGGAAACAACCACCACCAGATCTTTGAGTTCAAGGGCAGCTATTACATGGCTTATCACACAAGATCAGTTGAGTCTAAGGTCATCCGCAAGAGCCTTGGCTACAGAACAACACAGATCGATAAGATCAATGTATCAGGCGGCAAGATCAGCGGACTTACACCTACTATGTCAGGTGTTTCACAGACCTCATACGTAGATCCCTATTCAGCAGTTCAGGCTGAGACAATGTTTACACAGAGCGGAATCAAAGTATCAGGCAATGGCGATGGCACAGCATGGGTTGATAACATTTCTAACGGTGATTACACCAAGGTTAAGGGAGTTAACTTCTCCAAGGGACTTGGTTCCATCACAGTTAGCGTTAACAGCAGAGGTACAGGCACAATTCAGGTAAGAGACGGCAGTCCTAGCGGAAGCCTTCTCGGAACTATCAATCTTTCTAATACAAACAACAAGAATACAGAGTTCACAGGCACAATGAAGAACGTTACCGGAGTTAAGAACCTTGTATTCGTATTCAACGGAAGCTTTGAGTTTGATTACTGGAAGGCAACAGCTCAGGGCGAGACAGCCGGCGGCGGAAACCAGGGTGGCAACGAAGGTGGCAACCAGGGTGGAAACCAGGGCGGCAATCAGGGTGGCAACGAGACAGCACAGAACAACAATAAGGTTGAGTGCGAGAACATGACTAAGAGTGGCCAGTATGCAGGCACAATCTCAAGTCCTTTCAATGGTGTTGCTCTTTATGCTAACAACGATAAGGTAAGCTTCGATCAGTACTTCGCATATGGCACACACGACTTTACTCTTCGCGGTTGCTCAGATGGCAGCAACATGGCTAAGGTAGTTCTTAAGATCGGCGGAGAGGAGAAGGGAACCTTCTACTTCGGTGATCAGTATCCTGCAGAGTATACAATCGAGGGCGTTAACCACGCTACAGGTGCTACAACAGTTGAACTCGTTGTAACATCAGATGACGGAACATGGGATGCATATGTTGATTACCTTACATGGGGCAACGGCTCAGGCTCTTCAGCCGGTGGCAGCACAGGCGGCAACCAGGGTGGAAACCAGGGCGGCAATCAGGGCAGCCAGGGTCAGACCGTAGAGGCTAACCTCCTTAACACATATGGTAAGCAGTTCGGCAATTCAGGAACATGTATCAACCTTTATCAGCTTCGTGATTCCAGCCAGCTTGCATTCCTTAAGACACACTACAACAGCATTACTCTTGAGAACGAGATGAAGCCCGACGCACTTCTCGGAGGCAGCGCAAGACTTATCTCTGTAAACGAAGCTAAGAACAGAGGCTACTACATCCCTAGCGGATACAATGAGCAGTATGTTCCTCAGATCAACTTCAACACTGTTGATGAAGTTATGAAGATCTGCTACCAGAACGGCCTTAAGATGAGAGCGCATACTCTTGTATGGCACTCACAGACTCCTAGCTGGTTCTTCAGAAACGGCTATTCAGGAAACGGCGGATTCGTTAACTCATCCACAATGGATAAGCGTCTTGAGATGTATGTTAAGACAGTTATGAACCATGTATACAACAACCAGTACGGCAGCGTAGTATATGCATGGGACGTAGCAAACGAGATCCTTCATGCTAACAACTCCGGTTGGGAAGCAGTTTACGGCAACAACAGAAGAAATGCTACTTATGTTAAGAAGGCATTCAACTATGCTTATGAGACTCTTGAGTACTTCAAGCTCACAAATTCTGTAAGCCTGTTCTACAACGATTACAACACATACATGGAAGTTAATGATGTAATCACACTTGTTAACTACATCAACCAGGGTAAGAAGGTTTGCGCAGGTGTTGGTATGCAGTCTCACCTTGGAACCAACTATCCTTCAGTTGATTACTACACAACAGCACTTAAGTCATTCCTTAACGCAGGATTCGAAGTTCAGATCACTGAGCTTGATATCACCAACAAGGGTGACTCAGACCTTGCTAACTATGCTTACAACCTCTTCAAGAACATCAACAACCTCAAGAAGAATGGTTCTAAGATCACCGGTGTAACATGGTGGGGACTTTCAGATCAGACAACATGGATCAACAATTCTGCTCCTCTTCTGTTCTCAAGACCCGGTGTTGCTAAGTCAGCATACAACAAGGTAATCCAGGCTAACGTTGAGGTATTTGGACAGCCTAGATCAGGTGGATCACAGACTCCTTCAGTTGATCCTCAGCCTACACCTCAGCCCGATCCTGAGCCGGAACCACAGCCTAGCGAGCCTGTTAACGAGAACACAAATGCTTACATCCAGGATGGATGGTACTATGTAAAGAATCCTTTATCACAGAAGTACCTCACAGTTGAGAACAACACAGCTGACGGCTGGACAAACGTTGTTATCAGCACAGGTACAGGCGTTGACGGTCAGAAGTGGTATGTAACAAATACTTCAGACGGATACATCACTCTTACATCAAGACTTGGCAACTTCATGCTTGACGTTGCTAACGGCGAGGATGAGGATGGTGCAAACGTTGGTATCTATCCTGCACACGGCGGAAACGCTCAGAAGTTCGTAGTTAAGAACACTGCTAATTCAGGTTACTTCACAATCGCTACAAGATGCTCAAATTCAGCTAAGACTCTTGATATCTATGAGAAGAAGACAGCTGATGGCACAAACGTATGCCAGTGGAGATACAACGGTGGAAACAACCAGCTCTGGCAGTTCGAGAAGGCTAATGTATCTGAACAGCAGCAGCCTGTTGTTGAGCCCGATCCAGAGCCTACTCCTGAGCCAGTAGTTGAGCCCGATCCGGAGCCTGTAGTTACCGAAGACGGTCTTGAGCTTGAATACAGCGTAAACAGCTGGGGTTCAGGATATCAGATCAACTTCAAGGTTAAGAACAACACAGGTAAGGCAGTTAACGGCTGGACACTTAAGCTTAACAAGAGCGAGATCAATCTTTCTAACTGCTGGAACGTTAAGCTTACAGAGAGCGGCAACTACTACGTAATCAAGCCTGTTGATTGGAACAGCTACATCGCTAACGGTCAGAGCATTGAGTTCGGTGCTCTTGGCGTAGGCCAGGTTGGCAATTCTCTCAACTACACACTTGATTGATAACTGAATAATATTGGATATTCCAATAATAAAGGGGTTCGACCTGCATCATAGGCAGGTCGGGCCTCTTTCTTTTATACTTTTTTAACATTATTGGTTTACATTCTGATGATAGACAATATGTAATGACCTCCATTTTGTAGCAACGTGGATTCACCTGTATACTAAAGATGTCGAGTCAATGGTAACAGGGATTACCGCATACAAAAGGAGGTCACTAAATGAATAATAACACAGTTTACGTAGGTATGGATGTCCATAAGGAAAGTTTTACACTTTGCGCTTATACAATTGAAGTCGAAAAAGGTTTGTATTACCAGCGTACTTCAGCAGATTACAAAGCAGTTTTAAAGTATCTTGAATTCCTTCGCTCAATCTACGGTAACGATACTACATTTATATGCGGTTATGAAGCCGGGTGTCTTGGCTATACTTTATATCATCAGCTAACAGACCGAAATGTTAACTGTGTGATACTAGCGCCATCTACCATGCTTTCTCAGCGTAATAACAAGAGAATAAAAACTGATAAGCGTGATGCTGAGCTTATTGGCAGATGTTTGTGTCAAAACAATTATAGTCCAGTACATATTCCTACTGCCAAAGATGAACAGACTAAAGAATATCTGCGCATGCGGAATGATCATAAACTTGCACTAAAAAAGATCAAACAACAAATTCAGTCTTTTTGCCTTCGCCACGACTATAGATACGAAAGTAAAAGTCACTGGACAATAGCACATATCAATTGGTTAAAAGCATTAAAACCCGAAGGTTTATATAAAGAGATTCTTGATGAGTACTTGCTTACATATGCTACGCTTACTGATAAAATAGAACGTCTTGATAAGCGAATCGAAGAACTTGCATCAGTAGATGAATACAGAGAATCTGTAAAAAAGCTATGTTGTTTCATTGGTATTCAGACTCATTCTGCATTATCAGTTATTGTTGAGGTCGGAGATTTTAATCGTTTTTCTTCCGCAGAAAAGTTTGCCTCATATATAGGACTTGTTCCTGGCGAAGCATCCAGTGGAGACGATACCACTAGGCTTAGCATTACAAAAGCAGGAAATAGTCACGTACGAACTCTGTTAACAGAAGCATCTCAATGCTATACTAGAGGCAGAGTTGGTTACAAATCCAAAACAATCAAAGCTCGTCAAAATGGAAATACTCCACAAGTTATTGCATATGCAGATAAAGCTAATGAACGTCTGAAACGCAAATACTACAAAATGGTATTAAATAATGGAAAAAAGCGAAATGTGGCAATAATGGCAGTTGCAAGAGAACTCGCTTGCTTTATGTGGGGCATGATGACCGATAATATAGCTTAATCTGTTATAACAGTGCGCTGCTAATCTCAAGGCCAAGCCGCCCAAGGCGGTGCTTCGCAGCCTTGACATCATCATCCCACTGTTATAGTGGGTAATCAAGCAGATGTAAGATGGCTTACGCCATTTACATCTGGCCAAAACAAAAGCAACAACTGAAGACATCTTGAAAGGGCTTCGGCCATTTCAAGGTTCGAGCTATCTACGATAATTCTATGTTGGCACGGAGCAATCTGTGATCCACGATGGTAGACGGTAGAGCTCACGGCGGACCATTGACCTGTCGGTAACCAATCCACGTATATCAGAGTGGCCAATGCCGGGAACTGATACCCCGAGGCCCTTTCAAGGTGCCTTCAGAAACAACTAAATAATTATGTGGTGGATTCCTGTAAGCTTTCTCTTGACAGGAGGTCATTACATATCAGAATTAT
>NZ_JHXX01000012.1 GCF_000621605.1 Butyrivibrio sp. MC2021 | reverse complement strand
AATGTGAGGATATAAGGTACACAGAAGGAATGAAGGATCTCTATTCTCACAGAAAAGAAACAATAGAGAGAATCTTTGGAACAGCTAAAGAGAACCACGGATTCAGATATACGCAGATGTATGGCAAGGCGCGGATGGAAATGAAGGTCGCGCTTACATTTGCGTGTATGAATCTGAAAAAGCTTGCAAGAATCAAGCATGAATGGCGGTTAGAGATGGCCTGATAGAGGCCGTTTCTATCCTTTATTATCAATAAAACACTCGCGAAAAAGAAAAATGGTCTTGAGAGCTACGCTCTCAGGACCACTTTGTCTACAGTCTGACCCTTGCAGATTGATCTCTGCAAGGGTTTATTATATGCATTAACAAATAAAAAATGATCAGTGTAAACTTCTAAGCAGCTCGATAGCTGTCATCGGTCGAGTCTCAGGCTCAGCGGAAGTTTCATACTTCTTAAGCAGCTTCGCTCTCATCTCTTCCGGATGGTTGTATAGCTGATCCATTATTCTGTCAAACGCCTGCTTCCATTCGCCCATTTTCTCTCCTCCATCTAGCCTTAACACCGTAGCGACATTATCATATAGGTTTGAGGCGGATTAATCAAGGCGTATTCTGACTAAAATTGTGAAAACTCTGTGTCCTGGACCAAATGATAAAAATACATCAAACTGCAGTGTAAAAATGTCTCTCTTCAGGTACTTCAATAATAATATCAGTAGTTTTGGTCTTCCTCTTTTTGACCATCATAAGCATGTCACCGCCAATAAGACAGAAACCAAATACGCAGCAGTAAAGCACTACCTCTACAAAATCCCTTGTCATGCCATTATTCCTTATTATGGCCGGCATATTGGCAAATACGGAAAACAGATCCGTGTGGTGCCCATACTCTTTTACCAGATTGAAATATTTGATGGCAAAGGCAAATCTGCAGGAAAGGTAAGACAAGGCCGCAGTCATAACGGTGCAGTAAATAAGTCCCAGTCGTGACATCTTGCCGCTGCCGGTGGCATATCCCAGAAGAAGGCAGTAAGCCAGCGCAACTCCAAGCCAGGTGGATACGCTTCCCAGAAATACTGATAAAACGATCAGCGCAGCTCCCAGAATTCCGCCAAGGAAGCCAAAGATCATTCCCTTGGGAATATTCTCCCTTACGGAATCGTCAAGGCATTTTCTTGCCTGAACATAGGAGTCGCAGGCCTCATGACAGTCATCACAGAAGTCAAATACTCTTCCGTTAATATCGTAGGATTCTATGCTATCCAGAGGCTCGCCGCAGATCTCGCAGACATTTACAAAGCCGCTTTTCTTAAGAAGCTCAGAGACCTCTCTGAGAGCATCTACAATATTGTTCATAAGCTTCTCTGATAAAAGTGTCTTCTGAATGATAAAGGTGATCCTGTTGTTCTGATAAACAGCATCCCTGATGCAGTCAACCTCACTGACTATGTATTTCAAAAATTCATCCTCAGGCAGAAGTCCCCCACTTCTTACCGAAGTACTGATCATATAGGTACAGCCCTCTATTGAGATCGTAAAACGAAGACCGTTCATAAAACCAACCGTTGAAACAGACTCTTCATCCAATCTAAAGCCCATACCATTAAATTTTTTCAAAAATGAAACTTTCCCGGAGTCGAGACTACTGACATTCCCCATATAAAACCTCCCTCAACAAACTCAGTGCCTTTTACGGCGCGCTTTTCAATATTATTGGATTAACAATAGGTTGTCAATAATAATCTCAATATTGTTAAAACAAATTTTCAACAAAAAAGAGCTGCCACGGCAAAACCGCAGCAGCTCTGTAGTTTACATAATATATAAGGGATTAAACAATACCCTGAGCCTTCATAGCATCTGCAACCTTAAGGAAGCCTGCGATGTTAGCACCTGCAACATAGTTGCCCTCCATGCCGTACTTCTTAGCTGCGTCATCAATGTTGTGGTAGATGTTAACCATGATCTGCTTAAGCTTAGCATCAACCTCTTCGAAGGACCATGAAAGTCTCTCAGAGTTCTGGCTCATCTCAAGAGCTGATGTAGCAACACCACCTGCATTTGAAGCCTTACCGCAAACAAAGAGAACACCGTTCTTCTGAAGGTACTCTGTAGCATCGATTGTTGTAGGCATGTTAGCACCTTCGCAAACTGCGATACATCCGTTAGCAACAAGCTGCTTAGCATCATCAAGAAGGAGCTCGTTCTGTGTAGCGCAAGGAAGAGCAACATCACACTTGATTGACCAAACGCCTCTGCCCTCGTGGTACTCAGCTGACTTTCTTGCTGCTGCGTACTCTGTAAGACGTGCTCTCTTAACTTCCTTGATCTCCTTAAGAAGAGCAACATCGATTCCCTCGGGATCATAGATCCAGCCTGTGGAATCAGAACATGTAACAACCTTAGCACCAAGCTGCTGAGCCTTCTCGATAGCGTAGATAGCTACGTTGCCGGCACCTGAAACAACTACTGTCTTGCCGCTGATGTCATGGCCGTTGCACTTAAGAAGCTCCTCTGTGAGGTAAAGAAGACCATAACCTGTAGCCTGTGTACGTGCAAGAGATCCGCCGTAGGTAAGACCCTTACCTGTGAGAACTCCCTCGTATACGTCTCTGATTCTCTTGTACTGACCATACATGAAGCCGATCTCACGTCCGCCTACACCGATATCTCCGGCAGGAACGTCTGTGTCAGCGCCGATGTGTCTGTAAAGCTCTGTCATGAAGCTCTGGCAGAATGCCATAACCTCTCTGTCTGACTTGCCCTTAGGATCGAAATCAGAACCACCCTTACCACCGCCGATAGGAAGGCTTGTAAGAGAGTTCTTGAAGATCTGCTCGAAACCAAGGAACTTGATGATACCAAGGTTTACTGAAGGATGGAAACGAAGACCTCCCTTGTAAGGTCCGATAGCTGAGTTGAACTGTACACGGAAACCGTTGTTAACCTGAACCTGTCCCTTATCATCAACCCAAGGTACTCTGAAGAGGATCTGTCTCTCAGGAGTTACAAGTCTCTCTAAAAGAGCATCCTTGCGATATTCTTCCTCATTAGCCTCAATAACAACACGAAGTGACTCAAGCACTTCCTTAACTGCCTGGTGGAACTCAGGCTGAGCTGGATTTTTTTCTACAACGTAGTTGTAGATCTCATCAACGTAAGACATTTTTTCTTTTCTCCTTCCATTTTTGGCTTTTTTCATTTGATTTTAGGTATGAAAAAAGAGCGTAGAAAACTAAAGGTCTCTACGCCCCATTGCGCAGACATCACTGTCTTGGAGTATTATACACTTTGATGTTTTAAAGTGCAAGAGACTTTACCACATTAACTTGAAAAATTTTATGGCTCCTCATTATTTTCTTCAGATTCCGAATAGTCTTCATAATCTTCAGAGGGCTCCTCTGAAGGCTGCTCCTCCTCAGGCTGTTCCTGATGAGGTGACTCTTCCTCCTGTGGCGGCTCTTCCTGGTCCTCAGGATTTTCTTCCTGCTCAGGCTTGGGATTGGTGATCCAGCGGTAGAAAAATGCATGGTTACCAATCATGGTATATTCACTGATTCCGTAGTAATCAGCATAATACTTGGTCATAAAGAAGAGATAATCTCCTACTCTGGCTCCGTCAAGAACCTCCTGGGCGGCCCTTATACAGGTGGAATTGGGGCCGTTGGCCATGATGAGCTCCACCTTGCCGGATCTGTAGGATGCAAACTGCATATTCTGGGTTATAACCGAAACGACGGTGTTGGGAAAAGCAGAGCTTTTAACTCTGTTCATGATAACTGAGCCCACCGCCAGTTTGCCGGTGTAGGACTCACCGTCGGCCTCAGCCTGTATCGTAGCTGCCAGCCAGCTGAGCTCCGATTCGGAAGCCGAATAAGCACCGGATGTATCCTCCTTGGTAAGGGCAAGGCGCTCCGCAATCTGCTTGGCCAGTTCTGCCTGGGCAGCTGCGGTCTTGGCCTGTAGGGATTTCATCTTGGTGTCCAGCTCCGCCAGCTTGGTATCGTAATCAGCCAGTTTGTTCTTTTCCGATGAAAGGCTGTTCTGGGTTGAAGAAAGCTTGCCCTTGACCTGGGCTGTCAGATCGGAAAGTTCCTCATGCTTTTCATCAAGCTGATTCTGGTACTGATCAAGCTCATCCTCTTTCTCACGGACGACTGAGGTCTTGGCCTCAATATCCGCCTGAAGAGCCTGAAACTCGGCTATCTTTTTCTTGTCATATTCAATTATCGCATTGAGGTATTCGTATTTGGTCAGAAATTCCTGCATTGACCCGGACTCTAAAAGAAGGCGTGCAAGCCCATTGTTGCCGCCGTTCTCATAGGTAGATTTGATACGTTTTTTAAGAAGCTCGTAGCGCTTATGCTCCTCATCTCTGGCATCCTGAAGCTGTCTGTCCAGCTCAACGATCTCAGAAGACACTACGGCCATGGCGTTCTCGGCTTCTGTTATTTCTGCATTTAAAGAATCCAGCTTGTCAGAATAACCCTTGATGGTTGTCTGAAGCTGTGAACTCTGATTTTGAAGATTACTAACACTCTCCTGGGTCTTTTGTTTCTCACCCTGAAGAGTGCTTATTGCATCCTGGGTTTCCTTGGTCTGCTTCTCAAGATTGGAAATGGCATTCTGGGTCTGCTGTTCCTGCTGCCTCATGTTATCGATGGTCTGACTGAGATCGTCATTCTCATCCTCCTGGGCACGACAGTATAGACCGGTTTCCCCCACTATTAAACATACAAGAACAAGCCAGATAATAATCCTCTTCTTCATACACTCCCCATAAGACTATTTACTCAAGGAATTCAGACTTAATATATCCTGTAGTTCCATTATACTCTACTTTGGACCATCCGTTAGCATACTGCTGCTTAACATTTACAATAGTACCTGCGTACAGTGTAGCAAGAATTTCAGACTCTGTGCTCTCACTCTTACGAAGTCTTACAGAATCCATAACCTTCATCTTGCCGGTCTTGGCTGTGGTAGCAGGCTTAGACTCGGTCTCTGTGGTCTTATTGTCGTTAGTTGAAGTTGTTGTTTCTTCCTGGTTCTCATTGGCAACTTCCACAGTCTCTTCGCCTACAACCTCAAAAAACTCGGTCTTAACAAAGGCATAACCTTTGTTGTACTCGATCTTGCTCCAGCCGTTGGCCAGGGCCTCAACCTGTGTAAACTCCTGCCCCTTGCTGGTCTTGGAGATAATATCCGCTGTCTCTGAATCAGAGCTTCTGATATTGACAACATCTGTAGCTCTGATGGTATGTGTTGTAACTATGGTCACATCAGATGATGTAGCCTCTGCCGCAGCCTCCTCTACAAATGCCTCCTCTGCTGCCGCTGCATTGCTGCTGGCCTCGGAGCTTGCCAGGGCCTCTCCTACAGAAACCTGAAGTCCTGATCTCATCTGTGTCAAAAGCTCAGCCAGAGTCTCGTCTGAGCTGACCATCTCATTATATTTGGACGCAACTTTATTATTCAGATCGATAACATCGGCCTGAACGTTGATCTGCCTTAAATATTCAATCTCATTGCCCTCTGCGATATCACCGTTGATATAGAGGTTGTCATTCTCATCGGTACAGATATAGAAGGTCTCAAGTCCGGGAACAGCCTTCTCGTAATCATAGAGCTTAACCTCATTGTATACATAAGCCACGTAGCTGCCCTGAAGGGGTCCGGGCTTGGTATATACAGTGATATTCTCATAGTCCTCAATATAATCAGCTGCTGCGATGGCCTTAAGAAGCTCTGTATCCTCCAGCCCCTTGTAGATCTGGGCAATAGTATCGGCATCACCCTCAGCGGAAGCTGCATAATACTTCTCGATAAGAGCATTCACATCGCTGTGGGCATTCTCTTCCATCTGAACCTCGGGAACCTCATAGGTGGCAGCAATCTCTGCCTCATCAGGATTCTGAGCCACCTCATTGGCCCTGCGGTTGGCGGTCAGCGCAATGGAAACCGTAGCCACAACAGCCAGAACAAAGATAACAGGCATAAGGAACTTCTTGTTATCTCCGAGAATTGCAAATATGGATTTTTTATTATTTCTCCAGGAACTGGGAGAATTCTTCTTCTTTTTCATAAAAAGCTAAACCTCTGAATCTAAAACATATTCAAGTGAAATGCACCCGACAGGAATCGAACCTGCATCAAAGGCGTCGGAGGCCTCCGTTCTATCCATTAGACTACGGGTGCATAACGTACCCGAATATAATACCATATGTGGCCCTTAGCTGTCTATGTTATGTGTTTGAAGCAAGTTTAAGGTCCAGATCCCAGATTTTAAGCTCATCCCGCTGAAGGGAATAGTAATAAAGGCTGGGGCTTAAGACCTCTTCGTCCCTGATAACACTGGTATTGACTTCACCGATCATCTGTCTGATGCATTCAGGGGGAATCTGGCATTTAAGGGCCGGCATTACGATAGTCTCATGGACTGAAGATGGGATAACAAAAAGATCCTCCCCTACCTTCTCGGCAATCTTCCTGAGGACTCCGGGATAAAGCACGGCGCCGGCCCCCTGATAACCGGACTCAGTAGTCACCACATAAACATCATCAAGGATATCCGATACCGGCAAAAATGGCATACGCAGGTACTCGGTGATTCCTTTTACGGAAGCGGGAAATACCACTGTTGTGTTGTCCATGATATTCTCCCACAGCTCCTCCTCGGAAATCTCCCACATTTTGAGATGGTCCCTTGTTATGGTGACGCTGCCGCTCTCATTGCCTTTGATGGTGACAATGCAGATAGGAATCATGACCAGGTCTTCAATGTATCTGACGGGAACATCTCTCAGCCTTTCCCTATTTGGCTCGGCCAGGGCAAGCTTGTAGCTAAGAAGAGAACATGCCATGTCAAAATCCTTGAAAAAATCGAAATTCACCTTTCCATCCAGGCGGGACTCCCTGTAGAGCTCAAGCACCGCCTGTGTAAGCTTCCCAAAAGGCTCACCCTTTTCATAGAGATCAAAGAACTCATCATAATAAATGCTGGGTGCCACATTGGAACCCTCCTGCCTGATGGTCATGGCATTATGGATTATCCCGTTGTTCTTGATGACCTCCTGAAGTGTTATATTAAAGCCCTCTCCCAGGCTCTTCTCAACGTCATTTTTTAATTCATTTCCAAAATTAATTATATCCATATCTTCCTCCGGTAAAAATAGTTTGTGATGTTTTCAGACAAAAAAAGACAATAAAGAAGCTACTTCCAGTTTCTTTATTGTCTTACAGTTCTTTTATAAGTTTCTATAATTTATGAAAACTTGTGTCAGATATGGTAAAAAAACATATAAATCAATTAAACTCTTGAGAGATACTCACCTGTTCTGGTATCAATCTTGATAACGTCGCCCTCGTTAACGAAAAGAGGAACTGCTACGTTAGCACCTGTCTCAACAGTTGCAGGCTTTGTAGCACCTGTAGCTGTATCGCCCTTGAAACCAGGCTCAGTCTCTGTGATTGTAAGCTCTACGAACATAGGAGGCTCAACTGCGAATACGTTGCCGTTGTAAGACATAACCTTACAAACCTCGTTCTCCTTAACGAACTTAAGGGAATCACCGATCTGATCAGATGTAAGTCCGATCTGCTCGAAAGTCTCCTGATCCATGAAATTGAAAATATCGCCATCCTGATAGAGATACTGCATATCCTTCTTGTCGATACGAGCTGCAGGGAACTTCTCAGTAGGACGGAAGGTTGTCTCCTTAACACCGCCATTGATGATATCCTTGAGCTTGGTTCTTACGAAAGCAGCGCCCTTACCAGGCTTAACATGCTGGAATTCTATAATCTGACATACGTTGCCATCGATCTCGATGGTTACACCATTTCTGAAATCACTTGCAGAAATCATAAAATAAATCCTCCTAATTACTTCACATCAAACAACTATCACATTTTAAACTATCATTGATGATTTTTCAACTATTTTTTTCTGAGGAGTGTTTCTGCCCGGGCGTTTTGTCCAAATCAAAGTAAGAAATCCCCGAAAATGGACTCTGTGGGCATGGATTGGTAGGCCTTAATCAATGACTGATAGTAGGAGGACTCGGTGGTGGTGCCGAGGGTGGCGTTGACCAGGGCGTTTTCGTTGAGCTTGTTCAGAGATGTGCCGGAAAAAGCGTCGCTGCTGCCGGAGGAGGATTCCTCTTCCTCGTCGGAGGATTTGAATAAAGAGCTCTGGATCATGTTGGTGTAGAAATAGGATGAGTCGGAAAGGTCACGGAGGGCATTGGTGCTGAGAAGCCCCTTGTAGGCATCGGCATTGTCCGTGGTCTGGCCGTTATTTTTCATGATGACGGCCAGGGCATCTGCAATCTCAAGATTGCCACTGCTCTTGGACGCTGTGATCAGCTTGGCAAGGCTTGTGGCATAGTCTGTGTTCCTTGCTGCTGTCTCAGATGTTTCTGCTGCAGCTGATGCCCTGGAAACGGCATTAGCAGCGTTCTCCTGCCCAGGCAGTTCATTCACCTGAGAAAGCTGGGGCGCAGTGAAATTGTGGCTCGCAATATTTTCTTTAATTTCCTTATTTAAATCAGGTATCTCCGCCTTGGCATCGGATACTGCCTTGGAGAAATATTTCTGAAAGATCCCCTTGAGGTCACTTCCGATGGAAGCCCCCTGATTATTTACACCGGATATGGAATTAAGATATGAATTTACCGCATTTGTAAGTTCACTGATTCGAAATGCCATTTTTTACCCCCAAATGAATAAACCTCAACAAATCAGATCCATGTCACCTTAAGATTCCTGTATTCAGCCACCATGAAAGGAAGCTGTCTGAATCCTATATTTCCGCCGGTGAGTATATCACCG
Organism: Butyrivibrio sp. MC2021; assembly: GCF_000621605.1. Classification (GTDB taxonomy): domain Bacteria; phylum Bacillota; class Clostridia; order Lachnospirales; family Lachnospiraceae; genus Butyrivibrio. The sequence goes on along the minus strand of NZ_JHXX01000012.1, from coordinate 112,585 downwards.
AAGGTCATTCCGTCGTCGTAAAACTCCAATATGGAAAGGTTATTAATAAGAAAGCTCACCCTGGCTCCCCTTTTTATAACGGTCATCCTATACCATTCTGCATCCATGGACGCATCGGGAATAGGATCCGCTCCCTGCCCCACAAGATAAGCGCCGACGCTCTTTCGAAGGTTACAGGTATGGAATGAGCGCTCCGAAGGCTCCCTTCGCCTGAAATAAGAAAGATGAAAGGCATTGATATCCCCACTGTGATACTGCTCATACTCTCCTGTCCTTGGAGAAAGAGAGCTGTCAAAGATGCTGCCGGGGCCGCTCCTTGGCTTGGCTGCAAAAAACAGCATGGCAAGGCCCGGTTCCTGAATGGGGCGAAATTCCCATTCGATCCTGATATCCGCAGGAAAGACCGAAGGACACCACAAAACAAACTTCGAATCACCGGAAAGGCGCATAACACCGCCCTTAAAGCTGATATCAGCCTGTCCCTCCAGCACGAAGTCCTTTATATCTTTTTCACATGAAAGTGGATTATCGTAGATGAGTTTAGACATTATTCCCCTCTTAATGTCTTATTTCGGACATGATTTAATACTTTTTTCATAATCTATTGTATAAGAATCCCTACAAAGATGCAATTACATGCTATACTGATAAGACACACCGGAAAGGAGTATTTTATGGAAAAAGAAGTCTTTGATAAAGAACAGACTCATTTGACCGGAACCTACAATAAACTTTTAAATATAGAAAAGAACCTGAAGGAGCAGATATCCGCCCTGAACGAGAAGGCCGTGGATGACAAGAACGATATCAGGGACAATATCCGTTTTGACTATGCGGATATCGAGACCACCATGGAAACTCTGGCTGAGATCGAGGTGTGGAACCGCTATATCGACACCTACAACGTTGAGAGTTCTTCCCTGGGAAAACGCCTTGCCACTGTGGAAAAGCTGCTGGAATCCCCGTATTTTGCCAAGATATCCGTGCAGTTCGATGGGGAGGACGAGTCCGAGGATTACTACATCGGAAGGGCCGCCATTTCAGAAAACGGCTATGACCAGCTGGTGGTGGACTGGAGGTCTCCCATCGCTGAGGTCTACTACAATCAGGAGAACGGCCGAACCCAGTACACCGTGGAGGACAGAGTTATCCCGGTTAATCTGAAGCTCCGCAGGCAGTTCGACATAGACAAAAATGAGCTTAAGGCCTATTTCGATACTCAGATAGCCATCGAGGATCCCATGCTTCTTGCATCCCTGTCCCAGACCCGCTCGGACAAGATGCAGGCCATTACCGCCACCATCCAGAAGGAACAGAACGCGGTCATCCGATATCCGGAGGTTTCCACACTTCTTGTGAACGGTATCGCAGGAAGCGGCAAGACCTCAGTACTTTTGCAGCGTATCGCCTACCTCTTTTTCCAGAAAAGAAATTCCCTGAGGCCGGATCAGGTGTGCCTTATTACACCCAATCCCATTTTCAGGGACTATATAGACAACGTACTTCCGGATCTTGGCGAGACCAATCCTGTGACCCTGACCTGGAAGGAATTCGCAGAGCATGTGGATATTCCCTTTGCTTCGGGAGAATATGACTATACGGAGGCTTCAGCCCTTGAGAAGATCCACGAGGAGCTTCCCGAACTTAAGCTCACTGCTCAGGACTTTTTTGATATCAAGCAAAAAGACAAGGTTGTTTTATCCAAAAATGATGTCTTCAATGTGGTAAAAAGATTCTCCAAGTTCCCGCCGGGAGTGAGGCTTATCCAGACTGTGGCGGACGAACTTGAAAACGTCGCCAAAAACGCCATGAGAAACATAGACACCGGCAGCGATGACGACGAAGAAACAGAAGTAAACTCAAGATCTGAGCGCGGCGAAGAAAACCGTCTTGAAAATGATTTCGGCGGAGCCCTCAGCTGCATAAGGCACTGCGGTTTTGTCAATGTGACCCACATCGCCCAGAGGATCCTCGGCAGCCGCAAGATAACCGCCGCCGAGTGGTTCTTTACCAGAATGGAGCTCACCGGAGTCTGCGACCGCAACATGCGCTACGTGATGATCGACGAGGTTCAGGATTATACAAGAGCCCAGCTCATGGTATTCAGAAAGTACTTCCCCAACGCAAGGTTCATGCTGCTTGGTGATGAATTCCAGGCCATCAGAGAAGGCACCGTGAGCTTTTCCGAGATCAAGGAAATGTTCAGTCAGGACAAAAAGAGCTTTGCGGAGCTTCCGCTTCTTACCAGCTACAGAAGCTCACCGGAAGTCACCGAGATGTTCGCATCCATACTTCCTGAGGAGAAGAAAATGCTTGTCTCCTCTGTGCAGCGCCCCGGAGAAAAGACCATTGTAAAGGCCCTGGGCAGTGATGAGGATCTCAAAAAAGAGCTGGTTAAGCTCTGTGATGAATACGGCAAAAAGGACGGACTCACCGCAGTTATCTGCAGAAACGCCGGCAATCTCGAGAGAATAAGCGAAGCTCTCGGAAAAGACTGCCCGCCTGTCATCTCGGAGAACTGCTCTCTTCCCGAAAGGGGAGCCTTCTTTATAGAGCTCAAATACGCCAAGGGACTTGAATTTGACCATGTTATTCTGCCAGATGCAGATGATATATCCTATCCCGATGACGAGATAGGAAGACATTGCCTCTATACCGCAATGTCCAGAGCAACACAGCATCTTGCTGTTCTTGCCAAAGGAAAAACGGCAGGGATCTTATGATCCCCGCCGTTTTTTATTGGTATCTTTTTTATAGCTTTCATGAAGTTTTTTTCTGATCTCCAGGGCCTTCCTGCTGTCCACTTCCGATATGGCATTGCTGCCGGGGCCTGCATATTCTGCCCTGTAATAGAGTCCGAAGATTTCTCCGATCTGCTGCCTCAAAACTTCCGGAGCTCTTTTTTCATAATCCGATAAAAGTCCCCTGTCAAAGAAACTGTCTGAATGCTTTCTTATATCCTTTTTTATAAGCTCCACATCTGTGCGAAGCTTCTCCTCGAAGGTCGCCCTTTTGTACAGAGCTTCCCTAACCAGCATGGTTCCAATAAGAAGAACCAGAAAAAGGAAAAGAACGCTGAGTATAACTGCCACCACAATGGTAATAAGTCTGAAGATACCCTTTTCAACAGGCTCTACAGTAACTTCACCGACGCCCTCTGTCTGGATTTCGGGCATATTCTGCATCAGTCCTTCCAGATAGCCTTCTGCCAGTCCCACATCTTCTACGGACTGGGCCTGTTTCGGCTCACGGTTCCAGGTTCTGTCCGCTGCGGAAAGGTATGCTCCCGTGGGTTCAAAAGGTATCCAGCCGGCCCCTTCAATATAGGCCTCGGGCCAGGTATGGGCTCTTGATGCCTCAACTCTGTATTCCTCCTGCTCCTCAAAGGGATAGAGATATGAATATCCTGCATCGCATCTGGCAGGAATCCCCGAAAGCCTAAGGAGCATGGTCATGGCTGAAGCGTAGTGGACGCAGTAGCCCTCTCCCTTTTGAAAAAGAAGAACCTCTGCCAGCTCGCTCATTCCCTCAGTCTTTGACATATCAGAAACACCTGCATCTCCCATGTTCAGATTATAGGGAAACTGCCTCAGGTACTCCTCTATGATTCTGCATTTATCATATTCGTTGTCGAGATCATCAGTAAGCTTGTGGGCAAGGTCAGACAGCTGAGGACTACAGCCTGTGGTATCAATGTAAAGCGCCATGGTTTCGGCGTCATTTCCGGCAGTCCCCGTCATGGCTGCATATTCTTCCTCTGTAATAATGTAATCCAGATTGATGGTGTATATCTTCTTTCCATAATCGCAGAGCTCTTTGTAAGAAATCTCTTCAACGGGGTAGGAATCTGCATTTCTGACTACATCCACAAAATAAGGACTTCCGTAGTCGATATCAATATATGTGGCATCAAGGGTATAGCCCTTTTTATGGGGACTGTCGCTGCTGCCCTGAAGGACAGGCTTTCCGGATGAAGTAAGCTCAACACAGCCCATGGGGGCGATCTCATCCCCGGTACGAAGATACCCGTACTCAAGCTCCAGGGTAGTCTTCTGGGAAAAGGCATCCGTCAGCTCCTTGGTGGCTCCCGCCCTATAAAGCAGGGTCAGAAGGTCCACAATTCTCTCCTTATCTACACCCCTTCCGCCTACAAGGTAAACAGATCTTCTTCTCTTCATGAGTTTGCCGTTTTCCTTGTCCTTAAACAGCACATAGGTCTGACTTTTCGTCCGTAAGAAAAGCTCTGTATTATTGTTTTCGGAAGTGCTTGCTCCGGTCAGCCCAAGATTGCTGTAGCCTGTTGCAAAGTCATCGCTCTTAAAAAGTCCGGAAGCAAAATAGAATGCATCGCTGTAGGCATCCTCCGCTCTCTGCACAAATCTTTTCCCTGCATCAATAACGGGATTCCAGTTGATGGGCTCCTCCCTGGCAGGCAAAAGAACCACCGCCACTGCCATCACCACAAAGAAAGCATAGGGGAAGGGCTCTTTTCCCTTTTCAAGTATCAGATACTGAAGCCCTGACATGACCAGCATGGCAAGGCAGGCAAAGGCCGCCGTCTCCGCCTTGTCCTCGGGCCAAAAGGCTCCGTTACTGAGCCTCAGAGAAACAGCCACCGCCAGAAGAATAAAGCTTCCGAAAAGAACAACCTTTTCCCTGAAGGGAACAAAATCGGTAAAAAGCCTCAGAAGGGCCGCCACCATAACCGCAGTCTGAAGATAGGGAAAGTTCTCAATATCTTTTACCAGAAAGAACAGAACCACTGAGGGAAAAACGGAAACCAGTGCAGAAATGATCCCTCCTGTGAAGGTTCTGAAAAGGTGCTCAAGACAGCCGTAAAAAACAAAGGAAATAAGCACAGCAAGAACAAAGGCGCTTCCGTACATTTCCCGAAGATCGCCCTTTGCAAGGTATGCTCCCCAAAGGCATACACAGGTCAGTGAAAATATGAACATACAGATCTTGAGCTCAGTCGATAACAGTGCAGTAATCGTCTCCCGGCTCCTTGTCTTCTCTGATGAGAAGCCTGATATCCATGTCATCCCAGTTGTCCCCCTTTGAATCCGCAATGTCTTTCATCTTGTCGTAGTCGCTGTCGGTGCTGTAGAAGATGCCGTCAGCCACAATGTTGTAAAACTCAAGGAACGTATCATACGAATCCACCACCGACTCCCTCACTGTGCCGGCGGGATAGATCAGCTTCACAGGAATCCTCTGCTGGCCAAAATGCCAGGCTGCGGAAACAACAAATTCCAGGAAGTAATCTCTTTTTTTCAAAAACTCCGTATCCTGTTCTCTCTCAGGCACATTGACAGCCAGGAGAATCAGCGTAACGGTGCGCTTTTCCAGTTTGTCCGGAACTCTGACCATAAGCTCCGAGAGCCTAGCGGAAACCTTCCAGTTGATGGCAGAAAGAGGATCGCCGCTTCTGTAGGCCCTCATGTCACTTCCCGGGGTCTCCTCGAAGAGCCTTGCGCTCTTAAGACCGCTGCTGTTCACCATGTTCTCTATGTCCAGGAAATCATCGGCGATATCGGTGATCCTGGGACTGACAATGGCTCTGAAGGAATAGGGCACAGGATATTTGAGCCGCATGATCCTGAAGGGATCCGTAAAAAACAGATCCTCCACTCCGATATTGTAGGCCCCGGCGTATTTGCAGCTGATGCCGGAAGAGATTTCCTTCTTCTGCCTGACATCCAGCGACACCTCATCCCCGTCCCTGAGGCTCACAAATTCGCTTCTGTCCCGGTAAAGGCCGAAGGTCATGTTGTGGATTGGGAGAATTCCGCTATTTTCCACCAGAACCCTGTAGTTATGGGTATCTCCCTTGGCCAGCTTGTGGACCTCTATCTCCTGGTACAGGGAGACAGAAAAAATGTTTATTATCATGTAGATCAGAGAAATGGGAATCATCAAAAGCAGTGCATACAGCAGCACAAAGGAAACCGGCCCTCCGTAGAAGGACGCAAGGACCAGGCTTCCCAGTAGAATCAAAAGATATAGCAAAAGTCCTTTTTTACTGAAAGAAATACTCATGATACCTTCACCCTCTCAAGAATCTGTCTTACAAGAAAATCCTTGGTGGTGCGGCTCATTTTGGCCTCGGTGGTGAGAACCAGCCTGTGAGGCAGTGTAAGTTCTGCGGCCATGGCGATATCCTCAGGCACGCAGTAGTTCCTGTCATCCATATATGCAATGGCCTGACTGCATCTGATCATGGAAAGAAGGGCCCTCGGTGAAGCGCCGCAGGCAACCTGATCGTTTTTCCTGGTGGCTTCCACTATATTAACAGCGTAGGCCCTAAGCTCCTCCTTGATGGTGACAGCGGCCACCTCTTCTCTCATGGCGCAGATATCCTCACCGGAAAGCACCGGCTCCACCTTCTCATGAAGGTGCCCGGTAAGGAAACGCCCGGTCATATCTATGGAGGCCTCGGTATCGGGATAGCCCACAGAGAGCTTCATCATAAATCTGTCCATCTGAGATTCCGGGATAGGATAGGTTCCTGCCATCTCGGAAGGGTTCTGGGTTGCTATTACCATAAAGGGCTCCGGCACGGGAATAGGGGTGCCGTCAATGGTTACCCTGTGTTCCTCCATTACCTCCAAAAGCGCAGACTGGCTCTTGGGTGAAGTCCTGTTCAGCTCATCCGCCAAAACTATATTGTTAACGATGGGTCCCGGAAGGACATTGAAAGATGCCTTGGAGGGATCATAAACAGAAAAGCCTGTTATGTCCGAAGGCGTTGTATCCGGTGTACACTGAATCCTTGAAAAAGAAAGGGACAGTGAATCAGAAAGTGCCTTGGCCAGGGAGGTTTTGCCCACTCCCGGCACATCCTCCAAGAGAACATGGCCGCCGGATAGCAGTGAAATAACGAGCCTGTCTATCACCTGCTCCTTTCCTACTATTCTTTTTTCCATGCTCCCCCTGAGCTTTGCTACTTTCTCATTCATACGCTGTCCCCCATGTTAGTCTGATTTTTGAGATAATTGTCTGATAAATCTGACAATTACCATTAGATTATACTACCATCAGGCGAACTGTGCCATGTAAAGATCGTAATAAGCACCCTTTTTGTTAAGGAGCTGCTCATGGCTTCCGCTCTCTAAGATACCGCCCTTGTTGATGACAAATATCCTGTCTGCATTCTTAATAGTAGATAAGCGGTGGGCGATAACGAAGCTTGTCCTTCCTGACAAAAGAGCCTGTATGCCCTTCTGCACCAGCATCTCTGTATGGGTGTCGATGCTGCTGGTGGCCTCGTCCAGAATAAGGATCTTGGGCATTGAGATCATGGTCCTTGCAAAAGCGATGAGCTGGCGCTGTCCGATGGAAAGTCCTGCGCCCCTCTCCTTGAGCTCAGTGTCATAGCCCTTTTCCAGCTTCATGATAAAGTCGTGGGCATTGACAGCCTTGGCTGCGGCTATCATCTCCTCCTCGGTGGCATCAGGCTTGCCGTAAAGGATGTTCTCCCTGACGGTACCGCTGAAGATGAAGTTATCCTGAGTCATGACGCCCATCTGGCGGCGAAGGCTCTCGATAGTAACATCGGAAAGGTCATGTCCGTCAATAAGGATGCGGCCCTTCTGAATGTCATAGAACCTGCTGATAAGGTTGACGATGGTGGTCTTGCCGGCGCCGGTGGGGCCCACAAGGGCGATGGTCTCTCCGGACTTGGCTGTAAAAGATACATCCTCGAGAACCTTGGTCTCTTCCTTGGTTCCAACGTCATAGGTAAAGCCTACGTTTCTGAAGGTAACTTCTCCCTTTATCTCAGGAAGCTCCTCAGCCCCCTCTTTATCAACTATCTCCGCCTCGGTATCAAGAAGGTCAAATACTCTCTCTGCGGCAGACATATTTGTGACCAGCTGGTTATAGTATCCTGAAAGGCCCATGATAGGTCTCCAGAACATATTGGCATAGGTTGCAAAAGCAACGATCATGCCCACGCCGGCCTCGGTGTAACCAAGAAATACCACAGCCACCAGATACATCACCATGCTGCTGATGGCCCAGCTCATGTCGATAGCGGGTCCGAAGAGATCAGAATACATGCAGGCCTTGATATAGGCATCTCTGTGCTCGTTGGCCAGATCCCGGAAGGTACTCTTGGTCTCATTTTCCGCATTAAAACTCTGAACCACGGAAATTCCTGCTATATCCTCATGGATATAGGCACTTAAGTTGGAGGACTTCTTTCTTACATCCTGCCAGCCCTTGTGATTTTTACCCCTGATCCAGAAGATGCTCACCAGCATAAGAGGCATGGAGCAAAGGGTTCCAAGGGCCAGCTTCCAGTCCTTGATCATCATGATCACCACAACTCCAAGAACCGTTACGAAGTTGGGGATCAGATTGGTGATGGTGTTGTTCATGACCTCCTTCAGGGAGTTAACATCACCGATGATCCTTGAGAGGATCTTTCCTGTGGGTCTTGAGTCGAAAAATGTCAGTGACAGGGTCTGAACGTGCTCATAGAGCTCCTGTCTGATGTCCAGTAATATTTTGTTTCCAATCCTGCTCATGAAGTAAATACGAATTTTAACAAAGCCTGCATATACAAAGCCAAGAAGGACTATCAGTCCCGCCGTCAGCATAAGGCCCTTTATGTTTCTGTTTGCCACATGAACATCTATTGCATATTCCATAAAAAGCGGGCTAACCAGATTGATCAGCACACAGGCTACCAGTGAGATCAAAACCGGTATTATCTCTTTTATGTGAGTCTTGAGATAGCCCATCATTCTGACGAAGACCTTTTTCATGTCCGTGTTCTTGATGGTTTCGTCTTCGCGAAATGAATTAGCTGCCATTACGCACTCACCTTCCTTTCTTCAAGCTGTCCGTACTGTGCCACGTAGGTGTCGTAATATAAGCCCCTCTTTGCCATCAGCTGGTTGTGGGTTCCTCTCTCCGCGATCTGCCCGTCCTTAAGGAAAAGGATCTCATCCGCATTTCTGACAGCGGATATTCTGTGGGCAACGATGACGCGGGTTACTCCTGTGATGGTATCCAGGGTCTTTTGTATCTCCGCCTCTGTTTCCATATCAAGGGCTGAGGTTGAATCATCGAGAACCAGAATCGGTGCTTTCTTGGAGATAGCTCTTGCGATGCTGATTCGCTGCTTCTGTCCTCCGGAAAGGCCTACACCTCTTTCTCCGATAACGGTCTCGTAGGAATCCTCAAGCTTCTCGATAAAGTCGCTGGCCTGAGCCATTCTTGCGGCACTTTCTATTTCTGTTTCTGTCATCTCGTCTCTTCTTCCCATCTTGATGTTCTCAACAATGGAATCCGAGAAGAGGAATGAATCCTGCATAACTACTGCAGAGGCGCTTCTCACCTGACTAAGCTCCATATCCTTGATCTTTACTCCGTCGATACGAATATCACCCTTGGTGGGATCATAGAATCTCTGGAGAAGGTTGATGATGGTAGACTTGCCGGAGCCGGTCTCACCCATGATTCCCAGGGTCTTGCCGGAAGGAAGGCTAAAGCTTACGTCCTTAAGAACCTCTTTATCTCCGAAGGATAAGGAAACATGGTCAAACTCAATGCTTCCATTTATCCCCGGCAGGGTCACAGGGTCATCATTTTTCTCCAGAGTGGAGTGGTTCTCGTAGATCTTTTTGATCTTCTTAAGAGAGGCAAAAGAGCTGGTGAAGCCGTTAACTATCCAGCCGATCTCCTCCATGGGCCAGGTGCAGCTGCGGCTGTAGATGATGTACGCTGTAAGGCTTCCCAGTGTCATCTTGCCGTTAACAACTGCGATTCCACCAAGGACCGCGCAGATAACGGGAAGGAGCATGGCTGAAAGCTGGAAAATGGGATAATACCTGGCATCAGCCTTGGCTTCCTTCATGTTGAGTTCATAGTAGTGTCTGTTGTGCTTCATGAACTTATCAATTTCCATCTTTTCCCTGGAAAAGGCCTTAACGGTTCTGACGCCTGCCAGGTTCTCCTCTGCGATGGTGGTGATAGTTGCGTTCTCCTCACTGATCTCGTCGTAGACCTTGTCCAGCTCCTTCTCCATGACGATGGCGATGGTTCCGCAGATTGCCATGGCGATAACGGGAACGATGGTCAGGAGCGGATCGATGGAGATCATGAAGTATAAAACAAGAACCACGTTCAGGATTACCTCCATGCCCATCATGGCCTCCATGCCCACCATCTGGAAGGTCTTGTCCACGTCATCCTTCACACGGGCCATGAGTTCGCCGGTGTTGGTATCGTCAAAATAGTCCAGAGACAGGCCCTGAATGTGATTGAACAGGTCCTTTCTCATCTCTGTGCCTATGGTTATACAGTTTTTGTCAAAAGTAAATTCCTTAAAATATCCAAAGATGCTCCGTCCGATTCCGATAAGAATGATAAGCGTAAGGAAAAGGGGAAGCCTGTGAAAATCTCTTCCGACTATGGATTCATTTACTATAATTTCAGTTATTTTCGGATATATCATGTCCAGTGCAATGGCAAAGAGCATGAATATCACAGCCATGGTGTAGGTCGCCCAGTGCTTTCGCACATAACTTGTAAGTGTCTTCATTGTTCCTCCTCAATTACTGTTTCCTGGTGCTTCCAGGTTCCCCGGGATGTGATAATTTCTTGCGTTTCGGCCGAATCAGAAAAAAGGACGCAAAAAACCCCGGTTGGTCTATCTAAAGACTTAACCGGGGTACAACTATCACAATAAACTATTCAGATATGGAATGCTCCCTTATCCAAACACAGTTTCCCGAGGTAAAGTCCTAGAAATATAATGGTTATCATATCTTCTTGCCACATTTGTCATAATTCCTTACCTCGCTTTCTTAGTATTTATCGGCCCGTAGCACGGCCAACAGTCATATTATGCGCTCAGCATCTGAACTTGTCAACAGAGTTTCCGAAAGTTTTATTTTTTTCTTCTTGTGAGAATGATTGCAATGGCTGCCACAGCTGCGGCAACCAGGGCAACGGCGCCGGCTGCCACTCCGCCGTTGATGCCGGGCTTTGTGCCGGTTGAAGTGCCGGTTGAAGCCCCGGAGCCTGCAGGTCCCTTTGTAAGGATCACTGCAGATACAGGTGATACTGTAATGCTACCATTTGCTTCTCCAAGGGATGTGGTTCCTGCCTTGCCCTCGGAAACGCAGATGTTCCAGCTGCCCTCGGGAAGTGTGACCGTGGTCTCCTTCTGGTTTGGATTAAAGATCAGGAAGATTCCCTCCGCGGTCTCATCCTCCACAGCCTTGTCGGAATTATCCATGTGGAAGGCTATAACGTTCTTATCAAGGCCCTCTGCCGCTGTAACTCTCTGGGATATTTCATCGGTAGTCGTGAGTCTTAAGAGGCCGTGCTCTTTTCTGAAGGCAATAAGTCCCTTATAGTACTCAAGGTTCGCCGCATACTCAGGATCATCCAGTGTCTCCCACTTGATGCAGTTCACTTCATCTCCGGAGCTGTAGCTGTTGGAGTCATATGTTCCGTCCTCCTTAACCTTGGTACGAAGGATCTCCTCTCCTGCCTGCATAAAGGGAATTCCCTCAGAGGTCATATAATATGCTGCAGCCAGATTGCTCATTTTTATCCAGGTGTCACGGTCAAGGTCTGACCTGGCGGTGGCGATCCTGTCCAGAAGAGTGTTGTTATCGTGGCAGGATGCGTACTGAACGATCTGTGTGGGATCTTTACTCCAGCTCTCTGCTGCCAGGAAAGAGCTTATCAGCTGTCTCTCTTTTCCTGTGGAGCCGGAGGCCCAGCCTGTCTCTGCGGTATTAAATACGCTGCCCTTAAGACCGTCTCTTATATTGTCGTTAAAGAAGGCAAAGCCCGGTACCTTTGCAGAGGACTGCTGTGTGCACAATGTCACATTTTCCTTGGTGACATCGGTGTTCATGCTCCAACCCTCTCCGTAGAAGATAACATCGGGGTGAGTCTTATGTACCTCTGCCATGATCTCATTTATGGTGTCCACATCAAGAAGACCCACCAGGTCAAATCTGAAGCCGTCGATATGATACTCCTCTGCCCAGTAGCAAACTGAATCCACGATGTACTTTCTGACCATGGAGCGCTCTGAGGCTGTATCATTGCCGCAGCCAGAGCCGTTGGAATAGGTTCCGTCAGCATTTATTCTGGAAAAATATCCGGGAACCAGCCTGTTTATGCAAAAGTCCTTTCCGCTGTAAACATGGTTATAAACCACGTCCATAACCACAGAAAGACCGTTGTCATGAAGGGCCTTCACCATCTGCTTGGCCTCGGCAACTCTTACTTCTCCGTGATAAGGGTCTGTTGAATAGGAGCCTTCAGGAACATTGTAGTTCACAGGATCATAGCCCCAGTTAAACTGCTCTGTGGAGGTTGCATTCTCATCTACTGAACCGAAATCATAGAAAGGAAGCAGATGAACGTGAGTAACGCCCAGATCCTTAATATAATCAATTCCGGTGGAATTACCTCCGGCAGTCTTTGTTCCTGTTTTGGTAAAAGCGGTATATTTACCGGCATCTTCGATTCCACCGGCCTCAGAAACCGAGAAGTCCCTGATATGAAGCTCATAGATCACGGCGTCGTTTATCTTTTCCCCGCCGTGAGGATTAAGGTCGCTGTCCCAGCCTACAGGGTTGGTGCTGTCAAGATCCACCACCATGGCTCTTTTGCCGTTGACACCGGTGGTGCGGGCATAGGGGTCACAGGCCTCTACGTTGAGGCCGTCAAGGACCGCAGTAAAAGTGTAATAGGTTCCCGCAAGGTCCCCCTGTACATCAAGCTGCCAGGTTCCGTTCTCTGCCGGCTTCATCTCAAGCTTATCTGTAAGATCGTTTTCCCAGGGATCTCCTGATTTATAGAGATTAAGAAAAACAGTCTCTGCTGTGGGAGCCCAGAGGCGGAAGGAAGTCTTATCCTTACTGTAAACCGCTCCCAGGTCATCTCCCTGATATGTGTATTTATCCTCAAATTCCTGTGTGGAATAAATAATGGGCATGTTGATGGGATACTCCTCATCCTCGAAGCCCACTCTGTAATTTCTGCCGCTTTCAAGCTCGCTCTCTATAGCAAGGTCATAGTAATACTCGCTGTCAGAAGCCTTTTTGGCCAAAGTAGCTTCTGTTACCCTGATCTCCCCAAGGCGTCCGATCACATAAAAGCCTTCCAGCTGCTCCTTAGAAAGCTCACCTGTAAAAAGAACTGTAACTGTTTTTTTTCCATCATAAGTTGCGCTTTTTAATTTTGTCCCCGTCACAACGTCTCCTCCGTATTCCTTAACTGCGCCTTCTACACCTGATTCCACGTAGGCATGTACTGTTCCCGATATTACTTCCGAAATGTCAATAAACTGGTCCTTATCTATATCCTTGGTCCAGTCTGCGGTTCTGACGATAAAGCCAACCTTGGTGGCTCCGGGCTTTACCTCCATGGTTGCCACCATTTCTCCGTCCTCGTCCACAAAGGGGTATCCTGCTCCATCGCCGTTATCCGGCCAAAGCCAGGCATCCCAGGCTGCATAGTCCCCATCCTCTCTGTGATAATGGAGCTTCAAGGTAACTCCCCCTTCAGCCTTCGCTGTAATTACCATACCGGCCTCGGACAAAACCAGTGTCAGTGCCATGATCACGCCTATAAAAAGGGTGATCATTTTCTTAACTCTTTCCACTTTATAACCTCCCTATACAAAAAATTGTCATGGAAAACGTTTTCCATGACAATTTTACTACAGCTGATTTGATTCGTAAATACTAAAACTTCAAGGCAGTGAATTCATTTTCAGGCAGTGCCTTGTAGAATAAAAAGCCCTGCATCTCCGTACAACCTATCTCCTTCAGGTATTCGGCCTGCTCTTTTTCCTCCACGCCCTCTGCAATGATCTCCATTCCAAGATCCCTTACCATCATGATGATATGCTTTAAAATTATATCTCCCATGCGGCGGTTGCCGATGTTTGCCAGGAACCGGATATCCAGTTTTATCCTGTCCACGGGAACCTCTTTAAGCATATTCAGTGAAGAATAGCCGCTTCCAAAATCATCCATCTCCACCTGGAAACCATAACTTCGAAGCTTATAGGTAGTACTGATAAGAAGGTCAGGATCCTCCACATAGGAGGTCTCTGTAATCTCGATGCAGAGCTGATCCGCAGTCAGATCATATTTTGAAATAAGGTCAGAGAAATAAACCGGAAGTTCTCTGTTTTTCTGAATATCCACCCTGGACAGGTTGACGGATATCTTCCTTTTCTTTCCCATTTTGTTCCAAAGAGCCAGATCCTGACACACTCTGTTCCAGACAAAGCAGTCCATGTCATAGATAAGCCCCGCTTCCTCCAGGGCAGGGATGAACTCTGCAGGAGAAATAAAGCCAAGCTGCTCATCCTTCCATCTGCACAGAGCCTCCGCTCCTATGATCTTACCGGAAATATAGTCAACCTGGGGCTGGTACCAGACCTGCAATTCCTTGGACCTTAAAGCCACAGGGAATCTGCTGATAATATAGGCAGTGCGCTTACTCTTTTCCCATTGAACAGGGTTATAGAACTCGTAGCCATCCTTCTTGCTGTCATGGACCTTTTTCTCCGCCATTCTGGCCTTATCCAGCATAACTTCCACATCTATCTGCTGATAGTCCGAAGGCATCAGGACGTAGATTCCGCTGCAGATGCGAACCTTTAAGTCTTTTCCTCTGTCAATAAAAAAGTTTCTTAAGGGCTCAAAGACATGCTGCTCATCGAGAGCCATTTTCTCACTTCCGCCGATTTTTCTGAGCACAACAAAATGGTCACTCTCAAGGCGGCCTATGGCCTCTTCCTCTGATAAAATCTCAAGGGACCTGCTTATCCAGAAATTGAGCATTTCATCCGCAGCATTCCTTCCCATGGTGTCGTTGATAAACTTAAAGTCTCTAATGTTGTTAAAAGAGATCATGTAAGGAATATCCGGATGCTCCATAAGGAGTTTTTTCACCTCTTTTACAAAACCATCATGGCTCAGTGCTCCGGTCAGTGGATCGTGGTCTATCATCTTTTGTATCTTCTTTTCGTTTTCCAAATGAACATAGCGAAGTCTCATGACGATGATGACAATAATAAGGCTGAAGAAAACCGCTATGGCAAGTAATAAAGGTCCAATCTCATAGATTGTGTCAACAATAGTCTTCTTATATAGCCTTCTGTTGGTATAATCCAGAACAATGGCCTGCTTTTTGGTCTCAGGGATGCTGTCTATTCCTTCATTCAGGCGCCTTACAAGTTTTCTTGCTTCTACAGAGTCAAGGGTGCCGGCGCGGAAATCCATGGAAAACATGGCTGCAGCCTCAATGGAAAGGTCCGAATATGACGGTTTTTGAAGCACATAGCTCCAGACATAGGAATTATGCAAAAGAGCGTCCACCTCACCTGCGCGAAGGGCCTCTACACAGTCATCCATAGTATCGAACATATAGATATCCATTCCCGGATACAGAGTTTCTATAGTTTCCGCAGCACCTCCAAGAGACTTGATCATGCCTATGTGAAGGCTGTTCATGGGAGGCAGTACATGATTATTTTTGGTCACAAGAACAAAGGGAGTCTGGGTAAGATTGGCTGTTACTATGGAATAATGCCCGGCTGAGCTTTCCACAGCGCTTCCAAAGGGCATTATCAGATCATATTCGGGATTATCCAGAGCATCCTTGAGATTACTTTCCTTCAGAGGAACAAAAGCCGCTGTATAGCCCGCATTTTGAGCAGCCTCAGCCATAAGATCCACACCGATTCCGATAATCTCTTCCGTATCTTCATCAATGTAAAAAACAGGGCATCTGTCCGTGGGAACTCCTATGATAAGCTCTTCTCCGGAGGCTCTCCCAAGCATGCCAAAAAGTGGTATCAGTACTAAAACCAGCACCAAAACCACTGCTTCAAAGGCTCTAAGTATTAAATAAAAGCCTGCTTTTTTCTGCAAGACAGTACTCCATCCTCTCAAAAATGCTTAAAAAGCGCATTCGTATATATACTATCTCAACATACTTTCAGACTTTTTGCCAATTAAATATTGATAAATTTTTATTTGTTTTTGGATAAAAAAGAGGGGTAAGTCCCCTCTTTTCATTCTTTGATGAAGTCCATGGCTTCAAGATAGCCCTGAAGGCCGTGGCCGTAGATCTGCTTGTCGCAGGCCGGTGCTGTGACGGAAACCTTGCGGAATTCCTCCCGGGACTGGATGTCGGAGATGTGAATCTCCACCTTGGTGATGTTCTCAAGGCTCTTTAATGCATCATGAATGGCATAGCTGTAATGGGTATAGGCACCGGGATTTATCACGATGCCTTCTGTCCCATCAAAGTACGCTTCCTGAAGTCTGTCTATGATGGCACCTTCGTGGTTGGACTGGAACAGTTCAACCTCGTCGCCCTCCGTGTCAGCCTTTTCCCGGATCATATTGCAGAGATAGTCATAGTCCTGATTGCCGTATACGGCCTTCTCTCTGATGCCAAGGAAATTTAAGTTTGGTCCGTTGATTACCAGAATTTTCATATATTCACCTGTAAGTTAAATCTTCGCGATGTCAACAAGCTGCAGTGTCTCTTCGGTACTCTCGTTCTCAAGACTGGTTACCAGTGCTCTTGCGGTATCAAGGGCTGTTATTACATTAACACCGGTCTCGATGGAGGTACGGCGGATAAGGAATCCGTCACGACTCTTGTCGCGGCCCTGAGTAGGTGTATCGATAACAAGGTCGATCTTGTGGCCCAGGATAAGGTCGATGACCGTAGGCGACTCCTGGCTGATACGGTTGATCTTTCTTGCCTTAACACCGTTGTCGTTAAGAGTGTCCGCTGTGGATCTTGTGGCGTAAATGATATATCCCAGTTTTTCAAATCTTCTGGCGATGTCGATAATTTCACCCTTATCTGAATCCTTAACAGTGATGATCATCTGCTTGTACTTGGGAAGGTTGATGCCTGCTCCAAGGAAAGCCTTATAGAGAGCTTCGTTAAAGCTCTTGCTGATTCCAAGGCACTCACCGGTACTCTTCATCTCAGGTCCAAGGCTGATCTCAGCGCCTCTGATCTTCTCGAAGGAGAATACAGGCATCTTGATGGCTACATAGCCTGCCTCAGGCTGAAGTCCGGGAGTATAGCCAAGATCCTTGAGCTTCTTGCCCATCATTACCTGGGCTGCCAGATCAACGATAGGAATACCTGTTACCTTGCTGATATATGGAACAGTTCTGGAGGATCTGGGGTTGGCCTCGATGATGTAAACCTCATCTCCCACCGCAATGAACTGAACGTTGATAAGTCCGATTACATGAAGAGCCTTGGCAAGTCTTCTTGTGTATTCCGCAATGGTCTCTTTTACCTTTGCTGAAAGAGACTGGGCAGGATATACAGAGATTGAGTCTCCGGAATGGATTCCGGATCTCTCGATATGCTCCATGATACCGGGGATAACAATGTCCTCGCCGTCGCAAACCGCATCAACCTCGGTCTCGATTCCCTGAAGATACTTATCAACAAGGATCGGGTGATCCTGGGAATATCTGTTGATGATGTTCATGAACTCTTCTATCTCTTCATCGGAAAGAGCGATCTGCATGCCCTGTCCGCCCAGAACGTAGGAAGGTCTTACCAGTACTGGATAGCCCAGTCTGCCTGCAACCTCTTTTGCCTCCTCTGCGGTAAATACAGTGGCACCCTGAGCGCGCTTGATCTGGGTCTGCTCAAGAATCTGGTCAAAAATCTCTCTGTCCTCGGCTGCATCTACATCCTTGGCATCTGTGCCGTAGATCTTAACACCCATTTCCATAAGGTCCTGAGTGAGCTTGATGGCTGTCTGTCCGCCGAACTGAACCACTGCTCCGTCGGGCTTCTCAAGCTTAACGATATTCTCAACATCCTCGGGAGTAAGAGGCTCAAAGTAGAGCTTGTCTGCAATATCAAAGTCAGTACTTACTGTCTCCGGGTTGTTGTTTATGATGATTGTCTCAAATCCTGCCTTCTTAAATGCCCAGGTTGCATGTACTGAGCAGTAGTCGAACTCGATACCCTGTCCGATACGGATAGGTCCCGAACCAAGAACAAGGATTTTCTTCTTATCAGAGCTGCTCTTAAGTCCTGCCTCGTTCTCCTCATTCTCATCTCCGTATACTGAGTAGTAGTAAGGAGTCTCAGCTTCGAACTCTGCAGCGCAGGTATCAACAAGCTTGTAAGCTGCCTTGATTCCGTAGAGATCTCTGAGAGCCTTGATGGTATCTACTGAGAATCTTGTAAGTCTGCTGATTACCTTGTCCGGATACTCAAGCTTTTTAGCTTTAAGCAGAGTATCAGCGGTAATGATCTTCTTAGCTTCCTCAAACTCTGATACATTTTCTGATGTTACTTTATGGCGGGCAATAGTGCTCTTCTCGCCCAGTCTAAGGAGCTTAAGCTCCATCTTGACCAATGTATGGATCTTGTCGATGAACCAGTGATCGATCATTGTGATCTCATGGATCTCGTCATAGCTGAAGCCTCTTCTGAGGGCCTCGGCGATAACCCAGATCCTCTGGTCATCTACGATCTTGAGCCTGTCCTTAAGCTCATCATCATCAAGCTCCGAGAAATCATAGCTTGTAAGGCAGTCCACATGCTGCTCCAGGGAGCGTATAGCCTTCATCATGGCACCCTCAAAGTTGGTGCAGATACTCATTACCTCGCCGGTGGCCTTCATCTGTGTTGTAAGGGTTCTCTTGGCGGTAATGAACTTATCGAAAGGAAGCCTTGGGAACTTAACTACGCAGTAGTCCAGTGTGGGCTCGAAGCTGGCGTAGGTCTTTCCTGTGATAGCATTCTTGATCTCATCAAGTGTATATCCCAGAGCGATCTTGGCTGCAACCTTGGCAATAGGATATCCTGTAGCCTTGGAAGCAAGGGCTGAAGAACGGCTGACTCTGGGGTTAACCTCGATTACGCAGTACTCAAAGCTTGTGGGATGAAGTGCGAACTGAACGTTACAGCCGCCGGTGATCTTAAGCTCATCGATGATATTAAGAGCTGCGCTTCGAAGCATCTGGTACTCTTTGTCTGAAAGAGTCTGGGAAGGAGCCACAACGATTGAGTCTCCTGTGTGAACGCCGACAGGGTCGATGTTCTCCATGTTGCAGACTGTGATGCAGTTACCTGCTGAGTCACGCATTACCTCGTACTCGATCTCTTTCCAACCTGAGATACATCTCTCAACAAGAACCTCATTGGCTCTTGAAAGTCTCAGACCATTTTCCAGGATCTCCTCGCACTCTGCCTGGTTGTGGGCGATACCGCCGCCGGATCCTCCCAGGGTAAAAGCGGGACGAAGAACAACGGGATATCCGATCTTGGAAGCAAAGGCAACGCCGTCCTGAACGTTGTGAACTACCAGGGAAGCTGCGCAGGGCTCACCGATGCGCTCCATGGTATCCTTGAATTCCTGTCTGTCCTCAGCCTTTCTGATGGTCTCCGCAGTGGTTCCAAGAAGCTTAACATTGTGGGACTTAAGAAATCCTGACTCATCAAGCTCCATACCAAGGTTAAGTCCTGCCTGTCCTCCAAGGGTTGGAAGGATTGAGTCGGGCTTTTCCTTTTCAATAATCTGCTCAAGGACCTTCACTGTAAGGGGTTCGATATAAACCTCATCAGCGATGTCCTTATCTGTCATGATCGTTGCAGGGTTTGAGTTAACAAGAACAACCTCGATGCCCTCTTCCTTGAGAGAGCGGCATGCCTGGGTTCCTGCGTAGTCAAACTCCGCAGCCTGTCCGATTACAATAGGTCCTGAACCGATAACCAGAACCTTTTTTACATCCAAGTTTTTTGGCATTTATTTTCCTTTCCCGCCATGCCGACATACTCGAAATTGCTTCGCAATTCCTCGTTGTCGCGGCGTCGCCGTATATTCATCGTGATACATAAAAAAGTACTTGCGAGCAATTATTTTTTATGTATCGCGCTGAATGCATGGCTCTCTTTTCGCGCACATCAGTTCCACGAATCTATCGAATAAGTAGCTTGAATCCTGGGGACCGGGGCATGCTTCGGGGTGGAACTGAACTGTGAAGATGTTCTTTCCCACATAGGCAAGGCCCTCGTTGGTGCCGTCATTAACATTTATGAAAGCAGGCTCAGCTACTGTTTTGTCGAGCTTGTCCATGTCCACAACATAGCCGTGGTTCTGGGATGAAATATATACTCTTCCTGTGGCAAGATCCTTGACAGGGTGGTTACCGCCTCTGTGGCCGTACTTCATCTTGAAGGTATCTGCGCCTGTTGCCAGTGCCATGATCTGATGTCCAAGGCAGATGGCAAAGATCGGAACGTCGCTGGCATATAATTTCTTAACTTCCTCGATCACCCCAACACACTCCTTGGGATCTCCGGGACCGTTGGAAAGCATGATTCCGTCGGGCTCATCCTTAAGGATCTCCTCTGCTGTGGTGTTGTAAGGATATACTGTGACATCACAGCCTCTTGCTGCCAGGGAATCCGCAATGTTTCTCTTGGCACCCACATCGAGAAGTGCAACCTTGAAGCCCTTGCCGTTGAGCTTTTTAACAATGGCAGGTCTCTTCTCTCTCTTGGACTTATCCCCTGCAAGACTTGCCTCATAGGCCTCCTTGTCAAAAGAAGCGCTGCCGGATAAAGGTCCGTTCTCTGAAAGGTCGCTCACACCCTTAACAAGATATTTTTCTTTGCAGGAAACCTTGGAAACCACATCTCCTGTGGTGTAGGCGGAAAGTCTCTCCTTCACATCCTCGAACTTAAGGTTCTCGTTGGTGGTGATCATTCCGTTCATGGTTCCCTTTTCACGAAGAAGTCTTACAAGCTTTCTTGTATCTATGCCTTCAATTCCGGGAATCTCATACCTTTCAAGAAAGTCCTGAATTGACATATCACACCTGAAGTTGGAAGGAATATGAGAAAGCTCTCTAACAATGATTCCATCAACCCAGGGTCTTTCTGACTCCATATCATCAAGGCACACGCCGTAGTTACCGATCAGGGGATAGGTCATGCACACCGCCTGTCCCGCATATGAAGGGTCGGTAAAAACTTCCGTGTAGCCCGCCATAGAAGTATTAAAAACAATCTCGCTGATAACGTCTTTATCTGCGCCGATGTGCTTACCGGTAAAGATTGTTCCATCCTCTAAAATCAAGAATGCTTTCATAAAAACTCCTCCTGAATAATATACACATAAGGTCAGGCATGGATCTGTGCGAGCACATCCATGCCTAACTTTGAATCCCTTTATCACTCAAAGTATCTTACTCCGCTCTCAAAGATCTTAAGATCCTGCTCGCCGTAGATGTTTACTGCTACGCCGTCGCCGCGACGCTCTGAGTGAGCCATCTTACCAAGGCATCTTCCGTCAGGGGAAAGGATACCCTCAACTGCCATGTAGGAGCCGTTGATGTTCCACTCGTCATCCATGGTCACATTGCCCTCAAGGTCGCAGTACTGGGTTGCGATCTGGCCGTTCTCAAAGAGCTTCTTGAGAACATCCTCGGGAGCAACGAATCTTCCCTCACCGTGGGATGCAGGGTTGGTGTAAACGCCGCCCAGCTCAGCTCCAGTGAGCCAAGGTGAATTATTTGATACAACCTTGATGTATGCCATCTTGGAGATATGTCTTCCGATGGTGTTATAGGTAAGGGTAGGTGAATTCTCATCCTGTCCTGTAATGCTGCCGTTAGGTACAAGGCCCAGCTTGATCATAGCCTGGAAGCCGTTGCAGATACCAAGTGCAAGTCCGTCTCTGTTGTGGAGAAGGTCCTCTACTGCTGCCTTGATCTCCTCGTTCTGGAAGGCTGTTGCGAAGAACTTGGCACTTCCGTCCGGCTCGTCACCTGCGGAGAATCCGCCGGGGAACATGATGATCTGGGCATCTGAAATTGCCTTTTTAAACTCAGCAACAGACTCTGTGATATCCTGAGCATTTCTGTTTCTGAAGATCCTGGTCACTACGTTGGCGCCTGCTCTCTCAAAGGCCTGAGCACTGTCGTACTCGCAGTTGGAGCCGGGGAACACAGGGATAAATACGGTGGGCTTAGCTACCTTGTGCTTGCATACATAGATGCTGTCTGCCTTGTAAAGTCCGCTCTCAACAGGAGTCTTCTCAGCATTAACTGTTGAGTGGAATACCTTCTCAAGCTTGCCCTTCCAGCTGGAAAGCGCTTCTTCCATGGAAAGAACAGCTCCTGCTGCCTCGAAGGCTGCCTTATCTGTAACTTCACCGATCTCTCTGCTGCCCTCTGTCTGAAGAACCTCAGCCAGCTTATCAGCAGGAACCTCTGCGATGATGTCTGCGATATCGTTGGTGAAGAGCTCTTTTGCCTCGACAGCATCAGCAATCTTAACACCAAGGCCGTTACCGAAGGCCATCTTGCTGACAGCTGCTGCGATACCGTAAGCATCCTCAGCGTATGCGGAAACAATTGCTCCGCTCTTCATAAGCTCGTGGATCTCTCCGTAGAGCTTCATAATCTTCTCGTAATCAGGAAGATCGAACTCGTCTTTTGCAATCTTGAACTGTACCAGCTTGTTGCCTGCCTTCTTGAGCTCAGGAGTAACAACATCCTTGAGGCTTGCTACATCTACTGCGAAAGAAACCAGTGTAGGAGGTACGTTTATCTCATTGAAGGAACCTGACATGGAGTCCTTACCGCCGATGGATGCGATGCCGAATTTCATCTGGGCATCGAAGGCACCCAGGAGTGCGGTAAATGGCTGGCTCCAGCGTGTAGGGTCCTCAGTCATTCTCTTAAAGTATTCCTGGAAGGTGAAGTGGAGCTTCCTGTAATCACCGCCTGCAGCTACGATTCTTGCTACGGATTCTGTTACTGCGAAGGCTGCTCCGTGGTATGGGCTCCAGCTTGAAAGATAAGGATCAAAGCCGTAGCTCATCATTGTTACTGTATCTGTCTTTCCTGACAAAACAGGAAGCTTGGCGATCATGGTCTGGGTCTCTGTAAGCTGGTACTTTCCGCCGTAAGGCATTACTACTGTGCCTGCTCCGATGGAGGAGTCGAACATCTCCACAAGGCCCTTCTGGGAACAAACATTGAGATCCTCAAGTTCACCCTTCCATGCTGCCTTTACATCGCCCTTTGAAAGAGCTGCTGCAGCGCTCTCTGATGCGATCTTGCCAAAATAGTTGTCTTCCCTGGAAGGAACCTCAACCTTAACGGTAGTCTCCTGATGAGCTCCGTTGGTATCAAGGAAGGCTCTCTTGATGTCTACGATCTTCTTGCCTCTCCAGTTAAGAACAAGTCTGGGCTCCTTGGTTACAACAGCAACCTTAACTGCCTCAAGATTCTCCTCTGCTGCATAAGCAAGGAACTGCTCAGCATCCTTAGGAGCAACCACAACTGCCATTCTCTCCTGGGACTCGGAGATAGCAAGCTCTGTTCCGTCAAGACCTGCGTACTTCTTGGGTACAAGGTCAAGATTAATATCAAGACCGGGAGCCAGCTCACCGATAGCTACTGAAACACCGCCGGCACCAAAGTCGTTACACTTCTTAATAAGTTCTGAAACCTCAGGTCTTCTAAAGAGTCTCTGAAGCTTTCTCTCTGTGGGAGCGTTACCCTTCTGAACCTCTGCTCCGCAGCTGGTAAGAGACTTGGAATCGTGAGCCTTGGAGGAACCTGTTGCTCCGCCGCAGCCATCTCTTCCTGTTCTTCCCCCGAGAAGGATGATGATATCATCGGGATCTGCGCTCTCTCTGATAACGTGCTCCTGAGGAGCTGCGCCCATAACAGCACCGATCTCCATTCTCTTGGCTACATAGCCGGGATGGTAAACTTCCTTAACATATCCTGTGGCAAGACCGATCTGGTTACCATAGGATGAATAACCTGCTGCTGCGCCTCTAACCAGCTTTTTCTGTGAAAGCTTGCCCTTCATGGTCTCGGATACGGGAACTGTAGGGTCAGCCGCGCCGGTTACACGCATAGCCTGATATACATAGCCTCTTCCTGAAAGGGGATCTCTGATAGCTCCGCCCAGGCAGGTAGCAGCGCCACCGAAAGGCTCGATCTCTGTGGGATGGTTGTGGGTCTCGTTCTTGAAGAATACAAGCCAGTTCTCAGTCTCAGGTCCCTTGCCGTAGTCCACCTCAACAGGTACAACAACGGTGCAGGCATTGTTCTCTTCAGATACTTCCATATCTGTGAGCTTGCCGTCTGCCTTGAGCTTCTTCATTCCCATAAGGGCGATATCCATAAGGGAGATGAACTTCTCCTGCTTCTTCTCCTCTGTCTTGTAGAGGTCATCTCTTGCAGCCAGGTACTCGTCATAGCTCTTTTTGATGGGAGCCTTGTAGAAGCCATCCTCGAACTCAACGCTCTTAAGCTCTGTTCCGAAGGTGGTGTGACGGCAGTGATCTGACCAGTAGGTATCAAGAACCCTGATCTCAGTCATGGTAGGATCTCTGTGCTCGTCATCATTAAAGTACTGCTGTATCCACTTGAAATCGTTGAAGGTCATGGCAAGGCCAAGGGACTCATAGAGGTCCTTGAGGCTCTTCTCATCCATGTCCTTGAAGCCGTCGAATACCTTGACATCCTCAGGCTCGTCGTAGTTCTCCACAAGAGTCTCGGGCTTCTCATCGGAAGCAACTCTGCTGTCCACGGGGTTCATGGTATAGTCCTTGATCTTCTCAAGCTCTGCCTCTGAAACATCACCCATGATCATGTAGGTAACAGCTGTCTTAATTACAGGCTGCTCGTCGCCCTTTATAAAACGCACGCACTGCTCTGCAGAATCCGCTCTCTGATCGAACTGCCCGGGAAGTGCTTCAATACTGAAAACCTTCGCACCCTGGGGCACCTCAATATTTTCTCTGTAAAGGACATCTACAGGGGGCTCTGAAAATACTGTCCTGCAAGCCTTCTCAAAAACCTCGTCAGATACATTCTCTACATCATAGCGAATGAAAATCCTGACCTCTTCCACGCTCTTGATTCCAAGATAGCTTGAAATCTCGTGGCGCAGATCCCTTGCTTTTCCTGCAAAGGGAGCTTTCTTTTCAACATAGATTCTTCTTACAGTGCTCATAAAATCTCCTCATTTCCTTATTACTTTGATGCTTTTTATTAAAATAAAAGCGCTTATTCTAAAGAAAAAATAAGCACTTTTAATTAATTACTAACTATTCATATCATCGGGCACTAACCCTTCTAAAACATACATTAATTCTCTGTCAATGGCTTCTTCGGAAACGCCGATAGTCTTGGATAAGATCTTCAGCCCTTCCACCACGTACATAAGATTGCGAGCACAGCCAACAGGGTTCTCGCAATAAAATTCGCCGGTCTCAACACCGTTTTCGATAAGCTTTTCAACGATGCGTACTGCAGTATCAAATTGATTCTTTAAGGGATTATCTTTTGTCGACACTTTATGAACGGAAAAATACTCATAAGTTGCGACAGTGAGATTGTTCTTTTTTCTGAGAATAGCTTTTTTCTGTTCTTTTAAGAAAATAGCAAGCATATCGCCTGCGGAGGCATCACCGGATAATGCAGCAACAACGGCCTCTTCATCATCCTCATCCACCTCGTCCTCAAGAACCGCCAGAAACAGTTCCTGTGTACTGGAAAAATAGAGATAAAGACCCCCGCGGCTAATCTCGCAGGCGTCTACGATATCCTTCATGGTTACGTTCTTGTACCCTTTTTCAGAGAAAACTACTCTTGCCTTATCAAGAATATACTTCCTCTTCTGTGCGGACTTCTCTCCCATGTCTCCTCCACAAAATAACTGCTGTACTATGCCAGAGGCTTGGTATCCTCGTGACCCCAAAATCTTACCAGCTCATCCATCTTCTCAACAACCATGTATAACACACCGTTGCGAACACCCTCTCCCCAGACGGTGCCCTTGGTCATACCGGTAAGTATATATTTGGAAAGAATGCCGGCCAGATCATCTATATTGGAAATCTGGGCATCCTGGATAAAACTGATCTCGTCCTTAGGACTGTTTAAATGATTTCTACTATAGACATAGACATAATTTCTGTCTAAGAGGTCGGTGGACTGACAGGCCTTAACAAAAGCAAGCAGGTTGGAGTCATATACCGGAAATGGCATAGACTTAAGATCACTACTGCTGTAACTGTGGGATATGTCCTGATTAGAGGCATTATCCTTGAGCCACCTAAGGTATGGAACTATTTTCTCAAGCTGGGGGCGATATCTTGAAACGATATCCTCAACACTGTTTTCATTGACATTGTTGTCATTTTCCATGCTCATTAAAAACCGCGCCTTTCCTGGCTTACAGCCAATCACACGAACAATTAACGGTATAAAAAAACACAAGTCATAGTTCCAAAACATTATAACAAGGGGCAGGCCAAATGTACAGATAAAAATATACCGAAACCCAAATAATGATATAATAATACAGGCCACATATCTATTGACAAAATTGACACAAAAAAGGGAAATAATTTCAAAAAATATGGTTGAAAATCTAGAGTATTACAAAGTCTTTTATCAGGTAGGAAAAATCGGCAGTATAACCGGTGCCGCCAAGGAGCTGTCTATTTCCCAGCCGGCAGTGAGCCAGTCCATTCATCAGCTGGAAACCGCTCTTGGCTGTCATCTGTTCCAGAGAACCTCCAGGGGAGTCAAGCTAACCGCTGAAGGAAGCCTTCTTTTTTCATATGTGGAAAAGGGCTATCAGCAGATCGAACTGGGAGAAAAACGCCTGGCCCAGCTTCAGCACCTGGACACCGGAGAAGTTCGTATCGGTGCCAGCGACATGACCCTTCGTTTTTATCTTCTTCCCTATCTGGAACGATTCCATGAGCTCCATCCCGGCATCAAGGTCTCTGTTACCAACGGTCCCACTCCCGAGACCCTGGCATATCTATCAGAGGACAAAATTGATTTCGGCGTGGTATCTTCCCCTTTTAACCTGAGGGATGAATATTCCTCCTTCCCGGTGGCGGAGATCGAGGATGTATTTGTTGCCGGCAGAAAATTCATTCAATATAAGAACAAAATGCTGGATTTCACTGACCTGGAAAAGGTTCCCCTTATCATGCTGGAGGGTGATTCCAGTACCAAGAGCTACGTGGATTCCTATTTAGCCAAACACGGAGCGGATGTACGACCGGAATTCCAGCTGGCCACCAGCGATATGATAGTCCAGTTCGCCCTGCGAAACCTGGGAGTTGGCTGCGTGGTCAAGAGCTTTGCCCAGGAATATCTGGACAGCGGCGTGCTGTTTGAGCTCCGCTTCCATCAGATGATCCCCAAGAGACAGATCTGCGTTGTCACAGATACGGGAAGGGCCCTGTCCCCCGCCGCAGATGCGCTTCTGTCACTGATTCGGGAAAAACAATAAAAATGTTCAAAAAAATCTGCCCACAACACTGTGGACAGATTTTATTATGCTTAAAATTTGGGCTTATCTGAATCGTATACAAACATCAGGATTCCGGGAACAAGACCTACAAAAAGAAGTGTACAAATCTTGAAGGCTGTATCGAAGGGCTCACCCCTGTCGATCTTCTTGAAGGTAATAACTGTCATAGGAATCATCCATGCCAGAGGTACAAAGCATGCACATGCTCCTGCTACGCAGGAAAGGACCATGAACACCTTGATAACGGTCTCAAGGGCATCATCCTTGTGATAAGGCTGGTTGTACTGATTGTACTGGCCGTACTGATTGTACTGACCATACTGATTGTACTGACCGTTCTGAGTATACTGGTTATTCTGATAATCCTGCTGCGGCTGAGGCTGTGGCTGAAAACTTGGTACAGCCTGCGCCTGCTGGCCCGCTGTCTGTGAAAAAGCACTGTTGGGATCAAATCCCTTGATCTGAGGCTCTTCAAAGGGAGAGCTCTGTGTAGTATTCTGTGTATTCATCTGAGACTGCTGATTTCCCACCTCAACAGATGCTCCGCAATTGGCACAGAAAACACTGCCATCCGGAATCTCAGCCCCACAATTTGGACAAAACATTTTTTCTTCCTCCGTAAAAACAATGGTAAATTACCCTACTATCTTAATATCTAACCCCCAGGTTATGCAAGTCTTTTACGACCTGGTCATAGTTTTTGTATACAATACCGTTCCATCCAAGAGCCTTGGCTGCGGTAATGTTCACTTCGGTATCATCGATAAATACGGTATTCTCCGGAACAAGCTCATATCTGCTGACAAGAAGGTTATAGATTGCGGCATCAGGTTTTACCACATGCTCCCTGTAGCTGAGGATTCCACCGTCGCACTCCTCAATAAATGCCATGGAATCCGGATTGCCCTCCAGAGCCTGCTTTGAGAAATTGGAAAGGTAGTAAACCCTGTAGCCTGCTGCCTTCAGCGCTCTTATCCAGGGAATAGTCTCTTCTCTTTTGCTGATGATGTCCTTGAGATCGGTGAAGGTCTTATAAAGCTCCTCTGCTATCTCAGGATCGTTTTCCGCAAACTTCTCTGCAATCTCTCTGGTGGTAAGATTGCCCTTGTCAAACTCAACCCAGTCATCACTGAGAACCGATGCTCTGGCGATGCGGTCTGTCATCTCGGCATCATAGCCCTTGTTCTCTATAAACTCTTTCCATACGAAGGTTCCAAGAACGTTGCCTATGTCAAAAACAACGGTGTCGATCTTGCTGTCGGGAATCACATTTCCATACTTGTCATGGCGCTTGTTGCTGGTCATGGCATCCAGGGACGCTATTGTATGTCTTCCTGTGAGAGCTCCCACAACCCAGATGGTGATCCAGAGCATAATGGGAATTGCCACTGTAGCAGCCACGCAGCCAAGGAACATATTGTAGGTGGCCGGTGAACCAAGGACCGCCAGCAAAAGAAGTGCGATGTACATTCCCACGAGAAGCACTATTCCGCACAGTGCCAGCACTCTTTTATAGGTAGGAGTCTTTTCGTTATTATTAGTCATTTTTCAAGCTGCTCTTTCTATAGATAATATCAGTTCTTGCAGGTCCGTTGCTGACCATGGTGATAGGATAACCGATCTCTTTTTCAATGAACTCGATATAGTTTCTGCAGTTCTCAGGAAGATCCTCGTAGTTCTTGATTCCTCTGATGTCACATTTCCATCCGGGAAGAGTCTTGAATACAGGCTTAGCCTTCTCAAGAAGATGAGTTACAGGGAACTCTGTTG
The DNA here is from genome assembly GCF_000621605.1 of Butyrivibrio sp. MC2021. Taxonomy (GTDB): domain Bacteria; phylum Bacillota; class Clostridia; order Lachnospirales; family Lachnospiraceae; genus Butyrivibrio. The sequence goes on along the minus strand of NZ_JHXX01000012.1, from coordinate 83,455 downwards.
TAACCTCACCGTTGATATCATAGCCAACGCAGACAGGGATCTCATCCAGGTAGCCCAGAACATCAAGAACTGTGAAGGCAACATCTGTTGTGCCCTGAAGTCTGCAGCCATACTTACTGGCAACGCAGTCATACCAGCCCACACGTCTGGGTCTTCCTGTGGTTGCGCCGTACTCGCCGCCGTCGCCGCCTCTTCTTCTGAGTTCCTCTGCCTCGTCGCCGAAGAGCTCTGAAACGAATGCACCTGCACCTACAGCTGATGAATAAGCCTTGGATACAGTAACGATCTGCTTGATCTCATAAGGAGGAATGCCTGCACCTATCGCGCCATAAGCTGCAAGAGGTGAGGAAGAAGTAACCATGGGATAGATTCCGTGATCGGGATCCTTCATGGTTCCAAGCTGACCCTCCAAAAGAATTGTCTTGTTTTCCTTGATTGCCTTGTCAAGGTAGAGAGCTACATTGCCCACATAATCCTTAACCTGCTCTCTCCACTCAACGATCTGGTTGAAGAGCGCCTCCTGATCAATGGGCTCTGCATGATAGAGATTAACAAGAATAACGTCCTTGATCTCAGCGATTCTTGCGATTTTCTCCTTGATTACATCATCATCCTGGAAAAACTCATTGATCTGCCATCCGATCTTGGCATATTTGTCTGAATAAAAAGGAGCAATTCCTGACTTGGTGGAGCCGAAGCTCTTGCCTGCAAGTCTTGCTTCCTCCAGAGTATCGAAAAGAACATGATAAGGCATCATAACCTGTACTCTGTCGGAGATCATGATCTGAGGAGTGGGAACTCCCTTGGAAGTAACCTCCTTAAGCTCGTTCATGAACTTAGTGATATCAAAGGCAACACCGTTTCCGATGATGTTCATAATATTCTGATGAAATACTCCTGAAGGCATTGTGTGAAGAGCAAACTTGCCATACTGATTAACAATTGTATGACCTGCATTGGCTCCACCCTGAAAACGGATTACAACGTCCGCCTGGTCTGCCAGAGTATCTGTGATCTTACCCTTTCCTTCGTCGCCCCAATTAGCACCTACTACTGCTTTTACCATTTATATATCCTCCTATTGGCGTAGTTTTCCAATAATCGCCTTAATCATAGTACGCTCATTAATCCCATAAGTAAAATCAATATTTATTATATCTGTCATAAGTTATGCTTATTTTCTAAAATTTAATACTATTTTATACTGTTTTATGACAATTATCCGTTAAAAAAGTCTAAAATATAAGTTGTATATTATCGTTATATCATTTTGTCTTTTCTTCCATGGAGGAAACCGATATGCCCGGAAGCAGTAAAAACAGTAACGAATTCACTAAGGACAGTTTTAAAAGACTAACAGTTTCAGACAAATTCAAAAAAGTCTTTAACAGATTTAAAACAAATCTTATTGTCATCTTCGTAGTGATCATTCTTATAGATATTCTTGCTCTTTTCAATCTGAGCACTATCTATAGGGTCTACTACGAGCAAAACAGTCAGCAGGGTGAAATACGAATAACCATTCAGGCCCTGGCAAAATACTATTTGTGGGCTCTGGCTGCCACCGAAGAATCAGACAGAAATGAGCAGCTGGCAGGTGTTTCAGAAAAGCTGCAGGAGTTAAACGATGGCCTGGACAGCCTCAGCAAGGTATATAAAGGCGACCTGACAGCCACCTACCAACACATTAAGGACATAGATTCCGCTGATGATCAGCTTACTAACATGTATAACAGTGGTGCCTCCCAGGAAGAAATCTACAGCTACTATGTAGGCACCATCAACGAAGCCATAAAGGTTGTTGTAAAAGACTTTAAAGAGATTGGAATATCCGCCAAAGCCCAGGCAAAATCAGCTTATTTCATTGCCATGATTTCTGTAATAGCCATGACAGTAGTTTCACTTTTGGTTGTGGTCTACGCGATCCTATATTCAACGAAAGCAAGAGCAGCTCTCACAAGAAGTATCTTAGGCCCCATCGAAGCCATATCCGCTGCTGCCGATGACATGGCAAAAGGAAAGCTGGAGGTTAAGGTTGAAACCGACTCCCAAGACGAGCTTGGGAAGCTCGCCAAGGATATAACAGCATCTACCAATGTTATTGAAAACATTGTAAAAGACATAAATGAAACCCTGGAAAGAATGTCCGCCGGTGACTTTTCAAGCGGTACAACAAACTCCAAGCTTTACATCGGTGATTACGAGGCCATCAGAAGGGCTCTTGCAAATATTTCAGAGAACCTGTCCAGCACTCTCTCAGAGGTTAAAAATTCCTCCTATCAGGTATCCCAGGGGGCTACAAATATGTCCCAGGGTGCCAGTGATCTGGCAGAGGGAGCAACGGATCAGGCTGCTGCGGTTGAGGAGCTTACAGCTTCTGTTAACTCAGTGACGGAGCAGACCAGACAGCTGGCTGAAGTAGCGGATAAGAGTAAGAGCATGGCAACTTCCGTAAGGGAAAATGCAGAACTCAGCGCCCGCAAGATGCATCTTGTAACGGATGCCATGACCAGGATCACAGAAGCTTCCGCGGAGATCGAGCAGGTTACCAACTCCATCGAAGCCATTGCCAAGCAGACTTCCCTTCTTGCTCTCAATGCTTCTATCGAAGCGGCCAGAGCAGGCGAAACAGGAAAAGGCTTTGCAGTAGTTGCGGATCAGATAGGAAAACTGGCTGATCAGTCCAGCGAAGCTGCCAAGAATACCCATCAGCTCATTGCAGACACCATGGATGAGATTGGAAACGGTAATGCGGTTGTTGCAGAGACCACAAAGGCTCTGGATGCCATGCAGCACAGCGTAGAAGAAATCACCGATATGATCGTACAGACCGGTGATCTTGCACAGCAGCAGGCCCAGAGTATGGATGAAATAGACAAAGGAATTGAAATGATCTCCAACGTGGTTCAGAACAATTCCGCCACTGCCGAGGAGTCCAGCGCAGTATCCCAGGAGCTGTCGGAACAATCGGAAAGTCTCAACAGGCTTATCGGACAGTTCACAATAAACGAGTAATCCTAGGAAAAGAATACTATAATCTTGCTAACAAAGCCTTTTGCGTATGGCTTGCTCCTGCGCGGGGGGCTTTAATTTTGCCCATAAAAATATAAAGATTGCCTACAGCCCCATGGAAAACATATAATAGGTTCTATGAATAAGAAAATAACTCTCGGCATCCTTGCCCATGTGGATGCCGGCAAAACTACATTGTCCGAAGGGATGCTCTATCTCTCCGGAACCATCAGAAAGCTGGGAAGGGTCGACCATAAGGACGCCTTCCTGGATACCTATGAACTTGAAAGAGCCCGCGGGATCACCATTTTCTCCAAGCAGGCTCTTTTCGACTGGAAAAATGTGAGCTTCACTCTTCTGGACACCCCGGGGCACTCGGATTTTTCTCCCGAAATGGAGAGAACTCTCCAGGTCCTTGACGGGGCAGTGCTTATCATAAGTGCCGCTGACGGAGTCACCTCCCAGGTTCGTCTTTTGTGGAAGCTTTTGTCTCACTATCAGGTTCCCACCTATATTTTTGTCAACAAAATGGATCAGCCCGGCATGGACAAGAACCTTATTCTTGAAAAGCTAAGGACTGACCTTGGAAACAGTGTCATAGACTTTTCCGAAGGAGTCTCCTCTCCTGAGATCCAGGAGGAACTGGCAGTTTGCGATGATGAGCTTTTATCCGGTTTTCTTGAGGGAAAAGAGGTAACGGAAGGCGAGATATCCTCTCTTATCGTCGCAAGAAAGGCATTTCCTGTGATCTTTGGAAGTGCCCTGAAGATGCAGGGAGTGGAGGAACTTCTTAATCTTATTACGGATCATCTTGTGCCTGTGACCGGTTCCGATGAGGCTCCATTTGGCGCCAGAATCTATAAGATAAGCCGTGACAGCTCCGGCAACAGACTTACCCATCTCAAGGTCACCAGCGGCTGTCTTAAGGTAAGGGACCTCATCGGGGATGAAAAGATAGATCAGATAAGAATCTACAACGGCGAAAAATTTGAGGCAGTGAAGGAGGCCCCTGCGGGCACCATCTGCGCTGTCACCGGACTTGCCACCACAAAGGCCGGGGAAGGTCTTGGCACAGAGAGCAAAGAAAAAACAGCTGAGCTGATTCAGCCCATCATCTCCTGCTCTCTCATTCTTCCCGAAGATGCAGACGTTGTTTCTTTTTACAAAAAGCTTCTGATCCTGCAGGAGGAGGAACCCATGCTGAGGATCTCCCTAAAGGAGCTTCCCGGTTCTTCGGAAAAACAGATTGAGACCCAGGTTATGGGTGAAGTACAGAAGGAAATATTAAAGCACCTTATAAAGGAGCGCTTTGACATTGATGTAGCCTTCGGCCCGGGACATATCGTTTATAAAGAAACAATAGCAGGGGCTGTGGAAGGCGTGGGACACTTTGAGCCCCTTCGGCACTACGCAGAGGTTCACCTTCTTCTTGAGCCTGCAGAGCCGGGAAGCGGCATCATCCTCGAAAATACCTGCAGCACCGACGTTCTTGCCCTTAACTGGCAGAGGCTTATCCTCACTCACCTCCAGGAGAAGGCCCACAAGGGTGTTCTCACCGGTTCAGAGATCACCGATATCAGGATCACTCTTTTGACCGGAAGAGCCCATGAAAAGCACACGGAGGGCGGAGACTTCAGGCAGGCCACCTACAGAGCCGTAAGACAGGGCCTTATGGAGGCGGACAATGTCCTTCTTGAGCCCATTTACAACTATAGAATGGAGCTTCCACAGGACTGTGTGGGAAGAGCTCTTTCAGATATTCAGAGAATGAACGGAACCGTAGGACTTCCCGACATTGAGGGCGGCAAATCCGTGCTGACGGGCACAATTCCCGCCGCCTGCCTTGGAGACTACGCTTCCCAGCTCACCTCCTACACCAGGGGTGAAGGGCATATTTATACAACTTTAAGCGGCTATGCTCCCTGCCACAATGCAGAGGAGGTTATAGCTTCCTTTGATTATGACCCGGAGGCAGACCTCGACAATCCGGCCTCTTCGGTCTTCTGCTCCCACGGAGCGGGAACCCTTATTCCCTGGAACGAGGTCAGAAACTACATGCACCTGGATACGGGCTGGGATCCCCAGGAGGGCTTTGAGAAAAAGACCGATCTTACTGACAGCATTGATATGGAGGCCCTTAAAAAACTCCAGACCCACAGAATGAAGGAAACTTCTGACAACCGCTCTTTTGCAGAAATAGACAGAGAGCTAAGGGCCACCAATGATGAGCTGAAGGCCATATTTGAGAGGACCTACGGCCAGATAAAGCCCAGATACGTAGATAGCGCGGAAAGCAGAAGGCGCACCAAAGACACTCCCCCGGCGAATTCGGAGCCGGCAGCTCCTGTTTCCCTGAGCAAAAAGAAGGCCGCCGGAATCGAGGCCAAGTCTGCCCTTATAGAGCGTCCCAAGGAATACCTTCTTGTGGACGGCTACAACGTGATCTACGCTTCCGATGAGCTAGGGAGCCTTGCCCAGACCGACCTGAAGGCCGCCAGGGATGCCCTTATCGATCTTCTTGTGAACTTCTCAGGATTCAGGCGCGAGATCACTATCCTGGTCTTTGATGCCTACAAGGTTCCCGGGGGCACAGAGCACATGGAGAAACACCATGACCTTACGGTTATCTACACCAAGGAGGCTGAGACCGCAGATCAGTACATAGAAAAAGCTGCCCACGAGATTGGCAAGAAATACCGGGTCACCGTGGCCACTTCCGATGCAATTGAGCAGGTGATAGTTATGAGCAGCGGAGCCCTGAGACTCTCCGCCAGGGACTTCCTTCTTGAGGTCAAGCATACCGAGGAACTCATTAAGGAAAAAATGAATAAATATTAAATAAATCGGATTAAAATATTATTAAATATCGCCCATATATATGCTTTTTTACGGCAATAGCTGTACAATTACTGTACCGGATTATTTATGCAAGGAGGTAAGCATATATATGAAAAATAATAAAAAGCCTTTGATACAAGCCAGTTTGGCAGCTATACTGCTGCTCATTTCAATTCCTTTCGTTGTTGCACTTACTGCAAGTATTATAAACAGTGCAATTCAGATGAACAGCATTGAGCAGACCACCGAAAAGATATACTACGACACACTTTATCAGATAAGCAGCGAACTGCTTAACGCAGACAGAGATCTGTATCAGGCCATGCTGGCCGCGACTCAGCATCAGGCCTACAGAGAGTATGCTCCAAAGGAGGTCATGGATTCTTATGCTGCAGAATTCAACGAAAACTACCAACAGGTTGTGGACCGTGTGAATCTGGTCACTTCACAGGCAAAAGAATTTGATTATTTATACAATCAGATTAAGGATGACAGCGGTTCTTCCTTCTCTCAGATGGGCAGTCAGTTTATGACCAAGCTTTCTGCCTGGGGCAAAATCTATGATTTCAATTCCGGAGAAGGCGATATCGAGCAGTTTTCCATCGAATTTAACGCTACCAGAGAATATCTCAGCAGCATGTGTGACATTGTGGAGGCATGGGCCGTTGAAGAAAAGGCCATTACCAGCAAAGAGGTTTCTTCCAAAATAGTGACTACCTTTTTGGTATTTGCCTGCATCTCCACTATCCTTCTTGTATTTGCAATATATATGCTTGTTACCATTATCAAAAGTCTTAAAGCCATTAACGGCGCTGTGGAAAATGTTGCAAGTGGTGATTTTGTCACCAAGATAAGGCTTAACAGTGCTGTCACTGACTTCAATAATATGAGTGATACTCTTGAATCCATGAGACACACTCTCAGAAATGCTCTTGTTCAGGTTATTGACCACGCAGGCTCAGTCAATAGCAAAGCCGAGATTACCAAGACCAGTATTGCAGCTTCCCAGAAATCAACCACAGATATCAGTTCCGCAGTCAGCGATCTGGCCACAGGCGCCACCGCCATGGCCGAGGATGTTCAGAGCACCTCAGCTGTTACGGTTAACATGGGAAGTTCCGTAGATAACGTTCTTGAATCAGCCAACAAGAACCTTGAGATGGGCCGCCAGGTTTATGATGAATCCACCAAGGTTAAGAATCAGCTTGAGCAGATCAAGGAACAGGATCAGAAAAATGATGAGATGGCATCCCAGGTTGCCGGCTCTGTAAACGAGACCGCGGCAGTTGTATCTCAGATCACCACTGCTGCCGAGTCCATCATTTCCATAGCAAGTCAGACCAACCTGCTGGCTCTCAACGCTTCCATTGAGGCTGCAAGAGCGGGTGAAGCAGGAAAAGGCTTCGCGGTAGTTGCCGACAATATCAAGGATCTGGCCGGTGATACCAACTCCCTGGCAGGAGAGATCACCAACATGCTTTCCACCATCTCCGATTACTCCAATAAAAACAAAGAGCTCACGGAGGCCATTAAGGAAGCTATCACCAATGAGACCGCAGCTCTCGAGGAAATGAGTGAATCCTTTAATGAAATGCAGAAGCTCCTGGAAAAAACCGAAGAAGGCAACCGTCAGATCGTTGATCTGGTTGAATCCATGAATGCAGACAAGGATAACATCCTTAACTCTGTAGAATCCCTGTCCAGTATTTCTGAGGAGAATGCCGCTTCCTCTCAGGAGACCAGTGCTTCACTTATGCAGCTCGACAGCACCATGGAATCCGTGGTTACCCAGGCTGAAGACCTGCAGCGAATCGCCGAGGAACTCACCGAAGGAGTTAAGTATTTCAAGGTTGAACTTCCTGAAAAGAAGTGATGTTTTTTTGCGGGACCTCACTGGAGGCCCCGCAAGACCCCAACTTTACTCAAATGAAATATGATCGGCAACATGGTGAAGATGCGCATTTGACACATCCTCTTCAATAAATGCATCTTCAATACGCTTTATGACCATGTCACCTTCTTCCCGGGTGATGATGGGAAGGAAAACTAATATAAGGTCTGATTTGATCTGAACGATAATATCACTCTTGCGGAGTTTTTTCTTAAGGAGCTCAATAAACTTCGGCGCCAGATCCGATGCGCTCTCTGCCGCTCCGTCCACGCATATGTTAAACAGGACTTTTTCCACGCCCTTTTTATAACGTCTAAGGAATCTCATGGCAAAGCGATAGGTATGGATAAAGGTCTCTTTACCCATGACCATGGCACCCTCTGAAGAGCTTCTTTCTTCCAGGATCTTGCAGATACGGGACATATCAGAGTCAAGATTGCTCTCCTTGGCCTGGGCGTCAACAAAGACGTCGTCCTCATAGATCCTGACACCGTGCTTGCCGTTTTGCTTAACCCGGTACATGGCAGAATCCACGCACCTGTACAGAGTATCGAAATCCCTGGAGTGCTCCGGGATAAAGGCCGCACCGATGGATAAGCCGATGGGGATGTCAAACTCACTTCCCATAAGCTCAATGCATTTATTAAGGAGCTGCTCGTTAAGTCTGTCCGCCAGGGCCTTAACGGCCGCTTTAGAATTAAAATTATCAAAAAAGATCAGGAACTCATCTCCGCCTACTCTGGTGATGATATCCCCTTCTCTTGTGTTATGGCGCATGATCTCCGAGAAGGAAATCAGCACCTGGTCTCCCATATCATGTCCGTAGATGTCATTGACAAGCTTGAAATTATCCATGTCAAAAAACATAAGGGCGCCGTCTCTTTTTTTACAAAGGGTGGCTATCTTCTCGGTTCCGCTGCCCTTGTTCATAAAGCCGGTGAGCTTATCAAGGGTGGCATCGGCGGTAAGAAGCTCGATCTTCTTGTGGTTCTCTATGGTGTTTGCGATCCTGCTCTCAAGAATCTCTTTATCAAAAGGCTTCCTGATAAAGTCCGAGGCGCCATCCTTAAGACCTCTTCTCTCAGCGGCGCTGTCGTTATCTCCGGACAAAAAAATCACCGGAGTGGCATTTCTTCCTTTTTTCTCCTCCAGCTCTCTCAAAGCATGAAAGGTTTCAAATCCGTCCATGTCAGGCATGAAGATATCAAGAAGTACCAGATCCGGCGTATTATTCTCCATAAATTGTAAAAGATCCGCTCCTGAGTGCAGACAACTAACACGCATGTCACCTGCTCCAAGGAGGTTCTTTGCGTTTCTAAGCTCTATTACATCATCATCAACTATGACAATCCAATAGCCCATTAGTTTTCTCCGTCTCAATACAAATCCCTACATTTATCCGACTATATTATCTCAAAAAGTAGTATTAATTGCTAGATAGCGTTTCAGAATGAAACATTTTTACGAATATACACATTGATTAAATATCGTAAAGACTTTATTCTTAAAATATAGAGTATTTTAGGAGGGAGACTATGGCTATAGCTTTCGGAGATACTTTGAAATCTCTTCGAACAGAGAAAAACATGTCCCAGCAACAGCTGGCGGACAAGCTTTTCGTCAACAGATCAAGTATAGCCAATTGGGAAAACGGAAGACGTCTTCCCGATCTTGTTTTGCTGCATAGAATCGCCACCTTCTTCAACGTGGATATTTCCACCCTAACAGATGTGGCGATCCAGGATCAGTCACCTCCGGAGGTCATAATTGTTGATGATGAGACCATTCTTCTGGCGGGGGTTATACCGATTTTGTCCGAGGTTATGCCCGGGGCCACCATCACCGGTTTTTCCAAGCCCTCGGAAGCAATAAGCTATGCCAAAAAGAACCGGGTCTCCATTGCCTTTCTTGATATCGAGATGGGCAAAACCAGCGGCCTGGAACTGTGCAACACTCTTATGGAAATAAATCCCACAACAAATGTGATCTTCCTGACAAGTTATCCCGACTACGCGGTAAGAGCCTGGGAAACAACTGCCAGCGGCTTTGTGGCAAAGCCTCTTCATAAGGAGGATGTGGTGCTACAGCTTCAGAAAATGAGATATCCTGTAGCGGGACTAATGGGGGAAACGACGTGATAAGCGGAATTGATATAGCTAACTTTTGCATAGCGGCCATGGGACTTACTATCTCCGTCATGGGACTGGCCCTTACTTTGCATGCGGAATTTCTGCCCAGGGGCTATAAAAGATTTTTCATAATCTTCTTTTCTGTGATAATAGCCTACGTTATAGCGGATTTCTCTTCCCAGATTTCCCTGGTACTCCTTGGAGAAGGCTACTCTGTCCTCTCAAAGGTGGGAGTATTTTTTGAATCAGCCCTATCCTCAGTTCTTATGCCCCTTCTGACGGTGTCTATCCTCCACGTCTGCGGTCAGTCTGTCAAAACTCCGTTTTTTTACTTCAACATTGCCCTGTTGGCAATCTATTACATTCTGCTGATAGCCACTCAGTTCACAGAGGATATTTACTATATCACTCCCGACAACGTTTATCACCGCGGACCTCTTTATCCTGTACTTCTTTTTCCGCCGGTTTTACTTATGGTCTCAAACCTGATCGGAGCCATTGTAAGAAAGGATAAGCTTTCAAAAAAAGAATATCATTCACTTCTTTTATTCCTGATAATCCCCATGGTGGCCATGGTTCTTCAGATGCTCTCCTACGGTCTTCTTCTGATAGTGCTTGCAACCTCCGTTTCCTCCATGATCATGTTCTATTACATCATGTATGACCAGATAGATAAAAACATTCAGAAATCCAAGGAGATATCAGATCAGCAGCTGAAGATCCGCACCCTCCAGATGAGGCCTCACTTTGTCTACAATACCCTTTCCAATATTTACTACCTGTGTCAGCAGGATCCCGTCAAAGCCCAGGAAGCCATTGACGATTTCACAAAATATCTGCGCAAAAATTTTACCGCCATTACAAAAGAGGAACTTATCCCCTTTTCAGAGGAGCTGGAGCACGCCAGGGCATATCTGGCTGTGGTTAAGGTGCGCTATGAGGATCTTTTGTTTGTGGAATACGACACTGAATTCTCAGCCTTCAGACTGCCGCCCCTGACCCTGGAGCCCATAGTGGAAAATTCGGTAAAGCACGGACTGGATCCGGATGCTGCGCCGCTTCATATCCTGATAAGCAGCAAAAGACAAGGCAATCAGGTGCTTATAACCGTTGAAGATACCGGAACCGGCTTTGATTCAGAAGAAGATCTGCAAAAGAAATTGTCGGGAAAAGATGATGAGCCCCATATAGGGCTTTCGAACGTGCAGAGCCGCCTTTCGGAAATGTGCGGCGGCACTCTCACCATCGCAAAACGCCCGGAAGGCGGAACTATTGTAACGTTGGCAATTCCGTTGTAAATGAGTCAACAGGGAAGGTTCTCGCTGTTGACTCATTATTATTTTTTATGCATTCTTGTCGTATTCCAGTATATCTCCCGGCTGGCAGTCCAGGGCTTCGCAGATTGCCTCCAGTGTGGAGAAGCGAACTGCGCTGATCTTGCCTGTTTTTATCTTGGATAGGTTTACATTGCTGACGCCCACCTTCTCGGAGAGCTCATTGAGACTCATCTTGCGGTCAGCCATAACTCGGTCAAGTCTAAGTATGATTTTTCCCATAATATTCCACCTCCTTAAAGTGTCTCGTCAGATTCCTGCTGAAGAACTGCGCCATATTTGAAGATGTATGCAAGTCCAAAGAGCAGAAGGATAATAAGCACTGTGGTAAGGCTGAACTCGATGCTGAAATTAACTGTGCTTGAAAATGCTGTTGTCATTATGTTTTTAACGATGCCACCGATTACAACCCAGGGAATCGAGAACCATACGCAGCGCTGAAGCTCGTTAATGATGTTCTCTTCAAAGGGTGAGCTGCAGCCCTCAAGGGACTTACAGAGCTTTTTAACAAAGAGAACCATAACAAAGCTGATTGCCATATAAACAATAGCTGCTGCGATCATCAGCAAGAGTCTATTTGAAGTAATAACTGCGGGAAGCTGCTCAAAGGTGAAAATAATATTGCCGTCTTCTATGTTTGCCTGGCCATTAATATAGTTAGTTGAATTGATATTAAGGCTTCCGGTTGTGAAGGATCTGAAAGTTTCAGGATTCTCAAAATCTGTGTTGGGATCCAGCTGCCTGAGGGCCTCCTCATTCATAGTTACAGTTGCGTTGCCGTCAAGGGTTAAAGTAAAAAGATTCCTGGGAAGAGCAAGGTAAGTGATGATACCTATCATTGCGCATACAGCTCCTATTACTAAAATAACCTGAAGAATGGTACTGATAACTCTTCCTGCCTTACCTATTGAATTAACTTTGCTGATTGCATTTTCTTTATTCATGTTGTCCTCCTAAAATGGTAAAATAAATTGTTTGCAGTATCTCGCATGCGTTATTTAACTTAAACATTTAACATTTAATGTTTATCGTTAAATACATATTACAGTCGTAATTATCTTTTGTCAACTACTTTTTAATGATAAACATTAAATTTTATTCGGGGAATATTTACTATGACCATAAGCAGCACAAAACAAGGCATTGATCAAAAACAAATACGCAGTTCTCTTCTTCTGTTACTGGCAGCAACAGTCTGGGGCGCAGCCTTCGTGGCCCAGTCCGTTGCGGGAGAAAGCGTAGGCACCTTTACCTTCAACGGAATCCGTTTTATCATTGGAGGAATCTGCCTCCTTCCCTTTATTAAAAAACAGGGAACCAGAGTGAGATCGGTATCAAAAAATAAATATATAGGCGGTATTATCTGCGGCTCAGCTCTCTTTCTGGCCTCCACCGCTCAGCAGGCGGGAATCGCCATGGGCGCCGATGCCGGAGAAGCGGGATTTCTAACTGCCTGCTATATCGTTCTTGTGCCTGTAATAGGAATATTCATAGGCAGAAAGTGCTCGAAACTCATATGGCTTGCGGTTTTCATAGCTCTGGCCGGCCTGTATTTTCTTTGCTTTGCCAGTGCCCCTTCCCAGGGACTGTTCTCCATGCCCGGGGCGGATATGGTTCTCTTATTATGTGCACTTCTGTTTTCTGTGCAGATCCTCAGTGTTGATCACTATGCTCCCAGGATGAGCCCTGTTTCACTGGCCTGCGTTCAGTTCTTTGTAAGCGGCGCTCTTTCCTGTATATTCGCTGTATTTACAGAATTGCTTCCTGACCCGGCGGGCTGGATCAGCTCTTTATCAGGTTTTACTGCCTGGATCCCCATTCTTTATACAGGCATTTTTTCCAGCGCCGTAGGCTATACCCTTCAGGCTGTCGGACAGAGGGACTTAAATCCTACCCTGGCGTCACTTATCATGAGCATGGAATCGGTTTTTTCCACCATATTCGGATGGCTTATACTGGGTGAAATGATGACTCCCAGGGAACTTCTTGGCTGCGGGCTGATATTTGTGGCAATTATCCTTGCGCAGATTCCTATAAGTCCAAGGACAAAAACTGACTAGTCAGAAGCCCTATAAATACTTATAATGGTTACAATACTCATGGCAAATTTGTTTTTTTGAGAATAACGGAGATATCTTATGAGAAATATTACACTTGGAACCACCGGCATTACTGCTCCTCAGAATGGTTTCGGAGCGCTGCCCATTCAAAGAGATGACATGGAAACTTCCGTAAGGATCTTAAGGAAGGCCTACGAAGGCGGCATTACCTATTTTGACACCGCCAGGGCTTATTCCGACAGTGAGGAGAAGCTTGGGGAGGCCTTTGGCAATAACGGCATAAGGGAAAAAATCTTTATTGCCACCAAGACTGCAGCCAAGACCCCTGATGCATTTTGGAAGGACCTGGAGACTTCACTTAATAATCTTAAGACCGATTATATCGATATTTACCAGTTCCACATGGTTCCTCAGTGTTTTAAGCAGGGTGACGGCACCGGCCTCTACGAGTGCATGCTGAAGGCAAAAGAACAGGGCATGATAAAGCACATAGGTGTAACAGCTCACAAGATCGCAGTTGCTGAGGAGTGCATAGAAAGCGGACTCTACGAGACGCTGCAGTTCCCCTTCAGTTACCTTTCAACCAAGAGAGAACTGAATCTTGCCGCTCTTTGCAAGGAGAAAAATATGGGCTTTATCGCCATGAAGGGCCTGGCGGGCGGACTTATCAACCGCTCCGATGCGGCTATGGCATTTATGGCTCAGTACGACAATGTAATGCCTATCTGGGGAATTCAGAAGGAGTCAGAGCTGGATGAGTGGCTCTCCTATATGGACAAGACTCCTGAGCTCACCGGTGAGATAAAAGAGTTTATTGAAAAAGAGCAGACTGAGCTGGCAGGAGATTTCTGCAGAGGCTGCGGCTACTGCATGCCATGTCCCGCAGGAATTCAGATCAATAACTGTGCCCGTATGTCATTGATGCTCAGACGTGCTCCATCAGAGAGCTGGCTAAATGACCACTGGCAGGCAGAGATGAAAAAGATCGAAGGCTGCATAAACTGCAGGGCCTGCACCACCAAATGCCCTTACGAACTCAGCACTCCCGAGCTTCTTAAAAAGAATTATGAAGATTATAAGAAAGTACTTGCGGGGGAAGTTAGTGTGCGCTAAAATGATTTAGCACAATCTTTTGAGGTATAATTATGAGTTTAAAAGATTTATTCTTTGGAAACGATACAGAAAGTGAGGAGAAAGATATGTCAGAAGTTAAGGATCTTATTACTCCCGATATGCTTGTGGGAGATATAATTACCAAGCACCCTCTTGCAGCACAGTTCCTTATGGAGTGCGGCATGGGCTGCATTCACTGCCCCGCATCAGCTATGGAGTCTCTTACAGAGGCCTGCGCTGTACACGGAATCGACAGCGAAGAGATCACAGATGCCCTGAACGAGTATCTCAGTGAGCACAACGCATAATTATTTTTTATCCCCCGGTTCTGAAAACAGTCCCGGGGGATTTTTATATGCTTTGTTTCTTAAGCCAAAAACTCTTTTGCCGTCTTCAAGGCTTCCTTTGCTCTTTCCTTGTCAGCAGCACTGGCCTTTTCAAAAAGCTTATCCATATCATAGAATTCCGCGGCCGTATATGCCGGGAAGGCTTTGAATTTATACCTCTTCGAAGATATAGAGACGGGTATCTCCTGTGCGGAAGATGCGGACATCCTGATTGTGGCCTGTGCCACAGAAGTTAGGATTAAGGGCAAGTCCGTGATTGTTGAGGGAAGCACCTGTTGCAACGGCCTTCTGCTCCTCACTGTTGATGTTGACCACCCTGTCCATTATGTTATGGATGATTCCATCCTGCTTAACGTGTACGGGAGCTACGGCATTTATAAGGCTGCCGAAGTCCTTGACGCTAAGGGGAACCACTCTGTTCTTCACATTGTATAGCTTGCTATCATCAAGGCCCACTGTTCTGACACACTTATAGTCATTGTTGGGTCTTGAATTTCTCTCCACGATAAAGGATACCGCTCTTTTCTTATCCCTGCTTACGATCATGTAGCCGTAATCAGGAAGTCTGTAGTAATCACCGAACTGGAACAGCTCTCTCCAGTTCTTGTAGAACTCAACCTGATCCGCCACAACCTTTTTATCCCCATCAGACATGTCGCAGAGATTGAGCTCATAGCCAAAGCAGCCGGGAGCTGCGATCTCAAATCTTGTCTCAAGAGGAGTGTTGTTTAGGGTCTGATGGTTAGGACATGCAGAAACATGGGCTCCTACCACGCTGGCAGGATAGCCGTAGCTGTAGCCTCTCTGAATATCCAGTCTGCACATGGCATCTGTATCATCACTTCCCCAGATCTGAGGGAAATAGCTGAGGATGCCCAGGTCAAATCTGTTGCCGCCGGCAGAACATCCCTCAAACAAAATATCAGGGAAGCTCTGGGTCAGTTCCTTCATAATGCGGTAAAGTCCCAGGTAGTACCTGTGCATGAACTCTCCCTGTCTCCTCTCCCCAAGGCTCTTGGAGAATCTGTCGGAGAAGATCCTGTTCATATCCCATTTTACATAAGATATCTTACCTGCGGAAAATACCCGCTTCATGGACTCTATAACAAAATCCTGAACCTCTGTCCTTGTAAGATCAAGGTTCATCTGATTTCTTCCCTTGGAATGAGGATTGCCGGGGATCTGAACCGCCCAGTCGGGATGGGCTCTGTAAAGGTCCGAGTCCTCATTGATCATCTCGGGCTCAACCCAGATACCGAACATCATGCCAAGGCCTATTATCTTATCAGCCAGCTCCTGGATTCCTCCCGGAAGCTTCTTTTTATTCTCGTACCAGTCACCTAAAGATCTCTTGTCATCATTTCTTTCGCCAAACCAGCCATCATCCATGACAAAGAGCTCTATTCCGCACTTCTTAGCCTCTTTTGCCAGAGAAATAAGAGACCCTTGCGTAAAGTTAAAGTAGGCTGCCTCCCAGCTGTTGATAAGAATCGGTCTTTCCTTGTCACGCCAGCTGCCGCGAACCACATGCTTTCTGACAAATTCGTGCATGTTGATGCTCATGGCGTTCATGCCCCTTCCTGAGAAGGTCATAACTGCCTCGGGAGTCTCAAAGCTGTCCCCGGGGCCAAGAAGCCATGTAAAGCTGCCGGGCTGTATGCCGCTGACAAAGCGGCTCATATTGGCTCCGTTTGATGAGAGAGCCTCGTAGTGATCACCACTGTAAATGAGGTTAAAGCCATAACATTCGCCGTGCTGATCATCCGCATCTATATCACTTACAATGACAAAAGGATTGGATCTGGAACCGGACTCTCCTGCATTAAGCTCCTCGCAGACAACCTTGCCGCCGGTGCAGACGGATTCGTGCTTTCCCATCTCATCTGCCCATCTTCCGTGGAAGGAAGTCATCTTGAAAGCAGGACGGTTAAAGTCGATCTGAGTACTGAGGATCCTGTCAATTGTCACAGGCTTGTCGCTGTCATTGTATATGATGGCGCTTCTTGTGATAACATCTATAGATTCAAATACTGAATAGATCAGCATAAGTCTCACATTGTACTGTTTGTCCTTAAGGACGATAAAAAGCTGCTCGTCAGCTTCGTAGGAGGAAGGCAGAGTCTCCAGCATTGCCTTACCCTTTTTTACCTCAAAGTTCTCAAAGAGAAAATCCACAGTCTTGGAGCCGTCAGCATAAGTAAGTTCCACGAAGGGATCCCTGATATCCCCCTTACCAAAGGATGACATCTCAAGGCCCAGCTGCTCCAGGAAAATATCGGCATGCTCATCGGAATAGACATTCATATTTCCGCCGCCGAAAAAGTGCTTGGGAGCTACAGCCTCAGTTACTTTCTCTATGTTTCCCTTAATATCCGCATCTTTTGCAAAAAGAGAGGCTCCGTAATGAACGTGCTCAAGATGCCCTGAGGAGAGCTTTCTGAACAAATATGAGGTATTTTCGGTCTGAAGTAAAAATATATTTCCGTCAGCGTAGATCATAGTGCAACCTCCCTGTTATTTAACCCTGAGACCATTGATCATGATATCGATCATCTGATTCAGAGCATCCTCGTAGCTAAGATCAGTATCATTGAGGTCCTCAGAACTAAGGAATCTCTCAATGGCACCCTCGATCATCAACTTGATGATATTAAGGGGAACCTTTCTGATAAGGCCCTCCTCCATGGCCTGAAGCAGGAGCTTATCCGTCTCTTCCCAGTCTGTCTCGATTCTGTGGGCCACCTTCTGGTAAACCAGAGGATATTTCTCCTTCAGCTGGTAAACCCTTCTGAAATCGATGTTCTTATAGTTATCAGGAAGACAAACAATGAGTCTTGATATCTTTTCAATAAGATCAAGGCTGTCATCAGCCAGTACCTCTGCCTCCTTGTTCTTAATGGCAGAGAAACCGTAATCTACTGTGGCAAAAAAGAGCTCGTTCTTATCCTCAAACTCCTTGTAGATAGTCTTCTTACTGATGTGAAGTTCTCTGGAAATGTCGTCCATGGTGAACTTCATACCTTTTTTGTTAAACTGGTTGATAACGGAATCCATTATCATCTGTCTGATCTCATTCACTACTTGTAACCCTCCTTAGTTATTTGCTGATTCCCCAATCTATGTTATGCAAGAACTGCCTTCAAAAATTCCCACACATTTCTTGTTGATGCCACTGAAAGTCTCTCCTTGGCAGAGTGGATATCGTCCATATCCGGGCCGATGGAGATACAGTCAAGACCCTCAATCTTCTCGCTTAAGATACCGCACTCAAGTCCCGCATGGATAGCTTCGATAACGGGCTTTTTGCCATACATTTTCTCGTAGGTGCTGACCATATGCTCTCTGAGGTCTGATTCCTGTCTGAACTTCCAGCCGGGATATTCTCCGCTTACGGTGTAGCTTCCACCGAATACTGTGATGATGGAAGTTACCTTTCTCATAAGTGCCTTCTTGGAAGAGCCTACGCTGCTTCTTACGGACTGATCCACGGTAACCTTCTCCTCATCGCACTTGATGATGCCAAGGTTAAGTGATGTCTCCACAAGGCCCTCAACTGATGAGCTCATGGCCTGTACTCCGTCAGGCATGGAACAGATAGCTGTAAGAACTCTTCTTGTATTCTCTAAGGTAATGGCGCTCTGTTCAGCGGCCTCAGCCACCTCTGATACCTGGATCATTACACCGGGATCCTTGACCTCCAGCTCGCCCTTAACGTCAGCAAGAGTAGCAGCTACGCTCTCTGCAAAAGCGTCTTCATCCTTCTCATCCACAAGAACAAGGGCTGCTGCAGTACTGGGAATGGCATTGTCTGCCACACCGCCCTCGATGGTAACGAGCTTTGCCTCCACCTTGTCCATGGCTTCAAGAATGGTTCTTGCAAGAAGGATATTGGCATTACCTCTTCCGCACTTGATCATCTCTCCGGAATGTCCTCCGAAAAGACCTGAAATATCAACCTTGAGAAGGCTGCCTACAGCACTTTCTCTCTTAACAGGAAACTGTGAATAGATCCTTGCACCGCCGGCACAGCTGACGATGAACTGGCCTTCCTTCTCATTGTCTATATTGATGAGCTTTTTGCCCTTCAAACCTGAAAGATCGATGGCAGCGGCACCAAACATTCCTGTCTCTTCATTGGTGGTGATAACAACCTCAAGAGGAGGATGAGGAATATCCTTGGAATCAAGAATCGCAAGGCAGTAAGCTACTGCGATTCCGTCGTCTCCGCCGAGACTTGTGCCCTCAGCCCAGACATACTCTCCGTCTGTGGCAGTGCGAAGTCCCTCTGTCTTCATATCTATATCGCAGCCATCTTCCTTAACCGCAACCATATCCATATGTCCCTGAAGGATCACAGGCTCTTTATCCTCATAGCCCGCGCTTCCGGGAGCCTTGATGATAACATTAAGCTCACTGTCCTGAGTAACCTCAAGATTTCTCTCCTTAGCAAAAGAAACAAGATAATCACTGATCTGCTGAAGATTCCCTGAGCCGTGTGGGATTCTGCAGATCTCTTCAAAGAAATGAAAAACTTCCTTTGGCTCTAAATTCTCAAATGCCATAACCAAGCACCTCGCTATTTAAATAATTTCAATAAAATAAGGAGTATCGCTATATACGATACTCCCTAATAATACTCTATAAAAACTATTTAATCAATGAAAGTTTCCACCGAAAATTCCGGTAACTTTTTATGCAATCTTCTCTTTTGCAAGCTCTGCAAGTGTCTTGAATCCATCAGGATCGTTAACTGCAAGCTCAGCGAGCATCTTTCTGTTGATGTCTACGCCGGCAAGCTTAAGACCGTGCATCATGTTGCTGTATGAAAGACCATTGATTCTAGCTGCAGCATTGATACGTGTGATCCAGAGAGATCTCATATCTCTCTTCTTCTGCTTACGTCCAGCGAATGCAGAAGTAAGTGCTCTCATAACTGACTGCTTAGCTACTCTGTACTGCTTTGATCTTGCTCCTCTGTAGCCCTTTGCAAGCTTTAATACTCTTTTATGCTTCTTCTTGGCATTTAATGCGCCTTTAACTCTTGCCATCTTAAAATCCTCCTAAAATTTCAAAATCATCTTCCTATTAACAAACAATTATGGGCTTCTCACTAGACTCGAAAAAAACTCGTCAAGTGTTCTGCTCAAGCGTAAGGAAGGATGCTCTTCATTGTCTTTACATTTGTAGCGTCAACAAGTCCGGCATGTCTAAGATTTCTCTTTCTCTTTGTGGACTTCTTTGTTAAGATGTGGCGCTTATACGCTTTGTTTCTCATGAGCTTGCCAGTTCCTGTAACCTTGAATCTCTTGGCAGCAGCTCTCTTTGTCTTCATCTTTTGCTGCATAACTAAAATCCTCCTAATTCATCAATAGATTTTTATGATATATGGAATGCATACGCATCCAGGCAAATATCATAGATTTATCTTTAACCAATAAACTGGCTAAAAATCAGTTTTTCTTCTCGGTAAGGAACATGGTCATGCTACGTCCCTCAACCTTGGGCTGCTTCTCAACAACAGCCACATCAGCAAGTGCCTCTGCAAAATCTGTAAGAATGTGCACACTTGCACCCATATGAGCCATTTCTCTTCCACGGAAACGAAGAGTGATCTTAACTCTGTTTCCTTTCTCAAGGAACTTCTTGGCAGCGTTAACCTTGGTGTTAAGGTCATTGGTGTCAATGTTGGGAGAAAGTCTGATCTCTTTGATCTCGACTGTCTTCTGTTTCTTCCTTGCTTCCTTCTCCTTGCGAAGCTGCTCATACTTGAACTTGCCGTAATCAACAACTCTGCAAACAGGTGGCTTGGCTGTAGGAGCGATCATTACAAGATCAACACCCTCATCTTCAGCGATCTTCCTGGCGTCCTGAATGGACATAACACCCAGCTGATCCCCCTCGATACCAATTACACGAACTTCCTTAGCTCTGATCTGGTCATTAATAAATAACTCGCTAATGGCTTTATCCTCCAAAATATGTAAAAAAAGTGGATACTCGCAAGTATCCACAAATAATCTGATTCCAGTCTACCCTTTACTAAAGGGAAGATTTGAAAAGATATTAACCGCTACTGGCTGTGCCGCAGGGTGAGAGTGGATACTCTGCTTTGTTTTCAAATACTCAAGTACTATAACACAAACTACAAGAATGTGTCAACACATAAATTAAATTTTGTTATGGTTTCTCGATGGGATAAGTCTTACCGTCAACTGTAACATCGGTCACATCAGGGATTGAGCTGTATATCTTCTCATCCACATAGTTGAACTTATCGGGCTGCTCCCCGTTCTCAAGGGCCTTGATCAGGGCATCAACTCTGGGACCGTGCAAGGGATTGCACTCCGCGATGCAGGAAATCTTGCCCTCTCTTGCATAATTAAGAGCCTCCTGATTGACGCCGTCAAAGGAAACCACCATAACCTCACCCTTCTGGATATTCGGTCCTACTCTTCTGCCTGCGCTCTCAAGAGCTGAAATGGCGCCGATGGCCTCGTTGTCATTTTCACAGTATACCACATTTATATTGTCAAAGCGTTTTAAAAGTGCCTCCATAACCTCCCGGGCCTTGGCCTCGGTGAAGTCCCCGGAAATCTCAGCCATAAGATCCCAGCCGTAGTCCCTGGCCGCATTGGCAAGACCTCTGGTCCTTCCGATCTGAGCAGTATTTCCGATGGTACCCTGGATATTTACTATATGAAGCTCTGAAGGGTCTATTCCGCAGCCGGTGGTATAGGCATTGATCCAGGCGGTGACCTTTTTGGCCTCCAGCTCAAAGTCAGAGCCTACCCAGCAGGAATAGAGATTCTTGTCCGAGGCATTGACTCTTCTGTCCACCAGGATAACAGGGATATGGGCATCCCTGGCCTCCGACAGCACCGATTCCCAGCCCTCTTCGTTGGCGGGAGCCAGGACTATATAATCAACATCCTGCTGTATGAAAGTCCTGATGGCAGTGATCTGATTGGCCTGCTTTTGCTGTCCGTTTTTGTAGACCAGTGAATATCCGTTTTCTTCGGTGAAGGTGGCAAGCATGGAATCCGTGTTGGCGCTTCGCCAGTCCGATTCCGCCCCCAACTGAGAGAAGCCGACCGTTATTAACGTGTCGGCTTTTTCAGTGCTGTTATCAACGGCTGCCTCATCGGAGGAAACATAGTTTCCTCCGCAGCCGATCATAAATCCTATTATAAGAAATACTACTGCAAGTAATGGTAGGTATTTTTTCATTTAAGAGCCTTCTTTTTCTGTGCCATCACTATACTCTGAATAATAAGGAAGAGACAGAGCATTGCAGCAATGGTGATTCCTGTCCACCATGCATCATCAAGACCTGCTGAAGCAACGATGTTCTGAATTGTGCTAAGTGACAATACTCCGAACAGGGTTCCGATGATATTACCTACACCACCGGTAAGCATTGTTCCGCCGATAATTGAAGAAGCAATGGCGTTCATTTCCATACCCATAGCATGGCTGGCTGCTCCGGAACCTACATGAAGGAAGTAAACATATCCGCCGATTCCTGCAAGAATGCTGCAGATAAGGTGTGAAAGGAACTTGGTACGCTTAACGTTGATTCCCATCATGAGTGCACTCTGCTTATTTCCTCCTACAGCGTAGAAGTTTCTTCCAAGCTTGGTCCAGCGAAGCACCACAAACAATAATACCACAATCAGAAGAGCTACAATAACACCGATTTCAACATAGGCAGGCATCCATACACCTTTTTTGTTGTAGGATCCCAGGAAAGGAACATTGATTCTGGTGAGCTTGAGGGCTGTAAACTCCTCGTCTGCTACGTTAAAAGGAGCTGTGTTAACGATGGTTGTCATACCTCTGGCAAAGAACATACCTGCCAGCGATACTATGAAGGGCTGGATGTCCAGATATGCTACAAGGAATCCCTGTACCAGGCCGTAAGCCAGGCCGATGCCAAGAGCAATGAGGATCGATCCCAGGATGCTTCCGTCATGGTAATCAAGGTATACCGCACAGCACATGGAAACCAGTGCAACAACGCCGCCCACGGAGATATCGATTCCGCCGCAGATCATAACAATGCTCATGCCTGTGGCTGTTATGATAAGAGAAGCGTTGGCGTTAAGGATGTTAAAGAACATCTGGGGCTTGGTGAAACCGCCGCCCTGGAAAATGATCGCTCCGATATACATCATAAAGAAAATGACAATAGTGATGATAAGAAGCAGGTTTGTATCGCTTATCTTGTTGAAAATACTGCCCTTTCTAAGTCTCATTTATGCCACCTCCTTCTTGGGTGCAACCTTTTTAACAAGATTGCCCATAGTCTCTCTCACCTTAGGTGCCGAGAATACTACAAGGAGAATAACTACAACAGCCTTGTAAGCTGCAAGAGCGTCTGACTGCACATTGAACTTATAAAGAGTTGTTGTCAAAAACTGAATAACATATGCTCCAAGGATTGATGCCCAGATATTGAACTTACCTCCTGAAAGAGCATTTCCGCCAAGGGCTACCGCAAGGATAGCATCCATCTCGATATCCTTTGCAATAACAGAATAGTTGATGGTTGAAAGACGGCTTACCTTGATAAGCGCTGCAACTGCTACGCAGATACCAAGGATTACAAAAGCCAGGAACTTGATAAATGTAGGGTTGATACCGTTAAGTCTTGATGAGCTCTCGTTGATACCAACTGCCTGTGTGTAAAGTCCCAGATTGGTGAACTTCAGCACCAGTGCGATCACTACGATACAGATGGCAGCAATGAACACTGTTGTGGGAATCGGAATTCCCGGAATGAATCCACCGAAATAGGAAAATCTAGGATCCGGAACGATAGGAAGCTCGTTGTTGTTGATCCATGCTGCAATGGAACGACCTGCAGTGAACAGAATCAGTGTTGCGATCATGGGCTGGATCTTGAATACGGAAACCAGAAGTCCGTTGAAGGCTCCGCAGAGCATACCTACCAGGCAGGCTACAAGGAATGCCACGATGATGGGCGCCTGAATGGTCTCAGGTCTTGAATCGCCGCCGCAGAGAACTCTAAGCATTGCAGATCCCGCAATTGCTATGGTAGCACCTACTGAAATGTCCTGTCCGCCGGAAGCCGCTGTTACCAGTGTCATACCGATGGCAAGAATAGCCAGCTCTGAGCCGTAATCCAAAATAGTAATGAGGTATCCGGAAAGAACCGGATTTCCTGCGTTGTTGTAACCGGGTGTAACCTTTATAAAACTGGGATCAACTATCAGATTTATTGCCGCGAGAAGAATAAGTGCAAGAAGCGGAATAAAGAGCTGATTTGATGTAAGCCTTTTTAAAAAGCTCTGATCCTTTTTCTTTTTTGTATCTGACATACCTTAATCTCCTCCTGCGATAGTACTCATGATATTGTTCTGGGTGAGACTGTTTCCTGAAAGCTGTCCCACTACTTTTCTATCGCGCATTACTACAAGTCTTGAACAGGTTCTGAGCATCTCATCTGTCTCGGATGAAATGAAGGTAACGCTCATTCCCTCCGAAGCAAGCTCAAGAACCAGCTTCTGGATATCTACCTTGGTTCCTACATCGATACCTCTTGTAGGCTCATCCAGGATAAGATACTCAGGATGCATCAAAAGCCATCTGGCAAGAATAACCTTCTGCTGGTTACCGCCGGACAATGATTTGATGGGTGTGTCCGCAGATGCGGTCTTGATATTAAGTTTCTTAATATATTCATCAGCAAAAGCATTGGCCTTGGCCTTGCTGAAGGGCTTGAAGAAGCCTGTAAGTACCTGAAGAGCCAGAATAATGTTATCTCTTACGGAAAGATCCCCGATAATTCCGTCAAGCTTTCTGTCCTCAGGAAGATAAGCTATGCCGTTCTTCATGGCATCGAGAGGATTGCTGATCTTAACCTCTTTTCCATGAACCTTGACTGTACCGCCGATAACTCTGTCAGCTCCGAAGATTGCTCTTACGCACTCGCTTCGTCCTGATCCGAGAAGTCCGGTAAAGCCGTTGACTTCACCCTTTTTAATATAGAAGTCAAAAGGTCTTATGCCTGCGTTACTCTGAAGGTCCTTGGCCTCAAATACTATCTCGCCTGCATCATCTCCTGCATAAGAAGCACTCTCGCCCTTAATGTCAGAGAGGTCATCCATCTCCTTACCAAGCATCTTGGCAACAAGCTGAACTCTGGGAAGATCCTTGATCTCATACTCGCCCACCAGCTGTCCGTCACGAAGTACTGTGATCTTGTCACATACCTCATAAACCTGATCCAGGAAGTGGGTAACGAAGATGATTCCAACTCCCATTTTCTTAAGGTCTCTCATAAGGTCAAAGAGCTTCTCAACCTCCTGCTCGTCAAGTGAGGAAGTAGGCTCATCGAGAATAAGAACCTTGCAGTCCATATCTATCGCTCTGGCAATTGCCACCATCTGCTGTACTGCTATGGAGCAGCTTCCCAGCTGCTGGGTGGCCTTTGCAGGAATGTCCAATTTCTGAAGAAGTCTGTCGGATTCAGTGTTCATATGCTTCCAGTTGGTGAAAGCACCCTTTTCTCTTCCGATAAACATATTCTCTGCCACTGTAAGGTTGGGGCAGAGGGTAATCTCCTGATAAACGGTACTGATACCGTTGTTCTGAGCTTCCTGAGGTGAATGGATGGAGACTTCTCCCTTTCCCTCCAGCTCTATTGTTCCGCCGTCCTTGGTGTAAACACCTGTAAGGACCTTGATAAGTGTTGATTTTCCGGCGCCGTTTTCCCCCATAAGGGCATGGATCTCACCTTTATTCAGGGTAAAGTCCACATTCTGAAGTGCCCGCACACCCGGAAATGTTTTGTTGATGCCCCGCATCTTCAGGATTGTCGTATCGCTCACTTTTTACTCTCCTCGCCTTTTGTTTAAAAAAGACGCGGCAGACACTGCCGCCGCGCCTTGTGTAAAGCTATATTGGACTAGACCAGTTTATCGTTTAGATGCCATAGTTGTCTACATCGTCCTGAGTAATTGTTGTAGCGTCGAAGCCCTTCTCATCCATGATGATTGTCTTCTGTGAAAGTGATCCGCCACTCTCAAGAGTCTTGATGATGTCATCGATGTAGCTAGCCTGGAAAGGATTGCACTGTCCATCGTAGTTCCAGTTCTGAGCAAGAAGCTCTTCAAGAGCCCACTTGTTGCAGTCAAAGCCCATAACAACAACGTCCTTGCCAACACCGTGTGTGATACCGGCTGCATCAAGAGCTGCAACAGCGCCCTTAGCCATATCGTCGTTCTCAGCGTATACTACGTTGAAAGGTGTGCCTGCATCGATAACTGACTGAACGATCTGCTGTGCCTTCTCTGCGTTCCACTCAGCTGTCTGCTGCTTAACAATGTTCCAGTTGCCTTCTGCTGCAACCTTAGTATCAAGAGCGCCTGATCTTCCCTGCTGAGCAGCTGATCCCATAACACCCTGAATGTGAATTACGTTGTACTCTGAAAGGTTCTGACTTGCAAGCCAGTCAACAGCTGTCTGGCCTTCCTTAGCCATGTCAGATACGATTGATGCCTCGTAAAGGCTTGAGTCTGCATCGATTGTACGGTCGAAAAGGATAACCTTTACGCCTGCTGCCTGAGCATCCTGAAGAACTGAATCCCAGCCTGCTGTGTCAGCTGCAGATAAAAGAAGATAATCAACATCATCCTGAATAAATGTCTGAGCATACTGAATCTGCTCGTCGTTCTTTAAGCTGTAAGCGAAAGATGCATCATAGCCGTTCTCTTTTGTGAACTTAGCCTTAAGGTCTGCATCGTTAGCTGTACGATATCCGGACTCGTTAGGATCGTTGTTGATGATACCAACCTTGATAAGTCCGCCCTCACCGCCTGATGTCTTAGCGGGTGCTGAACCTGTGCTGCTTCCGCAGGCAACAAGTCCAAATGCCATTACAGATGCCAATACTGCTGCTAAAAACTTTTTCTTCATAGTAACCCTCCTGAATAAATTAAAGTAGTTTATTCCTGTAAGGACTATTCCTTACACATCTATAATTCTATGGATTTGGAGAAAAAGTGCCATTCAATAAAAAACGAAGATTGTTGATTTTTTTATGATTTATTTATTTTGTTTCATTTTTCTACGATTCCGGTTAAGATTTTCGGAAGCCTTATCATAACGCAGGTGCCCTCTCCCTTGGTGCTCTCAATGGAGATGCCGTATTCATCGCCGTAGTTGAGCCTTATTCTCTCATTGACATTGTAAAGGCCGTACACCTGACCGTCGTCTTCCCTGTTGTCGGAAAGAGCCTTCCTTACTTCCGAAAGTCTCTCTTCATCCATACCGATTCCGTCATCGGTAACCTGCAGGACCATGGTGTCCTCTTCATCGATTCCCTTGACCGTTATCTTTCCAAGGGCCCTCCTGTTCTTGATGCCGTGGTAAAGAGCATTTTCCACCACAGGCTGAAGGGTGATCTTTGGAATAGTGCACTCATTGAGAGAATTCGGAACATCGATCTCATAGCTCAGGATATCCTGGTATCTTATCTGCTGGATCTCCAGATAACTTCTGACATGCTGAAGTTCATCCCTGACGGATACTATCTCTTTTCCCTTGTTGAGAGATGATTTGAAGAACTCCGAAAGACTTCCTACCATGCTGACAACCTGCTTCTGATTGCCGGCCTCCGCAGACCATACGATGGCATCCAGAGTATTGTAGAGAAAGTGGGGGTTGATCTGGGCCTGAAGAACCTCGAACTCCGCTTTCCTAAGCTTCTTCTGCTCCTCAATGACCTGCTCCTCAATGGGCCTTGTGATCCACATGGGTCCCACAACGGAAACCACTATGATAGCTGCAAGAATAAAGAAAAACAGCATAACGGAGATCCTGGCGGTGTCGATATAGAGCTGCCTGTTATCCGCCTGAGCACTCTGGATCTGCCTGTTCTCGTAGTAGATATATTCGTTGATGGTCTCCTGTAAAAGAGCCGTAACTATCTGAACGTCGTTCTCCCAGATAAGCATATTTTTCTCATACCGGTTACCGTCCTCCAGATTGACCTCGATCTTTTCGATGTATCCTGAAAGGTTATTCAGATACTTCTTGGCGCTGTCTATTCTTTTTAGATTGTCGGGGGTATCGGTATAGTCCTGAAGACTGTCAACTACTCTGCCCGCATCCTCCAAAAGCCCGGGGATCCTGGACTCTTTGGGAGTCACATTCCCGACTATCAGAAGATAGGTCTCGTAGTCAAAGTCCTCCTTGAAATCCAGACTGAATTCGCTGGCCGCCACAACGGAGCTCAGCATCTTGTTATATCTTTCATTCACCAGCCAGAGATTGTAGAAGGCATAAACCATGAAGATAATATTTGGCAAAAGAAGGATCAGATACGATATACGTATCTGATTCGCTAGCCTTGATTTATTCTGTTTTCTTTTTCTGGATCCAGTATCCGTCATACAGCTTCTCCCGGATGTCCCACTCCTCTGTACTGAGTCGTGGTCACTCCCTGAGTCTTTTTAAACAAAAATGAAAAATAGTGAGGGTCCTTATAGCCCACCAGAAGTCCTATCTCGTTGCTCTTTTTGGAGGTGGACAAAAGAAGCTCTTTTGCCTTCTCCATCCTGAAGTCCGTGAGATATTTGATGAAGGGCTGTCCCGTTTCCTGTCTGAATACCGCACTTAAGTGGTTGGGTGAAAAATTGACCACCGCCGCCAGCTGGTTAAGTGACAGTTCATCCTCACAGTAGTGCTCCTCGATATAGGCGATGACCTGGTTGACCACATCCCTGTAGCTTCCCTCTGCGGTCTTTTTCCTAAGATCGATGGCCTTGTTGATGATGCTGATGAGATAATCGCAGGTGGTCTTCTCATCCGCCAGTAGCTCCGCGGAAGGAATGATGGCATCCACGTCACTGCGGGAGAGCTTCAGCTCCGAC
Organism: Butyrivibrio sp. MC2021; assembly: GCF_000621605.1. Classification (GTDB taxonomy): domain Bacteria; phylum Bacillota; class Clostridia; order Lachnospirales; family Lachnospiraceae; genus Butyrivibrio. Next base: position 54,833 of record NZ_JHXX01000012.1, on the reverse strand, counting down.
TCTGCAAAATCCGCTACGCAAAAATACACATCCATGGCGATATACTGTCTGAGCATGGTGGATTTCATGGCATTTTTACCCATGCCGTTAAAGAACTCCTCCATGAAATACTCGGTCTCGCTCTCATCACCTCTTCTGAGGAACTCCCTGATGAGCCTTCTGTCGATATGCTTGGGATCAACCTCTGAGAGGATGACATTCTCTTTCATGGAGCCAAGCTTTTCCTCCGAACCGTACAAAAAGTCGCTGTCTGAGGACAGATAGAGGTGGGCAAAGGCGCGGCTTGCCCAGTCAAAGGACCTGGGGATATCTGTGATCCTGTCGGTGCTCTGTCCCACACCGCCGTAGTATCTGATATGATTATATCCGGAAAATACTTCCTTCATTTCCAGAAGGGCATTATCAATCCTATTATTAAGCTCATCATCGGAGTCCGCCCTGAACAAAAGAGCCTTTCCCTCCAGATTGAGGTCGAAAACAAGGGCATCATACTTTGCTGCGATGCCGTCTATCTTTTCCTCCACCTGAACCACGCTGCCGGAGTACTCTCCCGCATCATGTCTGGTGGACCATATCTTAACAAGGACAATGTTGTAGCGAAGGGCAAGAATGTTCATTGAGAGCTTCTTGGCTCTGTCCAGAATCTCGGACAGGCTCTTTCCTCCGGTGACAATGTCCTTGAAAAATTCCTGTTTATCAAGCTGCGCCTTCTCCTTCATATCCTGTTCATAGCGAAGAGCCGCCTCTTTTTCTTTTCTCTTTTCGATTATTTTTTCTGCCACATGGTCTATTTCAGAAAGAAGGTTCTGTCCGCTGATGGGCTTGGACAGATAGGATGCCACACCTATTCTTATGGCCTCCTTGGCATATTCGAAATCCTCATAACCTGTGAGCAGTATTATTTCTATTCCGGGAAATTCCGCCTTGACCATGCGACTTAAGGTAAGTCCGTCCATGAAAGGCATTCTGATGTCAGTGATAAGGATATCGGGCCGCAGCTTCTGTATCATGGAGAAGGCAAGCTCTCCGTCGCCTGCCTCTCCACAGAATTCATACCCGTGATCACTCCAATTGATATTGTTTTTGATACCCTCTCGGATGACAAACTCATCCTCGGCAAGAAATACCTTTAACATTCTTTTTTCTACCTTTTTCCCCTGCCTTCTCCCTGTGATTGGAAAGAGGCTTAAATATTGTCATTCTGCCGGTCCAGCCTACTATGCGCGTAACAATTACCCCAAGCATTACGCCGCAGCTGTCGATGAAAACGTCCTTTTTCTGAGGACTTCTTCCTCCCACAAAGGTCTGATGATACTCATCAAGACAGGCAAAAGCTATACAGAAAGACCCTGCGCAGAATACAAGCCACAATCCCCTGACCCCATATACATAAAGGGGAAATGCCACCGATACCGCCAGTAAAAAGTACTCTGTAAAATGAGCGGTCTTTCTGATATAGAACTGCAAGTCCTCCGACAGCTGATGGATATGCTCTACAGTCCAGCCTTTGTCCAGAGTGTCATTGGCCACGGTAAGGACCTTGACTCCCACCTCATAGCTGAGGCGGCTGCTCTCATATCCATCCTGTTCGGAAAACATAAAAATCAAACACATCATGATGATTGCGGGCACAAAAGACATTGGCTTAAGCACAAACCGCAATGTTTGTTTTATATACAGTAAAAAATACTTCATGTAAGACTTTCCATCTCTTCGATTGCTTCGCCGAATACCTGAAGTGCTTCCTCAAGAGGAGCCTTGGTTGTAAGATCAACACCTGCGATCTTAAGAAGGCTTACAGGATCCTGTGTACATCCGCTTGAAAGGAAGTTCTTGTATGCCTCAACTACGCCTTCCTCACCCTTCATGATGCGGTTTGCAATGGCAACTGCTGCCGCAAAGCTGGTTGCGTACTGATATACGTAGAAGTTGTAGTAGAAGTGAGGAATCCTGCACCACTCATAGCGGATAAGGTCATCCATGTTCATATCCTTGCCGAAGTACTCAAGGTTCAGGTCATAGTAAAGCTGTGATAATGAATCAGCTGTAAGAGGCTCGCCGTCCTCTGCCATCTTGCCGGACTTTCTCTCAAACTCCTCAAACATAGTCTGACGGAACATTGTGGACTTGAAGCTCTCAAGAAGGTGGTTAAGGATAAATGCCTTCTCCTTGTCATCCTTGGCATTGTTCTTGAGATAATGGAAAAGAAGCATCTCATTGGTGGTAGATGCAACCTCGGCAACGAAGATCTTGTAGCTGGAATCAAATACGTTGTGAGCATGCTCTGAATACCAGGTATGCATTGAATGTCCCATCTCATGAACAAGGGTAAATACGTCGTTTAATGTATCGTTGTAGTTAAGGAGCATGTAAGGATGAACTCCGTAAACGCCGCTGGAGTAAGCGCCGCCTCTCTTGCCTTCGTTCTCGGGAACATCGATCCATCTCTCGTCATAAGCCTTTTTAACAATATCAAGGTAATCCTGGCCCAGAGGAGCAAGAGCCTTGAGAGACATCTCCTTGGCCTCCTCATAGGTAACCTTCATATCAAACTCAGGGATCATGTCAACATAAACGTCATACATATGAAGCTCGTCAACTCCAAGAAGCTTCTTACGAAGGCTTACATACTTGTGCATCTTGTCCATGTTGCTGTGAACAGCCTCGAAAAGTCTGTCGCAGACAAGAGGTGATACGTTGTTGTGATCAACTGCTGCCTCGAAGATGTTGTCATACTTTCTGGCCTTAGCCTTGAAGATACGGCCCTTAACCTCTCCGCTGTACATAGCAGCCCAGGTATTCTTGTAATCTGCGTATCTTGTGTAATATGCCTCAAAAGCGTTCTTTCTGAGAACTCTGTCCTTGGAATGCTGGATCGGAACGAATCTTCCGTCGGAGAGCTGAACATTCTCGCCCTTGCCGTCCTTAACCTCAGGGAACTTCATGTCAGCATTGGAAAGCATGCCGTAGCTGTTCTGGGATGCTCCGAGAACCTCTCCTGCAGATGCAAGAAGCTCCTCCATCTCCTTATTAAGGATGTGAGCCTTAAGTCTTCTGATCTCAGTGATGGTCACTCTGTAATTCTCAAGTTCAGCCTCTTCCTTGTAGAACTTCTCTACAGTCTCGTCTGACATCTCAAGGATCTCAGGCTCAAGGAAAGCTACCTTCTCAGACATCTGAACCAGGGCTGAATATGCTCTCTGATACATTCCTGTGTACTTGGTGTTGGATGTATCCTGATCGTGTCTCATGTGAGCATAGCCGTAGATGGCGCTCTGGAGCAGCTCGCTCTTTTCATAGAGCTTGAAGAAATCAAGGAGAGTCTTGGCACTGCCTGAAAGCTTGCCGGCAAAAGAAGCCAGCTCATCTCCAAGCTTCTCGCAGCTCTTTAAGTCCTCTTCCCATTTGTCTTCACTCTCATATATGTCCTCAAGGCGCCAGGTAAGTTCCTCCTTGACGTCTTCTCTCTTTAATAATTTGTCCTGCATAATAATTTCCTTCCTTTCAAAAAATACCAATTGGGCATAATTTCGACTCCTATAATAACACATTTTGTCCAATCAAGTGAGGTATAATTTTAATAAAATAAAGCACCGAAGCCGTAAAACTACGGCCACGGTGCAATAAGCACAAGTTCACTTATTATTTTTTCAAAATAACTATTCCATAGGGCGCTACAGTGAGGCTGCTTCCCGTAAGAGTTGACTCCTGAGCTGAGGTGTTAAGCTGGTAAGCGATGCTGTTGTAGCCCCAGGCCGCGGTGCTCTTGGAAATCTGAACCGTTATCTCCTCTGCGCTGTTGTTAAATATCACAAGGACACTGGCAGGTCCGAAGACACTGGTGTCCACGGAATCCTCCGGAACGCTTCTTATGAAAGCCCCAAGTCTTTCGCCCTCGATCTCAGTCACAGGGGTGGTGGTTCCTCTGGCTATTACCGGGAAGGTGTTTCTCATTTTGATGGCATTCCTGTAATAGTTGTAAATGGAATACTCATCATCCTTCTGCACGTAGTAAGGAGGGTTGTACATGGCAACCTCGTCCATATCCTTGGGTCCCTTGCACATCATTTTGGTAAGTCTGTCGTACTCCTGACCGGAGCCGGCTTCATTCACCCAGTACATGGGAGCTCTCTTGTTCTCATCCTTACCTGAGCCCCTCATTCCAAGCTCTTCGCCGTAGTAGATAAAGGCATTGCCTCCCATCAGAAGGTTCAGTCCTCCGGAGAGCTTGACGCTGTTGTCTGCCCCTTTTCCGGAGTAATAACCGGCGCTTCTAGCCATGTCGTGATTGGTATAAAATGGTGCGTCGATGTAATCAGGATTGTTCTCAGAAAGGAGCTTCTCAGTATTGGCCAGTTCCTCGCCGAACTTGGCTGCATTCATCTTGCTCCTGGCAAGCCTTGCTATCATGCCCTCACCGTTGGCATAGTTGAAATCAAAAAAGCTGTCAACTCCGCTCTGATAGTACTGAGCGTATTCCGCCTGGGAAGTCCAGGCCTCCCCAACTATGTATGCCTTGGGATTCTGGCTCTTGATCATGGTATTGAGTTTGGTCAAAAACTCAATGTTCTTCTCAATGTCTTTGGTGTAGTAGGAGGTTACGGCATCAAGTCTGTAACCGTCAACTCCTCTTACGGACCAGAACTTGGTGATCCCTGTTATCTCATCAAAAACTCTTTCGCTGTCAAGGTTCAGATCCGGCATTCCGGACCAGAATCTGGCCTCATAATACCAGTCCGTGCCGTTAACCTTCTCATAGCCCTCCAGCACTTCAGTGCTGAAGTTGTAGTAATCAAGATATTTACACTCTTCGATGGCCTCGGGAGTAAAATCGCCGTTCTCATCCAGGACCTCCGAAAAGTCCTGATGGGCCTTGAGATAATCAGTGGCCTCCTTGAACCAGGGATGCTCGCTGGAGGTATGATTAAGGACCAGGTCAAGATATACATTAACACCCCTCTCATGACACTCAGCCACAAGGTCATCAAAATCATCAATGGAGCCGTACTCAGGATCGATATTCTTATAATCGGTTATGTCATATTTGTGATAGGTAGGCGACGGAGAAATGGGCATAAGCCAGATGGCATTGCAACCAAGATCAGTTTCTGTCTGATCATCACCGTCATTAATATAATCAAGATTGTTAACAAGACCTCTCAGATCACCGATACCATCTCCGTTGCTGTCAGCAAAGGAGTAAACAAAAACCTCATAGGTGGTACGGTATTTGTCATCTATAACTCTCAGCGGCTCACTCTCCTCAATAACCTCCTCAGGAACAGGTTCCTCTGAGGATGCCACATTTGACGCTATATTATTTTCGCTGTCCTTATCGCGCCCCGTCTCTATCATTATCCCGGTGCACCCCACCAGCAGCGCCGCTGCGCCCAGAGCCACGATCAATTTATTCTTCTTATGCATAAAGCATTCCTCTTAGTACACAAAACTATACTCCCTTATATATGATACAACATAATCTTAACAAGTATAACACAATATTTTTTCATAGAAAACGTTTTCCTTTAAAAATTATTTCTTTACAATCAAAAACTCCTATGCTATACTAACATTCGTCGGTGCGAAAAGCACAGGACAGAACTGAATAGGGGAATCATACAATGGCTAGTATTGCGGTCTCCAAAACCGTTCATGCGGGTTCGAATCCTGCTTCCCCTGCTATTAAAAGGTCTGAAAACTTCTTGTTTTCAGACTTTTTTTTATAGCTATTATTGAATAGCCGTACACACGTTTGGCAGAATATACCCATTGGTGTCTAAGGAAATTTTTAGTTGTATTTATCGGGTTTTCTGATATAAAAAAACAACCGCAGGCAGTGCCTGCGGTTGTCAGTTGCTTACTCCATCATATTCAAAATGGGTATATAGTCTAAAAGACCTGTATCTTTGTCAAAATATAAAGTAATCTTATTTCCGTTATAACTTACTGTCTTGGATGCGGTGCTCATAACGCCGTTTTTAACGTAAATGTCCATTTCGGCCTCAACTGTCTTGCCGTTTATGGTGATCGAGTCGATGGAAAGCATGCCGGATACGGCTTTTCCTGTGCTTGCATCAACAAACTTACCCATTTTCATTTTATCATCCCAGGTCAGATTGACATTGATACTCTGACTGTTGAACGTTTTCAGGTCAGCCAAGGTTCCGTCAATATATGCAGAACCTGCCTGTTCAGCGCCCAAAAAGTACCAGGAGCCGCCCTGTTTTCTAAAGTATCCTAAATCCTCAAAGGCAACACCATACTTGTTTATATGAAGAGTCTTGCCATCCTTTACTATGGTCTTAGCGCAAACATGGCCGTCAGAATCTACGTAAACAGGCAGCTTATAGTTCTTATAATCGATAGCGGTTGAGCTTGTTGCCATTGAGCAGGCAAAGGACTGGTATTTTTCCATTACTTTTTTATCCGCTGAAGAAAGCTTGGAAAAATCGCTTACCTTATATGCCTTTTCAGTGTCATCTGCAATACGGCCGCCGCTTACCACGTAGATCTTTTTGCCAATCTTAAGCATATAGTCATTGGAAGCAGTCTGAGCCTGGTTATAGGTACATCTGCCATCATTGTCCACAACCACAGTTATAGCTTTTTCTGTTCCTGCAAAAGTATGAGTTACAAGGCCTGTAGCAGGAAGTGACTTATTTCCGATAAAGTAAAGGGCTGAGCCAAGAGTGAAGGTTGCATCTGTCACTTTTTCACCGGCTGCGTCAGCAAAATATTTAATGCTGCCGTCTTTGTTAAATACAGCTTCGGCGGTCTTTCCGTTATCAAGCTTAACTTTAAGGGAAGTAGCCTGCTGTGCGTCTTTTCCGTAGTAGTACCACTTTTTGCCGCTTTTTCTTACAACATCTGAGAGTCTGAAGGAGGTAGCGGGATCATAGTAAAAGCCGTCGATTCTTCCTGTTCCCAGGCTTCCGTCAGCCTTTTTGTAAACTATACCGCCATCCTGTTCCACAGGTCCGGGAGTTATCTTATAAACAGCACCAACACTGTCAAGGGTGTAAAGCTTGCCCTTGTACATATACTTACAGTCTCTGACAAGTGTACCGGGCTCGAGGCCTCCGAACTTTCCATCTGCAAACAAAAGAGTATTTTCCTCATCTGTAAGAACTACTTTGCCTTCCTTATCAAGGTCAAATTCGCCTCTTGCGTTAAGCTTTGGAACAAAAACTTTCTTAAAGCCTTTTACTGCTGCTTTGTCTGAAGGTGAGAAATACATGTAGCAGTCCTTGGCGCTGGTGCAGGATGCCTGGTTTCCTTTTATAAGGAGGATTCCTGTATCAAAGGTGTATCTCATCCAGCCACTGTTAAGGGTACCGTCCTGGTTAAACCAGTAGTTCTTTCCACCAATATTTGCAACGAAGGTATCCTGCTTAAAAATATAATATATTGTTGCACCGGAATACATCATAAGCGCATTTCGAGGGTTAAGGGGTTCACCCTCAAAGTAGTAATACTTTATGCCATCGATTGCTATCCAGCCGTTGTATAAAGAGCCGTCGTCGTTGACTCTGATCTTAGGATCAATCCCGCCGTTGCTGACTTTCTGAAGTCTCTTAACATCTGCAGCGGAGAGGACAAATAAGTCCTCAGGGCCGGGATTACTGGGATCATCATAGTTATACTGGTTGGTGATATAGGTCTTTCCGTTTACGCTAAAGGAAATAACACTCATTGTAGCGTCTTTTTCAAAATGGTATTTCTTTCCTTCAGGATATCTCTCGGTCTTTATGGTCCTATAGCCGGTGGCGAGCACGCCTGATGAACCGGTTACATAGTAAATATATCTGTAATTGTTTTTATAGACAAAGCCCTTTTCGGTGACCATTACTCCATTGAGGAAATAGTAATAGTTACTGCCTACTTTTTGTGCTCCGGTTGTCTTGGTAAGTCTGCCGGTTTCCTTGTCAAAATAGTAGGTGGTTCCGTCTACCTTTGTGATGCCCTTTGCAAAGTTGCCCTTTTTATTAACATAGAAGTACTTGTAGCTTTCATCACAAGTTTTTGTGGTATAAAGCCATGTTGAAGTGAGCTTTTTGGTACAATCCGCATCGGAATAATAGAAACTGCCTGCTGATGGTTTCTTTGCATTCTTGTACTTGAAATAAACAGGTGCTCCCTGCATAGCGCCGTCAACTTCGGTCAGATAATAGTAGTTGGTGCTGCCGTTTACATTAAGTAAGGCATCTTCCACATCCAGGATCTGATCATCGGAAAGTTCCTCTGAGTTTCCCTCGGAAATGCCTTCTGATGCTACCGCTGATGCCTCTTCTATCAATAATTCTTCTGATGCTTCTTCGATTATTATCTGCTCTTCTGAAGAATCTTCTGTTGCTTCCTCTGATACTTCATCAGAAGGTTCCTCTGCTGTTTCCTCAGAGCTCTCCTCAGAAGCAATATCATCTACATCGTACTCTTCTGATGAATTCTCGGCTGAAGCTACATCGTCTGATGATTCTTTGTCTTCAACGTCTTCCTCAGAGGCATCCTCCCCAGGTGCATCCTCTTCAAAGAAATCCATCAAATTTTCGTTCTCTGCAGCGTAACTTGTAACGCCAGCACTTACGCTGCCTGCCACAATTGAAAGTGCCAGCAGCATAGATAAAATCTTACTTTTCATACCTTTCCCATTTCTATCCCATTACATATTTTTGGCATTTTACCGCCAAATCCCAACCATTATACTATTAACAAAATAATATTTAAAGGAGAAAATATATCTCACTTTTTAATCCAGGTTGCGGTAAATGAAACTGCCCCGGTACTGCCCTTTTTAATGGTCAGGGTCTTACCTGTTTGTTTGATATTTGCTGTATGGGGAACGTTTTTCTCCCCGCCGGAAAAGCTATAGCCATCCCTGGTGGGTGTCGGAAGCATGCAGTCCTTGTCTGTAGTATAGGTCTTGGCAGCTGCTTTCTGCTGTTTGCCGCCCTCAAGCTTGTAGGTTATCTTATATTTCACCGATGCAGGCAGTGTTACCTCAGTAAGGTAATGGCATAAACAAAAGGCCTCACTTCCGATGGTTGTAACCTTGGAAGGAATAGTTACCTCTGTCGATAAATGCATTTTTAAGACTTTTGTAGCCATAAAATGCATTTTACCTTTTCCCTGAACAGTAAGGATAGTACTATAGCCATAACAGCAGTATTTGTCGCAACTTTCTGACGAATGACATTTGAAATGGGATGAATGACATGGGCATGGATTAAAGGGGAATATTTTTGCCCACAAAAAAACCGGCCACCGCACCTAAAAGATGCGATGGCCTCATATAAATCATAATTTACTTAACTACTACCTTAATGGTGAACTTCATTCCATTGATCCGTGTGGTAAGGGTGGCTGTTCCTGTGCCTCTTGCACTGACAACGCCAGCCTCATCAACGAAGGCAACTGCTGCCTTGTTACTTGTAAAGATAGCAGGCTGATAAGTATCATTGAGCTTAACCACGAACTTCTCGCCGTTATTAAGAGTCAGGGTAGCACTGGATTTCTTTATAGCGGACCACTTTCCTGTTGCACTGACATCGATTGTAGGATCATCAACAAATACGATTGTTGAATACTCAATATTGTTTCCTGTGTTGTAAGGATCCACAGCGCACTTAACCAGGGCTTTTCCGGCTGACACACCGGTTACCTTGCCTTTTTTTCTGTCAAGATCGATCACATTGACGCTGTCGCTGTCTCCGTAATTCCAAGTTCCGTTCTTAACATTGTAGTACTTAATGTTCTTGCTCTTGCCCTTATTTACATAGACTACATTGGCAACGGGCTCAGGAACCGTTATCTTAACCTCAGCCTGGATATTGTTTTTGCTGGTGGCTGTAATTGTGGTACTTCCTACGCCAACAGCGGTAACCTTACCTGCAGGTGTGATACGTACTACATCATTCTGATAGTAAGCTACCTTGTCACTTCCGGATACAAGGGCTCCGCTCTTATTATATGCGGGAAGTGTCTGTCCTTCTTCATCAGCCCATACAAGGCCGCTGGCCTTGAAACCGCTAATCTTGAACTTAAGAGTTGCAGACTGAAGAGGAGCAAGCTTGATAGCTTCTTTTCCTGTGATCTTGGCAGGAGTCTTGCTGTTAACTACCTTAACGGTGCAGGTATAAGCCTTGCCGTTTACAAAAGCGGATACCTTGGCTGTTCCTGCGCCGGCTGCTGTGATAAGTCCGTCATCGGCACGGGCTATCTCAGCATTGGTGGTATTCCAGGATATATCGTAGTAGTCCTCGTACTCTCCGAAGCCATCCATGGTAAGCTGAACTGTTTCACCCTTGATAAGGCTGTAGGTCTTAAGAGCTTCGGTAGTTCCATCCTTAAGCTTGGGCTCTACGATGTGGATCGCATAAACATATTCGCTGTCCGCAAGAAGGGCATTGTCGGATACATATACATTATCTTCAGGATCTGTTTCCAAAAGGGCTTTTGCCTTATAGTTACCTGTGATCTTGATGGTGGTCTTGTCTGAGGTTGTCCAGGTGATCTTTTTGGATGCATCGGCGCTCTCAGGATTTAAATCACCGTACTTAACAGGGAAGGTATAGGACTGTCCCTTAACCATATATACATCATAGAAATAGGTTGCGGTTATATCAGGATCCTCGCCATCTTCTAAGATAAGTCCTGGATCACGGCCTGATCCGGGATCAGAAGAACTGTCACCACCATCGGCTGCAATATAACGGGCCTCAAGATCGAGATGTCTGTTAACCGGTGCTGTCACATCCCAAAGAATGCTGGTTCCGTCGATATACCATCCGAGGAAAGTAGCTCCATCAGGGATGAGTGCCATTACATCTGCGGTGTCGGGAAGGACATCTACTATTGTATCGCCTGCCTCGATAGTTGCTGCCTTAAGTAACTCGTCAAATCCGTCAACATAGAATTTTACATTATAGTTCTCTACTATTGGCTCCGGCTCAGGTTCAGGTCCGGGTCCCGGTCCGGGGATATCACTCTCGGTAACTGTTACCTGACAGGTATCCTTTACTGAAGAGTCGCTCTTAAGATTGACTGTAACTGTAGCTGTTCCCTTGGCAACTGCTGTTACCTTACCATTAGCATCTACAGTTGCAACTGAAGTATTGCTGCTGCTCCATTCAACTACTTTATCTGTTGCATCTTTAGGATCAAAGGTTACAGTTAAGGTCTCTGTGGCATTTTTTTCAAGACTCAGCGTCTTCTTATTCAGAGTGACTGCTGTGGTCTTAACCACTGTGCTCTCCTCTGTTACGGTAACTTCACAGGTAGCTTTGATCTTGGAATCGCTGACAAGAGTTACGGTAACGGTAGCTGTTCCCTTAGCAATAGCAGTTACAAGACCGCTTTCATTTACTGTTGCAACTGATGTGTCATCACTTGACCATGTAACATCTGTATCTGTTGCATCCTCAGGTGTAAAGGAAGCTGTGAGGGCCTCTGTCTCTCCCTTCTTAAGGGAAAGGGTTGTCTGATTAAGTGCGATGGCTGTGGGCTTGATCTCTGAAGCGGTTACTGTGACCTTACAGGTTGCTGTCTTGTTGCCATCCTCTGTTGTTACTGTGATATTGGCTGTTCCTGCTGCAACTGCTGTTACCTTGCCGTTTGCATCAACTGTAGCAACGGACGTATTTGAGCTCTTCCAGCTGACATTTTTGTTGGTTGCTGAAACAGGTAAAACTGTTGCTGAAAGAGTCTCGCTGTCGCCAATCTTAAGGGTAAGAGTTCCCTTATTAAGTTCAACACCCCTTACATCCACTGTATCTGAAGGTGTAGGAATCTCTTGTCCTTCGAAGCTCTTAAGCTGTGGATATCCATCGTTTTCTGTGGAAGCTATGGACCATGTCTTAGCGAAGTCCCAATCAACATAAGTTGATTTTTTCTTCATATCCTCTGTTGAAACATAGGTACCCTTGTCAGTAGAGCCATCATTCTTGTTGTCATAATAAGAACTTGTTACTACATAAGTGCCATGATAATATGTGGATGCTTTGCCGATAAGACCGCCAAGATTAGCTGAATTCTTGGTTACATCCCCGGTTGCATAACAATTTGTAACAATACACTTTTGGCTATTAGCGCCATGGATCTGACCAATGAGGCCTCCAACACTGTAGGAATCACTATCAGTAATATTCGTAACTGTAACTCTTGAATAGCAATCCTGAATTGTGGCATTCTCAGCATAGCAAATCAATCCGCCTGTCGTTCTTTCACTGGCAATTGCGCCAAGTGTTGCACAATTCATCACTTTAGCATTTTCTTTAAGAACAGAACAAAGCATTCCACCGGCATGAGCATTTTTGATCGTACCGGATACTCTAAGGTTCTTAATTGTTCCGCTGACATAACCGAACAGTCCTTCATCCTCGTAACCAAGTACATTTATTGTAAGGCCTGCGATGGTATGTCCATCTCCATCAAATACACCACTGAACGCCTCTTCTCCATTACAGGATATAGGAGTCCAATACTTGGAGGTAATTATCACATCATTATCCAGGAGATAATAACCGTTGAGTTCTAGTTCGCCCTTTGCAAGTGCAGCAAGCTCATACTCATTAGTAATGTAATAAGGATCAAGTTCAACACCACTTCCTTCCGGAACAACCGGTGTATAATCTCCCTTAAATGTCAGATACGGATAACCATCATTGACTTCATCATCAACTGCCCAAACATTCTTGAAATCCCAATAAGTAAACGTTGAAGCATCCTTAATTAAGTCAGAAGTAATACCAAATCCATCAACAGTTTCCTTAACACCTGTTACTGTTGTGTCATAAAAGCTGTCATAAATAATTGTTCTTCCGTAGTAATAGGTTGATCTGTATCCTGCAAGACCACCTATTCCATTTTTAGTATTCTCTTTAATAAGCTTTCCGGCCGCGTAGGAATCCTTTATGGTTGCTACCTGGCTGTTTGCTCCATGAAGTTCTCCTACAAGTCCTCCTACACCATCTTCGGTGGCTGTGGATGAACTTGTGATATCCATCCTAGAAAATGAATTAAGGATCTTAGTGTTCTCAGCGTGACCTACAAGACCACCCATATCACCTGTACCGGATATTTCGCCAAAGGATTCGCAGGCACTGATAACTGTATTGCTTCCGCTAGAACCATAGATTGCACCGGCCTGAGTAGTTTCCTTGATCAAAACATCTTTCATGATGAGGTTGGAAATATTACCTGAGCCTTCTCCGATAAGACCTTCTGAACCGTAGCCTCTGTATATGATCGTAAGTCCTGTTATTGAATGGCCCTGACCATCAATATTTCCATTGAAAGCATCGGTACCATTTCCTCCGATAGGAGTCCAATACTCTGATGTAATGGTGATATCCTTATCCAGCTTATAATATGCAGTATAGTTATTCGCTCCGGTTTCGCCTCTTGCAACCGATGCAAGATCCTGCTCATTGGAAATAATATATGGTGATGTCGCAGTTCCCTGACCTTTAAGCTTAACCGGTTGATAATCCTTAGTATGCCTGAGTGTGGGAAGTCCTCCATTTTCAGTTGAATTACACTGCCATATATTTTCGAAGTCCCAATACACAAAGGTTTCCGGTTTCTGCATAACTTTGGGGCTAAGTGAAAATCCATTGTTCCTATCACTCTGCCTTGTTCTTGCAGAAAAGTAACTGTCCAAAATAACATTTTTTCCATAGTAATAGTTAGAACGTTTTCCAACAAGACCACCTATTGATGTAGATGACGATTCCGACTTTGAGACAACACCTGATGCATAGGACATGATAATTTTGGAATAACCACTGTTAGCACCATGAAGTCTACCAACGAGTCCGCCGATTCCATAATCACCATTATTTGAATTACCGGTAACAGTAGCTGTGGAATAGCAGTTACGTACTGTTGTATTCTCTGAATAACCTATGAGACCACCAACATTTTCTGTACCAATAACAGAACCTTCTGTTGAGCATGCTTCAACAGTTGCACCTTCGAAATCTCCACCGAGAATACCCACCGTTGCACTATCTGTAATTTTTGCATTAACAACATCAAGATTCTTTAATATTCCTTTAAAGGTTCCAAAAAGTCCCTGGTTAGAATATCCAACAGCATCAATTTTAAGATTGGAAATCTTATGTCCTGCGCCATCAAAGGTTCCCGTCAGTGCGGGCATACTGTTACCACCGATAGGAGTCCAATATGTACCTGTCAAAGTAATATCATTTCCAAGCTTATAGCAGTATGAAAAAGTATCTGTTCCTATCTCGCCACGGGCAATAGCAGCCAGTTCTTCTTCACTGGTGATTATGTATGGATTATCCACTGATCCGATACCGCTAAGTTCAAAGGTCTGATATGCCCCGGTTCTCTTAAGATAAGGGTATCCGTCATGAGTAGAGTCAAGAGCCCAAATATGATCAAAATCCCAGCCTACAAATGTAGCCGGATCCTGCAAGTGCTCATTCTTAACTCCAAAGCCGTTCTTTTTATCGGATGCACCGACTTCACCATAGAAAGAAAACTGTATTACTGTATTTCCATAGTAATAAGCTGTCCGTCTACCGGCTATGCCGCCTATTCCATCAGTAGTTGCTGTCTTGCTGATCTCTCCGAGAGCATAACAGCTGACAACCTTTGTTGTTCCGCTGTTACTACCATGCATTTCACCGATAAGTCCGCCTGCGCCATCATCACCGCTTGATGATGAATTTGTTACTGTTGCAGTAGAATAACAGTTACGAACAAAAGTATTTTCAGCATAACCAATCAAGCCACCGGTGTCCTTGGAGCCTACTACCGCGCCACTTGCAGAGCATGACTCCATCGTAACATTGTAAGCATATCCAGCAATAGCACCAACAGTCATACCTGCAGTGGTAGTAATCTGAACATCAAGATTCTTGATTGTTGCATTTTTAGCACAGCCAAAGAGTCCGAAATAATCGTAGCTTGTGCCTGATACTGTTCCGAGCTTAACAGTATGTCCATTACCGTCAAGTATTCCTGTAAAAGCCTCACTTTCGCTTACACCGATAGGTGTCCACTCTGAGTAGCTGCTTAAATCAATATCTTTTGTGAGGATAAAACTTCCGGAAAGATTATCTTTGATAGCGGCAAATTCTGCTGCACTGGAAATACTAGTAGCCGTATCAGCAAAATCAGCTGCTTCTGATTGTTCTTCATGGATGGGCTCAGCAGTTACCTCTTCGGGCACCTCTGCCTCCTCCAATAATTCAATAGACTCTTCATCGTCATCCAAAAGCTCTTCGTCCGCAGACTCCCTTTCGATGGCGATGTCCTGAACCGCTATAGGTTCGTCTTCTCCCGCAAAACCAAGTTCTCCAGGTTCCGCCGCCAGAGCAGCGCAGGGCATTTGCGTCAGTGCAAGACACAGACCCAGCATTGCAGCCAGCACTCTTTGTTTCATCATTCCACATTCCTCCTATCAATTTTTTTGTTACCGACAGGCTATCCAATATGCAATGTCTCAACCAAAAGCAGCCTAATCCCTAGCCTGTTTTCCGCACATAAACACACGCAAATAAATTATACACCCGAGACTTTTTTATGTAAATTTATTACGAAAGCATTTTTTAATCGTTTAAGTTAATAAAAAAGCCCGTCAAAAGACGGGCAAAAATACTTACTGCAAATGAACTGTAGGCAGGTTCCATTCGAAATGCATGGCCAGCCAGCGAAGGATAACAATGGTGAAAAATCCTGCCAGGGTGCAGAGTACATCATTGGCGGTATACTTCCATAAAACCACCGTCACCACTGAGCCTGCGATACAGGCAATCGCATAAACATGCTTCACAAGTACATAGGGAACCTTGTCGGCAAATACATCTCTCATGATACCTCCGCCGATTCCGGTGATAACTCCCAGGAAAGCCACCAGAAACATATTGTCTGAATAGGGGGAATTGATTCCCGTAAAGGTTCCGTCTACAGTAAAGGATGCCAGACCTAAGGTGTCCAGCCAGAACAGTGACTTGTCATACCAGGGGGATATTTCCTTGGGTATGGGCTTTTTGAAATACATGACCAGAAAGGCTATATTGGCTGTGATCAGAGTTATGATGGTATACATGGGATTAACGAACATGGCAGGAGGGGTATTATTGATGATAAGATCTCTTATCAGACCTCCTCCGGTGGCCGTCACCATAGCCAGCAGATTGATTCCGAAAATATCCATATCCTTTCTGGCTGCCACCACCGCTCCCGAAATGGCAAAAGCGATAATGCCCACATTCTCTATAAAAATCATTATTGGAAAATTCATTTCTTTACTTCTTCCACCTTTCTCAACCTATAGGAATGATCCCGCCATAGGTTTCATATTCGCTGCAGACCGATATCTGGTAATCTCCCAGTTCGTACCTGTGGATAAAAAGTCCGCTGCAATCATGTTCCCGGGCAGTAGCCTTAAGGCACTGCATATCCTCGTTCATCTCAAGATGAATCTTAACAGGATCCATGCCAAGACCGATACCGAAGAACTTCATCACACTCTCCTTGGCAGTCCACATCCCGGTGTAAAGGACATCCGCATTTCTGCTGCAGGTGGCGCTGAAGGTCTCTGCACCGGATAGTATATCATTGGCAAAAGATATCTCCTCTTCATCAAAGATGTGCTTTATCAATGAGTCCTCAAATTTCTTGTTCTTTTCTATATCGATTCCGACTTCCCTGTCAGAGATTGTCATTATCGCATATTTCCCGGAGTGAGACAAATTAAAAAACAGACCACTGTCTCCCTCAAGATACGGTTTATCATTTTTACCATACTTAAGTTCATAGTCTCTTATCCCTACATCAGAGAGCACTGTCTTCAAAAGAACCCCCGCTCCCAAAGACAGGTACTTGTCGCTGGCATTTTTAAAGCGGTCTATCTTCTCTTTTCTTTTGTCATCCATCTGTCCGTAGAACTTATCAAAGAGCTCTCTGTCGGAAAAAACGCTGACATCATAAACGTATACTTTATTGCAAACGCCCATATTTCCTCGCAAAACCAAGATCAGGGTCAGACCCCGAATTATTTTCTGTAACAAATCACATTTAATATGATAAACTAACTGTTGATGACTGTCATCAAAAAAGGAGGAACGAAAATGGCACAGAATCCTATAGTTACCATTACTATGGAAAACGGCGATGTGATAAAGGCTGAGCTTTATCCCGAGATTGCGCCTAACACAGTTAATAATTTCATTTCACTTATCAAGAAGAATTTCTATGACGGACTTATCTTCCACCGCGTAATCAGCGGTTTCATGCTTCAGGGCGGAGATCCTGAAGGAACAGGAATGGGCGGCCCCGGCTACGGCATCAAGGGCGAGTTCTCATCCAACGGTTTTGAGAATAACTTAAAGCACACTGAGGGTGTTCTTTCCATGGCACGTTCAATGATGCCCAACTCAGCAGGATCCCAGTTCTTTATCATGCACAAGACATCTCCTCATCTCGACGGAGACTACGCTGCATTCGGTAAGGTTACTGAAGGCATGGAGGTTGTTAATACCATCGCAGAGACCCAGACTGACTGGAACGACAGACCTACAACTCCACAGGTTATGAAGACTGTAACCGTTGAGACCTTCGGAGTAGATTATCCGGAACCGGAGAAATACTGATCTTAGTTTAATAAAAAATATAAAAGAAAAAGCAGGAGAATGGATGGGAGCCATTCTCCTGCTTTTGTGTTGCAAGGAGTTAACTACATTATTTCTTCTGATTACTTCTTAACAGTAACCTTAACTGAAATTGTGTTGCCTGTGGAGTTCGGTGCCTGATCCTTATACTGAACTGAGAAGTTCAAAGTATAGACCTGGTTCAGAACCAATGCAGCAGGGTTAACAAGTTCTACCTTAAGGTCGCTGCTGGTAAGATCAGCATCATTGAAATCATATCTGATCTTGAATGCCTTCTTAACTGATGCCGGTGTATCCTTAGCCCAGGTGATTGCATAGATCTCAGGCTCTTTTACAACAGCCTTCTTATCAATCACATGGGAAACATGTACGTTGAAGCTTCTGTCATCAGCCAGTGCGAATACTGTCTTGGACTTAACATCTGACTTAACCTTAGGAAGGATCTGCTTTGGCTTAATTGTAAGCTTGCTTACCTTAGCGCTTGGAATATTGGTGTACATAAGGCGGATGGTATAGCTCTTGGCGTTATCTACACTCATGTCATCCTTAACCTTAACATGAACAACATTTGTATTTTTCTCATCAGGTACAAGCTCGAAATGATAATCCTCTTCTTTAATATCTCTGCCCTTTGAATCAAGCTCAACCAACTTAAATCCGGGATTTGTTGTAACAAGGTTCTTAACAGTAGCTGTGTAGGTAACCATTGTGGTTCTGTCTATAGGATTGATGGAGCCTGAAGCCTTAACACTTACCTTAGGAGTTGCATCCTTAAGCTTGATTGAAATATAGAAAGGATCAACAAATTTATCAGCTACCTTGGCTTTTACTTCATACTTAAGTGTCTTGCCCTTGTTTACTCTAACCTCAGGAGTATCAAGAAGAACCATTGAAATATTGCCGCCTTCAAAACTCTTAAGTTCTGCAATCTTCTCTAACTTATAGCTATGTCCTGAAGCAGTAAAGCTAACTTCCTTGATATCGACAGTCTTCTCTGTTCCTGCAGGAAGATTGGTGATTGTGTAGGTTGTTGATACAGTCTCCATTCCGGGATAGTTTGCGTTAAAGTTAAGAGTATTGCTCTTAAGCTTAACTGCAGGAAGGCTGTCTGTTACTACAATCTTGATCTTGGCAGGAGCAAGGCTCTCTGTCATGGAGTCGTAGCTTACCTTTGGAACAACGCTGAAGGTATAGGTTCCGCTGGCAACTGCTGTCTTATCAAAGGATACTGTAACTGTATTCTTTCCTGTAAGCTCAAACTTTGCAAAGTCAAAAGCATTCTTTCCTGTAGGAACAGCCTCAACATCTACATATTCTCCGTCAGAGAGTTCTGCAAGATCAAAGGTTGCTGTCTCCTCGGGATGATTTCTGTTAAGTGTAAGCTTGCTCAATGAAAGCTTGTTCTCAGGGAGCTTATTTGTTGCTTTAAGGTTGAAAGTATAGGTAAGGTCATCTCCCCACTCATCCTTGTGAACAACGATCTGTGCCTTGGAATCTGCTGCATATCCTTTGTGTCTGAGTTTGATGGTATCATTTTCTACACTTACGATCTCATATGCATACTTGGAATCATGTGTAAGTTCTACTTCTGACTCATCAAGTTCAAGAACCTGCTGAACCTTCTTCTTATTTACCTTTACTTTTCTAACCAGCTGAAGGTCAAATTCATGATCCTGGTTGCGGACATTTCTGGTGGCCTTCTTGGTGCTCAGGGAATATCCGGGATCTGCTGTCTCTGTAGGAACAGTAAGTGCAAGATAAACGGGATCACTATAGCCTGCATAGGTGATTGAAAGGAATCCGGAAGTAACTGCATTTCCGCTCTTGTCCTTTTCTACCTTGGTACCTGTTCTTGTAATTGTAAAGGTTCTGTCCTCTTCATTGTATGAAACATTGAAGTTTGCTCTGAACTTGTCCTCTGCCTTGGAATTGGCCTTTCTTTCCTTTGAAACAAGCTCATACTTAGTTACTGCTGAATTCTTAACGCTCTGGGTTACATCTACGGCTCCTGCTGAGGATCCCTTGTAGAAAAGATTGATCATGCCCTTAACGGTAAGGGTTGGTGCCAGAGGCTTATCTGTAAGAATGATCTTGGTAATACCCAGCTTGTTAAATTCAACTCCCTTGGAGTTTCCACCAAACTCACCCGCAATGAAGAGCTGTGTATCTCCGGTGTATTCCTTGCTCTTAACCTTGGTATTGTTGTCATGCTTGGCAATGTAGAACTTGCCGTCTACGCTCTGGTAAACCTTGAGTTCCTTGGACTCCTTGCCCTTGCTGTCCACAAGTCTGATGGAGCTGCCCTCCACAGGATATCCTTTGACAGGAACGATACCAAGCTCAGTTCCTGTGCTTGATGAATAGTTTACTGTGATCTCAGAATTCCTAAGTCTCGGTGTAGGATCAACAATACGAACAATAAAGCTCTTGGTGTTGGCAGCTGTTGCTGTCTTATCTCCCTTGTTAAGAACTGAAACGGTGATCATGGTCTCACCACGAACGCCCTTCTTAACAATGATATTGTTCTCATTTGTATATGAGGATTCAGACTCTACTGCAGCAATGCTGCCGTCAACAGATGTCCAGGTGGACTTGGCATATAATGCCTTGCCGGTGCCATCCTCTGTGGCAAAAGCCTTCATTTTTACCTTGAATACAATGTCTGAGGTTCTGTTGTAATAGCTCATGACCTCAATAACATCATAGTCTCCTCTGTCGTATTCAGCAGGAATGAATGCTGCATCCTTGGGCTTGGTCTCATCAAGTTTGTCCAGAGCTATGCTCTTAACTACCACTGAATCCAATACTGACAGCTTAATAGTTGCCTTAACGGATGAATCAGTCTTAAGTGTGGCTGTGATGGTGATACCCTCTTTTGCCTTGATGGCTGTGATGGTACCGTCCTCAGTTATTGAAAGGGAGCTGTTGGCACTGGAAGTGAAATTCCATAACCATGGTCCTACTACAGTACTTCCGTTATAAACAATTACCTTGTCCTGGATTCCTGCAGTGTCGATCTTGTTATCTCCCTTATTATCTCTGATCTTCAGTGAAGGAGAATTAAACTTGATCTTGTCATTGGCGATCATGTCAATGACAATAAAAGTATCCTCATCCTGCATTGTAAACTCAAAGGTAAGGGCCTTATCCTTCTCACCTACATATTTCCATTCTGTAGCAGGAATATCCACATAGTTTGCACCGTTCGCAGTAGCAAACCTGATATTTTCCAGGGCGTATCCTTCTTTAGGAGTTACCACTGCTGTAACCATTACATCTTCTTCAGCCTTAGTTGCAGCCTTGTTATTAACCAATGTCTTTACAGTAACAAACTGACGATCATCGTTATATTTGTAATCTACATGTATATCATACTCATCACCGTAGTAAACATATCCGCGTCTTACAGCATAGGCCTTAACCGCAGGAGATTTACCTCTCATGGCAATCTTCCAGTTGGCCGGATTGGCAGGGAATGCATTATCAGAAATAGCGATGTCCTCACCTGCATAATTGATCTCGATGGACTTAAGTGCGGAGCATCCGGAAAACGCAAGACTTCCAAAGGTCTTAACATTATAGAACTCAAGGTTGGCGATAGCCTTACATCCTTCAAAAGCACTTACTCCGATGGTATGAAGCAGTCCCTTCTTGGTTCCGAAGATAACAGTCTTAAGTGCGATACAGTCTCTGAAAGCCTCTGTGGGAACCTCTTCAAGAACATCGGGAAGCTTCACATCAGTGAGCTTCTCGCAGGCTTCGAAGGCCTTAGATCCCATGGTGAACCCTTCTGCTGTAACCTCTGTAAGATCAAGCTCCTGAAGCTGTGTGCAATAGAATGCATACTCACCGATACGCTTAAGAGAGCCGCCTACTACAAGGCTCTTAAGCTTGGTACAGTTATAAAATGCAAAATCATCAATCTTTTCAGCATTCTCAAGAGTTACGGAAACTACTCCACTTCCTGAAAAAGCATTCTTCTCAACAGTCTTGATGGCTGCACCCTTAACAGTGAAGGGCTTGGAACAATACTTAAAGGCATCCTCTTCAACTACAACCTTGGGCTCCTTCGCCTCAAAACGAATTGTAGTAGTATCCTTACTGAATCTGGTGTCTACGAATACTCCTGAAGGAATGCTGGTTACTGCCTCAGGAATAACCGCATCCGTAGGAATCTTGCCGCTTCCGCCTTCCCAGGTAAGAGCTCCGTTCTCATCAACACCGAAGCACTTGGAAGGATTCGCCATAAGCTCAGCTGTTTCCTCATCTGCTTCCTGAAGCTCCTGTGAATCCTCTAAGGAAGCTGCCTCATCTGATAGTTCTACTTCTTCCTCGGAAGCATCCTCCAGCGAAAGTTCCTCGGAAACATCCTCAAGGGAAATCTCAAAGGAAGCTTCGTCATCACTAATGTCCTCTGTGGCCACATCCCCGGTGGTCTCATCCTCTGAGGTTTCAGAAGATGAAGCCTCGTCAGCTGCTGCCTCTTCCAGGAAAATCGCACCGTCTTCTGCAGCGAAGCTCGGAACAGCGGAAGAAACAATCATTGCCGCACTTAAGGCCACGGCCAAAAATCTCTTCATGTGCACTATCTTACTCCTCCTAACATAATAAACCTTTTCACACTATATATTGTGTTTGCATTATCGGAATAAAGAGCAATATTTTGGGCATAATATCACAAAATATCGTCTTATATTCCTGTTAATTATACATCATATTGTATTTAGATAAAAGACTGACAAATCATTATTTTTCTGTGATTTTCACTATATATAGAAAAAGAGTTATCCGACCTGATAAGATCGGATAACTCTTTATGTTTACCATGGATTGGTATAACCGGAATCACTGCTGCTTCCTGTCTTGTTGCCGCTGTTTCGGCCGCCGTTATAACCCTTTTCAAGGTCCTCCTGCTGCTCTGTTTTTTCATCAAGAGCATCCTTCTGCTGCTTACGAAGCCTGTTCTTCATCTTGTCGTCGCCGCTTGAAGGCTGCTGAGGATCATCTCCGCTGCCCCCTGAAGGCTGCTGGGTATCCGGCTCATCTCCGCTGCCACCGCCCTTCTCAGGGTTCTCCAACATTTCGATAAGTTTGTCTATATCCTCTTTGAGCTGCTGTGCTGTTGCATTATGGGCATCCTCAGGATTTTCTGCTGCGCAGCCCTTTTCCAGAAGGACATCCCTTGCCTTATAGAGAATGATCAATGCTGTATTGATCTTGTCCTGTGAATCCAGGTGATTGAAATCTATGGTGTATACCATAGAAAGCGCAAGGTTAATCCTGATATCACACTCCCTGCCCTTGGGAGGATTGAGCTGAAGCGCCTGATTGTAATAGGCAATGGCGCTGTTGTAATCGCCGTTCTTATAAGCTGCATTTCCCAGGTTGTAGTATGGAAGATAACTCTCAGGCACATTCATCACAAGAAGAGCCTGTTCCTTTTCTGCAGCATATACCTTTTTGTTGTATTGCGAAATAAAGCTGTGGTTGATTCCAACCTTAATGAAAATTGATAATCCGAGGATCAGAAGGATCACTCCCACCACTCCAAGAATCACTGTAAGTCCAGGGAATTTCTTTTTGTCGTTCATAGTCTTTCCCTCCTTATCACAAAGAATAATTCCACTAAAAGCATCACTGCCAGAGCGATAGCAAAATAGTAGTAAATATCCTCATAAACCTCTGCTCCGTCGCCCTTCTCGATCACCACTGCGGAACCGTCCTTGATCATCTGAAGAAGTCCGCTCAGAGAATTGGAACCGGAATTGAGGTTCAGATAATCTACGCCAAGATCCTCAGCGATCTGCTTGAGGTTATCCTCATTGATCTTGGACAAAGCATCCTCTCTTGTCTTGTAATCGTAGATATATCCCGACTCAACCTTCATCTTGCCGCCCTGGGCAGAACCATAGCCAAGAACCGCGCCTCCGGAGACATACTCTGAAAGGGGCTCAAAGGAAATGAGTTCCTTGTTATTGGTGATCTCACCGTCGCTTATGAAAAAGATGATGCTCTTTCTGTCTTCCTTTTTGGCAGTTGATAATAAAAGAGCCTCCATATCATGGTAGGGAATTGACATATCACTTCCTGTGGCGGAGGAGCTGTCAGGATATCTCAGGGTATCCGCAAGATCGTTTATATAACCGAAGTCCTGGGTAAAAGGAGAAAGAACCCTTGCCTTGTCATCGAAGGCCACCAGTGCAAAATTGCTTCCTGCCAGGGTCTGTGTGATGCCCTTAATGTCGGCCACAACGCCCTTCATCCTCTCCTTGTTTCCGTCATAATCCCTGGCCCACATACTGATGGTAGTATCCACAACTATCATAACGTCCAGGTTCTTCATGGCAAACTCATAATCTGTTTTGACACTTACGGGTCTGAGTCCGATGGTAAAAAGCAGGATGTAGATAATCCCCAGTCTTACCATGGAAAAAATCTTTTCTTTTATATCAGTTTTGTTTTTGAATAGTACATAGGCTGTTGCTCCCATCAGAGCCACCAATATGACTATCATTATAAAAATAGGAAAAATCGGCCTTATACTCATTTCTGCAACACCAATCCTGCCGCACTTCCAAGAGCGAGGCAAATTAATAATATTACAAAGGGAATCTCCGGGAGATCCACTGTCTGGCTGGACATTACCGTCTTAACGATCATGGCTTCCTGTCTCTGGATGTCCTGCACGATCTCGGAAACCGACTGGTCAGCGGTTCTTACATAGAACTTGCCGCCGGTGTTCTCAATGGCAGACTTGAACTCACCAAGACATGAAGCATAGTTGTAACTCATGGGATCATAGAACTTCTCCTCTGAAGGGAAGATACCGAAAACCGTAACCTTATGGCTCTTGCAGGCATTGGAAGCTTCCTTGAGGTTCATGATCTGTCCGCCGATGGCATTGAGCTCGTTATCTGTGCACATGATGATAACTCTTGTTCTCTCGGAATCATCAATATAAGGGAATGTATAAAGTGCTGTTCCCAGGCCCTCTCCGATAAGAGATGAACCTCTTGTCATATTGTCATACAGAGTTCCCGCATTATAATAACGGAGCTTGTAGCTAAGCTCATCATAGTGTTCTCTCTCAGCTTCTGACATCTGAGAATAGCTGAAATACGGATTGTCCTCGTAGTTCTCCATGTACTCCTTCTGCATTATGAAGTACTCGGACAGCTCATCCAGTTTGGTGATAACATAGTCGTAATCATCTGTAAGGGGAACGTAAGTAACTGTTGAAGTATTGAAGATATTTACTCCAATCCTGTCTCCCTTAAGTCCTGCAACCACACCCTTGAGGTAATCGGTGATCTCATAGTTAAGATCGTACAGTGAATAGGAAACATCCAGGCAAAGGATGATATCTCTTTTCTTAACTCCGTTCATAACCTCATCTGTCCTGTAGGGCCTTGCCGCAAGGACGAGACAGGAAATTATGGAAGCTATGAGACTTGCGATCAGCACTCCACGCAGTATGTTATATCTTCCGGTAAGTTTCTTATAAAGAGCTGTGTTTCTGATTTTCTGAGTGTTGGCAGCCCTTATTCCGCTGTTGTACTCTTCACTTTTTTTCCTCTTGATAAAAAAGGTAAGCCCCAAAACCACTATCGTGACTATAACGCCAATGACAATGGCCTGTTTATGCATTAACTCCATGTTCTGATCACTCCTAAAGCTGTATTACAGGAAACATTAAAGTCCTTGTGCTTTGCTCTGAATTCTTCCGCAAATTCAGGAACATAATACTCATCCATCAGCATGTCCAGTCTTCTGATGCCAAGGGATCTGATCTCTTTTACCGTGTAGTTCTCCACATGGATTCCTGTGGCATCATGGACAAACTCTCTGATCAGCATGCTAAGATCCTGATATGCTTCTCTCTTTTCAATCTGATTGCTTGCGTAGGTGTTGAGAAGTCCCTGAAGCTGGCCCTCATATTTTCTCTTAAGAGCAAACAGTTCCTGAGGTGAAAGGCTTCTGACCTTGGGAAGATTATTCTTCTTTCTCTCCGGAAGATACTTCTTAAGCGCTGTCGCAAAAAAGAAAATGCATACGCCTGCTCCTGCCAGCAGAAACAGCCCCAGAATCGGCACCCACCAGCTGTATTCAAACGGAGCTTGTAAAGTAACCGTAGTAACCATGTTTGTACCTCTCTAATAAATCTATTGTCTTGTCGATGATCTCACTTTCCGCAGAAACGCTGGTCATGCTGATCTTGCACTGTTTGCACATCTCGTTGAAACTTTCGATCATTGCCCTTCTCTGTCTTCTCTCTTCCTCGTGGAGCTCTCTGTGGTGGGATAAAAACAGTCTCTCATATCTCCTGATCACGGTATCATATACGTGATCGCCGGTGAGCCATGCGTCCTCAATGTTGAAAATAAGAAGGTCATGGGTCTTGGTAATGGCCCTGAGCATCTTGGGATCAAGGCTCTCAATGCCGGCACTGTCGGTAACAAGGAAAATGATCATCCTCTTATTGATGGAACCCACCACCTGATCAAGGACATTGCCCAGTGAACATGAGGCATCATCGGGCAAATGCTGTTCATAATCATAAAGAAGCTTCTCAAGATGTTCCGGTCCCGACCTGAACATACTGATGTTGGCCTTGTCTCCCTTGGGATAAGCCAGTGCGTAATCGGCGCCGTTTCTTCCGGTGATATAAGCCAGAGTTCCGAAAAGCATAAGAGCAAGTTCCTTCTTGGGCTGGCCCTTATCGGTATCTCCCAGCATCTTGTCTCCGCAGTCGCAGATAAACATTACATTGTGACGACGGTCTGTCATATATCGTCTTACAACGATGGAACCCATTCGTGAGGAGCTCTTCCAGTCGATGTCGTGTACATCATCACCGAAGTTATACTCCTTGAGATCGTCGAACTCCATGCTGCGGCCTCTGTGGATTGAATGAAAATCACCGTCAAGAATATTGGAAGTCTTCTTGTTTGTGTAAAGAGCTACCGCTCTTCTGATTCTTGATAAATACTCGTAATCAATCTTCATTGCTGCACCTTGTAGATTTCTTAATTATCATGGAGTCTTAACAGAATTAACGATTCCGTCGATTACCTGCTCTACTGTCACATTATCGGCAACAGCTGAATAGTTAAGGCCGATTCTGTGTCTGAGAACCTGATGTCTAACCATCTTGACATCATCAGGGGTAACATAGGTTCTTCCATGCATAAGGGCTGAAGCCTTGGCCATCTTAAGGAAGGCGATGGAAGCACGGGGGCTGGCTCCGATTCTTACATACTTGCCAAGTTCAAGGCCCTGGATCTGGTTGGCTCTTCTGCTGGCAACAACGATACTGGAAATGTACCATTTGATGGATTCATCAACATATACCTTATCAACGATATCCTGAACCTGATCGATATCCTTGATGGTAAGAACCGCGGGATCAACTCTTGAGATAACACCGCTCTCTAATCTGTTAAGGATCTCAACCTCCTCGGATGCAAGAGGATATGTGATAACCTCCTTGACAATGAAACGGTCTGTCTGAGCCTCTGAAAGAGGATAGGTTCCCTCCTGCTCGATGGGGTTCTGGGTTGCGATTACGATGAATACGTCCTCAGGCATGTTGTATGTGGTTCCGCCGATGGTTACATGCTTCTCCTGCATGGCCTCCAGCATGGCTGACTGTGTCTTGGCGCTGGAACGGTTAACCTCATCAAGAAGTACGAAGTTGGCGAAAACAGGACCAAGGATGGTCTCGAATTTGCCGTTGGCCTGATTGTAGATCTGTGTACCTACGATATCGCCGGGAAGAAGGTCAGGTGTGCACTGGATTCTTGCAAACTTGCCGTCTACCGCATCTGAAATAGCCTTGGCTGCTGTGGTCTTGGCAAGACCGGGAACAGACTCCACAAGGATATGTCCGTCTGCCAGGATAGCTGCGATAAGTGAAAACTTAAGCTGCTGCTGTCCTACAACCTTGGCATCGAAATAATCTGAAAGCTTCTTGATAACTTCCTGAGAGTAATGATATTCGCTCTCCACAATGGCGCTCTTTGCGCCTGTATTAACTGGTTCACTCATAATATATATCTCCTTATCTGATTATTGTCGCAATGTTTCTCATGATTCCCGCTGCGATATCAGGCTTGTTCATTGAATATACGTGGATATGGCTGACGCCGTTGGAAATAAGATCGATGATCTGATCGCTGGCGTAAATGATTCCCGCTTCCTTCATCTTCTGGGGATCATCAGCAAATCTGTCCACCATTATCTTCATCTTCTGAGGAATAGTGGAACCTGAAAGAGCAACGCTCCTTGCTACCTGCCTTGCGTTTGTTATAGGCATGATTCCCGGAAGCACCGGAACGTTAATACCCTTTTCCCTGATTCTGTACAGGAACTGGTACAATGTGGAATTGTCAAAAAACATCTGGGTGGTCAAAAAGTCGCATCCTGCATCAACCTTTTCTTTAAGATGCTGAATGTCCTCCGACTGCCTTGCGCACTCAACATGTCCCTCGGGATAACAGGCACCGCCTATACAAATGCTCTCGTCCAGAGACTTGATGTCATATATAAGCTCTGTGGCATAATTGTAATCGAAGCAGACACGGCCTTCCTTGGGAATATCACCCCTGAGGGCCATTATGTTCTCAATGCCCTTCTCCTTATAAACGGAGATCATATTCCTCACATGCTCCTTGGTGGATGATACGCAGGTAAGATGAGCAAGAACATTGGTACCGTACTTGTTCTGAAGGTCAGCTGCGATATTGGCTGTGTTCTTGCTGGTGCCGCCGCCTGCTCCGTAGGTAACGCTCATGAAATCAGGCTTAAGAGCTGCGATCTCCGCTGCAGCCCTCTCAACCGCCTCGTATCCGTCATCGGTTTTGGGTGGAAAAACTTCGAAAGAAAGAGTAACTTCTTTTTCTTTAATAAGATCACTAATTTTCATACACTAATCCCCATCAGATAAAATAACAAAACTTCTTTTCATTCATCATATACTACCAAATCAGGGCGCCTTTTTCAATAAAATAAGATGCCTGATTCGGCGAGTTGAAAGTCTCTAATCAGAAAAAAGAGAAGCTGCTTATCCGGCAGCTCCTCTCTGATTTTCCTATATCAAACATTGATTTCTGCTGTAACTCCGAGGATGTCCTTGTTCTCATCAAGGATAGGCTGTACCACCTCTCCAAGGAACTTCTCAACCTGGTGAGCACTGCATCCAACGTACTTCTTGGGATCCATTGATGCCTGAAGCTCCTCAAGGCTTAAGTTAAAGGCAGGATCAGCTGCGATGAGCTCAAGAAGATTGTTGTCCTTACCCTCTACCTTTACAGTCTTGCCGGCTTCCATTGAAAGCTCTCTGATTCTCTCATGAAGCTCCTGTCTGTCGCCGCCCTTCTTAACTGCATCCATCATGATATTCTCTGTTGCCATGAAAGGAAGCTCAGCCAGCATATGCTTTTCGATAACCTTGGGATATACCACAAGACCGTCCACAACGTTGAGGCAAAGGTCCAGAACACCGTCTGTTGCCAGGAAGCCCTCGGGAACTGATAGTCTCTTGTTGGCTGAATCGTCCAGGGTTCTCTCAAACCACTGTGAAACCTCTGTGATGGCGGGATTAAGCATATCTACGATCACATATCTTGAAAGAGAGCAGATTCTCTCACTTCTCATGGGATTTCTCTTGTAGGCCATGGCTGAAGAACCGATCTGGCTCTTCTCAAAGGGCTCCTCAACCTCCTTGAGGTGCTGAAGAAGTCTGATGTCCTGTGCCATCTTGGTAGCTGATGAGCAGATGCCTGCAAGAACGTTCACAACCTTCATGTCGATCTTACGGGAATAGGTCTGTCCTGAAACTGCCATGCAGCCCTTAAAGCCCATCTTCTCCGCAAGCATGGGATCAAGTCTGTCAACCTTGGAAAGATCTCCGTCAAAAAGCTCCAGGAAGGAAGCCTGTGTTCCTGTGGTTCCCTTGGAACCGAGGAGCTTCATATTATCAAGTACAAAGTCCAGATCCTCAAGATCGATGGTGAAATCCTGCAGCCAGAGGGTTGCTCTTTTTCCTACTGTTGTAGGCTGTGCAGGCTGGAAATGTGTAAAGCCGAGAGTGGGCTGATCCTTGTATTTGTCTGCGAATTTGGCAAGCTCTGCGATGACGTTAACAAGCTTCTTACGAACCAGCTTCAGTCCCTCAGTCATAATGATAATGTCGGTATTGTCACCAACGTAGCAGCTGGTGGCGCCCAGGTGGATGATTCCCTTGGCCTTGGGGCACTGCTGTCCGTAGGCATAAACATGGCTCATTACGTCATGTCTTACTTCCTTTTCTCTGGCTCTTGCAACATCATAGTTGATGTCATCCTGATGAGCCTTGAGCTCGTCGATCTGCTCCTGAGTAATGTTAAGGCCCAGGTCCTTCTCTATCTCTGCCAGGGCGATCCAAAGCTTTCTCCAAGTCCTGAACTTCATGTCCTGGGAAAAGATATACTGCATTTCCTTACTTGCGTAACGCTCTGATAATGGGCTGCTGTAGCGGTCTGTACTCATAATACTCCTCCTATTGGTTATTTATCGTAGCTTCCTCTGATATCTTCTGTGGGCGGATCAACAGGGTAATTTCCGGTAAAGCATCCCTTGCAGATGCCAAGATTGCCGCCAACCATTTCTTCAAGTCTGTCTATTCCGAGATATGCCAGTGAATCTGCGCCAATGATCTTACAGATGTCATCAACGTTCCTGTTGTAGGCAATGAGCTGATCCCTGGCGGGTACATCGGTTCCAAAGTAGCAGGGCCACAAAAACGGCGGCGAGCTGACTCTCATATGTACCTCTTTTGCCCCGGCATCGCGAAGCATTCTCACAATGCGGTCCGAGGTGGTTCCTCTTACGATGGAATCGTCGATCATAATGATCTTCTTGCCGTAAACAGCGCTCTTTAAAGCATTGAGCTTGACCTGAACACTGGATTCTCTGTTTTTCTGTTTGGGTTTGATAAAGGTTCTTCCTATATAAGTGTTCTTTACAAAGGCCTGTCCGTAAGGAATTCCGGATTCCAGGGCATAACCCAGAGCTGCCACGTTACCGGACTCGGGAACACCCACAACCATGTCTGCATCCACCGGTGAATCCTTGGCAAGGAATCTGCCTGCGGCTATTCTGGCGTCATATACGCTGATGCCGTCGATGGTGCTGTCGGGCCTTGCAAAATAGATATATTCAAAAATACAACGGGCATGCTTATCCTTGGAAATACACATGCTCTTATCGGACTGAATTCCGTACTCGGGAGAGATAGTGACGATCTCACCGGGCTCAACGTCTCTGATAAATGTGGCTCCTATGGTGTCAAGAGCGCAGGTCTCTGAAGCCAGGACGTAGCAGTTCTCTCTTCTTCCTATAACAAGGGGCTTGAATCCGTAGGGATCTCTTGCTCCGATGAGCTTCCTGGGAGACATGATAACAAGGCTGTATGCTCCTCTGATCCTCTGCATGGCTCTGCCTACCGCCTCTTCTACAGACTGGGAAACAAGTCTCTCTCTGGCGATATAATATGCAATTACCTCTGAATCAATTGTTGTCTGGAAAATAGCACCGGTGTAAGAAAGCTCGTGTCTGAGCTCAGGTGCGTTGACAAGGTTACCGTTGTGGGCCATAGCCAGGGTACCCTTAACATAATTAAGAACCAGCGGCTGCGCATTCTCTCTGGTGCTGCTGCCTGCTGTGGAATAACGAACATGACCGACGCCTATATCACCCTTAAGGCTGTCTAAAATCTCCGGAGTAAAAGTCTCATTAACAAGGCCCATATCCTTGTAGCTGGAAACCTTGCCCTTGGGACCCATGGTCTCGCTGACGGCGATACCGCAGCTCTCCTGACCTCTGTGCTGAAGGGAAACAAGGCCGTAATAGATGGACCCCGCCACATCGCCTCCGTCGAAGTCGTACATTCCGAAAACGCCGCATTCTTCCCCGAGGCGTTTATAATTCTCCGTCCTGCTTTCGTTCATAATAATCTCCTCATGTGAAGCATTCATAAAAAAATGTGCCACAAACACGACAATAATAACATCATACCGTGTCTGTGGCAATCATCATTTTTAACAAGAATAAAGTATATTCTGTACCCTATTCGTTGGGATATTTATCTTCATAGCGGGAAACCATATCCAGGATTTCCTGGGTGTATTCGGGATACTGCCGGGCCATATCCTCGATCTCCAGCTTGGCATTGCCGGCAACCACATCCCTGTTGTATTCCATGCGCTTCCTGAGCTTGGAGCGCTGAACGTTCAGGGCGTGTCGGATCTCCACCTCTTCGTTGTGATCAAGAAGGGCCTCGATCTGGTGAAGCCAGATATCAGGATCCTTGACCCTGTAGTGACGGAGCATGAATACAAGATCCTTCTGATTGGCATCCAGGAGCTTGCGGGCATCCTCCACCATCTCACGGTCCTTTTTCTCCTGAAGATACTTCTCGTAAAGGGCTGTGAGCTCCTTGGCGCTGTTAACGCCATACTTAAGGCAGAGATAATCTATGAGATTGGTGTTGTTGACATATCTGATCTTGACCTGGTTCTGCAGCATGATGAGCCTTGAAATGGACTTCTTGACACCCTTCATCTCAAGCTGGGCATTGGTGCTGTGAACATATAAAAGAGTTACGGCGCCTCCCGCCAGAAGCACAGCCACCATGTAGCCGTATATGACGTTGAGCCCCAGCCCGTACTGCAGTACAAGCAGCAGGATTATTATAAGTAAAAGAGCAACTCCCACAATTATGATCAGATTCTTGGAGTTGTCGATAGCCTTCTGAAGCTCCTCCTGTCTGAAAAGATAGGCCTCATGCTCCCCGTCCAGACGCTTTAAGTCGTTACGGATCTTCTTCTGGTAGTTCTCGGCTTCGGAGAGCTTTTTGATACCGGAGACAGCTTCCTTCTCAAGCCTCTCCATGTGCTCATACTCCGCATCGGTTATGCGGTTCTTGCGCTTATTGTATTTGTCCTGCTTCTCCTGGGATTCCAGGATCCTGGAGGCACAGACGTTGATCTCCGCTCTCTGCTCCGGCGGAAGGGCATCTATCTCCTCCATGTCCCTCAGATGGCTGGTGACGTCGTTGTACTCCATCTCCAGTACATCCAGTTCCCTGGCAGCCTCCTCCATCTGCTGAAGACAGCTGTTTATATATTCCCTTCGCTGAACCGGGTCGTCCATATCCAGATCTTTTCTGGTATAGACAATATCACTCCAGCTCTCCAGTTCGTTCTTGGTAGCGGTATCAATTTTGGTGTTTCTTCCAAAGATGG
This sequence comes from Butyrivibrio sp. MC2021, assembly GCF_000621605.1. GTDB lineage: Bacteria > Bacillota > Clostridia > Lachnospirales > Lachnospiraceae > Butyrivibrio. The sequence continues at coordinate 21,910 of NZ_JHXX01000012.1, read as the reverse complement.
TGTCGAATATCCCCATTATCTCACCTGCTCACACTTTTTTCCTTGACTACATATCTATAATCTTCCTTGAGCTCCTCAGTAAGGCTTCCTACCTTCTCATAGTACTCATGCATCTTGCCCTCGGCCTTGTAGACCAGAAGGCTCTTGAGCATAAGATTGTCCTCCCCCGCAGCGTAGAGATCCGCCGCCTCATTCATTCTGGCTTCAAGCTCCAGAGAGGCCTCATAGGCGTCCTCGTTCTCTGCTATAAAGGAGACGTATTGCTTATCCGTAAGTCCCATTCTCACAGCAGATAAATACTGCAGATAGGACTCGTAGTTGTGGTCATCCTCATAGGCCTTGGCAAACATCTTGGCTGCCATGTCAAAGAGGAACAGCTTGGCATACATGACGCCTTCGTTGTGCTCAATCCTGGCCCGAAGCTTCCTGTCTATGTCCGGGGTGTTATTAAGAAGAAACTCGTATTCCTTGAAGGCCATGCTGAATTTCTCATTCTTCATAAGAAACTCGGCTCTTGCCAGCTTCTTCTTGTAGATGTCCATGCCGGCGTTCTCACGAAGGATCTCCTCGGTCCTGTCCACCTCTTCCTTGGAGTTGTAGCCCACGTAGTCCAGAATGGTTCCTGCAATGGAAGCCATGGAGCAGCGCTTGGCCGCCATGTTCCTGAGTTCGTCCGCCAGCCTCGTGAGAGAGCACTCTCTGTCTATCCAGTTAAAAAGCTCTCTGTCAAAGCTCTCCTCATCCAGAAGAAAGGCGTTCTGAACCAGGCAGTAGCAAAGCTCCTCTATACAATATACATTTCGCCCGATCCTCTCTATGTTGTAGGGCTCTTTTGCATAGGTTCCTATACAAAGAATTGGTCTGCTCATAAAACGCTCCCTGATTACAATTCAATAAGCTGCTCCCAGACCTGTCCGGTTCCCGGGAATAGTTCTCCAAAGCCCATATCCTGGACCTTCACATTGACCTCGTCCACGGAGGGCATATCCAGTGATATGTGAAGTCTTGTGGTTCCGTTGGGTCTCTTCTCCAGACCCTCCAGATAGAACTGCACAAGTCTTGGGCTCTTGCCTGTAAGAGGTGTAACCTGAATATTGATGATGCCGCTGGGATCCATGATTATGTCAAAAGAATTCTCGGCCTCATACCAGTTAACACCTGCGTCCAGAAGGGCAAAATACACTTCCTTTCCGCATTTTAAAAGATTCATTCCAAGGTTGGCCTTGAGCTTGTCCTCCCCCAGGAAGACATATTTTTTGTCCACCAGAGTGGGACGGATCCTCTCTCTGGCCGCAATGCTGGCCCCCTTGCTAAAGAGGTTGTTGCCCTGGAAAACACGCCTTGTTCTGCACAAAAACTCCAGGGATCTCTTGGTCCATTTTTCATGGAAGCCGTCACCCAGCAAAAATATGGTGGAAACGATCCTCTCGGAACATATCTTCTGCATTATGGTCAAAAACTCATCATCCAGCCTGTCGCAGGTCCTGTGGAACAGGGCCGCATCCTTGGGAAAGCCGTCGGGCCCGAGCCTTAAGCTATCGTAGTTCTTGACATCTATGGTTGCCACCACCGGCTTGGTGTTGTGATTGAGGTTCATCCGGAAAATGTTCATATTCTCCAGATCATAGTCACAGGCCAGGATGGTGTGGTGCATCAGCTCATCGGGCTGATACAGCATATAGTTGAAAAAACTCTCCTCATGACTCTGGTAAAAGATGTTGGTGGTCTTAAGCTCCAGTGCCGCTGTCACCGCATTAAGGACCTGAACCATTCTGTGGTCAAGGCTTCCGGTGGTGAACATAATGGCTTCCACCATGTCCAGAGACAGCTCCATGGACAGCAGGGAAAGACTTCTTTTTATAAAAAGAGTAAGAAGGGCAATGGGGTCATACTCCGAATCCCCCACCTTGACCGGCTTGCCTTCCCTGGCCGACGCAAGAAGGTTGTTCACGGGGATTCCGTCTCCCTCCCGGATGTGACGCACAGCTTCCTTACCGTAGAACCACTGATTCACATCCTTCCTCTTGCAAAGGACTGTGGGAATATTATAAAGTTCAGCTCCCGCCAGTACTGACAACGTCTCCGGCATGTCCGCATCGGAGGCAAGAAAGCTTATCTGTGAAACCTTCTCCCCCAGATCGTAGCCCAGTACAAAGCGTTTTTCATCCGCACTTCCAAAAAGCATAATCACTGATCCTCTTTCAAGGGTTTAAATAAATGATCGCATAAAGATTTTTTCTTGTAATACTGCGCCAGCAGTTTATCAACGGTGTCGTAGTCCTGAAGGGTCTCTCCGATCATGATGTCGTTGATAAGGCTGTATCTTGAATTGAAGCCGTTCTTGACGATATCACTCTTGGAGACCATTCCGCTCTCTGTGGTGATGGCGCTTCCGTCGCTTCTCTCCTCGGAGACATAGTACTGAAGCTGCTCTCCGAAGAACAGTACAAAGGAGCAGACATAAATGCCGTCGTACATCTCCCTCATCTCCATGCTGTGGTACTCATTGTCCTCTCCCCCGGCAAGTCTGTAGTGAAGAACACAGCTGGTGCCCGGAAGGGTCCTGTACTCTATCATGGTCTTGTCGGAGAACTGCAGCATATCGGGACAGAGCTCCGAATAATCCATAAAGAAGGGGAAAAAGATTCCCTGATCAAGAAGCTCTCTCAAAAAGCTGATAACCACCTCGGGATTGTACTCCTCCTCAGCCTTCTTCTCACTGGCGTAGTGACGAAGGTAAGAAAGCTTGCACACTCCGTTGAGAGGAAGTCTCTCCTGAGCCAGCTTCTCGATTCTTTCGAATAAATACTTATCCGCAACCTTGCCGTGAACAAAATTGTCATAGCTGTTGCAGGCAAGAAATGCCAGCTCAATATCGGTATTGGCGCCGCTTCGCACGTAGGATTCGTAGATCACATTCTTCTCTCCCACGTAGGAGCCGCTGTACATCATCTGAATAAGTATCCTCTCGGAAAGATGATATGTATCTATTCCGAAGGACTCGGCAGCCTTCCAGATATTTCTCATACCCTTGACGGTGCCGTTATAATTGGCCACCAGGTATTTGAGAAGCTGCTCGTCATATTTGCTGCTGGCGAAGGCATAAAATGCAATCTCAGTCTCGGGCCAGGTTCCCGGAAGGGCATCCCTGTCTATGAGCCTTCCGCAAAGTCTCAATATGATCTTGGGATCCACGCCATAGGTTCCGTAGTTCCTGACCCACTCAAGAGCCCTGTCATAAAGGCCGCCCATTACCATCAACTCAAGGATCTCGTTTCTCTCCTTGGTCTGAAGTCCCGAAGGATCAATCTCCATAAGGTACTCCGTCAGCTGCCTTGTAAAATCATTGTCATAGTAGAAACGGACAAGATTGTTTCTGATCTCATCCCTGCAGCTCTTCCTTACAAATTCGGAAGCCGCAAGGTCCTTGTATCTGCCCACATTGTCCATGTTGATGGTGTAGGCATTTTTGCCCAGGTCGCAGAGGAAAAGATCCAGGTTCTCCTTGCCCTTCTGGATATAGGGAATGGCATAGGCTGCGATCCTTCCGGGAGCCATAAGTCTGGTGCTGCTGTAGGGAACACTGGCTGCATATCTGTTTTCCTGCCTGTCGGAAAGAATGACACAGAAGTCAGTTCCATACAGCGGAACGTAGGCCACACCGTCGGTCAGGGGATATCTCATCTCCCTTTCACACTTGTCATATATTACATGAACAGAAGTGATACGTCTGTCATCTGTCCTGATCTCCGCTGTGTAAAGGACGCTGAGGACTCTGGAAGCATTGGCCGCATCCACCATCTGTTTGGTCAGAAGGTTCTTGTACAAATATCCCAGGTCTCTGTTGATCCTGCCCTTGTCCAGCTGGGCCAGCATAAACCTCTCTATCTGGGGCTGGTAGCTCTCATAGAGCTCAGGGAACTCCTCCTTGCGCTCATGAACATATCTGTAGAGAATGGCATTTTTATCGTATTCAAGATCCGACTGATAGGAGAAATACATAAGGGCCATTCTGCTGATCTCACAGGGAAGATTGCCCTCGGCATCAGTATAGATGGACATCATGTAATATTCGTAGAGTCTTGTGATATGAAGCTCTCTCTCCACACCCTTGGCATACCAGGCAAAGGATGCCCTGTCGGTCTTACCGCCTTTTATCAAAAGGGAGACCATGGCCTCCAGTACTTCGTCGCTCTCCTTGACCTCATAGCAGGACCTCAATATATCAAAGAGTTTCTTGTCGTAGTTCCTGACTCTGAGAGCGTGGTATACGATCTGGTCCATAAGATTGAGGTTAATTATTTTCCTTTTGGCGCCGTAGGCAAGGACATGGAGCTCGTACTCGTCAAGCCTTGTCAGAATAGACGGTGTCTCATTCAGAAGGTTCATGGCCTCCATATAGATAATGGGGCTTCTGGAGCCAAAAGAGAACTGCTGCTCCAGCATCATCCACTTCCTGGGAGTGCTGGATGAATACTCCTCAGCCACAAACTGAAGAAGCCATGCTATGCGCCAGTCGTCGGGATTGCGTCTGAAGATCCCCTCCATTCTCTCAGCGATATCGTTGATAAAAGCATCCTCTCTGCTGCAGAGAGTCGAAAGATAGAGGTAGTAGCAGTAAAGGGTATCCCCCGGTGCTTCCTCCACTTCTTTTGCGGCATGGTCCAGGATCCATTTGCCCTCGTTGACCCTGCCTGCAGTTATATAATAGTGAGCTGTATAGAGTCTGAACTCCAGATCCTTCTCATCCAGAGCGTTCATCTTGGAAATGATCTTGCCGGTCTCGGAAACCCAGGCTCTGGAAGTTATCTTTTTACAGCTGAAATTCTCGTATACTTTAATAAGCTCCACAATGAGCTTTTTCTTCTCGTGGTAGTCACTTCTGAAATGGTTCCCGGCAAAATCCACGGAAACGGTAACAGGGATCCTGACGGAAACATAGGCATTTTCGAAGGTAATGCAGCCAAAATTGTTGCCGGCGTGAAGCTTGTCTGTTCGAAGTCTCATCCTCACCCTGCAGGAACTACCTGTGAAATCCTCTTCATTGATCTCAGTCTTATCCAGCATGAGGAAATCGCCGTCAAGCCTTACCTGAAGGTGTGTGTAGCCCCAGCCGCTTCTTGTGAGCATAAAGGTGGTGTCATGAGACAGCCCCGAAAAATCAAGAAGAATTTCCTGCTGATCCGGAATATAGGTCACAGGCTGCTTCTTGTTGATGGCAATGAGGAACTCCTCCACATTCTGCTGGCTGCCGGGGATCTGAGACAGACCTCTGTAGAGGCTCTCGTACTGGCCGTCAGTGCCCTTGAATATTGAAATGAAATCCCTGGAATAGAAAAGATCTACCGCCTCAGCCCAATCACTCTTGGCCAGATTGGCGAAATGGAACAAATTCTTGATATCTCCAAGGCTCGATGCGATATGATCAAGTCTGACGGAGGCCACAAAGGGAAGCAGATACTCTCCCTGATTGGAGATAATGCGAAATTCCCCCTGAAGAACGTCTCCCGGAGTCATGCCTATGGCGTTGAATCTGTAGGATGCCTCATAAGGCGAGCCTGAAAAATCCGGAGTGAGAACCTCCATGCGGACATCGCTGGAATAGATATGGCCCTCAGACAGCCTGTTCTCGGGGCCAAAAATAGTAAAGGTACCCTCGATGGTCTCGCCGGTACCTAAAGAAAGCTCCACCCTTGGAGTGGAGAAGTCTAATTTTTTCTCAGTATATTCAAAATTCCCCTTAAGAAACTGCTCTATTATCTCTCTCAAAATCTCACCCCAATAAACCTAATTATCCTATATAGTATATCATATGGCCACAGGGCTTGGAACACTTTTATTCGGTTCTGAGAGCCTCGATGGGGTCAAGTTTCGCTGCACGTTTGGCAGGATAAATTCCAAAGAAAAGACCTATTGCTGTAGAGATGGCAACTACAAGAACCACCAGCTCCGGACGCACAACAAAGGAGAAATCAACAATCCTGCATATAACAAAGGAAATACCCATGCCAAAGGCCATACCGATAATACCTCCGGTAAAAGTAAGAATGGCCGCTTCTGCCAGGAACTGCGTAAGAATGGAACTGGTACGTGCTCCCAGGGATTTTCTGATACCGATTTCTCTGGTTCTCTCTGTTACTGATACAGTCATGATGTTCATAACGCCGATTCCGCCTACAAGAAGGGAAATGGCTGCGATGATGGCCACAACGGAAGTGATGATATTGAGGATGGATTCCGTGGTCTGGTCAAAGCCTGAACCGGATGAGATCTTTACCGCATTTTCCCCGCGAAGTCCCAGGATGTTCTCCACAACGGAGCGGGCTCTTGAAAGGACCTCATCCTTATTAACACTGTCAAGATAAATGGTAAAACTACTAATATAACTGTCCACATCATATCCAAAAGAATCTGCCACTGCTGTAAAAGGAGCTTCTCCCATAACTATGACCTCGTCTCCTCCATATAAGGCATAGGCTTTGTCCATGGTGTTATCCTCCCGGATTCCCACAACGGTAAACTCAGAAGTCAAGCCGTAGCAGTCCATCTCAAAGGTCTCTCCCACCACCTCTTCGTATCCGAAGATATAATCAGCGGCAGTCTGACTGAGAACCACAACTCTTTTATCCTCATCAACATCAGAGCGGGAAAAATATCTGCCATGGACCATTTTGATCTGACCTCGCTCTATCATGGACTCGCTGCCACCGGTCATGTACATGTCCACAGTGCCCTTTCTTCCGACAACTGTGCCAAAATCCGTGGTGCTGGGTGATATGCCGTAGATACCTTCGATATTGTTCTCAATATCCCTGAGCTGCTGTTTGGTTATGGTTTTATCGGTCTTGGTGTTATCAAGGCTGACGGAGATACTGGTGGCTCCGATGGAGTCCATCTCGGAATTGACTGTAGCCTTCATACCGTCACCGATTATAAGCACAGTAAGAACAGCTGCGATACCGATGATGATACCCAGCATGGTCAGAAATGATCTTCCTTTATTATTGCGTATACTTGAAATCGCGCTTTTTACATATTCGCCAAAGCTTCCCAATTTTCAGCCTTTCTTATAGCCTTAATGCATCTATAGGTTTCATTTTTGCAGCTTTTCTTGCAGGATAGATTCCAAAGAAAAGTCCGATAAGCACAGAGAAAAATGCCGCTCCCAAAACGGATGTGGGAGTGATGATAACCTTGAATCCAATGAGAGTACAGATGATGTATGCCATCACAATACCCACAATAATACCGACAATTCCTCCAAGCAGAGTAAGGATCGCAGCCTCTGACAGGAACTGGGTCATAATGGCTCCCGTGCTGGCTCCGATGGATTTTCTTATTCCGATTTCTCTGGTTCTCTCGGTAACAGACACCAGCATGATATTCATAACACCGATTCCGCCTACGATAAGGGAGATAACGGATACAAGAAGAAGGAAGGTTCTGGCGTATCCCAGAATCTCATCCAGCTCCTGGCTAAAGTCCGCCATGCTGTAGGCACTAAGGGCACTGGTCCCTCTGAGTCCATGCTTATTGGTGAGGATCTCTCTGGCTTTATCAACGCTCTCTGTAAGGATACTCTGATCCGCAAAAAGCATCATTGAATAAAATTCCTCTATATTAAAGTCAAAGTCAGCTCCCATGGAGGTATAGGGAACCTCAAGCGTGGCATAATAATCCTGGCCTTCCATAAGGAACTGATACATTCTGTTCATGCTGTCTCTGAGTCCGATAATGGTATAGTTGACAGACTTGCCCCAGACTTCAATCTCCACTTCCATGCCGATGACATTTTCTGTTCCAAAAAGCTTTTTGGCATCGTCCCTTAGCATGATGCACACTCTTTGGTTGCTGGCTACCTGCTGAGCGTTAAAGTACTGCCCCGCTATGATGTCATTGCTCATGGAATATCTGTAGGCGGGAGCTACGCCTGCAATGCTGGCTTCAAGGGTTGCTCTTTTTCCCTTAACCTTGCCATAGGTTGAGAAATTGGGAGAGATACCCTTTATGTCAGGAATCTGTTCCTCCAGAAGATCGATGTCATCCTGGGAAAAAGTCTCGGAGGTCTTACTTGTATTCAGTGAAATACTTCCGTAATTTCCCGCGATGCCGTTGATCTCACTCTGAACGAACTCACTCATTCCGTTACCCAGAGAAACTACCGCTATAACCGCAGCGATTCCTATAACAATACCCAGCATGGTCATGGCAGTACGATAGCCGTTGCCTATTATCTGTTTAATTGCACTTTTAAAATACTCGCCAAATTTACCCATCTGCTAAATCTCATTTCCTATCAGCCGCCAAGCTGTGCGTTGTCAACTACAGGCATGCCTTCTGTAAGAATGGAGGTGTCTGATGTAATGATCCTGTCTCCTAAGCTGATGCCTTCAAGAATCTGGGCATCGGTGCTGGTGGCGATTCCGATAGTTACATTCTTTCTCTTAACAAGGCCCTCTTCAACCACATATACGTAGTCTCCGTCAGAATCGGTCTGGATGTATTCATAAGGAAGAACCATGGTATTCTCAGCCTTCTCGGCGTGGATCTTATTGTTGGCCTCAACTCCCAGGATAATGTCTGAGTCGGGATTGGTTATCTTGATGGTGGTTGCAACAACCGCAACACCGTTATTGTTCTTGGTGGCATTACCGGATATCTGTGTAACCTCTCCGTTGTATGCCTTGCCGTTGATGGTAACATCAACCTTCTGTCCCACTGAGATCTTGGGAAGATCACTCTTGGAAACAGAGATAGAAACCTGCACATCATCAAGGTTGGCCATGGAAAGAACCTGAGCTCCTGTTGTTACGGTAGCGCCTTCAACTGCGCTGATGGCTGTAACAACTCCGTTAAAGTCAGCCTTAACTCCCTCAGCAGCCTTCTCAAGTTTGGAGATGGTATCGTTCTGAGTAAGCTCCGTGGACTCATACTGAGCCTTGGTGGACTGAGCTGTTCCGGGATTTACCAGTGAAGCCTTGGCAGACTGAAGATGGCTCTGCTCCTCCTGAAGAGCTGTGACCTGATTCTTCCAGGCCAGGATCTCCTGATCGGTGTTGAGCTTGTACTGAACATCTGTCAGTGTCTGCTGAAGAGCAAGGCTGGCCTGTCTGTTCTCAGCTGAAGGCTCCTTATTGTCTGATGAGCTGTCCTCAATTCTGGTAATGAATTCTGTATTGCCGTTTTCAAAATACTGCTCGTAATTATCTCCGATACCATTCTGGTTCACATCCTGCATGGTGTTCTGGATGTCCTTGATGGTCTGGTTGATCCTGTTGGTCTTTTCTGTGATCTTGTTGTTGATGGTATCGATCTCAGCTGTGATGGCATCAAGTCTTGCATTGATCTGCTGAGCATTCATGCCCTGAGCATACTGTCTGTCAGCAGCTGCTGTGCCTGAATAAAGGCTGTTGTAGCTTCCCTTGGCCTGAGTGATGGAAAGCTCCGCTGTCTTCTTGGCAAGCTCGATGGACTCTGCATCATAGGTATAAAGCATATCGCCGTTTTTAACCTTATCTCCCACCTTGACGTTGATCTCGTTTATAGGTGCTGTTACATCAGAGAAAAAGGTCTTGGTCTCTGCGCTCTCAACTGTTCCTGAAATGGAAAGGACATTCTCGATATCCCCCAGGGAAGCCTCGTAGGTATCAACCAAAACTACAGCGTTCTTGGTTGCCAAAACTCCTCTGACCACGAAAAAAGCAATAAGAAGCACCACTACTCCGAGAACTATCCATCTTTTCTTGAATCTCTTTTTCTTAACCGGTGTGTCATGAAGGTCTATATTGTCATCCTCGTCATAGATCTCAACGGCTGCGCCGGTGGTCTCCTTGATCTCAGTACCGCTCTCTTTGTTCTCGGTGCTGTTCTCAGCCGCAACAACCTGATTTTCTTCGTTAGCTTTATTGTTCTTTTCTTTATTGTTTGCCATGATTCTCCTCCTGGTTCTGCTTACTCTTTGTAGTCCGGATTTATAATGTCGCTTTGTATCATTCCATCAGAAATGGTAATTATTCTCTTGGCCTGTTTGGCGATACCCGGGTCATGGGTGATGATGATAACCGTTCTTCCCTCGTGGTAAAGCCTCTTGATGATCCTGATGATCTCCTTGGTGGATGCAGTGTCGAGGTTACCTGTGGGCTCGTCCGCAAGAAGTATGGGTGGCGCCTGGGCTATGGCCCTTGCAATGGCAACTCTCTGCTGCTGTCCTCCTGACATCTCATTGGGCTTGTGGGTCTTTCTTTTCTCAAGTCCAACGCTGTTAAGGGCAGAATTGGCAAGGCGTTCTCTCTCTTTTTTGCTGACGCCTCTGTATATCAGCGGAAGCTCCACATTCTCAAGGGCTGTCAGAGACGGTATAAGGTTGAAGCCCTGGAATATAAAGCCTATCTCCCTGTTTCGTACATCAGACTGCTCGTCGTCTGTCATATGGGAAACATCCTGTCCATGCAAAAAATATTTTCCGCTGGTGGGGGTATCAAGGCACCCCAGCATATTCATAAGTGTGGATTTTCCTGAGCCGGACTGGCCGATGATGGCGACAAACTCGCCCTCTCCGATGGTCAGGGTAACATGATTAAGGGCCCTGACTTCATTTTCTCCAGGATTGTATATCTTGCATACATCCTTTATCTCAACTAGTTTCTTCATAGTTCTCCTCTAATCCTCCACATGGTATCAGTTTCCTAAACACCATTTCCCGAAACCGCCGACCACGTCTGGTTATGCGCAAATAAAATTGCACGCAACCTATTCAAGTATATACCGTTTCCAAAAATAAATAAAGCCATTTAGCCGGGCATATTATAAAAAAAGTATAAACTGTTTCACGGAAACCACCATGAACACACGAGTTTTGCCCTTATTTGCACGGATATGGCCAAGTATTGTATTATAAAGGAAAGTTTTGATTTGGAGGAATTATATTATGAAATCACCTGCTGAAATTGCTAGCAGATACGAAGCCGCAGGAAAGGGGAAGACTGAGCTTTCTTCGGGAAAGACTTTTCTTTTGGGAATCCTAGCGGGCGCCTACATTGCCCTGGGAGGTCTCGGAAGCCAGATTGCCAGCTGCTGCGCCGCTGACCCGTCCAGTGCCAGAGTCATCAGCTCTGTTGTATTCCCTATAGGTCTTTTTATGGTACTTATCGGCGGCGCCGAGCTCTTTACCGGCAACTGCCTTATCATCGTTCCTGTTCTGTCAGGAAAGGCCAAGCTTTCAGGAATGCTCCGAAACTGGCTTCTTGTTTATCTGGGAAATATGGTGGGAGGCTTTATCATCGCCCTCATTGCCACCTTCAGCCACATCTATTCCTTTGATGGCGGCAATCTCGCCACTATGGTTGTAAACACTGCAGTGACCAAGGCCAATATCTCCTTTGGAGACGGCTTCCTTCGCGGAATTCTTTGTAACGTTCTGGTCTGCCTTGCTGTATGGTGTTCCTTTGCAGCGGATGAGCTGGCGGGCAAGGTACTGGCTCTGTGGCTTCCGGTTATGCTCTTTATCATCTGCGGATTTGAGCACTGCGTAGCAAATATGTACTTCATCCCCGCGGGACTTCTCACATCGGCCGTATACGGCGTACCTGCGGAAGGATTGTCACTGTTTGGATTCTTTGTAACCAACCTCATTCCCGTAACTTTGGGCAATATAATAGGCGGAAGCCTATGTGTTGGCGCCGCCTACTATGTAGCATATCTGAAGGATTAAGCCCCGGGGCTTATCCTTCTTTTTTATTCTTTTTTCTGTGGCATTGATCACTTTGCCAGAAGCATCATGATGTCGTTGCTTCTCTGAATAAACTTGGTCATGGCCTCGCCCTCAAGGGGTGCGTTCTGGATGCGGGCAAGATCATAGAGCTGCTCGCAGATCATTCTTGTGTTGGTGCCCTCTTCGTTCTCAAGAACATACTGTACAAGAGGATGGTTGGCATTGAGGATAAGTGTCTGGCCCTCGTTGCCGAAGTCGCCCATGCTCATTCCGTTCATGGCGTACATCTTCATCATCTCAGCCATGCGTCTTGATTCCTCAGAAACTGTGAGCATTGAAGATACCTTCTTGTCCTTGAGCTTCTCAAGCTTGACAGTGAGCTTGTCGTTCTTAAGTGCCTTCTTGATCTTGTCTGAAAGGCTCTTCTCCTGCTCCTCAAGCTCCTTGGCAGCCTTCTTGGAGGTCTTGGCCTTGAAAGCTTCTGTGAGATCGGCATCGATTCTAAGGAAGCGGATTCCCTCGTTCTTGCCCTCAAGCTGCTGCATGAAAGGTACATCGATGTTGTGGTTCATGATGAAGGCTTCCATCTTCTGGGCCTTGAACATGTTGATGTACTGGCTCTGCTGCTGTTCGTCTGTTACATAGTAGATAACACGGGGCTCTTTTTCCTTGTCCTCTTCCTGGCTGGTCGTCTGATTCAACGAATCGTCTGCGCCATTCTGGCTTGACTCTTCGGAATCATTGACCTGGGCTCCACCATCAACAACTTCAGCTTCAACCTTATTACCCTCAGCGTCAACTGCTTCTTCCTTGGCAGCCTCTTCCTCGGCCTCCTTGTTGATCTGAAGAGCCTCGGGAGTTGTGAGATACTTGCCCTCAAGGTTCTTAAAGAGGATGTAGTCTGTCATCTTCTCGCAGAACTTGTCGTCACGAAGGCAACCGTATTTAATGAAGGGACTGATATCATCCCAGTACTTGTCATAGTTCTCTTTGTCAGTCTTGCAAAGGCCTGCCAGCTTCTCGGCAACCTTCTTGCTGATGTATTCGGAAATCTTCTTAACAAAGCCGTCGTTCTGAAGGGCTGATCTTGATACGTTAAGAGGAAGATCAGGACAGTCGATAACGCCCTTAAGAAGCATCAGATACTCAGGGATAACCTCCTTGATGTTATCTGCGATAAATACCTGGTTGTTGTAAAGCTTGATGGTTCCCTCGATGGATTCAAACTCCATGTTGATCTTGGGGAAGTAAAGGATTCCCTTGAGGTTGAAGGGATAATCCATATTGAGGTGGATCCAGAAAAGAGGCTCCTTGTAATCTCTGAAGACCTTTCTGTAGAACTCCTTGTACTCCTCATCTGTGCAGTCCTTGGGAGTCTTGGCCCAAAGAGGATGTGTGTCGTTAAGAAGCTGAGGACGGCGCTTAATCTTGTACTGAAGCTCAGGCTCCTCTGTCTCTCCCTCCTTCTTCTCGGGATGAACCTCCTCTATAACAACATCAGACTCAAGCTTCTCTGAAGCCTTGATGGTCTCTGTGCCCTCTTCGTTCTCTCTTGAAAGGTAGATCTCGTAAGGCATGAAGGAGCAGTACTTCTGAATAACCTCTCTTGCCTTGTACTCGTTGCAGAACTCAAGGCAGTCATCAGAAAGATGCAGTGTGATGGTTGTACCAACCTCTGTCTTATCTCCGTCGCTCATCTCGAAATCAGAGCCGCCGTCGCAGGTCCAGTGAACCGAAGCTGCGTCTGACTTATAAGAAAGTGTGTCGATATCTACATTCTCAGCAACCATGAAGGTTGAATAGAAACCAAGACCGAAGTGGCCGATGATCTGGTCAGCGTTAGCCTTGTCCTTATACTTGTTAAGGAAGTCTGTAGCTCCTGAAAAAGCAACCTGGTTGATGTACTCCTCAACCTCCTCTGCTGTCATACCGATACCGTTATCCACGATCTTGATGGTCTTGTCCTTGTCATTGAGGATAACGTCCACACGGGGCTTGAAGCCCTCGGGAAGCTCGTACTCACCCATCATGTCCATCTTACGGATCTTGGTGATAGCGTCGCAGGCGTTGGATATTACTTCTCTGTAAAAAATATCATGGTCCGAATAAAGCCATTTCTTGATTATCGGAAACATGTTCTCGCTGTTAATTGATAAATTTCCCTTTTTTGAAGCCATAGTTCTCACTCCTTTTCATCAATTCATTTGGTACAAAAACAAGTTTAAATCCCAAAAAAATAAAAGTCAACAAAAAATTAGCACTCGTTTAAAACGAGTGCTAACAAAAAACTTATCAGTTTATTTTAATTTTCTGAGTGTATTTACTCTTGCTGCAATCATTGGCTGTTACCTTTACTGTATATTTTCCCTTCTTGGTTACAGAAATCTTTCCGTCAGGAGTGATTGTCATTCCCTTCTTGGGAGATACTGTAATGGTCACAAGAGAAAGATCTATAGCCTTGCCTGAAGGATCTGTAACAACCAGGGTTGCTCCGTTAAGCTTATCCCCTGCAACAGGGTTCTTAAGGTTATCAACACCTTCAACGCTGATGCCTACGGGCCTAACCATCTCAGATGTAACAAAGAATGAAATCTGATCTGTGGCAGCCTTGGAATTAGAACTTCCAAGATCAGCTGCGGTAGCCTTTACTGAAAATGTATCCTTGCTCTTGTCTCCTGTAGGTATGTAGGTCTTTGCTACAGTGACAACGCCGTCCTTAACGCTGACAGCATCTCTGAGCTCTTCGTTGGAAGAAGTGATTGTCCATTCAACCTTATTGGATGCAGGCTTGCCATCCTCGGACTTACTTGAGATGCAGCTTGCATTAACCTTGACAGTTGCTGCCTTATTGCCGATCTTGTACAGTCTTCCTGTATTTGCTGTAAGCTTGATATTAGTCACGGGAGCCTTGGCAACAATTGTGAGAGTTGCAGGCTTGCCGGCGCCCTCTGCAGCTACAGGATATACCTTAAGGGTATATTTTCCGGCTGCAAATTTGGTTGTATCTTTAACTATTACATTGCCGTCCTGAATAAGGATCTCACCTTTGCCGGAGTTAAGAAGTGCTGTCTCCGAACCCTGAGCAATTATCTCTGCTTTTGCAATGGTCTTGAAGGTGGTTGCTGCCCGGAACTTGGCTGTTGCAAGAAGTACATCCTTCTCATAAATAGTGAAAGAAGTCTGCTTCTTGACAAGTGCAAGCTTGGTCTCATACCCGGGATTTTTGGTTGCTGCGCTTACCTTTGCCGCCTTACCTTCTGAGAAAACTTCTGTAGCGCTTGAGCCGGTATACTGAACAAGTTTTACAACCACGTTGTACTTTTGGACGGTTCCGTTTTTATTATCAGAAAGCTTCAGAGTTGCGGAAGTCTCTGTTACATCGACAGTCTTCTTAACAGAAGCCTTCATTCCCTGAGCCACCTGAGGATTCTTTTTAGTTGTAACGGCAGTTGCCTCAATCACATACTTAAGGTTCTTATAATCAGAAACTCCCTTAGGAAGTGAAAGTGAAAGTGTTACTGATGTATCATCGGATCCTGTTACCTTAACTGCAGGTGCAGCAAGTGATGCCTTCACAGGTGTGATCACAAACTCTGATCCGATGGTGCTTCCGTCCTTACCAACAAAGTTAAATACAATATCTTCGTTTTCTTTTGCAAAAGAGCTTCCCTTGAAGGTCTGAACTGTAAGAGTTCTTTCCTCTGTATCAAGGGTAACGGTTGCATTTACCCGGCTGACTACAGATACCTTAAGTCCCTTGTAATCGAACTTATCATTGAGCTTGACAGGATATACGGCTGTTGTGCCAACAGCAAGCTTAGCCTTGCCCTTCTTAAAGCCTGAAACTGTGATGGCTGAAGGCTTCTGCTTAACAACTATATCTACCTGACGAGCCTTTTTCTCACCCTGGCAGAAAATGCTGAGGGTGATCTTCTTGGAAACGCCCTTGGCAGCCTTACCGTCAAGCACGATGGTGCCTGTACCTGCAACTGTGGCGAAGCCTGTTTCTTCTTTAATATTCTTGAGCTTGATACCTGTTATATCAATCAGTTTGCCACCGGCTACTACCTTGATGGTAGCCTTCTCTTCGGTGGTCATTGTAAGATTAGCCTTACCTCTGAAATCAACAGTTCCGGATTCACTCTGTATGGATGTACAATCCTCTCCTGTTGTCTTGATGGTGATGGTCTCATTCTTTTCAGGAGCGGTAAAGGATATCTCCCTGCCCTTTACTGTGATCTTGGTTCCGCCGGAGCAGGTAACATCACCGACAGTATAGCCTTCCTTACAATTAACAGTGAGAACCACCTTGGACTTACTTAAAATCTTGAGCACATCGCTGTACTCCATGTTCTCTCCGTCCACGGAAACATTGATGGATTCAACATTCCCATCGGCAACTATGCTGATATTGGAAAGAATTCTCTTAACCTCAACTACAGTTTCAACGGTTGCCGGCTTATTGTCCTGAATCTTGCCCAGGGTGTAGTATTTATGGAATCCGTCATCCATAAGCTTAAGGGTCTTGGAGCCGTACTTAACCGCTTTGATCTCGGAAGTCGATGCTTTCTCATCATCAAGGTATACAACAAACTTGTACTCCAGTCCATAATCAGCTTCTATGGTTCCGTCAATACGATTGCCAACCCTGCCATCACCTAAGTATGTACAGTATGTGATACCGTCAGCGGGCTTAAAGGTTACCTTCTTTGGTTCCTTTTTGGAACCTTCGATTTCTATATAGATATCGTTGCGGTCCTTTTTGGCCTTATCCACTTCGGCTCTGTCTATCTTATAGTAATATCTTACTTTTGCATCCTCATCGCTTCTTCTTTCATCATACTTGGTAAGCTCTTTGAATTTGCCGTCTTTTCCAATCTTATATTTCACAGAGTCAATGGAAACGCCTTCAGAATATGGTAGGATGACCATGTCAATGGTACTGTCATATCCTTCCTCATCCATAAAACTAACTTCAGTCCTATATTCCCCAAGCTTTGAATCAAAATCTGCGCCGTTACTAAACCAGAAGTCCAAAAGTTTATCAATTCCGTCATATCCGCACTTCTGTCCGTTAACACTTACGAAGACATTAACAGGTTCCTCATCGGTAGATATATTGATGAATATCTCATTTCCTTCTTCAGCAAGGCTGCGAACCCTCTTTGATGGGATTATATAAGATCCATCTGCTTCAGGGCTAAGTTTTCCGTCGGAATCTTCAGTACGATAGTCGACGTCAGCAATTACTCTGCCCTGGGCAGGAGTAATCTTTATTATGATATCTTCATTTTTGGTAACATATTTACCTGAAACAGTATCAACTCCTTCAAATACTACAGTTGCATTCTTAGAGTCTTTCTTTTCATCAATAACCGGAGTTACTGTAACACCGGGGCATTGCTTTGAAAGAACAGTGACAGTGGTCGCAGATGTCAACTTTGAAATCTTGTAATAAGCCTTGAGATCTTTATATTCATCATCATAATATTCCGGTGCTTCCTCTTCATCCATGGGAGAAAGGATCTGCTTGCCATTTTTAACAGAATCAATCCTATAGCCTTTAGCAGCTTCTACTTTGAAGATCAGATCTTCACCCTTTTTCACATAAAAAGCCTTATTATCGGCAGAATTATAAAAACACTCTGAAGCATCATTTGTAAGTCGGAACAGCTTATTGTCATAGCTCAGAGATACTTTTATAAGGCTCTGAAGCGCCACTGAAAAACTTACGTTACCATAGGCAGTCTTTTCTGTCTTTTCATTTTCCTCGAAGTTATAGCTGAAGCTAAAGCTGCCCTCATCTTCATCATAAGAAAAATCATAATCAAATTCATCGGCTTTTTTATCACCAAATTTGACAGTAGCAACAACTTCACCATCCTCAGGTATCTGATAATAATAGCCTTCCGCAACCTTGATCGTTGCCCTGATCTTGTCGCCGGTGTTAAGGATATACCACTTCTTGGTCTTGGTATCGTACTGAAGGCCATCTACAGAATCAGGATCCTCCGGATCAATCATAAGACCTGTTCCAACGGACAAAGTGTAGCTGGTTCTGTCGCTTGAATCAGCCTGTGCTTTGTAGCTTACAACAATATTTCCGCTTCTGAGACGTGCTTCCTCGTCATCCTCATTAGCATAGTACTCTCTGTAAACTTTGAGAGTAACCAATCCGCTATCCATATCATATTGAGCGTCAAAATCATAATTATCGGAACTGAGTGTTTTATCTCCAAACTTTACTCTGAGACCATCTGTAGTAAAGTCATCAGCTATATTGGAATTAACCTTTAAAATCGCAGTAAATTCCGTCTCCCCACGTCTCTGATAGTATTTGGAGCTGTCATAAATCAATCCGGAACCCTCTTCTACAGTAGAGGGATCAATTGTGATATAGCCGGTGCTTCCGGAATCCACAGAAAAAGTATTGCCGGTTTTTTCGGATACAATTGTAGGTGCAATGCTGACGTTGCCACGCTTGATCTGGTCAGTTTTTTCATCAACAGGAAAATCATAATAGAACGAAAAAACTCCATCGCAATAATCGCAATTCACATTGTCATTATTAATCCAGGACTTACCGCCTATGGTTCCCTTCAGATTTCCTTCTGAGTCAACATCAACCATGTATCCTTCATCAACGATCAAGTCCACGTAAAAACCGGTAGCCTCCGGATCTATCAGGAATGATTTGTCTCCGGTTCTTCTGAGAATTCCATTCAATTCACTGTCAGGTGTAACCTTTATATGATCTCCACTCCAGCTGAAGCTATAGCTTGACTTGGCTGTATCTGCTACCAGAGTCGCTTTCACAGTTATATCTCCGGGGACTGCAATATTATAATTGTCACAGGGAAGTTCATAACTAAACTCGCAAAATCCCGTTTCTCTGCTGTAATCACATCTGTATAAGCCCTCATCCACAGGAGTACCGTTATACAACACCTCAAAATTGGACTTGTCAAAGTCTCCACCTTTAGGCATCTTATTTACAGGTACACTAAGAAAAGCAGATATACTGTCATTTTCTAACAACACGTGATATTTCTTATCCGACCGATATACAAGTCCGGAATCCTCAGGAAGAAAAGCTACCGAAAGCCCGCCCTCCAAAGTTAAGGTATAATCAGTGATTATTGAATAGGTCTTAATATTGAACTCAACGTCTCCTCCGTAAGGAAGATCCGCATCCGCGTATGAAAATCTGATGTTTCTGACAGAATCATCATCTCCTAAATCAAAACTGATAAAATCGTCTTTTCCATAAAGAGTATAGGTCTTGCCGGCAGATGTAACCACTACGTAGGTATTTTCTTCATCCAAACGGTAACTGTCAGCAATTTTAACGGAAAAGGAAATGGAGTTGAGTGAATTTTCCGGATCATAAACGTTGTCATCCGGATCAATAAAGCCATCATTCTCTTCTTCACTATTGCTTTCTCCGACAAGATACTCACTTCCCACCTTCTCAGCACCCTGAAGGCTGCTTTCAATAAGTGAGGTGTTGGCATCTGTTTTTATTGATAATTTAAATCTGTTTACTGCTTCGAATTCTGCATCATCATCTGCAGGCTCCTCCGGATCTTCCGCAACGTCCGCTGTTTCTTCGGTTGCAAAAAGCTCTTCCTGAGATTCTTCGAAACATTCCTCTTCATCAAGCAGAATTTCCCCATCTTCTGCTTCTTCCGAGAGCAATAAATCTTCCTGAGTGATTTCTTCCTGAATCAGGTCAGAATATGCACTGTCCGCTGCATTAACATGTCCGGTGCATGAAAAAGATACCGTGATTGCCGCAAGATTAGCAGCCAGAAAACGGTACCATCCCCTTTTGGCACTTCTCATTACTGACTTCCTCCGTTATAATACTTTCCTCATATTTTCCTCCTCTCCCTCATACTCACACCGTGAGCGAATTCATTATACTATCACAGAGGGAAAAAGCAAGTGAAAAAAAGTTCACAAAAAACGGAAAAAAGCAGCCTTTCGACTGCTCCTTTCCTTCCTGTTGTTGTGGTATTAGCTATGAAATTTAATTGTTTGCGTTGGACCAGATCTTGTACTCTACGTTGGGGTTAACACCCTTTTTCTCAAAGAGCTCACTTACTGTTACAAAGGTGTAGCCCTGATTCTGAAGGCTCTCAATGATCTGAGGAAGAGCCTGTACTGTCTGGCTGTTGCCCTGGAAGTCATGAAGAAGGATGATCTGTCCGTCCTTGGCTCCGCTGAGGGCATTGTTTACTCTCTGCTGTACTGAAGTGCTGTTTTCCCAGTCATTGATCAGATGTCCCTGGATGAAAGGATAATCAATGTTCTGGTACATTGTGTTGTTAACAGAGATGTACGGAGGTCTGAAGAATTTAACGTCTACTCCTACGGAGTTCTTGATGGCTGATGAAGTCCACTCCATCTCGTTGCGAATCTGCTGTGCACTCATTCTTGTCATATCCTGGTGTGTATAGGAGTGGCTTGCAAGCTCGCATCCCATTCTTACCTGTCTCTGCATGATGGAAAGAGTATTGCTGTTAACATTCTGTCCGATCAGGAAGAAGGTTGCCTTAACGTTGTATTTCTCAAGAACATCAAGAACCTGGCTTGTGGTGCTTGATGGGCCATCATCAAAGGTAAGAGCGATAAGCTTCTGGTTAGCGGGAGCAGGCTGGTTGCCCTGGTTGTTTCCACCCTGGTTGCCGGTATTGGCGCTGCTGCCTTCGCTGCTGCCTTCGCTGCTGCCTGTGCCTGCGCCTACGATCTTGAGGTAATCAATATATGCATCCCACTGGCCGTCGTCTGCTGTTACTACAAGTTCGATGGTCTGATTGCCGCTTCCGTGGCTTACATTCTCGATGGTGTACTCTGCAGGATAGGAGCCGCCATAGTAGAAGGTTCCCTTGTTCTGGCCGCCGATCTTAAGGTCTACTCTTGCCATGTTGCTGTTATTGGAGCAGCCGCGAAGTGTAAAGTTATGGGTTCCTGCTGCAAAATACTGTGTATAGGAAACTCTGTCGTTGTTGGCATAAAGTGCTACGCCGCCGAAAGGATTGTTGATGTTTCCTGTGTACTGTCCTGCCTTCTGCATGGACTCGCACTGAACTATGGTTCCGCCGCCCTGGCTCTGGCTTCCGGTGTTACCACCCTGATTGCCGCCCTGGTTACCCCCCTGGTTTCCGCCCTGGTTGCCACCCTGGTTGCCGCCTGATGAGCCGCCGACAGTCATAACGTTCTTATAAACGTTGGCTGAGCCGCTGCTCTGATAGCCTTCTACATTGAGAGCTGCCTCGTAGATCTTGCCGATTCTCATGCCCATGCGCTCCCAGGCCTTGAAGTGCTCAGTTACGCTGATGGTTCCACTTGTCCTCTTGGATGTTCGTACACTAAAGTACTGCTGGAAAGTGGTGTTGCCCTGGATTGAAGGCTGATTGTAACGGGTTGTCTCATATACATCATAAGTTCCGCCGTCTACTGTGATCTGTCCCTTAGGTGATCCCCCCGGTGGACGCCATGATCCCCAGCTGTCTACGATGTAGTACTCTACTAACGGATCCGTTGCCCATCCATAGACGCACAGATATGAATTTCCGTTTGGACGATAGTCACAGCCATAATCAAAAGTGATGTTACCGATCTGCTGATAGGTCTGTGTACTGCCGAATTTTTTACCTTTTCTAAAAAGACAATTGTTGATGTTGCTCCACTGACAGCTGAATGTTCCCCCTTCATTCAATGTCATGCTGGTGTTACCGGAATCTTTCCAAAGCTCGTAATCGTATCCGTCCTGATTACCGGTCTTGTTCTCGTAAAGAGTTGTCGCCGCCTGGACCTTGACTGAAGGAACAAGCATGGATACTCCCACCAGCAGAGCAAGTGCTACTGCTTTAATGCTACGTTTTTTCACCCAAATACCTCCTCTCTTTTCTCTCTCGTCTAGTGTTTTCCTTCGTTCGCCACAACAAAAGGGTGGGTTGTTAAGACATATTATAACGGCTAGTCCCAGATGTATCTATTACTTAGGCAAAATTAGACAACTTTTTTACAAAAGTTGACACATTTTAGCAACAATTTAAAAGAAAAGGCATAAAAAAACCAGGCACCGGAGTGCCTGGTTTCAGACTGTAGACAAAGTGGTCCTGAGAGCGTAGCTCTCAAGACCATTTTTCTTTTTCGCGAGTGTTTTATTGATAATAAAGGATAGAAACGGCC
>NZ_JHXX01000011.1 GCF_000621605.1 Butyrivibrio sp. MC2021 | reverse complement strand
CATATCTGGGAAGATTACATGGAAGAATGTGAGGATATAAGGTACACAGAAGGAATGAAGGATCTCTATTCTCACAGAAAAGAAACAATAGAGAGAATCTTTGGAACAGCTAAAGAGAACCACGGATTCAGATATACGCAGATGTATGGCAAGGCGCGGATGGAAATGAAGGTCGCGCTTACATTTGCGTGTATGAATCTGAAAAAGCTTGCAAGAATCAAGCATGAATGGCGGTTAGAGATGGCCTGATAGAGGCCGTTTCTATCCTTTATTATCAATAAAACACTCGCGAAAAAGAAAAATGGTCTTGAGAGCTACGCTCTCAGGACCACTTTGTCTACAGTCTGAGGCTGGTTCTTTACTGAACCAGCCTTTCTAAGGTCTTGAATATCATATCAGGCTCCAGGGGATCGGCACAAAAGCAAAAAATGTGAATGATAACAACCTCTGTGGTATTGACATGGGAAATAGATGTGTTATAGTTGTAATAGAACAATACTAACAAGCAAATGTTTTTACGCTGAAACAGGAGGCGCTTATGAATATACAGAAGTTTACACAAAAGTCCATAGAAGCGGTAAACGGCTGCGAGAAGATTGCCCTTGAGTACGGCAATCAGGAGATCGAGCAGGAGCATCTCTTATATGCCCTTATGACCATTGAGGACAGCCTTATTGCCAAACTGGTGGAGAAGATGGGAGTGGACCGCAATGCTTTTATCGACAGGATAGAGCAGGGCATTAAGAAAAGACCCAAGGTCCAGGGCGGGCATCCCTATGTGGGCTCCGACCTTAACAAGGCGCTTCTCTCCGCAGAGGATGAGGCCAAGGCCCTGGGAGATGAATATGTTTCCGTGGAGCACCTTTTTATGGCTGTGCTGAAGAAGCCTGGCAGAGAGGTGAAGGATATCCTTCAGAGCTTTGGAATCGACAGGAACAGATTCCTTCAGGTTCTTTCAGAGGTAAGGGGCAACAGGAATGTCACCACTGACAATCCCGAGGCCACCTATGACACTTTGAACAAATATGGAACAGAGCTGGTGGAGAAGGCCAGAAGGCAGAAGCTAGATCCTGTCATTGGCAGAGATACTGAGATAAGGAATGTCATCAGGATCCTTTCCAGAAAGAGCAAGAACAACCCTGTTCTCATCGGTGAGCCCGGCGTTGGTAAGACTGCCGTTGTAGAGGCTTTGGCCCAGAGAATAGCAGGTGGGGATGTGCCCACTGCCCTTAAGGACAAGAAGATCTTTTCCCTGGACATGGGAGCCCTTGTGGCCGGTGCCAAGTACAGAGGTGAGTTCGAGGAGAGACTTAAGGCTGTCCTTGAGGATGTTAAGAATTCCGACGGAGAGATCATTCTTTTTATCGATGAGCTTCATCTCATTGTGGGAGCCGGCAAGACCGACGGCGCCATGGATGCGGGCAATATGCTCAAGCCCATGCTGGCAAGAGGCGAGCTTCACTGTATCGGCGCCACCACACTGAACGAATACAGGCAGTATATTGAGAAGGATGCGGCCCTGGAGAGACGTTTCCAGCCTGTAATGGTGGAGGAGCCCACTGTTGAGGATACCATCAGTATTCTTCGTGGCCTCAAGGAGAGATATGAGGTATTCCACGGTGTTAAGATCATGGACTCAGCCCTTGTGAGCGCTGCAGTTCTTTCCAACAGATATATTTCCGACAGATTCCTTCCCGACAAGGCCATCGACTTGGTGGATGAGGCCTGTGCCCTTATCAAGACCGAGATGGATTCCATGCCTGCGGAGCTGGATGAGCTGAACCGCAAGATCATGCAGATGCAGATCGAGGAGGCTGCCCTTAAGAAGGAGGATGATTCCTTAAGCGTTGAGAGGCTTAAGAATCTTCAGAAGGAGTTGGCTGAGCTTCGTGAGGAGTTCGATACCCAGAAGGCTCAGTGGTCCAATGAAAAAGAGGCTGTGGACAGACTGGCAGCCATGCGTGAGCAGATAGATACCATCAATTCCGAGATTGCCATTGCCCAGCGTAACGGCGACTACGAGAAGGCCGGAGAGCTGCAGTACGGCAAGCTCCCTGCCCTTAAGAAGCAGCTGGAGGAGGCAGAGGAAGAGGTCAGACTTAAAGAGAACGACACCGCCCTTGTCCATGAGAGAGTATCCGAGGATGAGATTGCGGGCATCATCAGCAGATGGACCGGAATCCCAGTAAATAAGCTCACTGAGAGCGAGAGGAACAAGACCCTTCATCTGGCAGATGAGCTGCACCTTCGTGTCATCGGACAGGATGATGCGGTGACCAAGGTTTCCGAGGCTATCATGAGATCCAAGGCAGGAATCAAGGATCCCAGCAAGCCCATCGGTTCCTTCCTGTTCCTGGGACCTACCGGTGTTGGTAAGACAGAGCTTGCCAAGAGCCTTGCTCAGGCCCTCTTTGATGATGAGAACAACATGGTCAGAATTGACATGAGTGAGTATATGGAGAAGTACAGCGTCTCCAGACTTATCGGAGCGCCTCCCGGATATGTGGGATACGAAGAGGGTGGCCAGCTGACAGAGGCTGTCAGAAGAAAGCCCTACGCCGTAGTTCTTTTTGACGAAATAGAAAAAGCCCATCCCGATGTCTTCAACATTCTTCTGCAGGTTCTGGATGACGGAAGAATTACAGACTCCCAGGGAAGGACTGTGGACTTCAAGAATACAATACTTATCATGACCTCCAATATCGGAGCTCAGTATCTGCTGGATGGAATAAGACCTGACGGCACCATCAGCGAAGAAGCGGAGAATGACACCATGGAGGACTTAAGGGGCCACTTCAGACCTGAGTTCCTCAACAGACTTGATGAGATCATTATGTTCAAACCTCTGACCAAGAACAACATTGGCGGCATCATCAAGCTTATCGTTGATGATCTGAACAAACGTCTTTCAGACAGAGAGATAAGCATTAGACTTACTCCTGCAGCTGAAAACTTTGTGATAGACAATGCCTATGATCCCATTTACGGCGCAAGACCTCTTAAGCGCTACATCCAGAAATATGTGGAGACCCTTTCCGCAAGGCTCATCCTTGAGGACAAGGTCAAGCCCCATGAAACCATCGAATTCGATGTGGTTGGAAGCGGTGAAGAAGCACAACTTACAGCACACGCTGTTCACTAAAAACAAAAACGGCTCCGGTTAACCGGGGCCGTTTCTTATGTTACGAAAATTGATTCTTCTCAGAATCATAAACATATCCAATGCCTTTCAGCTTCTCAACAATCTCCTTCTGTTCCTCCGCTGAAATATCTATGTCCTCGAACATGGCATCCAGGCTTGAATAGTTATCCCTGAGTTTCATATTCATAAAACTAAGCAGCATTACCGGATCTTTTGGAATCATAAGCGCCTCCCGTTTTTTTACAATAGTGTACCACATTATTTCACTTAAGCAGTAAAAGAACCGTTTTTGAATGGGGATTCGTAGACTATGGCTGGGGGAAGGGGAGGGGCATGGGGAAGTGCAACTATGCGAGACATTCGAAACGCGACCATGATTCAGGAGTGCTGCAGGTAATCAGACGGGCGAGTGTTCTGAGCAACGCGAAACGAGCCCGGCTGACTTATCTGCAGTGCCCTGAATCAGGGAGCGGGGCGATGCGAGTATAGTTGCACTTCCCCATGCCCCTCCCCTTCCACCATTAATAAAACCCACCTCAAAAAAGAAAAAAATGTTATTCGTCCGATTTCAATGTCATTTCGTCAGAAATCCCCCATTTGTCTCCCCAATATGTTAGTATCATCATAGAAAAAATAGGTGCAGCAATGCATCGGTATGGAAAAGGTATTATTATGGGAAAATTCAGAGTTAATCCTGAGACACTCAGACAGCAGGCAGTTGTATATCAGGAGATTTCATCAAATCTTGGCAGAATGGCAAATGAAACAGATAATCTGGCAGAAGAGCTTGATTTGTCTCTGTTTATTCTTAAGCCCGCAGTTAAGCATCTTGCAGGAAGAATGAACCGTTATTCAACTAAGGCCGCAGCATATTCTGAGGCCCTTGATTATATAGCAACCCAATATATCAGAACTGAGGATACTATTTTCTCCAACATCAAGCCCGCCGGAAATTATAATGTAGGCCCCACCAACACAGATGGCGGCGAAGGTGGCAACGGTGGTAATGGAGGCAACGGCAACGGAGGCAACGGAAATGACTCCGGCAATGGCAACGGTAACGGCAGCGGAAATGGTTCCGGAAACGGTAACGATAACGGCTCCGGCAACGGAAATGGTTCCGGAAACGGTAACGGCACTGGCAATGGCAGCGGAAACGGCTCCGGTAACGGCAATGGCAATGGCAGCGGAAACGGCTCCGGTAACGGCAATGGCAACGGTAACGGAAATGGTTCCGGAAATGGTTCCGGCAATGGAAACGGTAGCGGCAGCGGAAATGGTTCCGGAAACGGCAACGGAAATGGTTCCGGCAATGGAAACGGTAACGGCAGCGGAAATGGTTCCGGAAACGGCAACGGAAATGGTTCCGGCAATGGAAACGGTAACGGCAACGGTAACGGAAACGGCAATGGAAATGGTAATGGCAACGGTGGCTCAGGTTCAGAAGATAAGGGCCCCAAGACTGACGAATTAGAAGCTGTAGTAGAGCGCAGAAAAGGAAGCGGCTCAGGATCAGGAAGCGGTTCTGAATCAGGTTCAGACAGCGCAAGCCATGAATCAGGCTACGAGAGAGAAAGCGATAACGGATACGGACGTGAGTCAGGAAGCAGATCTGATTATGCAGAGAGCGGTCATGACAGCAATGTCGGCAATGGCGGTCACGGCGGAGCAGCAGGTGGCGGCAGCGGCGCAGGCATGGGTTCAGGCATGGGCGCAGGCAGCCAGATGGCAGCTGCAAGACTTGGAACTCTCAAGGACATTCTTCTTAATGACAACTATGTCAGCGTTGGAGACAAGCTTGCTGCAAACAGGATCTATCAGGCCCTTATCAAAGAGGGATATTCCCCTGAGGCAGCAGCTGCAATCCTTGGAAACCTTGAGACCGAGAGCGGCTTCAACACAGCATGGCTTGAAAATCAGGGAGCAATCGGCATCGGAGCCTGGAGCGGCGACAGAAAGGATGCTCTTGTTGTTTTTGCAAAGACTCTTGGCAAGGATCCCACAGATCTCGATGTTCAGATCCAGTTCCTTGTTAATAAGGATATGTACAACAGACTTGGCGCAGACGGCGTAGAACAGCTCAAGGGCATGACAGACTTTGTTGATGCCACTGACTTTGTATGCGATAAATATGATCCAACTGCAGGATATGCCACCAAGGCAGCTTATGATGTAAGCAGTATTGGCCAGCCCGGCGAGAACCACATCGACTGGGAGAGATTCCTGTGGTCAGAAGAGTCCGGAAATTATGAACTTGATCTCCAGCAGAGAAGAGATGCAGCTAATTTCTGGTACAAAGAGAACATGTTTGGTGAGGAACTTAGCTAAGTTCACTATATATTTTATTTTGGTGTGGCAGCAGGTGCTAATGGCATCTGCTGCATTTTTTGTGGCCCAATATCTTGATTAAATATTTATAAACTGGCACACAATGTTGAAAGGGATAATTTAACAGGTGTATAATTATTATGTTATATCATATATATTTGTGCGCCTTTGCAAAGATTCGGATTGCGAAGACCGCAAAAATAAAGGATTTGTATCCTAACACAGGAGCGATTAATGCTTGAATCCATAGATATTCACTGTCACATTATGCCGGGAGTCGATGATGGCTCGCCTGACACAGACACAAGTCTGAAGATGCTGAAGATAGCTGTGGAAAGCGGAGTAAGAAATATCATTCTTACTCCTCATCATAAACCCATGCACCACAATGTAAGTCCCAAACACAACGCAGCCTACAGGCAAAAGCTTCAGGAGGTGGCCTGGGACAACGGGATAAATGTAAACCTGTACTCTGGAAATGAGATGTATTTCAGTGATGACACCATGGCGGACCTGGAATGTGGCAATATCTGTACTCTGGCAGGTTCCGATTATGTGTTGGTGGAGTTTCATCCCACCAACCCCTACAAAGCCATCCACAATGCTCTTTACCAGGTTCAGGGAGCTGGCTTTACTCCTGTTCTTGCCCATGTGGAGAGATACAGTGATGTAGTATCCCATCCGGCCTATGTCAGGGACCTGGTGGATATGGGATGTTATATTCAGGTAAATGCCAACAGCATTATGGGAAAATATGGCTTTGGAACAGCCCATTTTACCAAAAAGCTGATAAAAGAGGATCTGGTGCATTTTGTGGCAACGGATGCCCATGACACCGTAAGACGCGCTCCGCATCTGGCTGAGTGCAGGAAGTATGTTGAAAGAAAGTATGGACTTGATACGGCGGATCGGCTTTTCTACGACAATCCGCTGTCTGTGATACATAACGAGATCATCTAAGTGCAAACAAAAAACAGGGGTAATTAATGGGGAACAAGGACGACATAATTGAAATCAATCTTGGGGAACTGTTTTCGGTATTACTTGCAAGGGCTTTTCTCATTATCAGCGCGGGGGTCTTTTTTGCTCTGGCGGGACTGTTTCTTAGCAAGTTTGTGATTCATCCCGTTTATGAGTCCACCACCAAGATCTACATTTTGAATAAAGAGGAAAATCAGACCGTCACCTATTCCGACGTGCAGATCTCGACTCAGCTGACCCAGGATTATGCAGAGCTGATCAAGAGCAGGTACGTTTTGGAGGAGGTTATTCAGAGACTCAATCTGATTGATACCACCTACGACGACCTTTCGGATGTGCTCAGGGTGGACACCCCTTCCGATACACGAATCGTGGCTATCACAGCCAAGGACGAGGATCCGCTCATGGCCATGAAGATCGCCAACTGTATCAGAGAGGTAGCCAGTGAGCATATTACCAATGTTATGGATATCGACGCCATCAATGTGGCGGAGACAGCCAATGTTCCCACCAAGAAATCAAGTCCCAGCGTGGCCAGATGGACGGTGATAGCAGGTTTTCTGGGAGCTGTCTTTATAGCATTTTTCGTGGTGCTGGGATATCTTCTTGACGATACCATAAAGAGCAACGACGACGTGGAGAGGTACCTCGGAATGAGCACACTGGCGCTGATTCCGCTGACCACTGAGGAGATGGATAAAAAGAAGTCTAAAAAGAGCAAACATAAGTAACGGGGGTAAACATGCAGAGCGCGAAGCTTCATTTCAGTCAGTCTGAAAACAACTATCAGATAAAAGAAGCCTACAAAACCCTTAGAAGTAATGTGGAATTCTCCGGACAGAATGTCAGGGTCATATCCGTTACCAGCTGTACTCCCGGTGAGGGAAAGACCACAGTGGCCATGGCACTTGCAAGAGCCTTTGCGGAGGCCGGAAAAAAGACAGTGCTGGTGGATGCGGATATGAGAAAGTCGGTGCTGGTGGGCAGATATAAGACGGGAAGTGTCCGCCTGGGCCTTACCCACTGCCTGGTCGGAAGAGAGAGGCTGTCCAGCGTCATATGCGAGACGGACACACCGAACCTCTACGTTATCTTCAGCGGCCCGGTGCCACCTAACCCCAGCGAACTTCTGGGAGGAAGGATCTTCGGCAAGGCACTGGAGAATATGAAGCAGGTATTTGACTATATCATTATAGATACTCCACCTCTCGGCAGCGTTATCGATGCCGCTGTGGTGGCCAAGCAGTGCGATGGCACCATAATGGTGGTGGAGAGCAATTCCATCAGTTACAGATTTGCCCAGAGGGTAAAGGATCAGCTGGACAAGGCCGGAGCCAAGATGCTGGGGGTTGTTCTTAACAAGGTTGATATTACAGGAAAAGGCTATTATGGCCATTACGGCAGTTATTACGGCAAATATTACGGCAAGTACTACGGCAAGTATTACGGCAGGTACGGCGAGGATAACCAGAATGTGGCAGCAGCCACAAGATCTAGGCCGGCTCCCACACCTGCGCCGGATGAAGATGATCTTGATGAGCTCAATTATCTGGCAGGAGTAACCCGTAAAGATTAAGGCTGGAGGAAAAAGTGAGAAGTAATTTACTGGGGGTCTTTTTTACAATACTAAGCGGAGTTCTTATCGCACTGATCGTCATTGCTTTCGGAAGAAGTGACAGGATTGCGCCGGAGTTCAGATTTTCTGCGGTGGATCTTATCTATGATTCCGAGACAAAGGATGGCGATCTGATAGTCGGGGTAAACGCCTATGATGCCAAGGACGGAGACCTTACTTCCAGAATAGTTGTGGAAAAGGTGGTCCTTAACAGAGAGGCGGAGACGGCAGTGGTATACTATGCCGTTGCTGATCGCAGCGGAAATGTTACCAAGCAGTCCAGAGTTTTCCCGGCGGATATTGCTGACATAGACGACAACGGAGATTCTTCCGAGATAATTGAGGATGCTGAGGTTCCGGAAGTGCACTACGAAGCTGCAAGCTTCGATGCAGCTTCATCTGCATCGGGATCGTCCCAGGAGGAATCAGAAGGAAACTAAGCCTGATTACAAGGTGATTGCGCGAGGTGCCTATGGGCGGAAAAGGCAGAGTTTTCCTCATTGTGTGGGCTGTGCTTATGACTTTCATAGCAGGAGCCCTGGTAGGAATCGAAGCAATGAGGTATCTGGGAAAATCGAATCTTGATGCCAAGTCTGCTACGACTGCGCCTATTATGGTTCAGTCTGAGGAAGTGCAGGCTCCCGCTGAGGGTGCGTCCTGGGAATCCGACTGGATAAGATACAACGGAGAAGTTTACGATTACAACGAAGATATAACAACCTTTCTTATAATGGGAATCGACAAAAACGACGAGACTGTCACCGAGGTTCAGGAAGGAACTGACGGAGGGCAGGCCGACGGACTCTTTTTGCTGGTCCTTAATCCCCACACCAGGAATATCAATATCATAGGAATAAACAGAAACAGCATGACGGACGTGGATGTCTATGACGAATACGGGAGATATATGACCACCGTCATAGCCCAGATCGCCACCCAGCACGGCTTTGGCAACGGCATGGAGGAGAGCTGCGAGTATCAGGTGAAGGCTGTCTCCAACATGTTTTATCAGCTGCCTATCCATGGCTATGCCGCCATCAACATGAGCGCCATTCCCATAATCAACGACCAGGTGGGCGGTGTTGATGTGACAGTTCTGGAGGACCTCACCAAGTGGGACAAGACACTGAAAAAAGGGGAGCAGGTCCATCTTGAGGGCATGAGCGCCTTTCATTATGTAAAGACCAGGGATCTTACTCAGTTTGGCTCCAATGACAGACGTCTTGAGAGGCAGCGCCAGTACCTCAACGGATTTATAAAGGCCGCCAGGGCCACAGCTGCAGATGATAAAGACATGGCAGTGAATCTATTCAAAGCCATTTCCGAAAAAATGGTCACTGATATCTCCATTGATGAGGTCAGCTATCTTGCTCCGGAGCTCATAGATTATGATTTTGATGCCACGGATTTCATGATGATAGACGGCGAGACCAAGAAGACCGGAGAGTTTGAGGAGTTCCATGTGGATCAGGATGATCTCTACAGGACCATAATCGAAGTTTTTTATGAAAAAGTTGAAAATGTGGACTAAATAAATGAGTATAAGGTGCCGATATAAATACATAGATAGGATAACCATGAAAAGCATTATAACCATAGTGCTGGCGGTTATGCTGATTGGCGGTTGTGGGGTGAAGGAAGCTCCTTTGGATTCTGCGAAGGAAAGCAGCAAAAGTGCTGTTGAAAGCGAGTCCGCTGCGGATTCCTTCGTCTATTTTCCGGATCTCGTGGCGGAAAACAGCGATATCTTCGGCTGGGTCTATGTACCGGGCACAGGAATTGATTATCCGGTGCTTCAAAGCAGTCAGGGAGACGACTCCTTTTACAAAAACCATAACGCCAAGGGGGTGGAAGACCCAAAGGGCGCCATATATATTGAAGCGGCCAATCAGAAAAACATGTGCGACTTCAATGAGGTTTTGCACGGAAAAACGCTGGAAGACAATTCAATGTTTTCCGATCTGAATAAGTTTTTGGACAGGACCTTTTTTGAGGACCATCAGTATATTTACATGTATACACAGGATACTGTGCTGGTATATGTGGTTATGGCGGCTTTTCAGAGAAGAAATACAAGACTTATTGAGGAATATGATTTTTCTTATGCATACGGATGCCAGGAGTTTATTGACGAGATCTACTCCGGCAAGAGCATGGGAAAAAACGTAAGGCAGGGCTGGGAAGAAGGCCTTGCACCCGAGAATTTCATCATCACCCTTTCCACCATTGATGAGGTGGGAACGGGGAAACAGACGGTGGTCATCGGGTGCCTTGCGGCAGACATGAACGGCACCGTTGACAGGGTTGTAGATTATTCAGAACCTGAGTAAAAGAATGGAGGCGTAAGAAATGAAAAGATTACTGGCTTTATTGATCGCTTGTGTGATGTTTGCTTCAACCACATTGTGTACCTACGCTGCGAGCAGTGATACCGGCGGATCATCCAGCGTGACGGCTGAGGATATCAAGAGAATGGAGGAAGAGATTCAAAAGCTCACCAAAAGGATCAAGAGCCTTCAGAACACAATAAAGGCCAGCCAGCAGGCAAATAGCAAGCCTCAGGCCCAGAAGTCATCAGGTGGTGGCGGAGCAGCTTATCAGCAGCCTGATGTTTACTCCAAGAATAATGCCGTTAACTATGGAGGCAATGTTATAGCTCAGGGCGGACATGTTGAGATCAACGGTGGCAGAAGCAATGTTACTTTTAAGATCTCAGGCGCCAACGGCGGACAGGTTACACAGGCCAATGCTCTTGCAGCATCTTTGGGCGGTTCTCTTATCAACTGCATAACCACCAGCTCTCCCGGAGCAAGCTTCAGTAACGCTAAGGTTAATTTCTATATCAGCGGCGTTCAGGCCGGTGACAACATCGCAGTATATCAGATTCAGGGTAACAACTGGGTTCAGCTTCCTACCGCTGAGATCCGCAAGGACCACGTTGTTGTTAATATGACAAGACACGGCACACTGGCATTCATCCGTGTTCCTGTTCTTGCAGCTGTATCAGGTTGAGAATAATTATCATACTTTACATATTTGGGGCCGGTCTGGGGACCGGCCCTTTTTCACTTTACTTTAGTAGAGTGCCGCTATATAATGAAGGGGATTTTGAATTAATGAGGAGATATTATGAGCTGGGAAGAGAATGTCAGAAAAGTTGTACCTTATACACCCGGGGAGCAGCCCAAGATAAAGAATATTATAAAGCTTAATACCAACGAGAACCCCTATCCGCCGTCACCTCTTGTTTATAGAGCTTACGAGGAGATCTGTCTCGAGGATTACAGGAAGTATCCGGATCCAACCTGTAGCGGGCTTGTGGAGGCAATAGCTTCTTTTTACGGTGTGGATAAGGATAACGTATTCGTGGGCGTAGGCTCCGATGATGTACTGGCCATGGCTTTTCTTACTTTCTTTAACTCAGATAAGCCGATTCTTTTCCCGGATATTACATATTCCTTTTATGATGTCTGGGCGGACCTTTACAGGATCCCCTACAGGCAGATCCCTCTTAAGGATGATTTCACCATCGAGCCCGGGGACTACTTCGGAGAAAACGGCGGCGTTGTTATAGCCAATCCCAACGCTCCCACCGGAGTTAAGCTTCCTCTCGATGCCATAGAGGAAATTATTAAAAATAATTCTGACGTGGTTGTCATAGTTGATGAGGCCTATGTGGACTTCGGCGCCGAGACAGCCCTTCCTCTTATAGATAAATATGACAATCTGCTGGTGGTAAGGACCTATTCCAAATCCAGGTCACTGGCAGGACTTCGCATCGGCTATGCCTTTGGAAGTAAGAAACTTATTAAATATTTATCCGATGACAAGTTCTCTTTTAACTCCTATACCATGAACATGCCCTCTCTGACTCTGGGAGCAGCCTCCATGAGGGATAAGGAGTACTTTGAAGAGACAACTGCCAAAGTGGTTGCCACAAGAGAAAAAACAAAGAAAGAGCTGAAGGCTCTGGGCTTTGAATTCGGTGATTCAGCCACCAATTTTATCTTTGCCCGTCACCCACAAAAGCCCGGCAAAGAAATATTTGATTATCTGCGCTCACATGATATAATAGTGCGTCGCTTTGATAAACCTGAAAGAATAAGTGAGTACCTCAGAATCTCTGTAGGCACTGACGAGGAGATGGATAAGCTCATTTCTGTTCTTAAGGAATGTCTTGGCAATTAACTATGTAAGGAGCAGATTTTTATGTTAGCATTTTTCAAAGAGTCACTGATCGGACAGTACATTTTTGTATTTATTACTTCTATGGTTCCGCTGGTTGAGCTTAGAGGAGCAATTCCTTTTGCATATGGATTTAACCACACAGGAACAGGTTTTAACCTTCTGCTGGGATATATCCTTATTGCAATAGGCAATATGATTCCCGTTCCTCTTATTTATTTCTTCGCAAGAAAGGTTCTTGAGTGGGGAAAGGATAAGCCTGTTATCGGCGGCTTCTTTACCTTCTGCCTTGAGAAGGGCGAAAAGGGTGGAAAGAAGCTTCAGTCCAAGGCAGGACAGGGCCTCTTTGTGGCACTTCTTTTGTTTGTAGGTATCCCTCTTCCCGGAACTGGAGCCTGGACAGGAACCCTGGCAGCTTCTATTCTTGATATGGATTTCAAGAAGACAGTTCTTGCTGTTGTTTCCGGAATCGCACTGGCTGCTGTTATTGTCAGCGTACTTTGTATTCTCGGATTCGGAGCATGGTTTGGTATTGCAGGCTGATGCCTTAGAGGATTAATAATGGAAGCATACAGCGAGTTTGCAAGTGTATATGATACTTTCATGGATGAAACCCCATACGATGTATGGGGTGATTTTGTTGCGGGACTTATCGGAAAATACGGTGTGAGCAGGCCCTATACAGATGAAAACGCAGCCCCTGAGGATATCTCAGAAGAGGAAGAAGACACCGAGAAGGCTCTGGAGCAGGAGCGCAATCTGGTGGTGGAGCTGGGTTGTGGAACCGGCAGTTTTACTGAGGTTCTGGCTAAAAAGGGCTACGACATCATGGGTACCGATATCTCCGCGGACATGCTGAACATAGCAAGGAACAAGGCCATGGAGAAGGGCCTTAACATCATGTACCTGGAGCAGGACATGAGAGAGCTTGATCTGTACTGCACCGCCGGCACCATTGTCAGTGTCTGCGACAGTGTCAATTATGTTCTTGAGGATGACGAAATCATCGAGACCTTTAAGCTGGTTAACAATTTTCTTTTCCCCAAGGGCATATTTATCTTCGATTTCAACACCCTTCACAAGTACAGGGATGTCATCGGTGATACCACAATTGCAGAGAACCGCGAGGATTGCAGCTTTATCTGGGAAAACTATTATCACGAAGAAGAGCATGTGAATGAATATGACCTGACCATATTCGTGAGAACTGATGAAAAGGAAGAAATCTTCAAGAGATTTAACGAGACTCACTACCAGAGGGGTTACACTCTGGAGGAGATGAAGGGCTTTGTTGAAGCCGCAGGCCTTGAGTTTGTGACAGCCATTGATGCGGACAGCCAGGGCGAGCCCGACGAAGACAGTGAGAGAATATATATTGTCGCAAGAGAGTGCGGCAAATAGTCTTTAGGACGTGGAAATGGACCTAGGGGACGGGGTGGAAATACCCCCGTCCCCCAGGTCCATTTCTCCGTTTCACTTATACTTCAATCGTTCCTTCAAACACTGTAGTAGCCGGTCCTTCCATAATAACAGGTGACTTCTTGCCACCGTCCCAGCTGCAGGTGATATCGCCCCCAAGGACATGGACGGTAACCTTTGAATCGGTATGCTTGTTCAGAATGCAGGCCACGGTGGTGGCGCAGCAGCCTGTGCCGCAGGCCAGGGTCTCGCCGGTGCCTCTTTCCCATACTCGCATGTGAACATTATTCTTATCATCCACCTTGACGAACTCTGTATTGATTCGTCTCGGGAAATACTCATGATTCTCAAACATAGGACCGTAGTGTTCTATATCAAAAGTAGCAAGGTCCATATCATCAGGAAGAAATACAACCGCATGAGGGTTTCCCATTGACACGCATGTCATATGCCATGTTTTTCCCGCTGCCTCGATGGGAGCATCGATTACATGATTGCCATACTCGGAAGATGCGGTTATGCACTCACCGGGCACAGCCACCGGAACCTCAGTTGCTTCCAAAATCGGAGCACCCATATCAACCTTAACTGACTCCACAAGATTATCTGCCCCCACTGTCAGGTCGATGTACTTTTTCTTGCCGGCGCTTACGATGGTGAGCTTCTTCTTATCGGTAAGTCCCTTGTCATATACAAACTTGGCTACGCAGCGGATACCGTTTCCGCACATCTCGGATCTGGAGCCGTCCGCGTTATACATCTCCATCTCAAAATCTATATCCGGGTCCTCCACTGGATTTATAAAGATAAGTCCATCGGATCCGATTCCAAAATGTCTGTCGGAAACCTTCACCGCCAGCTCAGACTTCTTTTCCTGAGGAATAATTTCTTTTCCACCGTCTATATAAACATAATCATTTCCACAACCCTGCATCTTGGTAAAACTTATCTTCATAGGCGCACCTCCGCTCTCTGCTCTTAGTTTAGAATCATATTAGCACAGTTTAAGAATTATTCACAATAAAAATGTATACAATTATACAGATGTAGTGTAAAATCTTTTCCAGAATATGTTCACAATGGGGTGGACGTCAAAAACTGCTTCGGACAGATGGATTCCGTGGCAGCTTATTGACGTCCCTTTTTTTCAATATTCTTAAATCAAACAGAAAAGGAGTTAATTATGTTCAGACCAAATGATGATTATCTGAAGCTGCCGGGAAGCTATCTTTTCAGCACCATCGGCAAAAAAGTAAACGCATACCAGGCTGCCCATCCCGAGAAGAATATCATAAGACTTGGAATCGGTGATGTAACTCAGCCCCTTCCCCCTGCGGTGATCGAGGCTCTTCATAAGGCCGTTGACGAGCAGGCAGATCCCGCCACCTTCAGAGGCTATGCACCGGATCTTGGATATGAGTTCCTGCGTCATGCCATGGCGGAGAACGACTTCAGAAGCAGAGGCTGCGATATAGCTGATGATGAGATCTTTATCTCAGACGGTGCCAAGTCCGATTCTGGCAACATTCAGGAGATCTTTGCAAAAGACTCCAAGATCGCTGTCTGTGACCCTGTATATCCTGTATATGTGGATTCCAATGTAATGTCAGGAAGATGCGGAGATTATGATGCCCAGACCGGCATGTGGAGCAATGTGATCTATATGCCCAGCACCGAGGAGAACGGCTTTTCGCCGGAGCTTCCCAAGGAAGTGCCGGATATCATTTATCTGTGCTTTCCAAATAACCCCACCGGAACTGCCATCACAAAGGATCAGCTTCAGGTTTGGGTTGACTATGCCAATAAGAATGGCTCTGTAATAATTTTCGACGCCGCCTATGAGGCATATATTTCAGAGGAAAATGTTCCTCATTCCATCTTTGAATGTGAAGGCGCAAGAACCTGCGCCATAGAGCTTCGTTCCTTCTCCAAGAATGCGGGCTTTACCGGACTTCGTCTTGCTGCCACAGTTATACCTCATGACCTGAAGGTAAAATATAACGGCAGCGAGGTTCAGATGCACAGCCTCTGGGCAAGA
This sequence comes from Butyrivibrio sp. MC2021, assembly GCF_000621605.1. Classification (GTDB taxonomy): domain Bacteria; phylum Bacillota; class Clostridia; order Lachnospirales; family Lachnospiraceae; genus Butyrivibrio. Next base: position 112,271 of record NZ_JHXX01000011.1, on the reverse strand, counting down.
AGACACGGCACCAAATATAACGGCGCTCCCTACATTGTACAGAGAGCCGGAGAGGCCTGCTATACTCCTGAGGGTAAGGCTCAGATAAAACAGATGGTTGCGGGCTACATGAAGAATGCTTCCTTTATCCTTAACGGGCTCAAGGATGCGGGCTACACAGTATACGGCGGAGTCAATTCCCCTTACGTGTGGCTTAAGACAAAGGATGGCATGACCAGTTGGGAGTTCTTTGATTATCTTCTTGAAAATGCCGGGTTGGTCGGAACACCGGGATCAGGTTTTGGACCCAGCGGAGAACATTATTTCAGACTTACTGCTTTTGGCAGTTATGAAAATAGCGTAGAAGCTCTTAACAGAATTAAAAATCTTTAAATCAATCTTAACAAAGTGGTCCGTAACCCTGCGGTTTCGGACCACTTTTTACTATTGTCGTAACAATCGAAAAAAATGAGGAAAATTGTTTGAATTTAAAAACTTTTTGGGGGCTCTTCAAAAAATCTAACAAATATGATAGATTTTATGATTAGCAGGATAGTAAATTATTTATGTTAGTGATTTACTAATTTGTTGGGGAAAAAGGGGAAATATAATATGGGGAAGAATAAAAAAGTTGCATTTGTAGCATCTTCAGGGGGACATCTGGAGGAAATCTCAAGGCTCAAGGGGATAGAAGGTAAATACGATTCATTTCTCGTCACTGAAAAGAGTGATTTTGAGATCAAGAACTTCTGCGCTGATAAGAGGTATTATCTGCCTCAGATGAACCGCAGACAGATCACTTTCCCGCCCAAATTCATTTGGCTGTTCTTTAGAACGCTTAATATTCTTCTTAAAGAAAAACCCGATTTTATTATCACGACAGGCGCTCTGATTGCTTATCCTTTCTGTGTTGTAGGAAAGCTTTTGGGAATCAAAGTGGTGTATGTTGAGTCCTTTGCAAGGGTCAACGAGCCATCTATGACAGGCAAACTTGTCTACAATATGTCAGATCTTTTCATGGTTCAGTGGGAGGATATGCTTACACAGTATCCTAAATCCATGCTGGGCGGTGGGATTTTTTAGAAAACTAGCCGTGACAGGATGTTGCGGTATAGATGGGAGGAATTTTTTTGATTTTCGTCACATTGGGTACGCAAAAATTTCAGATGAACAGGCTGGTTAAAGCTGTTGACGAAATTGCGCCGGACTTTGGCGAGGACTTTTTCATTCAGACCGGAAGCTCAACATATCAGCCAAAAAACTGCGAACACAAGGATTTTATTGATGTTAATGCGTACAATCAGAAAATTTCCGAGTGCAGCGTGCTGGTCACACATGCAGGCGTTGGAACTATCATCAGCGGATTAAGTAAGGGGAAACCGGTGGTAGTGGTTCCGAGAGCCAACAAATATGGGGAACATGTGGATGACCATCAGTGTCAGATTGCGGATGCATTCTCATCTAAGGGGCTTGTCCTTTGCTGTCAGGACGTTTCGGAACTTGGGGACTATATCGAAAAAGCAAGAAGCTATGACTTTAAGCCGTATGAACTTAAGGGGGGAAATATTGAGGAGACGATAATGAAGTTCATCGATATTTTCGATTGAACTGATTTATGGGTAGGGTTTTATTGGGATGAACAGGAGTAACAGAGGAGCAAATACAAACATAATACAGATGGTGATAGATGCCTTTGTTCTGTTCATCATCTTTTTGATAGAGCGTGTAATTTTTGACGGCATTATATTAAAAGAGACTTTTCCGAAATGCTTCGCACTGATTGTCATTTTCGGAGTCGTATATATTTTATCCAATAAGGAAGCCAGAATTTACAATGTCACGTTGTTTTTTTACATGGACAGGTTCTGGCGTATCTTATCTAAATCGTGGTTATTGGCTGCGGCTGTGACCACATCAATCATGTATGTCTACAATCCCAATCAGAGTATAAGGGAGTTCCACTTGCTGTTTTTGGTGCTGTCTTATGTGGCCATTTGTGTGAACATGGTTGTCAGCAGATTCCTGCAGATGACACTGACCACCTACAGAGCACCGAGAGTTGCGTTCGTGGGAAACTTTGATGAGTACGAAAAATTCAACTACTTTTTGAATAAGACCAGCGTGAAGGTGGAAGAGATCGGATACATCATCGAGGGAGATATGCCAAAGAACAGGATATTCAATGTCCTGGGAACCTTGGACAACCTTGAGGATATCATCAGAAAGTATGAGATCGATCAGGTCTTCTATATTCTTCACAGCGATGATTCCATCGATCGTATCAGGGATCAGATCGATCTTTGCCTTGAGATGGGTGTTACGGTCAAGGTTGTTATGGATGTGGCCTACTCCAGAAGAATGAACAGGTCAGACAGCTTTGTAAGTTCCGTGGGGACCTATCCGGTGATAACCTATCACACCATAGCTCTTAACAGCTATGAACAGGTGCTGAAAAGGGCATTGGATCTTGTTGTCAGCGTGGTGGTTGCCATCGTCCTGTCGCCCCTTATGCTAATAACCTGTATAGCCATTAAGCTGGATTCTCCGGGACCTGCGTTTTTCAAGCAAAAGAGAGTGGGACAGAACGGCAGAATATTTGATATTTATAAATTCCGAAGTATGTGTGTGGATGCAGAAGATCGCAGACATGAACTCGAAGATCAGAATGAGATGGACGGCTTCATGTTTAAGATAAAGGATGACCCGAGGGTTACAAGGGTCGGCAAGTTCATCAGAAGAACCAGTATTGATGAGCTGCCACAGCTGTTTAATGTCATACGTGGAGAGATGAGCCTTGTGGGGACAAGGCCCCCTACAACCAAAGAGGTTTCCGGATACAAGAGAAGCCAGTGGAGACGAATCAGCATAAAACCGGGAATCACCGGACTATGGCAGATAAGCGGCAGAAATGACATCAAGAGTTTCGACGAGGTGGTCGAGCTGGATCTTAAGTACATCGACAATTGGACTATCTGGTCCGACATAGAGATCCTGTTTAAGACCGTGGGAGTTTTGCTCAGAAGAAAGGGCGCATATTAAGTGGTGTGGAGGAAGACACAGTGAACGTAAGTGAGAAGATTAAACTTAAAAAGAATCTTAATGTTACAGATCTATCCGGGGAAAAGGTTATGATCGACTTTGAGTCCGGAAAGTACTTTATGATCAAGGGAAGCGGCAATGATATCTGGGATCTTATCCAGGAGGAGATCACCTTTGGCGAGATCGTGGACAAGCTTCTCTCTGAGTATGATGTCTCAAGGCAGGAGTGCGAGGCTTCTGTAGAAGAATTTTTAGGAAAACTAAAGGAATTGGATTTTATCTGATTAAAGGTGGACAGACGTGTTAAAGACTATCATTAATAACTTTCATTTAGAAAAACTTATTTGGATCATTAAAACCAAGCTGAAATACATGATCCTGATCGGATTGATCTTCGGTGCTCTGGCAGGAGGATTTGCCTTCGTGACCAGGAATGATGTATATGCAGCCCAGATTTCACTTTATGTATATTCCAACCCGGACTATATCAATGACAACGGAATCAATCTTTCAACCGGAGAGATTTCACAGGCCAGCAGCTTGCTGAACAGTTATTCACAGATCATAAAAAGTGCAGGCTTTTTGGAGTCTGTAATTGAAGAAGCTCAGTTGGATCCTATGTACTACACTGTGACAAGACTCAGAAGCAGCATTACAACCAACGCTGTTTCCGGAACCGCTGTATTCAAGGTAACAGTTAAGGATCCCAATCCTTATGCGGCAATGACCATCGCCAACACCATCGGAGCCCTTGCTCCCGAGAAGATCATCAGCATAGTTAAGTCAGGTGGTATCGAGATCCTGGATGAGGCTGTACTTCCCACAGCACCATACCAGTCCACCAGCGTTCTTCTTATGATCGCTATCGGATGTGTGGGCGGCGGCGGATTAGCAGCCCTGTTCTTTATCTACAAGGGACTTATGAATACAACCTACAGAAGAATTTATGAGGTTGAGGACATGTTCAACATTCCGATCCTTGGAATGGTTCCTCAGATCAGAGATAAAAAAGAAAACGGCGAGCCTGACGTTATCCTTACAGAGGAGAGCCCCTTCATTCTGAGAGAGGCCTATAACGATATCAGAGCCAACCTTCTTTTCCTGGGAAAAGGTGAGAAGTGTCCTGTATTTGCTATCACCGGCGCCGACTACGACGAGGGAAAGACCACCAATGCCATCAACGTTGCAAGAAGCTTTGCTCTTATGGGTAAGAGAACACTTCTTGTGGACGCCGATCTTCGTAACGGAAATATCGCAGAGGAGTTCGGTTTCGAAGGCACAGACGGACTTAGTGAGTATCTTGCCGGCATCAAAACAGAGCTGAACATTCACAAGAATATAGCAGAGAACCTTGACCTTGTTACAACCGGAGCATTTCCTCCAAACCCCACTGACCTTCTTATCAGTGAGAGATGGAAGGAATTGATAGCAGAGAAGAAGGAAGATTATGACTATATCATCATCGATACTCCTTCAATCGGTGTTGTAGCCGATGGTGTTGAGGTTGTTAATGTAGCTACAGCTTTTGTTGTGGTTATCAGAGAGTCTGTTACAAGATTTGAGCGTGAGGAGCTCATCATCAGAAGACTTGAGGCTGTGGATGCCAACATCAGCGGATTTATCTATAACGGCATTTCGGTTAAGTCTGAGGACTACAATCACAAGGAATATATCAACGGTGGAAAGTATGGTAAGCGTAGTAATACCCGTGTATAACACGGAGAAGTATTTAAGAAGGTGCATGGATGCACTGCTTTCACAGACAATCGATAAAAAGAACTTAGAGCTTGTGGTGGTTAACGACGGTTCCACGGATTCTTCTCCCGAGATACTTGCAGAGTATCAGGAGAAGTTCCCGGATATCGTGAAGGTCTACAACAAGACCAACGGCGGACAGGCCACCGCAAGAAATCTGGGAATTCAGAAGGCCACCGGTGAATACATCGGTTTTGCCGACTCGGACGACTACGTTGATCCTACTCTTTTTAAAAAGCTCTATGACAAGGCGAAGCAGGAAAATGCAGACCTTTGCGAATGCCATTATCACAGCATGTTGGAGCAGAATGGAACCGGGGCAGACGGTCTTCCTCTTTACAAGGAAATAGGAACAAGAGGTACCATATGTGCCCATGAGGACGTAAAGGAGCTTTTCCTTAATCCTCAGGTTTCTCCCTGGAACAAGCTTTACAGGAGAGAAATTCTTATAAATAACAACATAACCTTCCCCGAGGGCATGATCTACGAGGATACGGCCTTTTACATCAAGACCCTTCCGTTTATCAAAAAGCATGCGTATGTGGATGAAAAACTGGTTTACTACTGTGTGAGAGCTAATTCCACCATGACAGGCAACCTTGGCAGAAGGGTGGGAGACATATTCAATGTCTTCGACGATATAATCGAGTTCTTCCAGAGAAATGGGTTATTCGGACAGTATAAGGATGAGCTCGAGTATTTTTGTGTTAAGACTGCTTTTTGCAGCAACATCAGCAGAATAGGCAGAGTTGATTCGAACGTTATGCGAGGAGAGCTCTATGACAAGACCTTCTCCTTCGTGATAAAGCATTTTCCGTATTACAAGAAGAACAAATACTTCACCGGCAAGATCGGTATGTATATCAAGACCATAAACAGAAAGATCTGTCCTGTTTACGGCAAAGTACTGGCAAAGGTAATGGTGGGATGAGTTTGAAAATTTCTGTGGCGATAGCTACCTACAACGGAGAAAAGTACATAGAAGAGCAGCTCCAGTCGATCCTGGACCAGACAAGGCCTGTGGATGAGGTAATCATCTGCGATGACAGGTCAGGGGATGGCACAGCGGATCTTATTGCTGAGTTTATCAGGGAAAAGAAGCTTGAGGACAGATTTTTCTTTTCCGTAAACGAGAGCAATCTGGGCTATGCATCGAACTTTGTAAATGCTATGCGAAAGACCACAGGGGACTACGTTCTTTTCTGCGACCAGGATGATATCTGGGTTAAAGACAGAGTAGAGAGGATGATAGCCGTCCTTGAAAACCATCCTGAGGCAGAGCTTATCGGCTCTGAGTTTGAGCCCTTCAAGTGCTCCGAGGATGCGCCTGAGCCCCAGAAGTGGGAACTGGCTACCTTCAGAAATGACGATTCTCTGGAGAAACTTGAATTTAACTCACCCAATATTTTCATCGGTTGTCAGGGCTGTACCATGGCCATGAGAAGGAGCTTCTTGAAGGCGGTGGACAGATACTGGTACAAGGGCTGGGCCCACGACGAATTCGTCTGGAAGCTGGCTTTGTGCAGAGGAAGCCTTTATTTCTATCACAGGGTAACCATGAAGAGAAGGCTCCATTCAACCAATGTCACCCTTCACAAGGAGCATGAGAACCAGAAGAGATTAAAGTATCTCAAAGAACTTAAAAAGAGCCATGAGAGAACCTGGAAATATGTTCTTGAAAATGGCAATGACCAGGAAAAGATTTCTCTTTTGAAAAGGCATATCAAAGCCACTCAGATGAGAATTGACCTTATAGAGAACAGAAAGCTTCTGAATTTCTTCAGGCTTTTTGCATACACAGATTGTTATCACAAAAAACGCTCCATTCCGGTGGAGCTTATGATGGCGCTTAGACCTTGAGCGCCGTGGAAAGAGTTTTATGAACAGTGCGACGGCTTTAATTCCGAGAGAAAAAAGTAAATATTTGAGAAATACCAAAGAATTGAATGCCTTCAGGAAGTTTGCGGTGGCCTATGTTGTGGCACTTTACGTGCTTCCGCAGTATTTTGGAGTTCCCAATCCGGTTTTTGACCTGACAGCAGTAAGAATCACCATTATTGCATTGCTTCTTCTTATCATAACTGATTACAAGAGAAGCCATGATTTTATGGATGTTATCCTGAAGGAAAAAGTGGGGCTGTTGTTGATTCCGTATATAGTGGTTCTGGTGTACACCATGGTCCTGAGAGCGGATGTTAACGCATTTCTTAATCCCTTCGTTGAGTTCCTTGAGTTGTATCTTCTGATCTATCTCATCAAGGATACTTTCGGAGTGGATGGCATGATCAGACTTATCATGGCCTGCATCTATGTACTGATATTTCTGGGCTTTGTGGAAATAGTGATGGGTACATCACCTTTTTCCTATCTGGAGACCATTGATGGAATTTATACAGGACGATTTGTAAGAGGCGGACACTACAGAATAATGAGCTGCGCCAGCCATTCCCTGGGATACGGACTTATGCTGGTGACCATGCTTCCCTTCTGCGGTTATGACTTGGAAACCAAGGAATACAACGTATTCAGAAGACCCATACTTCTGATCCTTATGATGGTTAATGTTTTCCAGACAGGATCAAGATCCACACTGGGAGTTTCCTTTGCAGAGATAGCTCTGATGTTTATTCTGTCAGACAGAAAATATCTTAAGGCCAATGTTATCTATCTTCTGACAGGCCTTGTTGCCTTTGGAATGGCACTTGTTGTGGGATTCAAGACAGCCTTTGGCAACTATGTAATGCTTCAGATCACCAGTCTGATAGACTCTTTATTTAATACAACCTATTCCGTAGCCTATGGAGCTGATCTTCTACAGCTCAGACAGAGTAAGGCCTATCGAGATCTTCTGAAAGAGATATACCATGTTGACTGGGTTAACCCATTACTGGGCCTTGGCAGAAAAAGAGCCTTCAGATCTCTTGTAAACGGAAGAGTTGTTAAGTCCATTGACAACTTTTACATTGCTGAATTTGTGCGCTATGCATATCCCGGCATGTTTGCCTATATTTTCTTCCTGGCAGGTATGGGAATTTCCATGGTGAGAGACTTTTTCAGGACCAGATCCGGAATTACAAGATTGGCGCTTATCGGCGGCATTATGTACTGCCTTAACATTAAGGTTGTAGATTCACTTCAGACCTTTAAATATCTTTATGTATTGATCGCACTGTATATATGCGAGGAAAAGACACCCTTTGTTCCTGCGGTTTCTGAGGACCACAGCAAGTATATAAAGAAGGAGAAGTCCTATTTTGCCAGATACAAATAAGCTGAAAAACAGAATAAAAGAAGGCATGCTTCTTGGAACCGTTTATGACAAGCTTATGCTGCGTATCAGATACAACGACGGTAAGACACACTTTTTGTACAGCACCATGGTGGGCCAGAAGCACAGGATGATCTTCTACAGAAGATACAAGAAGAAGTATCTGAATAAGTGCACACAGAGCCGCCCCTGGGAGCAGCAGGAAAAGGCATTTAACAGTGACACCGTCTGGTTTATGTGGCTTCAGGGCCTGGACAATGCCCCTGAGATAGTTAAGAGGTGCTACGAGAGCCAGAGAAGAAACCTGCCTGACAAGAAGTTTGTTTTACTTGATGAAAACAACATTTATTCCTACATTGATCTTCCCGAGCATATCAAGAGAAAACGCGCTGAGGGAAAGATTGGAAATGCACATTTTTCAGACCTTGTCAGGAATGCACTTTTGATAAAATATGGCGGCTACTGGATCGATTCCACCGTATTCATGACGGATGCCGATATCTTTCCGGTGATAGATAAGACGCCGTTTTTCATGTTCAGCTTTTTCTTCTTCGGATTTAATCCGGAGGTAATGGAGCTCAACAACTGGTTTATTCACAGCACTACCAACAACAATATGCTCTGTCTTTTGCAGGAGCTTTTATATGCATATTGGAAGGATTACGACTATGCCCATAACTACTTCCTGTATCAGATCATGGAGAGCATAGTAAATGATTATTATCAGCAGGAATACCGCCGAATGCCTATAATCAGTCAGGCCCAGGCCCATGTTCTTGCCCACTGCATTTACGAGAAATATGACGAGCAAAAGTGGGAGCTTATGAAGACTTCTAGCGGAATCCATAAACTTAGTACCAGATTCAACCAAAAATGGCTGAACAAAGAGGGGAATTTCTATAATGTCATCGTTAATAAACCAAACAACTGATCCAAAACAGATTGAGAACATAAAGCCTGAGGAAGGAAACCGTATTCCAAAGATTATCCATTACTGCTGGTTCGGAGGAAAGCCTCTTCCGGAGAATCTTCAGAAATGCATCGATTCCTGGGAAAAGCTCAAGGGCTACACAGTAATGCGCTGGGATGAGTCCAACTGCAGCTTTGATGAAAATGATTTTGTAAGAAAGACCTATGCGGACAGACAGCTGGGCTTTATCGGTGATTACTACAGACTTAAGGCTGTTTATGAGTACGGCGGCATCTATCTTGATACGGATGTTAAGGTCAACAGAAGCTTCGATCCGCTTCTTAAGCATAAGACATTTTTGAATTTCATTTTTGATTGTTCTGTAGGTACAGCCATCATCGGAAGCGAGAAGGGAAATCCTTTTATCAGGGAACTTATGGATATGTATGACAGATCCGTTATTGTTCCCAGAGACAGATCTAAGGCCGGTAAGGTATTTACTGAAGGAGAGAACGGAGAACTGATCGTTCAGGGCTATGCTACCAGTAACTATTATTACACCTACTATATTTTGAAACATTATCCTGAGTTCAGGCTTGGAAACAAGTTCCAGGATCTCGGAGATTTTGTTATATATCCCAAGGAGTATTTTGAGATTGGCAAACTCCTGGGTAACCACTATGCGGTTCATCTTTGCGCAGGGGAGTGGCAGATAAAGGTTGATAAATCCAAGACCTTAAAGGGCAGGATAAAAACCGCTCTTTCCAAGAATCAGTGGATCTTTGACAAGGTCCAGATCATGGTAAGAAAAAAGAGATACAAAAAACTCAATCAGGGCATTCCTTTTTACAGATGCCTACTAGCACAACAAAGAGGGGAAAAGCTCCCGGAGCTTTAATTATTGCCAGTGAACGACTATTACGAGATGGTGAAAAACTTAATATCCGAGCAGCTGAGGGGGATCTATGTCAGAGACCTGATACTACTGGTGTTGGTGGCACTGCTTGTCATAGTCATCGTCAAGGCTTTGATGCTGAAGAAGGGCAAGGAAGTGTCCAAAGGACAGCTGATACTGACCTTCTGCACCATCTGCTATGCGGGTGTTCTTCTGATGATCACCATTTTCAGAAGAGAGAGCGGGTCCAGAACCGGCAATATATCCATACACCTGAATCTCGGATCTATCCGGGGAGGCTGGTACAGGGTAAAGCAGGCAGCCTACAGCATTTTGAATGTTCTGTTGTTTGTACCCTGGGGATTTTTGCTGAGATTGAAAAGATTCAACGATGGACATGTGAGAGCATTTTTTATGACTGCTCTGACGGGATTCCTCACCAGCTTTACCATTGAATTTTTTCAGTTGGCAACCAAAAGAGGTATTTTTGAAGTAACAGATCTGGTGACTAATGTATCGGGGACAGTCATTGGAGCAATTATGGCTACTGTTGTTATTGCAATAGCAGCCTTAAAGAAGCAGGATAAGAAGAATGAGTAAAAAAGATAAGAGAAGATACATATCAAAGGCAGAGAGAGCCGCAATTCAGCAGAAGAAAGAAGCACAGAAGCTTGAGCAGCAGAAGGTTGAAGTAATCGAGGAAGCCCCTGTAGTAGAGGAAGCACCTGTATTAGAGGAAGTGCCTGTAGTAGAGGAAGTGCCTGTAGTAGAAGAAGCCCCTGTAGTAGAGGAAGTGCCTGTAGTAGAGGAAGTGCCTGTAGTAGAGGAAGAACCTGTAGTAGAAGAGGAGCCTGTAGTCGAGGAGGAGCCCGTAGTCGAGGAGGAGCCCGTAGTCGCAGAGGAACCCGTAATCGAGGAGGAGCCCGTAATCGAGGAGGAGCCCGTAATCGAAGAGGCACCTGTAGTGCAGGAAGAACCTAAAAAGGAAGAGCCTAAGAAGGAAGAGTCTAAGAAAGAAGCTCCTAAGAAAGAAGCACCCAGGAAGACTGCCAAAATGGATAGGCATGCGGATAAGGAATACCGCAAGGTGGCAGAGCAGGCCAGAAAGAGGGCCGAGCGAGAAGCCAAGAGGATTGCCAGGGAAAATAAAAAGGCAGATAAGGAAGCTGAGAAGGACAGGAAGAGATTCAGCCGTATCAAGGATGCCAATAAGGTTCAGAAAACCGTTATCATGGATCCTGAGGCCCAGAAGAAATCCACCTTCAAGGACTGGGTCATCATTGCTTTAAGTATTGTATCAATCCTGCTTCTTATATACATTGTTTACTCAACAAAGAACTATGACCAACAGGTTGCTGACAAACTGAACACCGACAGCCAGAAGGAGAACCTTACTACAACCACTGTTGTGGATGTAATGGATGGTGTCATCATCAATGAGGTAAGTGGTGACAACTGGATCGAGCTGTTCAACGGCGGAAGTAATAACGCTGATCTTTCCGGAGCTCAGATATTCGTTGCCGGAAATAAAGCCGCGGTAATTGCCGAAGGAACTCAGATCGGTGCAGGAGAATATCTGATATTTGACTTGGGAGCTAATCCGGGATCAGCTGAAGAGAACGTTGTTATGATCAAGGATAAGGACGGTAAGATAATCCATTCAATCCTTTTACCGCAGCTTACAGCTTCAATGAGCTACGGATATACACAGAATGAAAATTACAACATTGGCTACATGGAGCCTACCAAGGGCAAAGCCAACAAGGCAGAGCTTTCTGAGGACAGTTATACCTATCATGACGGAATAGGCTTCTCAACTCCCGGAGGATTTTATGACACCGGATTTTCTCTTTTCCTTTCATCAAAGAAGGGTGAAAAGATCTACTACACCACCGACGGTACAGAGCCTACCACTGAGTCTGAAGAGTACAACGGAAGCATTGAGGTAAGAAGCAAATCCGGAAGAAAGTATGTATATGCTGCCCAGGGCTTTGGATATCTGGATAAGGCATCTTATTATCCCACTTCCATCGATGCCGGAATGGTGGTAAAGGCCATCACTGTAAATTCATCAGGTAAGGTGACAGGTTCAGCTACACAGGAGTATTACATCGGCCTTGCCAAGGACTCTGCATATGCTAATATCCCTGTACTTTCGCTTACGGTAGACCCTGATGAGATGTTTGGATACTTTAACGGCATATATGTTCCCGGAAGAACCAAAGAGGATGCCATTATCACCGGTGATAACAGCTCAGCGGGAAGCGCCAACTATCTCAACGGCTGGGAGAGACAGGGACAGCTTTCTTTCTACGAGACAGAAAAAGGAAAGACCTTTGAAAAAGAAGTGACCACAAAGATGTATGTGGATGTTGTCATTAACGCAAGACAGAAGAGTCTTAGGTTCAATGTGACTGACACTGAGAACTTTAAGGGATCTTCAATTCTTAAATATGTGGACACCAAGGGAAATATCACCCTTCAGCCCTATATTGATGATGATGAGTTAAAGGTAAAAGATTACATTGCCAATGAGCTTATGAAGGACTCATCCGTAGGAACTTTGGATATGTCTCCCGTGATCCTGTTTATCGACGGTGAATATTGGGGTGTATACCTTCTTAAGGTTCCTTACACCGCCAACTATCTTGCTGAGCATTTCGGAATAACAGAGTCCGTTTATATCAGAAAAGATAATGCATACCAGCAGCAGTTCAATGATATGTACAATTTTGTAGTATCCAATGACATGAGTCTTGCTGAGAACTATGCTCATGTTGAACAGCAGATGGATATCGACAACTACATCGAGTATATTTGTGCCAATGTTTACTTCGGCAACTCCAACTTCAGAACTACCAGAGGTACACAGTGGAGAGTTGTTGAGGGCGGCGGAACAGGTTACTCTGACGGAAGATGGCGCTGGCTTATGAATTACCCCATCGGTAATTCCATGGGTAGGGCCAAGACACAGACTTATTCCATAGATACATATTTACAGAAATCTCTTCGCATGGACAGATTCTTCCAGTCAATGCTTATGAACAAGACTTTCTGCAACAAGCTTGTAAGTACCATGGATAAGATGGTAAATGAAAGATTTACTCAGGACAACTGGGAGCCGATAATTGACAACGGAGCTGAGCTTATGAAGAAGGCAGCCATAGATAATTATCTCAGATTCTACGGCTCCATGAAGGATTCAGCATATGCTTCAGGCATAGATACCATTAAGAGCTTCTTCTCCAGAAGAGCAGACTATATCACTTTTTATACTAAAGAACTTGCAGAGAAAGGTGGAGACCTGGCATACATAGCTGAGATGGAAGCTTTGGGACAGACCGCTGACGACACTGAGACCTCTTCCGAGGAAGAAGAGGACGGAGAGTCCGAGGAAGGCGAAGAGGGCGTTGAAGGCGAAGAGGGCGTTGAAGGCGAAGGAACACCGGAGGGTGAAGAAGCCGCTGAAGGCGCTGAAAATGTAACAGACACAACAGAACAGGGTGTGGATAACAACAATGGATAAAAAGTATGAGATTATAAGAACTTATACAAGTGAATTGATCAAAGCCTGCTTTGAGAAGAGGGCACCTTATGAGATACCGGAGGGGATAACCGCGAAGGAGATTTTGGATATAGCGGTATCCGGCCAGATGCAGTATCCCATTGCCGGCTCCCTTCTTAAGCTGCCCTTGTCTGATGCTGATAAAGAAAGAGCAAGAAATCTTCTTAAGGTCAGTACCTTCAGAACCTTTGCTCAGATGTTTACCACAGATCAGATGACCAAGGCCTTTGAGGAGAATGGCATAAGACATCAGGTTCTAAAGGGAGCCGTTACCAAGAAGCTTTATCCCTCTCCTGAGATCAGGGAGATGAGCGATATTGATCTGGTGGTATATGATGAAAGCCTTGATAAGGCAGCAGAGGTCCTTGAAAAAATGGGCTATACCAATCATGGTCTTATCAAGCACCATATGATCTTTTCAAGTCCCCAGAATGTACATGTGGAGGTTCACTGGTGTCTCTTTGATGAGAACGCAGACCGCAAGCAGTACGTATATTTCAAGGACAACTTCAAGGCAAAACTCAAAGAGGGCTGCAAGTACACCTATGAGTTCAGCATTGAGGATTTTTATGTATATATGATCTCTCATATGTCCAAGCATTTCTTCGAGACAGGCTGCGGTATCAGGAATCTTCTTGATATCTATGTTTACAGAAATAAGCTTGGGGACAGGATGGACAAGACCTATCTTGAGGGCGAGCTTGATAAGCTTGGAATCAGGGATTTTGAAGAGCATATGACAGAGCTTGCTTACATCTGGATGGACAATAAGGAATGTCCCGAGTTTTTCGAGAGTCTTTTTGCATATATGGTGGACAGCGGAATCTACGGAAAGAACGAGAATGGTGTATGGAGCTAGCTTGCCAAGGAGACAGCCGACGGTGATCAGAATGTGAAGCTTCACTACTATTTCCCGTCCCTTAAGTTCATGGAGGAAAAATATCCATGGCTTAAGAGCATGCCTTTCCTTCTTCCTGCAGCGTGGGTCATAAGGGGATGCAGTGCCGCCTGCAGCAAGGAATCCCGCAGACACAGACAAGAGGTTGAGAGTGCAGATAAGAAGGAAGTTGATCGCATGCTTGACATGTATCACCGCCTTAATCTGAACTTCAGAAAATAAAGTTTTTATTTGGGGAAGATAAATGAGTGTAAGCAGATCTAAACGAACAGCCCAGAATCTCAGCGTGGGCTTCATATACCAGGTGACAAATATGATCCTGGCCTTCGTGTCAAGGACCGTGTTTATCCGTACTCTGGGGGATGAGTACCTGGGACTTAACGGTATCTTTTCAGATGTGTTAACCCTTCTGTCCATGGCGGATCTGGGGTTCTCCACGGCCATGGCCTACAGCTTTTACAAGCCCCTTGCGGACAATGATGAGGATAGGATCGCAGCTCTTGTGGCCTTTTACAAAAAGGTCTACAACACCATAGCTCTGGTGGTTTTGGGACTGGGACTTTGCTGCATACCGTTTTTAAGACTTATTGTTAATACCGAGAAGCAGATCGACCATTTGGAGATCTACTATCTGTTTTCCCTGGCGGGAGTTGTCACCAGCTATCTATTTGTCTATAAGACAACGCTGCTGACAGCGGACCAGAAGGATTTTAAGGTGGTCAACATCAGGATGATCACCAATTTTGCAAAGGTTGTGCTCCAGATTGTTACTCTGCTTATCTGGAAGAACTATATTGTGTACCTGGCAATAGGAACCTTTATGGGGATACTTACCAATCTCATAGCTTCCAAAAAAGCTGAGAGCGAATACCCCTATATTAAGGACCTGAAAAACAGGGATGATGTGGATAAAGAGCTTACGGGAAGTATTGTGGAGAACATGAAATCCGTGTTTATTTACAAGGTTTCCACCACAGTCTTCAGCGCCACTGACAATATCATCATTTCCATTGTCATCAGCACCGTAATGGTCGGTCTTTATTCGAACTATCTGATGCTGAGCCAGAAGCTCCTTCTCATTGAGCAGATTGTTTTTTCTGCCATGACAGCCAGCATCGGCAATGTGATTGCCAAAGAAAATGCCGACAAGAGATATCAGATATTCCAGACCATTCAGTCCATCAGCTTCATCTTTTGCGGAATAATCACCACCGGATACTGCATTCTGGCCAATGACCTGGTTCGTATCTGGCTGGGAGAGGACCATATGCTGCCACTTACACTGGTGGCGGCGGTTTCTGTCAACACCTTTTTGTCCTGCTCACTGCAGCCCCTCTGGAGCTACAGAGATGCTTCGGGACTGTACAAGAAAACAAAATATATAATGCTTATCGCAACAATTGAGAACATAATACTGTCAGTTATCCTTGGAAAACTGATGGGAGTTGCCGGAGTTATTTTTGCATCAGCCATAGCAAGGCTTACCACTTACTTCTGGTATGAGCCCAAGCTTCTTTACAGAGAGTACTTTGAGAGAAGTCCCAGAAGCTATTTCCTGGCTATGTTAAAAAATCTGGCTTTGGCAACAGTAGTTATAGCAGTGGTTGGAACGGTTTCCTCAAGATTTTATGTTAGCAGCTGGGGAGAACTGATAATAAAAGGCGCGATCATCGGCGTTGTATGTACCATCGTATTTGTGGGAGCTTATTACAAGACCGAGGGCGCTCAGAATCTTATTAGAAAAGTTAAGGAACTCGTTAAGAGATAATGCAGGAACTGATTACGGTAATAATACCGGTTTACAAGGTGGAAAATTACATAGATAAGTGCATGGAATCGGTGCTTTCCCAGAGCTATGAGAACCTGGAGATCATTCTGGTGGATGATGGCTCGCCGGATAACTGCGGAAAGATCTGTGAGGAATACGTAGGGAAGGATTCCAGGATCCGTGTGCTTCACAAGATGAACGGGGGACTTTCCAGTGCAAGAAATGCAGCTCTGGATGTGATGACCGGCAAGTGGGTGGTCTGCATCGACAGTGATGACTATGTTCACAGGGACTATGTGAAAAAGCTCTACGAGGCGGCAGTCAGAAATCATGCGGATATAGCG
The DNA here is from genome assembly GCF_000621605.1 of Butyrivibrio sp. MC2021. Taxonomy (GTDB): domain Bacteria; phylum Bacillota; class Clostridia; order Lachnospirales; family Lachnospiraceae; genus Butyrivibrio. The sequence goes on along the minus strand of NZ_JHXX01000011.1, from coordinate 95,850 downwards.
GTCTGCTCCCACTATCAGGAAAATGGAGACACCCTCTCCATAACAGAGAAGATCTTTGATGAGGAAGTCTGCTATGACAGAATGGAGGCGCTCCACAAGCTGGTGGAGGATGACTACATCAAGAACTATGCCTGGGGCAAGATCTACAGGGCGGAGCTATTTGAGGGAGTAAGATATCCTGACGGCAGAAACTATGAGGACATCGCCACCACCTACTACCTTTTTGATAAGTCTGAAAAGATAGTTAAGATTCCGGACTATCTCTATTATTACATAATCAGAGATGACAGTATCTCCTTTAACAAGTCCAGACAGATGTGGCACAAGGGGTGCCATGCGTCCTGCCTCGGGCAGCAGGAGAGATGCGAATACTTTAAGAAAAAGGGTTATGAGGAGCTCTATAACCTGGCTCAGGCTATGCTTCTTCCGTACCTTTATTCCGATATTACCAGCGGATACAGCGACGACGCCGAAAAGGATGTCAGGGACGCCCAGGAATATATCAGAGCCCATCGCGCTGAGTTTGCTGCCAATCCATATGTTTCCGGCAAGGATAAGAAGCTCATTGGAGTGTATCTCAAGGGCCGGGGATATTACAAGGTCTATTCTGAAGCCAAGAACTATTTTAACAGGGCCTATAAGGTGTTTAGAAAAAGCCGTGCCAGAATAAAGAGCATGCGCTGTAATCAGGGCTTTGATCTTACAGAGGGCAAGAAAAAGAGAGTGGTTTATTTTGAACTTCCCTGCTTTGACAATTTGGGAGACCATGCCATTGCCTATGCCGCAGAGGAGATCTTGGAAGGCTTTTGCCAGGGGACTGAGTATCAGTTTTTCGTGGCAGACGGTTGGAGAGTGGACTCCTCCATCAGCGCTCTTAAAAAGTGCACAACTCCTGATGATGTGATTGTATGTCAGGGAGGCGGCAACTTCGGAAGTCTCTATGATTTTGCTGAGACTTTCAGAAGGAAGGTATTTAAGGCCTTTAAGGATCATAAGATAATCCTGATGCCTCAGACTTGCTTCTATTCTGAGGATGAAGAAGGGAAAAGGGCTCTGGAAGAGGATAAAGCAGTTATAGCCGGATGCAGCGACATAACTCTTTATGCAAGGGATATGCAGTCCTATGAGTTTATGAAGAACAACTTTAAGGCCAAGGTGGAATTTCTTCATGACACTGTATCCCTCTATGAGCCTTCAGGATGTGCATCAGAAAAACGGGATGGAATTGTGGTCTGCCTTCGTTCCGACAAGGAAGGTAAGCTGACCCTTGGGGATAAAACAAGAATTCTCTCAGAGTGCGAGAAGAAGAGGGAAGTACTGGTGACGGATACCTGCACCAATTATGATATTGCACCCTCGGAGAGAGAGAAGGTATTAAGAGATAAATGGAAGCTGTGGAGCAGGTCTGAGCTGGTGGTTACCGACAGGCTTCACGGAATGATATTTGCTTTTATTACAGGAACACCCTGTATAGTTATCGGGAACAATCATTTCAAGGTCTATGAAGCATATAAGACCTTTAGCAGTGCCAAATATCTTACGTATATTGAGTCTTTGGAACAATTGCCGGAAGCTGCTGACAAAATGCTGGCTCTGAAAGAAGAGGAATGCAGCAGAGAGAGCTTTGACGGTGACCATGATAAATTGAGAAGCAGCATTACAGGTAAATAATTTGGGGGAACAAAATGATGGCTTCAAAACTTTCCGCAGGTGTTGAAAAAGCGGCTTTGATACTTAACAGAAACAGAATGATTCTGTCTATCACCAATTTTCCTGCCCGAAAAGACAGGGTAAATCTTAACTGGGCTCCTTTGTGTAAGCCAAAAAAAGGCGGCGCAGCCTATTCCAGGATAGATACTGATAAGCAGAATTTCGGGGATTATCTGGCTATTCCGATCTTTGACTATATGACAAAAAAATATGGTCTTGATAAGGATAAGAAGGTGAAAGGCACAAAGCATCTTTATACCATAGGCTCCCTTATCCTTCTGGGGTATCAGGACGCCACCATCTGGGGAAGCGGCATTCTTCAGACCGAAGCCCCGGGCTTTGTATGGAGCAGAAGTAAGTACAGAAAGCTGGATGTAAGAGCTGTAAGAGGCCCTGAGACCAGGAGAAGGCTTCAGGAAAACGGCTATGATGTGAGCAAATGCGTCTTCGGGGATCCCGGAGTTTTGATGCCCCTTATCTATACTCCCAAGGAGTATGAGAAGAAAAAAGATTATTCAGTTATCCTTCATATGAGTAAGAAGGATGACTCTATACCTAATCAGATAGATGTTCTCACCGATGACTGGCAAAAGACCATCGATGAGATTTATAACAGCAAACTGATAATAAGCAGTTCTTTACATGGCTGTATAATTGCTGAGGCCTATGGCGTTCCGGCCATTTTGCTGGACAGGCTGGAGGGCGGAGACAGATTTAAGTACAACGATTATTATTACAGCACAGGGCGCAGGGACTATCCGGTCTGCAGGTCCGTTGAGGAGGGGCTCTCAATGCCGATTCCACAGGTGCCGGATCTTACCAAAATGCAGGAGGATCTGATAAAAAGTTTTCCTGTGGATATGTGGCAGTAATAAGAGATTCGTTTAGGGGGAGTGCTTCAGGGATGGGACTCAAAAGTATGATTTTCAAGCTTGAAAAGGCTTTGGGAAAGGCAATAAATCATAGGGAAATATGGCTTATCAGTGACAGGGAAATGTCAGCGGGGGACAATGGAGAGGCTTTTTTCAGGTTCCTTCAGGATAAGGATGTCTGCCCGGTTTTTGCCATCAGTAAAAAAAGTGAAGACTACGACAGGATACGGAGCATCGGTCAGGTGGTGGATTACAATTCACCAAAGCATAAGCTTCTTTTGTGCGCAGCCGCCTGCCATTGCAGCTCCCAGCTGATCCATATGGAGAATCACAAGGAGACGCCCCAGATCTTTTTGCAGCACGGGGTGGCTGGAAATGATATCTCCAAAATGATAAATCCAGTGTCGCATGAGAATTTTTACATCATAACTTCTTCAGGGCATGAAGCAGATTACATGAAAGGCGGGAATTATACCATAAAGCCAGATCATGTACTACTTACGGGACTTGCCAGATACGACTGTTTAAAAGATGACAGGAGAAGGCTGATAGTTCTTGCCTTCACCTGGAGAGCGGCCCTTGCCGGAGTTTCAGAAGATGAATTTGCAAGGACGGATTATTATAAGACCATCTGCAGGGTAACTTCCGATGAGAAGCTGTCCGGCGCCCTGAAAGCAATGGGTTACAGCCTTAAGATAAGACTTCATCCTGAAATGGAACAGTATATATCAATGCTTCCCAATAATGCCAACTGGGATTTTTACAGGGGCTCCTATAATCAGATGTTTGCTGAGGCGGACCTCATGGTGACAGATTACTCCTCGGCGGTGTTTGATTTTGCTTACCTAAAAAAAGCAATTTTGTATTATCAGTTTGATGCTGATGACTTTTACGTTAACAGTCCCTTTGTGTCAAAAGGATTTTTTGATTATGATAAGCATGGCTTTGGTCCGGTCACAGCCAGCTATGATGGCTTTACCGCGGCGCTTCTTGATATGGCTCAAAAGGACTGCAGCATGGAAGAAAAGTATAGGGAGAGAGTGGACAGATTTTTCACCTATCATGATAAAAATAACTGCGAAAGAATATACCGCAGTATAAAAGAAATACTTGATAAGAACTAAGGGGAAAACATGTTTTATTATTTGGTCTATGGCCTTAATGTACAGTCAAATATTGAATTTCCGCAGCTCCTTTCCGGTGAAGAGGGCGGTGAGAACAGGATTGACCTGTTCATTGAGGTTAAGAGCGGGGATGAGCTTAAGAAAAAGCTGGCAGACCCAGAAAAGCCTGAGGTTGAGATCGGAAATACCGCTGACGGCATGTGGTTTTCCAATCAGGCCGGAACCTTCTTGCTGGAACACAGGGACGGAGTATCCTATATGACCTGTGAGAAGTATGAGGGCGTTCCCGACAGCATAGCCAGATCCTTTCTTTTGGGGAACTGCATTGCCATAATCATGACCATGAGAGGAAAGATCGTGCTTCACGGAAGCACAGTGGTCCTGGGAGATAAGACAGCTCTTGTCTGCGGCGACAGCGGCACCGGTAAATCTACCACAGCCATGGCCCTTCTGGATGCCGGTGGAAAGCTTTTATCCGATGATATCTCGGTTCTGGATGTGGATCCCGCCGATGGCAAGGTTTATTCTCTTCCCGGTTTTCCCGAGCAGAAGCTCTGCAGGGATGCGGCTGTGGACAATGGTTTTAACGTAGAGGAACTTACTTATATAGACGAGGAGAGAGACAAATTCTCCGTGGACAGAAGAGATATTTTTCTTACCGATAAAAAGAAGGTTGATATGCTGATATCTCTTCATACAACGGCAGCTGAGAAGGCAGAAGGGGACACCGCCTTTGAAAAGGGAGTCCGCTTTATGAAGATAGACGGAGGAGAGAAGGTCAATGCCATAACGGACAGATTTTTCCTTAACTGGCTCTATGGCCATGGCTTTGTGCTTCGTCCGGAGGAGATGGTTAAATGCTTTGCTCTGGCAGGCCAGATCGAAGTTATGGATATAACAAGAGTTCGCGGTCTTGATACAAAGGAATACCTGGTGGAAAGGCTCATTAAAGAGATCAAGGGGTAACACAGATGTCTGCAATATGGGGATTTATCAGTCTTGAAAAAGACTTGGGCAAACTGAATAAAAGAGTAGCAGAGTGCAGGGAGCTCATGGCAAAACCCTATGAGGAGTGTGCTATCGACAGATTTGATGAAGAAACCTTTGATAATGGCTTCTTCTCCTGCGGAATACAGTATTTCACCCAGGAAGCGGAATATGAAAAGCTTCCTGTCAGGGATGAGGAAAAGGGCATTGTCTTTACCGGAGATATTGTATTAAATGCCAGAGATGAGCTGATATCCGAACTTTTGCGGGAAATTTCCGAGAAAGAGATCACAAGGCTTGAGCAGGTACTGTTTTCACAAGAGGCTTCTGAGATAAAAGAGGATATGGATAAATGGCCTGACGGAGCCCTTTGTTATGCTGCCTACACCCTCTGGGACAAGGCTTTTGTAGATCATATCCAGGGTCTTTTTGCCATTGCAGTTTATGATATAAACAGTGGCAGTTTCAGGCTCTTTACGGATCATATGGGCTGCAGATGTGTTTATTACAGTGTCTGCGGAAATGAGCTTTTCTTTTCAAGTCTTTGCAGGCCTATAACAGATTCCATGCCTTCAGAGTATTTTGGAATATGCGAGAAGTTTATTGCGGGAGCGGAATATAATAATACCCCTTCAATGCTGCTGTTTCCGGGCCTCAGTCCCTTTGAAAACATCCTGCAGCTCACCAGGGGACACTATGTTGAGGTGACAGATCTTAAGGGGCAGTTTACCGCCGCTTTGACAGAATATTATAACCCTGCGGAAAAGAAGGAGCAGAGATATAAGCTCACTCCTCCAAAGGAGAACCCTGATAAGTATTACAGAGAGACCTTCAGAAAGGTATTCTGGCAGTCTGTTCATGACGCCATGAGATGTAAGGGAGAGGTTGCAGCTACCTTAAGCAGTGGCCTTGATTCTACTTCCGTGGCCGCCGTGGCCGCCACATACCTGGCTAAGGAGAATAGGAAGCTCTACGGCTTTACTTCCATTCCGCTGGAGGATTATGAAAATACTCTTGAAGCGGGATATATTCCTGATGAGTCCCCGGGAGTTCTTAAATTCTGTGAGAATTATCCCAATATTGAGCCCTCATTTACCAGGTGTGAGGGAAAGAGTGCTTTTACCGAGATGGACAGACTTGTTTCTCAATTTGAGGTTCCGGGCAAGGCTCTGGTTAATCAGGTCTGGATGGTAGATATAGCTAATCAGATGAAGGCAAAGGGCTGTACCGTAATGTTAAACGGACAGTACGGTAACTTTACTCTCTCCAACGGAAATGCCTTTGCAAGGACCTTCCAGGAACTCTATGCCGGTAACTTCAAAGAAGCCAAGAAGCAGCTGGCGACCTTTGGAAGAAGATATTCTATTCCCAGGAAGGTGCTGTTTTCTTCTACTATGGAAATGGCACTAAATAAGCTTCTTTTCATAACAGGACTGGATGGCGGCTTCAATTCAGGATTTGACAAGGTATATCTCAAAGAAGAATTACTGCGCAAATACAGGATTAAGGCTACAGAGAAAAGTACATATAAGAAAAGAGGCTATGCTGACTGCGAGCCAAGATATAAGCAGGATAATCTCATAATGGACGAGACTATATCCGGAACCATGGGCATATTTGATACCAAGATAAGTTTATTCTATGGAATACTTTTCAGAGACCCAACCAGGGATAAGAGAATGGTGGATCTGTGTATTGCACTTCCCGGCTGCGCATTTACAGAGGACGGCTTGGAGAGAAGACTTGTAAGGGGATATCTTGATGATATGATCCCTGCAGCCATAAGACTTGATCCCGGCCACAGAGGGGTACAGAGTCCTGACGCAGCACTGAGGCTTGGCAGATATGGCACTGAAAAAAAGGATACAGATATTATTCCTGACTTATATAAATATATGAATGAGGAAAGTGTAAGGAATCTTCTTAAACAGGATGTTACAGAGGAAAATCATAAGGATATGGTGAGAATCCTGGCCCTTGATTCGTTTTTGAAAGATTTTTCAGGCAAATAAAAAGAGTCACACATTTGTGTGACTCTAGTAAGAACTTAATCTCAATTAGTGCTGAGGGTGTACGTTCCACTCATCTTCGTTAGGATCGCCTTCTCCGCTGTATGAATAGAAGTTCTTGTGAAGCTCTACGCTCCATACTGCAGCATCGCAATAACCAGATCTTCTGTTGCCGAGCTCTGTGTTGCTAAGGTTAAGTTCCTGAATTTCAGGTGCATTCCAATTTTTCATAGTTGCTTCCTCCTTTTGAATTATAAGAAAAGGATAATGCGAAGTTTTTTTATAGTAAAGAAATCTATCAAAACTGTAATTTTTTTATAAAAATTTTATGAATCGATTATAATTTGTGATGAGTTTTCGAACATGGGACAGGATTGAAAGGTAAAGATATATGGGAATCATAGGTAGAACGTACCGGTTCATCAGGTACAATGAACACAAGGCAATAACCCTGAAAGCCTGGGGATTATCTGCAAGATACCGGTTTCAGATGTTATATGCGGACACCAAAAAGCTTAATAAAAAATGGGGAATAGAGGGGGAGGAATCCTCCTATGAAGCCACTCCGGAGGAATACCGTTTTTGCAAGAAAGTTTCCTATGCAGTGAACCAGGTCTGCAGTAAAACCCGGTGGGAGAGCAAGTGCCTTGTAAGGGCTCTTACAGCCCAGAAACTTTTGGCTGAAAAGGGCATTGAATCCACTCTTTATCTGGGGTGTAAGCTGGATGAAAACAAGAAAATGGTGGCCCATGCCTGGATCAGGGTGGGACAGCTTTTCGTTACCGGTGGGAATGGCGCCAAGGACGGCTATGCCATAGTAGACAGATTTAAAGCGAGGGTTAAAAAGTAATGGGGAAAATGGCAAAGATAAAACATTATTGGAATAAAAGAGATGATGCGGGGAAGTATTTTAAGTGGGTCCTTAACTATACCAAGCCCTATATACCGCAGCTTTCACTGCTTCTGGCCTTTGACCTTATTGCGACCCTTACCTCCGTGGGAATGGCCATCATAGGCAAGGAGCTGATTGATAAGGCCACAGGAGGCAATCTCTCAGAGCTCTGGTCCATCATCATCATATATGTACTGATCATTCTGGCCAGCCAGACTCTTTCAGTGGTAAGTGAGCTGATATCCGTAGTGGTTTATGAGAAGTTCGGATTTGGTATCAGAAAGAGGGTCTACAGAAGGATCCTTGATACCAGTTGGCTTGATATCGCCAAATATCACACAGGAGACCTGATGACAAGACTTACCAGCGATGTGGGCTCTGTATCCGACGGTATTTCCAGAACCATACCCAAGATAATCAAGCTTTTTGTAGAGCTTGTGGTTACTTTCGTTACTTTGGCTTATTACGATCTGCGTCTTGCCATATTTGCCCTGTTGGTGGCACCTGTAGCCATGCTGGCAAGTGTTTGGCTTGGAAGAAAGCTCAAATATCTTACGATCAAGGTTCAGCAGACAGAGTCCAAGTACAGATCCTTTATGCAGGAGTCCCTGGCCAACATTCTTATAGAGAAGAGCTTCTGCCTTGAGGATTATTCGGAAAAGAGACTTACACAGCTCCGCGACGAGCGTATTTACTGGGTTCTTAAAAAGAACAGAACCAACCTTTTTGCTTCAACTGTTATGGGACTTTCCTTCCAGTTTGGATACATCGTGGCCTTTGCCTGGGGCGCAATATGTATTGCAAAGGGAAGCATCACCTATGGTACAATGACAGTGTTCCTTACACTGGTAAACAGGATTCAGTCTCCTGTTCTGGGCCTGGCTCAGCTGGTACCAAAGATCATCACCATGCTGGCTTCTGCGGGACGTATCATTGAACTGCAGAACCTTCCAAAGGAGGAATACCTTGGAAGGACCATTCATCCCGAGCATATCGGTGTCAAGGTAACCAATGTGTCCTTTGGATATACGGATGAACTTGTTTTTGACGGAGCTGACATTGAGTTTAAGCCCGGTGAGTTCACCGCCATCGTCGGTAAGTCCGGAATAGGTAAGACCACACTGGTTCGTCTTATCATGGCCTTTACCCAGAAGATGCAGGGAAGCATCACTTTCTATAATGAGAAGGGTGAGGAGATGCCTGCAAGTCCTGATGCCAGAAACTTTATATCCTACGTGCCTCAGGGCAATACATTATTTAGCGGAAGTATCAAGGACAATGTCCTTATGGGAAATAAGGATGCCACTGATGAGGAGATCATTATTGCTCTTAAGAGCGCATCAGCCTATGACTTTGTAATGGAGCTTCCTCAGGGTGTGGATACTATTATCGGAGAGAAGGGTGTAGGTATCTCTGAGGGACAGGCCCAGAGAATAGCCATTGCAAGAGCTCTTGTAAGAAGAGCGCCCTTCCTTATTCTTGATGAGGCCACCTCATCCCTGGATGAGAGCACTGAGCTCAGCGTTCTTGAGGGCATCAGGAAGTGGAATCCTTCACCTACCTGCCTTCTTATAACCCACAGAAGGTCAGTGCTTCAGTACTGCGACAGAGAGATACAGATCGTTGATAAGAAGATGAGAGACGCTGTCTAATTCGGAGGAAGCTATGTACAAGATTCTGATGATTGATGATGATATTGAAGTTCTTGAAGTCAATAAGAAATTTTTTGAGGAAAAGGAGTGCAAGGTAGAGGTCTGCAGCGAGCCCCAAAAGGCCCTGAGTCTTGTGGAGAGCTTCAAACCCCACTGCATTTTCCTTGATGTTATGATGCCTGAGGTGGACGGCTTTTCCCTTTGCAGGCAGATAAGGAATATAACAGAGGTTCCGGTACTGTTTTTATCCGGAAAGGTGTCTGAGGATGACAAGGTAGAGGGCTTTGAAGCCGGGGGCGATGATTATATTGAAAAGCCCTACAGTCTTAGAGAGCTCTATGCCAGAATGACTTCCCATGTCCGCAAGAGCATGGCCTCAGCCAAAAAGGAAAAAAGCAGCGTTATAATAGACCTTAATCCTTTTTACATTGATAAAGAAAAGCACAAGCTCTACTACGAGGGAGAGGAGATTCCCATTTCCAATAAGGAATACGACCTCGTCCTGTTTCTTGCCAAGAACGTGGGCAAGGAGATCACCTTCGAGGAAATCGGAACCCAGCTCTGGGGCAGCTATATAGAGACAGACAGAAGGAACGTAATGGTCAATGTTTCCAGGCTTCGCAAGAAGATAGAGGGTCAGACCGGAATAGATAACTTTATTGAGACCGTCTGGTCCAAGGGTTACAAATTAATGAAGCTAAGGAAATGATCATGAATACTAAAAAGAAATTTCAGCAGCCGGTTGTTGCCAGTGACACTGTGGCAGATCTTTCTGCCAAACTCCTGGAAGCCAATAAAAAACTTCAGATCGCAGAGAGGGAGAGAACTCTTATGCTTGAGAATATCTCCCATGACCTCAGGGCGCCTCTCACAGCCATCCGCAGCACAGTGGATTATATGAAGGAGAAGAGCAAGGACGGTGTTCTTAATTTTCCTGATGAGGAGAGAAAGGCCATGCTTAATCTCCTGGATGCCAGAACCAGGACTCTGGAGGCTCTTATCAGTGACCTGTATTATATGACCTGCATTGAGAGTGGCAGAGAGGAATTTAATCTTAATAAGGTTCCTCTGTCCCAGTTTCTGGAGGAATATTTCTTCGCAGCTGAGCTTGACGAGAAGTATGACAATTATAAACTTGTACTGGAAGTTCCTGAAGATTTGGACGTAATTGTGAATATAGATGTTGCAAAGCTCAGCAGGGTGTTAGATAATCTTTTTATTAATGCCCGTAAATACTCCGATGAGGGCAGCACCATTGCCCTGGGGGCAGGAGTAGATGGGGAAAATGTATTCTTTTATGTGAAGGATAATGGACAGGGAATCCCCAAGGAGTCCCTTCCCTATATATTTGACAGAACCTACAGAGTGTCCGGTGCCAGGACTCCTTCCAAGGAGACCAGCAGCGGCCTGGGACTGTCTATCGTTAAGACAATTGTAGAAAATCACGGGGGATCTGTTGAGTGCAGATCAGAGCTTGGCAAGGGCAGTACTTTTACCGTGACTATACCTGTGGCAGACAGGCAGTAAATTCGGGGAGATTTCATGAGTGCTAAGGTAAGTGTGGTAGTTCCGGTTTATAACGGAGAAAAGTATATAGATAACTGCGTTAAGAATCTTAAAGAACAGACCTATGACAACCTTGAGTTTGTTCTGGTGGATGACGGAAGCAGTGACAATACACCGGCTATGTGTGATGAGGTGGCAGCAGGGGATGACAGATTTGTGGTAGTTCATCAGAAGAACGGCGGTCTCAGCGCAGCAAGGAATGCCGGAACAGCAGCAGCCACCGGGGACTACGTGGTCTATGTGGATGTGGATGATGATATCACTCTCGGGCTTGTATCCGACAATGTTGAGATAGCCCTCAGGTCCGGAGCTGATGTGGTGTTGTTCAATTTCTGGTACTACAACGTAGATACCGATGTGAAAAAGGACAACCCCTATTCAGGAGATTTTGAAGGCTCGGGGGAAGAGTTCTTCCATAAGGTTTTGGGGAAGGCCATTAAGTACGAGGTTTTTAATGCCCCCTGGAACAAGCTCTATAAGATGGAATTTTTAAGGAAGAATCATTTGGAATTCCTTCCCGAATTTCCGATTTATGAGGACATTATATTTGCTTCAAGGATGCTTCAGTATGCGGAGAAGATTGCTGTTAACAGCAAAAAATATTATGTCTATTATGTCAGAAGTTCAGGAAGCCTTATCACCAAATATGTGGATGGCTACTTTGATTCCGTTACGGAGTTCTATGACAATGCGCTTAAATATTGCGCCAAGTATGATAATAATGAGGACCGCATAAGAGATTTTTCTGAGCTCTATGTCAAGCTGGTATCCACCAACCTCAAGCAGATCAGCTGCAAAGAGGGAATGTCCAAAAAGGAGAAGCTGGCTCTTATCAGAAAAATCTGTGACAACAGCAAGCTTCGAAGCGCCCTCAGAATTGCTCATCTTGAGTCCAGAAGGCTTTTTGCCAAGTATTTCGTTCTCACCAGGAATGCCCGGGCTATCTACCATATGTACAGATTCCTGGGAAGAAAGTAGGTGTTCATGAGCGAGAATGTATTAAACGTCTACCGAAGCGAGTGGAAGTTCTACTTAAGTCTTCAGGAATACCACTATCTAAAGGGACTTTTGGAGGGTATCATGACTCCGGATCCCAACATGGGAGAGAAGGGGCAGTATTATATAAGAAGCCTTTATTTCGATTCGGTGGACAACGTTGATTATATGACCAAGATGGCCGGCGTGGAGATGCGTAAGAAGATAAGGATCAGGATCTATGACACTGATTCCGATAAGGCCAAGCTTGAGATCAAGAATCGTTTTAACTCCTATATGTTAAAGGAGTCCTTGTCAATAACAAGAGACGACGCTGAGAGGCTGATAAGTGGGGATTTTTCAGCCCTTTCATCATTTACAAGTCCTGTGGCCGGTAAGGCCAGGAACATTATGGAGGGTGGTCTGTACAGCCCAAAGACAGTGGTGGACTATGAGCGTGAGGCTTTTATCTACCCGGAGCATAATGTCAGGATCACCTTTGACAAGAACATCAGGGCAGCAGCCTCCGACAGGCTTTATGACAGGGAACTTCCCATGACACCGCTTATAAGGGAGCCTGTAACGGTATTGGAAGTTAAGTACGACCAGATGCTTCCGCATTTCATTAAGGAAGCCATCAGCAGTGCCATGCTGCTGAATTCATCAATCAGCAAATACTGTCTTGCAAGACAGCAGTTGGGATAAAAGATTTTTAGGGGAGAGTGTATGAGTAAGAAGGAACTGTTATATTATTTACTGGAGAACAACACTAACATTTCATTGCTTGAGGTGGCAATAGGCCTCATAATGTCAGTAATTCTGGCATTCTTTATCTATTTTGTCTACAAGAAGACCTTCACGGGAGTTATGTATTCCAAGAACTTCAATGTGACACTTCTTCTTATCACTGTGATCACCACTATGGTAATGATGATAATCGGAAGCAACCTGGCCCTTTCCCTTGGTATGGTGGGTGCTCTTTCAATCATCAGATTCAGAACAGCGGTCAAGGACACCAAGGATTCCGCCTATATTTTCTGGGCCATCGCCGTTGGTATTTCCTGCGGCTCAGGAATCTATGCCATAGCTATTCTTGGCAGCATAGTGATCGCCATTATTCTTTTCTTCATCAGCAGAGGTGTTTTTGATGACAACACCTATCTTGTTATTGTCCATGGAAATGACAGCCTTGATGCAGACAAGGTTACAGAGACTGTTAACAGACACTGCAAAAAGGTTAACCTCAAGATGCGCAACCTTAATTCAGTAAGCTGCGACATCACCTATGAGGTATCTTTTGCAAAGGATAAGGACGGAGAGCTTGCAAATGAGCTCAAGGCCCTTGAGGGTGTAAGCGGCATCAACATCGTAACCTATAACGGAGAAATCGCGGGGTAATCTCTTGAAAAGCAGAAGTTTTTACAGGATATTGGGGCTGCTTTCACTGGCGGCTGCGGTTATCCTTATGTTTGTTTGTATAGGTATGGAGCTGGATGACAGCGATGATTATCCTGAGAATTCCGGGGGAATATCCCTTTGCATCAACGAAGCTCTTTATTCCAATCTGGGTGAGATAAGGGATGAAGACGGGGATAACAGTGACTGGATCGAGCTCTATAATTTCGGCTCTGACAGGATTGATCTGGAGGGCTTTTCTCTTGCGGATCACATCGGCTCAAGGGGGAGATGGTACTTTCCAAAGTCTTATATCGATGCCGGGGAATATCTTATTGTCTGGGCCTCCGGTAAAAACAGGGCTGTGGAAGGTGCGGAGCTTCATACTGATTTTATGCTGAGCTCCTCTGATACGCTGACTTTATATGATGCGGCAGGCAGCAGCGTGGATGAGCTTTATTTTGATGGAAACATGGAGGCCGGCGTTTCCGTGGGAAGGCTTAAAAAGCATCCTTCACAGCTGGCTCTTTTATCTGCCAATACTCCGGGAAAGGCCAACAATGCCAAGGAGATTTCTCTGGTGACAAGAATTGATACAGCTCTTGGAACCCCGAGATTTTCTGCTGATTCCGGAATATATGATCACGAATTTGAACTGACTCTTAAGGCCGGCGAGGGAGAAGAAATCGTCTATACCTTGGACGGCTCTGACCCCACCGCAGATTCTTATGTTTATTCAAAGCCCATCCTTATAAAAGACAGAAGTGATGAGCCCAATACCATAGGTAACGTCAAGACAACACCTAATTACGCCATGAACTACAGCTGGGAAAATTCAGCTGATTATAAGGGACTGGTGGTGAAGGCCAGGATCATGAAGGACGGCGTCTTATCGGATAAGATCATAACAAAATCCTATTTTGTAAATCCTGAGACCTCCTTTAATATTATTTCTCTGTCTGTGGACCCGGAGAAGATGTTCGATGAAAGAAAGGGCATTTACGTTCCGGGAGAGACTTATTACATCTGGAAAAAGTACAACAAGATGAGCACCAACACTGCCTTCCCACCGGGAAACTACGACGAAGAGGGAAGCATTAAGGCCTATGTGGAGATCTTTACCAATACAGGAAAAAGGCTGGTCGCTACAGCGGTGGATGCGGAGCTCACCGGAGCTGCCTCCAGAAAATATGCGGCAAAGGGTATAAAGGTCACAGGTGATGAGACCGGAAGCATCCTTGAGAAGGACTTTTTTAAACTCCTTCCCGTAAGTGAAGAGGCCGATGACAGAGGCCTGGAGAGTGTAACTTTCAGGGCCGGAGGAACTGATTTTAACAGAAGCATGTGTGCTGATGCCCTGGCCCAGTCCCTTGTTACTGACAATCTGAAGGTCAATACACTGGCTGCGGAAGAGGCTGTTCTTTTTATCAACGGTGAGTACTGGGGAATCCACAATATAAGAGAGACCCTGGATCCTGAATATTTTGACAGGCACTATGGAATTGATGACAAGAACCTTACGCTGATCAAGCTAAATACCAGTCATGATCCCCATCTTCCGGAGATAACCAGCGGCACTCCCGGGGATCTTCAGGACTATTTGGAACTGGTGGATTTTGCCAGGACCAATGATCTGTCAAAGAAAGACAATTACCGATATGTCTGCGACAGGATTGATATAGACAGCTATATAGACTATTACATTGCTGAGATCTACTTTGGGAACAACGACTGGCCCGGCAACAACTACAGAATATGGAGAGCTGATCAGCGGGGAAGTGAGTTCGGAGACAATAAGTGGAGACCTGTACTATTTGACCTGGATGAGGCCTTCAGATATAGGGCATTTAATTCTCTTGAATATGTTCTTACAGAGGACTATGACAAGAGCAAGCTTGATGATGATCATTCCCGCGGCTTTGATGACAATAGGGAGATCATCGATGCTCTTATGAATAATCCTGAGTTCGAGGAGATGTTCTTTGACAGATTCGAAGAGTGCCTTGATACGGTTTTTTCAGAAGAAAATGTCCTTGCCGCCATTGACAGCTATGAAAAGCTCTATGCTCCTGAGATGGAGGACCAGTTCGCCAGATGGCACACTAAGGACGGGTGGCTGTCACAGGTAGAGCTCCTTTTGGGAAAGGGTTCCACCGAAAAGGGCAGATATTCGGTTACGACCTGGGAAAAGACCATGGAGGGCTTTAGGACCTTCGCCAAGGAGAGACCTGATAATCTCAGGAAGTATATCAGGATGTACAGAGAAGGCTAAATCTATTTTGTTTACATCCGGCCGTAAATATATTAAAATATTGAATGATATTCTCATAAATGACTATCATTCATGAGAGATATATAATTTTGTGTAAAAAGAAATGGAGTAATTAGTTATGGCATTATTAAAAGAGTGGCGTGACAAAGCTTATTCAGAGACTGCCAACAAGGGCGATCTTCAGAGATTATGGACAGAATATTTTCAGAAGGAAAAGGACGTATATGCACAGCTTCTTAAGAACCCTGACGAGGTAGTTAAGGGAACAGTTAAGGAGCTCGCTGACAAGTTTGGTCTTGATATCATGACAATGACAGGTTTCCTTGACGGTATCAACGACAGCCTTAAGGAGCCCAACCCTATCGATGATATGACAGAGGATACAGAGGTTAACCTTGGCTTTGACAAGGAACTTCTTTACAAGAACATGGTTAACGCAGGAGCAGACTGGCTCTATGGCCTTGAGGAGTGGAACGATATCTTCGACGAGGACAAGAGAAAGGCTCTTTACAAAGAGGAGAAGGCTTCTCACACTGTAAGAAAAGAGAACAAGGTATATCCTAACGATCCATGTCCATGCGGAAGTGGCAAGAAGTACAAGAAGTGCCACGGCAAGAACGCGTAACAAAAAATTAATATATAACAGCATTACCCGGTAGGTATTGCATAGAAAGGACAAAAAATGACAAAAGAAGAATTTTTAGAGGTTTATCGTCATTCAATGGCGCATATCCTCGCCAAGGCAGTGATCGAGCTTTACGGAAAGGAAGTTCAGTATGCCATCGGACCACAGATCGATGACGGATGCTACTACGACTTCGTACTTCCCAAGGCAGTAACTCAGGATGATTTCAAGACCATCGAGGACAAGATGCGTGAGATCATCAAGAGAAGAGAGGATTGGACAAGAAAAGAGGTTTCAAAGTCAGAAGCACTATCCATGTTCAAGGACCAGAAGTTCAAGACAGAACTTATCAATGATCTTCCTGAGGATGAGACCATCACTGTTTACTACACAGGTGAAGACTACGTTGATCTCTGCAGAGGACCTCACGTTGCTAATTCACAGGAACTCATGAATGTTTCCTATCAGGTTCGTTCCGTATCAGGAGCTTACTGGAGAGGAGACGAGAAGAGAGATCAGCTTTCAAGAATTTATTTATATGCTTTCCCAAGCAAGGATGAGCTTAAACAGCACATCAAGATGATCCAGGAAGCACTTGAGAGAGACCACAAGAAGATCGGTCCCGCTCTTGACCTGTTCATGTTTGATGAGACAGCTCCCGGAATGCCTTACTGGCTCCCAAGAGGCTGGAAGATGTACCAGGCTCTTCTTAAGTATTCAAGAGAGATTCAGGAGAGACACGGTTATACAGAGATTGCTGCTCCCCTTGTTAACAACAAGAAGCTCTGGCTTATCAGCGGACACTGGGCACACTATGTAAACAACATGTTCATGGTTCCCGGTATCTCAGGATGGGTTAAGGCTGATGCCGAGATCCCCGGTGTTCTTGAGAACATCAATGATAACACAGAGGTTCCTACAAATGTTAAGATTCAGGCCGGTTCAGTTATCTACAACCGTGAGCTTGACGATACAATGGCTGCCAAGCCTATGAACTGCCCTAACGCTATGATGACCTATAAGAGAACAAACCACTCTTATAAGGAGCTTCCTATCCGTTACAGTGAGTATGATGTACTTCACCGTAAGGAGAAGTCAGGACAGATGAACGGTCTTTTCCGTGTTCAGGAGTTCAGACAGGATGATGACCATACCTTCGTAATGGAGTCTCAGATCAAGGAGGAGATTGCAGACGTAATTGCTATCGCTGACGAGATCTATTCTACATTCGGTGTTACATACAGAGCTGAGTTCTCCACAAGACCTGAGGACTTCATGGGTGACATCGAGGTTTGGAACAGAGCCGAGGCTGCTCTCAAGGAGATCCTTGATGAGAAGTACGGCGAGGGAGGATACGAGATCAACGAGGGCGACGGTGCTTTCTACGGACCTAAGATCGACCTTCAGATCAAGGATGCTCTCGGAAGAGAATGGCAGTGCGGAACAGTACAGCTTGACTTCCAGCTTCCTCACAACTTTGGACTTTCATATCAGGCTCAGGACGGCAGCATGCAGATGCCTGTTGTTATCCACAGAGCTATTTACGGATCTCTTGAGAGATTCATCGGTATCATCATTGAGAACTTCAAGGGTGTATTCCCCTTCTGGCTCAGCCCTTATCAGGTAGGCATTGTTCCTATCAGAGTAGAGCATAATGAGTACGCTCAGAAGGTTGAGAAGGCTCTTATGGATGCCGGAATTCGTGTTGAGGCAGATTACTCTGACAACAACATGAAGGAGAAGATCAAGAAGTACAAGAACTACAAGGATCCATACATCATCGTTATCGGTGATAAGGAAGCTGCTGAGGGAACAGTTTCCATCAACGTTCGCGGTTCCAATAAGCAGATCCAGAACGTACCTCTTGAGGCTCTTGTAGAGATGTGCAAGAAGATGAACAGTGAGCATTCACTTGATCTTATCGACAGCTACGAGGCATAAAAATGTAATTAAAGGGCACAGTTCCAAACTAACGGTACTGTGCCCATTTTAGGGGAAAAAAAATGAAAGCTAAAATTGAGGGGGCAGTTGAGGGAGTCTGCGCAGTTTTATTCGCATTGGCCTTTTCACTTACAAAAGTTTATAATCCGGATAACGCACAAAAGTTTAGTTGGCTTACTTTGGTTATCGGTTTTATTTTGTTTATTGGCATTATCAGGATTGCTGACTTTTTCTCTTCCTGCTGGAGAGAGGAAAAGACATTGAAAATCAGTTCCAAAACATTTTTTGTTTTGAACTTCATTGCTATTTTTCTTATTGGTATTCTGTTTCAGGTGATCTATTATCCTGCAACTTGTAACAATGATACTATCTTTATGATAAGAGGAGGCCTTGGAACCTCAGGTCAGCATCCCTGGGAGTATATTATAATGGCCAGAGCCTTCCGCAAGATTGCCTGGGCCCTTGGGGAAACAGATAACGAGGCTCTTATACTGTTCTGTGTTTTTCAGATCATCATAATCTCCCTTGCATGTGCATACTGTCTGACATGGCTGAAGGAAAAAGGTGTTCCGAAGACTCCGCTTATTATCATTGATGCATTCTTTCTGCTTTGCCCTATATTGAATCTTTACAAGATCACTCTTGTTAAGGACGTAATTTTTACCGTTGGACTGATGCTTATGGTTCCTGTCATGTATGATTTATGGGAAACAGAGGGAGAAAGCATTAAATCCATTAAAGAGATTGCACTGCTGCTGATATCTACATATCTGATGATGTGCAGAAACAACGGCTTTATGATCTGCGCAGTTATAGCTGTATATTGCTGCGTAGCCTATAGAAAAGTATTTAAGTACATGCTGTTATATGCGGTTGTCATCGCTTTGTTTTTTGCATCCACCAGGTTTATCCAGCATCATGCCAATGCCCAGTATCGCTTCCGTGAAGCTGTAGGTGTTCCTATTCAGCAGATTGCGGCTACCGTTAGTAAGGATGGGAATATCACTGACATACAGAGGGCATTTCTTGAAAAGATCATGCCCATCGAAGCTATGAAAGAACAGTATGATCCCTATAATGCGGATCGTATCAAATATGGAGAAGCCAGGATTGATGATGATTTTCTTAATGCTCATCGAGCTGAGTTTTTGAAAACATATTTTGAGATGATGTTCTCAAATTTTGATATTTACGTTGACTCATACCTGCGTTGTACTTATGGATTTTGGTCTTTTTCCAATAAAGACTATAAAATGAGATATACTTATATCGGAGCCTTTGCGGCAGAGGATTCATTTGCTTCCTGGTTTGAGGAACAGAAGATATACCCGAGATCATTGGCTCCCCAAGGAATACAGTCCCTGTTTGAGAATGGGATAAATACCTATTCTGTTTTTCTTGGCGTAGGCACAACAGCATGGTGCGTTCTATGTATTATTCTTTTGCTTCACAGGAAAAATAAGATCGGCTGCGGCGTGTCATTGCCATTTTTGCTATGCTGGGTTACTATTCTTATGGCGACACCCATTGCATTTCAGTGGAGATACGGGTTATGCTTTGCAGTGGCTTTGCCTGTATATTACGGGATTTTGAATATACCCTCAAAATAAATGAGAACTATTTTATTGTTGGTGATTTGAATGAGAAATAAGTGTAAACGGAAAATATTAATATATGCGCTGGGAGGCTTACTGGCTATTATCTGTGCAGTGCTTTCGGGATTTTTCCTGTCAGGAGTGATCACCACTCTTGCGGAGGATGATCTGAAGACTGCTACATCCTGCAGTTTCGTTATACCCAGTGAATTTGTTCCCGGAACAGAGAAGGGTTTTTTTATCAATAAGAATCATCCGATGGAATCTTCTTCCATCAAGTATAGCTACTATGACAATGAGAAAGACAAGATCCTTACCAACAGAGAAAAGGCAGCAGTTCTTGCCTCCGGTGAGATGGAGATAATTGATGAGTCTTTGAATCTTACCAGAGAGATCTATCAGGACACCATGTCTGCTGCTTATGACAATGAGTATCAGCAAAAGGTCGGTTTCAAAGTTGAGTCCTTTGAAAAGATAAAGATTGACGGTTATCCCGGATTTAAGATCGTATCCAGTTATCAGCCCGCAGATGAGGAAGTGATCCACCAGACGGTATATATGCTTATATCCAAATACAGGATGTTTACCGTGACCTATCAGAGGGCAGAAGATGATGATTGCACAGAGATCTTTGAAAACAGTGCAGCCACAATTCACTTAAGGTGAATCGTGGCTGTTTTTTGCGAAAAAACAGATGAGAAAACAATTGTAATAGCTTTCAATTGCGATTGTATGTTTTTAACAAAAACCTCCGTGTATTTTCTATGTAAACGCTTCCATAAATTCGTTGACTGCCGGTCTGCGGTGGCCTATTATTGTATAGTAATTATTAGAGGTTGCGTTTGTTGAAACGCGGAAGGAGTGAAAATGTTGGGGAAAAAATACAACAAAATGGGGCTTATGATGGCCGGTGTATTAGCGGCCACATCTTTTTTGGCTGCACCATCATTGAATGTTAGTGCGGCTCCTGCTGTACCGGTTATCACAGAGTGCGGCGGATGGCTTGAGTCAGCCTATGTAGAATGGGCTGCAGGGGATGCTGATGCTTACAACGTATATGTTAACGGCACTCAGCTGGATGATGAACTCATCCGACTTTATTCCGACGGAAAGGGCGGAAAATACTACAGAGCAGATGCTCTGGGACTTGCGGCAGGCAACTATTCCTTTAAGGTTGTTCCTGTGGAGAACGGCAAGACCATGACAGGAGCTGTTTCAGAGAAGGTTTATGTAGCAGCTCACGACCGTTCAGGTTTCGGCTTCGTCAACGGAACCAGCAGCGGAGCATACAATGATAACGGAACACTTAAGTCCGACGCGGTAGTTCTTTACATCACCAAGGATACCAAGGACAGCGTATCCTTGGATGTTACCACCAATGCCAAGGGTGCAACTACCAACGCCAAGGGACTTCAGAATATTCTTAACTTATACAAGAAGGGCTATGAGACCCGTCCTCTCGATGTCAGATTCGTAGGTCAGATCACTGACTTTGCCACAATGGAAGGCGGCGACATCTGCATCAGCGGCAGCGGAGCCAACAAGAGAGTCGGCGGCATCACTTTTGAGGGTGTCGGCGAGGATGCCACAGCAGACGGCTGGGGACTTAGAATCAAGAATGCTTCCAACGTGGAAGTAAGAAACCTGGGCTTTATGAACTGCGACAGTAATGAAGGCGATGATATCGGACTTCAGCAGAGCAATGACCATATCTGGGTTCACAACTGCGATCTTTTCTACGGACTTGCAGGTGGTGACGCTGACCAGGCTAAGGGCGACGGCTCTCTTGATACAAAGACATCAACCTTTGTAACCCACTCTTACAACCATTTCTATGACACTGGTAAGAGTAACCTTCAGGGTATGAAGTCTGAGTCTACAGAGAACTATATCACTTACCACCACAACTGGTATGATCACTCTGATTCAAGACATCCTCGTATCAGAACCTGTTCTGTTCATATCTACAACAACTACTACGACGGCAATGCCAAGTATGGCGCAGGCGTAACCATGGGAGCTTCAGCCTTCGTTGAGGCCAACTACTTCAGAAACTGCAAGTATCCTATGCTTATTTCTTATCAGGGATCTGATATTATTTCTGACTGGAATTCTCTTACAAGAGATGAGAAAAATCTTGGAACCTTTTCAAGTGAGGATGGCGGTATCATCAAGAGCTATAACAACAAGATCATCGGTGCTAAGAGCTATGTAACCTATCAGAAGAACAACACCGAGTTCGATGCATATGAGGCTTCTTCTGCAAAAGAGAAGGTTCCTGCAACCGTTAAGGCTTACAAGGGCGGCTCTACATACAACAACTTCGACACTTCTTCAATCATGTATTCCTACAAGGCAGATTCACCGGAAGCTGCCAAGGAGAAGGTTGAGAGCCTTGCCGGAAGAGAGAACGGCGGAGACTTCAAGTGGGAGTTCAATGACGCTGTTGATGACGCAGATTACAGCGTTAACAAGGCCCTTAAGGCTGCTCTTAATTCCTACAAGACCAAGCTTATCGCAGTTGGCGGCAACGGCGTAAAGAGCGATGACGAGGGATCTTCAGAGGGCTCTTCAGAGGCATCCAGTGAGGCTTCATCAGAGGATAGCGGTTCAGAGGCATCCAGTGAGGCTTCATCAGAGAACAGTGGTTCAGAGGACAGCGGATCAGATGCTTCCAGCGAAGCTTCTACCGAGGAAATCATTCCTGATCCCGAACCAGAGCCTGAAGTAACAGCAGCAAAATATGTTCACAACTTCACAGGCACAGGCCTTAATGATGATTTCTTTAACATTGCAGGAACTCTTTCAACAACAAAGGGAACTGTAGAGTATGACGGTCTGGTACTTACACAGTGCCTCAAGATCGAAAGCAAGACAAAGATTTCCTTCACAGCTCCTGCTGAGGGCAAGCTTACACTTGTATTCGGAGACAATGATTCTTCAATCAAGCTTGACGGAACAGCAATGAAGGAAGCTTCAAACGTAATGGTACTTGATATCACAGCCGGCTCACACGAGCTTACCAAGAAGGATGTTGAGAACCTGTTCTACATGGTATTTGAGACAGAGGGCACTACAGAAGAGGAGCCTGTTATAGAGGATGATCCCGGCCAGGGAAGCTCAGAGGCTTCATCAGAAGCATCATCTGAGGAGGAGATCTCAGAGGAGCCCGGCGAGGCAGCTTCCGAAAGCTCCAGCGAGGCAGCTTCAGAGGCATCATCTGAGGAGGAGATCTCAGAGGAGCCCGGCGAGGCAGCTTCCGAGGCTTCCAGCGAGGCAGCTTCAGAGGCATCATCTGAGGAGTCAGCATCAGAGGCTTCCAGTGAAGCAGCAAGCGAAGCATCATCAGAAGCATCCAGTGAGGCTTCATCAGAAGGCTCCAGCGAAGAGGCATCCAGTGAGGGATCTTCAGAGGAAGTAGTTGTTCCTACTCCCGATCCTGAGCCTACACCCGAGCCTGCTCCGGAACCTGCACCTGTAACAGGACAGTGGAAGAGCAAGTGGGGCGCTAAGTACTATGAGTACTCCAACGGCGAGAAAGCAACAGGCCTTACAGAGATCGACGGAGTAATGTATTTCTTCAAGTCCAACGGAAACCTTGTAACCAATGCATTCGTTGCTTTTGATAAAGATAAGAGATACTTCGGAGCCGAGGGCAAGATGGTAACAGGATTCTTCACCAAGTGGTCTGCACTTTACTATGGACATGAGGATGGTTTCCTTGCCAAGGGCCTTACAAAGATTGGAAATGAGACCTACTACTTTGACAGCACCTTCAGAGTTAAGAAGTCATACTGGCTTACTCTTGATGGCAAGAAGTATTACTTCAAGGCTGACGGCACAATGGTAACAGGAGATTACAAGATCTGGGGTAAGACTTATCACTTCGATGAGAATGGTGTATTAAAGCCATAATAAGATAAAAAGACATTATAATGAGCCGGAACTGTGATCCTGCACAGGCCCGGCTCATTCTATTTAGCAAGAAAGCCGAAGGCTTTCCTGATTACGCATATTCAAGGGACAGATCTTTGATGCGGCTCACCATTCTCTCCGTAAACATGTGGGCATGCATGAAATCCTGCCTGTTGGGATGGGTGGCAGCTTCGTCAAAGTAGCTCAGCATCTGGTCAATTCTGGCATCATCGGCTTTTCCCCTGTAGGATTCGTATTTAAGTCTTACTTCTATGGGCATTTTGCCCTGACAGAAATAGGAACCAAGGAAAGTATTGCTTTCTGACAGCCATACCCTGGCGTTCTGCTCCAAAGCGTCATAGTAACGGCTTCCGGCTCCCATGCCGCAGGTTCCGAAGAGAGCCACATTTCTCGAATGCAGGGATGACAAAAGATCTATGATCTCCAAAGTGCAGGATCCTCTGTTGGCCCAGAATCCCACAAAATAATTCTCTGCGTCGGCCTCTCCGTGCCATGAGCGGATATCCACAAGCTTTTTTTCCTTGGGGGACACCGGCAGAGCGTTATAAATTTCTTCCGCCAGAAGCCGGGTATTACCGGTCACACTGGCATAAATAACTAGGTATTTGAGCATAGCTATCCTTTGCGACACTTGAAGAAACCAATAACTTTTTTTCTTATACTTAAATACCGCTCATTTTCTTTGTATCTTTTGGTGATGTTTTTTGAAAAGAGACGGAAATAGCAGTAGATAAGTATCACTAACGCAACATAATATAAAAAGCCAAGCGGCGGGGCAATGACTGACAAAAGGAGACATATAAACGCCTCAACAAGTAAAAATCTGGTCAGCAAATCGGTACCATAGGAACCGTAGCGCCCTTGGAATAACCTGGTAAAAAAATCCTTCATAGGCATCTCCTCTAGGCAGAATCGGGATGTCGCCATCTACCGACATGATAATTGTAGGTTTCATGCGTATAAAATACAATGAAGTGGCGATAAACTATAATAAAAAAACCATGAAGGTTGATAAAATATTCCATTATAAATATAATGTAATGTGGATTTGTGTGAGCTTCACCATACTTTAAGCAATCCCGGAGGAAATAAAATTTTATGCATATTATTATTGTTGGCTGCGGTAACGTGGGACAGACACTTACACAGCAGCTTAGCAAGGAAGGCCACAATATCACTGTCATCGAGGAAAAGAGCAGTGTGGTTCAGAACGTGGTCAACAGCTACGACGTTATGGGAATCGTTGGCAACGGCGCCAGCTATTCAATTATGAAGGATGCGGGAATCGAGAAGGCTGATCTGATGATAGCCGTTACAGATTCCGACGAGCTCAATCTTCTTTGTTGCCTTATAGCCAAGAAGGCAGGTAACTGTCACACCATCGCTCGTGTCCGCAATCCTATATACAAGAAGGAGATCAACTTTATCAAGGAAGAGCTGGGACTTTCAATGGTAATCAACCCTGAGGAAGCAGCAGCTACAGAGGCTGAGCGTCTTCTGAAGTTCCCTTCCGCCACCAAAATCGAGACCTTCGCAAGAGGTAAGGCGGAGCTGGTCAAGATGGTCATTGATGAGAAATCAAGACTCTGTGACCTGGCCCTGAAGGACATCCCCTCAGAACTTAAAAAGCAGGTCATCGTTGCCGTGGTTTCAAGAGGCAGCGAGGTCTATATCCCCGATGGTAACTTTATCCTGAGAAACGGCGATGAGGTGACCATTCTCGGATCCGGTAAAAATACACTCGGATTTTTCAAGAAGCTGGGTCTTCCCACAGCCAAGGTTCATTCAACCCTTATCATCGGCGGCGGAGAGACAGCCTATTACCTGGCTAAGCAGCTTCTCAACTTTGGTATCAAGGTTACTATTTTTGACAAGGACCCCGTTAGATGCAAGGAGCTTTCAGAGCTTCTTCCTCAGGCCCTTATCATCAACGGAGACGGAACAGACAAGGATATGCTCCTTGAAGAGGGCGTAACAAGCGTTGAATCCTTTGTTTCCCTCACCAACCTTGATGAAGAGAATATCATGCTCTCAATGTATGTTAAGAGCATCAACCCCAAGGCCAAGCTTATCACCAAGGTCCACAGGGTTAATTACGGCGATATCATCGGCTCCCTTGGAATCGGAAGTATCATTTATCCCAAGAACATCACTGCCGACAGAATCGTTCAGTTTGTACGAGGAATGTCAGCTTCCGCAGACAGCAATATCGAGACTCTTTACAAGCTCAACGACGAGAGAGTTGAGGCTCTGGAGTTCATTGTAAGAGCGGGAAGCCCGGTTATCGGAGTTCCTCTTGCACAGCTGAGCCTTCGCAAGGGCATTCTTATTGCCTGCATCAGCCACTACGGCGAGATCATATCTCCCAGCGGTGAAAGCATAATAAGAGCAGGAGATTCTGTAATCGTAGTCACAATGCTTACAGGACTCAAAGATATAAATGATATATTGGAGAACCGATAAATGAATTACTCAATGATCAGATACGTATTATTCAGGCTTCTCAGGACTCTGGGACTGCTTCTTTTGCTGCCTTTTGCAGTGGCACTCATTTACGGAGAGTATGACAGCGCCAGATCGTTCTTTATTCTTATTCTGAGCTGTCTGGCCATCGGATATGTGGGCTCTGCAAAAAAGCCTGCCAATAAGGTTATTTATGCGAGAGAGGGATTTGCCATCACTGCTGTGGCATGGCTTGGCATAAGTGTCATTGGAGCTATTCCCTTTGTGATGACAGATACCATCCCCAATTTCATCGATGCCATGTTTGAGACGGTGTCAGGTTTTACCACCACCGGAGGCAGTATCCTTACCTCTGTGGACGGCATGGAAAAGAGCGTTCAGTTCTGGAGAACCTTTACCCACTGGATAGGAGGCATGGGAGTTCTTGTATTCCTTCTGGCGGTTGTTCCCATGGCGGACGGTTACAGCATGCACCTGATGAGGGCGGAGAGCCCGGGCCCCGTGGTCGGTAAGATCGTGCCCAAGGTCAAGGACACAGCCAAGATCCTGTATCTTATTTACTTTGGAATCACAATTTTGGAGATTATCTGTCTCTTTATTTCGGGACTGCCCATATATGACGCCATAACCATTTCATTTTCAACTGTGGGAACCGGCGGATTTGCCATCAATAACGCGGGAATCGGCGGCTATCCTATTGTGAGCCAGGCCATCATTATATTGTTCATGGCTCTTTGCGGTGTTAACTTTACCGTTTATTATTTCCTTTTGAACAAGAAGCCCAAGGAGGCTTTTGCCATTGACGAGGTCAAATACTACCTCGCAACCATAGTCATTGCAGCATCCCTGATAGCCATCAATATCTACAGGGCGGGAGTTCTGCAGAACGCAGGATTATCTTTCCATCATGCGCTCTTTGCCGTTACTTCCGTAATGACTACCACCGGATTCGGAACTCTGGACTTTGACAAATGGCCCATGTTTTCCAAGATGATCCTTTGCATCCTTTCACTGGTTGGTGCCTGCGCAGGTTCCACCGGCGGCGGATTCAAGTTTTCAAGAGCCCTTATTGTTATAAGGAATGCCAGAAATGAGCTTAATTTCATAGTTCATCCCAAGGCCATCAAGAGAGTGTATATGGACGGTCACACTGTGGAAGGTACCACGGTCAAGTCTGTATCCGCATATCTTGGGATCTATGTGATCACCTTTATTCTTTCGACCCTTATTGTTGCTCTGGATAATTTCGACTTCCAGACTACGGTGACCTCTGTGGCCGCAACTCTTAACAATATCGGACCGGGACTTGGCATGGTAGGCCCTATGGGCAACTATTCAGAGTTCTCATACCTGTCCAAGATCATCCTTATGTTTGATATGTTGGCCGGAAGACTTGAGCTTCTTCCTATTTTTATCGTTATTAAACCAAAGACCTGGATGAAATAAAGAAGAGCTGTAGCCTGCGTAATTCTAAAAAAAGTATAAACTTTTATAAATTTTTATAAACTTTTTTTGAAAAACCCATTGAAAAATGTGTCCAAATTGTGATAAACTTTAGTAAGTTTTGTGAAAGATATATTTTTCTATACAATATAAAGTTTAGGTGGGTTTGGAATTATGACAAGGACAAGGATGATAAAAATGATGATCCTTGTCGCTGCGGTCCTGATCTGTACCAGTTTTGCAGGGGCAATCTTCCAGTATGGAATTGACGGGAAGAGCATAGTGAGTACAGCGCAGGATGTACCGGAGGAGAATGGCAACTCTTTGGCGAGTTTTGTTGTCACGGATGATGAGAATACTCATGGTGAACATGAGCAGAGACTTTCTGAGGATGGCATATTAAATGAACGGGGAAGACTTACTCAGAGAGTTACAATATATGATGAGAACGGTACACTACCGATCAGCGGCACAGTGACTAAATCCGAGGATGGTTTTTATCCCGGAACATATGAACTTACATTTAGCAAGAATATTATTTTGAACAAGCCTGCAACTATCCAGGTCAAGATAGATGTTGAGGCGGGCCAGCCGGTGTATATCCTTACCGGCAGCAAGGAGAAGGGATACAGACAGGTAGCCTCAGTTGAGGCCGATGATGACAAGTGTGTATTCTTCCAGACACAGCTTCTGCAGAAGTATACGCTGTCCACCACGGACATTTGCGGAGCTCAGGCAGCCATGGCCAATTACCAGGGATAATGAGACAATTAGTTTTATCTCAGCAGGAAATACCGTACATAATAGATAACAAGAAGATGAACGGGGTAGAAGAAATAGTAGCAATACTTGAGATTGCCTAGATTTCTACCTCGTTTTTTGTTGTAAAAAAGTATCAGGAAAAAGGCCGGGAAGGACCAGTATTCCGTGGACAGGTTGCTGATAAAGATGTAGCCTGCCATAAGACATAGAATGTCAAAGCCCTTTAACAGGTAGAAAATCACGATAAGGGTCACTCCCCACCAGCGGTAATCCGAGTGGATGTACTGAGCCAGGTACGCACCGGAGGCAGCTACAGCACCGGACAGCAAAAAGCTGATGATATTGATATTGCCATCCACGGTGGTAAGGCGGGGGTCACCCATTGCGGAAATGGGCAGAAGAGGCCCAAATAACTTCTGGATCTCATCCATGAGCCATATCACTGTAAGGCCGATAAGAAGTGTAAAATAGACGTTCTGATGCGCTAATAGCAGGTCCTTGTTTTCTGTGAGGACCTGAATGAAATCGGGATTATATCTGTCCTGTTTTGCATAAAGAGTAAGATCGAAGACGGGCTCGGAAATAACGCCGAAAACAAGAAGGCTCAAGGCATACTTTGGTTTACTTTTTGTATGGATAAAGCCCTCCGTAAGAAGAAAACAGAAAATGGGAAAGGCTGTTCTGCCGATGGCCCTAAGGACCTTGTAGATGTTATTGAGCTCTACTCCGGTAAGGCTTCCGTTATAGAGACCGTCTCTTACCATGGGGACCATAAAACCTGCTGTGAGATGGTCTATGAGCATCACGAGGCAGGCTATGAACTTCAGGGTGTTTCCGTTTATCTTCTTATGTAATAAAGGCATAATTATGGTCTCTCTTCCGGGATGTATTGGATAATTAAAGTAAAGAAAAGGTCATGGCTGAAATATATAGCCATGACCTATTTTATACTATTTGGTGCAGTGATGCATTACTCAAAAATGATTTTCTCCCAAGTGTCCTCAGGGATAAGGGCGATGTAGGTCTTACCGGTGTTGATGGCAAGCTCCTCGCCGTTCTCATCATAGAATCTTGTTACTTCTGTCTCGCCGGTCTTAACCCAGGTGATATCCTTGGCAACGCCATTGGTGAGGTACCATGCGTTCTTGCCGGAATCGATGCAGTTGTAGATGAGGTAGCCGTGCTCGTCCAACTGTGAGAATGAGCACTTCTGAAGGATAACGTTCTTGAAGCTAAGAGGAGCGCCGTCCTCGGCATCCTCGTGTCTTTCGCCGTACTCATAGTACTCGTACTCGTTGGTGTCATAGTTGTAAACCAGCTGTGATCCGTTGTGTGTGAATGGAAGAATAGCCTTGTGTGCTGAGTAGGATCTTGAATATTTCTGATCAAGGAAGACCTCGGTTCCGTAAGGAACGAAATTGAAGTGGCTTCCTTCGTTAACATACTGATTGTAAGTTGTCTCGTAGCCGGCCTTGCTGGAGCTGTTATTGAAGTTGCTCTCAAGGTCTCCGCTTACGATGTACTCTGTGAACTCTCTGGCCTTACCGTTGTTGATACGTGAGAAGGTTCCAGAGAAGTGTGCTGACCAGGGCTGTGAGAAATACTGGTCGTTGTAGTAAGGACCTCCGTCGTGGCAAAGAACTGCGTTCCACTCTGCAGCCAGCATGATGTTGGTAGGACGTGTGGATCTGATACTACCCAACTGCTCGATGCTGCCCCAATCCTTAACAACGCACATAAGTCTTGTGATGCGGTCGTTAAGTGTGCTGTTCATAAGTTCATATACTACATCTGCCTCTGAAGTTCCGTAGTGGGGAAGAGCGGTGATCTCGTTGTCAACCATGGCAGCGATGGGACGCTGGTCCTTGAGTTCCTCGCTGATGGGCTCACCGGTGAGCTCTGAAAAATACATTCCCTCAGGGAGAACATATGCCTCTGCCTCTTCCTTGACTTCCTCGGTAGAAGCCTCTTCTGCAGGGGCCTCTGTGGTAGTCTCGGGCTCAATCTGCTCAAAAGAAACGCCGGCAGCTCCTGTATCGTCGCCGACATTATCGCCGCTTTGCGCACCGCAGGCTGCAACACTGAGGACTGTAATGGCGCACATCACAGATGCGACTGCTCTTTTCGCATATTTCTTAATATACATTTTCATAATCTCCTTTAAAATAAATCATTATTACCATTCTAACAGAGTTCAGGGGAGAATGCCACTTTTTTGTGGTATACTAAAAAATAAACATGATGTAATGAAAATGGGAGCATAGAATATATGAAACTATACTTTGTTGGCGCGGATCATGAGGTTACAGGCAGCTGTCACTTCATAGAATGTGCCGGTAAAAATATTCTGGTGGATTACGGAATGGAGCAGGGCAAGGACTACTTCGAGAATGTGCCTCTGCCGGTGTCTGCTCCGGAGATCGACTTCGTTCTTTTGACCCACGCCCATGTGGATCATTCCGGTAATCTGCCTCTTTTGTATTCTCAGGGGTTCCGTGGCAAGATCTACTCCACAGAGGCTACGGCGGAGCTTTGCGATATCATGCTCCGTGACTGTGCCCATATTCAGATGCAGGAGGCTGAGTGGAGAAACAGGAAGGCCAAGAGAAGTAAGGATGTGGGCAAGATGGAGCCCGCTTATACCATGGAGGATGCGGACAAGACCATCAGAGCCTTTGTGCCCTGTCCCTATGGAAAAGAGATCGAGGTCTGTGAGGGTGTCAAAATAAGGTTTACGGATATTGGCCACCTTCTGGGTTCCGCCAGTATCGAGGTGTGGCTCACAGAAAAAAATGTCACCAAGAAGATCGTTTTTTCCGGTGACATAGGTAATACGGACCAGCCCCTTATCAGGGATCCCCAGTACACCTCCGAGGCTGATTATGTAGTCATGGAATCCACCTACGGCGACAGACTTCACTCCCAGGAGAAGCCTGATTATGTCAGAGAGCTGGCTGAGATTCTGGACAGAACCTTTGCAAGGGGCGGCAATGTGGTCATCCCATCCTTTGCAGTGGGAAGAACCCAGGAAATGCTGTACTTTATCAGGAAGATCAAGAAGGAGGGCCTTGTTAAGTCCTATCCCAACTTCCCGGTATTTGTGGACAGCCCCCTGGCGGTGGAGGCCACAGAGATATTTGAACAGAATCAGTACGATTGCTACGATGAGGAGGCTCTTGAACTTCTGAAAAAGAAGATCAATCCCATCGCATTTCCCGGTCTGAACCTGGCCATTACCATGGAGGAGTCCAGGGCCATCAATGAAGACCCGGAGCCCAAGGTCATCATCTCCGCATCGGGTATGTGCGAGGCGGGCCGTGTGAGACATCACCTTAAGCACAATCTGTGGAGGCCTGAGAGCACAATCCTTTTCGTTGGTTATCAGTCCGTTGGAACCACAGGAAGAGCCATTATTGACGGCGCTACTGAGGTGAGGCTTTTTGGAGAGACCATCGACGTCAAAGCTGACATCTGCAAGCTGGAGGGTTTATCCGGCCATGCGGACAAGAACGGTCTTATCAAGTGGCTCAAGGGCTTTGATGTGAAAAGACCCAAGCGCGTATTTATCGTTCACGGTGAGGACAGCGTATGTATGTCCTTTGCCAAGTGCCTGAAGGAAGAATACGGCTACGATACTTATGCGCCCTATTCGGGAACAGAGTTTGATGTCATCTCGGGAATGATAATGAAAGAGGGCATTCCGATTCCTATCAAGAAGAAGGAATCCACCCTTGTTTCGGATGTTTATGCCCGTCTTAAGGCTGCGGGGGCACGTCTTATGGGCATCATTGCCAGATCCGAGGGCATGACCAACAAGGACAAGGCGAAGTTTGCGGACCAGATTAATTCGCTTTGTGACAAATGGAGCAGATAAGTGGATTCAAGCGGCATCAGGTCTCTGCGTATATCATAATATTTCATAATGAAAAAAATAGGAGGAAGGTATGGCATTAGCAGATGAGATTTTCATAAACATGTGCAAAGATATTTTGGAAAACGGAACATCCACCGAGGGGGAGAAGGTACGTCCTCACTGGCCGGACGGGGAGCCGGCATACACCATCAAAAAATTCGGAGTGGTAAACAGATACGACCTGTCCAAAGAGTTTCCTATC
This sequence comes from Butyrivibrio sp. MC2021, assembly GCF_000621605.1. Taxonomy (GTDB): domain Bacteria; phylum Bacillota; class Clostridia; order Lachnospirales; family Lachnospiraceae; genus Butyrivibrio. The sequence continues at coordinate 63,516 of NZ_JHXX01000011.1, read as the reverse complement.
ATGACTCTCAGAAAGACAGCCCTTAAGAGTGCCACAGACGAGGTTCTCTGGATCTATCAGAAAAAGAGCAACAACATCCATGACCTCAACAGCCATATCTGGGATGAGTGGGCCGACGAGACCGGTTCCATAGGAAAGGCCTACGGCTATCAGATTGCCCAGAAGAGCATTTACAAAGAGGGCGAGTTCGACCAGATGGACAGGGTTATCTATGATCTTAAAAACAACCCCTTCAGCAGAAGAATAATGACAAATACCTATGTTTTCCAGGATCTCCATGAGATGAACCTGTACCCCTGCGCCTACAGCGTTACCTACAACGTAACCCAGAAAAAGGGCGAGGACAGGCTTACTCTTAATGCGGTTCTAAACCAGAGATCCCAGGACGTTCTTGCTGCCAACAACTGGAACGTGGTTCAGTATGCGGTTCTTGTGCACATGCTGGCTCAGGTCTGCGACATGAACGTTGGCGAGCTGGTACACGTTATCGCAGATGCTCACATCTACGACAGACATGTGCCTCTTATCAAGGAGCTCATTGAAAGAAAGCCCCTTCCCGCACCTAAGTTCCACCTGAACCCTGACGTGAAGGACTTCTATGAATTCACAAGAAATGATGTTTCCCTTGAGGGCTACGAGGTTGCAGGGGAACAGATAAAAGATATACCTATCGCTATATAAAAAAAGAGGAGAGTTTATGAAAACAATAGTAGCAGTAGACAGCAACTGGGCCATTGGTAACAAGGGGCAGCTCCTGGTGAGCATCCCTGCAGATCAGAAGAACTTCAGAAGTCTCACCATAGGAAAGACTATCGTATACGGCAGAAAGACCCTGGAGACCTTTCCGCAGCAGGTAGTGCTTCCCGGAAGAGACAACATCATTCTTTCCACCAGGAAGGATTATACAGTTAAGAACGCACTGGTAGTTCACAGCAAGGAAGAGCTTCTTTCTTCCGTAAGCGACCTTGATACCAATGACGTATTTATCATCGGCGGATCAAGCGTATATAAGGAATTTCTTGATGTCTGTGATGAAGCCATCGTAACCTTCATAGACAAGGAATATCAGGCTGACTCCTATTTCCCGAATCTGGACCGGGATCCGGAGTGGGAGCTCGTTGACGAGAGCGATGAGCAGGTCTATTTCGACATCACATATACCTACAGAACATATAAGAGAATCAAGTAATTTAACTGTTGCAATTTAGGTATCCGTGCATTATGATTTATGCAATTAGATTGCACGATATGTATTTGAGCTTTATCACAGATTTTTTTCATAATTTATGCCAGACGGAGAAAAATATATGAAGAAACGTGCTTTAGTTCTCATAAATAGGAAGGCAGGTACAGGTAAGGCCGGAAATGAGGCCATGGATATAGTTACAGCCCTTGGGGAGCAGGATTATGAACCCATAGTTTATCCGATTCTTCCGGGGACAGAGCTTACCTCAGAGAACCTTGTGGAGCAGTATGACGGCAAGGCAGATCTCATTCTTTGCAGCGGCGGTGACGGCACTCTGAATCACGTGGTCAATTCCATGATGAAGCTGAAAAAGAGACCGATTCTTGCCTATGTTCCTGCAGGCAGCACCAACGATTTTGCCAGAGGCCTGGGAATTCCTGCGGGCAAGGCAGGAGCCATAGAGGCAGCTGCCCAGGGAGAGCCTTTTTCCTATGATATCGGCAGGATGAATGACCATTACTTTAACTATGTGGCAGCCTTCGGAGCTTTTTCCAAGGTCAGCTATGCTACGGATCAGGAGCTGAAAAATGTCCTGGGCTATGCGGCGTATATTATCAGCGCCATAGCCGAGCTTCCGCAGAATATAGCCTATAACTGCCATATGAAGATAGAAACTGATGATCTTACTGAGGAGGGGGACTATATCTTCGGAGCTGTATGCAATTCCGCATCTGTAGGCGGGATGAAGCTTCTGGAGAGCGCTGATGTTCAGCAGGACGACGGAAAAATGGAACTTATTCTGATCCATGCTCCAAAGAATATCGGCGAAATGAACCTGATACTCACGGCTCTTGCAACGGGGGATGTAAACAGCAATTTCATTACCTTCAGACAGGTGACCAAGGTGACTTTTTACTCTGATGAAAACACCAGCTGGACCATTGACGGAGAGTATGGCGGAGACGCCAGAAAGACTGAAATTGAAGTTATAGACAAGGCCATAACCATCATGACAAAGAAAGGATAAGTTCATGTTTGACCCTGTTTCAATCTCAAAATGTGAAAACTACAATGAAGAGACTGTAAAGGCTTCCCTGAAGGAAGTTATCGACAACATCGGCGGACTGGATTTTGTAAAGCCGGGAATGAAGGTTGGAATCAAGTGCAACCTGATAACAGCCATGGAGCCCGGAAGAGCGGCTACCACACATCCCGCGCTTCTTAAGCAGCTTTGCCTTATGCTTACTGAGCTGGGGGCAGAGGTTGTAGTGGGAGACAGCCCGGGAGAGCTCTATACTCCTGCGGTTCTTGACAGAGTCTACAAAGTCTGCGGTCTCACCGACATGGTAAAAGAGATCGGTGACAGCAGGGTTAAACTTAACGATGATTTTTCCATCAGCAACGCTGTTTTTCCTGAGGCGGAATCCATCAAGACCTTCATTTACACCGGATGGCTTGATAAGGTGGATGCCATTATAGATTTTTGCAAGCTCAAGACCCACGCCATGATGGGCTTTAGCTGCGCTGTTAAAAATATGTTTGGAACAATTCCGGGAACCACCAAGCCCGAGTACCATATGAGATTCCCTGAGGAGAGGGCTTTTGCCAATATGATGGTGGATCTCAATGAGTATTTTAAGCCTGTGCTGTATCTTGTTGATGCGGTGGACGGCATGGAAGGAAACGGCCCCTGCAGCGGAGATAAGAGACATATAGGAGCATTGTTGGCTTCCAAGAGGCCCTATGCGCTGGACATGGTCTGCGCTGATATTATCGGCATGGGACTTAACGACTGCGCTATCCTGGGTGTGGCCTATGAGAGAGGCCTTGGACCCAAGGAGGCTTCTGAGGCTGAGATTGTGGGAAAAGTGGCTCTTTCAGAGGTGAAGATCCCTGATTTCCAGAGGGCTACCAGCCATCAGAGTATTACCTTTGAGGGCGAAGGAATAGGCTGGAAGATCGCAGCCTATGCTGTAAAGCATGTGTTTAATGCCAAGCCTCAGGTAAAAGAAAACGAGTGCATCGGCTGCAAAAAATGCCATGATGTCTGCCCGGCAAAGGCCATCACCATGGTGCCTTACACCGATAAGTCCGGCAAGCAGATCACTATTCCGCAGATTGACCGCAGCAAGTGCATCAAATGCTTCTGCTGCCAGGAATATTGCCCTAAGGGAGCTATGAAGGTTAAGCAGAATCCTATCGGAAAATTCATACAAGGACTTCAGAAGTAACGCTGGGTGAGAAATGACGCTCCTTGCCCGGGGATCCTCGTTCATATTGGAACGAGACTCCCCGGGCAAGGAGCTGTCTATGTCCGCCGAGAGTTTTCTGAGTTCCGAGTCATGTTCTTTTCCCTGATTCTGCCCGGCTTTTTGTGATAGAGTGTATTATTTGAAAGGGTGTTGTGTATTACTAATGTTTAGCTACGATAAGAAGATACATAAGGATGGACATGAATATATAGAGATCAGTGGATATGAAGGGCAGATAGCGGACCTGGTTGTGCCGGATTCTATCGAGGGATTTCCGGTTGAGGCCATCGGCAATCATGCTTTTTCCGGACGACAGGACTTAAAGAGTGTTACGTTGCCGGAGAGTATTAAGACGCTATACGGATTTGCTTTCCATAACTGTAAGAGTCTTAGGAAGATAACATTGTTTGATAGCCTTGATGATTACTATGACGGTGTATGCAGGCAGTGTGATGCCTTGGAAGAGATTGATATTACAGTTAACAAGAGCTGGTTTGAGGTTATCAGAAACTTCCTGGCGGACAGCGACAAGACCCTGAGATTTCTGATACATATCAAGGACGAGGGCGAGGCCTGCCTTACCTTCCCGGAATATGTTTACGACTTCAACGAGAACACCATGGCAAGGACTATTCAGTTCTCCATAGCAGGTTCCGGCTATGCTTACAGAGAGTGCGTAGACAGAAGGCGCATCAACTTCGCTGAGTATGACAAGCTCTTTGAGAAGGCTGTGATAGACGGCTCCGAGATATCAGAGAACATCGCTATTGGCAGACTTCTTTATCCCTACGGACTTATGCCCGGCTACAAGACCAAGTACGAACAATTTGTCACCAAGAACGCAGGCAGCATTCTGACAAGACTTACCAATGAGTATGAGTCTCACCGCGATGACGCCTTACTTAATACAGTTTCATCACTTATATCCTACGAGAATCTCATCCCCCCGGAAGCCATGGACGCTGCCCTCAAGCTTGCTTCATCCAGGCAGCTTACCCGCCTTTCAGCAATCCTCATAGGCAGCAGCAAAACTCAAAAATCTACAACTTCTGAATTCGAATTTGATTTATAATTTTAGAACCGCTTACCTTAGATAAATGAAGGTAAGCGGTTTTTCGTCGTTCTACATTTTGAATAAAAAATCTGACTATTCCCCAATTGATTGTAAAAAAATTGTAATTATTATAAAATATCATATAGGAGTTTGTTAAAATACTATTAACTAGCAGAGACAGGCATGGGAAATCCTAATAAAAAAAGAGGCGTATTATCGATATTTTTAATTATTCTGCTCCTGATATTTGACGCTGTAGGCGCTTTGTCCGATGGACGTCGCAGCCTTCAAAGCGGTGCAGATAATACTATGCCGACTCTCGTCATCGAAGATGAAATTGAGAGTACCGATTTAGCGGCAGAACCTGACAGCCCAGATACATCTCAGGTGAAATGGGAAGATGGCTGGGTAAAGTATAACGGAGAGATATATAGATACAAAGAGGACGTTCTGACATTCCTTGTTATGGGAACGGATCAGATGGGAGAAAATAAAGCAAAGTCCGGTGGACTTGATGGAGGGCAGGCAGATCTGCTGATTTTGACGGTCATTGATCCCACCACAAAGAGGATAGAGCTTATACCCATCAATAGAAATACAATGGTGGATGTTGATGTCTACGATGCGGCCGGAAATGTTGTCAGGACGGCATATGCACAGATTTCTGTTCAACATGGCGTTGGCGATGGAGAAGCAGAGAGCTGTGAGTATCAGGTGAAGGCTGTTTCCAGGTACTTATATCAGCTGCCGATTCACGGGTACATTTCCATGAAAATGGATGGAATAGGCCCTTTAAGTAAAGCAGTGGGGGGAGTTGACCTGACGATCCCTGAAGATGTTGTCACACCATCTTTTTCTTATAAAAAAGGACAGGAAGTTCATTTGGAGGGTAATGACGCACATCTTTTTGTAAGGGACAGAGACCATGAAGTGGGAGGCTCCGACAGACGTCTTGAGAGACAGAAGGTCTTCCTGAAAGCACTTATGAACAAGGTTATGGTCACTCTAAAAAGTAACCCTACATCCATTGCGAACATTTACAGTGCTGTGACGCAGTACATAACAACAGATATCTCCTTGGATGAGATGCTGTATATTGCGGGGCAGTGCAGTGGTTATACATTCGATTCAAACAGCTTTCGAACTATCGGGGGAGAAACGGTAGAGGGCGAATTATATGATGAGTTCTACCCCGATACAGATAAGGTTAAGGACTTAATGATAAGTGTTTTTTATGAAAAAGTTGACAATAATACCCAGGGATAAAAGATTTTTGGTGGCTTCCGCAGCACTTTCGTTGACTTTTGTTTGCGGATGCGGCAGTGATTTAACACATACTATGGCTCAAACTACTTCAGAAGATGCACAGAGTGACGTGGCCGGTGAGGTTGGATCCATCGGGGCAGAAGAGGAAGCCGATACCCTTACCGGGGAATCCGCAAGGGATGGCAAGGTTGACTTTGATACCCTAAGGGCATTAAATGACGATATTTTCGGGTGGATATATATTTCTGACGGAACCATAGATGCTCCAATCCTTCAAAATGCAGAGGATGATAAGTTTTATATGACCCATAACAGCCTTGGTGCTCCAGACCACAGCGGAGCTGTATTTACAGAGTTCCCCGGCAGGTTAGATTTCTGTGAGTTTAACGAAGTTATTTACGGGGTGGATGGGGAATTTTTGAGGTCATATATGGATCCTGACTTTTTTGAAAATAATAGCGTGATCGAGATCTATAAAGACGGAGACAAAATGACCTATGAGGTTGTGATGGCCAGAAAGTGGCCAAAAGAGGATCTGCTCACGCACTATGCATTTTCAGTGGATTATGATTGCCGGAATTTCCTTAGGGATACATATGACAGTGTTTCACTTTCTGACAATGTGGATCCCAGGTATAAGCTTCTTACGGATATGAACTTTCTCGTTACTCTGGTAACAGATTTGCCGGAGGATCCCGAAAACCAGTTTATGGTAATTGCCATGCTGGCAGATACAGAAAACGGAACTATAGACTATCCACAGGGGGATATTCAGTGGATCGAGGATTAAGATATTTTCACCTGTTTTTTCAGGGAGAATATAGATAGTTGAGAATTGTAAACCATATAACTTCTAAGAGGGAGGGAATCACTAATGAAAAAGCTAGTATTAGCGCTTACTGTAATTGTCAGCATTTTTACCATGAGTTTTCCTGTAGTGGCAGCAAGTCCTACAGCATCTGAGGCACTGACACCCGGAGTTCTCGGATCACGTCGTGCTCCCGGTGATGCGACTGCAGAAGCATTGGCTGCAGAGCTTTTTAGCAGCGGCGCTTTTGAAACTCAGGCAGCAGCAACCGCAGTTGCTGAGTCAATGATAGCAATCAGCGCAATGAAGTGTGATGAAGAAGCTCTTCTTAAGCTGTGTGCATCTATCTACAAAGCAATGACAGCTGAGCAGAAGGCTAAGATCGACGAAGCTGCTGTAAAGAGAGGCATCAGTGTTGAAGAGGTTATAGGAAACATTATCGCATCCAATACAGCTTTTCCGGGATCAGTGGCAGTTGCCTGGAATGAAGATCTCAGTAAGAGCTCAATTGATGGTAAAGCAGGAAGCATTAATTTTATCCTGACTAAAGCCAGTGAAGAGGCTGTTGCCAGCGGAACAAAGGATGCTGCCGGAAGGACTGTTCTTTCAATATTTGATTTTGCTTTACAGGGAGGACACAGCTTTAAGACTCTGGACACAGCAATTTGTGTTAAGGGTGTAAAGAATACTGATACAGCGGAAACCATCGCAGTTAAGCAGCTGGTAAACGGAAAATGGAACAACGTCAAGATCACCGCATTTGCTAATGACGGACTTGCTCTTCACCTTACGAACAAGGGACCTATCAAGATTGAGAGGGTTAAATAAACTATTGATTGATCTGATCTCCCTAATAAGGAGATCAGACCATTTTTTAAGAAATAAGGTGGAACATGAGCAGTTTGACTAAGGCATATCTTATATTTCTCATAGCATTCTTATCGCTGATGATTTCTACAAAGCCTGTATACGCTGCAGAGAACGAAGGGCAGCCTCTTGAGCAACAAGAAGAGGTCCCGGAAACTTTGCAGGAAGAAGACCGTCAGGAGCAGACACAGATTTTAAGCACAGAAGAAGGTGTTTTTAATCTTACTGTTTTGGTAAATGCAAATTTGCGCTCTGAGCCCACAACTGATTCTAAGAGTGTCATAGTAATTCCTTTTGGTATCGATATGGTTTCCCGCCGGAAAATCACAAATACCAAAGGAGAAATATGGTATCCGATAGACTATAGCGGCATAAGCGGATACATAAGCTCTGATGTGGTGGAAACTGAGGCTGTTTATATGAATGATTCTGAAGAAACAGCTGTTTCGAAAGAGCAAAAGACTCCTGAAAAGAATTCTTTATCGAGCCCGGCTTCCGGTGTACAAACAACCAAAACGGAAAGTGAGTCAAAAGTATCAGATACGTCCGCTGCTGAGGGTTCGAACTTGATCACAACATCAGAGCCAAAACGTAAGACAGTTGATTCTGTTTTTATTATTTTTATGTCAGCTGCTTTAGCCGGTGTAGTGATCACGCTTATAGTATTTGCCATGCTTAGGCATGAATATAACAGATACAGGAAATACATTTTGAAGAACAGAAAAGATAAGGCATACGAAGACTGATAAAGGAGAAAAAGTTTACAATGGAGCAGGAAGGCAGAACCGAAAGCAGCAAAGTTGTTGTTCAGGTCAATCAGAATAAAAATCAGAACGGTGAACTGGATCTCATAAACGTCTTTTCAAATATGGGAAAGAGAAAGAGGTTGATAGCATATCTGCTGGCTCTGGCCATTCTCGTGGGAGCCTCTGTCGGAGCGCTTTACTCAGGCTTTGAGCATATCAGTGGTAAGGGATCATATGCAAGGGCAATGATAACTTTTCAGTTTGATGGAATAGAAAATGGCCTTGATCCCAATGGGGCGGCTTTTGACGTAAATCTAATCAGATCTCCATACGTTATTCAGGCTGCACTTTTGGAACGAGGCTATGATGAGAGTTATGTTGAGACAGTAAGGGAAAACTTATCCATTGATGGGGTTATTCCAAAGGACGCCCTGGAAAGAATCACAGTTATCAAAAATATGGCACAGAAGGAATCCAAGTACTATGAGCAGCTTCTTGATGTATCATACTTTCCGTCAGAGTACATCTTGTATCTGTATGATGACGGCACTTTCAACTCCAAGGAACTGCCTAAGATTCTGGACGGAATAATCGACAGTTACAAACAGTACTTTATGGACACCTACGCCAATACAGAGGTTTTGTCAGTTACGTCAAACCTCTTAAGCGGGGATGATTATGACTATGGCGAGAGCATCGATCTGGTGACAACACAGATGGATATTATGCTGTCCTATGTCAGGGAGAGGATGAAGACTGCTCCGGATTTCAGGGCATCTTCCACAGGACTTTCCTTCCAGGACATCGTGACATCCCTGGAGTTTGTCAAGACTGTGGACATCAACAGACTTTCATCCTATATTCAGAGCCAGTCCCTTACCAAGGACAAATATCGTCAGCAGGAGTACTACGAATACATGATCAGGAACTGCAGTAACAAGATATCTGAGCTCCAGACCAGGCTGGACAGTCTGACAAACACCATCAATTCCTATGAAAAAGATCCTGTAGTCATCGTAAGTAATTCGGATTCCACTTTGGAGTACGGACAGAAGAATGAATATTATGATTCCCTTGTAACTGAGAAGGAGAATCTTATCAGGGAGATTGCCCATACCAATACTAATTTGAATCAGTATTATCTGCTTCTTTCACAGCTGTCGGAATCCGGCACTTCTGCTAATCAGGAAGCTTATGATTATGCCGATTCTTTGTTGAACAGGCTCAATACAACAATTTCCTCCTGGGTAGAACTGATAGAAGAAACAACACAGGAGTATTATTCAACAACACTTTTTTCAAATGCAGTAAAGAAAACAGTGCCCGCCCAGTATGTAGTTGACGGTGGCGTGACACATATCATTAAAAATATAGCAATTCCATCCGCTATCCTGGTGGTGCTTGTTCTTATATGGTGGTACTACACCGGCGTTAAGGAGGAAATTTTAACGGTCAGAAAGAAAGCGGTGGAGAAGGAGTAACTGTAAATGTAATTGTAAAGTATGAGCGGGGTTTACTTTGGAGAAGAAGATTCAGGGGAAGTATATTTACAGAGAACTGTGTCTGCTGATTTTGGCGATGGCGGCAGCATTTATATTTTTCTTGCATTGGAGAAACTTTGTATATAGCCGTGGCGACATAGAGCATTTACAAAGAGGTTCCAATATTGGCATTGCTGTGTTTATTTATGTTGTCCTCTTTGCACTGATCGGCAGATGGATCCATGCATTCAAGGTTGGGGTTGAGAGAAAGATGAATCTCATTGCGTCGCAGCTGCTTACGGCAGGGGCTGTGGATGCTTTGGAGATTTTCATCAGTGTGGCTTTAACAGCAAATTATAAGCTCTTCTTACCTATACTGGCTATGTGTGTCAGGATGTTTTTCCTGCATGTTGTAACCGGTGTCTTTCTGATTATTCCAATGATAGATCTGTATAGAAAGACATTTCCGCCCCTCAGAGTCATCGGGATCAGAGGTGACAGGCGGGATGATATGCTAGATAAGATGAATTCACTCACATATAAGTATCATGTAGAGAAGATAATCCATTATGAAACTTCCGAAATAAAGCTTATCAACGAAATATCAAAATATGATGCGGTCCTCATAGGGGATTTGCCTGCATCAGATAAGAATAAGATGCTTAAACTCTGCTTTAATGCAGATAAAAGAGTCTATTTCGTCCCCAAGATTTCAGATGTAATAATAAAAGGTTCAGAGGAACTTAATCTCTTTGATACACCTTTGTTTCTTGCCAGAAATGTCGGCATGAAGTGGTGGCAAGCTATGATCAAGCGTTTTTTTGATGTGTTTCTTAGCTTGGTTTCGCTGGCTCTCTTTAGTCCGGTGATGCTTATAATTGCAATATTTATCAAGTTGGAGGATGGAGGCCCTGTCTTTTACAGGCAGGAGAGATGCACCTTTGGATGCAAACGGTTCATGATATTGAAGTTCAGGTCAATGATAGTGGACGCTGAAAAGGATGGAAAACCTCATCCTGCCGGGGAAAATGATGATCGTATAACCCGTGTGGGACATATCATTAGAGGCTGCCGGCTGGATGAACTGCCACAGCTCATTAATATCCTGAAGGGAGAGATGTCCATAGTTGGTCCAAGACCTGAGCGAGTAGAGCATGTGGAAAAATACACGAAAGAGATACCGGAGTTCATATTCAGGTCCAAAGTAAAAGGTGGTCTTACCGGAATGGCACAGGTTTATGGCAAGTATAATACCACTGCGTTAGATAAGTTAAAATTGGATCTGATCTACATAACTAACTATAGCTTGCTTCTGGATCTTCAGATCATTCTTGAGACCGTAAAGGTACTTATTCAGAAGGAGAGCACTGAAGGGTTTTCGGAGGAATCCGGAATAAATTCTGAAGCTAAAAAGCGACTGCAGACAGAGAAAGATGAAAAGGACTATGCTTGATTTAACAGTAGTGATATTGGCAAAGAATGAAGAAGCTGATTTAAAAAGGTGCATTGATTCTTTTGGAGGGATTGTAAAGCGTTTTGTTGTTATTGACAGTGGCAGCACAGATAATACTGTTGAGTTAGCCAAAAGCCTGGGCGCAGATGTTTATTATCATGAATGGACTAACTATGCAACTCAGTTTAACTGGGGGCTTAATAATACAAATATCGAAACCGCCTGGACTATGAGAATTGATGCGGATGAATATCTTACGCCCGAATTATGTAAGGAAATGGCAGAAAAGCTTCCGTCTTTAGATTACTCTGTTACCGGTATTGAGTTAAACAGAAGACTGATCTTTCTTGGTAAATGGATGAGACATGGAGGAATTTATCCGATATTCTTTTTAAGAATTTTCAGGACTGGGAAAGCGTACTGTGAACAAACCAATATGGATGAGCATTTGATACTGACAGAAGGAAAGACTATACAATTCAGAAATGATTTTGTAAATGGTGATCCCAAGAGCTTATCATGGTGGATTGGAAAGCATAATGGGTATTCGGATCGCGAAGTGCTTGATTATTTATCTAAAGAAAAGCAGCTTGAAGACAATGCTACGATCAAACCCAATTTATTTGGAAATCCAGCGGAAAGAAAAAGATGGCTGAAATATAATCTGTACTATAAATGTCCGGGTTCAGTGAGGGCGCGGCTTTATTATATTTATAGATATTACCTGAAACTAGGCTTTTTAGATGGCAAGGAAGGGCAAATGTTTGCCTTTTTTCATGCATACTGGTATAGATATCTGATCGATGCCAAGCTGTATGAGTGCAAAAAGTATGGAATACGAAAGACCGGGCAGGGAGAAGCTAAGTAATGAAAAAAGTGCTGATTATGAATGGTCAGTATCTTCCCGGATACAAGGGCGGTGGTCCTATCCAATCATGTGTTAATATGGTGGAATATCTTTCTGACCAATTTGAATTTAAAGTAATATGTGCAGACAGAGATTTCAAAGAAACAAAGCCGTATGAAGACGTTTCTGTTAATTCATGGAATCAGGTGGGAGCAGCTTTAGTTTATTACATGAGCCCTGATTTACAGACACTTTCCGGATTCAAGAAGCTATTGAACGAGACTGATTATGATGTTCTCTATCTGAATGGTTTTTTTTCTCCAATATTTACAATTAAGCCTCTGGTGCTAAGAAGGCTGGGAAGGATTAAAAAGAAACGGACTATCCTTGTGGCAAGAGGCGATTTAATGCAAGGCAAGGGGAGACTTGGGCACAAGAGACTCAAAAAGCTCGTGTATATAACAGTAGCTAAATTGACAGGGATGTACAATGATATATTATGGCATGCTACAAGTGAGGATGAGCTAAGGGATATCAATAGGATATTCTCAAAGGCAAAGGTATATGAAATTGCTAATCTTCCACCAAGGCTTGAAACAGAAAAGCCGTTCATAGATAAGGTGCCTGGAAAGCTTAAACTTGTCTTTATTTCCAGGATTACTAAAACTAAGAACTTGAGCTATGCTCTGGAAGTGCTGAAGCAGATAAATGAAGGGGAAATTGTTTTTGACATTTATGGACCAACTGAAGATAAGGGATACTGGGCAGAATGCGAGAATCTTATCAGGGAGATGCCAGAGAATGTGACAGTTTCCTATTGTGGTGAAATTCCTCATAATAAGGTTCCGGATGTTTTCAGGCAATATCACGCATTTTTCTTCCCTACGCTTGGCGAGAACTATGGTCATATTATCGTTGAGGCTATGATGAATAATTGTCTCTGCATACTTAGTGAAGGTACTACGCCCTGGGATGAATATATTAAGGGACTTGATATTGGGGCACCTCTTGATAAACAGGAGAGATTTGCCGGGATTATCAAACATTTGATATCGGCGGATCAGAGCGCTATGAATAGTATGCTAAAGTACAATAAAGATTATATAGCGCTAAAGGCAAATCCTGATAAGGAGATAGAGCTGTATAAAAAGCTTCTGGATGAGTAAATGAAAACGAGAAACACAAAGCAAGCGAGTCTTTTATTAAATTACATCTATAATCTGTTAAGCTCGTTAACAAATATACTTTTTCCTCTGATAACGGCTCCGTATATGGCAAGAGTATTAAGAGAAGAGGGAAATGGACAGATTGCCTTTGTAACTTCTGTTGCCATGTATTTTGTATCTTTTACTACCTTTGGATTTACTCTATATGGGCAAAGAGAAGTCTCAAAATATAAAGATGATATTGATAAAAGAAGCAAGGTTTTCTTTGAACTTCTGATATTAAAAGTATTTTTTTGCATGGCCTCAGTAGCAGCTCTTTTTTGGCTGATTGCTTCTCCATATGTTGCACAGAGTTACAAAGGCCTAATGTCTATATGCTCAATTCAAATAATATCAGTAGTTTTTGATATTCGATTCTTTTTTCAGGGTATTGAAAATTTCAGAGAGCTTGCTATCAGAACGATGATAATGAGGATTCTGGGAATCATCTGTCTTTTTATATTTGTTAAAGATCAGGGAGATGTCTGGAAGTATTTATTGTACACATCGTTGACTATGCTACTGGCCAATATCATCATGTGGCCTAAAGTGATAGGGCTTATCAAATTTACCGGTATAGAAATAAAAGCCATAATGAATTGCGTCAGACCTGCATTTTTTTTGTACCTTCCGGTTTTGGCCGAGACTATTTTTAGTGCCTTAGATTCAACAATGATAGGATATTTGGCTGTAGATAGTGAATATGAGAATGGATGCTATGGCTCAGCTATAAAGATAATCAATGTTATATCAATAGTAATGATGGCTGACGGGCTGGTGTTTGCCTCAAGAAATGCCGGAGATTATGCCAAGGGGAATTATGATTCATTAAAAGAACATTTGGGGATTGCATTCAGATATGTCTGGGTGTTGGGATTTCCAATCATTGCAGGTCTCTTGGTATTATCCGACCAGATTTCCCTGTGCATATTCGGAGAGGGGTATGAAAAAGTCCCCTTGTTGCTTAGATTGTTTACTGTTCGTGTATTAACTCATGGCATTATGAATGTCATTGTGAATCAATATCTGTTGCCGACCGGACGTGAAAAAATATGTACAGCATTTAATGCCGGTGGTATCACCGCGAATTTCATTTTGAATTTGGCTCTCATACACAGGTATGGCTGTATCGGAGCTGCGATAGCGTCAATAGTATCTGAGACTCTTTTGACTTGTGCTTTTATTGCATATTTTGCTTTTGAAAAGAAGTTTTGGAATAGAGCAATTATCCGGCAGTCATCTAAATATGTCATTGCAAGTATAGTTATGAGCATTCCGGTGTATATATTTAAACAAGTCTGGAGTGGTCAATGGTACCTTGTAGGCATTATCATAATCATCGGGGCAATTATATATGGTTTGAGTTTATTAGTTATGAAGGATGAGATGATACTTGTATATGGAAAGAGAATAATAGCAAAGATAAAAAGGAAATAATTTATACAAGTGCGAATTTAACAGCCTCAATAATCACACAGTAAAACCAATACATGTGAGAATAGCCGTTCCTTCGATATGTATCATACTTCATATTGATTCGGTGCATCATATTTTTGAAGCTTTTTCGCGTGCTTATTCCGCCGGTTGAGTAATTGGATATTGGAACATTTTCTGTTACAATCCTCAATCCGTTATTGTTGGCTCTTAAGATCAAATCGTAATCTGCATCAAGGATCTTTTTATTATATGGATTGTCCAGAAGCACCTGCCTCCTTGCAAACATGGAAGGGTGACAGAAGTGATTAGTTGTCCAGATCTTTCCTATACGGGCCTTTTTGCGAATGATCCTTCCGTTGTTACGGATATAGATATCAGACCAGGCAATGTCATAAGGGTTCCTTGCGTATAGATTGACCATGGTTTTTACAGCATTTTCTTCGTACCAATCATCTGAATTGATATTTCCTATCAACTCGCCTGATGCGACTGAAATGCCATGATTTAAAGCGTCGTATACACCTTCGTCTTTTTCGGATATGATGCGGTAGTTTATACCTGCTTCTTTGAATGCGCCCTCATATTGGCGGGCAATCTCCAACGAAGCATCAGTAGAATCACCGTTAATGACTATATATTCTGTGGGCTTATACTGCTGATGCAATACAGATTCAATTGTTCTGGAAAGAGTTTTTTCGCCATTACGTACCGGCGTTACAATGCTAACCGTAACCATAACTAATCCGATGAAACCTTTCTGTAAAGTGATAGTTCTGTTGCCTTGAAATAAAATTGTTTCTATAATTTCATTAAAGTTTTAACAATTTGATAACATAATCCTAACACATAAAAAACTTTTTTTCATTTATTTTTATCACATTTTAGAAATGAGATTCATGAATATGAATGTTGCGTTTATTGCTTATGAAATAGCTGCTGATAAAGGTGGGATAGAGAGTGTAAGTTACTCATTGGCCAAGGCATTTCCCGGATATGTGGATTTTCACTCTTACTGCGGAACTGATTTTAAAGGCTCTGAAAAAGAGACTATTCCCAACGCGTATTACAGTAAATCAAGAAATAAAGTCTGCCTTCATCTGGACCTGATCAGAAAATGTTTTAGCGACTATAAAAGATTCAGGTTTGATTTTACGTTCACCAGTCATTATGCATATTCCCTTCCTTGTTTACTTCTTAAAAAGTTCAAGGGTGTGCCATATGGAATACTTGTTCATGGATTAGAGCTATTGGATGAAAACGATAGTAGTTCGATATTTAGGAAAATATACTTTGCAATAAAAAATAATATAAGAAGGGCAGTGATCAAATCTGCAGATATTATATTTGCAAATTCTTATTATACCGGGGAGTATGTTGCCAAAAAGTACTGTGACTATAATAAAAGGATAGTTGTAATTCACCCGCCCATACAGTACGTAGATAAGAATATCAGGGCTGAAGAAAATGTAAGATCATATAAAATACTGTCTGTGGGACGACTTGTTGAAAGGAAAGGGTTTCAATATGTCATCGATGCATTAAAGAATTTGGTCATCGATATTCCTGAACTTAAGTACTACATCGCAGGTAGCGGACCATATATGACTGCTCTTAAAGAAAGGGTGGAAAATAATGGTTTGCAGAATCATGTTTTTTTCCTGGGGAGGGTATCGGAAGAAGAAAAGGACAGATTGTACAGAGAATGTGATTATTTTATTATGCCCAGCTATATGATAGAGGATACGGGTGATTTTGAAGGCTTTGGAATTGTATATATAGAAGCTAATATGTATGGAAAGTACGTTATAGCAACAAGATCCGGAGGAATTCCTGATGCGGTTTGCGAAGGAGTCACAGGCTCATTTGTTGAGGCTCAGGATCCGGAGAGTATATATTTGAAATTAAAAGAGTTATACAAAGATGACTTTTATCCTGACAGATCAAAATGTATTGAATGGGCAAAAAAGCTGGATGTTGATATCATAGTAAGGCAATACATTGATGCTGTTAAGGATCTTTTGAAATAACATTGAGGATGTTGAGTGGAGCTTATGTACTTGTTGAGTGGGGACAGTAGCGGTAATATTCTGAATACATTGCGAAGAATACTGTTTTGCATAACTGCAGTTTCTGTGGTTTTGGAAATGGTGTTTTTTCCGTCCTGGGCCAATCTTGTGGGATGCATCATGATGGTGACAGCCCATGTCATATTTGTCTTTGTGGCCCTGAACAGAAACAGAATACTTGCATCACCCTTTCTTTTTGTGGTGATGATGTCAATGTTTGCATACAGATATATTCCTGTTCCGGGAACTTTGATCTCCCTGCGTCCTGTAAGCTATGGCATGGAAACACCTGTAAAAACCTTTGTTTCAGAGACCCTTTTCTTTTTGCTTTTTACTGTGATTTATTACATTACAGCCTATGGATACGATAAAAGAAGGGGCCCGGTAGGTTTTTATAAATCTATCGGCCTGTATAAATATGGTTCTGAACATAGTATTTGGCTCCTGGGTATTGTGGGACTTATCGTCAGGATTATTTCGTATTCAAATAATGCTTTCGATCACACGAGTTTGTCAGATACAGTTCAAGATCTGATATATGCGCCTGTGGTTTTATTTTTTCCATTTTTCTTCGATGAAAATCCTGAAAAACCGGTGAATTTCAAAAAACCGGTTATATGGGCATATCTGATAATACTAAGTATAGTTGGTCTTGGATCAAACTCCCGCTTTGAGATAATGTCCCCTTTTATTTTGATCGCTGTTTTTTATTTCATTTATCTTGTAAAAGAAGATGTTGATCTGAAAAGTATTCTTTCACCAAAGAGAATCATTTACGGCTTGGTAAGTATTTTATTGATACTTGGTTTAATGCAGACAATTTCTGATGCTATGCTGACTGTCAGGAATAACAAGCGTGATTATTCTTTTTCACAATTGGTTAGGTTAACTGCTCAAAATGCTATAGATTCCGTCGGCGCTAAACAAGAAGAGGTGGAGGAAAAAAAGGAAGCACAGCCATACTCAGTAAAATGGACGGAAGAGTATATTGATAACTTTGCTCTTAACAGGTATGGGAACATTCGTTTCAGTGATGAAATCTATTTTTATTCAAAAGACCTTTCTGATGAAGATAGAGCGGATATAAGAGAGAGCTTCAAAATCAGGCTATTGTGTCTTTTACCCACACCTGTAATGAGATTGTTTGGGCTTGAGATTAATAAAAGCGATTATAATTATTCTAATGCTACTTATTTGTATTATAAAGCCGGCTATTGCGATTACAATTATTTATTTACTCACAGGGTAGAAACCAGTTATTTGCCGGATGGACTTTCCATTTTTGGAGGATATTATTTAATTATTCAATCGCTATTATTTCTGATCATTTTCTGGTTTATCAGAGGGCTATCTTATTATGACTCATCCGGAAAGTTTGTTTATTCATTATATGGAATGATTTTCATGAACACTTATCATCACATGGGTATGTATGCAAATGGTATTTATGGTTGCTTTGGCTTTCTTTTTCGTAGTATGTGGGAAAGCATGCTTGTATTTTTAGTTGTAAACTTCGTTGTCAGGTTGTGGGCAAGATTTTCTGCTACCTTTAAACCTCATGCATAATCAACTTGTGATACTTGTTCTTTGGTTACAGAAGGAGAGACTCAATTTGAAAGTTGTTAATATCAGTTGCGGATTAGGGAATCAGCTTGCAGCGTATTTTAATTATCTGGTTATAAAAAGAGCTAATCCTGAAGATGACATTTATATAAACACTCTTATTTATGATATCCCTGAGGCGGATAAAATAGTAAAACAGTGGAACGGATATGAGCTTGAAAAAGTTTTTGATATCAGATTAAAGAACATAATGGATGTTTTATCAAAAGATGAGCAGGATAGTATAAGAGAAGATCTCCGTGCAACAAGATTTTGGGAAAATGGTTACAGATCCAGCAGGGCAATTCTGGAGACATTCAATAAACATGGTTTTGGGTTTGAAGTTGCCGGTAACTTTTTGGGTGATGAAGATTATTCAATAAATCAGCAGTTAAAACTAATGGTAAATAAGTTTTTTTCCGGGCAGAGCAGAAGTCTTTTTACATATGGATTAAAACAATTGGCATGGATAATTGGTTCCGGGGTAAGAAGAAAGCCGACAGCTGAATTTTTGAAAAAGAAGAGGGATGGTAATATTTTGTATTTTTCCTCTTTTGAAGGCATAAAATCCCCTGATCTGGTGAAGGAAGTTGGGCCGGAGCTTAGGAAAACTCTGGCCTTCAGGCCATTTACAGATGATAAGAATAAAGAGATGCTAAAAATCATAGAGGCTACGAATTCAGTGTCAATACATGCCAGACGTAGTGATTATCTTCCATACAATAATGATTGCTATAAGTATGGGTATTTCAAGCGAGCTGCAAATTATATTCGCAGGCATGTATCAGATCCGGTTTTCGTGGTGTTTTCAGAAGATTGTGCGTGGTGCAAAAAAAATAGGGGGAGCATAGGGCTGTCTGAAAAAGATACTGTATATTTTGTGGACTGGAATACAGGAGCAGACAGTTATAGAGATTTGCAATTGATGTCATGTTGCAAACATAACATAATCACCAAAAGTTCTTTTGGCTATTGGGCTGTTTTATTAAATAAAAATCCAAATAAGATTACATGTAGTCAAAGGGGAGATTACCTAACAACTAATCATTTTTAAAGAATGCAAGAGAAGGAGATACAGACACGTTATGTCAAGAAGAAGTATTCTTATGGCTGGACTTACTATTATTATGATAGTATTTGCATTTATTATCATGGTTAGTATAAAAGACGTAAATACTACTACACAATTGACAGCCCTGGTTCTTTCAGATGAACAGAAGATATATCCTTGGTATAACGAGAAAGAGGAATGCTTTTATTATTTTATTCCTTCATATGCGGATTTGAGTGGCTCATTTTTTGCATTGGATAAGAACAAAGAAGCCATTATTGACGGTGAAGTGTATTCCGTAAATAAAGAGATAGATAATCTAGTTTACAATACTGAATATTTAATGGATTATAACAACAAACAGAGCAAAATCATTTTTGCAAAGTCAGAAAATGTTTCTACAATGTATGTTACAACTGCGACCGGTTCAATGAAAGCTGTTCTGCAATCAAAAAACCACAAAGAATTGACGAAAATTACCGTTGTAGATAAGAACGGCAAAATAGATACTGCAAAAACAGATTCTTACATAAAGGGAAGAGGAAATACAACTTGGACATATGAGAAAAAGCCGTTTTCTGTCATTTTCAGTATGCCGGAATCGATTTTGGGGATGAAGCAGAGCTCTAAATGGGTTCTGTTGGCGAATGCCAGAGATTATAGCGGAATTCGAAATGCAATAGTCTTTGATACAGCTAAGAAGGTTGGGATGGATGATACATCTGAGTACGCATTTGTGGATCTATACTTGAACGGAGAGTACTATGGGTTGTATACATTGTGTCAGGCGGCTGATACCTTTTATGAAAGATCGGAAGTTGATCAGGATGACTCTTATCTCTTTTCTGCGGATTTTAAAACCAGGCTTTCAAATACGAATTATGTAATCCGTGTTGAAAACGACAGATCGATAATTGATGTAAGAAGCCCGGAGCAACTTGGCTATGAAGAAAAGAAAGAAACACAGCAGATCATCAGCCGGATCGAAGATGCAATAGCTGAGGGGGGATCCGCGCTTAAAAGCGTTATTGACATTGATTCCTGGACCAAAAAATATCTGATCGATGAGATATTCGAGAATTGTGATGCCAGTTTGTCCAGCTCGTATTTTTATAGCTGTACGAAAGCCGGATCAACGAAAGTATATGGAGGACCAATATGGGATTATGACAGGATACTTGGAAATACGCATTGTTACCTGGGAGATGCGGCAAACCCGGAATGTATATTTGCAGGTCATGATTATAGAATACTCTGGTATTCGAAGCTGAATTCAGACCCATATTTTCACAGTATGGTGATAACTTCTTTTGAAAATGATTTTATCCCGGTGCTACAGGCACTTTTAGATGGGGGAATAAGCAATTATTCTAAAGACATTTTCTCTGCTAAGAAGAATGATGACATTCGGTGGAATATAGACTCCTCTGAGGAATATGAAGAATTGGCGGGATTTCTTTCGAGACGTCTGTCATTCTTAAAGAGAATTTGGTTGGATAATGAAGACTTTGTTGAGATAGGATACTATATTCCGGACGACGCACACAGTTATATTCGTGCTTCTCTGCCAAGGGGGGCTTCAGTTTCAAGCAATCCGGATTGCTTTGCTTTATTTGATCAAAAATACAAATGGTATATTGAGGATACTAACGAAGAATACAATTTTGATTCAGCTGTTTATGACAATGTCACTTTGACAAGGGTAGAAGTTAGTTTAGTTGATAGAATTCTTTCTTTTGCTAAAAAGAATAGGGATTTAATATCTATTCTTGTTTCTATTGTGGGGCTTTTCTCTGTGCCTTTTGCTCTCAGGTTTTCCCTTCTATTTAGTAAGGGGGTGGCAAAACAAAAATGAGTTTTAAAGAAAAATATAGACATGAATACAAATATCCTATAAGTGATCTGGAGGCAGCTGTATTAAAAGAACGAATAAGAAGACTGATGTCTCTGGATAGTCATGTGGGTGAGTCGGGTATGTATCATATTTCAAGTCTGTATTTTGATGATTACTATGATTCCTGCTACTATGAGAATGAAAACGGATCTGATCTCAAGGAGAAGTTCAGAATACGTATTTATGATAATAGTACTGATATGATCAGTTTAGAGTGCAAAAGAAAAGAACATGGAAAGACCTTAAAGATGTCCTGCAGATTACAGAAGAGTCAGGTGGAAGATATAATAGAAGGAAGATCCGTTAAAAACACGAATAATGATTCTTTATTGAATAAGTTTATTATTCTTCAAAACACAAAAGGATTGAAGCCTAAGGTTATTGTTGACTATAAAAGGATGCCATATATAGAGCGAGCAGGTAATGTAAGAATCACCTTTGACAGTCAGCTGGCTTCTTCGAAGAACATAGAAAAATTTTTAGATGGTAATTTTGTATCTCGCCCTATACTGCCTGTCGGAATGCTTTTGATGGAAGTAAAATATGACGAGTTTTTACCGGACTTTATTTATGATGCATTACAATTGAATTACCTGACACAATCAGCCTTTTCAAAATACTATTTATGCAGAAAATTTTGTTCCTGATATGGAGAGAAAAATGTTAAGTATAAGAGAAATAATAGAAAAATCATTTCTTGAAGGGTTTGCTGCCAATGATATTACATTAACGACTTTTATTGTAGCGCTTCTGGCAACAGCACTGGTTGCTGCATATATTTTTGTGATTTACAAGCTTTTATGCAGAAAGACTTTTTATTCTAAGAACTTTAATATGAGTTTAGTTGGTGTCGCACTGATTACCGCAGCGATCATCATTACAATCCAATCAAGTCTTGTGGTTTCTTTGGGAATGGTGGGAGCACTTTCAATAGTAAGATTTAGAACGGCAATTAAAGATCCTCTTGACCTGATGTTTTTATTTTGGGCTATAAGCACAGGAATCATATGTGGCGCGGGATATGCTGAATATGCAGTAGTACTGGCTATAATCCTGACTATTGTAGTTGTGGTTATTGACCGGCTTCCTATTTCCAAAGCGCCAATGATATTGATGGTTGAAGCAAATAGTATTGAAATTGAAAACAGTATATTGAAAATAGTTGAACAGTATTCTAGGCACTATACAGTAAAAGCTCGCAATGTATCTGTTTCAGAACTTGATTTAACGGTAGAAATTGCAACAAAAGATGTAACGGATATGGTTAAGAAATTGACAGCTATCAATGGGGTATCTAATGTATCTGTCCTTGCACATGATGGCGAAGTGACATTTTAGACATACTTTTCGCCCGTCTGATGAAATATGTATCAGATCAGCGAACAGACCGGCATTCGATGAATCATACTCATATATTTCGATGGCTGTATTGGCATCAGACGCATGGCATGCGGCAGCGGTGTCGTCGCAGATAATGACTTTTACATTTTTATCCTTTAGAAAATCCAGATATGATTCCATGATATCCGGATACGAGGGGTTATTTATGAACGAGAGAGGCAGTTTTCAGTCCAGATTGGGCTTTATTTTAGTAAGCGCGGGATGCGCTATAGGAATAGGAAATGTATGGAAGTTTCCATATGTGACAGGAGAGAATGGCGGCGCGATTTTCGTGCTGTTTTATTTGTTGTTTTTGCTTATCATGGGTATTCCGGTGCTGACCATGGAGCTTGCCATGGGCAGGGCCGGCAGACAGACACAGGTCAAGGGCTATAAAGCCCTGGAGAAGCCCGGCAGCAAGTGGCACCTTCACGGATGGGTATGTATGGCAGGTAACTACCTTCTTATGATGTACTACACAACAGTTTCAGGCTGGATGCTCAACTATTTCTGCAAGTTTGCC
This sequence comes from Butyrivibrio sp. MC2021, assembly GCF_000621605.1. Classification (GTDB taxonomy): domain Bacteria; phylum Bacillota; class Clostridia; order Lachnospirales; family Lachnospiraceae; genus Butyrivibrio. The sequence goes on along the minus strand of NZ_JHXX01000011.1, from coordinate 40,398 downwards.
ACAGGCAGATTCAACGGCCTTCAGTATCAGGATGTGGCCGCAGTATTTGATGACCTTTTGGCAGATCCTGTGGAGCTGGCTATTTTTACAACACTGACAGTGCTTCTTGGCTTTGGTGTTCTGAGCTTCGGCGTTCAGAACGGCCTTGAGAAGGTAAATAAGATAATGATGATCCTTCTCCTTGGTCTTATCATGACTCTCGCTGTAAACAGCCTTACTCTCGAGGGGGCAGCAGAGGGTGTTAAGTTCTATCTTTTGCCAGATATAAACAAGGCTAAAAGCGTAGGTATATGGAAGGTTATCACCGCAGCCATGAGCCAGGCATTCTTTACCCTTAGTGTAGGTCTAGGATCCATTGAGATCTTCGGAAGCTATATGTCAAAGGATCACGCCCTCACCGGTGAGGCAATAAGAATCTGTGCGCTGGATACCTTTGTTGCCATTATTTCAGGACTTATTATTTTCCCTGCATGCTTTAGCTATGACATCAAGCCTGATGCGGGCCCGTCCCTGATTTTTGTGACACTGCCGGATGTATTTATCAATATGGCAGGGGGACGTATCTGGGGAACACTGTTCTTCCTGTTTATGACCTTCGCCAGCTTTTCAACCGTTACCGCAGTATTTGAGAACCTTGTGGCTTCCTGCAGCGACAACTTTGGCTGGAAAAGAGGCCGTTCAATCGCAGTTAACTGTGTATTTATGCTGATCGCCAGTCTTCCCTGCGTTCTTGGATTTAACGTATTAAGTGACCTGGCTCTTATCGGAGGCCGCGGCGTCCTGGATTCAGAGGACTTCCTGGTAAGTAACCTCCTTCTTCCCGGGGGCTCACTTATCTTCCTGCTGTTCTGCGTAACCCGCTTGGGATGGGGCTTTGACAACTATATCAACGAGGTTAACACCGGCGATGGCTTAAAGCTTCCCAGAGGCCTTAAGTGGTACCTTCAGATTGTCCTTCCGGTACTGATACTTATCATTCTTATTCAGGGACTTATAGTTTGAAAATATACCGCCAACTTGATAAAGTATAAGGTATGAAACGACAAGACCTTGAAACTACCGGTCGCGAAGTGCTTGCAGCATCGCGGACCGAACTATATATCGACATGCGCTTCTTTGGCGCGGCACTTAACAGCCTTGGCTACGAGCTTGACCTGACCACCACCACCGTCGGCACCGACGCGGTGGACATCAGGTTTAATCCCGCTTACGTAGCAAGGCTTTTTGTGGAGGAGCCCGGCAAGCTCAACAGAACCTATCTCCACATGCTTCTTCACTGCATTTTCCGTCATATGTACACCTCAGCGAAATATGAGGATACAAGACTTTACGATTTGTGCGCAGACATAGTCACCGAGTCCATCCTGGACGGCTTCGACTATCAGTGCATCTACCGTGTCAGCTCCGACTACCGGGACAGATGGATCACTCTTTTGGAAAAAGAGCTGAAGGTCCTGACCGTGGAGCGTCTCTACAAATTTTTTTCCGAAAAAGAACACGAACTTGATATCTACGAAATGGAGAAACTGGAGAGGGAATTCGCCCTGGACGACCACGGTTTCTGGCTAAGGCTTCAGGACCAAAAGGCTGACGAACCTGAAAAGGATAAGGACAAAGAAGAGCCACCAATCGATCAGGACTACGATTCTCCTTTTGATAACAAAGATGGAAAGACCACGGAGAAATACATTAACCCCAGACGTCTTCAGAAGATAAGGCACAATGAAAAGAACTGGGAGAAGGAGGCTAAGCGCCTTCAGACCGAGATTGAGACCATCGGTAAGCAGCACAGCGACCGCATCGGCAAGCTCTCCTGGATACTGAAATTCGAGAATACTTCCCGCAGGGACTATCGCGAGTTCCTTCAGAGGTTCAAGATCCTCAGGGAGGAGGGCGGCATCGATCTTGACAGCTTCGACTACGGCATGTACTCCTTTGGCCTTGATTACTACGGCAACATGCCCCTTATCGAGGAGAATGAGTTCCGGGAGGTCAAGAAGATACAGGAGCTGGTCATCGCCATCGACACCTCCGCCTCCTGCAAGGATGAGCTGGTTCAGCGCTTCCTTAATGAGACAGCAGCCCTGCTTCTTTCCAAGGACAATTTTTTCCAAAGGATAAATATCCGTATAATAGAGTGCGACGACCAGGTCCAGCGGGAAGAGATCATAACCTCGGTGGAGGATATGAAGAAATACGCCGGGGGCATCCATATAGAGGGAGGCTACGGCACCGACTTCAGGCCTGTGTTTGAGCGGGTTTCGGAGCTTATTGCGAAAAAAGAATTTGAGAACCTCAAGGGACTTATTTATTTCACCGACGGCTTTGGGATTTATCCCGACAAGCCAACAACTTACGACACAGCATTTGTTTTTCCCAAGGATCAGGACTATGATGATGAAAAGGTCCCGGACTGGGCATTAAAGCTCTATATTTAGGAGAGAGACATGAATATTGATCAGGCAAAAGAAGAAGTAAAAAACGCGGTCAGAGCTTATCTTGAAAAGGATGAGCTGGGACAGTACGAGATTCCCACAGAGAAGCAAAGACCCATTCTCCTTATGGGACCTCCCGGAATCGGCAAGACAGCAATCATGGAGCAGATAGCCCACGATCTGGGCATCGGCCTTGTTTCCTATACCATAACCCATCACACCAGACAGAGCGCCATCGGTCTTCCCCAGATCAGCCTCAAGGAGTTTGGGGGCAAAAGATATTCCGTAACCGAGTACACCATGAGCGAGATCATCGGCGCGGTTTATGAGCAGATTGAAAAATCCGGAGTGGAGGAGGGAATTCTTTTCCTGGATGAGATCAACTGTGTCTCCGAGACATTGGCTCCCACCATGCTGCAGTTTCTGCAGTATAAGACCTTCGGAAGCCACAAGCTCCCGGCAGGGTATATCATTGTCACTGCGGGCAATCCCCCTCAGTACAACAAGTCCGTCAGGGAATTCGATATCGTAACTCTGGACCGTGTAAGGCAGATCAACATAGAGGAGGACTTTGACTCCTGGAAATCCTATGCCTACAAGGCTGCGGTTCACGGCGCGATCCTTTCTTATCTTGAGATCAAAAAGGACAATTTTTACAGCATAAAGACCGATGTGGATGGCAGGACCTTTGTGACAGCCCGTGGCTGGGAGGACCTTTCAAGAGTCATGAAGGTTCATGAGAAGCTCTCCATGCCGGTGGATGAGAACCTGGTGGTCCAGTACATTCAGAACAAAGAGATTGCGAGAGATTTCGCGGATTATTATGAGCTTTACCACCGCTATAACGAGCTCTACAAGATTCCTGAGATCCTGGAGGGAAGCTTCCCTGAGGACCTTAAGTCCATAAGAGACGGATCCTTTGACGAAAAGCTCAGTATCATCGGGCTTCTTACAGACAAGCTTATGGAAGAGTTCAGGGAATATGCGGAGAGTCAGGCTATCCAGAAGATCCTTTTTGAAACCATAAAAGAGTTCAAGGCCTATGCTGAAGAAGAGAATCCCGACATGGAAAGCAGCATTTCCTATTTCAAGGACAGAGAAGGTGTTATGAAGTACAACCTTGAAAGCGATAAGGAAGCGGGAATGCTCAGCCGCGAGGATGAGCGCGTCAGGACTCTGGCTCTGGAGGGCCTCAGGGACTGCATTTCCTATATGATTTCAGCGGCAGGGACAGAGCCTGATCTTCAGGGAGCCTTCATCATTGCCAAGAACTGGTTTACCAAGAAGGAGAATGTTCGTCAGGCTGACATTAAAGAAACTGACAGGCACCTCACCAACAGCTTCCGCTTCATAGAAGAGACCTTCGGAAATAAGGAGTCTCTCACCGGCAGCCAGGAGATGGTAATCTTTATCACCGAGCTGTCAAATGCCTATTACAGTCTTAAGTTTGTAAAGGAGACAGGAAACGAAGCTTATTATGAGTACAATAAGCTGCTTCTTTTGAATGACCGCAGACAGGAGCTTAAGGATCAGATTTTACAGATGGATTTTTGAGATAATATGGTTTGCATATAAACTTCTCATTGGTGCAAAGTGTTATCTAAATTATTTATTAATTATCGGTATAACATACATTATTTATCGGGAACAGTGGTAGTATTGTAAGTGGGGGTAATGACTTATCCCCACTTTTTTGTTACCCAAAAATTCTCAGGAGGTATGTTATGGCCGAAAAGTCAAAAGGAAAGGGTTTTTCATTTAACAATGTAAGCACTAAACTGATCACGGTGATGCTTCTTGTCTGTATTGTCCCATTGGTTATCTCTATTGTCATTAACTATATGACCAGCATGAATAAGTCTTTGTCCGATGCTCAGGCCATCAATTCCCAAAAAGCTGCTGTAGTTGAGGCTTCTTTCATGGAAGAAGTGGAGAAAATGATGGCGACTTTAAGGACAGCTGCTACCAGCCCATATATGGTACATTATATTACCACTGCTCCTGAAGACAGGGAAAATGAGGTAATGGTCAACTGGCTTGCAAAAATGGAAGAGTCCCTGGGAGGCGGAAATTCTATTGTTGTCACGGCTCCTGATGGTGAACAGATTGTACGTTCTTCAGGCGATCTTCAGAATATTGCTGACAGAGCATACTTCCAGACTGCAATTCAGGGGAAAGAGTATATTTCTGATGTCTATGCTGCTAAAACTGACGGCTCAGCAACGATTTTTCCTATTATTCCGCTCTACGATGAAAGCGGAAATATTATAGGAACTATCATGAGAAGCTATAAATTGAATTCTTTAAATACGCTTCTTGCCGGCATGGTTGATACCGGTAAAAAGGAAGAAGCTATGATTCTTGACAGAGATGGAAATATGATCGGTCATTCCGAGCGTGCCATCGATGCCAATAATCTTGAGGATATGAGTAATCTGCAGGCCTTTAAGGATGCACAGACCAACTCAAGCGGAAGCTACATCGGAAAGAGCGGTGGCAGGAAGCTTATTATGTCATATCAAAAAGAACCCAATACCGGATGGGTTGTAATAGTGGTAGCTGACTACAATATGGTTATGAGAGAAACTCAGACCAGTGCAAATGTGATTATTGCGATAGGTCTTATTATGCTTATTATGGCAGTTGCTATATCACTTAATATGGCGAACTCCTTTACCAGACCTCTGAAAGCTGTTAATGACTCCGTTACAAAGCTGGCTGATGGTGAGTTCCTGATTATTGATAAATATACCAATCGAAAAGATGAATTCGGCGATATCATAAACAATACAAACTCCGTTATAGATAAACTCGGCTCCATTGTCCAAAGCATCAAGGACTCTACGGCAGCCGTTAACGAGTCCTCTGAGGAACTGGCAGATACGGCCAATCAGATTTCCCAGACTGCGGATGACGTCTCCACTGCGGTACAGGAGATCGCATCCGGTGCCACACAGCAGGCTGATGAGATTCAGAGCGTAACTGAGAGCGTTGGCGACATTGATGTGGCTACCGGACATGTTCAGGAGAGTACGGAAGACCTGGTAAATCTTGCCGGCAGAATGCAGAATGTAAGTACAGAGTCAGCCCAGAGTCTGGCAGATCTGCAGCAGAGCAGCCAGAATATGAGTGACAGTATCTCCGCTATTTCAGAAAAGATCGCAGCCACCAGTAAGGCTGTTGAGAATATCAATGAAAAGGTTGAGGGAATTGCTTCCATTGCAACCCAGACCAACCTCCTTTCACTGAATGCTTCCATTGAGGCCGCAAGAGCCGGTGAAGCAGGAAAGGGATTCTCTGTAGTTGCTGAAGAGATTGGCAAACTGGCTGATGATTCAAGAGCCATGGCCGATGAGATCAGAAAAGAGATGGATGTCCTTCTTGAGGAATCCCAGGCAGCAGTTACCATGGCCTCCGATGTTCAGCGCGAGAACAATGAACAGGTTGAGGTGCTTGGTGCCACAGTTCAGAGTGTAAATGCCATGATCCAGGATATCTCTGCCACAGTTGACAGTGCCAAGAGCATTGAAACCGATGCAGGAACCTGTGTAAGTGCCAAGAATGTTGTTGCGGACGCCATGTCTTCACTTTCTGCTATAAGCGAAGAGAACGCCGCATCCTCAGAGGAGACAGGAGCTTCCATGGAGGAGCTCTCCGCAACGGTTACAACCCTTGCATCTTCTGCTGATAACTTGAAGAGCATTGCTAGTCAGCTCAACGAAGAGATTGCGTTCTTTAAATAATCTTCAATAAATAAAGAATATAAAGATTACGGCTCCGGTTTTCCCGGAGCCGTTTTTTAGTCGACGTATTTAAAATCTGTGAACCTGGCAGAGCCGCCAATTTCTTTTGTACTGTAGGCAAATAGTCCGAAGCGTGCACCGGTGAAGTGGTCCAGACGGAAGCGGAGCTTCTTGGGTTCTCCGATAGTTGTAAAGTCTTCGGATGAGACAGATGCGTAGGAGAAGCTTGCATAGTCCTTCATGTGATTAAAGGATACTCCTGCACGGAGGCGGATAAGCTTAGTATCTCCGGTAACTTCTTCAAGAGGTATGCATTCAAGCTCCTGAGGAGCCTGATCGTCTTTTCTCTCACCCCAGATTCCGGGAACTCTGATCTCTCTGGTGCACATTACAAGGAAGCGTTTACCTTCTTTTTGGGTGACACCGACAAAACCGTAGGAGCTCTGGAGAACGCAAAGGCCTGCGTAGTCGCCGTCATTAAGACCTGAGACGTCCAGGGTAACCTCTGCCGCGCTCCTTGGAGTGAGAGTTCTCTGGGTCAGGGTATTCTGGGCCTGCACAAGGTTGGTGGCAAGCTTTCCTGTTTTTATCTTAAAGAAGCCTTCTGTAGTGTTATGTTCAATAAGCTCAAGGTCAGGCTCGTGGTTGAACTGCCAGAAGGACTTAAATCCAAAGGATGGGCCTGCTGCAGCATCTTTGAAATCATCTGAGCCGTAGAGGGGAGCATATTCATATCCGGGTCTTAAGTCCTCAATCTCGAACTGGGCCGGAAGATATGCTCCGAGAGTAGAAGTGGTGTCCTTCTTAGTGCTGTTACAGCCGAAAACCGGGAAGCCATCCTTGAATTCCACCGGAATAAGATGGGGAATTCTTCCCACTGCGCCGCTGTCCTGGAATAGGATAGAGTACCATTTTCCTGAAGGAGTATCAACGATTCCTCCCTGAGCGATGCCGCTGTTTACAAAGCCGTTGTCGTCGTCAAATACAGCTTTTCCCACGAATTCACCATCCAATGAATCAGCCACAAAGCAGCTCTCGGTGCGGCGGCCGGTATCTCTTGGGATGTTTATGAAAAAGAGGTAGTATTTTCCGTTTATCTTATAAAAGTGGGAGCCCTCATAGCCAAGGAAGCAGTCGTCTCTGTCCTTGACGATCACTCTGTTAAGGCCTCCTTCCTTGGGGCCTGTCAGGTTTTCATCAAGCTCCACCAGAAAGATTTCCCTGTTTCCATAGACAATATATACTCTTCCGTCATCATCAAACAAAAGGGAATTGTCATGATAAAAGCCCTGAATCTCGCTCTTTTTCCAGGGACCGGTGATCTCCTCAGAGGTATAAAGATATGTCTTGTTGGTGTCGTTGGCCACAAAGATCACATAGAACCTGCCCTGATGGTAGCGGATAGAAGCAGCCCACATGCCCTTACCATAGACATTCTCTTTTCCCATCAGTCTCTGACCCTCTGTGGAATCCAGCCTGTCATACACAAAAGCGGCATGCTCCCAGTGCATCAGGTCATAGGACCTTAATATCTCGCACCCGGGAAAAAAGTACATGGTGGTGCTGACCATATAGTAAGTGTCCCCAACTCTTATCACATCCGGATCCGGGTAGTCCATCCTGGTAAGAGGATTGATATTTGACGTAATGTTCATATTGCTTTTGCCCCCACTGATTATGAGTTTTATCACTTTAACACATTATAGCCTTGTGTTATTGCTACTACTACAGATTTCTTGCTATCTTTTCTTGGGATAAAAAACATCAAGAAAAAAGATAAAAATTATCATAACTTTTTTGCGTTAAAGTGTGATATGATAATAACTATCAATAAAAATGACTTATTTTATTCTGTTTACATAAAAAGAGGAGAAAGCTATGGAAAATTTTAAGAAGTACCAGCGTCAGTATTTTATGCCACCCCAGTGCAGCTACGACTGGGTGAAAAAAGACTACCTTGATCATCCGCCCATCTGGTGCAGCGTTGACCTTAGAGACGGCAACCAGGCCCTTATCGAGCCCATGAGCCTTGATGAGAAGCTTGAGTTCTTTACAATGCTGGTAAATCTTGGATTTAAGGAGATAGAGATCGGATTCCCGGCAGCTTCCGAGACTGAGTTCGAGTTCGCAAGAACCCTTATCGAGAAGAACATGATCCCCGATGATGTTACGGTTCAGGTTCTGACCCAGGCCAGAGAGCACATCATCAAGAGAACCTTTGAAGCGGTTAAGGGCGCTCCCAGGGCCATCATCCATCTGTACAATTCAACCTCCGTGGCTCAGAGAGAGCAGGTTTTCAAGAAGAGCAAGGAAGAGGTTAAGAAGATCGCTGTAGACGGAGCCAAGCTCCTTGATAAGCTTGCAAAAGAGACCAACGGCAATTTCTCCTTTGAGTATTCCCCTGAGAGCTTCCCGGGAACAGAGGTAGACTATGCTGTAGAGGTCTGCAACGCGGTTCTTGATGTATGGAAACCCACCAAAAAGAATAAAGTAGTCATCAATATTCCTACCACCGTTGAGATCGCAATGCCCCATGTTTTTGCGACACAGGTTGAGTATATCAGCAAGAATCTGAAATACAGGGATGCGGTTACTCTTTCCCTTCATCCTCACAACGACAGAGGAACCGGTGTATCCGACGCAGAGCTTGGATGCCTTGCGGGAGCTGACAGAATCGAGGGAACACTTTTCGGAAACGGCGAGAGAACAGGTAACGTGGACATTGTTACCCTGGCTGTAAATATGTATTCCCACGGAGTTGATCCGGGACTGGATTTCTCACATATCACAGAGGTGGGAGAGACCTACGAGAGACTTACAAGAATGCGCATCTACGAGAGACAGCCCTATGCAGGACAGCTGGTATTTACCGCATTTTCAGGTTCCCACCAGGATGCTATTTCCAAGGGCTTTGCATGGCACGAGCAGAAGAAGGACAAGGGCATCTGGTCCGTTCCTTATCTTCCCATCGATCCCAAGGACCTTGGCAGAGAGTACGACGGAGACGTTATCAGAATCAACAGCCAGTCCGGCAAGGGCGGCGTAAGCTATATCCTCAAGACCAACTTCGGTTACATGGTTCCCAAGGAGATGCAGGCGGATGTTTCCTATACCATCAAGGACATCTCCGACAGAGAGCATGCTGAGCTTTCACCTGCAAGAATTTATCAGATCTTTGAGGATAAATACGTACATAACGACAATGTATTCAGGATTCCTGAAGTTCACTTCAAGCAGATCGACGGTATTTTAGCTGAAGTTACCATTGCCCATGCAGACAAGTCCCACAAGGTTGAGGCCAACGGTAACGGTCGTCTGGACGCTGTAAGTAACGCCATCAAGCAGTACTTCAACGTTAGCTACGAGCTTTCTGTTTACGAGGAGCACGCTCTTTCAAGAGGATCCTCCTCCAAGGCCTGCACCTATGTTGGTATCACCTTTAACGGCAAGAAGTTCTGGGGCGTTGGTATCGACGAGGATATCATCAAGTCCTCAATCAATGCGCTGGTTATCGCAGTTAACCAGATAGATGATGTAAAAGAGAGCACCGGCAATAAGGACGAGAGGATCAATTCCATCATCAACTACATTCAGGAGAACTACCTGACTGTTACTTTGGATGACCTCTCCAGCCAGTTCTATCTTTCCAAGCCATACCTTTCCAAGTACATCAAGGAAAAATCCGGTATGACCTTCGGAGAGAACGTGAAGAGGATCAGGCTGAACAAAGCCAGCACACTGCTTCGAAACGGCAATATGAAAGTCGAGAAAGTGGCTGAGGCTGCCGGCTATCAGAACGTTGAGCACTTCAACCGCCTCTTCAAAAAGAAATACGGCATGACCCCTGTCCAGTACCGCAGCAGCACCAGGTGAGGAATTGCCGCCGATATTCAAAATGCACGAAGCCGGTAATGGTTGGCTTCCCGGTAGTCTGGCCACTGCCATGGGGGGCAGATTTACTCGCATAGCCGGCTTCTTTTTCGCCGGTCCTCCTGCCTTCCGGCGAGGACGGGTCTGGGCAGAGCCCAGAGCTAAAGCCTAAAGTAAATCTACCGGGTGGTCTTGTGGGTCAACCCCCGCCCATAGTCTTTACTCTTTATTAAGCCTTTTTTAAGAATATCTCTATACGTTACGACGTATAATTAATATATGAAATAACGGATGGTGACGCCTATGAAAAAAAGAGTAAAAACCCTGATTTTATCGATGGTTATCGTGTCTTTCATGACCCTTATTTTGCCGGTTACTTCCCGGGCAAGTGGCTTTGATCCCGCTTACTACGCAAGGAAATATCCCGATGTAGCAAATGCAGTGGGAACCAGCACTTCAGCCCTGGTCAACCACTATATCAATTTCGGGATCTACGAAGGACGCTTCCAGAATGAAGCGGAGGAGCAGGCGGGAATACCGCTTAACACCTACGTTGACGTGGATATAGCCAATCAGACTGTTACCTATGTTCAGGATGGCGTGCCAATCCTTTCAACACCCTGCGTAACCGGAAATGTGTCCCTTAACCGGGATACCCCCACAGGCCTTTACGCCGTTTACGGACATGTAAGAGGAAAATGGCTCAACGGTCCCACCTGGCACAGCTGGGTAGAGTACTGGATGCCCTTCACAAAGGGCGGCTGCGGCCTCCATGACGCCAACTGGCGAAGCAAGTTCGGCGGCGAGATCTACAAGACCGACGGCTCCCACGGCTGCGTCAACCTTCCTCCGGAGGTTGCAAAACAGTTTTTTGACCTTGCCACTATCGGCACCGTAGTTAAGGTTCACTAATAAAAAAGGAGATTGGGTTAATCCCAATCTCCATTATTTTTACCCTTCAATAGTAATATCAATATCCCCGGAGCCTGTCTTAACATCGCAGGTTCCGTTTCCTTCTGTGCTGGCAGGAACCGAAACATCTCCCGAGCCGGCTTTTGCTTCGAAGACCTTGCCTGTCCTCAGAGTGCCACGGATATCACCGCTGCCGGTGCTCATAACCAGTGAGTCTCCATCGCACTTATCAAGAACGATCCTTCCTGATCCGGTTTTAAGCTTCACATCCTTACCTTCGCAGTTGCTAAGCTCGATGCGGCCGCTGCCTGTTACGGCGTTAAAGGACCCGCCTGAGGTAACATCAGTGAAATTGACAGATCCGCTGGAGGCATGGGCCTCAACCGCTTTGCTGCAGGAAACATCGCTTACATAAATGTCGCCGCTTCCAACCTTAAGTGACAGCTCATCAAAGCTGTAAGAGCCATCAATGGTAATATCACCGCTTCCAAGACTGCCGGTAACGTTCTTAAAGGCATCCTTGGGAAGATAAAGAACATTGGAAGGAGTGTTATTCAAGCTCATGAAATCCACCAGTGTCTTGTTATTTTTCTCTTTTATGAAAAGAGTGTTACTCTTAACCTCAACGGAATATTTGATCTTCTCTGTCTCAGCGCAGGTAAAGTGTGCATTCTTATCCTCGGACTTCTGGAAAATAATATCGTTCACACCCACACCGATATCGATATTGTCAAAATCCTCGGTGATGTCATAGGTCTTAACCTCATATTCATCGGTCCTGATAAGTCCCATGAAATTGTTTCTGGCTGCCACAGAGGACACAGCCATCATACCTACCCCCATCACCATAAGTGCTGCTGCAACAACAATAGCTACTTTCTTTTCTGTTCTCATTTTTTATCTACCTCCTACAAAGGCTTTCTTGATACCAAGGCCCATCTGCCTGCTCAAATAGAGCATGCCACCTGATACCTGATTGAAGCCGAAAAACAGCAATACCGACAGACCAAGAAGAAACAGGCCTGCACCAATGAAAAATACTGCAGACATAAAGCCTGAGCTTGCGAAAAATGCGCCTGCAATGGACGCAAAGCCAGATATAAACACAGAGAGATCAACCACATAAAGTGACATGATGATTACCCAGAACACCAGGAAAAGTGTCAGAGCAAGGATGATAACTGTCAGTACAAGGGGAAGCCATATGGGCGCTCCCAGCACAAGAAGGACAATTTCTCCCGCTCTGAAATCTCTCTTGGGAGTGATCTTCTCTTTTACGATCCTGGTCATGGGCACCTCCGAAAGAATCTGGGATCTGATGTCCTCGATGCTTCCCACAGCGGCCACCGCATCCTCCTCAGTCATGCCATCCTCCATGCGATCTTCTATCATCTCTGAGTAGTAATCAATAGATTTTCTGATATCTTCTTCATTAAGCCCTGCAAGGCTGTTTGACAACTGTTGTGTAAATTCCTGCTTAGTCATTTTTTACCTCCCTTGTCACAAATTCATAAATCTGTTTGAGTTCTCGCCATTCTTCTTCGAAGGTGGCCAGCCTTGCCAGCCCGGCTTCCGTGATGTGGTAATACTTACGGAGCCTTCCGTTGTGCTCAGCGGTCCGGACGGTGAGCAGCTTCTGGTTCTCAAGGCGCCTTAGAATGGGGTAGAGGGTGGATTCTGAAATTTCCACAAAAGAACTCATATCCTTTATGATCTGGTAACCGTAGGAGTCTTCGCTCTTGATGGCCGCCAGTACGCAGACCTCCAGGAGCCCTCTTTTCATTTGGTTCTCCATCTCAATACCTCCTGTTACACAATACTATATGACGCATAGTATTATGTGTCAAGAGGTATAATGAAAACTTTTTAACGAAATTTTGTAAAATTCTACAACCCGTATAAACAGGCGGTTTGGGCAAAACGGCCAAAATGAAAACCTTGGATTTTCCGCCGGTTTCATGGTATAATAACCTGCTATGATTTGTAGTTAGGAGGTAATTAATTATGGCAAATAACGTAGATGTTATCATAATCGGCGCCGGCCCCGGCGGCATTTTCTGCGCCTATGAACTTATGGAAAAAAGACCTGATCTTAAGGTTCTTATGATAGAAAAGGGACGCTCTATAGAAAAGAGAAACTGTCCCAAGCGTGTAACCAAGACCTGCGCAGGCTGCAAGCCCTGCTCCATCACAACAGGCTTTGCGGGAGCGGGAGCATTTTCAGATGGCAAGCTTTCACTTTCACCGGACGTAGGAGGCAATCTCCCTGAGATCCTTGGCTATGACAAGGCCACAGAGCTGATCCATGAATCAGATGAGATCTATATCAAGTTCGGCGCTGACAAGAGCGTGTACGGCATTGACAAGGAGGCCGAGATCCGTGAGATCAGAAGAAAGGCCATCAATGCCAACCTTAAGCTGGTGGAGTGCCCCATAAGACACCTGGGCACCGAGGAAGGCTACAAGATTTATTCCAAGCTCCAGGAGCACGTTCTTTCCAAGGGCGTTGAGATTCTCTTTAACACCATGGTTACAGACATCATCGTTGAAGACGGTGTTGCCATCGGAGTTAAGACCGACAAGGGCGAGGAGTACAGGGCCAAAGAGATCGTCAGTGCTGTAGGCCGTGAAGGCGCAGACTGGTTCAAGGATAAGTGCGAGGAGATCGGCATCGAGACCAAGCCCGGAACCGTGGATGTGGGCGTAAGAGTTGAGGTAAGAGACGAGGTTATGCAGTTCCTTAACGAGAACCTCTACGAGGCCAAGCTCATTTATCACACTCCTACTTTTGATGATAAAGTCAGGACCTTCTGCACCAATCCTTCCGGAGAAGTGGCAACAGAGTACTACGAGGGCGGTCTTGCGGTGGTTAACGGACATGCCTACAAGGGAAAAGAGTTTAAGACCAACAATACCAACTTTGCTCTTCTGGTATCCAAGAACTTTACCAAGCCCTTCAAGACACCTATCGAATACGGTAAAAAGATCGCGGAGCTCTCCAACATGCTCTGCGGCGGCAAGATCCTTGTTCAGACCTACGGCGATTTCCGTCGCGGCAGAAGAACCACAGAGGAGAGACTTTGCAGAAACAACCTGATACCTACCCTTAAGGATGCGGTACCCGGCGACCTTTCTCTTGTTTTCCCCCACAGGATCATGGTGGACCTGGACGAGATGATCCAGGCCCTTGATAAAGTAACACCGGGACTTGCTTCAGATGAGACATTGCTTTACGGCGTTGAGGTAAAGTTCTATTCAAATAAGGTTATTGTTAACAAGGATTTTGAGACCAGCATCAAGGGACTCAGAGCCATCGGCGACGGAGCCGGCGTCACAAGAGGTCTTCAGCAGGCCAGCGCCAACGGACTTTCTGTTGCCCGCAGCATCATCAAGACATTGGAAGCATGAAAAGACAGCATAGAAACAGCAAATTTCACAATATAACAGGAAAGGCTATTGCCCTGGTGGGAGCCTTTGTTCTTGCGTCCTCATCCCTGGCAGGCTGTGGCATGACGGACCGCAAGATTGTATTTACCACAGGCTTTTCCGATGACGAGGTCTTCAGAATAGAGGACAGCGTCTGCAGTCTTCAGGAGGCCATGGTCTACCTTGTTAATACCCAGGTGGGCTATGAGAACACCTTCGGCTCCGAGATCTGGAAAAGTGAGACCGACAGCGGCACAGTGGAGGACAGGCTGAAGGAGTCGGTCCTTGCCAAGCTGGCCCAGATAAAGGCCATGAACCTTCTGGCCAAGGAGAATGAGATAACCCTGGATGAAGCCGAGGAAAACAAGGCCATAGCCGCAGCCCAGGAATATTATTCATCCCTGACGGATTCCGATATAGCAGCCATGAAGGGCGTAACCGAGGATGACATCCTTCAGATAATGAGAGAGCAGGCCATCGCGGACAAGCTCTATGACTACATCATAAGGGACATCAATCCCGAGATCAGTGACGACGAGGCCAGAACCATTACCGTGGAGCAGCTTGTGATCAAGACCTATGAGGTAGACGCCTCCGGTGAGAGGATTCCTCTTTCCGAGACTCAGAAAAAGACCGCATATCTTAGGGCCAAGGAAGCAGCTGCGGTTCTTCGAAGCGGCGAGTCCAGCTTTGAGGAGGTCTCCGCCACCTACAACGAATCTGACGAGTCTGTCCTTTCTTTCGGAAAAGGAGAAATGGAAGAAGTTTACGAAGTGGCCGCCTTTAATCTTGGCACTGAAGAGGTAAGTGATATAATAGAAACTTCAGAAGGCTACGTTATAATCAAATGTATTAGTACGTTTAACCGTGAAGAAACAGAGGCAAATAAAGTTAAGATCGTTGCCAAAAGAAAACGTGAGGTATTCGGTCAGCAATATGACGCCTTTGTCGGTACATTGACCAAGGAATTGAACGAACCCCTATGGAATTCAGTGGAACTTGTTTCTGACGCCAATGTCAGAAGTTCAGATTTTATAGAAGTATACAAAAAGCATTTCGACTAGCAAAATAATAGGCCGCTCCGATCCGGAGCGGCCTTGTTTTTATCTGGTACTTCCTGATTTCCAGTACATGTTCTTGAACTCGGTGGGAGTGCAGCCCTTGTGGAGCTTGAACATGCGGATAAATGAGGATATGGATGAATATCCGCAGCTCACCGCCACATCTGTGACGCTGCTTCTTGGCTCCACCAGAAGCTCCTGGGCCTTGGCTATCCTCTTTTGATTAACATATTTATAGAAACTCATGCCCGTGAAGCGTTTGAAGAGTCTCTCGAAATAGAACTTGCTAAAGCCTGAGAGACTGGCAAGCTCATCCAGCTTCAGATCCTCACAGCAGTGGGTGTTGATATAGTCGCAGATCTCTGTCAGCTTAACCGCGATCTCGTCCTGGCTTCGCAGCTTGTCATCCACTGAGCTGGCGGCTTTGGCGGCCTTGCTTCGTCCCACCAGTACCAGCATCTCCAGCAGCATGCAGTAAATATTTATCTCTGAGCAGGTGGTGCTGTTCTGATATTCCCTGGTTATGGAAAGAAGGAGTTCTCTGACCCTGGAGTGGATCTGGGGGTAATCCTCGGGTGTTATGACAATATATGGATAAATAGCGGACATGAGCCCTTCAATCTCAGTCATGAAGCGAAGATGAGAGGTGTTGGGCTGGAAGATGATCCTCCTGCCGCTCTCCGGAGCGATGATAGCATGGATGCAGCCCGGGCAGATAAGAAGGATGTCGTTCTCCCGAAGCTTCACCAGCTTGTTGTTGAAATTCAGAGTGTAATAATTCTCTACCGGCATGATGATCTCAATGGCGGAGTGCCAATGAGACGGATAGTCCTCATACTCCATATTATCGTAGAGCTTTAATGTTGTACTAGTCTTGCAATTTACGGTTTCGATAAAGCCATTCAACGTTTCGATCATATGCAGTTCCTCCCCACAGTTTTCCCCATACCTTTTCCCCGATGCAAAGAAATTATCAAAAAGACAAATATTGATAATCCTTTACGATACTAATTTTTGCTTTTTTAGGCTAAAAAAGCAAGACACATAGTCAGACTTTTCACAAAGTGTACACAATTTTCATGAAAAGGCTAAAAAGAGAAACTTAAAAATTGAAGATTTTGCACAAAAATCGATGATGATTTTCGAGAATAAATTGGCAATAATTGATAATCAAAAAACAATAATTCAAACTATATCTTGTAGTGGAATGAGTAGATGACATTTCGTATAATGGTGGAGTAATTTGTATTAATTCTTATAGGAGGTGTTGTAATGAGAAAAGGATCGCGGATAATTGCGGTGCTACTGGCGCTTGTCATGGTTTTTTCCTACCGGACGCCGGTAATGGCAGAGGACCTGCCACAGGAAGAAATCCTGCTGGAATTGCAGGATGACCAGGAACAGGAGATTGTTCCTGAAGAAGATCTGGATATGGGACAGATCGATGATAATGAAGACGAAGAAATTATAGACATCAGCGAGGAACCTGTTCAGGAAGAGGAAGAAACTCCTGCCCGGGAAGAGCCCGCAGAGGCCGACGAGGCCGATTTCGCTGAGACCAGCGGAGACTATACCTATACTTTATCCGGTGAGGAAGCTACCATTACCAAGTATGCCGGAACCACTGTCAGCGCCCTTACCATTCCGTCAACCCTCGACGGATATACGGTAACCAAGCTGGGAAGTTCAGTATTCAGCAGACACACAGAGCTGACATCTGTAGTTATTCCCGACAGCGTTACCTATATCGGTAATAGTGCATTTTATAACTGTACTTCTTTGAAAACAGTTAAGCTCCCTGCAAGTCTTGACGAGATCGGAAGCTATGCTTTCGAGTACTGCGCAGAACTGACTTCAGTGACACTTCCCCAGGGACTGACCAAGATCAGATCCAGCGCCTTCTACGGCTGTACAGGGTTTGATACCATCACTATTCCCAAGAGTGTTACTACTATAGACAGCGGAGCCTTTTCCAATATCAAAAAGGCAACCTTCGAAGACGGAATAGAGACTATTCCCGCCAACAGTTTTTCCGGAGCACAGGGCCTTGAGCAGGTAACCATTCCCTCAAGTGTAACTGTTATCGGTAATAATGCTTTTTATAATTGTAAGGCATTAAAAGCTGTTTCACTGCCTTCCGGTCTTACAGAGATTGGCAGCTATGCATTTGAGTACTGCGCATCCCTGACATCAATAAAGCTTCCCGGAAGCCTTACCAGGGTAAGATCAAATGCCTTCTACGGCTGTACAGGAATTGAGAGCATCACTGTTCCCAAGAGCCTTACTTCCATAGAAAGCGGAGCCTTTAGCAGTGTTAAGAAGGCTGTTTTCGAAAGCGGAACAGAGACCATTCCCACCAACAGTTTTTCCGGTGCACAGACCCTTGAGGAGGTAACCATTCCTTCAAGTGTAACTGTTATCGGTAATAATGCTTTTTATAATTGTAAGGCATTAAAAGCTGTTTCACTGCCTTCCGGTCTTACAGAGATTGGCAGCTACGCATTCCAGTACTGCTCATCCCTGACATCAATAAAGCTTCCCGGAAGCCTTACCAGGGTAAGATCAAATGCCTTCTACGGCTGTACAGGAATTGAGAGCATCACTATTCCCAAGACCCTTACTTCTATAGAAAGCGGTGCCTTTAACAGTGTTAAAAAGGCAACCTTTGAAAGCGGAACAGAGACCATTCCCGCCAACAGTTTCTATGGTGCCCAGAGCCTTGAAGAAGTGACCATTCCTTCCGGTGTAACTGCTATCGGCAATTATGCATTTTATAACTGTAAGGCATTAAAAGAGATTTCGCTGCCTTCAGGTCTTACTGAGATTGGTAACAGTGCATTCCAGTACTGCACATCACTGACATCGCTGACTCTGCCCGGAAGCCTTACCAAGGTAAAATCCAGCGCCTTCTATGGCTGTACAGGAATTGAGAGCATCAACATTCCCAAGACTCTTACTACCATAGAAAGCAGTGCTTTTAACAATGTAAAAAAGGTAACCTTTGATAACGGAACAGAAAAGATTCCTGACAACTGCTTATCAGGAGCACAGAACCTGCAGGAAGTGACCATTCCTTCCAGTGTAACTGTTATCGGCAGTAATGCATTTTATAATTGCAAAGCCTTAACAAAGATTACATTGCCTGCAGGCCTTACTGAGATTGGCAACAACGCCTTCCAGTACTGCCAGGAAATAACAGAGATAGACCTTCCTTCCTCAGTTCAGACACTGGGAAGCGGATGCTTTAACGGATGCAGCAAGATTGAGAGTATTGTTGTTCCCCAGGGCGTAACTTCGATCAATTATAGTACCTTTAATAACTGCACATCTCTTAAGAAAGTAACCCTTCCGGACACAATTACCGTCCTCGGAGGCAGCTGCTTTAGCAGATGTGAGGCATTGGAAGCCATAAGCATTCCTGCCACGGTTAAAACAATAGAAAGCTCAGCCTTCTACTATTGTACAAGTCTTAAGACCGTTACAATTCCCGACGGAGTGGTTGTATACTCCAATGCTTTTTCCTACTGCTCAGGCCTTAAGTCTGTAGTTCTGGGAAATAATGTAACCCTTAGGGGATATGTTTTCTCCAACTGCCCAAATATTGAAGACATCACTGTGGGAGAGGGCGTTTCCTTTAACAAATCAGATTTTTCCGGCCTTGTTACCTCCGGAACAATAGGTGACATCACCTGGTCTGTGGATGATCTTTCCTCCGGAATCCTGACGATTTCAGGAGAGGGAAGTATTCCTGATTATGAGGAACTTACCGCAAGACCATGGCATAAGATCAAGTCCTTTGTCACTGATATAAGATTCAACGGAAAGAATATCACCGTTGGTAAAAATGCTTTTGCAGGCATGAACAATCTTCAGTCAGTGATCATGGATGAAGGCATTGTGAAGATCGGTGAAAATGCATTTAAGGATTGTAAGAGTCTTGTTTTTGCAGAGCTTTCACCGGATCTTGAGAGAATTGAAGAGGGAGCTTTCGCAGGCTGTACTGCCTTTGAACAGCTCATTCTTACCAGTGAGACAGCCCCTGAGATTTCAGATGATGCCTTTGGCGCTCTTGATATACTGGACATCTTCTTCCCCTTCTCAGGAGTTGGTTATACCAATTACCTTATAACCAGATTCGGAAAGATCACCTGGAATCCTTTCGACGATACCAACGGTGGTCAGGAGATCATGCTGGTTCTCGATGTCTCCGGAAGTATGGCGGGAGACAGAATTAAGGGCCTTAGAGAAGCTGCCACAGCCTTTGTTCAGAATGTGGGCGGCATCCAGAACAATACCAAGATTTCCATTGTCGCCTTTGACGACAGAGCGGTTCTTTTGTCCAACGCAACCTATTTCCAGGGGGGGCTTATCCATCAGATCTCTCTTCTGGATGACGGCGGCGGAACAGAGTATAAGACAGCTCTTATGCGTGCGGATGAGGTTCTTTCCCAGAGTAAGACCAAGCACAAATATCTTGTAATGTTCAGTGACGGTGCTCCCAACGACAATAAGGAAGCAATCTATGAATGTGCTGAGACCCTGAGAAAGAAGTACGGTATTTTCACCGTAGGTCTTGGTGCGGGAACCTATCAGAAAGAGGTCCTTGAAAAGGTTGCTGGATCAGAAAAGAGATATTTTGAAGCTTCCAACGTTGCAGCTCTTATCGAGATATTCAAGAGCCTTGCAGAGGACATCGATAAGGAAGAGTTCACCAAGGTTGAGCTTCACAGAAACAACAACTGGCATGACATAAGAAATGACATTGTTAAGTATGTTGTAGGTTCCAAGGAAGATACCACCATAAAGGTAACTCCATCTCTGGGAACCAAGAATGTAGCCAAGTTTGCTCTTGCCCAGGCAGGAAATCCTTCAAGCCGCATGGAGAGCACCACCGGCGAATTCCTTCTTGTGCCCGGCAAGAAGTTCAAAGAAAACTATGACCGCAGCTCCGGAACCATCAATGCCGCATCTGTTATTTATGTTGAAGTCATTGATAAGGACGGAAAGGTTGTAGATACCGTTAATACCAACCTGGCCATGACTGATGCCTTCGTTGTAACTTACATGAGAAACGACGGTACAGGTCTGGTTGCCCATACCCAGGAGGTTATGCCCTGGACATTCTTCGAATATGACGGTGACGAGCCTGAGAGAGAAGAGATGTTCTTCGACGGCTGGTATGAGGATGAGAATGCCAGCAGTGAGTACGACTATTTCAGCGTAAGAAACAATAAGAAGAGATATACCATCGAGGATGACGTAACCCTTTATGCGAAGTGGAGAATCACAGACTTTAACTTTGCTACTGATGCCTGGGGCTTCGGTAATACATACAGTGTGTACTGTACCTCAAGCTATAAAGATTATACAGCTGATGAGACCAGTACTACTCATAAGTATCAGTATGACATCAGGGAAAGCGATTTTGCAGAACTGAAGAAGGGTTATTCCAATGCTGATAAACAGACCTTTGATGAGGAGAAGGCAGATTATTGGGGAGGTTCCTGCTTTGGAATGGCAGGTACAGCTCTGTTCTACAACAGAGGACTTTTGGATCTTGCCAATTTTGACAATTCCAAGACTTCACCCAGTACTGTTAAGGGCTCTGATCTGCCTTATTCAAGTGTCAGCGCCTTCGAAAGTCTTATAAATTATTATTACCTCCTGCAGTTTGATCCTGAGATTTCCACACTCAGACAAACCTATAAGGGAATTGATGAGGTCGGAGGAGAGAGCGACAACCTGGAGAGAATCGTTAAGCGCTTCCTGGATGATCGTGCACCCAAGATGCTGATGATCAAGCTCTACACAAAAACAACTCCTCGTGAATCAGCAGGCGGACATGCTGTAGTACTTTACAATTTCCAGGATAGGGGCAATGACCGCTATACCTTTAGCATTTATGACAATTCCTTGAATTCAAAGCCTTACAGTCTGGAGATTTACAAGGATACAGACGGCTTATACAAGAGAAAATGTGATGATTATGAAAACGACTGGGGCTATATAATTCTGTTCCGTATGGTTCTTTCGACTCAGGAGATCAGGAGTAATGCTCCTACACTGACAGCTCCGGCAACAGTTATCAACACCAAGAGTGCTCTTGCAAAGGCTTCTGATGAGTATGCTTTGTATACAAGCTACCTGTCATTTGAGATCACAGACGGTACTGACTCTGCAGTTATAACAGATGGCGAAAAGGTATCCGGAAGCCTTGATGTTACCTGCAACGGCAATGCTGCCGCAATTGATGCAGCACCTAAATATGAGTTTATCCTTCCTGCTATTTCCGGCGAAGCTGAGTACACCATAACCGCTCAGGCAGGAACAGACGGACTTTTTGAGACAGCAATGAAGTATTCCGATGATGCAAACGGCTTCTTTACATCAGTTAAGGCAGAAGGCGCCGGCACAGTAACAATCGGAAGTCAGGGCAATGCCACAACAAGCTTTGCTTCAGATACAAAGCACGTTATCTCAGCAACCAACAACAAGATAACAATGCCCTGGTATGACCTTACATTTACCACAACGGATAAGGGCGCAACAGTTCAGATCCTTGATGACAGATTCCATGTGGAGACTGCAACAGCTTCCAAGAAGGCAGATATCCTGGTTCACGGCGATATCAACTTTGCTGAGTTTAACGGTGTTTCCATACCTGCAGGCGGAGCTGATGTCAAGGAAGACGAGGGCAACTGCGTTGTTTCAGATCCTACAGGAACTACTATCGAAACCAAGCCTTACGGATTCAGCGTTGTATTTGATACTCAGGGGGGTACATATGTAGAAACCCTCTACAACGTGGCTGAGGGCTCAATCGTTGCAGAGCCTGAGAAACCCTCCAAGGAAGGCTTCATCTTCGAAGGCTGGTTCAAGGATAAGGATTGCACCGAAGCATGGGATTTTGCAAATGACAAGATTACTGCAGATACCATCATCTATGCAGGCTGGTCCTTCAACGACAATTACTACAAGACTGTTACCTTCATAATGAAGGATGGTTCACAGCAGAGGATCCACATTAAGAAGAAAGCACTTCTTACCCCTGACAGATGTCCTGTTATCGAGGGCGTTAAGGAGCAGAACTGGTATCTGGATGAAGAGAGAACCATCAAGTGGAACTTTGATGAGGATACCGTTGATGATGATGTGACACTTTACTGCGAGATCGGAAGATTCAAGATTGACTTCGATACCGACGGAGCAGGTACCATTGATTCCATGACCATTCCTGAGGGCACCAAGGTTCCTGAGCCGGCAGAACTTCAGAAGGAAGGCTACACATTCTGCGGATGGTACAAGGACAGCACCTTCAGTCAGGAATGGGATTTCGAAAAGAATACTGTTTCAGAAGACATGACCCTTTTTGCAAAGTGGGTAGCAACAAAGATCGATCTGAATGACAGGGATACCAGCATCAGTATCGAGATCGTGCATCCTTACAGCTACGCATACACAGGTAAGGCTATCATCCCTCAGGTAATAGTCAGGGACGGAGACCTTGTTCTTACTGAAAAGACTGATTACAAGATCAGCTTCAAGAACAACAAGCTTGCCTGCGACCCGGAGACCACAACTGTAGATGACAGCAAGAAGCCTCAGGTAATTGTTCAGGGGCTTGGAACCTACAAAAATGAAAAGCCTGTCACCGCATTCTTTAGCATCATGCAGGCGGATATGGCTGACCTGGACATCACAGTTCCTGAATATGTATCTGTTAAGGGTGACAATCAGCTTCAGGAGGTTCCTGTAGCAGTTAAGAATCAGGGAGCTTCTGTAGAGAAAAAGCTCTATACCGTAAACTATTACACAGACGAAGCACTGACACAGAAGGCTTCCGGTATCACAACCTCCGGAATCTACTATGTGACAGTGGAGGCTGTAAAGAACGGAGATGCTTATACCGGAAATTATAAGGGAGTATCAAAGACCTTCACTGTAGTTGCCGGTGATCAGACAAAGCTTCTTTCAAACATGAAGGTGACCTTCAACAAGAATGTAAGCTGCGTAACCGACAGCCTCACCTATGAAGAGGTGGTTAAGAAGCTTATCAGTAAGGTTTCTGTTGGAAAGACAACCTACAATCTTAAGGGTGACGGCTATGCCGGATTTGCTGCAGGCTTTGAGGTTTCAATTGAAACAGCTGACGGAAATACCTACCATGGTGATCGTCTCTATAAGGGTATCGCCGGAGCCGGTGAGATTTCAGTTATCATCACCGCAAGAGCCGATAATGCAGATGGATACATCGGCAGCAGCATAAGCAGCTATACAGTAAAGGGTGCTGCTCTTAAGGCAGGACAGTTCAAGCTCAGCTATGTGGCTGACAGCAAGAAGCCTGTTACCAAGGCTGCTTACACAGGAAGCAAGAACCTTCCAGGAATCAATACTGAGCTTGTTCTCGGAAAAGACTTTACACTGACCTACATGAGCGGCAACAGCGTGATAACTGCAGAGCAGGTTGTAAACGTAGGCACCTATAAGGTAGTTGTTACCGGTAAGGGCAAGTATTCAGGAAAGGTTACAATGCCTTTTGCCATCACTGCTCTTGACCTTTCGGAAGCTGCAACTGCCGGAAGACTTAAGGTATCCTACGAAGGAACTGCAGTATACGATCCTAAGGGAAGCGCACCGGCCTTTACACTGACCTATGGCCAGAGGATTCTTTTGGAAGGTGTTGATTACACAATTTCTTATGTGAACAACAAGAAGGCTTCCGATAAAGATTCCTATGCTTATGCCAAGATCAAAGGAAAGGGCAACTTCAAGGGAACCGTAGCAGGTGACGGCAAGACTTCTCCCACAAGCTCTGATAAGCTTGGAAAGGGCAAGCTTGCGGACTGCAACTTCAAGGTATCTGCGAAGTCTGTTTCCTCCGCTGATGTGACCTTCGCTGTTATGGGAATCAAGAAGAACAAGAAGGGCAAAGTCACAGGAGTTAACTTCAAGCTCTATGACGGAACAAAGGCCATCGGAAAGTCAGACTTTACCGCAAAGACCAGTGGCACAAGCAGTATTCGCGTTACCATTACCGGAAAGGGTAACTACTCAGGAACAAGATATGAGACAGTCAGCGCAAATCTCATTTCTGTAAAGGATTCCAAGAAGGTTAAGGTAACCATAAAGACCGAAGGCAAATTCTACTACAACGGAAGCAGGATCTTACCTGAGATCACGGTGACCGATGCCGATGGCAATGATATTTCATCCTATGTAAGAATTGATTATGATGAGAATATCAAGGTAGGAAAAGGAAAGATCTATGTAACAGGAAAGAGCTCCAGCGGCTATTGCGGAAGGAAGACAGTAACCTTCACGATTCTGCCTAAGTGGGCTGAATGGATCTTCGGATAAATCTAGTATTTACGCATATCTTTGCTATAATATGGTGTGGGTGTCAAAGCATGTTTTGGCACCCACACTATATTTGTTTTAGACGAAATGTCTGAAAGGAGAAATGGATGAAAAAGAAGTTGTTGGGGCGGTTAATGGGCCTTACCCTGTCAGCTGTGCTTGCGGTGAGCAGTGTTTCTGCACCGGCATATGCTGCGGAGCTTGAGCCGGAATTGACCGAAATCGAGACCTTCCGGGAAGAGGAAAATGAAGAGCTTCCTGAGGTCTTGGAGGAAGAGGAGTTTACTGAGGAAGAAGCTCCCGCAGAAGAGGAAGAAGTACCTGGGGAAGAGGACGAAACTCCTACAGAGGAGGAAGATGTTCCTGCAGAAGAAGAGGAAGATGTTCCAGTAGAAGCTGAGGAAGAAATTCCCGTGGAAAAAGAGGCTCCGCTGCAGGAGGAAAAGGCACCGGAAGTTACAGCCGGTTCCGAAGATGAGTCAAACGGTTTATATTATCTTAAGTTTAACGCCGGTGTTCCTGAGGGCTGCATTCAGCCTCATATCTGGGGATACTATGACGGAGAGATCGTTCCCGCAGAGATAGGAGCAACCATAGTTCTTAGCGGTGATGAGTTCGAGATTCCCGGATATGACCTTGTGGGCTGGACCTACACAGATGCAAAGGGCAAGGAGGTTAAGATCAATACTCCCGAGGCTGCCATAGCATCACTTACAGACAAGGAGGGAGAGACCTTTGAATTTACTCCTGTCTGGAAGCTTGGAACCTATACTGTCACCTATGATTTTAACGGCGGAACATCAACAGCCAAGAATACCTATACCTATCAGCTCAGTGAAAAGACTGTTGAGACACAGCCTCTTTATAACTATGTTAAAAATGAAGACGGCAGCTTTGTAATAAAAGAAAAGAACCCTGAAGTTACAAGAGAAGGATATATTTTTACCGGCTGGGACGGTCACTACAGCGACGAGAAATACTACGGCGGAACCACCTTCCGTAACATGGAGCTGATAGCTCAGTGGAAGGGTATTACATATCCCATCAGATGGGACGGCAACGGCGGTACTGTCTATGAAAATGATGTTTACACCTACACCACAACCCTGGATGGAGGCTTCTCCAGCTTTAAGGCAGAAAGACCGGGATATACTCACCAGGGCTGGATCGGTAAGGTAAAGGGAAAAGACAAGTTCTACAAGCCCTCCGATATCGTCTGGGTTAAAGAGCTTGACAGAGACGAGGATGGAGGCTTTACACTGATTGCATCCTGGACTCCCAATAAGAATACTATTACCTATCATCTGAACTCGGGAAAGATTGCCAAGGCTCCCAAGACCTTTTTGACAGGAGATGGCACAGTTATTCCGAATCCTGTCAGGGATTACGCTAAGTTCATGGGCTGGAAGGTAAATGAGTTTTATGAGGATGGAACCGCATACGATTATCCTTATGCCGAAGTTTTGGGCTACATTAAAAACGGTAAGCTCACAGAAGCAGCAGACCATGATCTGGAGCTTGTTGCAGACTTTAAGGACCTTACTTACAAGATCACCTTCAAGAACAGCGACGGCTCAGACCTCATTGATGATGAAGGAAAACCTGTGGAATATCCCATTTTAAACTATTGGGACGATATGGAATTCACATCAGCCGCTTGGATGATTGAGTCCTCAGGAGCTCTTCCTGAGAATGTCAGTGTGGCAGGCTTTGCTCTTACACCCAATGCCAAGAAGCCAAAGTACAAGCTCAACACTAACTATACAAATATCTTCCCAAAGAGCTATGACGGTGAAGGTACTGAGGTGCCTTTGACATTTTACGTTGTTCCTCAGGAAAAGGTTTACCGCATCAGCTACGAGACAGCTGGCGGAACCGTAAAGAAGGCTGTTTACAGCTTTACAGAAAAGAAGGCGAAAAAGGAACTTCCAATCAAGGCTGTTGCCTCCAAAACAGGATTTACTTTTGTGGGCTGGACCACATATGAGCAGTTTGAGGAATATGTAGTAAGGGATAAAAAGGGATATGTCAAGGCTATAAAGGCCGGTACAGATACCAATATTTTCCTTGAGGCAGTTTATGATAAGGAGAATACATATACCATTACTATTATGCCCGGTGCGGCAGATGTAAAGGATGCTGAGGGCAAGCCCGTCAATAAGAAGACCGGAGTTCAGTTTAAGGCCGGCGATGTTACGACCTTCAGATATTCAGATGAAGAAACTTTCATAGCTGATTATGTAAATGGCTGGACCAGAGAGGGCTATGAGTTCACGTACTTCTCCAAGGATCCCAAGGGCAAGAACTCCGCATACTTTGCAGGGGGCCTTGGAAACGGTAAGTCCAAGAATGTTAAGATATATGCATGCTGGGTACCCAAAATGCAGAATATTACTTTAAGTGACCAGGGGCTGGTATACAGAGGTGATGGCAGTTATCTGATAGCTGATGAGTATATTGAAGCTCCTCTGTACAACGAATTGGTCTTTGCCTATGGCTCTAAAGACTATGCTCCACCCAAGCTCAGTGCTGTAGGTTACAACTTCCTTGGCTGGCGTGTTGACGGTTCTCTTTCAGATGATTCCGGAATTCAATACACCGATGCTTCCAGGAAATATGTAAAGAAGATCAAGAAGACCAACAAGGAGGATATCAAGCTTCAGGCGGTATTTTCTGAGATCTCCTATAAGATTTATGTCAATCCCAACGGCGGCGAGTACAAGGGAAGCAAGGCCAAGACCCTTGTAAGCGACAAGGTATTTTATGGCCAGCAGACAAAGGATGAATATTTTGATATTGTGAACAATACAAAGAGAGTCGGCTATAGATTCCAGTTTGTGTCCACAACCATGAACTATAAGGGCGATGTAAGACAGACGATCTGGGATCAGTCCGGTAAAAATAACTATTTCTACAGAAACAGACTTGCCGAAAAGCAGGGGGCAGAGGTGGTTCTCAACGTGTTATGGACCAAGGTTGACCCCTCAACTCCCAAGATGGACAAGCAGAGCATACATATCGACGGAGATACACTTTACTTACAGAGCAGCCACAACCCAAGCCAGGGCTACAGCAGAATAGTATTTGAGTATTCAACCACATCGGATTTCTCAAAGAATGTTAAGACCTGTGTATGGGATGAGTTGGAAAAAGATGAGAACTTCTATCCTGTATATCCTACAGTAAAGGTTACTCCCGGCAAGAGCTATTATGTCCGCGTAAGAAGTGAGATCCTGGATTCCACAGGCGATTACTTCCCCGGAGAGTGGAGCAAACCTGTTATGGCAACAATTACTTCTTTTGACTGATAAATAACAGAATAAAATCAGGGGTCAGATCACAAATTCTTAATGCGGTCTGACTCCTTTTTTATGTTATAATGTTGAAAGTTCGCGTTTGAAAACGAAATAATGAGGGGATTTTCTTTACAGAATTGATATACATGTGAAAGGAGATCTGAATGAAAAAGAAGTTGTTGGGAAGGCTTCTGAGCCTTACTCTGTCAGCATCCCTGGCTGTGACCGGCTTTTCTACACCGGTTTTTGCAGCGGAGATTGGGGAATCTCTTGAGGAAGCTGACACGGAGGCTGCAGAGCTTTTTGAAGAGGAGGAGCTTACCTGTGAGGACGAGATTTCAGAAGGGGAAGCTTCTTCGGAGGAATCTGATTTTGAGGAACCGGATTTAGAAGAACCGGATTCTGAGGAGCCTGATTCAGAGGAAGAATCAGAGGAGGTTCTTGTAGAAGAGGAAGAGCTCATTTGCGAAGAACCTGCTGATGAGGAAGAAACATTTGAGGAAGAGGCAGCAGAAGAGGCTGCGGAGGAGACTGCTTCTGAGGAAGCCCAGGGCATATATTATCTTAAGTTTAACGCCGGCATTCCTGAGGGCTGCCTTCAAAAGGAACTTCTTGGATATGATGACGGACAGACCGTTCCCACAGAGATAGGAGAGCCCATAGTTCTCAGCGGCGATGAGTTCGAGCTTCCCGGCTACAACCTCACAGGCTGGACCTACATTGATGCCAAGGGTAAAAAGGTTAAGGTTTCAAAGCCCTATGCCACCATCAAGTCCCTTACTGAGACTCCCGGTGAGACCTTCGAGTTTACTCCGGTATGGAAATTAGGAACCTACACCATAACCTATGATTTTAACGGCGGTATTTATTCAGGTAAGAACAAGTTTACATACAAGCTTGATTCCAAAACTGTGAATAAGCAGCCCCTTCTTAACTATGTATCTGACGGCGAGGGCTTTGCCATCAATACCAAAAATCCTGAGGTTGTAAGAGCAGGATATGTATTCGAAGGATGGGAGTGCGGCAGCCGGGAGGAGAGATGTTACGGCGGAAACATTTTCCGCAACATGACTCTGAAGGCCAAATGGGCAGCAGATACCTGCACCGTAAGACTTGACGCCAACGGCGGAACCGTATACGGAAGCGTTGTGTACAACTTCAAGACTACCACTGATTATTCTTTCTCCGACTGGACAGCAGAGAGAAAGGGATATACCCACAAGGGCTGGATGGCCAAAGTAAAAGGTAAGGACAAGACCTTCAAGCTCACCGATACCATCAACTTAAGAGATCTGGACAGAGGAGAGAAGGGCGTATATACAATTACCGCTGTCTGGGAAGTAAATAAGTATTCAATTTCCTACGATGTCGGAGAGGGCAAGATTGCCAAGGCTCCCAGGTTTTTCAAGACAGGAGACGGCACTGCTATTCCTACACCCACAAGACCCGGATATAAGTTCGGGGGCTGGCAGGTCAAGCTCCATGAGAGCGACGAGGATGAGGGAACCCTGGTGGATGCCAAGGTTGCCGGCTATATCAGCGACGGAAAGCTCACCTCCATCGTAACAGATAACCTTACTCTCTATGCTTCCTGGGAGGTTCTCAACTACAATATCACCTTCAGGAATGCAGACGGATCCTACCTCATGGGGGATAACGGTGAGATGGTCACTGTGGATTCCTTTAACGGTATCTGGTACACAGATGAAAAGGACTTCGCCATAGCTGCGTCTATTATCGAAGAGTCCGGGGCCCTTGGAAGTGATGTCAGCATTGCCGGCTTTGCCAAGACAGAGAATGCCCGCAAGCCTGTATATAACCTGAATGTAAAGTATTCCAAATTCCTGCCTGCCACCTATGAAGGGGAAGGCACTGAGGTTCCCGTAACACTGTACGTTGTTCCTCAGGAAAAGGTTTACCGTATCACTTATCAGACCCGGGGCGCCGATGTTAAGGGCGGTGTATACAGCTTCACCACAGGTACCATTACCAAGGAGCTTCCCATCAAGGCAACTGCCGTAAGAAAGGGCTTTGTCTTCAAGGGATGGACAGTATCCGGCGAGTTTGACAGATACGTGATTAAAGACTCTGATGGTTATGTTAAGGCTATTAAGGCCGGCACAGACAAGAGCATCGTCCTGGTGGCTGAGTATGGAGATGTCAACACCTACACCGTTACACTTATGCCCGCCGCAAACGACGTTTATGATGCCAAGGGAGTGGCTATCGATCCCAAGGCAGGAGTTCCCTTTATTGAACTTGATTCTGACAGATTCAGTTTTGATGCCACCACTTATCCTTTGCATCAGCTGATCACAGCAGGAGAGGGCTGGAAAAGAGAGGGCTATACCTTCGGAGGTTTCTATTCCGATCCCAAGTACAAGAACTACGCCTTTTTCGCTGAGGGCCTTGGAAGCGGCAGAGACTCAGACGTAAAGGTTTATGCCCGCTGGTATCCCACAACCCACAAGGTGGATTTCAGTACTTCCGCATATATCCAGAGAGGAAATAAGACCGTAAAGATGTCCCAGGGCAGCTTAAAGACAACTTTTTCCGGCAGGGAGATCGTTGAATACGGCACCAGAGACATAACCCCCAAGGCTGTTAAGGCCACAGGCTATACATTCCTTGGCTGGAAGGTTGAAGGCAAGCTCTCCGATGACTCGGGAGTTGTATACACAGATTCTTCCAAGAATTATGTGAAGATGATAAAAAAGACCAACAAAGTAAATATCACACTGGCCCCTGTTCTTAAAGAAATCACCTACAAGGTCTACGTTAATACAAACGGTGGAAGCTATAAGGACAGTACTGGCAAGATCCTTGTGGCAGATTTGGTTTACTATTCCGATACTCTCAAGGATGTGTATAAGAACATCGCCTCCGGCGTAAAGAAAAGCGGCTACAGCTTTGGCTGCGTTTCCTCTACCAAGGACAGCAAGGGCAATATCAGACGAGGTGATGACATCTATGGCTACGGATATGGCAAAAAGCAGGATGCATCAGTGGTTCTGAATGTCATCTGGAATCCGGTTAATCCTTCTGTTCCTACACTGCCAAAGAGTAAGATCCGCATAAACGGCGATACGCTTTCACTGGCCAGCAATGATAGTCCTTCTCTGGGCTACAGCAGACTGGTATTTGAGTATTCAACAGATGCAGCCTTCAAAACTGATGTAAAGAGCTACACCTGGGTCAGCGTTTCAAAGGATATCTACGGAAACATGATCTATCCTTCAGTGAAGATCACCTCCGGCAGAAATTACTATGTTCGTGTAAGAAAGGAGATCGTTGACTCCACCGGTGAGTATTTCCCCGGCAAGTGGAGCTCCACAGTAATGGCAACCAAATAAATATAAATGCAAAAAAATCCCGGCATTTTCATGTTTCGAAAATGCCGGGTCTTTTTAATTAATTCTTGGGTTTAACAATTTTGAAGGTTGCTTTCTTGGTGCCGCAGAATCTTCCTTTTCCTTTAAGGATAATGGTTGCTGTGCCAACCTTCTGGTTGTTGGTAACAGAAACTATCTCGTAGTCACCTTCTTTTGCTGTGACAGTTGTGCCGTTGGCCTTGATAGTTATTGTGATATCTTTGGGATCAGGAGTTATAGCCCATCCGTCGTTATAGGACTGAGGCTCAATGCTTACCTTGCACTTGGACATATTGTAGGAGCCAAGATAGTAGATAGCACTGAAATCAACTGTTCCGCCTGCTGCCACAGCCTTATAATTCTTACTGCCATCCTTAAGCTTGGCAGTGAATTTTACAGTGATCTTGCTGTCCTGGGGAACAGACTTGGCATCGGCATTTGTGATCTCTTCATCGCCGATAAAGTATCTGTAATCGCCCACAAGCTCATAATCCGCCTTGGTGAGTTTTTCTGTTCCGTCGTAAAGAGCGGGGATGGACTTGAAGTAGTTCTTTTTACCCTTGATGTTATAGATCTTGTCCGGGGCCTCAGCCTTTATTGTTCCAAGGTCGAACTCAGCCTTGTCTACAGTGAAGTTAAGAGCATTCTTAAGACTTCCTGAATAGTAGCCCTTGAACTTGATGCTGACTTTAGCCTTGTCAGAACCTGTACTGATACTCTTATTTCCTGAGTATTTTACTGAATAGTCCTCGCCCTCATTCAGGTAGATGTATTCGCCGTCAGCATCCTTTACCATTACGTCAACAGCTGCTGTTGCGCCGCCTTTGCTGTAAGGAACGGTTATTGCATCTGAGCTTTCGGTCTCTGTAAATACAACCTTTATATCACCTGATTTCAGGTCTGCGTCAGTGATCTTTCTTGGTGTAACAGTTACCTTCTTAGTGACAGTTCCTGTCATTCCCTTAAGGGGATTTCCTTTGAAGGTCAGAGTCACTGTGCCGGGATCGCCATAGTCGCCGGAGGCTGATACATAGTAACTATCGGAAGAAACAGCTGTCTTGGTGCTGTCCTTTTTAACGATGACCTTGGCTGTAGTGGTTCCCTTTTTGGCAAGTCTTGTAAGTAAAGTATCCCTGTCCTCCAGCAAAGGAGTTCCGGTATAGCTTATCTTGGTTGCGATGTCTGTTACATCGATCTCTTTTCCTGTTATTTCAAAGGCTGCCTTCAGCTCGCCCTCAAGCTTGTTCTTCTCGGTGTCTGCAGGTACCAGGGTTACATAGTTGCCTGAAACAGGATAACGGTTAAGGTTCTCATCTGTGTCCGCAGGATCTGAAACAGTGAAGTAGTAGCCCTCACTCTTATAATTTGCTGCTTTTCCGGGAGCAACATATACAAGCTCTTTTCCGCCAACCTTAACAGTATAGGTTCCGTCTGCAAACTTGCTTATAACATTCTGGGAAAGAACATCAGGAGTTCCTTCAACGGTTTCATTGTACTGCTCTGACTTGATGGTAAGCTTCTTGGCATCATTCAGGAACAGGATGCCTTCCTTCTTGCTCTGCTCCTTGTCGATAACTCGAAGGACAGGAGCCTGGCTGTATTTTTCCTCTGTAGCAAATACGCCTGTGAAGTTGCCTTTACCCTCGAAGTTGATAAGGTATGTGCCTGCGCCTTTACTCTTAATATCAGCTGCTGTCAGCTTCTTTGTGAAGTCGGGAGCTGCATCTTCACCCTCTCCTGTGAAAGGATGGAAGAATACTTCATAATCTGTTCCGGCCTTCATCTCCTTATCCACAAAAGGATTGGAGACTTTCAGGGCAGGAGCGATGGTCTTATCTGTTGTATAGGCAAAGGTTCATTAATTTAATTGCATAGACGGCAATTAGAAATTTTTTATTATTCATTTAGTTTGGTTTTAGGTTGCCATTTTAGAATGACCTCATCACCGAAAACAAAGGTTTCAAAAAGAAAGCGAGATTCGAATATGAAAAGAAGAAATACATTCGTAGCAATATTATTCCTTGGAATGGCACTGGCTCTTGGCGGATGCGGACAGACTGCTATGGCAGGTTCAGATAATAAGACAGCTCAGGTTACAGAAAATGAGACACAGGCAGCAGCACAGGATGGCAGCACAGTAAGCGCAACCTCAGAAGTTTATCTTTCAGATTCCGGCAGCAGCGCCGGCTCAGAGACACTCCTTGATACCGATGGGATGTTCAGTGACAGAGATATGAAGCAGGAGGCAGATCTTACAGATGCTTCTTATATAACTTTACAGAGCGGACAGGATGTAACCATATCAGTTGAAGGCGTCTATGTGATCAGCGGCGAAGCACAGGACAGCACCATAATAGTTGATGCAGACAAAGCCAAGGTTCAGCTGGTTTTGGACGGCGTCACAGTGGTAAACAGTGATGCCCCTGCAATTTACGTTAAGAACGCCGACAAGGTTTTTGTCACCACCACTGATTCAGAAAACACCCTGGCAGTCACAGGAACCTTTACAGCTGACGGAGATACAAATACAGATGCGGTTATCTATTCCAAGGACGATCTGGTATTTAACGGAAAAGGAACTCTTGATATAACATCAACCGCCAACGGCATTTCCGGTAAGGATGATGTGAAGTTCACAGGAGGAACCTACAGCATTACCTGTAACGAAGATGCTATAGAAGCCAATGATTCCATAAGGGTATGTGATGGCTCTTTTACCATCAGATCTGGAAAAGATGCACTTCACAGCGAGGATTCCGATGACACTTCCAAGGGCTTCATATATATAAGCGGTGGAAGCTTTGATATAGATGCGGACGGCGACGGAATACAGGCAACCACAGTGCTGACCATCGACGGAGGTACATTCAATATAAATGCTTCCGAGGGTCTTGAAGCAACCTATGTACAGATAAATGACGGAACCATAAGTATAGAGGCCGGCGACGACGGAATAAATGCATCCCAAAAGAGCAACGATGTGGATGTAGCAATTGAGATAAACGGCGGAAGCCTTACTATCAACATGGCCAGCGGTGATACAGATGCCCTGGATGCCAACGGAGATCTTTATATAAACGGCGGCACAGTGAATATTACAGCGCAGTTTGCCTTTGACTTCGACGGCAAGGCAGAATTAAACGGAGGCACAGTCACAGTAAACGGCGAGGAAGTGACAGAGATCACCAATTCCATGACCTTCGGAGGTCAGGGCGGCTTCGGAGGCGGTAACAGACCCGAGATGCCTGAAGGCTTTGAAGAAGGTGACAGACCCGAGATGCCTGAAGGTTTCGATAAGAGCAACATGCCTGAGAGACCGGAAGGCGCCGGAGAGGGCCGGAGCGGCAGACAGATGCGCGGAGACAGAGGAAGCAAGCAGGATAACGGCGGCAACTAAGAGTTGGAGGCAAGCAATGGCAGGAATTAAAGATGTTTTTGAAAGAATAGAAGTTAAATATCTTCTGGATGAGATGCAGTACCGGGAGCTTATGAAGCGACTTGAGGGCATGGCAGCCATCGACGGATACGGAAAGACCTCTATTTTAAATATATATTTTGACACTCCTGATTTTACTTTAATAGAAAGATCTCTTGAAAAGCCCGTATATAAAGAGAAGCTTCGGCTTCGCACCTACGGCATTCCGGAGGATGACTCCAATGCTTTTATCGAGATAAAGAAAAAGTACAAGGGCGTTGTATATAAAAGAAGGATCACCATGGCCTACGAGGAGGCAGTCAATTACCTGACAAATGGCGGAAGGCCCTCCAAGGAGAGTCAGATATCCGGAGAGATCGACTATTTTTTACAGTATTACAAAGGAATAAGGCCTGCCATGGCAATATCCTATGACCGCATAGCCATGGCGGGGATAGAGGATCCGGACCTTCGCATCACCTTTGACACCAACATCAGATGGAGAACTGAGGACCTTTCCCTTAAGAAAGGAAATGTGGGAAAGGACATACTTCTTCCGGGACAGCACCTGATGGAACTCAAGATCGCGGGGGCCATGTCCATGGAGCTTGCAAGGATCCTGGATGAGCTTAATATCAGACAGACAAGTTTTTCCAAGTACGGAAAGGGATATGTGGAGTACATGTATGGAAATGCGTTGAATGTAGAGGAAACAGTAAGCAATATCACCCCTTTCAAAAGGGCGGTTTGAATATAGAAGGAGAGAAATATTATGACAGATTTAATTTTCGGAACAATAATGACCGGCAGCTCTTTTACCGGAGAAGCATTTATCATAACAACCATTTGCTCGCTGCTTATCGGCTGCTTTATTGCTTTTATGTATTCACTTAAGAATACCTATTCAAAGAGTTACATCATCACACTGGCACTTCTGCCTGCCATAGTTCAGGTCATCATCATGATGGTAAACGGCAATATCGGCGCAGGAGTTGCGGTGGCAGGAACCTTTTCACTGGTAAGATTCCGTTCAGCTCCCGGCTCAGGAAAAGAGATAACAAGCATCTTCCTTGCTATGGCAGCAGGCCTTGCCACAGGAATGGGATATATCGGAATCGCAGTTATCTTTACAGTTATCATCGCTCTTGCAAACCTTATTCTTTCAAGCATTTCCATCAAGGATCGTGAGCCCAAGGAGAAGACCTTAAAGATCACAATCCCTGAGAGCCTTGATTTTGAAGGCGTATTCGATGACATTTTTGCCCGCTATACAGACAGAGCAGAGCTGGAGGAAGTGAAGACCTCCGGTATGGGAAGCCTCTACAAGCTTACCTATAAGATATCACTTCGAAGGGACGCCTCCACCAAAGCCATGATGGATGAGCTTCGCAGACGCAACGGAAACCTTGAGATTACCTGCTCCAGACCCGTTACAGTAAGGAGTGAGGAACTGTAATAAAATTTTCGACCTGAGATTTTGAGAATGAAATTCCGTTTAAACCGAGGCGTGATTTTATACTTTTTTAATTAAATTCTAAAAATGAGATTGCTAAAATTAAACTTGCGTCACAGAAAAAACGCAAATCTGAAATGTATGTGTGAAAGGAGATACACATGAAGAGCAAGTTGATCGGAAGACTTTTAAGTCTTTCACTTTCAGCAGTTTTAGCAGTTTCTACTTTTTCAGTTCCTGCATTTGCAGCAGAGGAGGAGATACTCCTTAATGAAGAAGAAAACGTCTCCGGTGAATTTGAAGAGAATGCTGCGGATTTCATGGATGATGAGGATAACACTTTTTTTGAAGAAGAGCTTGAAGTAGAGGAAGCAGATACAGAAGATGAAGAGAGCTCCCTCGACGAAGAGATCATAGAAGAAACTACAGATGAAGCAGACAGCGCTACAGAGGCTGATAAGGCTTTCGAAGCATGGTTTGCTGAGATTAACGGAAAAGATATTTCCGGTGATGATGCTTCAGAAGAGGACATCTCCGGTGATGACGTTTCAGGAGATGATGTTTCAGGAGATGACGCTCCGGAAGATATCTCAGGAAATGATGAAGAAGATAGAGACATTGACATTAAATATGCTTTTGAGATAGATGGAAAAGCAGCTACTGAGGAGCAGCTTGCTATGATCATCAATCCCAATAAGGCAAGCTATCATATCACAGAAGGCTATAGCAGAGAGTGGGTTGGTTTCTATGCTCCCGAATTGCCTACAGGTATGGAGTTCGTTGGATGGTACAAAAATGGAGTTTTACTCAATATAACAAGTACAGGTTACTATGATGAAGATGATGAGTACCATTCAGTTAAGACCTGGTATGATGTTGTAAGTTCTGAGGATGACGGAGTAACTCTTGTTGGAAAGATCGCCAGCACCGTTCCTGTAACTCTTGATTATAATATGGGTGAGGAAGGCTACAGCGATGTTAAATATGTTCAGAAGGGAAATAAGCTTAGCGTAGATGATCCCGAATCAGTAGGATATCATTTCGCAGGCTGGTTTACAGAAAGAACAGGCGGATCAAAGGTAGATCTTAACACAGTTGCAATTACTGAGGCTGTTACCTACTATGCTCATTGGGATGAAGTGACTTACAAGGTTACTTTCCATTCCAACGTTGATTCTAAGAAAGATGTTGCTGTAGAGAAGACCTATACGATATCAAATAACGTAAACGATAATATCGGATTTGAGACTATCTACTCTGATGCATCTAAGTATGAAGCTATCCTTGCTGATAAGGATCTCTTTGAGGGATGGACATCAGGTAAGGAGTTCTATACCGGAAACTACCCTGTTGTTTCCTTTATGGCAATAGAAGGCGCTGACAGCGTGTCTGTATCTGTTGACATGTATGCTCAGTGGGCAAGAGACAGCTATAATGTAATCTTTGATGCTGTTGGCGAAGAGGCAACCTTCAACTTCAATGAAGAGTATTTTTATGACAGTGACTTTGAAGTTAATACTAATTCTGACCTTAAGCAGACAAAAACTTTCTATGTTGGTGAAGGTGTTATTCTTACCGGAAGAGAGTTTGTAAGAGGCGGATATAAGCTTGCAGGCTGGAAAAACAGTGCTAACAATAAAACTATAGCTGCATCAGGAAAATTTGATGACCTTGCAGCTAAGGACCAGACTATAACTCTTACTGCAATCTGGCAGGCTCAGGACTATACTATCACCTATGATTTCAATGGTGGTACAGCAATAGATAAAAATAAGTATCCTGCAAAGGTTACATATAATAAGTCTAATACTCCGTATGAAGAATACTTATATAATTGCACAGAAGTAGAAAATGAAGAAGAAGATGGAAGTGTTTCTTATACCCAGGGTGTTGATAAAGAAAATCCTGTAATTACAAAAACAGGATACGAATTCAGATATTGGAGAAACACTGATACCGGCTATACAGCTTGGGCTTATGGTGGATATAGCGGTTATAAGGATCTGAAATTAACAGCTGAATGGGAACCTGTTTGGTACGGAATCTATCTTGACTTTAACGGTGGAATAATGTCTACAGGACTTACCAACACCAGACAGACAAGAGGCTATGGATCTGAGTATTCAATGGAGATTTTCAGCTCCAAGCTTTCCAAGGCCGGATATACATTAACAGGCTGGAAGTATGATTCAAACGACAACGGAAAGATTGATGATGGTGATAAGACTATCGGTGTAAACGGCAAGTTCAAGAATCTTGCTGACAGTGCTGATAAGACAGTTATTATCCAGGCACAGTGGAAGGCTAACTCATATTCCATTACTTATTCAAATGGCAAGGGCGCTAAGCAGAGCGGTGCTGTAAAGAAGTATACTGCAGATTCAGCCGTATCAATCGCAGCTCCTACAAGAAAAGGTTACAAGTTCACAGGATACACATTAGCTTCCAAGGATAAAAAGGCTAATGGTGCTCAGTTAGTACCTGTTGATGAAAATGACGTTACAAAGGGATATACACTTGCTGCAGGTTCCTATGGAAATATTGTCCTTACAGCTAACTGGCTCAAGGAGGCTCCTAAATTTGCTGCATATAAGCTTCAGATCCTTCCCGGAGCAGCTGGGGTTAAGACAGCAGCAGGAGAAGCAGTAAACGAAAAAGACGGTATCTTCTACAATAATGGAGCAGAAGTTGCTTATGCAGATATTGAAACAGTACTCGGCACAACTGATCTTGTAAGAGACGGCTTCGCATTTAAGGGATATTCATACAAGAAGAACGGCAAGGTAATAGAGAATGCAACAGTTGGCGGACATGATGCCAAGAATGGTGTTGTTACACTTTACGCAGTATGGACAGCAGAGACCAATGCCAATGTTTTATCAGCTAATGCATATGTAGTTGATTATACAAGTAAGCTCAATGTAGCTGATGCTTTATCTAAGCTTTCTGATACAAAGAAGACCCTGGTTTATGGAAAAGCTCTTTCACTTCCAAAGCTTTCTGTAACCGGTTATAAGTTCCTTGGCTGGAAGGTTGTCAGCGGTACAGAAGATGGCCTTTCCAAGAATAAGAGCGGTTATGTAACCAAGATCGGCAAGAACTATAAGGACAAGACTCTTGTACTTGCACCTGTATTTGAGGCAAAGGAGATCAAGATCACATTTGATCCTCAGGGTGGTACATATGCAGCAACCGGTAAAAACAAGAAAGAAGTAATCAAGGTACCATATGGCAAGGATATTAATTACCTTTCAAAGGATTTTGCGAAAGTAACTAAGAAGGGTTACACCCTGAATGGTTTGTATTTTGATACTAAGGGAACTGACTACTTTGCATTTGCAAATGGTAATTCAATCACTTCTGCAATCAAGGCTACAAAGGCAATGACTATCTATGCTGTATGGAAGGAGATAAAACCTGTTAAGCTTCAGAAGGTTAGCGCTTATCTTCACAGTGATGGAACCTTATTCACATCCATAAAGGAAGACAGAGTCAGCATGTATTGTGAAGTACAGATCGCAACAGACAGCAAATTTACAAAGTCTGTTCAGACCTATGACATGGGCTATGTATCTGGCGAATCAACGTTCTCCAAGAATGTTTACGGAAATCAGTACTATGCACGCTTCAGATCATATGGCATCGATTCCACCGGCACTAAGATTTACAGTGATTGGAGCGATACCGTAATGGCAATCAAAGACGCACCAAGCGCAGAATAATATAACTACCCAAAACCAGGCACTCCGGTGCCTGGTTTCAGACTGTAGACAAAGTCCACGGCATCTGCCGTGGATTTTTCTTTATAAAAGTGCCGGAAACTCAGTATTTATCTGGGCTTGAGGCGCTTTTTCTGGTATAATAGAAGTATCAAAGTTGGGGATGGGGATTGCCTTTATGATGACTTCTAATACCGAAAGAAAACGCGAACAGATGCAGTTTGTGAGCATGGACGATCTGGTTCCACAGGACCACATGCTCAGGCTTATTGATAAAGCCATCGACTGGTCATTCATATATGATCTTGTTGAAAATAAGTATTCTTCAGACATGGGAAGA
>NZ_JHXX01000010.1 GCF_000621605.1 Butyrivibrio sp. MC2021 | reverse complement strand
TAAGGCTGGGTAGCCACGTCCGGAAGGGATAAACGCTGAAGGCATCTAAGCGTGAAGCCCCCCTCAAGATGAGATATCCCATGCGCAAGCAGTAAGACCCCTTAGAGAGTATGAGGTTAGATAGGCACAAGGTGTAAGCACGGTAACGTGTTCAGCTGATGTGTACTAATAGGTCGAGGGCTTATCCAACGATAGTTGGTATAGGAACAAGGGAAATGGATTAAGATATTCAGTGTTCGGTTTTGAAGGTACAAAACCTAATATGGCCCGGTGGCTCAGCTGGTTAGAGCGCCGCCCTGTCACGGCGGAGGTCAGGGGTTCGAACCCCCTTCGGGTCGCTCAACTTCATATTGTTTTTGGCTTTTTTGTTTGGACGGGGTCTTAGCTCAGCTGGGAGAGCATCTGCCTTACAAGCAGAGGGTCACAGGTTCGAGCCCTGTAGGCCCCATTTTTCCACAAAACACAATTCGTGTGTAAGCCGATGTGGCTCAATTGGCAGAGCAGCTGATTTGTAATCAGCAGGTTAACGGTTCGAGTCCGCTCATCGGCTCTATGGATGGCTTCCCGAGTGGCCAAAGGGGACAGACTGTAAATCTGCTGCAAATTGCTTCGGTGGTTCGAATCCACCGCCATCCATTTTTTTATTGCAATCAAGCAATAAACCAATACAACCGTACGAGGTACGGATTTATAATGACGCGGGGTGGAGCAGTCTGGAAGCTCGTCGGGCTCATAACCCGAAGGTCATAGGTTCAAATCCTGTCCCCGCTACTACATGCCTAGATAGCTCAGTTGGTAGAGCAGAGGACTGAAAATCCTCGTGTCGTTGGTTCGATTCCGACTCTAGGCATCTTTTTTTTATTAATTCTTAAACCCGACTTTTAGTTCGGGCTTTTTTTGTATTAATTTATGTATCACTGAGTGAGGATCTTAATATGAATTGGAAGATAATAAGGAGAGTAACAGCGATTGTGCTTACCATGTCACTTCTGGTGGCCTGCGGTAAGGAAGACTTCATAAATAAATATAATCTGGAAAACAAGAAACAAACTGAGGAGAGCGGCAAATATCCGGTTAAATGGGATCTGGAATCTGTGTATGCTTCCCAGCAGGATTGGCAGACGGATTATGACAAGGCTATGGATATGCTGTCCGGCTACGAGAGGTTCAAAGGAAATCTGAACAATGCACAGACGATTAAGGAGTATCTGGACTTTGCCTATTTTACAGAGCTTACAGCCATTCAGAAAAAGCTCTGGATGTATGCAAAGCTTGGAAACGGTCTTGATGCCACAGACGGTGTTTTCAAGAATATGCTGGCAAAGCTTGATAATATGGACAGAATAGAAAAGCAGAAATGTGCTTTTGCTGATACAGAGATTTTTGAGTTATCTCTTGAGGAGAGACAGGAGATATTCTCAGATCCTGTTTTTCAAGGTCTTGAGTACTGGTTAAGGAGTTATGTGGATCCTGATTACGAACCACTTTCTGAGGATGAGAAGCTGGTGGCTTCAACTCTTTCCATGGGCTATGGATATGCGGAGCAGATCTTTGACATATTGAATGATGTGGAGCTGCCCTATCCAACGATAAAGCTGCCTAACGGAAAGACTGTGGAACTTACGGATGAAGAATATTACAAGATATTGGGAAGCGCTGTTTATAAGGATGAGTTTAAGAAAGAAGCCAATCAGGTATATCTGACCAGATATAAGAATTTTGCCAATACCTTTGCGGCACTTCTGGAGGAAAACTGTTCTCAGGCCTATGCCGCAGCGGTTCTTAATAATGAAGAAACAACTCTTGATGACGCTTTTGCAGATTATGACCTGGATACCGGCGTATTTGATATGCTGGTGGAGGCTGCCCATAAGGGGATTCCTGAGTATCAGAGATACCTTGATCTTCACGCCGAGGGCCTCGGTATTAAGGAGCAGTATGCCTATAATATGACGGAGCCGGTGTCCTATTATTACAGAGGACGGACAGATTATGATGATGCTGTGGATGAAGTAATAGATGCTTTGTCTGTTCTGGGTGATGATTATATAGATCACTTCAAGGAGATCATTACCAGCGGACATGTGGATGTATATCCCACAGATAATAAGACCTCCGGGGCCTATGAGAGCAGACTTTCTTCTGACTATCTGCCATGGGTACTGTTTAACTATGAGGGATATCCGGATGACGTAAGTACCATAGCCCATGAGATGGGACATGCTGTGTACGATCTGTATTCATCTGAAAATCAGATTCCCGGTTATCAGAATCCTACGATTTTCACGCAGGAGGTTGCGTCAACAACCAATGAGCTTTTGTACTATAACTACATGATGAATAAGGCTGAAACCGATGAAGAGAAGCTTTTCTATCTGGAATGTGCTATCACCATGTATGCCAATACATTTTTTACCCAGATGATGTATTCGGAGTTTGAGGACTATATGTACAAGATCGTGGAGTCAGGAGAGGCGCTGGATGCAGAGGGACTCAGTGACAAGTGGGCTGAGCTGGTCCAGGAGTACAGAGGAGACAGCATTGTAAACTTCGAGGAGAACAGATATCAGTGGGCTTCAATACCGCATCTTTACTATGTTTACTATGTGTATCAGTACTCTGCGGATGTGGCCTATGCGGCTTCCATCGCTGAGAGAATTACAGCCGGAGAAGAGGGCGCTGTAGATGAGTACATTGAATTTTTGAAAAAGGGAAATTCTGCTACACCGGTGGATCTTCTCAGCGGAGCGGGCATCGATCCTCTGTCCGCAAAGACCTATGATCATGCGCTGGAATACTTTACTTCATTAGTTGATGAGTACGAAAGACTGATAAAAAAATAATAAGATTTTTATAGTTTATTAGCGATTGTATGGTATTATGTTAACAGTCCAAAAAAGAAAATGAATTTTATTCGGAGTTTTTATGCATAGATTTAATGAAGAGGAAAAGGAGATCCTGAGGCGCGTTTTCGATGTCAGAGGATATGATGAGGACGCCTTTGATCCGGAGATCCTTGATCAGATGGAAGCAGACGAGGACTACAAGGAGCTGCTTAAAAAGCATGCTTCAGATATCCTGGCTTCTGAGAAATATAACAGACTTAAGACCTTTATTCAGCATGGAAATGTGACTGTTTACGAGCACAGTATCCATGTGGCTTTGTGCGCAATCAAGCTCAACAGAAAGCTTGGGGTTAATGCAAAAGAGAGACAGATGGTCAGGGGAGCCCTGCTTCATGACTATTTCCTCTATGATTGGCATGATGGGGAGGCTCCGGGAAACATCCATCCCAAGCTCCACGGATTCTATCATCCGGGAATTGCCCTGAAGAATGCCACCAGAGATTTTTCTCTTTCAGAGAGGGAAAAAGAGATAATTCGCAAGCACATGTGGCCGCTGACTGTTAAGCCCCCTCGTTGCAGAGAGGCCTGGGTTGTATGCATGGCCGACAAGTATGCTTCTACACTGGAGACACTAAAGCTTAAGAAGGGAAAGATAAGAGTTAATTATGCCTGAGCTTTACCGGGAACTTAATAAACTCGCCGACAGTGAGATGTATCCGTTTCACATGCCGGGACATAAAAGAAACCTTGAGAGCACCCCGTTGAAGGGTGCTTTTCGTTGTGATATTACGGAAATTGACGACTTTGACAATCTTCACGCTGAAGAGGGGATAATTCTTGAGGCGCAGGAGCGTGCCAACAGGCTCTACGGAGCGGAGAAGACTTTTTTCCTGGTGAATGGAAGCAGCTGCGGCGTGCTCAGCGCGGTGTCTGCGGCGGTCAGGGAAGGTGGCAGGATCCTGGCGGCAAGAGGGAGCCATAAGTCCTTTTATCATGGGGCGTATTTAAGGCAGCTGGATATCAGTTACCTGCCCTATAAGCAGGATGAGAGGTATGGAATTCCCGACAGCTACACTGCGGAGGATGTAAAAAAGGCCCTGGATCAGTGCGATGAAGCACCCCAGGCGGTATTTATCACATCCCCAACCTATGAAGGAAAGTGCTCGGATGTAGCGGGAATAGCGAAGGTTTGTCAAGAGAGAGGGATTCCTCTTATTGTGGATGCGGCTCACGGAGCGCATTTTGGCCTGAGGAAGGCGCAGGGCTACGGGGAAAACGGGCTTGGAATTCCGGACAGTGCGGTGCATCAGGGAGCGGACATTGTGATCCACAGTGTGCACAAGACTCTTCCGTCTATGACTCAGACTGCGCTTATACATGTTCAGGGAAACCTGGTGGATAAGGGGCTTCTGAAACGCTTTTTGCGGATATATCAGTCCTCCAGCCCTTCCTATGTGCTGATGTCTTCCATAGACCTGTGCATGAAGGAAATTGAGGAAAACGGAGAAGAGTTCTTTTACA
Source organism: Butyrivibrio sp. MC2021 (assembly GCF_000621605.1). GTDB lineage: Bacteria > Bacillota > Clostridia > Lachnospirales > Lachnospiraceae > Butyrivibrio. The sequence goes on along the minus strand of NZ_JHXX01000010.1, from coordinate 142,283 downwards.
AATTACTGTATTACAGGGAAAAGATACAGAAGGAAACTGCGGGATGCAGACATTTACAGGTTGTTGGCAGAAATGACATAGAAGACCCCGCAAAAGTACTGATTTTTGTAAACAAACATGCCATGACAGGACAGAAGTTATATGATATACTTCGTGAGGAATATTCGCTGCAGCTGGAAATGGCAGGAAATTACTATGCTTTGGCCATTATCTCGGGGTGGGATAAGGAGGCAGGCATAGACAGGCTTATAACGGCTATTAAGGAAATCGATGATCGGATCATTGATAATCCTGAGGATTCGGAGACATCGCAGGGGTGCGAGGGAGTTTCCGCTTCACTTTTGCCGGAGGTGGCAGTGCCACTTTACGAGGCCTGGGATGCAGTGAAGGAGAAGGTTAATTTAGAGAAGGCAGCCGGCAGGGTTTCGGGAGAGTTCATTAATCTCTATCCGCCCGGAATACCCATACTTGCACCGGGAGAGGTGGTTTCAGGGGAAATCATCACTCAGTTAAAGGGATATTTGGACAAGAAGATGAATTTGCAAGGTGTGGATATTTCCGAGAATGGTGGGGGCATCATTTCGGTTTTATCCTAATTGAGAATAAACGGGTCTTAGCAGAAAACTGATTATTGGGAGATTTTATTTTTTTCAGGAAGGAATAATATGCGTAAGACCAAGATTATTTGTACTATCGGACCCGCCAGCGAGAGCGAGGAGAAGCTCAGAGAGATCATGCTGGCAGGCATGAATGTTGCCAGATTCAATTTTTCTCATGGCTCACATGAGGAGCACAAGAGAAAATACGACAGAATAAAGAAGCTTCGTGATGAGCTGGAGCTCCCTGTGGCTGTAATGCTTGATACCAAGGGCCCGGAGATCAGACTTAAGGATTTCGAGAACCACAAGGAAGAGCTGGAGGCAGGCCAGAAGTTCACTCTTACAACAAAAGATGTGATGGGAACAAAGGATATAGTTTCCGTTACTTACAAGCAGCTTCCCAATGATGTTAAGAGCGGAAATACTATTCTTATCGACGACGGACTTATCGAGCTTAAGGTTGATGAGGTTGCAGGCGAGGATGTTGTCTGCACAGTAGTTAACGGCGGACCTGTGTCCGACAAGAAGGGTGTTAACCTTCCCGGAGCAGAGCTCACAATGCCTTACCTTTCAGAGCAGGATAAGAGCGATATCATTTTCGGCTGCGAGCAGGGCTTTGATTTTGTTGCTGCTTCTTTTGTAAGAACCAGACAGGACGTTCTCGATATCAGAGAGATCCTCAAGGAAAAGAACAGCCAGATGAAGATCATTGCCAAGATCGAGAGCATGCAGGGTATCAAGAACCTTAAGGAGATCCTTCAGGAGGCAGACGGAATCATGGTTGCCAGAGGTGACATGGGTGTTGAGGTTCCTTTTGAGGACGTACCTGTTATCCAGAAGGAAATGATCAAGCTTGCTGAGTCTGAGGGTAAGTACGTTATCACAGCTACACAGATGCTGGATTCCATGATCCATCATCCACGTCCCACAAGAGCCGAGGTTACTGACGTTGCCAATGCTATTTACGACGGAACCACAGCTATCATGCTTTCCGGTGAGACTGCTTCAGGAGATTATCCTGTTGAGGCGGTTAAGACCATGGCTAGAATTGCTGAGCGTACAGAGGCTGACATCGATTATGTTGGAAGACTTCACAAGAGAGACTACGCGCCTATCGATGCCACAACAGCTATTTCACACGCAACCTGCAATATCGCTGCTGAGCTTAACGCAGATGCTATTCTTACAGTTACAATGTCAGGCTTTACTGCCAGCATGGTTTCAAAATACAAGCCAAACTGCCAGATTATTGCCTGCACCATCAATCCTACTGTTTGCAGACAGGCCAACCTTATGTGGGGTGTAACACCTCTGCACATCAGACAGGAGGATACAGCTGACGAGCTTTTCAGAGAGGCTATCAACTCAGCCAAGAACGCAGGCTATCTCAAGGCCGGTGACAAGGTTGTTCTTACAGCAGGCGTACCTCTTGGTATTCCGGGCAGAACAAACATGATCCGTGTTGAGGAACTGTGATCATATAGGAATAATGATTTTTTAAGGGTAATGATGTAATGGGGAAGATATTTCTTTTAATGGGAAAAAGCACATCCGGCAAGGACACCATCTACAAGTCTTTGATCAAGGATGAGGAGCTGGCGCTTAAGATGGTGGTGCTCTACACTACCCGCCCGATGCGGGACGGAGAAACTGATGGGGTTCAGTATTTCTTCAAGAGTGAAGAGGATTACCAGTCTCTTAAGGCGGCAAAAAAGATCATCGAGGAGCGCACATATCACACCAATTATGGTCCCTGGCGCTACTTTACTGCGGATGACGGGCAGATTGATCTTGCGACAGGCAACTATCTGGTTATCGGAACTTTGGAGTCCTACTGCTATACAAGGGACTACTTCGGAAAAGAAAACGTGGTTCCGCTTCTTATCGACGTGGACGCAAGAACTCGTCTTGAGCGTGCCATGCACCGCGAAGCCAAGCAGGAACATCCCAAGTACGACGAGATGTGCAGACGCTTTTTGGCTGATGAAGAGGACTTCTCAGAGGAGAAGATCGCAGAGGCCGGCGTTACAAAACGTTTCTTCAATAATGCAGAGATCGAGAGCTGCATAGAGGAGATAGCGGGGTATATCAAAAGTTTTTTATAAAATGAGCTGACAGAGCTGTGCGACGGAGTTTATCCGTAGCGCAGCTTTTTTGTTGGATGTTGCGGCGGACTATCCCATTTGAATGAAAAAATGGTACACTTGAAGAAGTGAGTATTCATGCGCGTTGGAGGGAGTGAACATGTCAAAATGTCAATATAGACTGTGTTATTTCACATGGTCACATGATCAGATGCTTCTCAGGCGAAGAAATGAAGATGATACCAATGATGATTTTTTCTTTGAGGGGATTGATTATATTGAGATTCCGACAATGTTTGATGAGGTTGAGGTGGAGAAGCCCACAGCCTCTGATTTAGAGTATCTTAAGACAAGAACTGAAGTAGATAATAAACAGGTTACTGTATTACAGATAAATGGGAAAAGGTATTATGTGGTTTCTGCCTGTGTAAAAACTGAGCATAATTTTCTGGATGTGAATGAAGTATCATTTTCCGTAGGATTTGTGCTAAGTACGGATCTGTTTTTGCCAGGATGAAAGACAAAGAACACAGATTGAAGCTGGTCTCTTTGCTATCAGATCCGAGGGACGCATTTTACTTATCTATGGCTATGGAGAAGCTGTGTTCAGCGAGGATTCCGGAGATGGAGCCCCTGCTTCTCAGGTATTTAAACAGCGATGATATAACTGATGCGGAGCTGGGAATCAAAGAAGGTGCGGAGTACTATTTTTCCGGACGTTTTATCAGGAAGAATCTGAAATTATCGGCTATGGCGGGAATAAAGTATTATTCTTCTGCCAAAAACATTGAATTACTTAAGAAATATGAGAATGATGAGGATATTTTTATCCGGGATCGTGCAAGAAAATCTATTGCATATATGAGCATAAAAAAGTGATCGGGGGAGGTGGTAACACTTCTCTTTTTCTGACATTTCAGTCAAGATTCTGTATATTTCAGCTGCTTCATATTGCGTGGAAGAGTCATCATGATATGATGACAAAAAAAGAAATTGTAATTGGAGCGGTTGTATGAGTATAAAAAAGATTCTTTATAGGTGCTGCGGGGCTGTACTGACTATGGCGCTTTTGTGCGGGTGCGGAGCGCAGAGCGATAATATATCAAGTGCAGAAGAAAGCGCTAACGCAGGCATTGAGGCAAGGGACCTGTCAGAGGTGGATATTACTCTTTTGTCAGATGATGTCAGCGAGGTATCGGTAAATAAGGTCAAAGATGCATGGAGCAGATTGTTGCAAGTCGCAATACTTCCGGACTATGAGATAGCCATAGGGCCTTCCAGCAGACATGAACAGAGTGATGGATTGATCAATTTTACCGAATTAGAGATTGCATCTGATGATTTCGAAGTGATATTTACTGACAAATGCACAGACTTACCATATTGGAAAACAGTGGGGCTGTCGGAATGTGCATTTGGCTACGCACCTGTTAATGCAGAGGATCAGGTAAAAGAATACCTTGAGGCAAGGGAAGAAAAAACTTTCCCATTATTTGCTCTGTTCTTTTATGAAAAGTACTCAGAAGATAGTGATATTCAGATGTCCAAGGACTGTGCGTATTACCTGACAAAATATGCCCTGGATAAGTATTCCTATAACGATTTTGCAGACAATGAATACAGAGCAGAATGGCTGAAGATGATTGATTCGGACAAAGAGTTTAGGTTTGATGATGTTGATAAAGCCGTGGAGGCAGCTACAGCACAGAAACAGGGAACAGCAATTTATGTTGAGTGTGAAGGGAATACCTGGGAGATACATGAAGTTGAATGGCTGAAAACTGCTGATGATGTTTATTCCATGTTATATGATGCAGAAGATGGGATAAGAAAGCTTTGCAAGAGAATCGCGGCAGAATCAAGCGTTGTAGATGAAGCCAGCTTCAGGAAAAATGTTAAAATTATTCCGACAGATAAATCCGATAAATCCACAAGCAGGGATGGGGTAATAGTTCTTAAGCATCCTCTTTCGATTATTCATGAGTACGTTCATTGTACGCTTAGCTACTCTCCGGAAGAATGCTGGCTTGTTGAAGGGCTGGCAGAGTACTACACCGCAGACTACGATGATGAATATGTGTACAGACATAACGTGTGGGATGATGTCTATCAAAGTTGGTATGATGAAGGTATTATCCCGGATGAACATATGGCTCTCATTGAACAGGATGGAGCCCTTGAATACGAAGAGACAAAAATAGATTATTATCAGAAGTTTAGGGAAAAAGATAGCGACAAGCATAACCAGTATTCCTGTTTGTCTTATGCTATTGGTATTACGGACCTGATTTATTATGGGACAGAACTTCGTGAGAACGCAAGGCAAAGAACTGTCAGAGAAATTTATAAAGGCAACGGCACCAATAATAAATTAGGAAACTACCTTACATATGAATCCGCAATGGTTGTGACAGCAGATCTTATCGCAGAGTACGGCGTTGACAGCATAATCTCATCTAAAGGCTCTTTTGAAGAAGACTTTGGAGTGACATCGAACGAATACATACAGAACTATATAGACAACAAACTATTTATGCATTTTATAGAGGAGTGAGCTATGGGAAGCCTTAAAAATCATAATATAAGAAATTTCTTTAAAGGAGAAACTTATGCCAAAGGCCTAGACCGAATGGAAAAGATTAACGACGGAACCGGAAATGTCCATGACAAGTGGAAGGAGCAGATAATCTCTGACATTATCATCCTTGCCATTTTCATTGGGCTTGTGATCTTTATTGTCACAAGATGATTCTTGGCATATTTTTACATATCAGGTAAAACAAGAGGCTGTAACGACACACATCCGTGAGTTTTATCAGAGCCTTCGGGGGGTATACTTAGGTTATCTAAATTTCCCGGAGGCTTTTTGTATGAATAAGATAGATTTAAAATATCCAATCCTTATGGTGCATGGAATGGGCTTCAGAGACCGCAAGTACCTGAATTACTGGGGAAGGATCCCGGCAAAGCTTGAAGAAGCAGGCTGCAGGATTTATTACGGCAATCAGGACAGTTCCGGCTCGGTGGAATCCAACGCGGCGCATCTTGCGGAGAGGGTAAAAGAGATCCTTGAGGAGAGCGGCGCGGAGCGCATAAATGTCATAGCCCACTCCAAGGGCGGTCTGGATATCAGATGTGCTATTTGTGAATACGACCTTGGAGACAAAATCGCTTCCGTTACCACCATGAGCACGCCCCATCACGGGTCTGTCACAGTGGATAAACTTCTTAAGCTTCCGGATTTTCTTGTGAAATTCGCAGGTAAATGCACAGATATGGTGTTCAAGGTTCTTGGGGATAAAAATCCTGACTGTTACAGCATTTTTCATTTATTCACAACAAAAGAAGCTGAGAAATTCAACAACGCTCATCCCGATGACCCCCGGACTTATTATCAGAGCTATGCTTTCCAGATGGGTTCGCCCTTCAGTGATTTCTTTATGTGGTTCCCGAGCCTTGTGGTGTGGATACTGGACGGGCCAAATGACGGACTTTTGTCCACAAACTCTGTACAATGGGCCAATTTCAAGGGTATTATAAAAAGTAACAGCAGGCGCGGGATTTCTCACTGCGATGAAGTTGATATGCGAAGGATGCGCTTTACCAGGAAAAAAGGTGAAGGCGTGTCGGACATTACAGACTTTTATCTTGGCGTAGTGGAAGGTCTTGCAGGTATGGGGTACTAAATTTAAGGAGAAAAATAAATGTATAACATCGAGTCAGGCAGTTTTTCATTAGAATTAAGTCCCAAGGTATTTGAAGAAGATCTGAAGTGTCCAACCAATACTATTTTAAGCGTGAGATTGACCAGTGATGGCTATTCTGCTGATTCTTCAATGGATGTTGGAGCAAAAGAAATAGCTGTATTCGCTGAAGGTTTGAAAGAAGTCTATGATATATTAGAGGGAAAAGTTAGATTAGAGGAGCCCTATGGTGAGCATAATTTCATCGAATTTTTTGCCAAGACCGGAGGTCATATTGTGGTAAAAGGGAAGCTGAGCAGTATGGGAAGAAACGGCCATACTCAGGAATTAAGCTATGAGAGCGAGATAGATCAGACCGATTTAAAAGACTTTGTCCGCGATTTATATGCAGACTTTTCCAAATATAAGTTATAATAAATATTGTGATAAACAGAGCTGAGGGTTAATACCTCAGCTCTATTAAGTAGTAGAATGAGAGGGGAAAATTATGAAGAAACGACTTATTTTGCTGACCTGCGGCGTGGTTTTGGCGCTGGCTGGCTGCGGACCGGAAAAGGAAAATGCCACAGGCCTGGAAAAAGAACCAATTCCGGTAGCAGAGAGCGGGAAGCAGGCCGCACAAGGAGAGAACGCACCGGCAGAGCAGACAGAGCAGGCAGAGAAAAATGCTGCGGATACTGTGATCACACAGGAGCAGGCACTGGAAGCGGTAAAGAATTACTGCATCGCCAACAACCCGGATCTGGAGGGAATGCTGGGTTCTGAGGATTACACAACTTACTTTGAGGTTTCAAACAGCGAAGCAGGAGAGATTGTTGTGCTGTTCAGGTCTTACACCGGAGCCCAGATTCGCTATTATGTGGACCCGAATACAGGAGATACATATACTACAGAGCTGGTTCCAGGGATAATTGACGAGGAACAGCGAACCGAAGAGACTTTTAACATAAGAGATTATATGGATAAGGTGGAGGGCACTGCGGGGGCAGCAGATGCAAATTCAGAGACCGTTTCCAGAGCAGACGTTTTATGTATATGATGAACACAATCAGACTACTAGACAAGAGTGTCTAATGCATAAATACGGCATTTTCTCGCTTTGTGTCGTGTTTAAAATTGGGCATATTTTTTATTCTGGGTGTTGAAAGGAGGACACTTAACTGTCATGGATCAGACAAAAGTTGGGGGCTTTTTAAAGGAGCTTCGAAAGGGAAAAGGAATAACACAGGAGCAGTTTGCAGAGGCTCTGGGGGTATCCGGAAGGACGGTTTCCAGATGGGAGACCGGAAACAATATGCCTGATATCAGCATTCTTGTTGATATCGCAGATTTTTACGACGTAAGTATTCCCGAGATCATCAATGGAGAAAGGAAAAGCGAGATTATGGACGAACAGGAAAGAAAAGTAGCAGACTCAATGGCGGATTATGCCACTGCAGAAAAAGAAAAGATTTTTAAGGAAATGAGAATTCAGAGTATCATGGGTGCCTGTGCGCTGGTGATTTACATGATCCTTCATGAGACAGGCGCATACATGATAAATGATGTGCTGGGAAATATCGCACTGTATTGTGAGACTTTGGTTTTTGTATCGGTAATGCTCATGGCGGTGTATTCCACAAATGCTCTGAGCAAGCTTCGAAACAGGAGCAGGAAGCTGCTGGCCTTTGAGAGTGTTCCAAAGCCGGTTCGGTTCGTGCTTGCGGCGGTAATTGCTTTTTGCGCAGCGGCGATTGTTAAACTGGTGTTAGTGAATATTTTTGGAATATAAGTTATGGCGATAGGGGGCTGTCGATGAGGACAGCCCCCCTTTTTGCAATCCGATAAATTGAATGACGTTCACAAATTAACTATAATATATAATAGGACAACTGTCAGAAGGTATTATTACTGAAAGGAAATCCTCTCCGCTGACCATAATAAGATGCAGGCTCCTGATAAACGGAAAAATCATTCACATCCGCCATATTAACATATTGTGCGATGACAAGAAGCATATTCTTTTTTGCATGGAGAATATCGAGCGTGAATTCAGAGAAAAGGAAGAGCAGCAGGCGAACCTGCAATGTTTACAAGCATAGCCCGGTGTTCAGGATAGGTGGAGACGAGTTTGCGGTAATTTTGTCCGGAAATGCGGAGCTTCGGTCAATATATTATAGGGCCCGCAAGCCTGATGGAAGCTATGAACTTATTACCACAAAAGGTTTTGTTTTAAGCGATAAAGACGGTAATCCGGAGTATTTTGGGGGAATTATGCTTCCGCAGAAATGAAATAAGGGGTAAAATGGAACGTGATGACAACAACAGGCGCCGGGGCAGCAGCACCGGCAGACATAAGAGGAAGAGACTAAGGGAGATATGAAAACACTGGTAATTTACACATCACAGACCGGCTTTACCAAGAGGTACGCTGAGTGGATGTCAGAGAGCATGAACGCAGACCTTTTTGATGTAAAGGATGTTCAGAAGAAGGAAAACAGCTTTTTTGACGAGTACGACGCAATCGTTTATGCCGGATGGTTCATGGCAGAGAAGATTGCAAAGGTAAACTGGTTCCTGGATAAGGCCCAGAACTGGAAGGACAAGCAGCTGGCGGTTGTGGGTGTTGGCGGAAGCCCCAACGAGGAGCAGGCAGCCAAGACCGAGACAAGCAAAGTCCTTACAGAGGAGCAGGCGAAGTATATCAAGGCTTTCTACTGCCAGGGGGGATTTAATTATGAGAAGATGAGCCTTCCTTCAAGACTTATGATGAAGGCTTATGCTAATTCACTTAAGAAGAGCAAAAATGAGAAGACAAGGGAGATGGGAAATCTGGTGGATCACTCCTTTGATATGTCGGATAAAAAGTTCATTGAGCCCGTGGTTGAGTATGTGATGGGTGCTATGGCGAAGGAAGCGTGAAGAAAAGATGAAATGCCACAATAGGTGGCGTGAATTGTGCCTACGGCACATGAATTGCCCTTTGGGCATGAATTGAATCCCGCTGGATTTGCGGTGGTCTATCGGCCACCCGTCCGGCGGGATTCATTTTAATATTGTCAGGATTAATTATCTGTTTCCGCTGGTAGAGCTATTACGTGGGAGATGACTTCACGGCAGCATAGCGACAAGCAGGGTCCCCAAGGGGTAATCAAGGGATGGCACTCGTGGTGCCATCCCGGAAATAAGGGTGAGCCGCTCCGGTCAAAAGTTATACGGCTTCATACGGAGTGGCAAAAACAGCGGAAATAGGATAAGACTCTACAGTTTCAATTGTTTTATCCTATATTTTTTCAGAAATAATAGGATAAGAATCGCAGAAATAGAGCATCTTATCCTATAATTTTCGAAAAAATGCGGAGGCGCGATAATTCAAGTTTGCAATATCGATAAAACATAGGATAAGACTGTCCATTGCGACGAATCTTATCCTATTTTGCTCTTAGTAAGGGAATTCACTGCTACTTCAGCCGCCATTTCCCCCATGAGCGGGAATGAAGTCAAGGAACCGTGGAATAAACCGCAGCGCCACAGCCCTGCGGGGAGCCATATACTACCCCGCGCGAGGATTTATGCCGCGAAAGTCCTTGACGGAATGGAGCGACCAACCCTTATCTTCCGGGATGGCACCTTGAGTGCCATCCCTTGTCTACCTTTGGGGGCTAGGCTTTTCACAGCGTATAAGGGAGACCAATTTTCCCTTTCTTTCCCAAAAACATGTACATATACAACTTGCTAAAATTGTATATATTTATCATTGCACAAATTCTTTTCCCGACTTATGATAAAAATCGTGAGAGGGAGAGTATTGTGGCTAAATATCAGCAGGTTATTGATTGGATAAATCAGAATATAGACAACGGAACCCTTAAGCCCGGGGAGAGGATACCTTCCGAGAATGAGCTCTGTGAGCAGTTCGGCTTAAGCCGCCAGACCGTAAGGCACGCCATTGCCATGCTGTCCAAGGAGGGACTTCTTGAGAGCATGCGGGGCAGCGGCACCTATGTGGCCGATCTTCACGCCGGAGAAGGCGAGAGAACCGTTGTGGCAGTTGTCACAACCTATGTGGACGATTACATTTTTCCCAGCACCATCAGAGGCATGGAGAATACCTTAAGTCAGAAGGGCTATTCCATGCAGCTTTCTTTTACCAATAATACAGCAACCAAGGAGAGACAGATTCTATCTGACCTCTGTCAGCGCTCTGATATTGCCGGAGTCATCATGGAGCCGGTAAAAAGCGCTCTTCCCAATCCCAATCTGGATCTTTATAAGAAGCTCACCGACAAGGGAATCAGGCTTCTTTTCATTAATACTTTTTACCCTGAACTTGATATTCCCCACGTCTCCATAGATGATGAGGAATGCGCTTTCAGAGCGGTCAAGGCCCTCATAGAAGCGGGACATAAGAATATAGGCTGCGTCCTCAAGCTGGACGATGGACAGGGCAGAGAAAGATATCGTGGCTATCTCAAGGCCATGACTCAGTATGGGCTTTCTTTTGCCTATGACCACGTGAACTGGATCGACACCATAGACATTGAGGACGGCCCCGGGGCCCTCACCAGGGTAAAAGAGAGACTGAAGGACTGTACTGCGGTCTTTTGCTACAACGACCAGGTGGCGGGAATGCTGATGCAGGTACTGGCTGAGTCGGGGCTTCGGCTTCCACAGGACATGTCCGTGGTGGGCATGGACGACTCGGACCTTGCCAAGACAGGAACCGTGGGAGTTCCGATATCTTCAATCCCACATCCCAAGGAACTTCTTGGGGAAAAAGCAGCACAGAACATGATACGTCTGATACACGGCGGAAACGCAGGCTTTAACGCAACCTACGAGTTTGCCGAGGACGTTATTATAAGGGAATCAATTAGTAGGCACTAAACGGAGGAAAAAAGAATGGGAGACGTAAAAACACTTATTGCACAGGGAAAGACATTCCTGGGAATCGAGTTCGGTTCCACAAGAATCAAGGCTGTACTTACAGATGAGAAGTACACACCTATCGCATCCGGCTCACACGGCTGGGAGAACAGACTTGAGGACGGCATCTGGACCTACACACTGGATGACATCTGGACCGGACTTCAGGACTGCTACGCAAAGCTGGCAGAGGACGTTGAGAAGCAGTATGGGGAAAAGCTTACAACAGTAGGCGCTATGGGCTTCTCAGCCATGATGCACGGCTATATGGCTTTTGACAAAGAGGGAACTCTTCTTGTTCCTTTCAGAACCTGGAGAAACACCATCACAGAGGAGGCTTCCGACAAGCTCACAGAGCTCTTTGGCTATCACATCCCTCAGAGATGGAGCATCGCTCACCTTTATCAGGCAATCCTTAATAAGGAAGAGCACATCTCCAAGGTTGATTTCTTCACAACCCTTGCAGGTTACATCCACTGGCAGCTCACAGGAGAGAAGGTTCTGGGCGTAGGTGACGCATCAGGTATGTTCCCTATCGATTCAGCAACCTGCGACTATCAGGAGAAGATGCTGGATCAGTTCGACGAGCTCCTTGCAAAAGAGAGCATCAGCTGGAAGATCAGAGAGGTTCTTCCCAAGTCTCTTCCCGCAGGTGACAAGGCCGGCGCACTTACTGCAGAGGGTGCAAAAAAGCTTGATCCCACAGGAACACTTCAGGCAGGAATCCCTGTTTGCCCTCCCGAGGGAGATGCAGGCACAGGAATGGTTGCCACCAACTCAGTCGGCGTAAGAACAGGTAATATCTCAGCAGGAACTTCAGTATTCTCAATGGTTGTTCTTGAGCACAGCCTTTCCAAGGCATATCCTGAGCTTGACCTTGTAACTACACCTTCAGGCGAAGAGGTTGCCATGGTACACTGCAACAACTGCACCTCAGACCTCAACGCATGGGTAGGCCTTTTCAGAGAGTTCGCAGGGGCCATCGGCAAAGATGTTGACGACGACACCCTTTACGGAACACTTTACCGCAAAGCAATGGAAGGCGACGCAGACTGCGGCGGACTTCTTGCATATAACTATTTCTCAGGAGAGAGCATCACAGGCTTCAACGAGGGAAGACCTCTCTTTGTAAGAAGACCTGATGATAAGTTCAACCTTTCAAACTTCATGAGATGCCACCTCTACACAGCTCTCGGAGCTCTTAAGGCAGGTAACGACATCCTTATGAAGGAAGAGAACGTTAAGGCTGACTTCTTCTTTGGTCAGGGCGGCTTCTTCAAGGTAAGAGGCGTCGGCGACAGAGTAATGGCAGCAGCTCTTGATACTCCTATCAAGCTTATGGAGACAGCAGGAGAGGGCGGTCCTTGGGGACAGGCTATCCTTGCAGGCTTCATGATGCAGAAAGAGGAGGGTGAGACCCTTGAGAAATACCTTAACGAGAAGGTATTCGTTGGCGGAAAGGTAGAGACCTTCGAGCCTGTAGCTGAGGATGTTAAGGGCTTTGATGAGTTTATTAAGGATTACAATGCAGGACTCGCTGTAGAACGCGCTGCAGTCGAGAACCTTAAGTAAGGAGATAAAAAATGTTAGAAGAACTTAAGAAAAAAGTATATGAAGCAAATATTCTTTTACCCAAGTACGGTCTTGTTACTTTCACCTGGGGAAATGTCAGTGCCATCGACAGAGAGAGCGGTCTTTTTGTAATAAAGCCCAGCGGCGTTGATTACGAGACCATGACTCCCGATGACATGGTAGTTATGGACCTCAATGGAAACAAGGTGGAAGGAAAGCTCAATCCTTCCTCCGACACACCTACTCACGTTGAGATCTACAAGGCCTTTAAGGAGGTGGGCGGTGTTGTTCACACCCATTCATCCTACGCCACCAGCTGGGCCCAGGCAGGAAGAAGCATTCCCTGCTACGGCACAACTCACGCTGACTATTTCTACGGCGAGATCCCCTGCGTAAGATGCCTTAACAAGGACGAGATCGAGACTGCTTACGAGGAGAACACAGGACACCTTATCGTCAACGAGTTTGAGCGCATGGGAAAAGACCCTGTGGCAGTTCCTGCAGTTCTTTGCAAGAACCACGGCGTATTCTCCTGGGGAAAAGACGCCCACGAGGCAGTTCACAACGCAGTTGTAACAGAGGAAGTTGCCAAGATGGCTTACAGATGTGAGGTTATCAACCCTGAGGTTAAGCCCGCACCCCAGGAACTCCAGGATAAGCATTACTACCGCAAGCATGGTGCTAATGCATACTACGGTCAAGGATCCGCAAAGTAATCACTTAGCGAGATTTTCAATGGCAACATAAGTAAAAACTTGAGCAATTTGTATTATAGACGCATGTATTTTCATGTGTTAAATTGTAAGTGCGTTTTTTGTTTAACAATCAATTTTTGTTTTATAAAAAGGGGAAAGGAAGTATGGCTATGACCAATCTAGAATTAAAAAGAACAGCCAATGAAGTCCGCAAGGGCATTGTTACAGCGGTTCACGCAGCAGGTGCAGGACACCCGGGCGGATCTCTTTCAGCAGCAGATATTTTCACATATCTTTATTTCGAGGAAATGAATATCGATCCTCAGGATCCCAAGAATCCTGATCGTGATCGTTTTGTACTTTCTAAGGGCCACACAGCTCCCGGTCTTTACTCAGTAATGGCACAGAGGGGATATTTCCCTGTTGAGGAGCTTACTACTCTTCGTAAGCTTGGTTCCAGACTTCAGGGACACCCAAGTATGCAGTATCTTCCCGGCCTTGACATGAGCAGCGGCTCTCTGGGACAGGGAATTTCAGTTGCCTGCGGTATGGCTCTTTCAGCTAAGCTCGACGGCAAGGATTACAGAACATATACACTTCTCGGAGACGGTGAGATTGAAGAGGGACAGGTTTGGGAGGCAGCTATGTTCGCAGGCTTCCGTAAGCTTGACAACCTTGTAGTTATCGTTGATAACAACGGACTTCAGATCGACGGACCTATCGACCAGGTTTGCTCACCTTATCCTATCGATAAGAAGTTTGAGGCATTCAACTTCCACGTAATCAACATAGACGCTCATGATTTCGATGCCATCAGAGCAGCTTTCAAGGAGGCAAGAGAGACTAAGGGTCAGCCTACAGCCATCATTGCTCACTCCCTGAAGGGTAAGGGCGTTTCCTTCATGGAAGGCCAGGTTTCATGGCACGGCGTTGCACCTAACGATGAAGAGTATGCAAAGGCTATGGAAGATCTCAACAAGATCTCCGAAGAGCTGGCGTAAGAAGGAGGATGTCATAATGAGCGAAGTTAAGAAGATTGCTACCAGAGATAGCTATGGTAAAGAACTTATAGAGCTTGCAAAGGTTAATGACAAGGTAGTTGTACTTGACGCAGACCTTGCAGCAGCAACAAGAACAGGCTGGTTTAAGAAGGAGTTCCCTGATCGCCACATCGATTGCGGTATCGCAGAGTGCAACATGATGGGCATCGCAGCAGGACTTGCTACAACAGGCAAGATTCCTTTCGTAAGCACATTTGCCATGTTTGCAACAGGACGTGCTTTCGAGCAGGTTCGTAACTCAATCGGTTATCCTCATCTTAATGTTAAGATCGGTGGAACCCACGCTGGAATCACAGTAGGTGAGGACGGTGCCAGCCATCAGTGTAACGAGGATATCGCACTTATGCGTACAATTCCCGGAATGGTTGTTATGTGCCCTGCAGATGACATCGAGGCAAGAGCCTGCGTAAGAGCAGCAGCTGAGCACGAGGGCCCTGTTTACATCAGATTCGGCCGTGCAGCCTGCCCTGTAGTTAACGACAGACCTGATTACAAATTCGAAATCGGAAAAGGTACTGTACTTAGAGAGGGTAAAGATGTTAGTATTATAGCTACCGGCATCGGAGTAGGTGCAGCTCTTGAGGC
Source organism: Butyrivibrio sp. MC2021 (assembly GCF_000621605.1). Taxonomy (GTDB): domain Bacteria; phylum Bacillota; class Clostridia; order Lachnospirales; family Lachnospiraceae; genus Butyrivibrio. The sequence goes on along the minus strand of NZ_JHXX01000010.1, from coordinate 127,078 downwards.
AGCTGAGAAGCTTGCAGCAGACGGCATCGATGCTGAGGTTGTTAACATCTGCACAATTAAGCCCATCGACAGAGAGCTTGTAGTTGCAACAGCTAAGAAGACCGGTAAGGTTGTAACCGTTGAGGAGCATTCAGTTATCGGCGGTCTTGGAAGTGCTGTAAGTGACGTTCTTGCAGAGGAGTGTCCTACACTTGTTAAGAAGATCGGTATGCAGGATAGATTCGGTGAGTCAGGATCTGCAGCTGCTCTTGTTAAGAAGTATGGTCTCGACGGAGATGGTGTTTACGCATCTGTAAAGGAATTTTTGAAATAATGATGAATTTTATTCTAAGCCCTTCAATTTTAGCTGCTGACTGTGCAAAGCTTGGTGAGCAGATCCATGCAGCTGATGTAGCCGGCGCTGAGTATATTCATATCGACGTGATGGATGGTACTTTTGTACCATCCATTTCCTATGGAATGAATGTTGTCAGCAGTTTGAGAAAGACCACCGACAAGGTGTTTGACGTACATCTGATGATCACTGAGCCCATCAGATACATAGAGGAGTTTGCCAAAGCCGGCTCCGATATCATCACCTTCCACCTTGAAGCTGCTTCCGATGTCAATGCTGTCATCGACAAGATCCACAGCCTCGGGAAAAAGGCAGGCATTTCCATCAAGCCTGCAACTCCGGTTTCAGAGCTTCTTCCCTACCTGGATAAGGTGGAGATGATCCTCGTCATGACCGTAGAACCCGGCTTTGGAGGCCAGGCTTTTTTGCCACACTGCGGCGAGAAGGTAAAAGAGCTTCGCGGTATCCTCAATGAGCGTGGTCTTTCCACAGATATTGAGGTTGACGGCGGTATCTACCTCAGCAACCTTCAGGAGGTGCTGGATTACGGTGCCAATGTCATCGTCTCCGGTTCCGGAATCTTCAAGGGTGACATCGAGAAAAATGTTACTGACTACCTGAAGATAATGAAGAAATAAGAAGTTTAGCATAATAAATCAAGGCGACACACAACCTTTTTTGTAGGATTGTGTGTCGTTTTTTGTTGCACAAGACCGGCAAGCGAATGGATGCTTGCATACAAATTCATTTGCCGGTTGTAAGAACATGGAGCACGAAGTGCGGAATGTTCGTGTGTGAAATCGAGTAGGAGTCAGCCTCGATTGCTCAAAAGGAAGTTGTATGTAAATTTGCTAAATTATTCGCAATATTATGACATTAATTGCAAGAAATTAATATATTTGTAATATTTCTGCGGTTATTATTTTGGGAAAGGAGGTTATTTGTATGAGAAGAAAAATTATATCAACTGTATTGGGAACCGTATTAACTGTCTGCAGCCTGTTCGGAATGGCTGTAACAGCTTCCGCAGCCAGTGCTTGGGGTGGCACTCACGACGGAATGTCACTGGATTATCACGACAGCAACAAATTTGACATGGCCACCTGGAGCAACGGCGGCATGTTTAATTGCACTTTTTCACCTAACAATATCAAATTCCAGGGCGGCCAGATGGCTATTACCATTGATCGCAACTGGCAGGGTTACACAGCGGGCGAATACCGCACCAAGAATTATTACGGCTACGGCCTTTTCCAGGTTAACATGAAGCCTATAAAGAACCCCGGCGTTGTATCATCATTTTTTACCTACACAGGACCAAGTGACGGTACAAAGTGGGATGAGATAGATATCGAATTCCTTGGAAAAGACACCACCAAGGTTCAGTTCAACTATTACACCAGCGGCCAGGGCAATCACGAGTATCTGTACAACCTGGGCTTTGACGCATCCCAGAGCTTCCACACCTACGGCTTTGACTGGAGACAGGGCAGCATCACCTGGTATGTGGATGGCAAGGCTGTTTACACCGCCACAAGAGATATTCCCACAACACCCGGCAAGATCATGATGAACGCCTGGAACGGCACCGGCGTAGATGACTGGCTTCAGGCTTATAACGGAAGAACCGGAATCACAGCATATTATGACTGGGCTTCCTATGATGCCAACACCGGCAGCAGCAACTCAGGCAATAATTCAGGAAACAATAATAACGGCAATAACAACAATTCGGGGAATAATTCAGGAAATCAGCAGCCCGCCCAGTCTTCAAACAACAGCGGAGCAATGTTTGATTCCTCCAAGGCCTATAAGATCATCAACTTCGGCAGCTCAATGGCTATGGACGTTCAGGGCAACAGAAGAGACAACGGAACCAACGTCCTTCAGTATTATTACAAAGGAAACGCCAACCAGAAATGGTATTTTGTTAAGGACGGCAACTGCTACATCATAAAGAACGCTTCTACAGGAAAGGTCCTGACGGTACAGGATTCAGCCACCTGGGACGGAGCCAATGTTTATCAGTGGGATTACTACGGCGATGCCAGCCAGAAATGGGAGATTTACCCGGCAGCCAATAACACCTACAAGATCATCAATCACAAGAGCGGCAAGTTACTCAACATCGCGTATGGCAGCACCAGCGCCAATGCAAATATCGAGCAGTACAAGGATGCCTCAAGTAACTTTGAGAAGTGGTGGATTGATATAGCTAACTAAATTAAATAATTGTCTCCCCAATTGACAGGCAGCGGGCACTTAGTATATGAAAAAGTGTCCGCTGCTTTCTTGTAGGTGGGGTATTGCTAGGGGGTATTACTCAGTTATATCTGCCCTTGTCTCTGTTATCAGATGATTCACAATTATATCAACCGCCAATAGCAAGATGTACCCTTTACTCAGCAAAATGGCGGTGGTTAATCGTAATAAATGGGGATATGATGGGAAAAGAAACGGATTATAGAGAAAATAAGGGGCTTTTACCATGATAAAAAGAACCCGTATAGCAGGTGTTGTCCTGGCGGTGATGCTGGGAATCAGTTTATTAGGATGTGGAGGAGATACGAAAATGGCAGAGACAAATACTGAGAAGAGTTTTCACGAGAATCCCATAATCAAGGGGATTTATACAGCGGATCCCGCGCCCATGGTTTACGGAGATACACTTTATCTTTACACAACCCATGATGAGGACGAGCTGGTCAACGATTTTTATACCATGAAGGACTGGAGATGCTTCTCCACCAGGGATATGGTGAACTGGGAGGACCACGGCTGCATCTTTTCACTGGATGATATCGGCTGGGCCGACGACAGAGCCTGGGCGCCCCAGTGCATAGAGAGAAACGGCAAGTTTTACCTTTACTGTCCCGTTCACAAGAGAAACGGCGGAATGGCCATAGCTGTTGGCATTTCAGACAGCCCTGCAGGCCCCTTCAAGGATCTGGGTCATCCGTTGGTTGACGAGGGCGACTGGAACGACATCGATCCCACAGTGTTCATAGATGATGACGGACAGGCATATCTTTATTTCGGCAATCCGGAGCTTCGCTATGTTCTTCTCAATGAGAATATGATAACCTATGACAAAGAAGTGGGCATTGTGAAGGTTCCCATGACCGAGGAATCCTTTGCAAAAGGAAGTCACGACACAGGCACATCCTATGGCGAGGGACCATGGTTCTACAAGAGGGACGGCCTGTATTACATGGTTTATGCGGCCTTCGGCGAGGGCAAAAATATGGAGCACCTGGCCTATTCCACATCGGTTTCACCGACAGGACCCTGGGTTTACGGCGGTGTTCTCATGACAGAGGAGGGCGGTGTATTCACCAACCATCCGGGAATCTGTGATTTCAAGGGACATTCATATCTCTTTTACCACACAGGAGATCTTCCCGGGGGAAGTCTTTTCCACAGAAGTGTGTGCGTGGCGGAGTTCACTTACAATGAGGATGGTTCAATCGACACCATCGACAAGTGCGGAGGGGTAAGCGCTATAGAGTAAAAAAGTATTTTGGAGGACTTACAATGGACGTTAAGAGTACCAACGAGACACTGGTTAATTTCTGGGACAAGGTGTATACAGTTTCGGATGAGGAGAAGCAGGGCGCTACAGCTGAAGAGGATCTGAAGCAGATCTGTCCCAGCGAGAAGCTTTTTAATGGGGCCAAGTCCCTGGGAGCCTGCAAAAAGGTTCTGGACTACGGCTGCGGAGATGCCTGGGCAAGCATCGTTGCGGCAATGAATGGCTGTGATGATGTTACTGCTGTTGATGTGGCTGCCGCTGCTGCCGATCTCGCAGCTTTTCAGGTAGAGCTTTACAAGCTTCAGGACAAGATTAAGACTGCATGTGTTGCACCGGACTATCTGCACAGCATTGCCGACAGTACTTTTGATGGAGTGTTCTGCTCAAACGTGCTGGATGTGGTGCCTCCGGAGACATCAAGGGATATCATCTCTGAGTTTGCAAGGATCACAGCTAAGGGAGCTACATTGGTCATTGGCATGAATTACCTTGCTACCAAGGAGAACGATAAGGACCTGACCGATGAAGGCTTTGTCTTCGTGGACGGCGTTCTGAGAATGGTTTCAAGAAGTGATGAGGAGTGGAGCGAGATCTTTTCCGAGTTCTTTACAGTGGAGAAGCTGGATCACTTCGCTTGGCCCATGGAAGAGAAAGAGACACGCAGGCTATTCATTCTTAAGAAATAAGAAATACGCAGTTAATTGACTTAGTATTATCAATAAACTATAATAAAGTGCTCATGTGGGGAGATATTTTTCCGCATGAGTTCTTTTAATTAATGGCGATATCCGCGCCAATACTAAGATTCGAGGTAAACATGAGAATTATTTTCACATCAGATACACACGGACATTTATATCCCATAAACTATGCCGGCAACCGCCCGGAGAGGTCCGGAGTTTTTTGCCTGGCATCCCAGATAGAGAAGGATGGCAACACACTGGTGCTGGATGGAGGAGATACCCTTCAGGGCACACCCCTTCTTTCTTACTATCTGGAGCACAGGGACGAATATGATTTCAACCCTATGGCGGAGGGCTTCAATGCCATGGGGCTTGATTACTATACTCTGGGCAATCACGACTTTAACTTTGGCTATGAAGCTATCGCTGATTACGCCAGGAATATGAAGGCACAGCTCATCAGCTGTAACGTGACAGACCTGGGCGGGGAGCTGGATATCAAAAAGAACGTTATTCATACCTTGGAGGATGGCACAACAGTGGGAATCACCGCTGCTGTCACCGGTTTTGTCAATGTCTGGGAGGCAAAAGAGCACCTGGAAAAGATCAAGGTTGCAGATCCCCTGCCTCTTATAAAAGAGCAGTATGAGTACCTTAAGGATAAGTGCGACATCACAGTCTGCATCTATCACGGCGGCTTTGAGGAGGACCTGAAGACAGGACGACTTCTGTCTGAGACCGCAGAGAATCAGGCCTGCAGGATCATGAGAGAGATGGGCTTTGATATCCTTCTCACAGGACATCAGCACATTCCTGTGGAGGGTGTTGAGATTGAGGGAACCTACGGCGTTCAGCCTCCGTCAAATGCCCTTAAATACTGCTATCTCGAGACGACCGGAAAAGGCCCTGAGCTTAAGGTTACATCCAAGCTTGTGGCTGTTGAGGAGCCCGGCGAGAGATTCGATGCTCTTTTAAAGGAGCACAGCTTCATGGATGATCTGACTTCCAAGGTTCAGGTGTGGCTTGATGAGCCCATCGGATGCCTTGAAAAAGAGATCGCTCCCGAGGAGAAGATCTATGCGGCAACCCACGGAAGCAAGGTTGCTGCCATATTTAACCAAGTTCAGCTGGAAAAGACAGGGGCGGACTTCTCCTGCACCTCTTTATCCAACGATCCTTTGGGACTTAAGAAGGATATCACCGTAAGAGACGTGCTTGGAATCTACCAGTTTGCCAATACTATAGAAGTTAAGGAAGTTACCAAGGCTGTGATCAAGCAGGCCCTTGAGAGAAGCGCCGAGTATTTCGACTACAATCCCGAGACCAAGGAAGTTAAGGTTTCCAATATCTTCCTTCAGCCCAAGATCGAGCACTACAACTACGACTACTATGCAGGCCTTGAGTACACCTTTGACCTCACAAGACCTGTGGGAGACAGGGTTGTGGTACTGAGAAAAATGGACGGAACAGAGCTGTCTGATGACGCAACCTACACCCTGGTTACCAGCAACTACCGCGCCACCGGCACCGGCGGCTACCAGTGCATCGGAAATTGCAAGACCATCAGAAGCACAACAGATGAGATGCCGGATCTGCTGATTGACTTTATTCGCAGACATACTCCTGTGAAGGAGATAGTGAATAGCAAGTTTAACTGCATAATGTAAGAGGAAATGGACCATGGGGACGGTGTTATAGGGTCATTTTGGTAAAACAAAATGATCCTGTAACACCGTCCCCATGGTCCATTTCCTCTTATTTGACATTTGATTGGTGAGAAGGCATACTATAGTAGAGATTTTGTGGATTTTTTTAAGTAAAGAAGGAAAAAAATGTATAAGAGATTAGAACGAAACGATCCCTGCTGGTGCGGAAGCGGCAAGAAGTACAAGAGCTGCCATGCGGCTTTTGACGATAAGCTTATAGGCTTCGAGCATCAGGGAATGATAATTCCCGACAGGGGACTTTTGAAAACTGAAAAGGATATTGAAGGAATCAAGAAGAGCGCCGTTATCAATATGGCGGTTCTCGATGAGATAGGAGAAAAGATCAAGGCAGGCATGTCAACCCAGGAGATCGACGACATTGTCTACAATACCACCATCAAGATGGGCGGTATCCCAGCGGACCTGAACTACGAGGGCTTCCCCAAGAGCGTCTGCACCTCCATCAATGAAGAGGTTTGCCACGGTATCCCATCAGAGGACATCATCCTGAAGGACGGCGATATTATCAACGTTGACTGCTCAACTATTTTGGATGGATATTTCTCTGATTCATCACGAATGTTCTGTATCGGAGATGTTTCCCCCGAGAAAAAGAGACTTGTAGATGTAACAAAAGAGTGCGTAGAAGTGGGCCTTAAGGCAGTTATTCCCTGGACTCCCATCGGAGACATGGGCTACGCCGTTCACCAGCACGCTCTTAAAAACGGATATACAGTAGTTAAGGAAATCGGTGGACACGGCTGCGGCAACGCCTTCCACGAGGAGCCTTTTGTCAGCTACGTAAGTAAGAAGGGCACCGGAATGCTCATGGTTCCCGGAATGGTATTCACCATCGAGCCCATGGTAAATATGGGTAAGGACAAGATCTTTATCGATGATGAGAACGACTGGACTGTATACACCGCAGATATGAAGCCCTCCGCACAGTGGGAGGTTGAGATCCTGGTTACAGAGACCGGATATGAGTTACTTTGCTGGTAAAAGTAATCACCTAGTATACTACTTTGTTACGGAAAACGCTTCCGCGTTTTGCGTAACTTCCTTGTGAAAAATATTAGTTGGAAGGATATAAAAAAATGCAGAACAAAGGAAAATACTACATTACCACTGCCATTGCATACACCTCAGGCAAGCCCCATATCGGCAACAGCTATGAGATTGTGCTGGCAGATGCGATCGCAAGATACAAGAGAAGAGACGGCTATGACGTTCATTTCCAGACAGGATCCGACGAGCATGGCCAGAAGATCGAGACAAGAGCAATCGAGGCCGGCTGCGCATCTCCCAAGGAGTTCGTAGACCAGGTTTCAGATACCATCAAGGGCCTTTGGAACCTGATGGACACATCCTATGACAGATTCATCAGAACCACAGACGACGATCACGTTAAGCAGGTTCAGAAGATCTTCAAGAAATTCTATGACCAGGGCGATATCTACAAGGGCTCTTACAAGGGAATGTACTGCACAGAGTGTGAGGCTTTTTACACTGAGTCTCAGCTGGTAGACGGCAAGTGCCCTGAGTGCGGCGGCCCCGTTCATCCCGCTGAGGAGGAAGCATACTTCTTCAAAATGAGCAAATATGCCGACAGACTTATTGAGCACATCAACACACATCCTGAGTTCATTCAGCCTGTGGCTCGTAAAAATGAGATGATGAACAACTTCCTGCTTCCCGGACTTCAGGATCTCTGTGTATCCAGAACCTCCTTCAAGTGGGGAATTCCTGTAGATTTCGACGACAGACACGTAGTTTATGTTTGGCTTGACGCCCTTACCAACTACATCACCGGTATCGGCTATGATGCAGACGGCAACAGCTCTGAGGACTACAAGAAGTGGTGGCCCGCAGACCTTCACCTTATCGGTAAGGATATCATCCGTTTCCATACTATTTACTGGCCTATCTTCCTTATGGCCCTCGGCGAGCCCCTTCCCAAGCAGGTATTCGGACATCCATGGCTCCTTCAGGGCGGCGAGAAGATGAGTAAGTCCAAGGGCAACGTTATCTACGCAGATGACCTTGTAAGCCTCTTTGGCGTTGATCCCGTAAGATATTTCGTTCTTCATGAAATGCCCTTTGACAACGACGGTGTTATCACCTGGGAGCTGATGGTTGAGCGCTTCAATTCAGACCTTGCCAACACACTGGGCAACCTTGTAAACAGAACCATCGCCATGAGCAACAAGTACCTGGGCGGTGTTCTTGAGGACAAGGGCGTTACAGAGGATGTTGACGCAGACCTTAAGGCAGTTGTAACCGGTTGCTACGACAAGGTTGAGAAAAAGATGGATGAGCTTCGCGTAGCCGATGCTCTTACCGAGATCTTTACTCTTTTCAAGAGATGCAACAAATATATCGACGAGACAGAGCCATGGGTTCTTGGCAAGGATGAGAGCAAGAAGGACAGACTTTCAACCGTGCTTTACAACCTTGTAGAGTCCATTTCCATCGGTGCAGCTCTCCTTGATCCTTTCATGCCTGAGACAGCTGAGAAGATCAGACAGCAGCTCAATTCTTCAGAGAGAGATTTCGACAGCCTCGGCAACTTCGGCGTATACAAGAGCGGAACCAAGGTAACAGAGGCTCCCGAGATGCTTTTTGCCCGTAAGGACTTAAAGGACGTTCTTGAGAAGGCAGCTGAGATCACAAGAAAGCAGAAGGAAGAGTTCGAGAGAACCCAGAAGATCGCTGCTGAGAACCTTGCAAAGGCAGGCCTTGCTCCTGCTCCTGTTAAGGCTGAGGAGAAGAAGGAAGACGCTTCAGAGCAGGCTCCTATCGACATCCCTGCCAAGGAAGAGATCGAGTACGACGACTTTGGCAAGATGCAGTTCCAGGTAGGTGAGATCATCGCCTGCGAGGCAGTGGAGAAGTCCAAGAAGCTTCTTTGCTCACAGGTTAAGATCGGAAGCCAGGTAAAACAGATTGTTTCAGGAATCAGAAAGTACTACACCCCTGAAGAGATGGTCGGCAAGAAGGTTATGGTTCTTGTAAACCTTAAGCCCGCCAAGCTTGCAGGCGTACTTTCAGAGGGAATGCTCCTCTGCGCAGAGGATGCAGAAGGCAACCTTGCCCTCATGACTCCCGAGAAATCAATGCCTTCAGGAGCAGAGATCTGTTGATGATAAATGTATCAAAGTATATAAGCTTCATGCTTGCATGAAAAGCTTATACACCATGATACATATTATCAACAAAAGTGTACCAATAAGGCGTCAAATTTATGATATGATAGATGTAGTAACTATTTTTATTATGGAGGGATTTCCAGATGGTACGCAAAGAAGAACTTACTTACAAGTCACGAGACAGACAGACCATGATCCATGCTATTAAGTGGATTCCTGAGGGACAGCCTATTGCCCTTTTGCAGATAATCCACGGAATGCAGGAATACATTGACCGTTATGATGAGTTTGCCCGCTTTTTAGCTGAAAAGGGTATTCTCGTAATGGGAAATGACCATCTCGGACATGGCAAATCAATCGGAGAGCATGGTACCTATGGCTATTTCTGCAGAGATGACGCTGCAACTGTTCTTGTACGTGATGCCCACAGACTTAAAAAGATGGTTCAGGAAGAATATCCCGGTGTTCCGGTATTTATCCTGGGTCACAGCTTCGGATCCTTTGTGGCAAGAGAGTATATTACCAGATACGGAACCGGTATTGCCGGTGCCATTATTCAGGGCACAGCATTTATGCCGGGCGGAACAGTTAAATCCCTGGGAAGCCTGTGCAGTTTCATGAGCTTCTTCCTTGGCGAGAAGACCAGATCAAACATGATCAACAATATGGCCTTCAAGGGATATCTCAAGAAGATTCCCAATGCCAGAACAAAGCAGGACTGGCTTTCTCATAACGAAGAGAGTGTAAATAAATACATTGCGGATCCTGCATGTAACTTTGTGTTTACCATTAACGGATTTAAGACTATGGCGGATATCTTAAAGAGAGTTCAGAATGTTGAGCTTATGGAGGATATTCCCAAGGAGCTTCCGGTTCTTATTACAGCCGGAAAAGAGGACCCTGTAGGAAACTACGGTGAGGGCCCCGAGAAACTTTTCTACATTTACAAAAATACTCTTCAACTGAAGAATGTTGAGATCAAGATGTATGATGGCATGCGTCATGAGCTTCAGCAGGAAATCGGCAGAGAGAAGGTCTTTGCTGATCAGTATGAATGGATCAAGAAAGTGGCAGAAAAAGTTGCGAAGAATTGATACTTCAAAAATAATGGTAAGATGTGCTTACCACTCTGACTGGGACGGGGCCATGGAGCTGGCCTGGGATACCTTCGTTAAGTTCGATGCCCCCGACTATTCTCAGGAAGGAATAGACAATTTTCATAAGTTTGTCACAGACGATAATCTTCGAAAGATGTTTGTAGCCGGTAATTACCAGCTTTTTGTGGCAAAGGATGAGGACAGATGTGTAGGTATGCTTTCTCTCAGGGAGAGGAAGCATATCTCACTTTTATTTGTGGACGCTGCATATCACCACAACGGTGTTGCCAGCGCTCTTGTGCACTTTGTCGCATCCTATGTGGCCAATGAAGAGGGCCTGGATAAGCTGACTGTGAATGCCTCTCCCTATGCGGTGGGCTTCTATCACAGAAGAGGCTTTAGGGATCTGGGGCAGGAAGCCGTTGCAGACGGCATAAGATTTACTCCGATGGAGCTTGACATTGGAAGATACAGACGGTAAGTTAGTCTTTGATATATTAATTAGTTTTTAGAAAGAATAGGTTTTTGTTTTATGGGTAAGTTTTTTGATCTCGACAGTCCGCTTATGCGTGTCCTTACAAGAGTAGCGGACATTATGATTCTCAACCTTCTGACACTTCTGTTTGCACTTCCTTTGATTTTCGAGCAGGTATTTTTCCTTTATCCGGTTTACAGAGCTCTGATGGACACTCCGGACACCGTTGATCTTCAGGCATATTTAGGGCTTATTGTTCTTGCCTGGCTCGCAGGAATCATCTGTTCAATTCCTTTGGGACCTGCCTGCACCGGTATGCACTATGTGCTTCTTAAAATGGTCAGGGATGAAGACAGCTATATTGCCAAGTCCTTCTTTAAGTCCTTTAAGGAGAATTTCAAGCAGGGAGTCATTCTTCAGGCAATCAAGTTTACCGTTGCAGGAATCCTGTTTTTGGATTACATCCTTATGCTGGGAAGAAATACCATTTACGGATATATAGTAATTGCCTTTTCACTGATACTGTACATGGCATCACTTTATACCTTTCCGCTGCTGTCCAAATTTGTTAATACCATCTTTGGAACTATCAAGAATTCATTCCTTATGGCGGTTCTTGCTCTGCCCAAGACAATTCTTATGGCAGTAGTGACAGGTATTCCTCTCTTGATCCTGTACTTCTTTGATTTAAGAGCAGTTCCTGTTCTGATCCTTGTGGGAATCGCCGGACCGGGATATCTTCTGGCAATGCTTTACAACAAAACCTTCAAGCGCTTCGAGCCCAAGGAAGAGGACCTGTCCGAGGAGGAGGAGCTTGACGCAGCCATCAGAAAGATAGATGAAGGCTTGGAAAATGACACTGAAAAAGAATGATATTTGGTAAGATATATACACTGTGCAATAAGCAATATGCAAATTGCACAGTGTTATTTTTTATTCTCCGTCATTTTTTTTGACATGTGGATAACCACCTTTTTTATTTGGCAGAATTGCTAATGAATGATGAAATATTTGTGAAAATAGTGAATAGTAAATAAAATTCTTAAAAGATATACTTTTATTGTTGAATGGCAATTAAGCTATGTATATTTTTAGGAGGATTTAAAGGTATGGCAAGTTTATCACTTGAGCATGTTACTAAAGTTTATCCTAACGGTTTTGAGGCTGTTAAAGATTTCAACCTCAACATCGAGGATAAAGAGTTTATCATTTTCGTTGGACCTTCAGGATGTGGTAAGTCCACAACACTTCGTATGATCGCAGGACTTGAGGATATCTCTTCAGGTACACTTAAGATCGGTGACAGAGTTGTTAACGACGTTGAGCCTAAGGACAGAGATATTGCGATGGTATTCCAGAACTACGCTCTGTATCCTCATATGACTGTATATGATAACATGGCTTTCGGACTTAAGCTTCGTAAAGTTCCTAAGGCAGAGATCGACAAGATGGTTAGAGAGGCTGCTAAGATCCTTGATCTTGAGAAGCTCCTTGATCGTAAGCCTAAGGCTCTTTCAGGTGGACAGAGACAGCGTGTAGCTATGGGACGTGCTATCGTTCGTAACCCTAAGGTATTCCTTATGGACGAGCCTCTTTCAAACCTTGATGCTAAGCTCCGTGTACAGATGAGAACTGAGATCGCTAAGCTTCACCAGAGACTTGGCACAACAATCATCTATGTAACACATGACCAGACAGAGGCTATGACTCTTGGTACAAGAATCGTAGTTATGAAGGACGGTGTTGTTCAGCAGGTAGATACACCTCAGAACCTCTATGACAAGCCAGGCAACCTCTTCGTTGCTGGATTCATGGGATCACCTCAGATGAACTTCCTTGATGCTGATTGCGAAGTTCAGGGCGACAAGGCATTCCTTAAGATCGCTGGTCAGTCAATCGAGCTTCCTCCTGCAAAGGCTAAGAAGCTTATCGAGGGTGGCTACGCTGGCAAGAAGGTTGTATTCGGTATCAGACCTGAGGATGTTGATGATTCAGAGATGGTTGTTAGCACATCTAAGGCTGTATTCGAGTCAACAATCAACGTATACGAGCTTCTTGGTGCAGAAGTTTATCTGTACTTCGATCTCGCTGAGTTCCCTATCACTGCTAGAGTTGATTCCAGAACAACAGCTAGACCCGGCGATAAGGTTAAGTTTGCTTTCGATGTTGAGAAGATCCACGTATTCGACAAAGAAACAGAGAAGACAATCACCAACTAATGTATATTCGGAGCCGCACATTATGTGCGGCTCTTTTTTTGTGCTTCCGAGGGAGTTTGTAGTCCGTCTCACTTTCCGGGGATTTGTGGAGAGATAAATATATATATGAGCCAATTATGATTGCGAATTGCCCGGCTGCCTATGAACCCGCTGTGCCCGAATGTCTCGCAATTTACGTTTCCACAAGGCACGTCAGATTCATAGACAGTCGGGCTTTTGCGAAGATATTCGAAAGGCTCATATTTATATTTATCTCTCCGGCATAACTTCCCGGAAAGTGAGGCGTCTCGCAGCCTCCCTCTGAATCCACAAAAATATAGCCCCGCACATAATTGCTCCTATGCTACTATTTAAGGGCGGCCCGGGTGATTGGGGCTTCTACTACTTAATTGAGGTCAGGGAGTTTAATGAAGGCAGGTAGGTACAGTAAGAACCGTCACTACTGTACCTAGCTGGCCCTCAAGAAAAAGTACACTCTTTATCATAAAAATTTATCGCTATTTAATATCATTTACAGACAGTATGTCGTATTATTATGATGTATGGGATTTAACATATCACGACTAGATGCGTGTAAATCAGTTCCGGTTGGTACGACAAATTCACGGGCATTTTCAACCTGTCATTGAATGACGCGGCTGATATGATATTATAATTGTGGTGGGAATTAACGAATTATTGGGGAAAAGGAGTATGAAATGATTTCTGCGCAGACAATTAGGGCAAGTATTGAGGAGCTGGGGAGCATATCCAAGGTGGAGCTTTGTGTCATGGACCTTGGAGGAGAGGTGGTTGCTGCCACTTCGGAGAGAGAATTCCTTGATATTTCAATTATTATAAACTTCGCCAATTCACCTGTGGACTCACAGGTTATCGGGGATGTGCATCTTTTCAAGGTTTTAGATGAAGGTGACCCCGCATATGTGCTCCTTGCCAAGGGAGACAGCGAGCATGCTTACATGATCGGCAAGATTGGCGTAAGCCAGCTCCAGAACCTTATAGTTGCATATAAGGAGAGGTTTGACAGGAATAACTTCTTCCAGAACCTGCTCCTGGACAATATGCTTCTTATCGACGTTTATAACAGAGCAAGAAAGCTCAAGATCGAGGTCAATGTTCCCAGAGTTATTATCCTGGTGGAGACAAGACATTCCCAGGACAACACAGCCCAGGAGCTTCTTAGCAGCATGTACGGGCAGCACTCCGGGGATTATGTTACCGCTGTGGATGAGAACAACGTCATCCTAATCAAGACTCTGGCCAGAAGCCAGAGCTACAACGAGATCGCTCAGATCGCCACAACCATCGTGGATATGATGAATACTGAGGCTATGCTCAATGTAAGAGTATCCTACGGAACCATTGTTGAGGAGATCAAGGATCTTTCCAAATCCTACAAGGAGGCCAAGATGGCTCTGGACGTAGGAAGAATTTTTTACGCTGAAAAAAGAGTCAACGCCTACAACGAGCTGGGCATCGGCCGCCTTATCTATCAGCTTCCCGAGAGCCTTTGCAGGATCTTTATCGACGAGATCTTCGGAGGAAAAGAGGTTCCCGACGACCTGGATGAGGAGACTCTTAACACCATCAGCAAGTTCTTTGAGAACAATCTGAATGTTTCTGAGACCTCAAGACAGCTTTTTGTCCACAGAAACACTCTTGTATATAGGATCGAGAAACTGGAGAAGAGCTCCGGTCTCGATGTTAGAAAATTTGATGATGCGTTAACCTTTAAGATCGCGCTCATGGTCATCAGCTATATGAAATATCTGGAGAACCGAAACGGATAAGGCTATGGGCTGTCGACAAACTTAAGAGGAACAGAACATGAATCGGACGGAAAACGAGAGATTTATCATCTTTCTGGTGTCGCTGAGCTGTATTGCACTGACAGTAGAGAGTATCCTTGTTGGATGGGAGTTCTGGGTACCGCCCCTTATCATTGTTGGAACAGTTACAATCTGGACTATGCATATCATGGGAATGCCGGAATACAAATACCGAAAGGTGGCTTACCTGCTTTTCGGTATGTTTGCGGTGTTCTACCATGGTGTTCATGTGATCTCCTTTTTTGATGTCGCAATTGTTGTGGTGCTCTTAATTGTGACCTATTCTTTATTTGATGATCTTTACATGATCAATCTTTTTCTCCTGGAATATATGATTGTTCTGGGAATTCAGATCGCTCTGGCTCTAAGGAGCAACTATGTCACCTTTGATGAACTGAATATTTCAAGGACAGTACTTCATTTCTGCATTGTTCTTCTGGTTTCTTTTGCCTGCGCCAAGGGCATTAAGGACAGGATGGAAAGGGCAGATGAGGATGAAAAAAAGGACACTTTCATCGAAGCCGTAGATGCGGACATGGAGGACTTTTTATCCAATATTTCCCATGAGCTGCGGACCCCGGTAAACGTTGTAAACGGTATGTCCGAGATGCTTTTGAAAAAAGGCGTGGGCTCTGAAGCCATGTCCATCAAAAACGCCGGAATAAGGCTCGCTTACCAGATCGAGGACATTCAGGACTACACCGAGTGCAAGAGAGATAAGGTAATTCTTGAAGAGGACGACTACCTTAGCACCTCCCTCATTAATGATGTCATCACCAGCTTCAGGCTTCTGGAAAATGAAAAGCATCTGGAGCTTATCGTGGACCTGGATCCCAAGGTGCCCACCAAGATGAGGGGAGATGTGAAAAAGCTCCACAAGATCTTCCGCCACCTTACGGAGAATGCCTTTAAATTCACCAGGAAGGGCGGTATTTATGTAAAGATGTACACCGAGGACACGGACTACGGTGTCAACCTCTGCATAGAGATGACAGACACCGGTATCGGTATGGATACCAAGGCCATAGCTGCGATTTCCGAGGGCATGTACCAGGCAAATAAAAAGAGAAACAGAAGCACAGGCGGAATCGGCCTGGGGCTTTATATCGTATACGGTTTTGCCCACAGAATGGGCGGCTTTGTCAAGATCGAGAGCGAAAAGGGCGTGGGAACCACCGTCAGGGTCACAATCCCTCAGCTGGTTTCGGACAAGTCTCCTTGCCTTGCCCTGACAAGGGATTTTTCAGGAGATGTTCTTTTCCATGTCCGTCAGGACAAATACAAGGTCCCAAGAGTCAGGGACTTTTACCGTGTCATGGCCACCAATCTGGCCACCAAGACCGGAGTTCCCCTGTATCCGACCCAGTCTGTGAAGGAGATAGAGCAGCTTCGTGAAAAGAAGGATGTGTCCATTATCTTCATGGGCCAGGAGGAGTACGAGGAGAATCCTCAGTACTTTGATGACCTCAGTAAGGGCGACGTTGTTGTGGCAGTTTCCGCATCCCTTGGCTTTAAGGCGACTCCGGGAAGCAATGTTATTGTTATGCCCAAGCCTCTCTACGCTTATCCTGTAGTCAGGGTTCTTAACGAGGGCAGAAATGCCGGAGACCTTGATGGTGCCGCTGAGCATGTGAAGCCCGTATTTAAAGGCGTCAGAGCCCTTGTTGTGGATGATGAGCCCATGAACCTTATTGTGGCCACCGGACTTTTCAGGGAATATGAGATGATTATCGAAACCGCACAGAGCGGAAAAGAGGCCCTTAAGAAGTTCAGAGAAAATGAATATGATGTTATCTTCATGGATCACATGATGCCTGAAATGGACGGTGTGGAGGCCATGAAGAAGATAAAGCATGCCGCTTCCGATCTTGGAAAGAGCATAATCATCATCGCTCTTACCGCCAATGCTGTGTCCGGCGCCAGGGAGATGTTTATCAAAGAGGGCTTTGACGGCTTCATTGCCAAGCCCATAAATATAGCGGACTTTGAGCACGTAATGCTCAGGGAACTTCCCGAATTCAATACAGGAAAGGGAGGTGACAGAGCATGAACATAAAAGGCTATATAAGAACAGTCATTGATGCCATCAGAGATGCCGACAGGCCCTTCCAGGAGAGAGTATTCCTGACGCTGACATACATTACGGAGATTCCGCTTCTAATCGCCACTATCGTAGACATAATAACTAAAGACAACCCTAAGGAGATTTTTTTGCTGGTGGGAACATTCTTTTTTGTTCCTATCATGGTATATATCTGCCTGAAAAAGAATAAGCTGGACTTTGCCAAGAATTTCATAGTTATAAGTCTCGTATTTATCACAATTCCCGAGCTGTTCTTCTATGGAGGAGGTATCGACGGCGGAGGCATGGTCTGGATTGTCTTCGTATTCATCTACATGGGCCTGGTGCTCAGCGGAAGATGGCGAAAGGTCATGCTGACACTTTGCTTTATAGTTTCCACCATCTGTTTTATTGTGGGTTATAACTTTCCGGAGCTTGTATACCATCACGACAGGGGCATGGCCTACATTGATACCTTTGTGTCCATAATACTGGTAGGAATGATCGGCTTTATAATGACCTGGTGTCAGAAGCACTTTTTTGACATAGAAACCGAAAAAGCCAGAAAAGCTGCAGAGATCGCTGAGGAGCTCACCAGGAGCCAGAACAGATTTTTCTCCAGCATGAGCCATGAGATCAGGACTCCCATTAACTCCATTCTGGGACTTAATGAGCTCACCCTCCGTGACCAGAGCTGCTCCGATAATGTCATCAGAAACGCCACGGGAATCCAGGGCTCAGGAAAAATGCTCCTGGCACTTATCAACGATATTCTGGACTTCTCCAAGATGGAAGCCGGCAGTATGGAAATTGTGCCGGTGGACTATAACGTGGGGGATATGCTGTCCGAGATCGTAAACATGATCTGGATAAAGGCCCATGATAAGGGCCTGACCCTGAATGTCACCGTGGATCCCAAGGTGCCCACCATCCTCTATGGCGACGAGGTCCGCATCAAGCAGATCATAATCAATCTTTTGAATAATGCCGTAAAGTACACCCGGCACGGCTCTGTGGAACTTCATATAGAGAGCGATCAGAAGGATGAAAGGACTGTGTCTCTGTCGATTTCAGTTATCGATACCGGTATGGGAATCAAGAAGGAGTCCCTGCCTTATCTTTTCGATGCCTTTAAGAGAGTGGACGAGGAAAAGAACCGCCATATCGAGGGCACAGGACTTGGTCTTTCCATCGTAAAACAGCTGGTGGAGCTTATGGGAGGAACCATCACCGTAAACAGCGTATACGGCGAGGGCTCCACATTTACCTTTGTGGTTAAGCAGGGTATCTCTGATGCCACCCAGATCGGTGAGCTGAACATACACAGCCAGAATGTCACAAGAAAGACCTACGAAGCCACCTTCAGGGCTCCCGAGGCCAGGATCCTCATTGTTGACGACAACGAGATGAACCTTGAGGTTGAGAGCAAGCTCCTTACTGACACAGAAATGACGATAGATAAGGCCATAAGCGGACAGGTGGCTCTCGAGCTTTCTCTTCAGAACCACTACGACGTGATCCTCATGGATCATCTGATGCCTGAGATGGACGGCATCGAGTGCCTTGAAAAGATACACAATCAGGTGGGAGGACTTAACCGCACAACCCCTGTGGTAGTGCTTACCGCCAATGCCGGAAGCGATAACAGGGAGCTTTATAACAGAGCAGGTTTTAGCGGCTATCTGGTTAAGCCTGTCTCCGGAGAGGCTCTTGAGAATATCCTGATGAAATTTATTTCACCGGATAAGATGATCGTCAACAGCAACAAGCTCATGAGCACCAGAGAGGATATCAACGCGGCCCTTGGCTATTCAGGCAAAATGCCGGTCATCATCACCAGTACCAGTATGTGCGACCTGCCGGATTCCCTCACCAGCAAGAGCTACATCCCTACCCTGCCTTTCATGGTAAGGACAGAGGAGGGTATATTCAAGGATGGCGTTCAGATTGGCTCCGACGAGCTGGTAAGATACATGTCCACCGGCAAGAATGTGGAATCCATGCCGCCTAACGAGACGGCCTACAGAGACTTCTTTGCAGAGCAGCTTAGAAGGGCACACCACATCATACATATCGCCATCACTGACAGCATGAGTGAGGACTATCATATGGCCTGCGAAGCCGCCAAGTCCTTTGACAATGTGACGGTCATCAACTCCGAGTGCCTGTCCTCAGCCACAGGTATTCTGGTGCTTATCGCCATCAAGCTTGCCCAGATGGACACTTCCATCGAAGAAATCGTGGCAGAGATCAACCAGGTAAAAAAGAGGCTTCAGTGCAGCTTTATCGCGGACACCACCGAGTATATGGCAAGAAAAGGCCTTATCAGCAACACCATAGACAGGGTTGCCAGAGCTCTGTACCTGCACCCCTGCATAGTTATCAGGGATAACAAGTCGGGAGTGGGCGGCGCCTGGATCGGCTCCAGAAAGCGAGCCTACAAGAAGTACATCGCCAAGGCCTTCCCTGTGGATGTGATCCCGGATCCCGAGGTGGTTTTCATCACTTATATTGACGTTCCTATTGATACTCTTTTATGGGTAAAAGAGGAGATCAGTAAGATAGCATATTTTGAAAACGTAGTATTCAAGCAGGCCTCCGCGGCCATCTCCTCCAACTGCGGACCGGGATGTTTTGGAATCCTGTATTTTATCAAGTCCAACAAGTCCTACAACATAAGCTCCTTCCTGGATCCTGAGATGATGAGCTTTGGAAGCGACAAGGAAGAGCCGGAGGAACCGGAAGAGTCATATGAAGAGGAAGAGACTGTGGCAGCAGAGGCTGTGACCACACCTGCAAAGACGGACACCCCGGAGCCCAAGTGGTACGACTGCATAACAGGAATCGACAAAGAGCTGGCCCTTAAGAACAGCGGCTCTGAGGATGCCTTTAAGACAATTCTCAAGATCTTTTACGACTCCATAGGAGATAAATCCGCGGAGATACAGGGCTACTACGACAGCGGCGACTGGAAGAATTACACCATCAAGGTCCATGCCCTTAAGAGCTCAGCCAAACTCATAGGAGCCATGGACACCGCAGAAAAAGCCCAGCATCTTGAGAATGCGGGAAAAGAAGAAAATATTGATTATATCAAGGAACATCACGACAGCTTCATGAAGGAATATTGCAGCTACAAGGAGGCCCTGGCCCCGGTATTTGAGGGTGAGGGAACTTCTGAAGATGAGGATGCGGGAAAGCCTGTTGCGGATGAATTCCTCATGGAGAGCGTCTATGAGGGCCTTATGGACGGCGCAAAGGCCATGGACTGCGATATTATAGACGAAGTATTTAAAGAGATAGAGGACTATGCTATCCCTCAGGAGCACAAGGAGAAGTACAAGGCCCTGAAGGAGCTGGCAGCAGCCTTTGACTACGATGGAATTGTAAAAAAGCTCAGTGAGTAAAGTTACAAAACCGGGAAAGGAGAAGCTATATGGAAACCGTGGTACGTATAAATAATGCCCTGAATTCCTTTGCCTGGGGCAACGTGGGCCTTTCGCTTCTTCTTGGAACGGGACTTCTCTGCACGCTTATTACCGGGCTTTTCCAGATAACACATCTTCGTCACTGGTTTAAAAATACCTTTGGAATCATAAAGGGCAAGGGCAGGATCATCAATGATGCCGGCGCCCTTTCCCAGTGGAGAGCCTTCTGTATGGCCCTCTGCGCCACCATCGGAACAGGAAACATTGCGGGAGTATCAACGGCCATATGTCTGGGAGGCCCGGGGGCGGTGTTCTGGATGTGGGTTGCGGCGTTCCTGGGAATGATGGTCAAGTATTCCGAGTGCGTTCTCGGTATCTATTACAGACGCAGAAACACAGAGGGAGCCTGGTCCGGCGGCCCTATGTACTATCTTGAGGACGGCCTTGGCTCCATTAAGCACTGCAAAAAGCTGGGAAAAGTTCTGGGTATTGCCTTCTGTATTTTTACCGTGTTTGCATCCTTCGGAATAGGAAACATGGGACAGATAAACAAGATAACCCTGAATGTGGCATCAGCATTCCTGGCGGAAGCGGACCTTGGAACCCTCTGGGGCATCCCCAGAGTTGACTGGGGTATCGGAATTGTCCTCATGATCACAGCAGGAGCCATCATCATGGGCGGTTTCAGGCGCGTGGCCAAGGTTTCCGAGAAGCTGATGCCGGTGATATCAATTGTATATATTGCAGGCTGCCTCCTGGTGATAGCAAGGAATATTACTGGGGTTCCGGAGGTCTTTTCCTCCATATTCAGATTCGCCCTGGGGCCGGAAGCGTTAAAAGGCGGAGCGGCAGGAACAGCTGTGCAGCTTGCTATCGGCACCATTAAGCAGGGCTGTAAACGAGGCGTTTTTTCCAATGAAGCAGGCCTTGGATCCTCTGTTATGGTCCACAGCACCAGCTGCTCAAGAGAGCCGGTACATCAGGGAATGTGGGGAATTGCAGAGGTATTTATAGACACTATTGTCATCTGCAGCATGACAGCCCTTGTGGTCCTTGATTCAGGATATATTGATCTTACGACAGGCCTTGCAAAAGAGGGAATCAACGATGCAACCCTGGTGGCTCAGGCTTTTGGAAAATACTATGGCAAGCCCGGGGAATGGTTTGTGGTCATTGCCATTACCATGGTGGCATTCACCACTGTCATAGGATGGTCCTACTATGGGGCTAAGACTACCGAGTATCTGCTGGGGGTCGCAGCTGCCAGAGTATATAGGGTGATTTTTTTGCTGCTGGTGGTATTTGGAGCGGTCATGGAATCCAATCTGGCCTGGGATATCTCGGATACTTTTAACGGACTTATGATGATACCAAATCTCATCGGACTTGTGGTTATGACACCCCTTCTTATAAGACTCACCAGGAACTATATAGACAGAAGGATAAAGGGAAAAGAGACAGAGCCTCTTTTGTCTTATGATCCCGATATTCAGAAGGAAGCCATAAAAGCAATAAATAAGGGAGCTGACTGACCTTGTTTTACGTGATTGGAGGACGACATGGAAATCAATAATCTCAGAATCGTGATGCTTATGTTCCAGCCGAGTATCGTTGCCAGAGGCCTTGAAAAAAAGCTTTCGGATACCGGCAATTTTGTCACGTCCCTGGTTAATGATTTTTCAAAACTGGATACCTATTTTGAGTTCACGGATCTTTTTATCTTCCATCTTCCTGCCAAGGTGGCGGAGAACTCCCAGGAGATCAATACTCTGGTGCAGATCTGCGATAAGATGAAAGACAACGATATGAAGATGATCATCGTGGGAGACCCGGAGGGCTGGGAGGACCTGGGAAAGGTCTATACCGGAATAACCAGCTACGTCTGGCTCTTCAGGCCCGTGGAGATGAAGGAACTGGCGTTGGCCATTGAGAAAGCCATGGCGGGAGTGCGGCCTCCCGGAGCCAAGTGCAGGATCCTTATCGTGGACGACGATCCGGATTATGCCAAGATCGTAAAAGAGTGGATAAAGGATGTTTTCAAGGTGGATATCGTAACTGCGGGAATTCAGGCAATCAATTTCCTTATGAAGCTCCCCGCTAACGACCAGGTGGACCTGATACTTCTTGATTATGAGATGCCTGTGGTGGACGGGCCACAGGTACTGCAGATGTTAAGGTCTGACCCCGTCACGGAGAAGATCCCTGTAGTGTTCCTCACCGGTGTAGGAGACAGGGAGAGCGTAACAAGAGTAATGAGCCTTAAGCCCGATGGATATCTTCTTAAATCCACCAGCAAGGCGAATCTTCTAACCTTTTTAAAGAACAAACTCAGGATATCGGAGTATTAAGGGAAAACAATTTAGACTTGCGAAATTTTAGAAAATTAAGTATATTATATTAGCGGCTTTGCGAGAGGTGTATGCAGTGTCCTTCTTGTTTGGCAGCGGGTCTTATGCAATGGGAATCTACGAACCGTGTCAGGTCGGGAACGAAGCAGCACTAAGTAGAACCTCTCATGTGTTGTAAGGGTGCCTGTTGTCATCTTGGACCTGTATGCATCTCTCCCAGAGCCGCTTCTTTATGTAGGAATATATATAAATGATATACGAATTGCTCCATGACTGACGTCATTTTCGCAATTCTACAAACATTCGGAAACCGCTAATTTACTGCGTAAATTGCTAATTCCTCATGTTTGTTCGGGTCATAAATTAAAAGCGCTTAACATACGAGTATGTTAAGCACTTTTAATTTTGACTCCTATATCATTCAAATGGAGTAATCGTCTCTCGCGCCCTGGCGGTACTGGGCTACCAGGTCCTCTAACGTAAACTTGTCTACGTAATTATTGACCACCTTATCAAGACCCTGCCAGAAGTTCAGGGATGCGCAGTTATCTGAAAGGGGGCAGGTGGTGCCGTTTATCTGGGCGGAGCACTCAACCGGCGTAAGGTTGCCCTCCATGACTCTGATGATGTCCCCTACCCTGTAATCCTTGGGATCCCGGGCCAATTTGTGGCCGCCGTTGTTGCCTCGCATGCTGCGAAGGAAGCCGGCCTTGTTCAGAACGGATACGATCTGCTCCAGATACTTGATGGTGATGTTCTGTCTTGCGGAAATATCCTTCAGGGCTATGTATTCCCCGTTGTTGTGAAGGGCAAGATCTATCATGACTCTGAGAGCATATCTTCCTTTTGTGGAAATTTTCATTTATGACTCCTTAAATTTCAATGAAATACTCGTTAGAAGTATTAAAATCTGTAAATTATTATTTATAATGAAAATAGCGTGGTTGTTATTATATCAGAAAATCTATTCAATTACTACTAATTTGATATGAAATGTGTGAAAACAGGAAATACGAGGTTTTTATTTTTATATGGCTAAGAAAATATTACCCAGGGAAGGGATAAGTCCTGAGGAGCAGCAGGATATCAAGTATATGAAGGCTGCCATCGCTCAGGCCAAAAAGGCATACAAGCTGGGGGAAGTACCCATCGGCTGCGTAATTGTCTACGAGGACAAGATTATAGGAAGGGGCTATAACAGAAGAAACACAGACAAGACAACCCTGGCGCATGCGGAGATAACCGCCATAAAAAAGGCCAGTAAGGTCATCGGAGACTGGAGACTGGAGGGGTGCAGACTCTATGTGACCCTGGAACCCTGTCAGATGTGCGCCGGGGCCATAGTCCAGGCCCGGATACCGGAGGTCATCATGGCGGCGGAGAGCCCCAAGGCCGGCTGCGGAGGAACGGTACTGGATATTCTGAACAATCCTGATTTTAATCATCAGGTCACAGTAAAAAGGGGAGTGCTTAAGGAGGAGTGCAGTAAACTTCTGAAGGATTTTTTTGTGGAACTTAGGATCAGAAATAAAGCTGAGAAAGAGCAGAAAGGGACTCCCGATTGAAAAAGCGATTTTTTTCCGTAATTCTAATTACCTTGCTGACGGTGGCTTGCCTGGGCGCCTGTGATCTGGACGGACGCAGCGCAGAGAGCGAGCTTTACCCTTATATTGACTTTAGCAGGGAGCCGGTGACCATAACCTATATGACTATCGGAGATAAGCCCACCAACGGAAGAACCGAGGCCGTTGTGGCGGAGCTAAACAGGATTCTGGAAAAAGAACTTAATGCAAGACTTGATGTTTTTTACATAAGCTGGTCAGATTATCTGGATAACTACAACCAGACTCTGAATGAAGACAGTGTCAACATAGATCTGGTGGGAACCGGAACGGACTGGCTTGACGCCTGGCCAAATGTGGTCAACGGCAATTTCCGCCCTCTGACGGAGGATATGCTCCAGACCTATTGCCCCAGAACCTATGCCAAGGTCAGCGAAAAAGAGTGGGAAGCCTGCAGATACAAGGGAATGATCTATTTTATCCCTGAGAATGAGTTCACCCAGTGGACCAATCACGGCTTCATTTACAGAGGTGATATCGCTGAAGCGGCGGGGCTTCAGGGAGTTAATTCTTGGGAGGACCTCACCGACTATTTTGCCTATGTTAAGGAAAACAGACCGGATATGATACCCTGGGATGCCACCGGGGACAATACGGTCATAGCTCTGGGATATCTTATGTCCAAGTCGGACTATGTTCCTATTTATGAGATAACAACCTACGGCCTCTGGGGGGCCTACCAGCATGATATGACCAAAATCACTTCACCTTTCTATAAGGGGGATGAGCTCATTGAGTTTGCCACCCTCATGAAGCAATGGGGTAAAATGGGCGTCTGGCGCGGGGATTTCGCCATCGCCGGAGATAATGAGGCGGAGTTTTACGCAGGGCTCTCCTCTGTGGAGCAGCACCATACCCAGAATTATTTTAACGAGATAAAGCCCAATGTGGAGCTGTCACAGATTGGCTCAGATGCCGGATTTTACTGGTTCGGCAAGGAGTCAGGGAATGTTCTTCGAAACAGCATTCTTCACGGCGCCATGGCGGTATACTCCGGATCCAAGAATCCCGAGAAAGCCCTTATGGTCTATGATTACATTAGAAATGATGAGACCTGCTACAGGCTTATGTGCTACGGAATAAACGGTGTTCAGTACGAGCTTTTAGAGGACGGAAGCATTGAAAAACCCAACGGCTACAATCCCGATAAGGACAGCATGACCCTGAATTTCTGGTGGGGCCGGAGGGATGAGTACGAGCTTAGGGACTCCGGGAATGCCTGGGATGATTATCAGGAGCTGGTAAAAGAGTACGAGAAGACAGCCATAGATTATCCCTGGGACCGGTATCCCTTTGGGGCGGCGGATATAAATGACAGGCTCAGAAGGATAAACAGAGTGTGTGCCCGGTACCTTCCTGAGATCGTTTATGGAACCTATAGGCAGACTCCCGAGGAAGAGGTGGCGGAGTTCAGAGAGCAGCTAAGGCTGGTGGGCTTTGAACTTGTGACAAAAGAATTGCAGAAAATCCTGGATTCTCATTAATTTTGCCACTACCAACTGTGAAATAATTATGATATGATTGCGCTTGTAGAATTGTATACATGTATAAGGCAGGAGGGATTTTATGGTTACAACGTTAGAAACCGGATGCTATCTGGTAAATGGAAATACTTTGGTACCCGATAATTCAGAAGCTATGGCGCAGCTTTCTGCTTTGGGAGCAGGTGATGCTACCAAGGAGACCGCCAGACAGAATACCATTGCCTATGGCATTCTAAAGGCCCATAACACTTCCGGAAATATGGACAAGCTCTGCGTTAAGTTCGATAAGCTTACTTCTCACGATATCACTTACGTAGGAATCATTCAGACAGCAAGGGCTTCAGGCCTTGAGAAATTCCCTATTCCATACGTTTTGACCAACTGCCATAACTCACTTTGCGCAGTAGGCGGAACCATCAACGAAGATGACCACATGTTTGGACTTACCGCTGCGCAGAAATACGGCGGAATCTATGTACCACCTCATCAGGCGGTAATTCATCAGTTTGCAAGAGAGATGCTGGCTGAGAGCGGAGCAATGATCCTTGGTTCCGACTCCCACACCAGATACGGTGCTCTGGGCACCATGGCCATCGGAGAGGGCGGCCCCGAGCTTGTTAAGCAGCTTCTGGGACAGACCTATGACGTTGACATGCCCGGCGTAGTAGCTATTTACCTTGAGGGAGAGCCCAAGAAGGGTGTAGGTCCTCAGGACGTTGCCCTGGCTATCATCGGCAAGGTATTCGGCGACGGCTATGTTAAGAATAAGGTAATGGAGTTCGTAGGCCCCGGTGTTGAGAAGCTTTCCGCAGACTTCCGTATCGGTGTGGACGTAATGACAACAGAGACCACCTGCCTGTCTTCAATCTGGCAGACAGATGATGAGATAAAGGATTTCTATGATATCCACGGAAGAAGCGAATGTTACAAGGAACTTAAGCCCGGCAAGGTTGCTTACTATGACGGTGTAGTTAAGGTTGATCTTTCAGCTCTTAATCCTATGATCGCCATGCCTTTCCACCCCAGCAACGTATATGAGATCGCTGAGGTTAACGCAAACGCAGCCGACATCCTGGCTGACGTTGAGAAGCGCGCAAGAGTAAGCTTCGGTGACAAGGTTGAGTTCTCTCTTCAGAATAAGATCAGGAACGGCAAGTTAATGGTTGATCAGGGAATCATCGCAGGCTGCGCCGGCGGCGGATTTGAGAATATCTGCGCTGCAGCTGACATCCTCAAGGGCAGATTTATCGGAAACGACAGATTTACCCTCAGCGTTTACCCTGCTTCAACACCTATATATATGGAGATCGTCAAGAACGGCGCGGCTGCAGCTATCATGGAGTCCGGTGCGATCCTTAAGACCGCTTTCTGCGGACCATGCTTCGGCGCAGGCGACACACCTGCCAACAACGCCTTCAGTATCAGACACTCCACCAGAAACTTCCCTAACCGTGAGGGCTCCAAGGTTCAGAACGGTCAGGTTGCTTCCGTGGCACTTATGGATGCCAGATCCATCGCCGCAACTGCTGCTAATCAGGGTGTTCTCACTCCTGCTACAGAGTTCGACGGTGAGCTTCAGAAATATAAATATCACTATGACAGCAAGATCTACGCTAACCGCGTATTTGATTCCAAGGGTAAGGCAGACCCTTCAGTAGAGCTGCAGCTTGGCCCCAACATCAAGGACTGGCCCAGCATGGTGGCTCTTACAGATAACCTGCTTCTCAAGGTTGTATCAGAGATCCATGATCCTGTTACCACAACAGATGAGCTGATCCCTTCAGGAGAGACCTCATCCTACAGATCCAATCCTCTGGGCCTTGCAGAGTTCACTCTTTCAAGAAAGGATCCTGAGTACGTAGGAAGAGCAAAAGAGGTTTATGCCCAGGAGCTCAAGAGACGTGAGAATACTGCTCTTGATACACTGGAGCCTGAGGTTGCAGAGGCTGTTAAAGCTATCCTTAAGTCTTATCCTGATGTTACCTCATCCAATACCGGCATCGGCTCCACCATTTTTGCAGTGAAGCCCGGAGATGGCTCCGCAAGAGAGCAGGCTGCTTCCTGCCAGAAGGTTCTTGGCGGATGGGCTAACATCGCCAACGAGTACGCCACCAAGCGTTACCGCTCCAATCTTATCAACTGGGGTATGCTTCCTTTCATAATCAAGGAGGGCGAGCTTCCCTTCAGGAACCTTGATTACATCTTCCTTCCCGGCATCAGGAAGGCCGTTGAGAACAAGGACAGCGAGATTAAGGCCTTTGCGGTTAAGGATGGCGAGCTCAAGGAGTTTACTCTTACACTGGGCGGACTTACAGATGATGAGAGACAGATCATTCTTGATGGTTGCTTAATTAACTATAATCGAGTAAAGTAAGAGTGTTCACACACTATAATTCGAGAAAGTTTTTTATGGCACATTTTCTAAGAGGGGCAAAAAGGATTTCTAAATATCTTGCAGCGGTTATGCTGCTTGGAAGCGTCGCAGGCTGCGGCGCTTCTTCGGTTGAAACAAAAACTGAGGAACCGGAAGCGGTGCAGCAGGCCCAGGTGGCAGCAACCAACGTCAACACTGACTATGAGTCTCCGGTGCAGATTCCCGGGACCTTGGTGGACCAGGTGGGCTTTAATACCGGCTCCGACAAGATAGTTATTTTTAAGGGTGAGAACCTTCCCAAGAGTTTTTCCATTAAGGACTTAGAGACCGGTGAAGTGGTATATACCGGGGATATTCCGGAAGTATCTGAGGGCAGGACCTACACCCTTTCCAGGTTCACGGATTTTAAGACCAGGGGAAAATACTGTATCTACACCGATACTCTCGGAGAATCCTACTCTTTTTCTATTGATGATGATGTATACGGAGGCGTGTTTAATACCGCCTGCAGGAAATATTACCTCAACAGATGCGGCAGCAGCCTTTCCGAGGGCTTTGCAGGGGACAGTGCCCGCAGCGCCTGCCACACCTCCATGGCCCATCTTCAGGAGGACCCGGCAAAGGAGCTGGATGTCACCGGAGGCTGGCACATGGATGCCCAGGCTGACAGGGACACAGCCCTTGGCAGCAGGATAGCGGAGCAGCTTCTTATTGCCTATGAGCTCAACGAGAAGGTCTTTTGCGATGAGTGCGGTATCCCCGAGAGTGGCAACGGAGTTCCGGATATTCTGGACGAGATAAGATACGAAGTGGACTGGCTTCTTAAGATGCAGGATTCCACCTCAGGAGGCGAGTATGGGGCAGCCCTTACGGTCATGGGCCAGGAAAGTGATGTTTTCACCGCGCCGGTTGCAGTAACTCCTGTTTCCATGGAGTCAACCATAGCTTTTGCTTCCATGATGGCGAGATTTTCCTATTTTTATCAGAAGTTTGATTCTGAATATGCAACAACCTGTCTTAGAGCCGCTGACAGGGCCTTTAACTGTTATCTGAATAATCAGACCGCGCCCAACACACCGGAGGCTTTTAAGGCTGCAGCCCAGCTCTATCGCGCCACCGGCGGTGAGACCTATGCCAAGGTTCTGGAGGACTGTTTTTCCACCAAGGGATTTCTGGATAACTTCGGCGAGGATGAGAATGTTTTCCTCGGGGCTGTAACTTATATTTCCACCAGTCAGCCCGTGGATATGGACCGCTGCAGCGTTATCATGAAGGCTCTTATGAAGAGGGCTGAGGCCATCGCCAAGACCTCCCAGGAGGAGGTATTCAGGGTCTCCGATCCCGAGAACGAGGGGAACTTTGATAAGATCCTGGATGACATGAGATGTCTTTCCATAACCAATCACATTATTTACAATCACGAATATACCACTATAATAGAGAATCACGCCCACTATATGCTGGGAATGAATCCCGAGGCCATCAATTTCCTTTCGGAGGACACCGAGAGGACCTATCTTGATGCTGATAAGAGCGGCGTCATGAACGATCCCGGAGAGAATGCCCTTCTGATACTGATGCTCAGTGCCATAACCGGGAAGTAAAAAGTTACTATTCACAGTAGAATCACGCACTAGCTGCGTGATTCGTGAGAATATGATACAAGAGTGAGGGGCGATCTTTTGCGAAGCAAAACTTTAATATCGCCCCGAATGTTACTATGAGCAGGCGTAAGACTGTGAATAGTAACAGTAAAAAGGGTCACAGCATTTTTTACCATGTACATGCAAGGATAAGGATTTGCACCTCTGAAGGGTCAGTGCTAAGATGTTGACAGGATTGAGTGGAAAAATATGAATACGAATATTAATGGACTAAATATAAATTATATAGATGAGGGACAGGGACCGCTTCTTGTGCTTCTACACGGCTGGGGCTCCAATATTGAGCTCTTTAAGGGTGTCATTGATTTCACCCGCACCAAATATCACGTGGTGGCTATGGATATGCCGGGCTTTGGTAAGAGCGATGAGCCGAAGGAGCCCATGGATGTGGACGACTACGTGAATTTTGTGCTGGCCTTTATTAAAGAGCTGTATCCTCAGGAAAAAGAGATCATGTTCCTGGGCCATTCCATGGGAGGAAGGATCATCATCAAGCTTACCGCCGGGATCCACGACGGCAGGATCAAGGCTGATTTCACAGTGCCTAAGGTCATCCTTACGGACGCAGCGGGCATCAAGCCTGTAAGGACAGCGGCTCAGAATAAGAGAACAAAGAGATACAAGTTCTATAAGAATCTCATAACCAGGACCGGGATCGTTAAGCTCTTCCCGGGAACTCTCGATGCCCTTCAGAAGAAGTTTGGAAGTGCGGACTACGCCGCGGCTTCTCCTGTTATGAGGCAGAGCCTTGTGAAGGTTGTTAATGAGGACCTGGCGCCCTACATGCCTTCCGTGACCATGCCGGCTCTTCTTATCTGGGGAGATCAGGACACCGCCACACCTTTATCGGACGGTCAGCAGATGGAGAAGCTTATGCCTGAGGCAGGTCTTGCGGTCATTAACGGCGTGGGACACTACTCATTTTTGGAGAATCCGTTCCTTTACAACAAGATTCTCGGAAGCTTTTTGGGAATTAACTAAAGTTTACTTAATGTGAGGTTTTTTATGGTTTTTGCAATAGTACTTATGGTGTACGCGCCGCCGATTATACTTGCAGTATTGGGACTTCGTTATCACACCCATATGCTGCAGCTCTCCAGCTATCAGTTCCAGGGGTATTTCAGACACCTGCGGAACAGTAAGCTGTTGCTGCTGGCGCATCTTCTTTTTTTAATAAGGGGAATTGCCCAGAGGGCGGTGGAGATCCTTCCCAAGTCTGTGAGAATTGTCGGTGCTCTGGCGCTGCTTGCGGCTTACCTGTGGCTTCTTTTTAGGTATATACCAAAGCCTGCCAAGAAAAAGTTCGTGGTGACAGCAAGAGTTAAGCGCTTGTTTGCAACCTACACTGTATTGTCAGTTCTGATACTTTTCCTTCCCTGGATTGTGTTAATTATAGAAACAGCAAGGGGCAATGCTTTTATTGGCGGAGATGTTTACAGGCCGGCGTTTATTTATGTTTCGTTGATTCCTTTTATCCCCGCAATGGCCAATTTCATCAATAAGCCCATTGAAAAGAGCATCAATCAACACTACATTGATGATGCGGTGAGGATCCTTA
Source organism: Butyrivibrio sp. MC2021 (assembly GCF_000621605.1). GTDB lineage: Bacteria > Bacillota > Clostridia > Lachnospirales > Lachnospiraceae > Butyrivibrio. Next base: position 95,514 of record NZ_JHXX01000010.1, on the reverse strand, counting down.
AGAGCAACAAGGACCTTCGTATCATCGGAATCACAGGAAGCTACGGCAAGACCAGCGTTAAGTATTATCTGACCACTCTTTTATCAGAGGGCTTCAGAGTCCTTATGACTCCCGAGAGCTTCAACACTCCCATGGGTATTGTCAGAACTATAAGAGAGCATATGAAGCCTACCCACCAGATCTTCGTCTGCGAGATGGGTGCAAGGCATTTACACGATATCAAGGAAATCACAGATTTCGTTCATCCCGATGACGGTATTGTCACCTCCATCGGATACCAGCACCTGGAGACCTTCCACAGCCTTGATAACATCATCAGCACCAAGTACGAGCTGCTTGATGCTGTGGATGAGAAGGAGAAGGCTGAGGGCAGGCAGGAAGGCAAGCATCTCAAATTCGTAAACGCAGATAACGAGATAATCCGCGCCAACATGAAGTACAAGGATGCCATAACCTACGGACTTTCAGAAGGCTGCGACTATAGGGCAACGGACCTTAAGGTCACCGGCGCCGGAACCTCTTTTACCGTCACATCACCAAAGGGCGAGACCGCAGAGTTCTCCACAAGACTTGTGGGTAGACACAACGTTGAGAATATCATGGGCGCCATCGCCTGCGCAAGCAGCCTTGGAATCCCGCTTACCAAGCTTAAGATGGCGGTCAGAAGGCTCCAGAGCGTGCCCCACAGACTTGAGCTTACCAGGCACGGCAATGTTTCAATCTTAGACGACGCCTACAATTCCAACCCCAACGGAGCCAAGGTGGCTCTGGAGACCCTTTCTCTTTTTGAAGGAAGCGTCAAGATCCTGGTTACCCCCGGAATGGTGGAGCTGGGTGAAAAAGAGGATGAGTACAACAAGGAATTCGGTAAGCAGGCAGCAGCTGTCTGCGATTACATCATCCTGGTGGGTGAGAAGCAGACCCAGGCCATTAAGGAGGGAATCCTTGAGGCGGGCTTTGACAGCGAGAGGCTCTTTGTAAAGAACAGTTTCAATGAGGCTTCAGCCCTTATGTATGAGCTTGATGCAGGAAGAGAAAAGGTAATTCTTTTGGAGAATGATTTACCGGACAACTATTGATATAGGTGTCCTATTATTGAAGAAATAGAAAGAAGGATATTATGAGTTTAAAAGTTGCAGTTTTATTCGGCGGAAAAAGTACAGAGCATGAGATCTCCATTATCTCTGCCATCCAGGCCATTGGCCATATCAACAAGGACAAGTACGAGGTGATTCCTGTTTACATCACCAAGGAAAATGACTTCTATGTGGGCGAGGACATCGGCAAGATCGAGGAGTACACCCATATCCCCCAGCTCCTTGCCAAGAGCACACAGGTTGTATGGATCAAGGAAAAAGAGAAGGTTTCTCTTGTGCGCTATCCCATGAAGAAGTTTGGAAACAACGTCATCACCACTGTTGACGTGGCATTCCCCATCGTTCACGGAACCAACGTGGAGGACGGAACCCTTCAGGGCTTCCTGGCTACTCTGGGACTTCCCGTTGTGGGCTGCGACGTTCTTTCATCCGCAGTTGGTATGAACAAATATGTAATGAAGACAGTTCTTAAGGACAACGGAATCCCTGTTCTTGACTGCAAGTGCTACACCTGGAAGGATTACGAGGATGTGGACGGCCTTGTGGCTAAGATCGAGAAGGAGTTCACCTATCCTGTTATTATTAAGCCCCTTAACCTTGGTTCAAGTATCGGAATCAAGAAGGCTTCTGACAGAGAGGGACTTCTTGAGGCATTGGAGCTGGGCTTTGAGTTCTCAAGAAAGATCCTTGTAGAGCCTGCCATCACAGATCTCAAGGAGATCAACTGCGCGGTTCTGGGTGACTATGAATATGCTCAGGCCTCCGAGTGCGAAGAACCTGTTAACTCAGACGATATCCTCTCCTTCGAGGATAAATATATAGGCGGCGCCAAGGGTTCAGCCAAGGGCGGTGCCAAGACCGGCGGCAGCAAGGGAATGGCTTCTCTTAAGAGAAAGATTCCTGCTGAGATCAGCAGCCAGATGCGCGATGACATCAGAAAGATGGCTGTAGATGCCTTCATCTGCCTTGGCTGCAGCGGCGTTTCACGTATCGACTTTATGCTGGATCAGGCTACAGGCAAGGTATATCTCAACGAGATCAACACCATTCCTGGATCCCTTTCCTTCTATCTCTGGGAGCCCCTGGGAATGAAGTACGAGACACTTTTGGACAATATGATTGAGCTTGCCCTTAAAGCAGACAGAGAGAGTCACAAGGTGGTTTACTCCTTCGAGACCAACGTCCTGGAGGGCGTTCACCTGGGCGGCGGAACTAAAGGAAGCAAGATGTAAAAAGTAACAAAGAAATGGACCTGGGGGACGGGGGTGTAGGTCCATTTCTCCGTTACTTTTCATTTTTCAAATATGTTTCTTCAACGATATTCTTCACGTACTGATCGATATTCTTCTGATCTTCTTTATCTAAATCCTTAATTACAATAGGCTTGCAATACTCGATGGTTACATGTGTGCTCTTGATAAAGGGCATATGCTTCTCGAGGATCTCGTCTGATTTGTTGATTACCACGGGAACGATGGGACAGCCTGTTTTCTGGGCTATCTTGAAGCTTCCCTTGTGGAATTCCCCCAGGGGCTGGTCTGTCTTGTTTCTTGTTCCCTCAGGATAAATGAATATTGAAATGCCGCTTTTTACCTTCTCTATTGCGGTGAGGACCATCTCCAGGCCCTTTCTGATGTCGCTTCTGTCAAGGAAGAGGCAGTCCAGGTAGATCATCCAGATGTTAAGAAGGGGAACCTTCAGGATCTCCTTCTTGGCGATAAAGCCTGTGGGATTGGGAACCCTCGGATAAGCGATAACTATATCGAAAATACTGCGGTGGTTGCCCACATACAAAACGGCCTGATCCTTGGGAACGTTCTCCTCGCCGATGACGGTTCTTTTAACACCGCTGATAAAGGAAACCACGTTGAAGGCCCAGCCTACGATGGCGAGAGAAGCTCTCTTTTTTGCCATGGGATTGAACTTGCCGATTATAAGCAGAACTCCCTGGATGGGAAGGCTCACTATCAGGAAAATAACCACAAACAGTACTGCCAGAATTGATCGAATCATCAAAATTACCTCATTTCTATTTTTTCAATGATGATTATAACATATAATCATTTACAGTAAAAAAGTTCCGGTGTTAAAGTAGATGTAGTTTTGGACAGAAAAAGGGAGGAACAGGGAATGATCCTTATTAAGAACGGAAATCTGATTGATCCCGCCAGCGGCATCAGCGGGTTATATGATATTTTGATCGACGATGAAAATATCGCCATGGTAGGCGCCTGCGGAAGTCTCGACGACGTGGCCGCAGAGGCTGCCATGTACGGGGCGGATGAGACCACAGGCAAGGCTGAGGTCACAGAGATCGACGCCACAGGCTGCGTTGTGGCTCCGGGACTGGTGGACTGCCACGTGCACTTCAGAGACCCGGGCTTTACCTATAAAGAGGACATAGACACCGGGGCTGCGGCTGCCGCAAGGGGCGGTTTTACCACCGTTGTCATGATGGGAAACACCAATCCCCATCCCGATAATACAGAGACCGTAAAGGACATGATCGCCAGGGGCGAGAAGACCGGAATCAAGGTTCTTTGCTGCGGCAATGTAACTAAGAACATGGCGGGCAAGGAGCTGGTGGACATGAAGGCCCTGGCTGAGGCGGGAGCAGTGCTTTTTACCGATGACGGCGTGCCGGTCCTCAATGAGAAGCTCATGGAGAAGGCCTGTGAAGTGGCCAAGGACCTGGGAATGCTCATCAGCCTTCACGAGGAGGATCCCCAGTTCATCGCAGAGAACGGCATCAACGCAGGAGAAGTGGCTGAGACCCTGGGAATCAGAGGTTCCCACAGAAACGCAGAGATGTCCATGGTGGACAGGGATATCAAGATCGCAGAAAAGACCGGCGCCGGAATCGTGGTTCAGCATATCAGTACCGCCGGAGCCGTGGATATGATAAGAGAAGCCAAAAAGCGCGGCGTTAAGGTCTTTGCAGAGGCAACACCTCACCATTTTACCCTGACAGAGGAAGCTGTGCTTAAATACGGGGCTCTGGCCAAGATGAATCCTCCCCTTCGCAGAGAGAGCGACAGGCAGGCCATCATCGCAGGCCTTAAGGACGGCACCATCGAGATGATAGCCACAGACCACGCCCCTCATTCAAGAGAGGAGAAGGGAAAAGAGCTCACCAAGGCCCCCAGCGGCATTACAGGCCTTGAGACCTCCCTGGCTCTTGGAATCAGAGAGCTGGTTAAGCCCGGATTTTTGACCCTGGCTGAGCTTATCGCCAGAATGACCTGGGGCCCCGCTGCTGTTTACGGCCTTGATGCGGGATATATCAGACAGGGAGCCGATGCGGATCTTGTGATCTTTAATCCAGACGAGGAGTGGAGCTTTGTTCAGTCCAAGTCCAAATCCTCCAACACACCTTTCCTTGGAGAGAGACTTCCCGGCAGGATACATTACACAATTTGCCGCGGCAAGATTGTTTACATGGACTAAGCATATATGGTATTGTTTATTGCGAATGCTTTGAAAACAGAGATTTGAAACGAGGTAGCTTGTGATGTCTAAGAAAAGTATGGCGGCAGCGAGGGTTTTGAGCCAGAACCTTCTTGCTGAGGGTATCTATGATCTGTGGCTTGAGACCCCTATAGCACAGGACGCTTGTCCCGGGCAGTTCGTTGGGGTATATCCCACCAATAAATCAACACTTCTTCCAAGACCCATCAGTATCTGCGAGGTGGACAAGGAGAGATCCGCGATCCGTCTTGTGTACAGGGTTGTAGGAAGCGGCACCGCAGAGTTTGCGTTGTATCAGCCCGAGGATTACATCAAGATCCTGGGGGTTCTCGGCAACGGTTTCCCTTTGGAAGCTGCTGCGGGAAAAAAGGTCGTTGTCATGGGCGGCGGCATCGGAGTCCCTCCCCTTCTTGAAACAGCCAAGAGACTTGCGGCTGCAGAAACAGCTGTTAAGCCTGTTAAGGTCAGCGCCGTTATGGGCTATAGAAATTCTGAGACCTTCCTTTCCGAGGAGTTTGCCAAATATGCGGACATGTTCACCGCCACAGAGGACGGCAGCATCGGAACCAAAGGAAATGTCATTGACGCCATGAGAGAGCAGAACATAGAAGCCGATGTAATTTTTGCCTGCGGCCCCATGCCTATGCTTAGGGCTATCAAGAATTACGCTCAGGAAAAGGGCATCAAGGCTTACCTTTCACTGGAAGAGCGCATGGCCTGCGGCGTCGGAGCCTGCCTTGGATGTATCTGCAAGACCACTAAGGTGGATCACCATTCCCACGTTAACAATGCCCGCATCTGCACCGACGGACCGGTGTTTGACGCGGATGACTTAGATATGTGAGGAGGGCGGACATGAATACATCAGTTGAAATTGCAGGAGTAAAATTCAAAAATCCCGTAATGACAGCCTCCGGAACCTTCGGATCCGGCATGGAGTATGCGGATTTTGTTGATCTTAATAAATTGGGAGCTGTGGTTACCAAGGGCGTTGCCAATGTGCCCTGGCCCGGCAATCCCACCCCGAGAGTTACTGAGGTTTACGGCGGAATGCTCAATGCCATCGGCCTTCAGAACCCGGGAGTTGAGGTTTTTGCAAACAGAGACCTGAAGTTCCTCAAGGATTATGACACCAAGGTCATCGTCAATGTCTGCGGCAAATCCGTGGAGGACTATTTAGAGGTTGTGGAGCGCCTTGGAGATGAGGAGAGAGTGGACATGCTGGAGATCAACGTGTCCTGTCCCAATGTAAAAGAGGGAGCCATCGCCTTTGGACAAAAGAGCGCAGCTCTTTATGACATAACTTCCAGAATAAAAGAGGTGGCAAAGCAGCCCATTATCATGAAGCTCAGCCCCAATGTCACCAGCATCGCTGAGATGGCCAAGGCCGCAGAGGCTGCGGGAGCGGATGCCATCTCCCTTATCAATACCATTACCGGGATGAAGATCGATATCCACAAGAGGAAATTCGCCCTGGCCAACAAGACAGGAGGCCTCTCAGGCCCTGCCATCAAGCCTGTGGCAGTTCGCATGGTATACGAGGCTGCTCATGCGGTGAACATTCCCATTATCGGAATGGGCGGAATCGCCAACGCTGAGGATGCCATAGAGTTTATCATGGCGGGAGCCACAGCCATAGCCGTGGGAGCCATGAACTTCCATGATCCCTACACCACAGAGAAGGTGGTAGAAGGCATCGAGGAGTACATGACCAGATACGGAGTGCAGGATATAAACGAATTAAGAGGAATTGTAGAATAATAAGAATAACAAAACTTGAGCCGGGTATTGTGAGTACCCGGCTCAATGTGTTACTAGCAACGTTTAAGTTTCTGTTTTTCCGGTGAGATCGTCGAAGCCCTTCATCACTGCTTCATAGGTGCGTTTTGAGATATCAGGAAGCTCACCGCCCCAGGTCTTTTCAGCCTGTGCGTAGCCCTTCTCAAAAGCTGCCCTCATTTTTTCCAGCTTCTCGGGATCGTCCCCGGCCAGTGTCTTGGCAAAGTCGAGGATTCTTTCCGAGGTCTGATTAACGCCCCAGTATCCATCCTCTGCTATGTCAGCCTGTGCCTGTGCTTTGGTAGCTGCATCCACTGTGAAGTCGCCCTTTGCAAGGAACTTCCAGATGGAATCCTCATCATTGTCAGAATTGGCGATGCCATAGGCCTTGGCCTGCTTGCCCATCATCTTCTGGACGATGTCAAGGAGCTGTGCCTTGCGCTGCTCTACGTCAGCCTGCATCTGTCTGATGATCTTGGTTCTGTCCGCTTCCTTCTGAGAAATCGTGGTGGTTTGCGCGCTTTCATCAGATTTCTCATAAACGGCTGCAGCTTCCGATTTTGCCTGTACTTCCGAATCTTTTTTCTTTTCCTCAACCTGAGGATTTACAGTGGAAGTATAAGCTGTTGCGATGTTGTTAGTAACCTCGGTAACTCCGTTTACGCCCATACCGAACTCCTTTTCCGCGACAGGTTTACTAAATACCGCGCTTGAAACGAAAACCATGGTTTACCTAATCCTCTTATCGGCAGAATTTCAAAAAACTTTAGTCTTTTTTTGAATTTTTTTTCTTGAGTTTAAAGATGGATAGTGGGAAGATTAAAAAAGCAGAGAATATCTGCACTTAATCGATTTAGCAAATATGTAAGAAAATGGTAGGTAATTATGACGATTGAAAAAAAGGCCTATGCCAAGATAAACCTGGGACTGGATGTCACCGGAAGAAGGGCTGACGGCTATCACATAGTGAGAATGATAATGCAGAACGTGGATCTGTATGACACCCTTACTTTTTCCGACAACGACACTGGGGAGATAGCTCTTTTTACAGAGTCCGACAAGATTCCCTCTGATGACAGCAATCTGATCTGCAAGGTTGCAAGGCAGCTCCAGGAAGAGTATAACGTCAAAAAAGGCGCAGATATAAGGCTTATCAAGAGGATTCCCGTGGCAGCGGGCATGGCAGGCGGAAGTACAGACGGAGCAGCGGCCTACACCGCACTGAATGAGCTCTGGGGCCTGGGACTTTCCAAAGAGGAGCTCTGCAGACTGGCGGTCAAGCTGGGAGCGGACATTCCCTACTGCATCCTGGGAGGCACAGCCCTGGCTGAGGGTATCGGCGAGGAGCTCACTATTTTGAAGGACATGAAGTACTGTCCCATTGTAATTGCCAAGCCCCCCATTGATGTTTCCACAGGCTGGGTCTACAAGGAGCTGGACAGCAAGGAGATAGAGAGCCACCCGGATATAGACGGCATAAGAGCAGCCATCGAGGCCGGTGATATCAGAAAGATGTGCGACCTTATAGGCAACGTTCTTGAGCCCGTAACTGCATCAAGATATCAGGAGATAGGGCAGCTTGAGGAGATTTTGGAAGCGGCCGGCGCTGTAAGAGCATTTATGACCGGCAGCGGCCCCACAGTTTTTGCTATATTTGAGGATCAGGACAAGGCAAAAGAGGCAGTGGATAAGGTTTTATCAAGTCATATAACGAAAGAGGTGTTTTTATCAGGGCCGATCAACCCTAACAACTGATCTGAGGGAGCAATATTATGAAAAAAAATGTCGATGTAACAGTAACCGGCATTCATTCCAGAGCCGGTGAGCCTACGGAAAAGATCATTACCAATTCCGCAGGTGTTTTTGAAGAAATGGAAGACGGCATGTGCGTCCTTGAATATGACGAGGAGCAGGATGCCGGCGGCGGAACCGTGAAGGTCCACAACAAGGTGTCCATAGCCCCTGACGGAAAGGGCATGGAGATCATCAGAGGCGGAGATATCAAGTCCAAGCTCGCCTTTGCGGACAGGCTTGAGTACGACACGGAGTATCACACTCCCTACGGCTCAATGCAGATGAAGGTTCGCACCAACAATTTTGATTTTATAAGAACCAGACAGGATGAAGAGATGAAGCTTATGGCGGAGTACGCCCTGGAGATGGGTGGCGAAGTTTTGTCGGATTCCATGATGGTAATAGAGATAAAAAATTCGGAGGCCCTTTAAGGACCTCCGATTATTTTGCATACAATATTCAATTTCTTATTTAATTACTTAACCATCTTGGCGCCGGCCTTTTCCTGAGCCTTAGCAACAAGATTCTTGAAGAAGCCCTTCTTTTCCTCTACAGCGGGACCCTTGTTGGCACGAAGGCCCTTGACCTCTGTTACATAGATTCCGCTTACGGACGCCTTAACTTCCTTCTTAACAGGAACCTTGTCGAAAATCTTCTCGTCGCAGATAAGACTCATAACTCTGTTACCGATTCTAACCTTGAGGATCGGAAGCTTGGATCTGCGAAGGAGCTTGGGTGTCTGCTCGATAACTGCCTGAGGAAGACCTGCTTCATTGAGCTTCATGCGCTTTTTATCGATAATAAGCATTGTAACTGACTGCTTCATAGCATCCAGCTGAGCCTGCTGCTCATCCTGCTTCTTCTGAGCTCTTTTTCCAAGGAAAATAAGTGCTACAACTAAGGCTGCCAAAACGACTAAAACAACGATTAATACTATAAGTCCAGTACTCACAACAAAACCCTCCGAATGATTCTGAATAAAAATGCTAAACTATTGTAGCATTGATTGGTCCGTAAGGCAAATAAAATACTTTAATAAGAAGCGAAGGTGTGGTAGTATAAAAAATATTGTTTGAAAGAAAGGTGTGGGCTAACCGTTAATTAGCTTATGTTAAAGGAGAAATTATGAAAAAGAAAATAGCAGTTATACTTATAGGTGCTGTAATGGCTACAACAATTGCAGCCTGCGGCAAGGAGACAGAGAATGCCGGCAGCGGCGTTGAGACAGCCGAGACAGCCGAGACAGCAGAGGCTCCCGCTGAGAGCGCTTCTACAGAGACAGCTTCCGAGACAACCACAGAGACAGACGGATTTGATGTTGCCGCATATGTTGACGGCCTTGAGGAGATGACCCTCAGCGAGATCAATGCATCCGATTATGTTACTCTTACCGAGTATGACGGCGTAACCGTTGAGGTTCCCGCTGTTAATGTTACAGAGGAGGATGTTCAGGACTACATCAACAACACTCTGACCCAGTCCAATCCACTTCTTACCCAGGTAAACAGACCTGTTAAGAGCGGAGATACAGTAAATATCGACTATGTGGGCAAATATGCTGATACCAAGGAGGCCTTTGACGGCGGTACAGCTCAGGGCGCTGATCTTGTTATCGGTTCCCATTCTTATATCGACGGCTTCGAGGACGGACTTATCGGCGCCAAGGTTGGTGAGACAAGAGATCTTAACCTCACTTTCCCTGAGAACTACGGCGCAGCCAATCTTGCAGGCAAGGATGTAGTATTTACCGTAACAGTTAACACCATCAGCGAGACCAGCACAGAGCTTACAGATGAGTGGGCAGCAGGCCTTGGCTATGAGGACGTTACCAATCTTGAGGAGCTCAGCGCTCATGTAATGAAGACCCTTACAGAAGAGGGTGAGAGCAACTATAAGACAGAGCTTGAGAACGAGGTTATCAAGGCTGTAACAGAGGGCGCAGAGTTCAAAGAGCTCCCTGAGAAGCTTCTTAACAGATTCATGAAGGAGCAGGTTGATCAGCTTGATTACTATGCAAGCATGTATTCATATATGTACGGTCAGCAGTACTCTGCTTCCAACATTCTTTCAATGATGGCTCAGGCCCAGGGCTTTGCAGGCACTGAGGAGGAGTTCTTCAAGCAGACAGCCGAAGATATGGCTGATCAGTATGTAATGTTCAAGGCTATCGCTGATGAGCAGGGCATCACTATTACAGATGCAGACATTGACAAGTATCTCAAGGAGGCTTATGAGAGCGCTTCTTCTACCGCTTTCAGCAGCTTTGAGGAGTACAAGGCTTCTCTCGATCTTGAGCTTTACAGAGAAGGACTTATGGCTGAGAAGGTTGTAGAGTTCCTTAAAGAGCACGCCAATGTTGTTGACGGTGAGGCAGAATAATTTTTACATAATAAATATTAACTAAGAGGAGAAAAAAGATGAGAACAAAAATTAAAGAGCTGTTCAGAAATACTTCTGAGTATGCTTCCAAAGAAGTGACCATCTGCGCTTGGGTACGTACTAACCGCGCACAGGCACAGTTTGGATTCCTTAACGTAAACGACGGTTCATTCTTTGAAAATTTGCAGGTTGTTTACGATCAGGAACTTAATAATTTTGATGACATCTCCAAGATAAGAGTCGGTTCCAGCGTTAAGGTAACAGGTAGCCTGGTGCTCACTCCCGAAAATAAGCAGCCTTTCGAAGTTAAGGCTACTGCAGTTGAGCTTTTAGGTGACTGCCCTGAGAATTATCCTATCCAGCCCAAGCGTCATACAAGAGAGTATCTTCGTACCGTGGCACATCTTCGTCCCCGTACAAACCTCTTCAGCGCTGTATTCCGCATCAGAAGTGTGGCAGCTATGGCGATTCACACCTATTTCCAGGACAGAGGATACCTTTACGTTCACACTCCTCTGATCACCGGTGCTGACTGTGAGGGTTCAGATCAGATGTTCAAGATCACAACTCTCAACATGAACGATCTTCCCAAGACCGAGGACGGTCAGGTTGATTTCAGCAAGGACCTCTTCGGCAAGCAGTCCTTTATCACAGGTTCAGGACAGCTTCAGGGCGAGACCTTCGCTATGGCCTTCGGTGATATTTATACCTTCGGACCTACCTTCAGAACAGAGAACTCCAACACCCAGACCCATGCCAACGAGTTCTGGATGATCGAGCCTGAGATGGCTTTCTGTGATCTTGAGGGACTTATGGATATCGAAGAGGATATGCTCAAGTTCGTTGTTAAATATGTTTGTGACAAGTGCCCTGAGGAGATCAATTTCTGCGACCAGTTCGTATCCAAGGGACTTAAGGACAAGCTTAATGATATCGTTAATGCACACTTCACACGTATCAGTCACCATGATGTTGTAGACATCCTCAAGAAAGCTGATGTTAAGTGGGAGTTCGAGCCTGACTACGGCGAGGATATAGCTAAAGAGCACGAGAAATACATCGTTGAGCACTTTGGCGGCCCTGTATTTATCACAGACTGGCCGAAGGACATCAAGGCTTACTACATGAAGGTTAACCCTGACAACAAGACTGTTGCTGCTGTAGACCTTCTTGTTCCTCAGGCAGGCGAGCTCATGGGCGGCAGCCAGAGAGAAGAGAATCTGGACAAGCTCATTGAGAGAATGAATGAGATGGGCGTTGATAAGGAAGGCATCGACTGGTATCTCGACACCAGAAGATACGGCGGATGCATCCACAGCGGCTTCGGTATGGGCTTTGAGCGTCTTATCATGTACTTAACCGGCGTTGAGAACATCCGTGACGTAATTCCTTATCCTAGGACTCCGAGAAATTGCGATTTTTAATGATATAGGGGAATAAAGTGGGGCAGGGGCCCCGCGATTTCCGAATTTTTGTAGAATTGCGAGAATGGCGTAGCCATGGAGCAATTCGTATATCATTAAAAAATTTAATTATTCATAAATCATACATCACCCCCCTTGCGTATCACGGCAAGGGGGTTTTCTTATAGATAGAAGTTAGCGGGAATGTTATACTATATTTAGTAGTGTTTTTTTATTAGTCTGTACATTTTGTGATTCATTTGAATCGGGTGGATATGAAGAAAAGAAGATTACTTAGAAATAGATTGTTGGCGGCGCTGCTGGCTGTCAGTATGCTTGCGGCCAGTCCCATGACCTCTTTTGCCACCACCAGTGAGGAGCTCCAGGAGCAGCAGAAGAAGCTGGAGAAGGAAAAGAAGGAACTGGAGAAGCAGAAGAAGGCGGCGGAGAACGAGAAGAATGCCAGCCAGAATAAGCTTAATGAGGCCAATGACAAGATCGGTGATATTGCGGACGCAGAGGCGGAGACCCAGGAAGCTATTGACGAGACCCAGGCTGAACTGGTGGGGCTTATGGCGGATATTGAGCTTATCAAGGAAGATATTGAGAACAAGCAGAATCTGATAGAGCAGACACAACAGGAGTATGAGGCGGCCAAGGCCCAGGAAGAGACCCTGTACACTGCCATGGTGGAAAGAGTCAAGTTCATGTACGAGAAGGGCAATCTCTCTTATATGCAGATTCTTTTGACAGCGACCAGTTATTCCGATGCCCTTAACAAGGCCCAGTATGTGGAAGAACTCTACGAATACGACAGGATCAAGCTGGCGGAGTATATAGCAGCCAAGGATGCCGCTGAGGCCTATGGAAATCAACTTGAGGAGGAAAAGGCCGAGCTGGAGGCTTCTGAGTATGAGCTTGAGGAAGAGCAGAACTACATGGAGCAGCTTCTTTCGGATTACAAGGCCAAGTACGCTGACTATGAGGTGAAGCTCGCCAAGGCAAAGCAGGACGCGGCGGTTTACACAGCCCAGGTCAAGAGCCAGCAGGCCAGCATCGCATCCCTTCAGAAGAAGCTTGAAGCCAAGCAGAAGGAAGTTGACGCCGCCAAGAAGGCTGCGGAGGCAGCCAAGGCAGCAGAGGATGCAGCCAAGGCTGAGGCGGAGAAGGAAAACGGAGACGGCGGAGGCGGCTCGGACAATTCCGGTGGAAATACCGGTGGATCCGGCAGCTCCGGAGGGAATAACAGTTCCGGAGGAGGCGGAAACACAGCCAATCCCGGAAGTGCCACAGGTAGTAATATAGCAGCCTATGCCTGCAGATTTGTTGGAAATCCTTACGTTCCCGGGGGAACAAGCCTCACCAACGGAGCGGACTGCTCAGGTTTTGTTCAGTCTGTTTACAAGGCCTTCGGAATATCGGTTCCCAGAACCTCCTGGGCTCAGGGAGCCTACGGCAAGGAGGTATCCTATGCCAACGCCCAGCCCGGAGATGTCATCTACTATGGCGGACACGTGGGAATCTACATCGGCGGCGGACAGATTGTCCATGCCAGCACTCAGAAGACGGGAATCAAATACAGTCCCGCCACCTACAGGTCAATTATTTCCGTAAGGAGGTTTTTATAAAATGGCACTTATTCAGGTAAACTATTTATCCAAAAATCTTATGCGCACCGTGCCGGTGAATGTCATTCTTCCGGCAGACAAGTTGGATTACACCACCTTCGACTATGCAATGCCTAAGGGAGGTAAATTCAAGACCCTTTATCTTCTCCACGGAGTATTTGGCAACTACACAGACTGGGTCAGCGGAACCAGAATCCAGAGATGGGCAGAAGAGAAGAATCTTGCAGTGGTGATGCCCTCAGGAGATAACTCTTTTTACCTGAACAGCCCTGTGACTAAGGTAAATTATGCTGATTTTATCGGAAAAGAGCTGGTTAATATAACAAGAAAAATGTTCCCCTTATCTGATAAAAGGGAAGATACCTATATTGCAGGTCTTTCCATGGGCGGCTACGGAGCGATCGTAAACGGACTTAATAACCCTGATACCTTCGGGGCTATAGCAGGACTGTCCTCAGCCGTACATCTTTTTGACAAGAATATCGGACATCTCGGCCTTGAGTATGCTGTTATGGGGGATGTGGACGAGGCGGCCGACAGCAATATGAATCCCACTGTTGCCTTTAATGAGCTTCTTAGCAATGGAAAGCCACTTCCCAAGATCTATATGTCCTGCGGAACTGAGGACGACCTGTATCCTGCCAACATTGAACTCAGAGACTTTTTTGTCAAAAACGGTGCTGACCTTACCTGGGATGAAGAAAAGGGCGGCCATGACTGGGACTTCTGGGATCAGCAGATTAAAAAGGTGATAGACTGGCTTCCTCTTGAGGAGAGCAGTCAGGGCATGAATAGTGGTAATGTACAGAAATGACAGTGCATTGTGCATAGATGACAGACCATCCTGATTGAACAGGATGGTTTTGTTAGTTATGTTGCTTGTGCAATCGAGGGTCCTATTGTATAATCAACGCAATTGAGGATTTGCTTATGGCAGATTCCTGTCGTAGTAGTTATGCAGTAATTATGTTTATATAAAACATTGGAGGAAAGCATGGCTTCAGAAGAAAAGGTCATAGTTATCGACTTCGGTGGGCAGTACAATCAGTTGGTTGCCCGCAGAGTCAGAGAATGTAACGTCTATTGCGAAATTTATTCTTATCGCACCCCCATCGACCAGATCAAGGCGATGAATCCCAAGGGTATTATCCTTACAGGGGGCCCTAACTCCTGTTATGAGGAGGGCGCTCCAACTTATACCAAAGAGCTTTTTGAACTGGGGATCCCCGTTCTTGGTCTTTGCTACGGAGCACAGCTTATGATGCTTCTTATGGGAGGTAATGTTGAGAAGGCTCCCGTTCGTGAGTACGGTAAGACCAAGACTTATATCGATGGTGCGAAGAATACTCTTTTTGCAGGTATCGAAGATGACACCATCGTTTGGATGAGTCATTTCGATTATATCAGTAAGATTGCTCCGGGTTTTGAAGTAGTGGCCCACACAGCGGACTGTCCCGTTGCAGCAGCAGCCTGCCCTGAGAAGAAGCTCTATGCGATCCAGTTCCATCCTGAGGTTCTCCACACAGTTAAGGGAAAAGAGATCCTTCACAACTTTGTTCGCGGAATCTGTGAGACTTCCGGAACCTGGCGCATGGATTCCTTCGTAGAAAATACGGTTAAGGAGATCAGAGATAAGGTTGGAGACGGCAAGGTTCTTCTTGCTCTTTCCGGCGGCGTTGATTCATCGGTTCTCGCAGCTCTTCTTGCCAAGGCCATCGGCAAGCAGCTTACCTGCGTATTCGTAGACCACGGTCTTCTTCGTAAAAACGAGGGCGACGAGGTTGAGGGCGTATTCGGACCCAACGGTAATTTCGATATTAACTTTATCCGCGTAAATGCGGCTGAGAGATATTATGCCAAGCTCAAGGGCGTAGAAGAGCCCGAGCGCAAGCGCAAGATCATCGGCGAGGAGTTCATCCGTGTATTTGAGGAAGAGGCCAAGAAGATTGGAAAAGTTGACTTCCTTGCCCAGGGAACTATTTATCCCGACGTAGTAGAGTCAGGTCTCGGCGGAGAATCCGTTGTTATCAAGTCACACCACAACGTTGGCGGACTTCCTGATTATGTAGATTTCAAGGAGATCATCGAGCCCCTTCGTCTTCTTTTCAAGGACGAAGTAAGAAAGGCAGGCCTTGAGCTGGGGCTTCCCGAGTATCTTGTTTACCGTCAGCCATTCCCCGGACCGGGACTTGGCATCCGTATCATCGGTGAAGTTACAGCTGAGAAGGTTCGCATCGTTCAGGATGCCGACTACATCTACCGCACAGAGCTTGCAGCCGCAGGCCTGGAGAAGCTCCCTGATCAGTACTTTGCAGCTCTCTCCAACATGCGCTCCGTAGGTGTTATGGGCGATGAGCGTACCTACGACTACGCAGTAGTCCTCCGCGCAGTTGAGACCATCGACTTCATGACAGCCGAAGCCTCACAGATTCCTTTCGAGGTACTCCAGCGCGTTATGAGCCGCATCATCAACGAGGTCAAGGGCGTTAACCGCGTAATGTATGACCTCACCTCCAAGCCCCCGGGAACTGTAGAACTTGAGTGATAACGAGCCAGGCACGAGATAATTCATATGAAAAACCACGCAGTGGTTTTAGTCGATAACAAAGGAGTCAGGATGAATGCTCGCATTCAGTCCTGGCTCCTTTGTTATCGGCGGAAATCCTGAAGGGATTTTCATATGAATTATCGAAGTATCTGGCGACAACAGACGCTTCTAGAAATCGCTGCGTTTTTAAGCGATTTCTAGAAGAGGAGTGATGAGAGAGTCAGGATGAATGCTCGCATTCAGTCCTGGCTCCTTTGTTATCGGCGGAAATCCTGAAGGGATTTTCATATGAATTATCGAAGTATCTGGCGACAACAGACGCTTCTAGAAATCGCTGCGTTTTCAAGCGATTTCTATAAGAGGAGTGATAAACCGCCTTCCCACAGAGAGGGCATTTTGGTGGTCAAGGGGGAAGGCGGAAATAGCTAGCCTTTACTTTCATGTTTTTTTGCTGTATATTATGCATTGTATTTTCAAGAGAATTCTTTTTTCAAAGTATCTTTTGAAGTGGTTGCTCTTTCTGGAGCGGCCAGGATTTCACTTGTTGAGTATTTTTGTAGATTATACAGATAGAACCAGGAGATTTGTGTTATCTATCTGCAAGTAAATGCATTTAACAATTATTATGACGGATAGCTTGGTTGTTTTGGCACAACCTATCTGTATAAAAGAGAATTATGGTGAGAATGTTGGCGGATAGCTGAGGCAATCTGTGCGGTTATATCTGCTGGAGTTCCGAGATATAGAGCGAAATTGACGGATAGATAAGCTGGTTTTTGGAATCATATCCGTTTGAGCGAGCTGATTAAAGAATTTACGACGGATATGAGAAGGATAATTTCCGAATCTATCTGTCAATATAACTAATACTAAGGGGAAATGATAATGACAGTAAAAACGTATAATGAAATTATTGGAGCAAATAAAGAAAAAGAGCTTCTTGAAGCGCTAAAGGCGAGAAATTTATACCTAAAAAAGATAATCACTGAAAAAGAAAAGACAATAGCCAAAGCGCCGGAAGGGCTATTACGGATCTCAAGAAGTGGAAATCGTATTCAGTATTATTATAGAACTGATCCGAAAGACTTTAATGGAGAGTACATTAAAGATGATAATTGCCAGTTAGCCTGTAAACTTGCCCAGAAAGACTATGATTCAAGAGTATTAAAGATTGCAGAGGCAGAAATAAAGCTAACAAAAAAATATGAAAAACTTCTAGAAAAAAATATGATATCCGACGTCTATGAATCATTACATGACGGCAGGAGAAGGTTGATTGTTCCGACAGAACTATCTAGTGAGCAATTCGTTGAGAGGTGGACTAGCGTGAGTTATGAGCCGATGTCAGTCAGCGAGGATATAAGCTTTTATTCAACTTGTGGAGTCAGGGTAAGATCCAAGTCAGAGCTGATTATTGCTAACATGCTTGAGCAAAAGGGCATCCCTTATCGTTATGAATATCCAATCACCCTAAAGGGACAGGAAACGGTTCGTCCTGATTTTATGTGCCTAAATGTGAGTACAAGACAAGAGTTTATATGGGAACATTTTGGAATGATGGATAACATAGCTTATGCCAACAAGAATGTAGCGAAGATTAATACCTATGAACAGAATGGATATTTTCAGGGAAAAAACATGATAATGACATTTGAAACTTCTCAACATGCCTTAAGTTCTAATATAATAAAGGCTATGATTGAAAATTACCTGGTTTAGTTAAAACTCGCCGGGGGCAGGAGGACTTAATATAGATGGAGGATATGTTAGCACAGAATAAAAGCGGATGGACGCTGCTTGAATATTTAAAGGTCAGTGAAGAAGAAATAGAGAATTACGATCCGGTTACAGGTGCGTTTGCTGTTATATCGGTAAATGGTGAATTCCTTATTGGATATAATTTCTGGAGAGGGCAGTGGGAATTTCCTGCTGGAAGAATAGAGCAGGGAGAAACAGCCCGTGAGGCAGCGATTCGTGAGTTGTTTGAAGAGACTCATCAGGCACACCGGGATCTTAGATTTGCTGGATTGTTTAAAGTCAGGGATTGCAGGGGAATTATCAAATATCAGGCAGTATTTACCGGTGAATTATCAGAACTGCAGCCATTCATTCACTCTGAAGGAGATGAAATGGAACGAATCCGTCTGTGGGATTTAAAGGAAGATATCGGTTATGTTGATGAATGTGATCTTAAGATGGTTGAGATGACTGCAGGCAATAGAGATAGAGCCATTTATCTTACTTCGATGACTCCGGAAATGTATCACAGATATTTTAAAGAATATGAAAATGACCCGGATCTATGGCTTGATAAAACAAAGTACGTTCCGTACGAGTACAGTGAGGAAAAGGTTGATCAATATATTAAACGCCAGATGACTCTTAAGAGAAAAACTCTTGCAATCATGCACGGCGAAGAGATTGTCGGGGAAGTAATCATAAAAAATATAGAAGATCATACTTGCGCTACATTAGGAATATGTTTGAAAAACGGAAAGTATAAAGATCAAGGCATAGGGACGCAGGCAGAGAAGCTTGCTGTGGATTATGTTTTTAATGAATTGGATATACCAACGCTGTATGCAGATTCCATACAACCCAATACGAGAAGCCAGCATGTTTTGGAGAAAGTTGGCTTTAAATATGTGAATGAGGATGCTGACTTTAAGTATTATCAGATAGATCGGGGGTTATAATCACCTGATATAAAAAGCTCAGCTGGTTACAAATTGTAACCAGCTGAGCTTAAGTTTTTTATTGTCTGTCATCCGGTATGTAGTGATACTTTAATTTACCAACGGTTATGTCCAGAGAACCGTCCTGGTTGTAGGTTCCGCTGCCACCAATAATCGGGAATGAGACGCTTATGGTTCTGTCAGAGTCGATGTGGTATGTTCCTGTCATACCGGCCTGCTCTACGGTACCATCTTTTTGGAAATGAAGGTCATCGCTGGGATCAGGATGTTCAGGGCAGTAGTATGTGCCTTCAAGATATAAAACGTTCTTTTCTACGTCAGAATTATCGTAACTCTTATCGCGCTCCATGTGATAGACACTATTTCCAAATGTAAAATCTATAGTATCAGTGGTTGGGTCATAATTGCCTTTACCGGTAAGCATAGCAAGATTTACAGTAAAGTTGCAGTCAAAATCGATATAATATGTACCGCTGCCATCGGACGGAGTATCTACAGTACCATCTTCAAAAAACTCAAAAGCAAGAGATTCTTCATTTTTGTTTGTGCAGACATATCTGCCGGTAAGCCAGGTTGCGTATTCATCGCCATCTGTGACATATGAATCCCCAACAGCACCATCACCGACGGGCGCATCACCAACCGGGGCTTCTGTGCTCTGTACTACAATAGCAGATTCGGTTGTTGTTTCCACAGCTGCATTCTCTTCTGGTGATGGGAATGCTGTAGCAGGAGCCGGTTCATCAACAATAGATGCCTGCTCGCTGCTGGCAGAGACTGTCTCTGCTTTTTCACCGCATCCTGCCAATGACATGGTCATAAGGACGGTCAAAGCAGCTGCAGTAATTGCTTTTCTTCTCATTAAAATTTCCTCCAACTGTTACTTTTTTCAATTTAATGAGGATTTTAGGCTCCTGAGCCGGGGGTTGTCAATGGTTTTCGGGTTTTTTATATATAGATACCTCCCTTTTCTGACATTTCAGCTCCGATTTTGTATATTTCAGAGGATACGCATTGTCTGAAAGACAGGCTCTGCTATTATGAGAAAAAACAACAAATCAGTTGGGAGCGAGTATGAAAGAAATGGGTAAAAAAATTGTTTATAAAAGTTTAGGAGTTCTGCTTTCTGCAGCAATGCTTTGTGGATGCGGCGCTCAGGGGAACATGGGGAATATAGGAGGAGACGCAGGAACTTCAGCGAGCATCATAGAAGCAAGCACCACTTTAGCAAGTACCACAGACGTAAATGTTACACTTTTCTCAGAGGATGTGACCGAAGAATCCGTAAATAAGGTAAAGGATGCATGGCAGAGATTAAATGAAGTTGTATCTCTTTCAGACGTTGAAATTGGTATTGGACCTTCCGGCAAGCAGATAAAAAGAGACGGACTTGTCAACTTTACCGAGAAGGAGATCAGCGCTGACAACTTCTATGAGGTATTCACTGATAAGTGCACAGACTTAGCATACTGGAAAACAGTTGGCCTGACAGAATATGCATTTGGCTATACTCCTGTTAATACAGAGGATCAGGTAAAAGAATACCTTGATAAAAGAGAAGAGAAAACACTTCCTCTTTTCGCTTTATACTTTTTTGAGGAATTTTCAGAAGAAAGTGACCTGCAAATGTCCAGAGACTGCGCATATTACCTGACTAGATACGCTCTGGATAAATACTCATTTAACGACTTTTCCGTAAATGATCACAGAGGTGAATGGCTCGCAGATCTTGGATCCACAGGCAATTTCAGATTCGATGAGATAGATGAATTAGTAGAAGCTGCCACAGCCGTTAAAAGCCAAACAGGCGCCACTGTTAAGTGCGCCGGAAACATCTGGGATATAACAGAGGTTGAGTGGCTGAAAACTGTGGATGATGTTTACTGTCTTCTGTACGAGGCGGAGGAGGGAATCCAAAATCTGTGTAAAAGAATCGCAGCAGAATCAGACATTTATACTGAAGAAAGCTTTCACAAAAGTGTTCAGATTACTCTGACGGACAAGGGCGAATTATCAACATATAGAGATGGAGTAATAAGACTACTTCATCCAATTACTTTCGTTCATGAGTATATCCATCATACGTTAAACTATTCCTTTAAGGAAGGCTGGATTGCTGAAGGGCTGGCAGTATACTACAGCAGGGACTATGAGGAGGCCTATGTGCGTGGTCATAACATGTTTGGTGACTCCTTCCAGAAATGGTATGAAGAAGGCATTATAGATGATGAATCCATGGCAAAAATGGAACAGGATGGAGCAGCAGAATATGAATTGACAATAGTAGATTACTATCAGAAATTGAGAGAAAAAGATAAGGATCAGAATAATCAGTATACCTGCTATGAATATGCAAATGGTCTTACCGATCTGTCTTTCTTTGGAACGGAAACCCGTGAGAATCTGAAGCATATAAAAACAATAAGAGACGTATACGACATAGCCGGTAGCATGGAAAAAATGGATGACCTTGGATTTGACCTTACCTACCAAGCAGCCATGGTTATCACAGAAGACCTTATCGCAAAGTATGGCCTTGATAGCCTTGTTGAATCCTCGGGTTCCTTTGAAAAAGATTTTGGTATGACTTCAGACGAATACATCCGGAACTATATAGACAACAAAATGTATATGCACTTCATTGAGGATTGATGCAAGCGGATGGCCCATTTATACTTTTTTAAGAAAAACAACAAACGCAAAATGGTAAAATTAATCTGTATTATTATGTAAATCACTTTTGTTACAGAGGATGCAGATTGAAGAAGAGATTTATTATCATCATTAATATTTTGATAGTAGGGTTGATTCTTTTTATCATCGTGAAATATGCCAACGATAGGGCGACAGAATCAAACCATGCTTCGATTGCGTCTTTTGAGAAGATGACAATCACCACAGAGCAGATCATCGCCAACTACCTGGAGGATGAGCAGCATCTGTGCGATATCTGGTCCAATTACATCAACAGGTCTGCGGAGGCTGGAACTCCAATGACCGTTGATGAGGCCATTTCTTATATAAGAAAAGCTAAGATATCCCCGGAGATCCAGGGACATCTTATCTACATCGATGACGGTTCCATGAAGGGAATTTCGACTTCCGCCAGCACAACGGATCCGTCAAATTTTTCCGTAAATTATTCCCATATCAGTATTTTTGACAATTTTGAAATCGATAATGTTGCCGATGGCGTGGTTAACCTGACAAGGGCCTATACCAACCCTTTGAACGGCGTTCAGTCCATTGCCTTTTTGAAAAAAGTAAAGGTTCTGGACCGTGAGACCGGAGTCCTGCGAGAAGGGCTTCTTTTCCGCGTGGTTCCCGTAAGCCGCCTCGAGCAGAAGCTGATTTTCCTAAAGGGTGAGTATGAAAAAGTGGAAATATCCCTTATTGACTGGGACGGCGACTACATGATCCACGGCAAATCCCTGAAAAACAGCAATTTCTTTGAATATTTCAAATCCTACAATCCCATGACCACTCAGGAATACAACAAGGTGGTGGAGACCATCCGCACCGGCATCGGCTCCATGCATATCCGAAACTCCAAGAATGAGGACTGTGTCATAGCCTATACCCCTCTGACCGGTCTTGATTCCTGGTTCCTTGTGGCTTATATTCCGGCAAATGAGCTGACGGTGAGCAGGTCCATTGACTGGCTCCTGCTGGGAATAGTATCCGCGGGACTGATGGTTCTTTTACATTTCAATCTCTTTATACTCATGGGCTTCAACCGCAAGCTGGCGGTGGCAGCAGAGGCAGCGAATCAGGCAAATGAGGCCAAATCCTACTTCCTGTCCACCATGTCCCATGACATCAGAACTCCTATGAATGCCATTATCGGCATGAATGAAATGGTCCTGAGGGACAGTCATGAGGAGGCAATCCTGACCTACTCCGAGAGCATCAGGGCCGCAGGCAACACCCTTCTTGGAATCATCAATGACATCCTCGATTTCTCCAAGATCGAAGCCGGCAAAATGGAAATCATCGATGTGGACTATAACTTTGTGTCCCTTTTAAACGACCTTGTGAACATGGTTCAGCGAAAGGCCGATGAAAAAGGCCTCAACTTCAGTCTTGAGGTGGACAAAAGCATACCCAGAATACTTCATGGTGATGAGATAAGGATAAAACAGGTCATCACAAATATCCTTTCAAACGCCGTCAAATACACCAAGGAAGGCAGTGTAGTCTTCTCTGTATCAGGCAGAAAATGCGAGGACAAGCCCGATACGGTGATCCTCCATGTCAGCGTAAAGGACACCGGAATAGGAATTAAGAAAGAGGAGCTGGACAGGCTCTTTGTGGCCTTTGAGAGAATCGAGGAAAAGAGGAATCGAAATATTGAAGGTACGGGCCTAGGAATGGCCATTGCCCAGAGTTTTCTTAACATGATGGGCAGCAAGATACAGGTGGAAAGCGAGTATGGAAAGGGCTCCGAGTTCTCTTTTGACCTGGAACAAAAAGTAGTGAAATGGGAGCCGCTGGGCGAGTTTGATAAAGCTTTTAAGCGCTTTGTCAGCGAAAGAAAGCTCTACAGAGTCCAGTTTACGGCGCCTAAAGCAAGGATACTGGTGGTGGATGATATGGAGGTCAACCTCAAGGTGTTTGTGAACCTCCTTAGCAGGACAAAAATGCAGATAGATACCGCAGACAGCGGAGATGCCTGCATAGCTCTTTTTAAGCGAAATCTCTACGACGTGATATTTTTGGACCACATGATGCCGGACAAGGATGGCATCGAGACCATCCGGGAGATGAAGGCGTGCAAGGACACACCAAACAGCAAGACTCCCGTGGTATGCCTCACGGCCAATGCGGTTTCCGGAATGCGTGAAATGTACATAAATGCCGGCTTTGATGACTATCTGACAAAGCCCATTGATACGGGAAGGCTTGAGAGCATGCTTCTTATGTACCTGCCCTCCGACCTGGTGGAGTCGCCGGAGGATTCCGGGGAAGAAGAAAAATCAGAACCTGCTGCAGTCAAAAATATTCTTGCGGTGGATGATGATATAGATTTTTTGCGAAAGCTCAGGGAGTGGCTGTCGGGCAGCTATAACCTCGTGGTGGTCAAATCTGTGGAACAGGCCTGTGAATACCTGGAAAAGCATGAAACGGACCTGATCCTTATGGATGACCATATGCCGGAGCAAAACGATTTTGACAAAGGAAAGCTTTTGAGAGGTAGTTTCAAGGGAATGAATCGGGACGAAATCACTTCCCAGATAAAAGAGTTTATCGAAAGGAGCGAATCATGAATAAAGGAATTAAGAGAATTGTTTCTACTGCCATTACGGCAGCTATGATCCTGGGTGTGGCAGGCTGCGGGCAGAGCGGAGGCGCCCCCAAGGAGTTTTCTCCGAAATATTCAGAGGATACCCAGTACAAGCTGTCAGTGGTGGGAACCTACTCCAATTTTGAGTCCCTTGAAAGAGAGTTTGAAAGATTCTATGCCCATTATCCCAACGGTGAGATCCAGTACACCTCCCTTGATGACTATAGCAATACCATAGTCCAGGCTTTGGCAGGACAGGAGCCTCCGGATATCTACGTTGTCCAGCCCTGGATGTACGGAAATGAGAAGTTCGAGTCATTATTTGAAGCAGCTGAGGTGCTTTCGGACCCAAGCCTCAAGATCGATCTTGACTGCTTAAGGCCCGGAGTCAAAAGGGAGATGGAGGATGGAAGCATGCTGACACTGCCTGTTTTTGCCACCTCCTACGGAATGCTGGTTAATATGGATATCTTTGAAAAAGAGGGACTAAAGGTGCCTCAGAATTTCAGCGAGCTTAAGGAAACCTGTGAAAAGCTAAGGGCAGCGGGCTACGAATCACCTCTCATGGGCAGCAATACCAATACCACCCCGGGAATAGGCTATGCCTTTGCTTATCCCATGTTTGCAAACGTGGTAAAGAATGACAGGAGCATAGAGGCGGACCTTAATAATCTTGTACCCTCTGCCGGGGAAGCCTTGAGAGAGCCCCTTACCAGGTTAAAAGAGCTTGTGGACAGCGGCTGCATAGATATAGATAAGTGCAAAGCTGAGATTGAAGATGATTACAATGCGGTTATCATGCGGTTTTTTGAAGGAGATGTGCCAATGATGCTCTGCTCCGGCGATGTGGTTTCCGGAACAAAAAAGCGTGAGAGTAAATCGGAGGCCTTTTCAGACAATCCTTTCAAATATGACTTCTATGTGGCGCCTTCCGGGGATGACGGCGGATATTACATGGATTCAGTGTCGATTACCTTCAGCGTAAATAAGAACAGTGCAAACCTTGACATGACCAATGAATTCATAAGATTCCTTACCAGCGAAGAGGAGCTGGGGCTTATGGCGGAAATGAAGAGACTTATAACCCCCACTAAGGACTACTCCCTGGATGAGGTCTATGCTTCTCTTTCCGGTTTCCCGGAGAAGCGGACTATCAGCGCCAGTGACACAGAGATTCTTGATACTGCGGTAAAAGAGTTCAGGGCTGCAGCCTACGCTGTCATCAACGGCGAACTGACCGTGGATGAAGCAGTGGCAGGGTACGGAACGTTATCGAACTAGATTAGCTGCCGGATCAGCTCTTTTGCCTGATCATAATCGAGATTAGAGACGTATTTGTCAAGGGTGCTGAGTTTGTCTGCAAGATCTTCATCGCAGCTATAGGAGAGCAGCTGCTTTGTGATATCTTCAGCGGCGCCCAGATTAAAATCATCTATGGCTTCAAGGAGTTTATTAAGAAGAGCAGAAAAGGCTTCCTTGTCGAATTCTTTCTGTGGGCCTTTGCCGGTGGAGGCATAGGGCTCAAGAAATGGTTTTAGAGATCTGAAAGCATCCAAAACATCTGGAGTGAGCTTAACCGCTTGCTCTAGATTATTTTCTTTTCCGAGCTTTTCCAGGGTAAAAAACTCCTCACCAAGATCCATGGCGCCTATCATGCGGCAGGTGGTCTTCAGGGCATGGACCTGAACGGTGTAGCGCTGCAGGTCTTTTTCTCTCAGGTATGTTTCTACAAGATCGCTTTTTTCATCCATGAGCTTGTAAACATCACCCAAAAGTTCAATGAAAAGCTCCTCTGAGCCAGAATTCACAATGGCTTTCTCTATATCAATTCCGGGAATATTAATATCCATAAAAGTCACCCTCCGATATTTTGAGTATATCACTATTAAGTGCCTGAATAAACGCTTTCCAGTGCTTTACTTTGGGGCCTGTTTAGTGTACATTTTTCTAGTCGATTCCGCTTTTTTAGGCGGAAATCAAGTTATAATTTGGGGATATAGGAGAGAGTTTAAAATGAAAAAAGTAACGGGTTTTGATTATTTATGGTGCGCATTATATGCCTGCGCGGGATTTGCCTTTGAGCTTCTGCTGGTGCAGATCGAAAAGATGATGGGGCTCAGCGTCGGGGAATTGACTACCGCACAGAACATTGTTCATTTTATCGTAACTACCATCGGCTGGATCGCCATCGGTATTCTTGTTATTTTCATCGGAAAAAAGACCACCGGATTCGAGATATTAGAGACAAAGGCCAGGATCAAGGGCTGGCAGTACATCGCCATAGCGGCCTGCATTGTTATTAATATCATTACCAAGTATCTGGACTGGAACGGATTCAAGATAGCACTTGAGTTCCAGAGATTGGGTCTTCCTTTATTTGTTTTCCAGTACATTTACTATATTGCTGAGGGATTTTTGATCTCCCTTGTTATCGTGTATGCTCAGAAGGCCTGCGAGAAGTGGTTTGGCAACGAGAAGATCCCCTACGGCGGCATAATTCTCGGTCTTACCTGGGGCCTTGCCCACATCGGTTCAAGGGGAAGCCTCATGGTTGGCTTATTTTCCCTGGTTGCCGGATTCCTTTTTGGAACAGCATATCTTTTTGTGAATAAGGATTACAGAAAGGCACTTCCGCTTATCATCCTGTTGTTTATTTTATAAAGCTTTTCAGTTTATATAAGCGACTACATTGGCTTTATTGTTTTTTCTATAAAATTTCACTCTGAGTTTATATGTAATCTTGCAAAACATATTATCATAATTATGCACACAATAACGTTGATAATGGGATTATTATATATACTTGGAGCCTTATATGAAGGATAGAATAAATACAAAGACCAGTGTGCATTTGGCTTTGATGATTCTTATATCTGTGTCCGGCACCGGTTTGGTGATAGAGAGTATATCAGAGGGGTGGGAATTCTGGGTTCCACCTCTCTTGATTGCCGGTCTCGTTGCATCCTGGGTGATGCACTTATTTCAGTATTCCACAGTAAGTTTTCGCGAAAATTTCTATTTTATCTTTGCCTCCATGGCGACGCTGTTCCATGGTGTTCACGGAACCAGTTTCTTTGACCTGGAAGTGGTATCTTCACTTATGTTGGTCGCTTTTTCAATGTTTGATAAAATTGCTTATCTAAATTGTATATTGCTGGAATTCTTTTCTCTGATACTCCTTAACCTTATTATGGCGATCAGAGGTGATTCTGTTGAGTTCACATCCCTTGTGATATCAAGAATTATCTTGCATATTGTGGCAGAAGTCTGTATTTACTATGTCTGCATTCGTGTCATGAGGCAGAGGGAAGGCTATGCGGCGGTCATAGGGGAAAACGAAGAAGAAAGGAAGACCGCGGAAAAAGAGACGGATGATTTCCTTGTTAACATCTCCCATGAGCTCAGAACCCCTATAAATGTGGTCAACGGCCTCACAACCCTGATCCTGCAAAAGGAAGACAGACAGGATATAGCATCAGTCCGTGATGCAGGACTTAGGCTTGCCCAGCAGATAGAGGATATTCAGGACTACACTGATATTCAGAGGAAAGAGATACCCCTGGAAGAGGAGAAGTATATGATCACTTCTCTTATCAATGATATTCTTGTGGAACTTTCGGGGTATGTAAATCAGGGTAAGCTGGAATTCATAATCGATTTAAGTCCCAATGTTCCCACAATGATGAAGGGAGATATCAAAAAGCTCCACAAGATAATAAGGCACCTTCTCAACAATGCCCTGCAGTTCACCAGACATGGAGGGGTGTATCTCAAGATTGACGCCACCAGAAGAAAATATGGAATAAACCTGAATATAGAAGTTTCCGATACCGGAATAGGCATGTCCAGAAAAGAGGTTGCCAGCGCTTCCAAGGGGCTCTATCAGGCGAATAAGACAAGAAACAGAAGCACCGGCGGAATAGGAATAGGCCTTAATATTGTCTATGGTTTTGTCCGCAGAATGAGCGGCTTTGTTCAGATAGAGAGCGAAAAAGGCATGGGAACCACCGTAAGTGTCAGTGTACCACAGGAGGTTATCGACTCCAGCCAGTGCCTTTATGTGGATCAGAATGTTGCAAGAAACATAGTTTTTTATGTTAGAAGTGAGAAATTTAAGATACCGAAGCTCCGTGAATTCTATGATGCCATGGCTCTTAATTTTGCATCGGCTCTCAAGCAGAATCTTTACTCTGTAAACGGCATCAAGGAACTGAAGAGACTGCTGGAAAAGAAAAACATCACTCATATTTTTACAGGCCCCGAGGAGTATTCGGAGATACCCTTCTTTTTTGACAAGCTCAGTGATGAGGGAATAATAGTTGCTATTTCTGCAAATCCCGGATTTAAGGTGAATTTGGGAAGCAGAGTTATTGTTATGCAAAAACCGCTGTATGGCTATCCTGTTGCCAAGGTACTTAACGGAGAGATTACAAGGGGCATTGTTGGAACAGAGCTCCTTGTGGAGAAGCCGGAATTTGACGGAATCCGTGCCCTGGTTGTAGATGACGAACCCATGAACCTGGTTGTTGCAACGGGAATTATGAAGAATTACAAGATGGTGACCGATACGGCAGGCAGCGGAAAAGAATCCATACAGAAGATCTCCGAGAACCACTATGATGTTGTCTTTATGGACCACATGATGCCGGAGATGGACGGCGTTGAGGCCATGAAGATCATTAAGCAGATGGCCAGGGATAACGGAAAAGACATCAAAGTCATTGCCCTTACAGCAAACGCAGTGGCCGGGGCCAGGGAAATGTTTATCAGAGAGGGCTTTGACGGTTTCATCAGTAAGCCCATAAATATTAGTGATTTCGAAAAAGTCATGATAAAAGTACTTCCAAATTATATTTCGAATGATGAGGGAGGAAAACAGTCATGAAGCTAATTTTGGATAAAATTCGTTACATTGACCAACAACTCCATAGCTCCGAAAGAAGCTTTGAGGAACGGACCATAAGTTTCATGGCAATTATGGGCGGCGTGACAGCTGCTCTGGCTTTTATTGTGGATATTCTGATAAAAGAGCATCCTGTGGAAGTTTTTGTTCTAGGGATTGTTATAATAGCCTGTCCTGTTGTGACATGTCTTAGCGTTCACTTTAAAAAGATCACAGCCGGGGCGATTATTCAGGTTGCGACTTTGATCTTCATTATTGTGCCGGTCACATTTTTCTTCGGAGGAGGACCTAAAGGTGGCGGAATAATATGGGTTCCGTTCATCTATATGTATGTGGGTTTCACCCTTTCCGGAGCAAAGCGCACTGCGTTCAGGACAGTTCTCGGCCTTCTTACAATAGTGAACTATGTGGTGTACTTTTTCCATCCTGAATATATCTATAGCCATACTGACATGCAATTTTGCGTGGATTCTATAGCTTCAGTGCTTTTGGTGGGCACCGGTATATACGCCATGGTTCGTTTTCAAAAGGATATGTTCATGCAGGAAAACAGGCGTGCCCAGGAAGAGACCAAGAAAGCAGAAGAAGCAAACAGACAGCAAAGCCGATTCTTTTCCAATATGAGCCATGAGATCAGGACACCCATCAATTCAATTCTTGGTCTGAATGAGATCATTTTGAGACAGAACGATGCTTCTGAAGAGATCATAAAAGATGCAAGAAATATTCAGGGCGCCGGAAAAATGCTGCTGGCCCTGGTAAACGACATTCTTGATATCAGTAAGATCGAAGCAAATAAGATGGATATCATTCCGGTGAATTACAGTGTAGCTTCTTTGGTATCAGAGATCGTTAACATGATCTGGCTTAATGCAGAGCAGAAGGGCCTTCAGTTTGAAGTGGATATAGATCCGGCCATACCCACAGAGCTGTATGGAGATGAGGTTCGTATAAAGCAGATCCTGGTCAATATTCTTAATAATGCAGTCAAATATACCAATGAGGGGCAGATAAGCCTCCATATGGAAAGAGAGAAGATAGAAGGGGACAGAGTTCTCATTGTTTTCAGCATTTCTGATACCGGAATGGGCATAAAGCAGGAGGCATTGCCGTATCTTTTTGATGCATTTCACAGAGAAGATGAAGAGAAGAACAGGTTTATAGAAGGCACGGGACTGGGATTATCTATCGTTAAGCAGCTTGTAGAGCTTATGGGTGGAAAGATCTCTGTTAACAGTGTCTATACCCAGGGCTCGATCTTTACAGTTTCCCTGTGGCAAAAGATAAGTAATGCTCAGCATGTTGGTGAGATCAATATAGCGAATTTTGGTTCTGCCAGATTCCAGAATACCTATGAATGCAGTTTTGAAGCCCCTGAAGCAAGGCTCCTTATTGTGGATGACAACGAGATGAATCTTGAGGTTGAAAAGAAGCTTCTTGAATCCACAAAAATGTTCATTGATGTGGCTCTTACAGGGCAGCAGGCCCTGGAAAAGACCCTTACCAGAACCTATGATGTCATTCTGATGGATCACCTCATGCCGGAAATGGACGGTATCGAATGTCTTGAGAGGATAAGACGCCAGACCGGAGGTCTGAACAATAATGCTCCGGTGATAGTCCTTACCGCAAATGCCGGTACTGAGAATAGGGAACTTTACACTAACAGTGGATTTGACGACTATCTTGTAAAACCCGTATCGGGAAAACAGCTGGAAGATATGCTTATAAAGTATCTGCCGGATTACAAGATCAGCACCGAAGACTACGTTGAAAACTCCGGTAAAGAAATGAACATGGCCAGGGGATACAGCCGTAAATTGCCGATTCTTATCACCACAAGCACCATGTGTGATCTGCCCAAGAGCGTTGTAAGAAATCTGATCCAGCTTGAAACAATACCTTTCAATATTCACGTGGATGGTAAGACCTTTTCCGATAATGTGGAAGCCGGCGCCGACGAGCTGATCTCCTATATGAATAATGATGGCAAGATGTTTGAATCTGAGCCTCCTACGGTTGGAGAGTTCGAAAAATTCTTTGCAGATAACATAAAGAAGGCCCATAACATTATCCATATCGCCTTTTCTTCAGGCATGAGCAAAGAGTACCATAGGGCCGGAAAAGCTGCCAGTGTCTTCGACAATGTAACGGTCGTTGACTCAGAGAGTATTTCCAGCGCTATGGGTCTTATGGTTCTTATAGCCTACAGAATGGCACAGCAGAACCTGTCTGTGGAGAAGATAGTAGAAGAACTTGAGAATATTAAAAAGCATATCCACTGCAGCTTCATTGTACCGGAGCCGGAGTTTATGATGAGGCAGGGCTTCATGAGCTATGCGGTTTACAGCATTATCAAGAACCTTGCCCTAAAGCCTTCGATTATAGTCAGAAATAATAAATTCAGGCTGTATAAGATGTTTACCGGTGGTAAGCGGGAATGCTATGAGAAATATATCAACACCGTGTTTACACCCGGGATATCCCCGGATCTGGATGTACTTTTTGTGACCTATGCGGATCTTAAGGAAAAGGATCTGGTCAGGGTTGAAGAGCAGATAAAGAAAAAATATAACTTTGCAAATATCATTTTTCAAAAAGCATGTGCTGCTGCTTCATTGAACTGTGGTCCCGGAACCATTGGAATGGCTTTTATTAACAAAGGTGAACAGCGCTATAATCTGGGACTTCTTCTTCCTAAGGAGCAGATAATACTGGATGAAGAAGATGACATTACGGAAGAGAGCAATCAGGAGGATTATCAGGATAATTATCATGAAAATAGCAGCTTTTCAAGTGTCTTAAATGAAGAAAGCAAGCAGGAAAGCGGCTTGGGCTGGTATGAAAACATATCCGGAATAGATGTGGAGGAAGGCCTCAAAAACAGCGGATCCCAGGATTCCTTTAAAACGGTACTAA
This sequence comes from Butyrivibrio sp. MC2021, assembly GCF_000621605.1. Taxonomy (GTDB): domain Bacteria; phylum Bacillota; class Clostridia; order Lachnospirales; family Lachnospiraceae; genus Butyrivibrio. Next base: position 63,616 of record NZ_JHXX01000010.1, on the reverse strand, counting down.
AAATCTTTTATGATTCAATCTCGGCTAAACAAGCAGAGCTTCAGAGATATTTCGAGACCGAGGACTGGGAGAATTACACGATAAAAGTCCATGCCTTAAAGAGCTCGGCAAAACTGGTAGGTGCCATGGACCTTTCTATAGATGCAAGACTGCTGGAATTTGCCGGAAAAGAAGGAGATATTTCTTATATCAGATCAAATCATGACAGAGTCATGGAGGAATACGGAGAATATCTGACCAGCCTTGCACCATGCTTTGAAGGAGACAATAGTGAGGCTGATGATGATTCCAAGCCTATTGCCAACAAGTTCCTGCTTAAGACAGTCTATCAGGAACTGAAAGAGGGAGCAGGGGCAATGAACCTTGATATGATAGATGGCGCTTTTGAAAAGCTGGAGGATTGCATACTCTCCCAAGAGGAGGCGGACAAAGTGGCCAGACTAAAGGAGTGCTATGACAGCTTTGACTATGACGGGATGCTGAAAATACTGGATTTTATAGAGGAGAACGCGGATGATCAGTAAAAAGATTAGAGGAAAATACGTAAAAGTTATCACTTTTCAGCAGAATACGGAAGTGAGAGGTATTGAGAAGACCATAAAGGATCTGGGGCATTTTACTGAAATCATGATGGCTGATATCGACAAGATCCTGAAGACCCTGGATAAGACCAGCATGTATGTAATAGCTGTTCCCGAAGAGATCATGAGTGATTCCGCGGAGCAGGAGGCCCTTGAGGAAATCATCGATTCTATCCTGAATAAGAATAAATATCTCATTCTGATAGGCAACAAGTCCTATCACAATGGTCTATTAAAACGCATACCGGAGATCAAGCTGACACATTGGATCAACAGACCGCTAAAACTCGAAGAAGTCGCGGACATGGTAAACAAGATCTTCAGGATGGAAGTCAGGATGAAGGAAACAAAGAAAATACTTATTGTTGACGACGATCCCTCCTATGCCAAAACGGTGAGGGAATGGCTTAAAGACAGCTATTCTATAAGCATTGTTACGGCCGGCATGCAGGCAATTACTTTTCTTATGCAGAATCAGATCGATCTGGTGCTCCTGGATTATGCGATGCCTGTTGTTGATGGACCCCAGATTCTGGAGATGTTAAGGAGCGATACGATAACTGCGAATATTCCGGTGGTCTTTCTGACCGGAGTAGGGACAAAAGAGAGTATTACCAGGGCTATGAACCTGAAGCCCCAGGGTTACATCCTGAAAACCGCCACAAAAGAGGAACTGCTGAAATCACTGGAGACCATATTTGAGAAGCTGTATGCCTCAGAATGCAAATAATGGTCCCTGGGGACGGGGTTAGTGGACCATTTTAGTTACGAAATAAATCGTATTTTCAGTCGTAGAAAATTTATGCTGAGAATACGATTTTTTATTGGGCGAATTTAATAATAGAAACTGTGCGGCTTTATGACATTTGCGACTTCTCAAACTCAGATAAAATCTAATATAATAAGGGCTATGATTGTGAAAAGAGGATAAGGAGAAAAGGCTCATGAGCACAGCAGTACTTACAATTGATGACATAGCTACAAATAATACCCCTGCCCTGGTGGACTATCTGGTGGAAAAAGGGATCAGGGTCCTGATGTTTGCCTGGGGAGAAAATGTAGAAAAACATCCTGAAAATGCGATTTATGCCCTGCAGCATGGGATGATCATCGGAAACCACAGCTATACTCATCCCAATTTTGCCGAGATTTCTTTTGAAGAGGGAATAGCTGAGATTGAAAAGACAGAGTCTATTCTTGATGATATCTATAAAAAGGCCGGTGTTGAGAGGAAATACAGACCTTTCAGATTCCCCTACGGAAGCAAGGGTGGTGAAAATAAAGAGAAGTATGAGCAGTATCTTAGGGATCATGGCTTCAGCAAGCTGGACGACAGGGCAATTTCCTATCCCTGGTGGAAAGAGACCGGCCTTGATAAGGACATAGATACCCTCTGGACCTTTGATTTTGCGGAGTATCAGATCCGTCCCGGCAGCGGCTTTACCATGGAGGATGTGTTTAAGAGAGTTCATGACACAAATCCCGGCAGCGGCGGAGTTCTTCTTGAGGAGGGCAGCAACCATATCATCCTTATGCATGACCACGAGGAGACACTGGCCATGGTTCCTGATTACTACAAGATTATGATCGAGCATATAATGGAGAACGGTGTTACTTTTAAGGAGCCTGAGTTTATTTGAGAAATGATGCTGGAAGAGGCCAGAGCAAAGAAGATATACAAAGTGCTTATTGGGGTACATGAAAGCATCATCGCCTCTTGGAAGACTGTGGAAAAGTGCGGTGGAGTTTTGGAGAGGAAGTGTTTATGAGTTTTACATTTACGGTATGTGAAGAAGACAAGATGGCGGGAACGTCATGGATATGCGGGTTATATGACATGTTCGACAGCTGGAATCAGCTTCTGGAGAACGAAGCGAAGGCCCTGGGACAGTTGAAGACCAGATTTGGGGAGCCTATGCGCACTTCAAATGATATGGAAAATCTCTTTGAATACTGCATTACAGCCACGGATCCCGAGGGGAATGAACTGATTCTCACTGCTTATCATGGCCCATCAGGCCCGGCTATAGGCGGCGCAGGAAATGATCTGGTGTACAAGATTGCTGCCAGGCAGCTTGCCAACTATGTACAGAGCGCGGAACTGACTGATTACAAGATCTCCGGCATTTATCACGACGCACCGATTCCTTTGAAGGTTACTCTCGGAGCCAAAAAAGGCGAGCCCTACGCGAAATTCGGAATTGCAATAGGAGCACTTCTCAAAGAAATAAAGAGCTATCTGATAATGCTGCGTTATAGTTTAAAGGGAGTCTAAAAACAAGAGAATGACCATAACCTTAATTCGACATGCCAAAGTAAAACTAATATGGAAAAAGAGAAAGTAAACATCTAAAGGAGAGCAACAATGGTTTTTAAATACTGTGCAGAATGTGGACACAAACTTGATGAAATAAGGCTTGGGGATGACGACTGCAAGATCTGCCCAGCCTGCAAAAGAATATACGGCAACAATCCCCTGCCTGTAGTGGAAGTGCTGGTGGTGAACGAGCTCAACGAAGTCCTTCTCCTGAAGCAAAACTACATTTCCGAGGATAAGTGGACCGTAGTTTCAGGCTATATGGTAGAGGGCGAGACCATAGAGGAAGCTGTTGCCAGAGAGGTAAAGGAAGAGACCGGCCAGACCGTAACCAGATGCCAGTATGTATCCAGTTACTATTTTGAACCCAAGCAGCTTATCATGATTGGCTTCATTGCCTATGTAAATAAGAGCGACTTTGCCGATTCTGTTGAGGTAGACGATCTCAAATGGTATAAGATAGATGAAGTAGAGCCTGTGATAGCCAGAGTTAATAACTGCTCCGGAATGCATTTTGACATGTGCAGAGAATATTTGGTATAAAAAATATGACAAAACAGATAGGCGTAATTTCAGATATACACAGTAACTACACCGCTTTTAAAGCAGCGGCGGAATATATGATTGGCAGGGGAATGTTATGATGAAGTTGTCCGAGAAGGTATATGAGTTTGCAAAAATAATGTGATTTAAGGAGATACAGAAATGGGTACACAGATAGAGCCTTTTTCAGCAAAAGATTCCAACATAGAAGGATTAAAGGTCATCAGTGCCAAGATGGTGACCGACGATCGCGGAACAGTGAGAGAACTTTTCCGAGGCAGTGTTTACGATGATGTTCTTCCCGCTGAAGTTAACAGCTGGAAGCAGATCAATCTTACAAGAACAAAGAAAGGCGCTGTGAGAGGCCTTCACGGTGAAGCCATGAACAAACTTGTGACAGTGGCCTACGGTTCCGTATTTGGAGCGTATGTTGATACAAGACCCGGCAGCAGGACCTTCGGTGCTGTTCAGACCGTGCATATCACTCCCGGAGTTCAGGTTTTTGTTCCCCAGGGCGTGTGCAACGGCTTCCAGGCGCTGGAAGATACAGAGTACCTCTATTTCTTTGACAATGAGTGGGCTCCCGGCATGCCAGGAACAGCTCTTTGTCCCCTGGATCCCGAGCTTGATATCAAGTGGCCTATCGCTGTAGATACAACAGACCTTAACCAGATATCAGAGAAAGATTCCAAAGCGCCAACACTTCAGGAGCTTAGAGAGAAGCTTGGGGTTGATTGAAGCTTTGGCGCCTGCCCCCAGTATACTAACGCCCTGGTGCCTGACCCCATTAACAAACTGTGACCAACATAGTCTGGCGCTAGTCTGAGAAGGTCACAATTTGTTGATGGGGTCAGGCACAGGTCAAAGTCTATGCCGGTCAGGCACCAGGCCCTTGTAAAAACAGGAGAAATTTTAATGAGTGAAGATTGCAAAATGCCCAAAAGGCTTGAGAGAACCACTATTTACGAGAGTAGTTTCGTATGTCTTTATACCGACAGAGTGGAACTTCCAAGTGGTCAGATAATCGAAGATTACCATCAGATCCATTATCCCAGAAAAGCAGTATCCATCGTGATTTTCGATGAGAACGACAACATTCTTTTTATCCATAATCGAAGATACACCGTGGGACAACTGGAGTGGGAGATACCTGCAGGCAGGATCGAAGATGGGGAATCCCTGGAGGAGGCTGCCAGAAGAGAAGCCATGGAAGAGACCGGCTGCGAGCTGGCAGACCTTAAATACCTGTGTGAGTATAACCCTTCCAATGGCATGTCGGATTCGCTTATCCACTGCTTTGCGGCAAAAGTCCTGAAAGAAGGGGAATTGACGGACGTTGATGAGATAAGCAGCAAAAAGTGGTTTTCAAAAGATGAGTATATGAAACTGCTTAAAGATAACGGAACCAAGGATGGAGTCACTATTTTGGCGATTCTGTATGCGTTGCAATTTTATAAATGATTGGAGGAGTTATGTTACCGACGAAGGAAGAAGCACTAAGGGAGTTGGAAGTAGCTGAAAAGCTTAATCCGGGACCATGGATCAAACATTCACTGAATACAGGAGCTGCCGCAAAATATATCGCGGAGAAAGTCCCGGGAATGGATCCCAAGAAGGCTTATATCGTGGGAATCCTGCATGATATTGGACGAAGAGAAGGAATCACAGACATTCCTACCCACGTATATGACGGGTACAAATATGCCATGTCAAAGGGCTGGGATGAAGTCGCAAGAATCTGCATGACCCATTCCTACCTGCAGATGAGCGATGAGTTCGACTACGAGCCTGAGACAGAGCACGAGAAGGCCATAAAGGCTTATATCGCAGAGTGCGAGCCCGACGATTACGACAGACTTATTCAGCTCTGCGATTCACTGGCTGTGGATTACGGTTTTGTCATCCTGGAAAAAAGATTTGTGGATGTCACCAGAAGATATGGCATCATGGAAGGTTACATCAAGGGTTGGGAGATTGCCTTCAAGATAAAAGAGGACTTCGAGGCCCGCATGGGATGCTCGATCTATGATGTTTTGCCGGATATAGGCAAGACGAGTCTTCTACCCCCCAAGCCTTGGAAACCACCGGTATCAGCGTAAACTTTACAACAGAAAAAGGAGGATAACATGGAGAACAGGAAACAGGTAGTACTGATCGTTATGGATGGCGTAGGTTTTAGCACCACGGGTATTGGCGATGCGGTTACAGAAGCCAATACACCGGTACTTGATGAGCTGTTGAAGACCTGCCCCAACACCAGGCTCAAAGCCCATGGCACCGCCGTAGGCCTGCCCTCGGACGACGACATGGGTAACTCAGAAGTTGGCCACAATGCCCTTGGCTGCGGCCAGATCTACTCCCAGGGCGCCAAGCTTGTTAACGAGTCCATCGACAACGGCAAAATGTTTGCTTCCGATTCCTGGAAGGAAGCTATGTCCAACGTAAAGAGCAAGAATTCCGTTCTCCATTTCTTAGGTCTTTTATCCGATGGAAATGTCCATTCCAATATTTCCCACCTCATGATAATGCTGAAAAAGGCTAAGGAAGAAGGCGTAAAAGAAGCAAGAGTTCACATCCTTCTGGATGGCCGTGACGTTCCTGCCACCAGCGCTCTCCAGTATGTTGAGCAGCTTGAGAACTGCATAAAAGAGCTGAACGGCGATGGCTTCAATTGCCTTATCGCCTCCGGCGGCGGAAGAATGAAGGTTACCATGGACAGATATCAGGCGGATTGGGGCATGGTGGAGCTTGGCTGGAAGACCCATGTAAAGGGCGAAGGCCGCCAGTTTGCAACCGCCGCAGAAGCCATCGAGACCTATAGAAACGAGCTGGGAGTTATAGATCAGGACCTTCCTGCCTTTGTTATCGCTAAGGACGGTAAGGCCGTTGGCGCTGTATCCGATGATGACAGTGTGATCTTTTTCAATTTCAGAGGTGACCGCGCCCTGGAGATTTCCATGGCCTTTGACTATGAGGACTTTAACTATTTTGACAGAGGCCCCAAGCCCGGTTGCTTCTACGCAGGAATGTTGCAGTATGACGGAGACCTTCTTATCCCGAAGCACTACCTGGTCAACCCGCCGGAGATCAAGAACACCCTGTCTGAGCTTTTGGTGGAGGCGGGACTTAGCCAGTATGCGGTTTCCGAGACCCAGAAGTACGGCCATGTGACTTATTTCTGGAACGGCAACAGAAGCGCCAAATTCAGCGAGACATTAGAGACCTTCAAGGAGATCCCCTCCGACAGAGTGTCTTTTGACGAGCGCCCCTGGATGAAATCTGCGGAGATCACCGACGACGTCATCGAAGCCATAAAGAGCGAGAAGTACGATTTTATCAGATGTAATTTCCCCAACGGAGACATGGTGGGCCACACAGGCAACATGGATGCCACCATCATCGGCGTTGAGACCGTGGATCTGGCCCTTGCCAGAATCATCAAGGTCTGCGACGAGTACAACGTGACCCTTCTTATCACCGCCGACCACGGCAACGCAGACGAGATGCTGGAAAAGAACAAGAAGGGCGAGCTTCAGGTTCGTACCGCCCATTCTTTGAATCCTGTTCCTTTCATAATCTATGATAAAAAGAACTCTTTTACCATCAAAGAAGGTGCCTACGGCCTTGCCAACGTAGCCCCCACAGTGGCAGCTATACTGGGCCTCACACCCCCTACGTGCTGGGAAAAATCTATGATATAAAAACCCTTGACACTTAATTGCGTGACAACTATACTAACAACTAAATATTTTTTACCAATTCAGAATAATCAGTAAATGGAGTCACAAATGATAACTATGAACCTCACCAATAATTCCATAGTCCCTACATCAGATTCACCCGTGAACGATTCTCAGGGGACTAATTGTGGTACAAATGGTGAGGATATGAGAAAATGCACAGTATAAGCTTATAGACAGGTGCATATAACAAGTCAGAGAGAGCCTCATCAGACCGAAAGTTTGATGGGGCTTTTATTATATACATAACCCAAGGAGGAGTTAGCTATGGAACACATTATCGAAGAGGGAAAGACAAGGCAGCAGATCGTCAGCGAATTTTACGGTGAGTACAGCGAGGACGGCAGGCTGGACAGAACGGTTCACGGAAGGCTTGAGTTCGCCACCACCATGAACTACATTCACCGCTATGTTAAGGCAGATTCCAAAATTCTGGAGATCGGCGCCGGCACCGGAAGATATTCAATTTCTCTGGCAAAAGAGGGATATGATGTCACAGCAGTGGAGCTGGTAAAGAGTAACCTTGAGGTCCTTCGCAGCAACAGCATCGGCATCAAAAGCATCCATCCGTTCCAGGGAGATGGCACTGACCTTAGCAGATTCGAGGACAACACTTTCGACGTTACACTGGTTTTCGGACCGATGTATCACCTCTATGAAAAAGATGATGTGAACAAAGCCATAGACGAAGCAATCAGAGTTACCAGGAAAGACGGCATTATCCTCTATGCATTCCTTTCTATTTTCGGAATCATGTACTCCAACTATTTCGAGGGGAACTGGGCTGCAGGAGAAGTCGAGAACTTCACTTCCGACTATAAGATCAAGCACTTCAAAGAGCAGCTCTTCACCGGTTATGATATTGTCGATTTTGAGGATCTCTTCAGAGAAAAAGAAGTTGAGCACCTTGTAACCACCGGCGTTGACGGAATTATCGAGTGCATAGAACGCAGGGAAGACTTCGCAGTAACCGAAGAGGACTTCGAAGCCCTGGCAAAATGGTATCTGGCCTTCTGCGAGAAGCGCGAGCTTCTGGGCAGCACAAACCATCTGCTGTATATTTGTAGGAAGGGGTAAAGCATGAATAAGATAGGAACAAAAACCATAGAAACCGACAGCCTGATCCTCAGACAATTCACAATAGAAGATGCCCATGATATGTTCAGCAACTGGGCTTCAGACCCTGAAGTAACAAAGTATCTGACCTGGCCTGCCCATCAGGACGAGGCCTTCACAAAGACTCTTTTGTCAGAGTGGATAGAGAATTATCAGGATGGCACTTACTTCAATTGGGCCATGGAACTCAAGGACACCAGCGCCGTTATCGGAAACATCTCGGTGGTGCACCTTGATGAAAAGATTGAAGGAGCTGAGATCGGCTACTGCATGAGCAGAGCCTGCTGGGGAAAAGAGCTTATGCCCGAGGCTTTGAAGGCAGTGATGAATTTCCTTTTTGACGAAGTGGGCCTAAACCTCGTAGCGGCCTACCATGACAGCAGAAATCCCAAGTCCGGCAGAGTAATGGATAAAGCGGGGATGAAATACGAAGGAACCCTGCGGGCAGCCGCCATAAATAACCAGGGCATCAGCGACAGGGTGTATCATGCCATGATTCGAAGCGATAGACTGTGACCGCTGCTCATTCTTCCAATATTTTCACAGCATAAGAACAGGATGCTGTCACATTTTCTTTGTTTCTTTCCGCTTCCTCTATGACTTTGTATACAAGCCGCTTGGCAATTCCCTTGCCGGTGTATTCCTGGGAAACGCCGGTGTGGACTATGTTCCAGCCCTTGGCTGACTTGATGTAATCGCATTCTCCGATTTCTTTGCTGCCGTCAAAAGCCACACTTCTGCAGGCTTCTGGTTCCATGACAACATCAATGTCATGTTTGTAAAGGCAGCTAAGGGCTCCGGAAGGGCACTTGGATATGGCTTGCCAAACCGCTTTGGTGTCTGACCCCTCAAGGCAGATCCAGGGCTTTTGTCCGGGCCTGAAGGTTTTGGGGCTTCCTTCTACGCACTGCTTGGCATGGAAGCATTTATCTGAATTCCAAAAAATTACTATATCTTCGTTCTCGTACATTCTATGCATAGTTAACCTCCGTCCGGTTTAGCATATAAATTCTTTATAGATTTATCATATAACATATTTTGATGAACGTGATAAAATATATTTAGTGACGTCCAGTCATTAAATACTAATAAAGAAAGGGCGGATTTTTTTATGAGTAGAGTATCAGAAGTAACCAATCTGCAGCAGCAGAGAATCAAAGAAATGCAGGAGAGAATGAAAAGTGGTGATGTATCGGATGCAATGAAGATGCAGTTGATGATTCAGAATGTAACCCAGACGCTGAATGATATCTCTCAGACTCTGGCAATCATAGCAGATAAACAATGAAATGATGCAGGTGTCAAAACTACCTTTTGACACCATTTGAGTTTGCGCGCCATGGGCGCGCTCTAACGGGTGAAAGTCCCGAACACACCTAGGCAACGAGGAAGTCTATGAAAATAGATGGAGCAAAGGGGCGAACAACCAATAAGTTCAAGTATGTCTCGCATTGCAGACAAGACAACACCTGCCGCAAACAATCGGACTAAAGGTGGTTGAGTCAAGCGAGGTGGAAAGGAAAGAACGCATGGACGCAAGTAGTCTAATGGAGCAGATATTGTCTAGTGATAACCTTAACAGAACATAACTGCAAGTCGTACTGAATAAAGGTGCCGAGGGTGTGGATGGAATGAAGTACAAAGACTCGCCCACAATGGATGGGTGCAAAAGGCTATAAACACAAAGAGACTATTTCGGTAACGCCCATTCTATGGGGTGTGAAGGAGGGAAAATGAAAAGAATACTGGCGGGGGTACTGGCAGCAACAGTCTTTCTGACATCTTTTGATGTGTCAGGGATCAGTGTGCGTGCGGCAGAAAACATCGTAGTAACCGAGGGAGCAACTCTGGGGGATGACTCCGGCGCTGACAGCTCTGTGGAAGAGAGTGCTGCATCTGGCAACAGTGATAACAGTTCAGAACTTGCAGCGTCCAATGATGATTCAGATACATCCGACTCTGATGCATCCGCATCTGAGACTTCTATAGGCGAGGCAGGGGACGAAAACTCTGCTGAAGCATCTGAGAACTATGATGACAATTCCAAGCTGGTAGGAGCTTCTGGCTATTTAAGTGGAGAAGGCTCCGAAGACAATCCCTATAAAATCGGAAGTGCCAAAGACCTGGAGAATCTGCGAAAGCATTTCGAAGAAGACGTGTCCGGGTGCTATATCAAAATCACCAATGATTTTACGGTAAATGATGATATCTCTAATCCCAAAACTAAGCTGAAACCTATACCGTCAAATAACGACGTACGCATTGACGGAGGTAGACATACCATAAGCGGATTGTATATTGAGGGTGAGGACAATGCATCTCTGTTCATGGGTGCCAGGGAGATTAAAGATCTCATCATCGAGGATGCAGTTATAAATGTCCAGGATAGTGAAGCAGGAACATCATCGTATAGTAATATTTCCGTTATTTGCAATAATGTACAAAAACCTGTGTCAAACTGCAAGTTAAAGGGCAATATCACAATAAACTATGACGGAACAAAAAGTAGTTGTGATATTGGTGGCCTCTTTTGTTCAGCCAACGTGGTTTCTGATTGTAGTATGCAAGGAAATCTTGTTGTAAACAGTACATCTTACTCCAATGTAGCCGGCATTGTATATTCACTTAACGCTGGAGGATATAACACCCATGAGATATATGATTGTGAAATGACAGGCAATATTACAGTCAATGGCAATGCGCAAGTAGCCGGTGTTGCTATCAATGCCATGAATATTCATAATTGTATTTCGGGTGATGAGAACGAGGTAAAGGAATGCAGGATAACAGCTACATCAGATAAGAATACGTATGTATCAGGCATTGCATATAATGCTACCACCTGTACTAATTGCCGAAATTATGCAACACTCGATTCACGGGCCCACGCGGTTGGAATAATATGGGGAGATGAAGGCGGTGGGATAAAGAATTGTGAAAATTACGGAACGATCTTAACTGCCCAGCTAAGAGCCGGTATTGCATTTAGGGGAAATATCACAAATTGCACCAATTACGCAGATATCACAGAAGAGGAAGACGACGAAGTAAACAATGAAATATACGGTATAGCACCCTATTTTGAGGGTAGTTCCTTCTATTACAATGAAAACTATGGAAACCTCTCCGGAGGAAAAGTGTGTGGTATTGTTGGCGAAGTATCATTGCCTTATAACGGAAGCTCGGATGTCACTATTAGTGATTGTACTAATTATGGGGCTCTTAGTGGAACACAGGTATCCGGTATTGCAGATGAACTTGCTAGCCGTTCGGAGTATAACGCCATAATTACTAATTGTGTGAATGAAGGCGCAATTTCCGGATCAGAAATTTCCGGAATTGTCAGGGAAGTATGGTATGGCGGCAAAGTAAGCAGCTGTTTTAATCTTGCAGAATTATCCGGTAGGGGCATAGGTGGTATAGCACATACAGTTTACTCTGGCGGAGAAATCTCTAATTGTACCAACAATGGACAACTGGTTACAGCTCAGGACTATTCAAATGCTGGGGGAATTGTTAATGCCCTTAAGGACCACTATGCGCATTCCGATATGCCTCCTGTCATTAGCAACAACAGTAATACCGGAAAGATTTCCGGCTTTGATTCTATGGGCGGTATCGTATTTTCGATGGAATCAGGAATTATAAGAGAATGCTGCAACTCCGGAGAGATTATTACAGAGTATGAAAACGGACATGCCGGAGGTGTGGTATGTATTGCTCGTGTTCCTAAAGAAAGCAACAACAGCATGATAACCGACTGCTATAATTCCGGCAGTATTACTGCAACCAATATCGGTGGCCTCATATATGATTTATCCAATGATAATTATCAAGGATCCTTCTATATTTCTAACTGCTACAATATAGGAACGCTTACCCGCAATTCCAATCGTGGCGGAGCATATCACATAATATGCAGTCGTCCATATGAAAATATGGATGGCATAACAATTTCGAGTTGTTACTATCCTTCTACCGGTAACGATGGAATCCCTACTGAAGATGGGGAAAGTGTATCCGGAATAACCTGCTGTACAGATCAGGAAATGAAAACGCAGTCCACCTATAAAGGTTGGGATTTTGATTCTACCTGGATGATGGGAACAGAATCTTATAAATATCCTGTATTAACGAATTCAGGAGAGAAAAAATATACCATCACATTTGATCCTCAGGGCGGAACGCTAGATACAACAACTGTGGTAACAAGTAGCAGGGGAAAACTTTCTTCGCTGCCCAGGCCTAAATATGAAGGCAAGCGGTTTGGTGGCTGGTACACACTCCCGGAGGGTGGAGATTGCATAACCACCTCAACTGTTTTCACAGGTAACACCACAATATATGCACAGTGGAAGGATTTCGATCCCGCTGACAGAGTCAAGGTAAAACCTGTATCTCCCGAACACAAGGTTAAGGACTTTAGGTATATTGACGATGGCGGCTGGGTTAACTTCGAGATCTCTTTTACCACGGATGTTCCTGTAAAAGCCATAGACGTTAAAAAAGGAAAGCTTCGACTTGTTGAATACAGCACGGATACTGTGATATACGAGACCGAAAGCAGCAATACTGTAAAGGTTAAGCCAAATGGTACCGGATCAAAGGTTTATTTCTCCTTCTTTAATAGCGGCATCAAGCCTGCAACGAATTACTATATTGAGATAGAAGACGGCTTCATGTCTTTTGAAGACGATTCCAAGTTCGCCTATGTGGACAAGGACGAATGGATATTCATGACCAGATATAACCACAGGATAACCATTCGCAATGAAGCTGAGGGAATAAAAAAAGACGTAGAGCTGAACTACGACTTCTACTATGAAGACAGTCTGTTTGAGGATTCTGCATCTAAGTTTGACAAACAAAGGACCATCTGGGCCTTCGGTCTTGCCATGGCCGGATTCGAGAGCTATGAGGGCGGATACTCTAATGGATCCAAGAATGCTCAGAGAATGATGGAACAGTTTGGTTTTAAGACAGATCCCCAGTTATCTCCTAATGCTGATTATAAAGCAAAGCCCACAGAGAATTCCTTTGGGGTATGCGTTGGTGACAAGAGGATAGCGGACAAAAACGGCAAAGTTTATACACTCCTTGCGGTTGCAACCCGTGGTGCCGGCTATGAAGCTGAATGGTACAGTAATGGTCTTGTAGGCGCAGAAACCGAACATGAAGGCTTCTATGCAGCATCAGAAAAAGTTCTGTCACAGATAGCATCATATATAAAGAACCGACAAATAACCGGTGACATCAAGATCGTTATGGCAGGTTACAGCCGTGCCGCAGCCACAACCAATATTGCTGCTGCCCGCATCAACGACGGTGAGCTGGCAACAAAGCTTGCAGGAACAGATGTAAGTATCACCCAAGACAATGTCTATGCCTACTGCTTTGAGTGTCCTGCAACAACCAAAAAAGCTTACGAATCCGGATCATCCGCTGACGCTGTTCTTCAGAAGAATTACACTAATATTTCCAACATAATAAATCCCAGTGATTTTATACCTTTTGTTCCTCTTGACGGAGAAGGTTGGGGATATAAGCGCTATGGAATTGATTACTATCTTCCTAACGAACTTCTTAATTCCAATGGCTATGGGGAATACCGCGGGAAGTTTTTAAATAAGTACAGGCAGTTTGGCCTAAACTATGACTATTCATCTTTCGATTACTATGAGGTTGTATGGTCGGACTATACCATAGACAATGTTAAAAGCCTCATTGGCCGCAAGCTTGATAAGGTAAAGACCAGGGTAAAGACATCAAATATGCCCCTTTATATGTTCAATATCAAGTTTAGAACAGAGCTTAAGCAGGCAGTTCCCTCCTGCTGGCAATACGAAGCATACCTGCAAAAGCAGATATGTCCTTGCCTTAGAGAAGCATTTACAGGCGGCAATCCACCATGGGAAAAGATCGCCGAAAACTGCGATTTCATCGTGGATCAGTCAGGAAGCATTCTTTATAGCGACATTCTTGACTGTGTCATGACACTGTACAAAAACATTAAGAGCTATAAGCTGGGTCTTTTGTTCCAGCAGCACGAACCCCTTCTTAACTTCGCGATGCTTGTTTCTCTGGAGGGTAATCTGGAGCTGAAGGAACTACATAACGAGTCCGAAAGTTTTCATGTGCTATATATCAACTGCCCTGTCGATGTTTCAGTCTACAATTCATCAGGAGAACTGGTGGCACAGATAGTTGATGACAAGGCTGTTTCCATTGACGGAAGCTTCATCGGAAGTTTTGTAGACGAGAACGGACAGAAAGTCATCGTTCTTCCTAGAGATGATGATTTCAGGATTTCCTTAAGCGGAACTGACGAAGGAACAATGGATTATGTTATTTCAGAGTATTCCATTACCGGTCAGGAATATGTAAAGAAGACCATATACTGCAATATTCCTGTGTATGAGGGAGTCGAGCTCACAGCAACTGTCGATGATAGCGGCGTTAATACCTTAAAGAACCAGGACCTTGTTACTCTTTCTCCATCAAAGGAGTATGATGGCATTGTTCCGGATTACAATGTGACCGTTATTAACGATGGAGCTGGCTATGTGCAGGGCGCGGGCAAGATTTCTGCCGGGGAACATGTGCTGCTTACCGCGGAGCCTAACTTCGGCGCAGAGTTCGAGGGCTGGTACGATACAAACGGTACTCTGGTCTCTAAGGAGCAGGAGTTCCGCTTTCGCGTGGATTCAGACATGCAGTTCACTGCAAAGTTCAAGGAAAGAGATGGTCTGACCGCTGTCGTTGAAGAGGAAATGACCTACACCGGCGCAGCCCTGAAACCCGCAGTACGTGTATATGACGGTGTTACAGAGCTTACTGCAGGCACGGACTACACCATCTCGTACAAGAACAACAAGAACGCTTATACTTACACGGAGGAGGACGCTGAATTCAATGCTTCCAAGGCTCCTACAGTCATTGTCACCGGTAAGGGCAATTATTCGGGAAAAGAGACAGCGTACTTCGTGATAAATCCCAAGCCCCTCACGGATGAAGACATTACCGTTGCGGCCGTTGCCGATATCAAGGAAGACGGAAAGGTCAAGAAGCCTCTGCCTGTAATTACCCAGGGCAAGAAGAAACTTAAGGCAAACACTGACTTTACCGTTACTTACCATAAGCCCGGCGGCGAAGAGACAGAGTGTAAGGACGTTGGCGACTACATTGCACGCATCACGGGCAAGGGAAATTACACGGGCATAGTTGAAAGCTCTTTTGCCATCTATGCAAAAGAACGTGTACCAATCTCCAAAGCAAAACTGTATAAGATACCGGATTCTGAGTACGACGGTAATCCACGCGACATCTCTGAGGATGTGATGCTTAGTTACAATAAGACTATTTTAACAGAGGGTACGGACTACAGGATCGACTATAACGACGATCGCACCAGTGTCGGCAAAAAGAGCATAACCATCGTAGGCCTTGGAGATTATGCGGGAGCAAGAAGCGCCATCTACAACATCACCGGCGTTTCTCTCAAGAAGGCAACTATCACGAATTTCCAAGCTGCGGTTGAATACACTGGAGACGCAGCATATCAGAGCGCAGTTCTTACCCTTAACGGAAAAGAGCTGACGGCGGGAACAAGCGCTAATGACAAGACGGCAGATTATGTAGTCACCTACTCAGGAAACCTTAACGCGGGAACCGCAAAGGTGACCTACACCGGCATAAACAGCTACACCGGAAGCCTTCAGAAGACCTTCAAGATCACAAAGAAGGTTCTGAATAAAACAGACTTCGAACTGGTGGTACCGGCTACTACTCCCTTCGTAAAGGGCGGAAGCACACCGGAAGTCACCCTTAAGTTTAAGGGAACTGACCTTGCTTTGGGAAAAGACTTCACGGTTTCCTACAAGAACAATAAGGCATTGACTACAGCAGCAACCAAGGCTAAACCTCAAGTGATTGTTACCGGAAAGGGCAATTTCCAAGGCAAGCTCACTGCTGAATTTGAGATCATTCCAAGAGATATCTCCTCAGTAGACAGTGGCGTTACCATGTTTGCCAAGGATGTGGTGGCATCGGACAAGGCAGGCAAGTGGAAATCCAAGCCTGTACTCACCGACTCCGATGGCAAGGCCCTTAAGGCAGGAACCGATTACGACAAGCAGATTACCTACTATGTATCCGGCAGCAGCGAACCCCTTAGCGACACCGCCGTCGTGGATGCGGGAACCACAATAAAGGCCGTAGCCAATGGTATCGGCGCCTACAGCGGAAGCATTGAGACCACCTACAGAGTTGTAATGAAGGACATCTCAAAAGCTTCAGCAAAAGTGGCAGCCAAGGCTTACCCCGGCAAGGGCAAAAAGGTAACACTGTCCTATGAGGATATTACTCTGAGCTATCAGAAAGAGCCGCTGGAAAAAGATGTCGACTATGTAATTGACGATACTACCTACAAGAATAATGGTAAGAAGGGCAAGGCCACGGTTGTCATCCGCGGAAAAGGCGACTTCGGCGGATCCAAGACAGTCTCCTTTACCATTGGTGCAAAGGGAATTGTCTGGTGGTTCAGGAACCTGTTCCAGTGAATCTAATGAGTAAGTGCTTTTTAAAAAACTATCAAGCTAAATGCCCATGTCATTGGGGGTGAAGGAGGGAAAATGAAAAGAATATTGGCGGGGGTACTGGCAGCAACAGTCTTTCTGACATCTTTTGATGTGTCAGGGATCAGTGTGCGTGCCCAGGAAAATGAAATCGTAAGCGAAGCTTCTTCGGAGGCTTCGTCTAAGGATTTTACAGAAGAGGCATCCGAAGAGGAGGCGTCTACTGAATACGAAAACGCCTCGGAGGAATTTTCATCAAAAGAAGAAATCTCCGACGAAGATCAGTCCATAGTTGATTCGTCATCAGAAGCTTCCTCACAGGAATTCCCTAAAGAGGAAGAACAGACTTCAGAATTACTGGGAGACTCAGAACTTTTTAGAGGAAGCGGAACCGAGTCAGATCCCTATCTTATCGAAACTTTCCAGGATCTTAAGGATATGTCTGAGTTTTTCTCTGACTATACCAGATCCAGCTGGTTTAAGCTCGTCAATAATATTACAGTAAACTCCGATCTTTCTAATCCTAGAAATAAGCTAAATCCCATACCGACTAACAATGGTTTTACTCTCGATGGAAATGGTCACACTATAAAAGGCTTGTATATTGAGGGTGATGATTCTGCTGCTCTTTTTGATGCTGCAAAAGAGATTGACAACCTCAAGATTGAGGATGCGGTTATAAAGGTAAACGAAGCCACTGCTTCAAGCGATCTATCTACGCCTGCTAGTGCTGTATTGTGCAAGACTCTTACGCAGGTTTCCAGCTGTACGCTTAAGGGTGATATCTCAGTTAATTATGTAGGAACAAACAGTTTCAGATTTGGAGGAATTGTAGGAAGTTCCACTAAAGTATCTGATTGTAAAATGCTGGGAAATATTGTCGTTGACAGCAACGGAAGTTGGGCACAGGTGGCTGGTATTGCTTTCTCTGCATCCAACTGGAATGACTATAGCGTGACTGACTGTGAAATGACAGGTAATATCACGGTGAACAACAGCAATGGTAGCATTGCAGGAATAGTGTATAATACGCAGGACATCAAAAATTGTATAACAGGAGATCCTGAGCAGGAAAAAGAATGTGTACTCAGCGTTGTATCACCTTCAGAACATCCCGAAGGAAATGTTAATGGTATAGCATACAGTGCAAGAAACTGCAGCTATTGCAAAAACTACGCGACTCTATCAGCACCTTCTTATGTAATCGGTATAACCCACTCTGCGACTACAGTAAAAAAATGTAGTAATTATGGACAATTAGATTCTGCCAGTACAAGAGTTGGGATTACATGGACTGCAGATGTTTCTGGATGCGCAAATTATGCAGATATAACGGATGAAGAACTATCTTGTTTCATTTACGGAATAATGTCTTATATCAATAATGATAAAAACTGCATTGACTGTGCAAATTATGGTAATCTTACCGGCAACAGTGTCTATGGCATAATGGAGAAAGCTTATACTCCCTCTGACGAAACAGTCCACATTAAGGTTTCTGATTGTACAAATTACGGAGCTCTTTCAGGAAGAACTGCATTTGGAATTATAGATGAAATACATGGGTACAGTGACACTGAGGTTATAGAGAGTACAATAACAGTTTCTAATTGTGCTAACGAAGGAACTATTTACGGCAAAGCTTGTGCAGCAGGTATTGTGAGAGAAGTATACTATGGTGGAATAATATCAGGATGCTGTAATCTGGCTGAAATTTCAGGAAAAACTGTGGCTGGAATCGCCATAGAGGTTTTGAGTGGTGGTATAATAACAGATTGCGTAAATAGCGGAAAATTGCAAGTGTCTCCTAATGGCGGCACAATTGGCGGAATCGTGGGGATTACAGATACTCATGTCTATCATCCTTCACGTCTTCCCGTAATCCGTCATTGCAGCAATGCCGGAACCCTGACCGGAAATGGAGATATGGCCGGTATTGTAAGGTCGTTTCATTGCGGAGAAATATCGGAGTGCAGCAACACAGGAGATATCGATGCGGGCGTATATGATGCGGCAGGTATTGTTAATCATATTCATTTAAACGAAGATAACTATACCAATACGATATCCAATTGTTATAATTCTGGAAGTCTTTCTGGAGACGATATTGGAGGTATAATCAATACTTATTCTTGCTACGAATGCAACAGCACACTCTCGGTAACAAACTGTTATAACATAGGCACCCTGTCGAAATACGATCATCGAGCATATCACATAATAGCACATCAAATTGATTCTACAGGTATTACCTTTTCCGGATGCTACTATCCTGCCACGGGGCATGGAGGAATGCATCTCGATAATGGCGAAACAGATTCCGGAATGACGCAGTGTACTGATTCACAGATGAAGACCAAGTCCACCTATGTTGGCTGGGACTTTGACTCCATCTGGTCCATGGGAAGCGGCTCTTACCTCTACCCTGTTCTGAATAACTCCGGAGAAAAGAAGTTTACCATTACCTTCGATCCGCAGAACGGGGAGGCGACAACTACCCAGGTTACTAACGGAAGGGGCAGGCTGTCATCACTTCCTCATCCAAGACGTGAAGGTATGCAGTTTGCCGGATGGTACACCCTGCCTGAAGATGGAGACAGAATCACTACTTTTACTGTTTTCTCAGAGAATACTATTATCTATGGTCATTGGAAAAACTATGACCCTGCGGATCGGGCAGCCATAAAGCCACTCTCTCCTGCAAAAGATTCTCGTACAGTCAGTTTTGTGGATGATGGCGGCTGGGTAAATCTGGAGATCTCATTTACTACAGATATCCCGGTAAGCGGCGTAAACACTGATTTTGGCACGCTCCGTCTGGTTGAATATGATACAGATACAGTAATTTATGAGACCACAGAGGATAAACTCGTAAAGATAACCTCTCAGGGCGATGGTTCGAAAGTCTATTTCAAATTCATGTATGATGGATTAAAAGACGGAACCAGATACTATATTGAGATTGATGACGGCTTCCTGGTATTTGAAGACGATACAAAATATGCGTATACAGAAAAAGGTGACTGGGTATTTAAGACCGGAAGCAGGGTATATTACCTGGAAGAAAGCGGCGCGGGAAAAGACAAGCTGCTTCCATATGTTTTCGATGTTGATGACAGCTACTTCCTGAGACCTTCTACAGAATTTAACTGGGATCTGGCACTTGTGGCCTATGGCCTTACACTGAGTGCCTTTGAAGCACATAACAATCACAGATACGAACATGGATATAACAATGTTCAGCGGACCTTTGAGAACTTCGGGTTCGAAAACTTTGCCTATAACGACTGGTACACCAAACAGCCCACAACGGATTCCATCGGAGTCAGTGCGGCTACCAAGGTTATAACAGACAGTCAGGGGGACATTACCGTAATAGCGCTTCCCATAAGAGGTGCAGGCTACGAAGCAGAGTGGTCCAGCAATGTGCTGGTTAGCAAAGACTCCTACCATCAGGGCTTTAAGAGCGCAGCTGATCAGGCAGTTAGTTTCCTGCGAAGCTACATCGTGAACAAGAACATTACCGGAAGAATAAAGGTTATGGTAATGGGCTACAGTAGGGCCGGAGGCACTGCGAATGTAGTTGCTTCACTCTTGGACGATGGTGGGCTTGATGACCTGACGCAGATTACTCTGTCCCATGAAAATATTTATGGCTTCTGCTTTGAACCTCCGGCAGTAACGACCAAGTCGACAGCAAACAGTGCAGACTATAATAATATTTTCTGCTTTATAAACCGCAAAGATCTTGTACCCAAGGTACCTTCATCTGTTTGGAAATACAGACATTTTGGCAAGACCTATTATTTTAATGATGAATCGAGTTCTTCATATTCCGCACTCTTTGGCCGATTCTTATCTGTCTATGATACGATTGCGGAAGAGAAATATGACCAGTCAGCCTTTATGGCGATTGGCAATAATGTACCAAAGACCCAGGAAAAATGGCTCGATTACCTGATAAAATCCTTAAGCGGAGCCTTATCCCGCGACAAGTATGTTGATGCTGTTCAGGGTGAAGTATGGGATATCCTGAAAAACGGACTGTCAAATATACCCTATGAAGCAAAGACAAAGTACGGCCTTGATTACTATGATCCGGAATACTTTACTCTTGCAAAGCTGGTCCTTCAGCTGGGAACTCCGAGCGCATCCTTCCTCGGCTCTTTTTCCGACGGAAATCGCTCTTTGAATCTGGGAGGATTTGGCGCTCTTATCTCATACTATAAGAACGGACTTGATAACCTTATAGCTACCTTTTCGGGGGACAGTCACAACGGAACGATTCTCATTCAGGAGCACTATCCTCTCGTTAACCTGGCATGGCTTATGGTATGCAGGGAAGAAGAATACACTAATGGAAAAGCCAAATCCCTCATCATCAACTGCCCTGTCGACGTTGAGCTCTACGACTCTGAGACAGGAGCACTGGCAGGAAAAATCATAGATGACGAAGCTGTCTATGTTGAAGGAAGTCCGGTTGTTCCCTACGTGGATTACAATGGGCAAAAGATATTCTCCCTTCCCGTTGACCGCTCCTACACAGTAAAGATTACTGCCACAGATTCCGGCGACGTCAACTACTGCCTGCTGGAGAGCGATGAGGAAGAGGGATACACCTCCCGTGTAGACTACCTGGATATCAGTGTTTCAGAGGACGATGAAATCTCAGGTACTGTCAACGAGAATGGCACATATTCTCTGAAAAAAGATGGCGCAGAATGTGCATCTGTGGTTCAGACAGACATTGCATGGAATGATGTTGATCTGATTTCCGGCGAATATGGCTCTGTTGTAGGATCCGGTACTTACATGAAGAATTCCTTTGTAATCGCCACAGCCATTCCTGACTTTGGTGCAGAGTTTGATGGCTGGTATGACACGACCGGTACCCGCGTATATGACGAGCAGGAATACCGCTTCCGTGTGGACGCAGATATACAGCTTACCGCCAGATTCAAGGAACGCGATGGCTTAACGCCTGTTATTGAGGAGAATCCCACATACACAGGCTCTGCCCTGAAGCCGGCAGTGACCGTATATGACGGCGTTACCAAGCTTACCGCCGGCAAGGACTACACCATCTCCTACAAGAACAACACCAACGCTTATACCTATACCGAATCCGATGCTGAGTTTAACGCCTCCAAAGCACCTTCTGTAATCGTCACCGGTAAGGGCAATTACAAGGGAAAAGAAACAGCATATTTCCGGATCTACCCTAAGAATATCGAGGGTACTGATGTGACGGTCGTTATCGCCGATCAGAAGGAAGACGGTAAGGCCAAGAAACCTGTTCCTGTCATAACCAGGGGCAAAAAGAAACTCAAAGCCGGAAAGGACTTTGAAGCAGCTTACCTTGATAAAGACGAAAAAGAAACTGAGTGCAAAGCTGTTGGCGAATATCGAGTTCACATTACAGGTAAAGGCAATTACTGCGGCAGAGTAGACAGCTCTTTTGCCATCTATGCAAAGGAACGTATTCAGATATCGAAGGCTAAGCTTGGAAAGATCGCAAATTCCGAATACACGGGAAGTGCCCGTGATCTCTCGGATGAGGTGGAGCTTACATACAATAAGACGCCTCTTGTAGAGGGAACGGACTATGAGATTATCTACAACGATGATCGCTGCAGCGTAGGCAAAAAGAGCATCACGATCAGGGGCCTGGGCGCTTACGTGGGATCAAGGACCGCTACTTACAACATTACCGGATGGAATTTGAAAAAGGCTGTGGTAACGAATTTCAAAACAGCCATCGAATATACCGGCACAGAGATAGTTCAGGATGCGGTGCTTACGCTGAACGGGCAGACGCTGGCGAAAGGCACTGATGAGAACGACGAAAACGGAGCTTATGTTGCTGTTTATTCAGGAAACCTCAATGCAGGAACCGTTACTGTTACCTACAAAGGCATAAACGGTTACACAGGCAGCATCAAGAAGACCTTTAAGATTACCAAGAAGGCTCTGAATAATACTGATTTTGAGCTTGTTGCAGCGCCTACTGCCCCCTTCGTAAAAGGCGGAAGCACGCCGGAAGTCACCCTTAAGTTTAAGGGAACTGACCTTGCTTTGGGAAAAGACTTCACGGTTTCCTACAAGAACAATAAGGCATTGACTACAGCAGCAACCAAGGCTAAACCTCAAGTGATTGTTACCGGAAAGGGCAATTTCAGCGACAAGCTTACAGCTGATTTTGAGATTACCGCCAGAGAGCTTACAAGCGGCGGAATCACAATGACAGCAAAAGATGTCGTGGCTACCGATAAGCCCGGCAAGTGGAAATCCGCTCCTGTCCTTGCTGATTCCGACGGAAAAGTCCTTAAGGCCGGAACCGATTATGACAAGCAGATCATCTACTATGCAAGCGGCAGCAGCGAGCCACTCAAAGATACAGATGTTGTCAACGCAGGAACTGTGATAAAGGCCGTTGCAACCGGCATGGGCTCATACACCGGCGAGATTGACACTGAGTATCGTGTGGTCAAAAAAGACATTGCCAAAGCCTCGGTCAAGGTGGCAGCCAAGACTTACACCGGTAAGCCGGTAACTCTATCTGATGCGGACCTGACCGTGACCTTTAAGAATGAACCGCTCACTTCAGCGGACTACGAGATCGATACTGCAACCTATAAGAACAATCTGAAGAAAGGCAAGGCCACTGTAGTCATCAGAGGAAAAGGCGACTTTGGCGGAACCAAGACTGTAAGCTTCACAATCGGAGCAAAGGGAATCATCTGGTGGTTCAGGAATCTATTCCAGTAAATTCAAATATCCTGTTACAACAAAAGAGGCTGTGCGATACTGCACAGCCTCTTTATCAGTAAACTCGGCGGTTATCTCATTTGCATCAGATTATCATAAGTTGGCGGGCTCAATTAAGCCGCTTGTTTTTTGCCATCACCTATATCATTTTCTGTTCTTGTGAAACCAAGTGGACTTAAACCTTTCGTAAGGGCAAGTGGGACTGCCAACTTGGCCCTTCACAACCTCCCGGGAAGCCATCACCTGCCCCACTTTCCCGAGGTAATGTCCAAATCTATCTGTATTTACGTTATAAAGTAAACTTTGGCGCAACGTAGGCGAAAACCCACAGGCTTGCCTGTGGGATGAAGCCTTTTTCTATTTTGACAAACACATAGAATAAATATATAATCTATGTATTAAACATAAAGGAAAAATACAAATGGATAATTCGAAATGCGTAGAGTATGTGAATTCTCATGTAGACGAAATTGCTAAATATGTAAATGAGTGCTTTGACCAATCAAAAGAATTCATAAAAGCAAGGCTGATTCGTCGGATAAGAGATGAATTGTCACCCACTCCAGTTCACTATGAGATAAAATATGTCTACGATCCTTATGATCATTCTGGAATACTTGTAGAAGACGGATATATTTCGCTCGAACAGACTGTAGGAGAATTTCTTGAAAACGAATATAGCGGAAATAAGAAAGCTACTTATGAAAGCGGTCGCGGTTGGAATTATCTTACATACGGCGATGAAATAAGTTACGATACATTAGA
Organism: Butyrivibrio sp. MC2021; assembly: GCF_000621605.1. Classification (GTDB taxonomy): domain Bacteria; phylum Bacillota; class Clostridia; order Lachnospirales; family Lachnospiraceae; genus Butyrivibrio. Next base: position 39,213 of record NZ_JHXX01000010.1, on the reverse strand, counting down.
TATGGCATCAGATATAATGTTTTCTGCAATACGCAGACATATTGAAAATCATTTTGGTGAAAATCTTTCTGATGATGAACTTGAAGATATTCGAGAATCCTGCAGTGATTTCGATGATATATATGTGGATTGCAAAGCCTATGATTTTTTTTGTAGTATGGGTGCTGCTGAATTTGTTGGTATTGAGGATATGCAACTTAAAGACATTGTTAAGAAAGGGAGAAATTCTAATGGCACGACCTAAAAGCGAAAATGTACAAATCAATATCTCTATCCCAGCTGAATGGAAGAAGGAACTTGAAAACCTTGCACGGATCTATTCAGTTGAGGAAGGTGAAACCGTTACTTTCCTTGATCTTATGCGCAGGGGCATTCAGGAAAAATATCAGTTAGGAGTAAGAGACAATGAGTGAGGGGCAATATCATAGTGCTTCACATTGTAAATATCTGATACAGTATCATATCATCTGGTGTCCTAAATTCAGATTTTCAGTATTAAAGGGCAATGTAGAAGATACGCTCAAACTGATACTTCAAAAAATCTGCGATGATTATAATTATAGTATCAAGGCACTTGAAGTAATGCCTGACCATATACATATATTTGTAGATGTCCCACAGACTGTTGCACCGTGCGATGTTGTTAGGACTCTTAAGAGTATCAGTGCAATAGAACTGTTTAAGGCATTTCCACAACTCAAACGATTCTATGCAAGATGCGGTGTTTTATGGCCAAAGGGATATTTTGTGTCAACAGTGGGGCATATAAGCGAAGCTACAGTAATTAAGTACATTGAGGAACAGAAAAATCATGATTGATGAAGAATATAATAAGATTCTGAAACAATACCATAAACTTTCTGACAGGCATATTTTAGTCGCTGAGACTGATATGCCTTATTTCGATGTACTTAAAGTCGTGGCTCTTTCTGATAGGATACGCAAGGCAGGTAATGAGCTTGTTGGTCTTATGAGAAAGAATTACGACCAGCTCCTGCGTACAAAGAAATATCGCAAACTACTATCATTGTATGGCGGCACAGAGGATAAGACAAAACGAAAGAATTATGCTAATCAGCTCAATGAGATGCAGAAATCATATGATGTAACATGGGATTATTGCAGAAAGTCAATGATTCCGATAGGCAAAAAGTATGGCATAGACGCTGTATTTGCCTTAACAAAAGCCGAAGATGTATGGCGTGGTATCGAAAAATGTCTTTACAGCAATGGTAATACTATTCATTTCTCAAAATATGGGGAACTGCCATGTATCCGTGCAAAGCAGATGAACCGTGGTACACCCATTTCTGTAAAGGATAACAGATTACAATTCAAACTTGGAAAGAAAGCTTTCGGGATACAGATAGCCGATAGATTCCAAATGGATGAAGTAAATGCCGTTCTGTCGTATCTTAACGAGCCAGAAATAATGGATAAAAAGGCTGTGGATACTTTACTTGAGGATGCTTATTGTATAGATACATACAGACCATGCTATGCAACTCTCGTCCCCAAAATGATAAGAGGCAAATACAGGGTATACCTGCATCTGACTATTGAAGGCAAAGCAAAACCTAAGTATGATAAGTACGGCAATCCACGCCATAAGTATGGCAAAGGTATGATAGGTGCTGATATTGGAACACAGACAGTTGCCTATACATCTGATACTGAGGTTGGTCTAAAGAACCTTTCTGAACGTGGTGACAGCATACAGACATCCGAAAGAAAAGAGCGTCTGATCTATCGTGCCATGGACAGGTCAAGAAGGGCAACCAACCCGCAAAATTATAATGAGGATGGTACTGTTAAGAAGGGGCGGAAAATCTGGAAATACTCAAATCATTATAAGAAGATGAAAGTCAGACATTCTGAGCTGTGCCGTATCAATGCAGTTAACAGGCAACTTGCAATAAATGAGGACGCTAACCACCTACGAAGTCTTGGAGAAATAATTGTAACTGAGCCTAAGAATGCAGGCAAGCTTATGAAACGATCAAAAGAGACTACCAAAAACGATAAAGGTAAGTTCAATAAGAAAAAACGTTTCGGTAAGTCTGTAAAGAACAGATGCCCCGGTGGTTTCCAGGCCACATTGGAAAGAAAATTCAAAGCCACAGGTGGAACTTATATTGAAGTCCCAAACAATTACAGGGCATCACAGTATGACCATACGGCTGATGACTATATAAAAAAGAAGCTCTCCGATAGATTGTATAAACTTCATGATGGCTCTGAAGTACAAAGAGATTGGTATTCATCATTCCTGCTCTATTGCTATGAACCTAAAACGCAAAATATAGATAAAGACAAATGTGCAAAGACTTTTGAGGCACAATACAATAAAGAAAATGCCTTAATCACCTGGATCAAGGCATATAAAATCAAGATATTAAACAGTGGAATTAACGTAATTTAACAACTAAATAATCAGGGAGATTGACTATACTTCCTTGCTGAAAAGCAGAAATTTACCGCTTTCTGATGATGACTTGTCATCAGAGTAATGTGGTCGTTGGACTGCTTGGTAATGAAAGTCCTGATTCAAACAGATTTACACTTGTAACTCCAAAGTCTGAAAATGATGTACGATTACAAGCTACGCTTGCCAATCAGAACCCCACGGGCTTGCCCGTGGGTATAGTCAGAATTAATTCAATACAGGAGGGACATGGCATGCATTTTGTTGATGCAAAAGGAATTCTGACAACCAGCGGCGGGGGCTGCGGCATGAACATTTACAGGGGCTGCACCCACGGCTGTATATATTGTGACAGCAGAAGCAAGTGCTACCAGTTCACCCATGACTTCGAGGACATCGAGGTGAAGCAGAACGCCCCGCAGCTTCTGGAGGCGGCACTTAAGTCCAAGCGGAAAAAATGCATGATCGGCACCGGCGCCATGTCCGACCCCTACATGCACTGCGAAGAGCAGCTGGGCCTCACAAGAAAGTGCCTGGAGATCATCCACAGATACGGCTTCGGCCTTGCCATTCAGACCAAATCCGACCGGATCCTCCGGGACATAGACCTTCTGGAAGCGATAAATAAAGACACAAAATGCGTGGTTCAGATGACCCTCACCACCTTCGGCGATGAGCTCTGCAGCATCATTGAGCCCAACGTCTGCAATACGAAAAGGCGCCTCGAAGTCCTTGCCAAGATGCAGGAGAGGGGGATTCCCACCCTTGTCTGGCTTACACCAATCCTCCCTTTTATCAACGACACAGAGGAAAACGTGGGCCGGATCCTGGATGCCTGCATCGAAGTTGGGGTAAAAGGCATCATGGACTTTGGCATGGGCCTTACCTTAAGAGAGGGCGACAGAGAGTATTACTACGCCGCTCTCGATAAGCATTTTCCCGGCCTTAAGAAAAGATACATCGACACCTACGGAAACGCCTACGAGCTCCCAAGCCCCAATTCCCGGGCGCTTCTTTCTCTCCTTAAAAAGAAATGCCGTGATGCGGGAATGTTCTATAAACCTGAGGACTGCTTTGGATACATGCGGGAATTTCCTGAGAAATACAAGCAAATGAGCCTGTTTGAGTTGTGAAAACGGAAAGGAAAAGAAGATGGAAGATTATCAGATCAGAAAGTTCACTATCGGAAAGCCCCTTAACACCGGCGCTGTGGTGATGGAAGGGCTGGTGTCTGAGGACTTTAAAGCGGATGAGAAGGGCTGTTTTTCCATAAATACTGCCTTTGGCGAGAGCCTTTGCATAGACCTTACTTCCAAAGAGATCTCTTTTAACATGCCGGAAGATCTCTATGTCTACGGCCTGGGAGAGACCATTCGTGGCATTAACAAACGAGGCTGGCAGTACTTTAGCAACAATTCCGACGAGCCCCACCACGAGGAGGCCAAGAGGTCCCTCTATGCCGCCCACAATTTCCTTATCCTGGATGACGGGAAAAAGTGTTTCGGCCTTTTCATAGACCACCCGGGAAAAGTGGATTTTGACATAGGCTACACCGATCCGGACCTTTTGACCATCAGGTTCGAGGACATGGATTTTGATCTGTATATTTTTGACGGGAAAGAGCCTGCAGAGCTGGTTAAAGGCCTTCGCGGCCTCACGGGAAGGAGCTACATTCCGCCCAAGTGGGCCTTCGGATACGGCCAGAGCAGGTGGGGCTACAAGACCGCAGACGAGCTCAGAGCCGTGGCCAAGGGCTACAAAGAGCTGGGCATCCCAATTGACATGATCTACATGGACATAGATTACATGCAGGATTTCAAGGATTTCACCGTGAATCCCGAGAGATTTCCTGATTTCCCAGCCTTCGTTCAGGAGATGAAGGATCAGGGCATTCACCTGGTTCCCATCATCGACGCCGGAGTCAAGATGGAAGAGGGCTACGACGTTTATGAAGAGGGCGTTAAGAACGACTTTTTCTGCAAAAAAGAGGACGGCACCAACCTGGTGGCAGCAGTGTGGCCGGGCAAAGTCCACTTCCCGGATTTCCTTAATTCCAAGGCAAGAGAGTGGTTCGGGGATAAGTACAAGGTTCTCACCGATGCAGGAATTGAGGGCTTTTGGAACGATATGAATGAGCCTGCCATTTTTTACACCGAGGATCATCTGAAGGAAGTCTTCGCTGAGATTAAGAATCTGGAGAATAAAGAGTTGGATATCTGGGGCTTTTTCCAGTTCAGGGGACTTATTGAGACCATCGCCAATAATCCGGAGGACTACAAGCGCTTTTACCATGATTTCGACGGGGTAAAAGTGCGCCACGACAAGGTTCACAACCTCTACGGCTTCTATATGACAAGAGCTGCGGGGGAGGCCTTTGAGAGGAACAACAAAGATAAGAGAATACTGATGTTCTCAAGAGCTTCATATATCGGAATGCACAGGTACGGCGGTGTCTGGACCGGAGACAACATGTCCTGGTGGAGCCACATTCTTCTTAATATCTGGCAGATGCCTTCCCTTAATATGACGGGCTTTTTGTACAGCGGCGCCGATACCGGCGGCTTTGGCTGCGACACCACCGAGGACCTGTTGATGAGATGGATTCAGGTCAGCATGTTTACGCCGCTGTTCAGGAACCATTCGGCCTTGGGAACCAGGGAGCAGGAACTGTACAGGTTTAAGGATATGAATTCCTTTAAGAACATGATAGAGCTGAGGTATGCTCTTATACCATATATTTATTCGGAGTTTATGAAAGCGGCGCTGAATGACGGAATGTATATTAAGCCGCTGTCCTTTGAGTACAGGACGGATAAAAGAGCCAGGGAGACGGAGGACCAGATTCTGGTGGGAGATAGCATTATGATCGCGCCGGTTTATCAGCAGAATAAAACCGGGCGGTATGTGTATCTGCCGGAGGATATGAAGCTTCTCCGCTTTAGAAGCTACAATGATTTCGATGAGGAAGAACTTCCAGCCGGAGACCACTACATCAATGCCAACCTGAACGAAGTCCTGGTATTCCTCCGCCCGGGTCACATCCTGCCGCTGACCACCCCTGCACAAAATGTGGCAGCACTTAACTTCAGGGATTTGAGCTACATCGGATACAAGGCCGCTCCCGGGAGCTTTACATTATATACGGATGAAGGCTGACTTCATTAAAAAATTGGTGGCCACGTTTCGTTCTGCGAAAGCCTCTTGACATCCTTGCCCACCTGCGGGGAAGCATCGTGCCGATAACGGGGAACTGAAGGTGACTAGCACACGCACAGAGCACATAACATAATTCCTACGTGTAGTGTTTTTCAGGAATCAACACGCAGAAAGAGCATTTATTATGCTATGCGTGTATCGGTTTAGTTTATTGAACACGCAATCATACGAAGATTGCTTATGCACGTGTAGTCCTTGGGGCAAAAATCAACCTTTTAACACGCAAAGTACAGAATTGTTCCGAAACACGTGTGGTTCTGGTGTTGAATGGTACACGCAAAATGGTCATCCCTATAATTTTGCGTGTTTATGAGCTGTAAAACTGAGAGAAATAGGATAAGATTGCAGGTTTCAAGCTATTTTATCCTAGTAAATTCTTGAAAAAGTAGGATAAGATCAATGAGTTTTCAAAGTCTTATCCTATAATTTTTGAAAAAATGCGAGCACACGATATTTTAATGCTGCAATATCGATAAAACATAGGATAAGATGGACCATTCCCGTGTATCTTATCCTATTTTGCTAGTGATAAGGGGGCAACGCTACTTCAGCAGCCATATTCTTCCCTGAGCGGGAATGAAGTCAAGGAACCGTGGAATAAACCGCAGCGCCAAAAGCTGCGCGGGGCGCCATATACTGCACCGCGCGAGGATTTATGCCGCGAAAGTCCTTGACGTAATGGAGCGACCAACCCTTAACCCCCGGGATGGCACCTCGAGTGTCATCCCTTGATCACCCAGGGGGACTTCCGGCTGCCACAGAGCAAGCGGGCTGAGATATGGAACATGAAATTGGGGCTTAAGTTGTATCTCCCACTGCGTCATGTTACAATCACTGTAATGCGGCATTGTGCCCGGAAAGGAGTATTACTATGGAACCTATTAAGAGTATAGATGCAGAAGACGATCAGTTCGCCTACAGATATGACACCCAGCTTCTGATCGACAGAAGAGATAAAGACCTTGATGAGGACGAGATCTCCGATTACATAACAACCCACTTCGAGGGCAACTCCCTCATCGCCGCCGGCGACGAGGACCTTGTCAAAATCCATTTTCACACCAATGAGCCCTGGAGGGTGCTTGAATACTGCAATACCGTAGGAGAGATCTACGATATTGTTGTGGAGGACATGATCAGACAGTCCGCCGGCCTTCAGGGATAAATGAGAAACTTTATCAGTTAACATAAAACAAGGAGTACATACAATGACATTACTTGAACAGTATTTAGAGAAAAAGAAAGAACTTAACTATTTCGGCCACGCCACAGGCCTTATGTACTGGGATCTGGAGACCACAGCTCCCGACGGAGCAAAGGAGAAGCTCTCCGACGCCCTTACATATTTTTCCACAGAAAGCTTCAAGAAATCCACCAGTGACGAGTATTACAACCTGGTTACCAAGCTGGCTGAGCCCGAAGAGTTCGAGAAGCTTGACGATGTTATGAAGTTCGACATCATGAGAAATAAGAGGGATCTTGATAAAATGAGACGCCTTCCCGCTGAGGTTTACGAGGAGTCCGTTAAGGTGACCAACAAGTCCGCCATCATCTGGCCCAAGGCTAAGCAGACCAACGACTGGAGCATCTACAAGGAGCCCCTGGCAGCAACCATCGAGATGACAAAAAAGGTTAAGAGTTACACAGATCCCGGTAAGGATGTTTATGATGCTCTTATCGACGACTACGAGGAGGGCATGACCCAGGACACCATCGACAAGGTATTCGGCGACCTCAGACAGGAGCTTGTTCCCCTGGTAAATAAGGTTGTGGCCGCACCTCAGCCCGACTCATCCAAGTTCACCTTCAAGGTTCCCGCCCACGTTCAGGCAGAGCTTTGCAAGTACATCGTTGAGTACATGGGAATGGATATGAACAGATTCGCCCAGAGCGAGACAGAGCATCCCTTCACCACCAACATGAACATCGACGATGTGAGAATTACCAACCATTACAAGGAGCACGCCTTCATCGAGCCTCTTTTCAGCGCTATTCACGAAGGCGGCCACGCTCTTTTTGAGCAGAACGTTGATCACAAATACGAGGGAACAGCAGGCGCCAGCATAAGCTACATGGGACTTCACGAGAGCCAGTCCAGATTCTACGAGAACATTCTCGGAAGAAACATCAATTTCTGGAAGCCCATCTGGCCCAAGATGTGCGAGATGATCCCTGAGCTTAAGGAGATCGGCATCGAGGAGTTCTACAAAGAGATCAACCACGTTCAGAACAGCTTCATCCGTACCGAGGCAGACGAGCTTACCTACTGCCTCCACGTAATCCTTCGCTACGAGATCGAAAGAGAGATCTTCAAGGGCAATGTAACTGTTGAGGACCTTCCAAAGGTTTGGAACCAGAAGATGGAGGAGCTTCTTCACATCACACCCAGGAACGATGCAGAGGGCGTTCTTCAGGATATGCACTGGTCCGACGGAAGCTTCGGCTACTTCCCTTCATACCTTCTTGGAAGCATCTACGACGGCATGTTCCTTGAGGCAGTAGAGAAGGACCTTGGAAGCATCGATGACATCCTTGCTGCCGGCGATATCAAGAAGATCACCGCATGGCTCAAGGAGCACATCCACCAGTACGGCGCCACAAGAATTTCTTCAGAGGTTCTTGATAAGGTATGCGGACAGGAGCTTTCAGCAAAGCCTCTTATCAAGTATTTCACTGACAAATACACAAAAATCTACAATCTTTGATAAGACATAATATGAGGGGTATGAAAAAATGGAAGGATACGAGAATTTAACTCCGGACAGGCTCAGCGACGACCGGAGATATGACTCCTTTACAAACGGCAAGGTGCTTCTTGGGAAAAAGAAGCACCATCTTCCTGCCATGGGCTGGAACTCCTGGAATGCCTTCGGAAGCGGCAATACAGAGGCTCTCACCAAGGCCATGGCAGATAAATTCATAGAGCTGGGCCTTAAGGACCTGGGCTATGAATTCATCATTCTAGACGATGGCTGCTACAAGAACCAGAGAGTAGACGGCCTTCTTTCCAACGAGGAAGTGAAGTTCCCCGGCGGCTTCAAGGCTCTTTCCGACTACATCCATGAAAAAGGCCTTAAATTCGGCATGTACAACGACATCGGCAGCAATCTCTGCGCCGGCGCCGCTGTGGGCACCTGCGGCCATGAAAAGGAAGACGCCAAGAGCTATGTATCCTGGGGCGTTGATTTCCTCAAGGTGGACAACTGCTATTATCTTTTTGACAACGCAACCTTTTCAAATCCCACCAATGCCCGCTTCACTTTCGCTCCCGCCATCTCCGGTGTCACTCTTAAGTCAGCAGCAAAAGAGGAGTCCTTCACCTGCGGAACTAACCTTCAGGTCAGCGGAAACGGCGTAAAGACAGAACTTCTGGAGGGAAAGAACTTCTTTTCCAATATAGGAACCTTCGACGGCACCGGCCCTGAGCAGACCCCCGTGGGAGCAGAGAGCGGCGAGATTTACTTCGACGTTGAGATTCCTGAGGATGGAACTTATACAATTTCTGTTGAGCACATAAACGGCGCTCAGTCCGGCATGGGCAGCTGGCTTCAGGTGGCAGCCCAGTATCAGGACGAGACCCTGTACCTCTATGATGATTTCTTTGGAAAACAGCCCGTGATCACCGAGGAGAACAAGGATCCCAAGAACCCGCCGGCCCACACAGAGATTCTCACCACCGGCATAGAAGCTCAGCTTAAAAAGGGCAAGTGCAGAATCCGTCTTATGAACCACAGACGTCAGGAGAACACCCTTAATTCCTACGCAAGACTCTTAGAGGGCCTTAACGAGGCGGCTCCGGACCACGATATCATCTACTCCGCCTGCGAGTGGGGCAAGACCCAGCCGCAGAACTGGGGCTACAAGGTATGTGATTCCTGGAGAATCCTCAACGACATCACCTTCAGAGTGGGCAGCGACGGAGATCCCGGTGTAGGCACCTGGACAGGGGATTACACCACCAGCGTGGCAACCCAGTATAGCAAGGCTGTTATCATGGACGAATTCGCCGGCCTTGATAAGGGCTGGAACGACCCGGATATGCTGATGATCGGCATGAACGGCCTTAACGGGACCCAGAATAAGACCCATATGACCATGTGGGCCATGATGAATTCACCTCTTATGCTGGGCCTGGACCTTAGAAGAGTGGAAAAGGGCGATGAGCTCTACAACATAATCGCCAACAAAGACGTAATTGCCCTTAACCAGGACAGCCTTGGAATCCAGGCAAAGAGAGTATTCTCAAGCCTTGCCAAGGAGGACCCTTCCAAGGAATACATCAGAGACATAGACAGAGTGGACATTCTGGTGAAGCCTCTTTCCGAGAACCGCTCTGCCATCAGCTTTATCAACGTAGCTGAGACCGACAAGAACGAAGAGTACTCAGTAGACATGGCTCTTATCAAAAAGTTCCTTGGGGACAAGGTAAAAGAGTCCTCAGAATATAAAGTAAAAGACGTCTGGACAAAGGAAGAAACCACAAACACCACAGGAATCTTCAGCGTAAAAGGTCTGAAGGCCTGCGACAACGTAACCCTTGTGGTAACTCCCTGCTAAGACAATTGTAGGCTATATATGAAATCAAAAGAATTTGTTGAAGCACTTATAAACGCATACTTCGAAAAGACAGGAAACGACCTCACGGATGAGGACGTTTCCCTTTTTGAGTATTATCTTCACGACGGCGTCATCCCCAGGAGACTTGCCGCCAGAGTAGTACACCTTTTTATGACAAGGATCCTGAATATCCCGGATATCGACTGGGACAAGGCCCTGACCCTGAGAGACATCTACGAGTGCAGATCCTGCGCCAATGCCATCGCCCAGGTCTACCAGAGAGGAATCATGCTTCCCATTGATGAGGACAGATTCGGCCTCTCCGAGGATGTGACTCCCGAGGTCCTTGAAAGAATCATTGACAGATTATATTCAATGGAATTATGATTGAGTTCGTGACTTTTTACAGAATAAAATCTAACGAGAATCGAGATAAAAAATGAACTCCATTGTGACATTTTTAAAGAAAATGAAATCTGACCCTGTGCTGATTGCAGCCTGGATACTGGCTGTCATATCAGCTTTTTTTGTGCATCCGGATAAGAACTACATCGGATATATAGACTTCAGATCCCTGGGAATCCTCTGGGGACTTATGGTGATAGTCCAGGGCCTTAAGGAGAACTCAGTGTTTGAGCAGGTGGCAGCAGGCCTGTTAAAGAGGGTAAAAAGTCCCTGGCAGCTGTCTCTGGTGCTGATCTTCCTTTGCTTTATCAGCAGCATGTTCATAACCAATGACGTGGCTCTTATAACCTTTGTGCCCTTTGCAATTATGATCCTGAAGGGCTGCAAAAAGGAGAAGCTCATGATTCCCGTGATCGTGCTTCAGACCATCGCTGCCAATCTTGGAAGCATGCTGACTCCCATCGGAAATCCTCAAAACCTGTATCTTTTCGGCCTGACAGGCATGCCCATAACAACATTCCTTATGACAATGCTCCCTTACACCCTTGCAGCAGCGGTGCTTCTTGGAGCCGCAACATTCTTTTTACCTGAGAAAAAAGGTGTTCTTTCAACCAACAAGGACGTGCTTTCCACAGAAAAAGCAGGAAGCACAAAGCAGATCGTTATTTACTGCGTGTTGTTTGTGATAGCGCTTCTTACAGTGCTTCGTCTGATACCATGGTTTGTGACAGCACTTATCATTCTGGCTGTGGTTCTGATCATGGATCAGAAGATAATCGGAAGGGCAGATTATATCCTGCTTCTGACCTTCATCGGATTCTTTATCTTTACAGGAAATATGGCAAGGATTGATGCTGTCAGTGAGTTCCTGAAATCTGTGGTGGAGGGACATGAGTTCGCGGTTTCAGTTATTGCCAGCCAGTTCATCAGTAACGTGCCCGCAACATTGATGCTGTCAGGATTTACATCCAATTACACAGCCCTTCTTACTGGTGTTAATGTGGGAGGCCTGGGAACACTGATCGCTTCCATGGCCAGCCTTATTTCCTACAAGGCTTATACTCTTGAATATAAAGAAAATCAGGGCAAATACCTGGCGGTATTCACCCTGATGAATGTGGCATTTCTTGCGGTGCTGGTAGCGCTGTATATGGTGTTAAATTGAGGGTTGGCTGAGCGGATGGTTCTTGAAGGGCCATATTTATAATCACAGCCTCGTATGTATCCCAAGATCCTCATGCATCTTTCTCTTTAGTTCATACATTCTCTGGTCTGCCAGCAGGTAGACCTCATGGGAGCCCTTGCCCTCACATTCATGGCGGTAGGCATAGCCTGTGGCTACGCTTCTGTGATAGTCCGGGTACAGGGCGTTCATTACGTTCAGGGCTGAATTCATTCGCTCTATAAGGGCGCTGACATCAACCACTGAAGAATCCCTGATTATAACCAGGAATTCATCACCGCCGATTCTGGCTTTAAAGGTATCATCTCCGAAAGTATTTCCCAGAACTTTAGCAAAATCAGTTATATACCTGTCCCCGGCAATGTGTCCGAATTTATCGTTGACTGCTTTTAATCCGTTCAAATCGATGGAGATAATGCAGTAATCATCCTCCGAATCATTGAGAGATTCAAGGAAACTGTCGGACTTGGCTCTGTTGGCCAGATTGGTAAGGCCGTCCGCATAGGCCAGGTGGGTCAGGGACATATTTTCCTTCTTGGTGGCATAGGCCTCCGTGATATTCACCAGGTAGTTGGCAAGCTGGCATGTGGCAAAATACAGACATCCCAGGGAAATTATACCCTTTGCCAGAGGCAGATAGATCTGTATATGCATGCTGCCAAGCACGTAGATTCCAAGGTGTATGGTCGCGCAGGCGGTAAAGGCCAGAAGTCCCGCCATCTGGATCATATCCCCGTTGGGAATATCTCTTTTCCTGAAATTCTTCTGGGCATAATACAGCACCAGTCCAAAGCCCACAAGGCCATCCACATGATACACCGGAAGGGTGACTTTAAGGTGGATACCAAAGGCAAAATGCAGAATATACTGCATAACAGGAATGAGGCATCCTATGGAGGCCACTATCAGATACAGCTTTTTGTTCTCAACGTGCTGCATCAGGTAGAGCATGATATAGCAGAAGGGCACCATGGTATACAGGGTCATATATTCGATAAGGGTTTCATGGGGCGCATCCATAAACATCGACAGCACATTGTAGTAGCACAGGATATAGGTTCCCATGAAAATACAGAAAAGGGAGCCGATAAGAAGGGTTACCACTTCATGTACCGCGGTGATAAAGAACAAGGTGATGCACAGGAAGGCAAGGCCGAAGGCCAGCATGAAAAATCCGGTTATGATGATCTGGATATTTGAGTGGGTGAGCTGTCCCTCCACATCCGGCTGGGAGCCCACCTTTATACTTTCAAAGCTGTTGAAGGCATTTTTTTCAGACACGTACATGTCGAACCTGACGGTCTTTCCTGCATAGTCGCTGGGAAGGGATATGAAATGATAACGCTTACCCAGAAACTCATCATTGGCATAGGCCATAAGGCCGTTTTCATAGATCAGTATGTCATCCAGATAGCAGCTGAGGGTGGAGTAGCGGGTCTTGATCTGGATCACCGGGAAAGGTATATCACCGTCATCCGGCAGGGTGGTCCACATGGATACCCGGTCGTCTCTGGCCAGTTTGCTGTCAAGGACCTCATAGAGCCGCGTGATATCCACATCTTCATAGGTCTTGCTATTGATGGTCACGGTCCAGCCCTTATCCAGATCCATTATGGGGTACTCTGCTTTAAAGGAAAAAGTGTATCTGCAGATATAAACAGCAATAATGGAAAGAAGTATTACTGATGCTACTCGAAGGAATCGGTATGCTTTCATTGCTCAGCTCCTCCCTTCGATTTTTCGTTCATGATATTCAGAAGATCATCATAGAGCCTGCCCAGAGACTGGTTGTGATGCTTCTTTTTCATGGAGTACATGCGGGCATCTGCCAGAAGATACACGTTCTGGGCTGTGGGACTGCCTTCAAACTTGGGATCGTCGCTGGAGGCATAGCCGTAGGAAGCAGAGTAGCGGATGGGGCCCTCTCCTGCGTTTCGTGAGATCATGGATTCCTGCATGGTTTCCAGGTCTTTTTTGCAGCGCTCCTCATCAATGTAGGGAAGAATAGCGATAAATTCGTCGCCGCCCATTCTGCCCACGATCCTGGCGTCGGAAAAGCTCTCCGACAGAATAGCCGCAAAGCCGCTAAGGAGCTTGTCTCCCTCGGCGTGGCCGTAGTTGTCGTTGGTGTATTTGAGATAGTCCAGGTCGATACTGACTATGGTGTATTCATCTTTGAGATTGGCCAGGGCCTGCTCGCATTTTGCCCTGTTGGAAAGGCCCGTGAGACCGTCTGTGTAGGCAAGGCCCTCCAGTCTTTGCTGGACAGAGACCTCCCGGATATATTCGATATTGTGGAAAAAGTAGTTCAGGATAAGGCAGATGATAAATATAAAGGCGCCTACCGTCATAAAGCTGATTCTGGCTGTGGCTTCTCCCAGGGAACCGAATTTCAGAATATTGAATTTGATGATATCGATTACGGAGCATCCGATGAAAAGGATAAGTCCCAGGAGCAGCATGTAGGTGGAATAGTTATTCTGTATAAAGAATTCGTCAGCCCTGGAATTTTTCACGAAGTATAGGATCAGTGAAGCTATAACTGAAACTCCCTCAATGATTACTATAAGGTGGAGATAATGCACAAAATGGCAGATATGTACCAGGTTTGTAAGATGCAGGATCGTGGTTCCTACTGAGAACAGGGTGTTTACCGCGCAAAGAGACATCATAACAAACCTGGTGGCAAACTTATTGGAAGATGCGATAAAGCCCATAATGGTAGCCGGCAGAGCAAACAGGGAGAAGTATTCGATAAAGGTGCAGAACTCCGGCCTGTCTGAGAGATACCATAAAATATCGTTGTAGCTAAGGATATATACGCCCATGAAAACGGATATTAATCCTTCAAAAGCGATACTGAAGTCCTTTCTGCTGGATATTATCAAAAACGGTGATAGAATCACCAGGATAAAGCCAAAAACAGTCAGGAAGATGCCGATAACCAGGGCTATCCTGTTATTCTGCACAAGATATCTCGATATGTCATTGTAATTGCCGAAAAGTATCGGGGAGATTCCGGAAAAGGCATTGTTTTCCCTGGCTTCCATGACGATTTCTATCTTTTTGCCGTGATAGTCGTCGGGAACCCGGACAAAATGGACATATTTCGGCAGCATTTTATACTCTTTGGCAATATCCTTGCCGAAGGAATAAATATGCTCTCCGTCAATGTAAATATCAACAGTGGCCAGTATGGAGCGAAATTCGATACATGCGGGAACGATGCCATCTTCGGGCAGATAAGAAGACAGGATGACGGTGTCACCGGTGTTCATGACTCCGATGGAAGTCTGGGAAAGTGCATCTGGGGTATGTATATCGCTGCCACGACTAACAGTCCAGCCTTCTTCAAGCTGGACTAGGTCGTAGCGGCTTGCAGTACTGATTCCTGCCGACCCCAGAATATATATGGCATAGGTCATTATCAGGATGGCAAAAGCAGTACATAAAAATGCAGTGACTCTGGTCTTTACTTTCACTGATCAACCTCGCAATTAAACAGTTAAGTATTAAGAATTATCAAAAATGTCCGTGGCCTCCGCCGTGGCTGTGGCCAGAACTTGACGTGTGCAGAGTGGTACCTCCGGAGCCGCCCCTGGAACCTGTGTCCTTGGGCCTCGGAGTCTTGGTAACACGGGTGGTCCTGAATGAATCCGTGTGCATTGTCATATTTATGCCCTTGTGGGACTGATATCCCGCAGCAGATGCGTTCATATGAACAGTGTTCAGCTTGGCTTTCATTACAAGGATTGGGATGATGGCTAAAAGAAGGCCTACAATCACGCTTCCGATGGCTCCAACCATCAGATCTTTGGATGTTTTGGGAGGTTTTACCCCAACATCATAAGCCAGCCCTTCGTCCCACATCTGTAAATAGTTATCGGCATAAAAGCCATAAGTCCTTAGGGCTTCGTAATAATTTCCGTCGGAAAGATACGGCAACATGGCTTCGGTCATTTCTTCTTTGCCATAATCGGTAAATGCACTGTTTCCTATGCCGTCAGTGCAATAACAGAATTCTCTGTCATCCATGCTGATCATGAAAAGAATGCCGCTGTCTCCGTACTCGGCCCCCATTCCGTTGTAGTCAAAATAGTCATCGGTAAAAGCCTGAATGTCGCCGTAGTAGGAATCCACTGTAAGGACCGCCACATTGCACTGATGCATGCTGCTTATGCTCTCAAAATATGCTAAAAGATCTGTCTCTTCGCTGTCTGACAGAAGATCTGCCGTGTCATAGACCAGGGGTTTTTGCCTTTCGGAAGGGACGTAGTCGTAGTCCCAGAGCTCCTCGTAGGCCATGGACACAGTAGAGCCTGCAAGCAAAAAGAATGAAGCAAAAGCCAGACTCATCAGATATTTAATTCTGTGTTTGGTATTGGTTTTTCTCATTTTTTATTATCTATTCCAGTCTGTTACAGTATGAAATAATAGCAGAGATAAGCTATAAGCGAGATACCTGCAGCAATGGGGAAGTAGTATTTCAGGGCTTCCTTGAGGCTGAAGGGGAGGTTACCAACGAACTTGCCGCTCTGGCCGTTCATGGCAAAGATGTAGTTCTTGCCCTCCCAGGTGGTACTCAGGATATAGCAGGGATACAGGGCGTACTTGTTGGAAGCCTTCACTGTACCCACATTTTCTGCAAGGGGTCTTATGCTGGAGTAACCTGCAACTGTGGCTCTGAAATCAGTGGCCACGGAGGTCTCGATCCTGTGCAGGGCTCGGGGCTCGGATTCCTTGGCGCTGACGTTGTATTTGTTGGCCAAAAATCCGGCTAAATAAGCCATGTTAAAGGGAACCATCTCGCTCTGGTCAAAGGGTTCAAGGGATTCCATCAGGTCATCTGGCATCTCCTTGGAGCCATCCACCGGAACCCTCTCAAAGTCCTCGGTGCCGGAGCGCTGAATGTCGTAGTACTTGGTCTCAGTGTAGTTGTAATTGCTGTCGCTCCAGGTTCTGACCTTGGTTCCTTCATAGGATCCTCTGAAGCTCTCCGTTGCATCAAAGAGCCAGAAGGGAACATAGACACCTTTTATTTCATTGATATGATTTTTTTCAAAAAAGACCTTGGGCAGGAGCTTCTTGGATTTCACATAGCCGGTATAGGCTGCTATGGCATCTTCCTTTGTTTTCTTGAAAGGAATGATGTAGTCCGGTTTGAACTCCCCGGTGAACTTCTCGCTTACTGCCACGTTGTTGCTGCAGAAGGGACATTTCATCGCACCAAGGGACTCTGTAGCCAGGATCTCACCGCCGCAGGAACCGCAGTGATAGATGAACATCTGGGTCTCCGGGCCCTGGGCAGAGGAAGAAGAGGAGGATTCTACCGCTTCTCCTGTGCTGTTGGAGTTGTGATTGGCCACATAGTCTTTTACATCAAACTCAGAATCACAGTAGGGACACTTGATCTTCTGAGTATGGGGATTAAATTCCATTGCCCCGCCACAGGCGGGGCATTCATATTCTTGTAAAGCCATTATTTTCCTCTGAATAATTAAGCGTTAGGTCTTGGGCTTCCGCACTGAGGGCAGAAATTGCCGTTATTAACAGCGCCGCAGGAGCAGGTCCATCCGGCAGCAGGTCTCTTGGATCCGCACTGTGTGCAGAAGTTACCGCTGTTAACAGCTCCGCAGGAACATGTCCATGCTGCGCCCTGAGGTGCCATCTGAGGAGCGGGAGCAGGAGCCGGCTGCTGAGCACCCATCTGGAAGAGCTGGCCTGCGTTCATGCCGCCTGCCTGCTGAGCCATGTTCATGCCTGCAAACGCCATCATAGGGCCTGTTGCTGTATTCTGGGCAGCATCCTGCATTGCCTGAGCCTGTGCGCTGGCGATGGTTGCGGCTGCCATATTGGGATTGCGAAGAGCGCCTGCTCTCTGGAGCTCTTTTATGGTCTTCTCATCCTCTTCGTTGGCTGTAACTGAGCTTACGCCGAAGGAAGAGATCTCGATACCGTAGAATTCACGCCACTTCTTGGAAAGAACCTCGTTGAGGGCGTCTGCGATCTCTGTGGTGTGTCCCGGAAGAGCACTGTATCTGATGCCCATCTCTGAGATCTTGGCGAAGGCGGGCTGAAGAGCTGTAAGAAGCTCTGACTTAAGCTGTGACTCGATGCGGTCCTTTCTGAACTCGCCGTCAACGTTGCCGCAGATGTTCTTGTAGAAAAGAATGGGATCGATCACATGATAGCTGTATTCGCCATGGCACTTGATGCTAACGTCCATATCAAGGCCGATATTGGTATCAACAACACGGAAAGGAACAGGATTAACTGTGCCGTACTTGTTTCCAAGGATCTCCTTGGTGTTGATGTAGTAAACTCTCTGATCTGTTCCGGCTGAACCACCGAAGCCGATTCTCTTGCCCCACTGCTTGAAGCTGTTTACGATGTTCTCTCCCAGATCTCCGTAGAATACAGAGGGCTCTGAGGATGCATCATATACGAATTCGCCGGCCTCTGCACAGATCTCGGTGATCTGGCCCTGGTCAACAAGTATCATGCACTGTCCTTCGTTAACAGCGATGATTGAGCCGTTTGAAATAACGTTTGTGGTTCCCTTTTTGTTCTGGCCTCTTCCGGGCTTGTTCTCACCTTTTGTAAGAAGTACGTCGTTAGGAAGTGAAGGGCAGTAGAAATATTCTCTCCACTGATCCGCTAAAACGCTACCGCCTGCCTGAAGTGCTGCAGAAATAATTCCCATAACAATCTCCTTTCATACATTACAAAATTTATGTCATTTTCTTTTTACTTTTTATTTGTCAAATTGTCTGACAGTACTTATTTTCGCATATTTGCTGGGAAAATTCTACTATTATGCTAAACTATAAAATGATATAGGAGTCAAAAGTCACTTTTTGACTTTATGACCCGAAGCATTCATGACTTTTTACACCTTATATTATTAGAATTATGAAGAATAAAATGATAAGTGTGACAATAATTTCAAAAAGCGGAAGATTTCAGACATCTGCCCGGGCGGGCACAAGGCTCAGAGCAGTGCTTGACAAGGAGGGCATCGACTACAGTCTTCCCTGCGGCGGAGAGGGCAAATGCGGCGGCTGCAAGGTCAGGTTCCTGGAGGGAGCCCCCATGTCCTACGTCTGGGAGGAGGCCCACCTTTCGGAAAAAGAGCAAGCGCAAGGCTACAGGATCCTCTGCAGGACCGTTCTGGACAGTGACTGCGTTCTGGAGCTGGGAGAAATGCACTCTGATCTGTCGGAGCTTAAGACCATTGAGGTGGGAGGCAGGGACAACGGACAGGGCACCTACGGAATCGCCGTGGACCTTGGCACCACCACTATCGGAGCCTGTCTGATAAAACAGGAGACCGGGGCCTATGAGGTCCTTGCATCCGCAGCCACCCAGAATCACCAGAGGAAGTACGGAAGCGACGTGATATCCAGGATAGCTGCCGCAGAGGATGAGGCTGCTTCGGAGGATATGGAGCGCCTGGCAGCTGCGGATATAGAGGCTCTGGTAAAAGAGCTTGCGGGAGACCGGGACCTTAAGACCATAACCATAGCCGGGAATACCACCATGCTGCACCTTCTGAACGGCTATGACGTCTCAGGCCTTGGCAGATATCCATATACACCCCATGCCCTGGGCTCTGTGAAGTGGCCCACGGATATTGTCCTTAAGAATATTGAGAACCTGACCCTGTGCGAACTCCCCGGGATTTCGGCCTTTGTGGGGGCGGACATCGTGGCAGGCCTTTATACAATACCCTTTGAGGAGGGGAAAAAATTCTTTTTCCTGGACCTTGGTACCAACGGCGAGATGGCCTTCTATGACGGAGAAAGACTTAAGGTAACATCAGCAGCGGCAGGACCTGTCTTCGAGGCCGGAGGCATCAGCAGCGGCATGGCCTCGGTGCCGGGAGCCATAAGCCATGTGGAGATAGGACCTGGTGGCAGCATAGCAAGGCTCAAGACCATAGAAGATAAAGCTCCCGTGGGAATCTGCGGAACAGGAGTCATGGAGATAACCTCTGAGCTGGTAAGATGTGGTATTATCGATGAAACGGGACTTCTTTCCGATGAATATTTTGATGAGGGATTTCCCCTTACGGAGGATGGCAGCATCCGTTTTACCCAGCAGGATATAAGAAACGTGCAGCTGGCAAAGGCTGCCATATTTACAGGGATACAGGCCCTTCTGGAGGGGGAGGTTCCCGACAAGGTTTACATCGCAGGAGGCTTTGGCAGTAACATAGACCCGGATAAGATAGCAAATCTTAAGATGTTTCCGGGGGCATTTGATGGTAAGATAGCCTGTGTGGGCAACACCGCCCTTAAGGGAGCTGCAAAGTATACCGCAGCGGTGCTTTCCGGCTGGGATGCTGAAACCGACGCAGACCGTGAACTTCAGCTTATCTGCGAAAGTGCGCAGGTAATAGAGCTGGCCGCAAGAGACAGCTTTGATGAGGAATATCTGGAAGCAATGAACTTCTGAGATTATGGAATATAGAGAGGATTTAGTATGATCTGTGACAGCTGTGCAAATTATGTTTATGATGAGGACTGGGAGTGCTACACCTGCATGGTCAACATGGACGAGGACGACTACTACAGACTCATGTCCGGCAACAATAAGGACTGCCCGTACTATCAGGACAATGATGAATATAAAGTGGTAAGGCATCAGATATGAGCGATATATGGATCTGAAGACTGAACGTACATGAGGAAGTAGCGCTCCAGACATTATATTATCAGGAGATGTTAAAGGGAGAACGTATGAAAATAGTATTGGAGCATCTTACAAAAAGATTCCCTAACAGGAATAAGAAGATAAAGGACGAAGTTATTGCGGTCAACGACTTTAACTTCACGATTCCCGACGGCAAACTAATCGGCCTTCTGGGCCCCTCCGGCTGCGGCAAGAGCACCGCTCTTAACCTTATCTGCGGCCTGGAAAAACCCACCGAGGGAAAAATCTATTTCGGAGACCTGGACGTAACTGGCCTTGCTCCGGAGAAAAGAGGCGTGGGACTGGTTTTCCAGAACTATGCTCTTTATCCCCATCTCAATGTAAGAGAAAATATCAGATTCCCTCTGGAGAACCTCCGGGGCGATAAGAAGCTCACCAAGGAGCAGATGGAGGAAAAGGTGCTGGAGGCAGCAAAGCTGGTGCAGATCGACGGCCTTCTGGACAGAAAGCCCAACGAGATGTCCGGCGGACAGCAGCAGAGAGTTGCCATAGCCAGGGCCCTTGTTAAGAGACCCCAGGTCCTTCTTCTGGACGAGCCTTTGTCCAACCTGGACGCGAGACTTCGCCTTCAGACCAGGGAGGAGCTTAAGAGAATCCAGCAGGAGACCGGCATCACCACTGTGTTTGTAACCCACGACCAGGAGGAGGCCATGAGCATCTCCGATACCATCGTGGTTATGAAGGACGGCGTTCTTCAGCAGATGGGCAGGCCCCAGGAAATCTACGACGAGCCCATCAATCTTTTTGTTGCCAAATTCCTTGGAACCCCTCAGATCAACGTGTTTGAGGGAAAAATATCCGGGGAAAAAGTATTTATAGATGACAAGGCTGTAATGGATGCCAAGGGCGCTACGGACGGCGAGGTTTACGTGGCCATAAGGCCCGAGGGCTTTGTGGTTGACGAAAATGGCCCCCTTACCTGCAGCTTCATTAACCGAGAAGTAATGGGCAGAGATACCAGCGTTGTGGCCCATCACGAGAGATTTTTAGGCGAGACCATAAGGGCCATCATTCCTTCCGAGGAAGTGATAGAGCCCAAGGAGGGCAGGGTTAGCTTTTCCTTAAAGCCCGCCAAAGTGAGACTATTTGACAGGAACACAGAAGAAAGGATCAGAGTGCAGGTATGAAGAAGAATCTGACAGCCTGGCTGTGTCTTCTTCCTGCCGTGGCTTTCCTTTTGGTATTTATGGTATATCCCCTGGTGGATGTACTGGTTTATTCCTTTGAAGAGGGCTACAATTTCGCATCCCAGAGCTATTTCGGAACGGGACTTTACAACTATTCCTACGTGCTTAGGGACCCCTACTTTATCCAGGCCCTCAAAAACACCTTCATTATCGTTATAATTACGGTTCCTCTTTCCACGGGAATCGCTCTTTTGATATCTCTGGGACTTAGCAACATCAAGGTTCTCAGGGACTTTTATCAGACCGTTTATTTCCTTCCCTACGTCACCAATACACTGGCTGTGGGACTGGTTTTCATGGTCCTTTTCAAAAAGACCGCCTATTCCGACGGCCTTGTTTCCATTCTTATCCAGTTCTTCGGAGGCCCCGGAGTGGACTTCATCGACGGACCCTACTGGGCCAAGATGTTTGTCATGTGCTTCTACACCATCTGGTGCGTTATGCCCTTCAAGATCCTGATTCTCACCAGTGCCCTGGCTTCGGTGAATCCCATGTATTACAAGGCCGCCAGAGTTGATGACA
Source organism: Butyrivibrio sp. MC2021 (assembly GCF_000621605.1). Classification (GTDB taxonomy): domain Bacteria; phylum Bacillota; class Clostridia; order Lachnospirales; family Lachnospiraceae; genus Butyrivibrio. The sequence goes on along the minus strand of NZ_JHXX01000010.1, from coordinate 17,003 downwards.
CAAGGCCATTCAGGATTTTCTACAAGATTACACTGCCCATGATATCTCCCATGGTATTTTACCTGGTGATCACAGGCTTTATCGGTGCCTTCAAGGCCTACAGCGACGAGGTTGCCCTTTTCGGAGCGGACCTCAATGCCGCAGGAATGAACACCATCGTGGGCTATGTCTACGACATGCTCTACGGCAACAGCGGCGGCTATCCTTCCTATGCATCGGCGGCGGCCCTGATCCTTTTTGCCATTGTATTTACCATCACCACCATCAATCTCATGGTCAGCAGGAAAACTGTTTACTATAACTAAGGGAGCGAATCGATATGAATAACCGGGATATAAAAAATGAAGAAGCCAGATCCAGAGCCGGGGACGTGACCAGGATCACCGTCAGATATGTGCTGTTGTCTGTATGGGCCATTCTTGTGCTGTTTCCCTTTTACTGGATGCTTCTTACTTCCATAAAGAGCTACGGCTCCTATAACGCGGAGTACGTGCCGAAGTTCTACACCCTAAGCCCCACCATTGACAATTACATCCAGGCCTTTACAGCGGTGCCCCTGGCAAAATACTTTTTGAACACCCTGATCTTTACCGTGATAACCACAGCCCTTATGCTGCTGGTGGTGATCCTGTCGGCCTTCGCCTTCGCAAGGCTTGATTTCAGGGGAAAAGACCTGGTGTTTTCACTGTTTCTTTCCCTGATGATGATCCCCAACGAGCTGGTCATCATCACCAATTACGTTACTATTACAAACTTGAATATGAGAAATACCTTCCTGGGACTGATCCTTCCATCGGTGACCTCGGTGTTCTACATCTATCTTCTCAAGGAGAACTTTGAGCAGATCCCGGAGGAGCTGTACAAGGCCGCCAAGGTGGACGGAACCTCGGATTTCAGATATCTGTGGAAGGTCATGATACCCATTTCCAAGCCCACACTGGTGACAGTTGTTATCCTGAAGGTCATTGAGTGCTGGAACAGCTACATCTGGCCAAGACTTATCACCGACGACCAGAACTATTTTCTTGTGTCCAATGGAATCCAGGAGATCAGGGAAAACGGCTTCGGCCGTGAGAACGTTCCTGCCATGATGGCTGCGGTGGTGGTCATCTCCGTGCCACTGGTGGTTATATTCCTGATCTTCCGCCATAAGATTATGGAGGGCGTCGCACGTGGTGGTACAAAAGGCTGAGAGCACTTGGTGAGGTATTGTCGAGCCTAGTGCGAACGTGTTCTGGTGAGATGTCATACAGAGTAGAGCAGAACTTCCTTGTGAAAAAAGTAGAGGTAGACATGAAGAATAGATTACTTGTAATTGCATTAATATTGACCATAGGCATGGCCTTAACCGCCTGCCACGGCGCCAAAGCCTCCGAAGACTTCGCAATCCCGGAATCCTTTGACGAGAGCAGGAACATAGAGATAACCTTCTGGGCAAAAAACGACACCAACATCACCCAGAGTAAGATCTACAGCCAGGCCATAGAGGATTTTCACAACCTTTACCCCAATATCACCGTAAACCTCAGGCTCTACACCGACTACGGCAAGATCTACAACGACGTTATTACCAATATTTCCACCAATACCACACCCAACGTCTGCATCACCTATCCCGATCACATAGCCACATACCTGACGGGAAGAAATACTGTGGTGTCCCTGGATGAGCTTTTTGATGATGAGAAATACGGTCTTGGAGGGAGCGAGCTTAAATTTGATTCGCCGAGAAAAGATGAGATAGTTCCCGAGTTCCTGAAGGAGTGTATGCTGGGAGAATCCCACTACGCCCTTCCTTACATGCGTTCCACTGAGGCCTGCTATGTGAATAAGACCTATGTGGAGAAACTGGGATACACCCTGCCGGAGATTCTTACCTGGGACTTTGTCTGGGAGGTTTCTGAGGCGGCCCTTGCCCAGAACAGCGACGGAACCTACAAGATAAACGGTCAGAATGTCATGATCCCCTTTATCTATAAGTCCACCGACAACATGATGATTACCATGCTCAAGCAAAAGAACGCCGGCTATACCGATACCGACGGAAACATCCTTTTGTTTAACGACGATACAAAAGACATACTTAGAACCGTTGCAGATCACACTGGGACCGGAGCTTTTTCCACCTTCAAGATCTCCGGCTATCCCGCCAATTTCCTCAATGCGGGACAGTGCATCTTTGCTGTGGATTCCACCGCAGGTTCCACCTGGATGGGAAGCGATGCGCCACTTATAGACATTGCCAAGGAAAAGGTTGCGGACTTTGAGACAGAGGTTATGATGCTGCCTCAGTACGATACCTCAAGGCCCTACATGATATCCCAGGGCCCTTCAGTCTGCATTTTTAACAAGGCAGATCCCCAGGAGGTGCTGGCATCCTGGCTCTTTACCCAGTATCTTCTCTCCAACGAGGTTCAGATAGCCTACTCCCAGACAGAAGGCTACGTTCCCGTCACCACCAAGGCTCAGCAGAGCCCCGAGTATCAGGACTATCTGGCAAAAGAGGGCAGTGACAACGAGATGCATTACGACGTCAAGATCAAGGCCGCAAGGCTTCTTATGAACAATCCTGACAAGACCTTCGTAACTCCCGTCTTTAACGGCTCCACCTCAGTCAGGGACGCCGCAGGACAGCTCATTGAGAACGTCACCAAATCTGTCAGGAGAAAAAAGACTGTGGACGACGCCTTTTTTGACACCTTATTTTCAGATACCAAAGCCCTGTATCATCTTGATCAGAGCATGGTAAGAAAAGCCGGCAGCGCCGACAGACAGGAGCTTGGAGAGCTTCCTTCCGCGTCAAAGGCTCTTTTATCCATACTGGTGATAACCTGGATCCTGATAGGAATCTACTGGGGAAGAGAATTATTTAAAAAGTGTACAAATAATTAAAAAAGTATTATTTTACTACAAATTACTTGATAAGCTAAGGCGGCGCTAGTATAATGCAATTGTTTGTAGTTGAATTTGAGGCTTTGACTGAGGCAAAAGCAGCGAAGACCTCGGATAACACATAGGAGGGACATTATGAAAAAGACACTTGCAGTAGTACTTACCATGGGAATTCTTCTGGCTTTCACAGGCTGTGGCAAGCAGGCCGAGACAGGAGCAGCACCCGCAAAATCAGAGGGCGTTATGACATACGCTGAGTATGCAGCAGCTCCCCTTGATTCAGAAGTAGTAGTTGAGACTTATGTACAGGCTAAGCAGTCCTGGTGGGAGGACAAGGCAACAATCTACACCCAGGATTACGACGGAGCATATTTCATTTATGAGCTTCCCTGCTCACAGGATGATTACAACAAGCTTGTTCCCGGAACAAAGATCAAGGTTACAGGTTACAAGTCAGAGTGGTCAGGTGAGGTTGAGATCATCGATGCCAACTTCGAGATCCTTGGCGGCGACACCTATGTAGCACCTGCACAGGACGTTACAGATCTTCTTGGCAAGGATGAGCTTATCAACAAGCAGAACCAGTTTGTTTCCTTCAAGGGAATGACCGTTGAGCCTTCAGAGGGCGCAGACGGCAGCCAGACAGCTTTCCTTTACAAGTGGGACGGCTCAGGCGCTGAGGGAGATGACCTTTACTTCAAGGTTTCCAAGGACGGACAGACCTACAGCTTCACAGTAGAGTCTTACCTCTGCGACAAGGATACAGCAGTTTACAAGGCTGTTCAGGCACTTGAGGTTGGCCAGACCGTTGATCTTGAGGGCTTCCTTTACTGGTATGAGGGTGTTAACCCACACATCACTTCTGTAACAGTTAAATAATCTTTTTGGATAAATAAATGACCTCAAACCCCCATAGTTTATTTGAACTATGGGGGTTTTCATGTTAATATCTTGGGGTAAAAAAAGGAGAATGCCATGGAGAATACACCGAATATCACCGGAGAATGTGTTGAAACTGTTGTGGATAAGAAGTTTATCAGGCTTTTTGATCTGCAGTACAGGGAGGGGAAGCACTATTTTGATGCCACCAGAAGGAGCAAGGAGAACCTTGTGGCTCCCATGACCGAGGAGGAGTTTAAAAAGATGCTCCCCGATGCCGTGAGTTGTGTGGTGGTGATAGAAACACCGGGACAGGAGCCGAGACTCCTTCTTTCCTATGAGTTCAGATATCCTGCGGGCAGGTTTCTTCTGGGAGTTCCGGCGGGACTTTTGGATCCCGAGGATGCGGACTGCGACAATGCGGTTCACACTGCAGCCATCAGGGAGATCCATGAGGAGACCGGAATTGTCTTTAATGAAAAGACAGACAGCATCTCAACCATCAATCCGCTGCTTTTCAGCACTCCGGGTATGACGGATGAGAGCAACAGCCTTGTGTGCGTAGTCCTTCGTCAGGATGTGGAGGATAAGCTTGATCAGTCAGGCGCTTTGGGGCAGGAGTGCTTTGACGGATTTGCGCTTGTTACCAAGGCGGATGCCCAGAGGATCCTTAAGGCAGGTGTTGACGACAGAGGGCATTTCTACTCGGTATATACATGGGCGGCACTTATGTATTTTTCCGCCGACTTATGGAAAAAGGAATAATTTGTTTGGGATTGGAGTAAGAAAAAAGTGAAGTATGATGCATTTATAAGCTACAGACATCTTCCCAGGGATATGTTTGTTGCAAAGGGGATTCACAAGGCCCTTGAGACTACCAAGATTCCTTTGAGAATACGTAAGGAACTGGGTAAAAAGGGCATTCAGAGAGTATTCAGAGATCAGGAGGAGCTCCCCATCGGCAGCTCCTTAAGTGATAACATCGAGGCAGCGCTGGCAGAATCGGAATTCCTGGTGGTTATCTGTACACCACAGACCAAGGAATCCGCCTGGGTCATGAAGGAGATAAATACCTTTATCGCCATGCACGGAAGACAGAACGTTCTCGCAGTTCTTGCAGAGGGCGAGCCGGCGGACGCTTTTCCTCCACAGCTTTTATATGATGACTATGGTAATCCAAGGGAGCCACTGGCTGCAGACGTCAGAGGAAATTCCAAGGGAGAGATAAGAAAAAAGATCAAGAGCGAATCCCTGAGACTGGCAGCTTCTATTCTTTACTGCGACTATGATACCCTGAAGCAGCGCCACAGAGAGCGCGTCATGAGAAGATATATGGGAATCGCTGCAGGCGTGGCTGCTCTTGGTGTTGTATTCGGTATTTACAATGCCTACAATCTGGCAAGGATAAATGAGAACTATCAGCAGAAGCTTACCAATGAGTCCAAGGTTCTGGCTGCCACATCGCAGCAGGTTCTGGAAGGCGGAGACAGGAAGACCGCAGCCCTGATCGCCCTTGAGGCTCTTCCCACGGAAGGAAACGAAAGACCCTTTGTGGCTGATGCCATGTATGCCCTGTCTGATGCCCTGGGCACCTATTCCGTTGGCTGGGACCTCAAGAAGGACAAGGTTCTTCTCCATGATGTGGCGGTGAACAAGTTCAGTGTCAATAGTGACCTTAGCAGGGTAATTTCATATGATCTGAGCGAGGCCGTATATTATTGGGATGTTAAGTCCGGAGACCTGCTTTTTAAGATAGACAGCGTATTTTATGAGGGAGTAGTGGATAGGATTAAGGCAGTTGCCATAAATGATACTGCCAAGGCAGTAATATCCGAGCACTATTTCACAGGCTATGATGATGAAGGCAACAAGCTCTATGAACATCACTATGGCAAGGACTATGCTGTTTTTGCCGAGTTCAGCCCCTCAGGAAATTATCTGGGTGTCTGCTTCAGAGATTCAGCAGCAGTTTATGATGCCAGAACCGGTGAGCTTGTCAAAACTTTTAAGGATGATGGGGTACTCTATTCTTCCAATATCAAGTTCAGCAATGATGACAAACTCTTTGGCATCTCAGCAGATATCTCCGGAGGAAAGTTGATTGATGCTTTTGATTCAGAAACCAGCACTTATTTGTTATACGATTTAGAAAACGGCAAAAGAACTGATTTCACAGTGGCAAAGGAAGCAATCCTTGATGTAAATATTACACCGGATGACCAGATTGCCATTGCCTCCACAACTATGGATTCTCTTATCAAATCCGGAGAGAATTTTGATACAATTCAGAAATTTGACCGCAGAACCGGAGAAGAGCTATGGAGCTCAGATGTTATAAGATATCATCGTGGTCTGGATACCAGCTATACATTCATTAAGGGAAGAGTTCTTGATACGTCCAAGGGTAAGAAGGGAGAACTTCTGGTTTCCTCCAGCAGAAACCTGTATACTCTTGACCTTTACACCGGAGAGCTCCTCACCACCTATGCGGCGGATGATGACATAGTCAATTATGGTATTTCCATGGCCGATGAGACAATTTATGTGGCTATGGCCAATGGCAAGATCAATATAGTGGACGGCGCCACCGGCTATAACTATGCGGACAATACCATTGATACCGGTTACAGCCTTACCACTATCAAGATGGGAGGCGGAATTATAATAGGATCAAGGTATCGTTCACCTGAGCTTGGGGTTATGAGCGCAGTTGAGGATGATACCAAAGAGAGTCTGCTACAGGCAGATTCAACTATTTATACAGTCATGAGAAGCCCTGACGGCAGCAAATACGGATACACCCTGGAAAGCAACTATGATAGCAAAAGAGTAGAGGTTTTCATTTTTGATGCTGCCACTGATGAAGAAGTCAATCATGTTACAGTGGATGATGTGATAACAATGGATATTCAATTCCTGGATAATGACACCCTGGTTATAACAAGCGGTTCAAAGGGACTGATCTTCATTGACATTGAGTCAGGGGATATGATTGAGGTTCCCGGATCTGATGAAGACGGCCCAAAATGGCTTATTTCCGGAGACAAAAAGGTTATCCTGGCCAGTTGTTATAGTGAATTCCGCAGATACGATGCTGAGAGTCGCAAGCTCATTGATGAAGGAAAATATTTCGAAGGGCATGACAACGGTTTTTTCTACGACGGTGTCATTAATGAGACTGGCGATAAAGTCTTTTACTGGGATTTGTACGGCCGCATCTACAGTTATGATTTTATAACCGGGGAGTACTCAGAGGTCTTTGAAAACTATATAGTTAAGAGCGCGGCCCTTAACAAGGACTTTTCCAAGATTGTTATCCAGTGCGGAGACGGATTTGCAAGAGTCTTTGATGTTGCTTCCATGGAAATGCTGAATGAAATAAGCTTTTTCGGAGAATCAAGCAGTTATCTTGGATTTTCCGATGACGGAAAAAAACTCTATATGCAGGGTTCTGACAATTACTTCAAGATCTATGACCTTGAAAAGAATGAATATTTATTTGTTTCAGACGGAATATGGAGAGATGCTTCCGATGTCAGAGAAATCCCGGATAAGAATCTGCTGATCTTTGTCAATACCGCTGCCATGACAATGATAGATCTGGATAGCTATGGTATTCTGGGAAGAGCAGAGTATGGCGCCCTTTATTTCGAGGATACTGACAAGATTATCAGTATCAAGAGCAATGAGATGTTCAGATTCAAGGTAAAGACTCTGGAGGATCTCGTCAGTGAGGCCAAGGAAAAGTACGGCGATGCCAAGCTTACTTCCGATCAGAGACTTAAATACAAATTGTATTAAAGTTTTATAAAGTGATTGAAGAAACATACTTATTTTTCCGATATAATATTAGAAAAGACCTAGTGTCATTTTTGATATGCAGGGATGCACATTCGGGAAACACCCGGGAAATGGAGGGAACCATGAGTAATATTTCTGAGATCACTTCCGCTGCCGGCGCTTATGAAACTTCGAAATCCGCAGCTGCTAAGGATACACAGACCACCAGGACCACAGGTAACTATGGCAAGACCCTGGGCAAGGTGCAGCTTTCCGAGGAAGGCGCCAAGTATTATGAGGAACTTAAGAAGAAGTATTCCGGCATGGACTTTGTGCTTGTAAGCAAGGACATGAAGGAATATGCCAAGCAGAACGCCAGCTCCTTCGGCAATGCCAACAGAATGGTTGTGCTTATTGACGAGGAGAAGATCGAGCGCATGGCTACGGACCCTGAGTACAGAGCCAAGTATGAGGGACTTATTTCCAAGGCTCAGTCCCAGATGCCGCAGCTTAAGTCCATTATGGGCGAAAAATCCGGAGTCAAGACCATCGGAATGCAGGTCAATGACAACGGAACCGCTTCCTTCTTTGCCGTAATGCAGAAATCCTCCAAGGATATGGCTGACAAGCTTCAGGCCAAGAGAGCCGAGAAGAAGAAAGCTGAGAAGGCCAAGGAGAAGAAAGCCCAGAAGGAAGAGGCCCAGGAGAAGCTTCGAAGTAAGTCCGGCAAGACAGATGATGAGGAGGACTATGAGATAATCATGGCAGACTCCATCGAGGACCTCATCAGAAAGATAGATGATTACAATTTCAATCAGAGAGCTAACAGCGTTCAGACGCCCGCAGAGAAAATGGTGGGACAATCCATAGACTTTAAGGGATGACCCGGGGGAGCGTCGGTTGGGGGACAAATGTACAAAGTTGCGATATGCGATGACGAAGAGAAATGCGTAAAAGAAGCAGCAGCACTGTTAGAAGATTACAATAAAACACATCCACAGCACACCTTTGCGGTGGATGTGTTTATGTCGTCTATAGAGCTTTTAGGTGCCATGGAGAAAGAGAACTATGACATCTATCTTCTTGATATTTATATCGACAAGATGAACGGCATAGAGATTGCCGATCTTATCAGAAAAAAGGACGAAGAGGCCCATATAGTTTTTATGACCTCCTCCAATGCCTTTTACAAGGATGCTTTCAGAATCCATGCGGTTCACTATCTGGAGAAGCCCATCCTTAAAGAGGACTTTTTTGATGCCATGGACAGAGCCTGCCAGAAGGAGGACACAAGATTCCTGACGGTAAAGGACGGCAATCAGGTCTGCAAGGTTGCCATAGGTGATGTTCTGTACGTGGAATCCGAGGACCATTACAAGAGGATAGCCACGGAAAATGACACCTATATGGTCAGAAGTACCTTAAAGGAGCTCATGGATGAGCTTACGGAAGAATATTTTTATGCTCTTGGGGTGAAAAGCATTATCAACCTTACCAAGGTTTTGAGAATTACCAAGGACACACTGGTTATGGAGGACGGAAAAGAGTTTTCGGTTCCAAGAGGAACCTACAGGACCTTAAGTGAGCTGATCATCAAGCACTCATTTTAAGATGTTGCTGTATTGGGGCTGGTCTTTGACAGAAAGGACGGCCTATGAAAAATCAGGACAGTGTAAATAAGCTCAAGAAAAATCTGGTCTTTTTAACAGGACTGGTCATATGGATTGGGCTTACCCTTATATGTATTTATCATGCTCTCCACGGAGAAACTATGAGGATTGAAGCAGGTGGAACAGTGTATTTTACATTTTTCCTCCTTCCCTTTCTTTTAATGGGAGGGCTCTATGGCTACCTATTATCTATGATCGCTTTTGCGATTTCTTTTGGCTGTGCACTTGTTTTTGAAACATCTAAAGCCTATATCATGTCTGTTTATCTGGTGGCGACTTTGTGTTTTTCGTTATTTTCCCAGTATCATTTCTTTAAAACCAGGATAAAAACTCTTATAGCGGCGGCGGCAACCCTGTTTATGACGTCGATAATAGAAATGTGCTGCTTTATGCTTGTTATCAAAAATGATTACAGAATTGCAGTCATAGCCAATATCGGAGTCTATATGGTAAGGGAAGTGATACTTATATTTGGAACGGCATTTCTGTTGTATCTGTATTTCCAAAAAACACCTGACAGATTCAAGGTGGTGTTTCCTTTGGGTATTGCTTATACCAAGGCCTTTCTTGATGATTCCGATATTCAAAAGCAGATTCGTAAGACCAGGATCAGCGTCAAGATCACTATCATGATCATTTCTCTTGAAGTTATCCTTGGGATTGCCGTGTCCGTATTTATCATAGCTCTTTTCCCGGACATCAAGCATATGATGATGATGCGTTTTGATACCGTGGGTATTGAGAACGCTGCTAACCCGGAAGGTCCAGGCATGATCGCTAAGCCTGTGGAAGAAGAGGCAACAGAGTCTTCCGGGGATACGAAACAGCAGGAATTCGTCAAGCAATTTGAAAAAATGGAATACCGAATGGATGCCTATGCATTATCCTTTGATATTAAGATGATGCTTTTGCTGTTATGCGTAGGAGTTCCTTTAGCAGCCTTTACCAATTTTAATACCAAAGTATTCATTGGCGGACCTTTGGGCGTCATGGCGGATTTTATGAATGAATACGCCAACGCTGATGATGAGAGTAAGCTTGAGGTTGGTCGTAAGGTTGACAGTATTGTGGTTAACACAAGAGATGAGATCGCAATTGTCAGCGAGGCCATGAAGGCCACTGTTCATGCCGTTGAGGATTACATCGGAAGGATAAATGAGAAGCAGGAGATGGAGAAGGAACTGGAGGTAGCCAAGCGCTCCAGTGAGGCCAAATCCAGCTTTTTGTCCAATATGTCCCATGAGATAAGGACACCTATAAATGCAGTGCTTGGCATGAATGAGATGATCCTTAGGGAGTCTACGGATCCCCAGATTCTGGAGTATGCGGCAAATGTTAAAAGTGCCGGCAATTCCCTTCTTGGAATAGTCAATGATATTCTGGATTTCTCCAAGATCGAGGCGGGGAAAATGGATATTTTGCCGGTGCAGTACCATCTCGGCTCCACTATAAATGACCTGATCAATCTTGTGGCAGCCAAGGCGGCGGATAAGGGGCTTGAGCTGGAAACTAACATTGATGAGACCATTCCTGTTCAGCTTATCGGAGATGAGGTCAGGATCAAGCAGTGCGTCACCAATATCCTGACCAATGCGGTGAAGTACACGGAGAAAGGCACAGTTACCCTGAATGTGACCTATCGCAGGGCGGACGATGATCATATCATGCTGGGCTTCAGGGTTGTGGACACAGGCATAGGCATAAAGGAAGAGGATTTAGAGAAGCTTTTTTCACCTTTTGAGAGGATCGAGGAGATCAGGAACCGCACCATTGAGGGTACGGGCCTTGGCATGAGCATTGTAAAGAAGCTCCTGGCCCTTATGGATACCAAGCTTGTGGTAAAAAGCGTCTACGGAGAGGGCTCCGATTTTTCCTTTGAAGTTAAGCAGCAGGTGGTTTCCTGGGAAGAGATCGGAAATTTCAAGGAAAGGTACAAGGAATTCCTTCAGACCGCCGAGAAGTATCACGAGACCTTCAGAGCCCCTGAAGCTGAGATTCTGGTAGTGGATGACACTGTCATGAATCTCACTGTAATAAAGGGACTTCTTAAGACCACCAAAATCAAGGTGGATACTGCGGAGAGCGGCAAAGAGACCCTGGAGAAGGTGACAAAGAAGCGCTATGACGCTATTTTCATAGATCACAGAATGCCCGAGATGGACGGAATAGAGACCCTGGAAGCCATGAAGACTCTGGAGGGGAATCTGTGCAAGGGCGTTCCCACCATTGCCCTTACTGCCAATGCGGTTTCGGGGGCCAGGGAAATATACATGGAAGCCGGTTTTGACGACTATCTGTCCAAGCCGGTGAACGGTCTTTTGCTGGAGGATATGCTTAGGAAATATCTGCCGGAGGAGAAGGTTCAGGTTGTGGAGGAATCTGAGGCCGGCGCCGAAAGTGCTGAGAATAGCAGTGATGATCCGGCAGCAGGAATACCGGAGGATTCCTATCTTAGGAATATAGAGGGAGTTGACTTTAGGGAAGCTCTTAAGAACTGCGGCAGCATCGAAGTTCTTGAGAATGTGGTAAAAGAGTATCTCACCACCATAGACTCCAAGGCCGATGCCATAGAAAAGTACGCTGCGGATAAGGATTTCAGGAACTTCACGGTTTTTGTCCATGCTCTTAAGAGCTCCTCAAGGCTTATCGGTGCCATGGAGCTGTCGAAAATGGCAGGACACCTGGAGGACTGCGGCAATGCAGAGGATGAAGCGGAGATAAAGGAGAAGACTCCGGAGCTTCTTTCTCTTTTCCGAAGTTATAAGGAGAAGCTGGCAGCAGCGGATCAGGGACCTTCTGAGGAGGAACTTCCGGAGATACCGGCAGATCAGCTACTCAGTGCCTTCAGGGATATGAAGGAGCTCCTGGATGCCTATGATTTTGACACCGCTGACGGCATCATGGAAATGCTGTCCCGGTACAGGATCCCCGCTGAGTATAAAGAGAAATACCTAAAAGTAAAGGAATTAATATCTGCGGTTGACCGTGACGGCTTGCTTGAAATATTGTAAACTAGATTAGAGAGGGATAATCTATGGAGACCAGAATTTTACTTATCGGAAGCGGAAAAAGCTTTATGGTCACCTCAATCGCCAATGAGCTTAAGGCCAGCGGCTTTGAGGTTATCAAGACTGAGCCTGACGTCACCGCAATAGAGAGAATAGAGAACAGGCCCCCGGTTTTTCTTTTCTATGTGGACGAACCGGAGGACATGAAGGACGTCTTTGTGTACATCAAGGACAAGGTCGTTGAGGATGACATATCCATAAGCATAATCGGATCCCATGACGATATCACCAAGATTTTTACCAACGTCCCCAGAGAGCGTGTGGCTGCGGTGTTTGAGCGGCCTGTCAACGTGAAGCAGCTTGGGGTACAGATGATGGAGGTCGTGGCCAAGGAGGACGAGCGTCTTCAGAAAAAGAAGATCCTTGTGGTGGACGACGACGGAACCATGCTTAGGACCATCAAGTCCTGGCTATCGGACCACTATCAGGTCTTCATGGTCAATTCCGGCGTGGCGGCCATCACTTTCCTTGCCAAGAACAGGGTGGACCTCATTCTTCTTGACTATGAGATGCCGGTGACCACAGGGCCCAAGGTCCTGGAGATGCTCCGGAGCGAATCCTCCACCAGCAACATCCCGGTCATGTTCCTTACGGTCAAAAGCGACAAAGAGAGCGTTATGCAGGTTCTTAAGTTTAAGCCTGAGGGGTATCTACTTAAGACCATGCCCCCTGCGGACCTGCTGGCAAGTATAGATGAGTTTTTTGAGAAGAAAAAGCTGGAAAATGTTTCAAAATATTAGAGTGGTTGATGTATGCATGGGTTTATAGTATGCTGATTTTAGTGATGTTTATCGTTTAATCTGACAAAAAAAGGAGAAGCCATGTATAAGCTTTGTATCAACCCTTCAAACAAGAAGAGCCACATCAATCCCGAGATCCAGGGACATTTTTCCGAGCACCTTGGAAGAGGAATCTACGAGGGACTTTATGTTGGCGAGAATTCTGAGATAGAAAATGTTAACGGCATGAGAAAGGATGTGCTGGAGGCCCTTAAGGAGCTCAAGGTTCCTGTACTTCGCTGGCCCGGCGGATGCTTTGCCGACGAGTATCACTGGAAGGACGGCATTGGTCCCAAGGAGAATCGTAAAAAGATGATCAACACTCACTGGGGCGGAGTTGTAGAGGATAACAGCTTCGGAACCCATGAGTTTATGGAACTCTGCAGACAGCTGGGCTGCAAGACTTATGTTAACGGTAACGTGGGTAGCGGCACCGTTCAGGAGATGCAGGAGTGGGTTGAGTATATGACCTTTGAGGGCGTATCCCCCATGGCAGACCTGCGCACAGCCAATGGCAGAAAGGAAGCCTGGGACGTTGACTACTTCGGAGTGGGCAACGAGAACTGGGGCTGCGGCGGCAATATGCCTCCGGAGTACTATGCAGGCCTTTACAGAAGATATCAGACCTATGTAAGAGATTATCGTCCCGGCAAGCACATCAACAAGGTTGCCTGCGGCGCCAATGCAGGGGATTTCGGCTGGACAGAGGGCGTTATGAGCACCTGCTTTAACAAGGCTCCAGGCAACGTTCACGGATTCATGGACGGCATCTCACTTCACTACTACACCGTTCCCGAGAACTGGGAGAAGAAGGGCGCTGCCACAGATTTCGATGAGAAGATGTGGTATCAGACCCTCAGCAAGACTCTTTTCATGGAGACTCTTATCAAGGGCCATCAGGCTGTTATGGACAGATATGACAAGGACCACAAGGTGGGCATCATCGTTGATGAGTGGGGCACCTGGTACGATGTTGAGGAGGGAACCAATCCGGGATTCCTCTACCAGCAGAACACCATCAGAGATGCGCTGGTTGCAGGTATCAACCTGAACATCTTCAACAAGCACAGTGACAGGGTGATCATGGCCAACATCGCTCAGATGATCAACGTTCTTCAGTCTGTGATCCTTACAGATAAGGACAAAATGGTTAAGACCCCTACCTACCATGTATTTAACATGTACAAGCATCATCAGGACGCAGAGCTCCTTGAGAGCTTCATCGAGACCAAGGAGATCGGTCTTGTGGATGAGTTCAAGGTTCCTAACCTGACAGAGTCTGTATCCCTTGGCAAGGACGGCAAGATTCACGCAACAGTGACCAACCTCTCCGCAACAGAGAGCTACGAGATCGGCCTCAGCCTCACAGATACAGAGATCAAGTCCATCAAGGGCGAGATCGTGGGAGGTGAGATCCACCTTCACAACACCTTTGAGAATCCTGATGTTGTAACAGTTAAGGCCTTCGATGACATAAGGCTCGAGGGCAAGTCTGAGGGCAGACTTACAATCCCTGCCAGCAGCGTACTTCATCTTGAGATTGAGATCTGATATATTTCTTAGAACATTAAAGTGTCTGTCCTTTTGGGCAGGCACTTTTTTTAGGATAAAAATTTTTTTTAAAAATTTTGCAGACTTTCTTATCTGTATTTCGTTATATTAAATGAAGAGAGGAAAATACAGTGGGGAAAACAGATTCTAAGGAAAAGTTAATAGAGCTGATGAGCAGATACAAAGATCTGGTTTTCTCTGTATGTCTGAAAATGACAGGCGATTATTTTACCGCGGAGGATATCACCCAGGAAACCTTCATTTCAGCATATCAGCACCTTTCTGAGTTTGACGGACAATCTGAGAAGGCCTGGCTTTGCAGGATTGCCGGCAACAAATGCGTAGATTACCTGAGGGCAGCGGAAAGGCGGGCGGTGGCCACCGCAGAGGAAGAGATGCCCGAGGATCCCACCACAAGCAGGGACGGACCCCTGGAACAGCTGGTGGCGGCAGACACCATGGAAAGGCTCCGGAAAAGCTGCAGCGAACTGCCGGAACCCTATAAAACGCCGGCGATACTCTATTTTGACCGGGGGATGACTGCCAGGGAGATATCACAGCAGACCGACGCGCCGCTAAAGACGGTACAATCCCATATTTACAGAGCACGAGAAATGCTAAAGAAAAAAATAAGGAAGGAGGAACTGATATCATGAGCGACAAGATCCATTATCTCAGCGACGAAGAACTGAACAAGCTGATAGCTGGTGTGGAAGACGAAGGCCTCTATGAAGCCCCCGCCGATCTTGAAGACAAGGTCATCTACACACTGGTTGAAAGACAGAAGAAAAAGACCCTGAGCTTTGCGGCCTACTGCGTGAGAGTCGGCTTTGGTGTGGCAGCAGCCATCATTTTACTTGCCATAGTTCCTTCCATTCCCGCCTATACCCCGAAAGAGGCCTACCGGCAGAGAAAAGATGTGCCTTCAAGAGAGGCGGTCCTGGGAAACAGGCAGACCCCGACCAGGGAGGAAGTTATTTCCGAGAGGGACAAGACCTATTTTGAAGAGGCGAAAAAGTATTTTGATTCATATATAGATGATTTATTTGAGTAAAACGGAGGATACATATTATGAAACAGAGAAGAAAAAGTAAGTTTTTTACCTTTATATTTTCATTCCTGCCCGGAGCGGCTGAGATGTACATGGGCTTTATGAAAAACGGCCTCACGCTGATGGCACTGTTTTTCTTATCCTTTGCTCCCATGGTGTTCTTGAGCTCCTTTGAATTTTTGTCAGTGGTGGGAGTTATTGTGTGGTTCTACGGCTTCTTCCATGCCAGAAACTATGCGGGAATGCCCGACGAAGAGTTTTATGCCATGGAAGACAGATGTGTATGGGATGAGCTCGGTGATGTGAAGAGCCTTTCCTTCCGCATTCCTTCCGACACTGTAAAAAAGTGGATTGCAGCCATTCTGATCATTATTGGTGTGGCACAGCTCTGGAACTACTTCTTTGACGCCATGGTTCGCCTTATTCCCGAGGCTTACTGGGATGATATCTATCCTTTCCTTAGGGAAGTACCGCAGGTTGCCATTGCCATCCTTCTTATTGTACTCGGCGTGAAGATGATCCAGGGCAGGAAAAAAGAGATCACTGCCACCTTTGACTACGACGGAAAGCTCATCGCAGAGCTTCCCAAGAAGCCCGAGACCCCTGAGAATCCCCAGGAAACAAAGGAGGCCTGATATGGAAACTGTAAGAACTCACAGAGTCGGCACCATAACCACAGGCATCAGCTTTATTGCCTTCGGAGTGCTTTTTATCATTCATCTTTTCTATTCAGCCTTGAGCTATACAACCATATTCAAGTTCTGGCCTTTGATCCTCATCTGCCTCGGCATCGAAGTTCTTCTATCCAACTTCGCCAAGGAGACTATAGTCTACGACAAAGGAGCCATTGTGCTGATGTTCCTTGTGGCCTTCTTTGCCATGGGAATGGCCTGCGCAGATTTGTGTATGCAGTATATAGTCTAAACAAATATGGGAAACGGACCTGGGGGACGGGGTTGTAGGGTCATTTTTGAAAAAATGGCCCTACAACCCCGTCCCAATGTCATTTAGATAAGCTCCGTCACTTTACAAATTAAATATCTATCACAAATCAGAGGTGAAATACCATCTGATTTTTTTGCATTTTTCGGTAAAAAATGCTTGACAAGTCAGCCAAAAAATGTTGTCGCGCCTTGATTATAAGACATTTTTATGGAGGTGCTGGCATGCCATTTACTGTTACTGAAATACACAAAAATCTTTTCTCTGTCTTTTCATTCTTGTTGGAGCGAAGGGATGAGTTTCTGACCAATCCAGCTTCTGATTTTACCAGAAAAAAGAAAATCTCTTTTGAACAAACCATGTTGTTCCCTATGATTGCAGGTGCTGATAA
>NZ_KK211315.1:18061-160719 GCF_000621605.1 Butyrivibrio sp. MC2021 | reverse complement strand
GGATCTCTATTCTCACAGAAAAGAAACAATAGAGAGAATCTTTGGAACAGCTAAAGAGAACCACGGATTCAGATATACGCAGATGTATGGCAAGGCGCGGATGGAAATGAAGGTCGCGCTTACATTTGCGTGTATGAATCTGAAAAAGCTTGCAAGAATCAAGCATGAATGGCGGTTAGAGATGGCCTGATAGAGGCCGTTTCTATCCTTTATTATCAATAAAACACTCGCGAAAAAGAAAAATGGTCTTGAGAGCTACGCTCTCAGGACCACTTTGTCTACAGTCTGGAGCGATTTTTTCAAAGATCGCTCTTTTTTTGTTAAAATAATTATGATGCCGCTATCGGCTACACCGAATGAAGCTAGTGTATAGTTCTAGTATGTGAGTATATTAACTACACGAATAAAAAGGTGAATTCAACATGGCATTATATGCAATTGGAGATCTGCATTTGTCCTTCCAGGCTGATAAGCCAATGGATGAATTTGGAAAAATCTGGAGAAATCATGTAAGACAAATAGAGAAGAACTGCAATAAGATGATCACTGATGATGATACTCTAGTATTGGTTGGAGATCACAGCTGGGGAAGAAAGCTGTCAGATTGCGAGAAGGACCTGGAATTTATCGAGAATCTTCCCGGGAAAAAGGTCCTGATCAGAGGCAATCATGATACATTCTGGGATGCTAAAAAAACAGCGAAATTAAATGATTTGTATAAAGACCGACTGTTCTTCCTGCAAAATAACTATTATCCCTATGGTGACTATGCGCTTGTTGGCATAAAGGGATATTGCTACGAGGGTCATGATTCAGAGGAGCATGCCGCTATGTTAGTAGAGCGTGAAGCTAAGAGGCTTAAGGAATCTTTTGAGGCAGCAAGGAAAGATGGATTTGAGAAGTTTGTAATGTTTCTTCACTATCCACCAACATCCCTCTGGGAGAAGACCAGCAGATTTACATTCATGGCTGACGCATACGGCGTTCAGGATGTGATCTATGCTCATTGCCATGGCGAAGCCAGATACCATGACAGCTTATTGGGGAAAGTAAATGGTATAAGATATAGTCTGGTTTCAGGGGATTATTTACGATTCAGGCCATTTAAGGTGATGGATTGAGAGGTAGTAAAAGTTATATGAGATTTACCGTAAGAAATTCAATTGGGGTTCTTGCCATATATTATGCAATGGGAGCTCTTTTTGCTGCACTTCCTATTGCAGGTATAGTTAATACATACCGGCTGGCTAAGCCATTTGGAAAAAGCGATCTGGTATGCGCATTGATAATAGCCGTTATAGCTCTGTGGCTTCTTTGCGCCACGCTTCCCAAGCTTATTGTTTTTGATGAATACGTATTAGCCAGATACCTGATAATATATATAAAAATCCACAACAAGAATCTTATGAGTCCGATGATTGAGACTAAATACTCCAAAGATGAGTTCATTGGAAAAGTCGAATATAAGGTTGCGTATTTTTACAAAAATGGAAGACGGCTTTTTGGCATTAACCTTAATCTTGATAATGCAGAGAGGTTTGTTTTTGAGTGCAAACAGAGGAACATAAAGGCTCACTTAGGAAAGTAAGGAATGATTTGTATATTGTATGTACCAAGCGAAAAGTGTAAAGGAGAAAAAGGTATGGGAACAGAAATGCAGGAGAAGGCGGATCGTTGGAACAAGTTTGTTATGGAGGTTTGCTTTAGGGACCTCGACACACTCTCTGAGGTCCAGAGAAAAGCAGTATTATGTTGCTTATATGATAACGAGATGAATAGCGGTGGATTCAGTGGCTACCTTGATATGTATGAGGACACTGATTTTGATGAACTGGAGGATGCACTCCGTGAGATTGCAAGTGATGAAATCGCTGACAACTTCCATAAAGCATATACAGAAGGCGAGGAAGATGACTACGAAGCTACAGATATGGAGTATTACAGGATTAAACCATCACTTACGGATTACCTTGAGATATATGTTGAAGAGCATAAGGATGAGATCTTGTTGTAAGAGAATAATACGAAAAATGAGGACCTTTAAGAATGAAGCCAGTGAATTAGTAGAGTCAACAATTACCCTGGAGGCATTCATAGGTAAAGAGATGATTATTGATTACTCAAAAGGCATATCAAAAGCGATTGAAACAGCACATGGCGCAGACCGTGTTCTAAGGCCAATTAATTATTTAAGGTTTTCTCCGGATTATAATTCTACAAGCCTGTGGCTTACCGGGGAAAAAGTTGGGATGATTGAATATGACAGGGTAGGCTTGTCAAAAGAGCTCATATCAGAGCTTGAGAACTTTGATGAGCATGTTTGTGGGCTAATAGACTGGAGTGACCCGGGAGGGCCTTGCCCTATGCCTGTCAGTGAACAGTGGGAGCTATACAATGAGGGGCATAGATTGTATGAACGTGTAAAAGAAGAATTAGGAGACTGTTTTGTAATTGAAGAGGATCTGGACTGGATAAGACCTAAAGAAGATTGCTGAACAGGAAATGTTGGGAGGAATGAATATTGTCAAATATGGATGACCTTGTCAGGGCAGACTTCTGGGCATCGATGGCATTTAATCCGGATGCTTCTGATGAGGAGCTTCGTCATTGGTTTAAAGAGTTTTCTTTAAGAGCCGATAAGATGCTTTTGGATGACTGGAAGAATCACAACGATGGCAGAATGGCGGAGGTAAAGCAGATAATGTATGAAGTAATCTACGAAAAGGAACATCCACCTGTTAAGAAGATGCTTAAGATTGACGCGGAAAGAGACAGCGTTTGCATGCAGGATGACTGCATGGCTCCGCATTGCAAGCAGCTTGAATGCGAAGAGGACTTGTTGTTGTCGCGATTTATGTATGAACTTATTGGATATGTTCCAAGTGCGGGTGATAATACAGTGTGGGACATATATTCCAATGCGACCGCTGATAACCATAGAAAGGCTACGAAGATAGCTACGATTTTCCTTGGGAAAGGATCCTTTAACTATGAACTGCATGTAGAGGATAGGCCGCTGAAAGATATGATTCTTCAGAAGGTGTACTGTGCTCTTATGAGAAAGGCTTAAGAGTGGGCAATACAATAAGGTTTAACGCAACAACTGAAAAAGAGGAATGTCTTTCCATGTCTAATCAAGGGACTGATCTTTTCCTTGAATTATTGATAAGGTCCAGTGAATTCTTTGAAAAAACATCGTCACAGGCTGCGCTGATAGCCTTTTTGCAAGAACAGGCAGAAATAAATGATATAGCGCCTGGAACCGCCGGCTTCGATATAGAAGAAATGCCTTGGAACGAAGAAATCTTATCTGAAGATGTAGCTTTTCTTGTTGATGTTATTACAATGGCCAAAGATTCCATGGCATGGGAAAAGCTAGGGATAGGGGTAAATAGTAAGATTATGATTCCTTGGCTTGATAGATTTGAGGCTTTAGTTAATAAAAGAATTAGCGTGTAGTTAACGGAAAGAATTACGATGGACTAAAATTGAAAGAGGAGCTGCTCATGATTAAGCGAGTATTTGGCACTGTCACAAAACGGTTTGCTTTGTATTCTATATTTGGAACTATGCTTTTATATACAGGTTGCGCTAATTCACAGGGTTCTGATGAAAATGATTTTCTTGAGCAAGGTGCAACAGTAGAATCATCAGGAGCTATCGCTGATGTCCCGGTAAAGGAATCAAGAGATGAAGCCACGAGTTCCGCTGAATATGACGATGAAGAAGCTGGTGTAGAAAAGAAGATTGCAATAATTGAAGACAATGATGACGTACGCTATGATACATCATACCTGGTTAATGATGATGAATCTTATGTTTACAGATTATCTGATCCGGAGCTTATAAAGAAATATGATGAGCTGTATGCAGAAGCCTTTGCTGATGTAATTGATTCATACAAGGAGGCTATTGCTTGGATGGATCAGGACTATAACAGTAATCAGCATGGTACTGTAACCAACCTATTACTTGAAGACACTTCTAAAAAATCGATAGTAAAAACCGGTTCTGTCATTGAGATGGATATAAATTATGATCTAAATAATTTGGGGTATACCTACGTAGATCTGGATTGTGATGGAGTCTTTGAACAAATATTTGGAGTTTCCAGTTATCAGTATAACGACGGCCTTCCTATGGACGTCTATGAGAGAGCATATGCCTTGATTGATGGAAAAGCAAAGAAGATTTTGGAAGGCGGCGCAAGGATAAATCAGTGGTTAGGCTCTGATGGATATATTTATGAATACGGGAGTGGTGGAGCTGCATATAGTGGAATCTGGAGGCTTCATTTTGATAAAACAGGAATGTTAACTGACACTGTTGATCTGGGGAACAATGGCTTTGTAGAGGATGAATTCCTGGGATATTGGGAAGGTACAGTTCATATATTGGGACCTATCGAGGATATAGACGAAGCGTCAAAACTTCCTGAAAGTCAGATGGATGATGATGAATGGCGATTTTTAAATGAGGAATGGGAATCAAGGCGAGTGGAGATAGACTGGTTGGAGATGTCGGATTATTTGGCCCAATACTATCCGGATGGGATTTAACAGGACATAAAGAGGAGAAGGAGCAGATTTACTTATGACAGGCGAAGAATTTGTAAAGAATTGCTATAAAGAAAAAGACAATATGCTGAAGATGTACTTTGATAAGACTTTAGAAACCAGTGTGGGAGAGAAAATCATGAGTCTTGAGGCGCAAGGAATTTCTGAGGAAGAGGTTAGAGGCCTTGTGGATTCCGTTTTGAAGGAGGCTTTTTACACCATGTTGTTAGGGCTGGAAGGAGAAGCATCTCTCGGTGCCTCTCAGGAAATGTACAAGATATACGATGAGGAAGATAACCTTATTGAGGATATCGAGGGATATGCTTTCGATGCTTTTATGGCGGAGGACTAAGAAATATGGGGAACGGAGAGGTAACTATATTCAACACATATGACTCATTTGAAGCAGATAGTATTGTCGCACTTCTTAAGTTGGAAGATATCCCGTCTTATAAGCGGGAGCACGGAGCCGGACAGTATCTTTCAATTCTATTTGGAACTAATACCACACAGAGTATAGAGATAGTCATCCCGGAAGAATGTGAGGAAAGAGCGCTAGAAGCTCTTGAAGGTGCAGGATTCATCGAGGCTTCAGAAGAGGATGATGATAATTGAGATATGAAATATAGGAAAGCTATAGAGCAGATTGAGATAGTAATATCGTTGTTACAAAAAGAACTCGATGAGGGAAGAAGGAACGGAGGAGCCAATAAAACCCTTCTTAGGCACTATGAGGAGGCGCTGCAGGCAATAAATAATAGGGATTACCTCAATGTTAAGCTTACAGGTAGCTGCAGAATGTACTGGGATTGGGCTGTTGAGCAGCCTGATGAAGCTATTATGGAAGCGATGAGTAAGGCGGAGACACTTTTTGCAGAAAGGAAATAATCACATGCTTGAAAGAAGTACTTGGTACCAATTTCTTGGCTGACGCCTACGGAGTTAAGGACGTGTTCCAGATAATACGGAGTGGTGTGACTGCATTGAAGAAGTAACTGAATCTTATGTGGCTGTCTCATGCGAAGGTGAGGATAGACGGAAGTTTTCATTGGATAAGCTCAAGCTAATAGAATAACATGTTCGGATATGTGTTTATTGGGTCACGATGACCCAATAAATGACCCAATAAAATAGAATCTTTTTATATGTAATTGTAAGCGGCATATAATCGCAAAAGTGGTTGTATGCCGCTTATTTATTGACTTTTGATGGTTTTGAGCACTTACGTTCGGAACGCTTGTGCGTATACTTGGAGAGGTTTATGACCCAATAAATGGGCTAGGATAGAAGTGTAAGGTCGTAAGAAGTCTCAATATTTTTAAACAGAGAGGGGAAGTTCTATGAAATATGCGGTAGTAGATCTTGAGTTCTGTAAGGTACCAAAGGGCTACAAGAAGTTTGGTTACAAGTGGTGCCAGGAGACTATTCAGATTGGAGCGGTACTTTTTGATGAAGATTACGAGATCATTGATGAGTTCAATACCTATATAAGGCCGGAATATGGCCACATTGACTGGTTTATTGAGAATATGACCGGAATAAGGCAGGCCGATGTTATGTCTGCACCTTCTTTTGAGGAAGCGCTGATGATGTTTCTGGACTGGCTGCCTTATGACGATGTCAGATGTGTTTCCTGGAGCGATTCAGACCCAAAGCAGATTGTCCATGAAGTAATGGCAAAAGGCATTGAGGATGAACGTCTTGAAATCATCCTTGCAAGCTGGATGGATTGTCAGAAGACCTTTGGCCGTAAAATGGGAAGAAAGGATGCATATAAGCTTGAACAGAACCCGGATTATGAGCTCAATGAGTTTTATAAAACTGCCAGGGAAGAAGATACTGAGCACCTGAGCTTTTGTATGGGAGATTTGTTTGCAGGGCTGGCGCTGGCATAAGATATAGAACGGAAATTACCACGTAGATATTTCCTGTGAAAAAAGGTCATTATTATCTATAGGTTAGATAGCAAAGGAATTTTAAAACAATAGTTTAAGGAGGCAAAACCATGTCAAGGAATAAAATATCCATATATAGCCCACAATATAATAAACTTGCTTCTAAGTTTTTTGGCGAGTATGTCCTTGGAAAAGAAAAGGAGAATGTTGTCATATCACCGCTTTCTATCATTGTTCTTTTGGCTATTGCTTCTGATGCAACAGATGGGAAGACGAGAAAAGAGATTGCTAATGTATTGAGGGGATTGCTGCCCTATGAAGCTGCCATGGGGATTATATCTTTGATACAAAAGGAACTGTCTGCAAGCGGAGAATTGGTTTTATCTAATGCTGCAATTGTAAAAAAATCGATTGAGAATTCGGTTAACCCTAAATACAAGAGCAGGCTTGAGACCAAGTTTGGCGGAGAACTGTTCTGTACTAGTGACATCGTAAGAGACGTTAATTCCTGGGTAAAAGAGAAAACCAAAGGCATGATAGATCAAATAGTAGATGACAGCATGGAAAGCATGCTTATGACTTTGATAAATGCTGTGGCGTTCGAGGCTGATTGGGAGAATGAATACGACGAGGACGATATTAAAGAGGATGAGTTCAACAATGCGGATGGAATAAAGAGCACAGTAAACATGATGTTCAGTAAGGAACATTTATATATTGAAAACGAATTCTTTACAGGCTTTCTGAAACCATACAAGGGTGGCGAGTATTCTTTTATGGCCCTGTTACCAAAGAATGCGCGTAATGAGCGAATTTTCAGAAGATCTATAGAAAGAATAGATTTCAAAGGCTTATATGATTCGGCAGAATATAATCCGGTCTATGTAAATATGCCTGAGTATAAAGGGGAGTTTAGGACTGAGCTAGCGGAACTTTTAATGAACATGGGTATAACAAATATTTTCTCACCGGAAGCTGATTTTTCACCTCTTTCCAGTGAATGGTTAAAGGCAGATTCTATTATCCATAAGGCCAGAATTGAGGTGAATAGAAAAGGAACAAAGGCTGCAGCAGCTACTGCAATGTTTTTGGTGGCAGGATGTGCGCCTATGGGTAATCCCAAGTCAGTAAGGCTTGACAGGCCCTTTGTTTATGCGATTATGCATAACGAGACAGGACTCCCGGTATTTACCGGAGTGACAAACTATATAAGCGGATCTGTAATGTGAAATAAAATATAATAAAAGCAACATACTAATAACGTAATGATGATACAATTAAATAGATGTTTTTTACTGTATTCAAATGCATCTACATGCATCGGAGGAGATTTTAAATGGTGATAAATGAGCTTGTTACTCGAAAAAAAGCAGACTTGGTTAGTATTAAGGAACAGGATGTTCTTTTTGAAACGGAACCAAAAGTGGAATATGCATTAGTAGATTCTTCTAAGTATTCTTTTGTATATAAATATAACGATGACATCGAAGTCAATATGTTTGAATCAGACAGGTCATTTGATAACGATGAGTTTATTGATGCTGAATTTGATGACAGTATAAGTGAAAAAGACCATTCTTACTACATTGCGGCAGTGGCAAGTGGGCTACTTACTGGCGCTTTCAGTCAGTTGAAACTAGCAGAAAGCAGTCTAGAAAAGATTAATAAATGGAAGAACAGCGATTGGGAGAAATATATTATTATTGCCGCCCAAATCGCAGGATACAAAAAATCTGATTTAAAAGGAGCTGTTTCTTTTTTAAAAGATCGTTTTGTTCCGTACGTAAATGATTCGTTAAATAAAGAAGTTAAAGAGGGACTTGATGAGTGGCTGAGATTTTTATCCAACCATCCTTCTCTGGCAGGGCTTGTGTTTAGTGTTTTTACTCAATATAGTGGAGAACGCTACAAGTTTGGTGAAAAACAATTGGTTAAAGAACCGGTTCCGGAATATTATGCGATTGGAAGAAACGCAGTTGAAAAACTTGCATATGGTTTCCTGTATTGGGTATTTAACGTGGCTGTTGATGTGGCTGTTTCTAACAGAACACTATTGGAAGATATTAAAATGCCTAAGGAAGTGATGACGCTTCTAAAGGAACTATACAAATTTCCTATCTTCAGAAACATACCTTCTTCTTACAACGATTCAGAAAAACTTTTCTCTGAGTGGATTACTAAAACCTTCGAAAACTCAAGATACAAGGACGATGAGGGGGAAGAAAAAGAATTTGATCTTCATGAGGAAATCGAAAGTCTAAGCGTGGAGGCATTTAATAAAAGCGCGCCCGTTCTTATAAATGAGTGCATTGTTAGATGTTTTTATTTTTTAAAGAAATTTACAGTTGAGATTAAGAATAAGGAAATACGTACATTTGCAGATCTGGATAAAGTTGATATTGGAGCAGTTCTGCCGTTCAATAATAGACTAATTTCCAGGATGGTTCTTATATCTAGCGGTTGTTTTGTTGGAGTGAATGTTACAGGAGCAACAATAAAAGCTGTTCTTAATAGGGATAAAAAAGGTGGAGAGTTTGCTAAGACACTCCTTGCTGAAGTAGATATTGTTGGAGTAGGACGTTTTATTTTCGCATGTGTGGCGGACAGTAAGTATTGGAGTGATGATATAAAAGTCATATTACAAAGGCGAGATAAAAAGAAAAAAGGTAAGGATATTAGTTTCGAGGATTGTATGGCAGATGAACAGACTTCAAGTGACGCATTTGCTGCTCTTACCATGGATGCAATTCAAACTAGAATCCTATATTCTCTTGAAACAGTGGCTATACTTAAGGATATTGAGCATACTGTGAATATAAAAGATAAAGATAAGAAAAAAACATGGCTTGAATCATGGCAAAGCATGTTACTTAAAGGAATGGGGATAACAGAAGAAGGATATTTTGTAACAAATGAAGAATTGATATATGGGGAGATTAATAAGGTTACACAGACTGAGGAATATTTGAAATGGTTCTATTTGATTGCTTCTGAGTTAATCGTATTTAAACCATATTTCCCGTTGCATTCTAAGGAGGATGCTGAGTATAAAAAGTTGAAGAGGGACAAATACAATTACATAGATGATCAGTTTGCAAGAAAGCAAACTATTATAAACCAGACTGAGATAGATGCAATTAGAGATGCATACAAGAAGTATAAGGGATTAGTTAGTGGTAACACTCAGAATACGATAATAGCTGCCGGTGTGGCTGCGGTAACTGCTGTAGCTTCTGGTGGTCTTGCATTTGTTTTTGCTCCTGGAATAGCGACACTAATAGCCGGAGAGGCTGTTGTGGGGTTGCATGGAGCAGCTCTTACAAGTGCTAGTTTGGCTCTTGTGGGAGGAGGCTCACTAGCTGCCGGAGGATTAGGAATGGCAGGTGGAACTGCAATTATCACAGGAGGAGGCGCTCTTTTAGGTGTTGCGGGATCAGGTAGTGCATCTATGGCAGCAATCCTTTCGCAGACTAATAGCGATATATTGATTAGGCTAGCAACCAAAATGCTGGTGTTCAGCAAATGTGTGTTGAAAGATCGTTTTAATGATATAGAGGCTTTGGATAAGTTATCAAAGGCGGTGGATGTAACAATAAATAAGGTTGAAAAAAATCTTGAAGAATTAGAAGAAGAGAAGTGCTCTTTGGATAAAGATACAATAAAAGATGCCAAAGCATATCTTAAGTATTTAAATAGGTGTAGGGCGGAACTAGGGAAAATTAAGTAAAATCGAGAGAAAAATACAATTTAGAAAATAAGACAGGCTAAATAGCAGTATTTCTGTCTTAAGAACTGTACTGATGGAGGAAAAAATAGAATGCCGAAGGTGTCTTCAAAAGAAAACAAAAATGCCTATTTTAGGAGAAGAGAAGAATTAAAGCTAACCCGAGAGCAGGCAAGTGAATTGCTCGAGACTATACCTCCTGAACGTATAGAAAAAATTGAAAATGAAAGGGTCGAGCCTCATCCTGAAGAAATTAAAATAATGGCTGAAAAGTATAAGGCTCCAGATTTATGTAATTACTATTGCTCAAATCAATGTCCGATAGGGCAGCAATATGTGCCGGAGGTAAAAATCCAGGGACTTTCACAGATCATACTAAATATGGTTGATTCTTTAAACGAAGTTCAGGATAGTCAAAGGCGGCTGATAAGCATAACTGCAGATGAAATAATAGACGATTCTGAAATAGACGATTTTGTTGATATTCAGGAGAAACTGGAAAAAATATCTATTACTGTGGAAGCATTACAATTATGGTCAGAGCAAATGATTGCTAATGGATCAATAGATATTGAAAAGTACGAAGCAAGACGAAATAGAAAAAAGTAATATTATTTTACATGCACCTCAGTCCATTATGGAATGAGGTGCGTTTTATTTTTCTATCTGTAGAAAGATAACCACCTTTTTTTTCTGAAACATTCCTGTTTCTAATTGTGGCACGGATTTATGATTTATGCATAAACAAAGAAAAGAGGTGGTTATATACATGAGTGTAAGGGAAAGAATCATTTCGTTGAAGTTAATAAAAAGAAAAGAATCTCATCCGGATTTCTTAAATGAGATTGGTGTTAGTGCAGAATTAGCTACCAAGGAAAAAGATGACAGCCGCATAGAACAAGAACCCAAGGAAGCCAGATAAGATGGGAAAGAATAAATTAGATATTATAAATTTTGCCAAACTTTATGATGAATTCGGTGAACAAGCGGCCAGAGATACTCTTAATGATGTTAATGAAGACAGAGTAAGTGAAAAGGTATTAGAAAAGTATCTATACACTGATGAGACAAAGGAAGAATTTGCGCGACGGATAAAAGAAGAATTTAAGGAATTGAGATGATTGCAGCATTGTAATAGTTAATATATGACGAGAGGTGACCTTTATGGAATTATTATCAAAAATAAATAAAGTTGTTTCGAATATTGGTGATCATGCAGAGGCTAGAGTAACAAGTACAAATAGAAAAGTAGCAACATTTACATCTGGAGACGGAACATTTAAAGCATCAAAGACAGAATACCCTAATGGAACTGTTCATGAAACTAGAACATATAAGAAAAAATAGTAGGGAGGGTAAAGATAAATGCTAGGTTTTGGAGATATGGAGATAGTAAGAGCTGAAGGTGATTTGAGATTGTTGAAAATTGGATGTAGAGGCAATAGAGAGGTCTATTGCGTGTTGGGAGATGGTCCAACAAAGCATTATGAGGATTATGAAGACGCTTTGGATGACTTTAATTTAAGATGGATGAAGAGTATATATGGAGACTAAAAATAAAACTATAATAAGAATGTTGTCGATTTGTAACGCTGACAAAATTGCTCCTTAGATACCACTTGGACTAAATGTAAGAAATAGTCTTTTGCTTTTTCTTGCTGAATGCTAGTGCTCTCCTTTCTTAGCAGGGCGGTGTCCAAGTGGGCCGCCCAATAGAGTATATGTAGTATTTACGGCTTTTAGTATTCGTATTTGGTATAATAGTAATTGACTGGGGATTGGGGAAACATAATAAGTTGATCTGATCCCTTTTTTCTATGGCAATGCGTAAATATGATTTTTTGAAATTGATATGTGAGGAATAGTTTATGAGAAGCCACAAGAGCAAGAATAATAGGTTAGTTTTCATAGGAATAGTGCTTTTTTTTATAAGTCTGCTGCTCAATGATTTGTATGTTTATGCTGGAGAGAAGATATCTGTTTTGCCTGAGCAAAGATATGAAAGTACTACAGAATTTAGCATGGCTTCAAGTGATGTTGTATCTCAACCTTCATATGGACAAAAGATTGGCTCATTATTTGTTGAAGGTGATTTGAAAAATGAAACTGCGATCAATGGGACAACTGCGTATGCGGTCAGTGGGAAAGCAACAATCGGATTTAGTTATGATGGTGGATATAATTCAGACAAAAAGGATGTTTGGAATCTCTATGATTGCCGTGAGAAAAAGATTGGCGACATTAAATTATCAAAAAAGGTTGGCAATGGCTCAATAGTAGTAAAGAAGTCAAATGATGGAAAGGATTTTGGAAATGACTATGTGCAGGTAAATAACCTGTTTTCTAATAAAAAAGTTGACCTCAATGCTTTGCTTTCTGTTTCAGAAGAAGAGATAAAAGATGGTACTTATTATAGAGTATATGTAATCTACTCATTAAAAAGAAGGCCTACGGGTGCCAAAAAGGACATCTACAAGTATTGTATTGATAAGTATGATTTCTATATTTGCTATGCAGATGATCCGATTTCAATCCTGGATGTTAGCAGCCGGAAGATAGTCAATGACAATTCTACGGTAAAGGAGGGCTTTACTCTTTTAAACAACGGCTCTAATGCAAGTATTACGGTAAAAAGGGGTAATGCAGAGCCTAAAAAGGTAAATTCATATGAATCATTCTACGCGCCTGGGACATATACGATAACAGCAATTTCTCCAATAGGTGATACATTCCAAAAAACGGTAAGAGTATCAGAAGGGTCTGCAACAATATCTGCTTCACCTAAAAAATATGTTAATAAAGAAAGGACTGGATATAAGAAGGATAGTAGTGATGGTGCGTTAGTTTCAGGGAGAACACTTTCTTCGCTTATTATTGCTCAAAAAGCTGGAAAGAAAATAAACATGGCACTGACAAAAGGATGCCCTTCTTATGGAATTAGTGGGAAAAGGGCAGACATTTATCTAAGAGTTACGGATCCACAAACCTATAAAACAAGTGGATGGGAAGTAGTATCAGATACTTGGGGAAAGAAAGAAGATCAGAAGATAAATGGAATAAGTACGAAAACAGCTATTGGAACAGGGGCACTTATTGTTCAGAATTCTGCAGATGGAGTTACCTGGTCAGATCAGGTTGCCAAAAATACAGTATATACTACGGATTATTATAAGAACTACAGTCAAAAAGGAGATATTTTGATATATCAGCCTAAAGGCGAAGCAATAATAAATGGAGTGTATATAAAAGTTACCTATGCTTATGAGATTCAAGAGGTTGGTGGCAAAGATAAAAGAAGATGCATAGAAGAATATATCTTTTACCTGTGTAACGATGAGCTAGGAGCGATAACATTCCACAATCTGACAATTAAAGGACAGGACGAAGATTCTAGAGATAATGAAGATAAAATAACCGTAAACATGTATAAAAAGGCTGAAACTATCGAGTCTGGAGCAGTCACAGCTACAGGTTTTACCATTGATACCTCTGAAAATCCTACAGCTAGCATACGTGTTAAGAAGGATGGAGAAGAGCTTTCTTTTAGAGAGGGAATGACTCTTACCGAGACAGGAAGATATGATATTAGTCTAAAAAGCGTGGCTGGATCTTCAAAGGATGTGACTATATATGTTGACCGAATGACAAAGGAGGAGACTTTAAAGGTATATTTTGATGGCAGTTTTATTGAAGGCAAGAGGATTTATGATGAAAATTCAGAATACCCGGTATTTGAAGGCGGCAGAACCAAGTACAAATTTTTAAGTGTTTCGGATGAATACCTTCCGCTTTACGGTGAGATAAAGAACATTTCAACAGGGGAATCTGAAAAAATAGAGGCTTCAAAATCCATGAGGACCAAGCAGCTGATGACTCCTGGCGAATATGAGATTGTTCTTAATAACAATCCTACATGCAAGACAAAGACACCTTCTGGGGATAATAAGGTAATAACATTTAGGTTTAAGATCATACCTGAAGGAACAGCACCAGGACCGCAGGTTAATAAAAGAAATCTAATAGAGGCTATGAATAATAGCGTGGCGGGGGTGTTCCCTAAGTATTATGGGCTTCAATATATAAGAAACAAAGGCGGCCATATATGTCTTGCATTTAAGACATATGAAGCAGCAAAAGAGTATGCATATGATCATGAAAAGGGAACAGTTGAAAATAATCCAGACGGTACTTATAGCTATGGCACAGATCCTAATAAACCAAAGGACCGATATGATTCTGAGTGGGCTTTGACACAGGCACTAAATGAAAGCGCAGAAAAAGCAGTCCAGGAATTATATTTCGATGCTTCTGATGAGACCACATTCAGAACAGTAAGGAAAGAAACGCTGGATAATATAGGAGGTCTTGATAAGCTTGATACCTACAATAGTGTTGTGGTATTTGCGGATGGCCAGAAAGAATTACTGACAAATCTTGATGCTCTTCCTATTATCAACTCATTGCCTTACTCATATCAGGAGCCTAAGGAAGGGAAAATGCCCGAGGTTGGAAAACAGTCATTTGAATTTATCAAAGATAAATACGGATGTGATTCAAATATTGTTGTAATAACTGATAAAGAAGGCAAAAGAGCAATCATAGATTATGAGAAAGATGTAGAGGGCCAGCTTAAAGAAAAAGGCTTCGAAACAGGAATAGTAACTATAACAGAGGAAACAATCTATGGGGATTCTACTTCATATGAGGCAGTTTATTATGCAGAAGGTGATAATACGGCTTCAGTTACTGTTTTATTAAAGGGGGAAAATAAGGAAACTTTAGTATTATCAAAGGAAGATAGCGGCAAAACAATAGACGCCGAAGCATTTTCTATCATAGATATTAAAGACAGCCTTGATCCATATAGCAGCGTGGTTGTAAAAGATACAAAAAGCAAAAGAACGATGTTCCTGGGAATGGAAAAAGCAGCGGAAAAGATATGGACAAATGCAGGCGAGTATGAGGTATACGTTGTAAACAGATTAGGTAATAAGTATTCGTTTACGATTAATATCAGTGACGGAAAATACGCATCTATTTCGTATAAGGGAGAGGGAACAGAGACCTTTGAACCGGTCCTGGCTAAAAAAGGAGAAGAGAACGTTAAGTTACAGATTCCTACAAGGTATGGATATGAGTTTGCTGGATATGATGATGAAGATGGAAATGTATTTGATGAGGTAATAGACAAAATATCCTTTAGCGGAGAAAAGACATTATCTCCTAGATGGAGGCCTAAAAAAGTAAATATTATCCTTAAGGACGATGAGGGCAATATCTTGGATATGCTGGAGACAAGTTATGGAAGCGAAGTGGATCTGCCAGTGCCAGAGCTATCAGAAGGGAAAGATTTTCAGGGGTGGAAAGCCAATGATGATCTAATTAAGGACAATAAATTGATAGTAACTGAGGAAAATGATATTACGATAGAGGCTTCCTGCACAGTTAGTGCTAAGAAAGATACTGTGCAAGAGGCTAATGAAGAAGGCGAAAGCGAAAAGTCAAATGATGGTACAAGTAAAAAAAACAGCCCAATAATACCTGTACTTATTATTGCAGCATTGGGCGGCGGAGTAGCAGCTTGTGTTAAGAAAAAAACTAAAACCAGAAAATGATAGTGGAGAGTGTGCTTATGATAAAAAGGTATATGAATAGAGCATTATCGATAGTATTGTCTTTAACTATGGCCGCTACAGTTTTATCAGGCTGCAATAAGCATGTTACAGAAGATAATACAGTAAGCAGTGCTGATAAGGATAAGATTGTTGAAGAGACAACGAAGGCAATTCTTGAAGACATGGACAACTCTCAGGCTGCGTCAGAGCAAGCTTCCATTGAAGAAGTAATTGATACTTCTATGAGTGTGGGCCTTTCTACAAACTGGGAAGACTATGTGGGAGACTTTGAGACATTTGTGTATGGACTTTTAGCTAACGAGCTTAAGTACAAATATGATGTTTTCCCTGCATATACAAAGCTTAAGAGCGGACTTTCGATCCATGGAATGGCATATACTGATTATTCTGAATGCTATACGAATAGCGATGAAACTAGAGTTGTCTTTAATTCGGGCTTTATCCCGTACTATGGCGAAATTGAGATACCTGATGAGGAATTTGATGAGGGACTTGAGCTATTTGACTGTGATTACCAGGATGATACAACCAGTTTCCTTCTTGCTTATGAAGGATCAAAAGTTTTAGAACACTGCGTAGTTTACGGTAAGTATCTAAAGTATGGCCTTGACGATAAAGGACATGTTTACTATGAAACAATGGAGTATGACGAAGATAACTGTGATGTGAGTCTTGGATCTTTGTATTCATATGATGAAAAGAAGTACTTATATGATACAGACTTTGGAACTTATAAACCTCTATCAGGTACTCCACTGTCTCAAGAGATTGATTATGCTGAGCTTGAAAAAGCTATAAATGATGTTTTGGAGAAGCAGGATTTTAATTTTGCATCAGTTGATATACAGACTTATGTACATTTTTCTCAAGAAGCAATTGAATCCTATTTGTTATCCCTTCAAGAAGAGAAGTTTCTTGGATATGATGTAGATTACCTGGCTAAGCTTACGTCACAAATTAATCTAAAAGAGTGCTATAGGATAACTGCTGATGGGCTGATGTTCGTCAATGCAGATGGAAAACCGATAAATGACGCTGACAGCTTAGCGAAATGGCTTGTCAAAGTAGGGTGCGTTATCACAATAGCTACTGGTATAGTTGGGTCAATGGTTTGCATGGAATGCCCGCCTCTTTCAGCAGCGGCAGGTGCAATGGCAGGAACGGGGATAGAAGTCCTTATGCAGGTGGCCCTTTCGGGAAAGCCATTAGATTCAATTGACTGGGGGAAGGTAGTACTGGCTGCAGCAACCGGTGCAGTAAGTGGTTACTTAGGGCCATATATTAATGCTCAATATAAAGGGGCAGCGCATTTCCTTATAGATTCTTTATTGGATGGACTTCTTGGAGGCGCAGAAAAGAGCATAGCAGCATGGCTTGATAATGAAAACGGGGAGAAAATCATTAAAGAGTTTGGCTATGGAGTTGCACTTGGCTTTGGTATTAGCGCTTTTTTTAAAGCCGCTGGGCTTGGACTTGGGAAAGTCGTAAAAAATGCAGCTTCAGGTGCAGAAATACTAACAGATAAATTATTTCCTAATCTTGTTATTAAAACACCAAAAGTGCTGCAGACAGTAGGCAACGCTATTAATGATGCACTTACCGGATTAAAAGAAGTAGCAGACGACTCGGTGTTTCATAGCGAGTATATTTCTAGGAAGCTTAGTTGGAAGCAATTAGAACTGTTTTTAAATGAAAATACTGATGAATTGGCTAACCTATCATTAAAAAATCTAACTCGGACTAAAGAAATCGTAGACCTGGATGGAAATGTCATTTCTAAAGAAACATTGAAGGAATTATTCGAGAATGCAGCTGATGGTGATGTGATTGGAAGAATAAAGATTGACGATGACGTTATCGATGTTGTAAAGAAAAATAACATTGTCAGCATAATGTTTGATGAATCGAAATACCAGACGGTTACTTTGACAAATAGGTTGACTCCAAATCGTACTGATAATTTTGATGATGCAGCAGAAAAGTTTAAAGATAGTTGGATAAAAGACCCTTCCAAGATACCGGAGTCTATCAAAAAGATACTAAGTGATAACAACAAAAAATTAGAGGATTTAAGTAATAGAGAGTTGGCTAATATTATACAAAGCAGTGATATGGTTATGCATGAAAATCCAGACTTGATGACTATAACGCTTGTTTCTCGTAAACTGCACGATGCTTCGGAGGGCGGTATTTCTCATTATGGTGGAGTTGCACTAGCGGGGTACATAAAGTCGCATATGGGAACATCCTTCTTTGATGAGATTCTAGCGGCGATATCATAACGGAGGATAAGCATATGAAAGAAAAAACAATACGGGATTATGGCGAGCAACTTAGAAAACTATATAACGAGAGAAGTCTTTTAACTGAGCGGTATGAAAACGCGGCTGAGCGTGAAGATGGAAAAGCCGAAACGAGAGCTTTGTCAAAAGATATTACAAGACTTGATGCTGAAATTGATAATCTGATAGAGAATGACTACGCAGAAGCTGTTTTTAATGAATATTGTAAAGAAAAGCCAGATTTAACTAGGGTTTATACTGGAGAAACCGTCAGTTGGGATGATGCATTTGGATCAGACTTTGAAGCTATTTCAAAGAGTCTAAGACATTCGCTTGTAGGCCTTGTTGAGGATCCTGGTAAATACCAGATAAAAACATGAACAAATTGCTGAACAAGAAAGATGCACCATAAACATATTCCGAAAGACGGCATTAAGGTTGTGCTTTGCAAAGTAAATGGTATTAAGAAAATGCCTCAATATATTATTGGAACCTACTGTGGCCACGACGATGAGGATTTCTGGTATGGCTTTAGAAGAAAGAGAATATGTTTTATTGATATGCAGTAATAAAGTAACTGTGATACAATTAATGTGATAAACAGATTTCTACATTTTTCAGGGGGTGCAAAATGGGATTATTTGGGAAAAAACCAAGAGATGAAAGAGAAGAAATAAAGGGTAAAATTGAAAAGCTTATGAGTGAATACGACAAAGAAGAAATTGATGGAGATACTTATCTCAGGAGAATGATGGATTTAACATTATCCAACTCAAAGAAGAAAAAGAAATAAAATATCTCATGAGCTTAATTAGAAATGGAACAGTTTTGGCGTCTTCCGGTTTGGGAGGCGCTTTTTTCTAGAAAGGCTTTATTATGAAAGCACCGTTGTTGTAAACGCTATTATAATAGTTGACCATATAACATTTTTGAAACATTTTCAAAAATATGTTGACGTGGACATATAATGTCCGCTATATATGATATTGTAATTTCAGCAACAAACAAAGATTTTTCATGATTCAGAAATGAATTTCAAGAAAGGAGGACGATCATGAAACATACGATGAATACTAACAACATAGCAGCAATAGACAACAGGGGCATGATTGTCCGCCGTCTTTTTTTCTAAAACTATTTCACACAAAGAAAAAGGACTGGTATAAGGACAAGACTTTAGGCTTCTGAGGATTAAGAGGTGTCTTTTTTGTGCGCAAAAATGCGCAGGGCACCTGCAATGGAGGCTATATTTTGATACCAGTAAAAGGAAAATATTCAGATGCCATGATCATGTGCATGGGAGATATCGCTGACGGAAATGTTGATCAGTATGCGATCGCTCAGGTACAGATGATCAGTGACATCGAAGCTACAAAGGGTAGCAAGATCCGTGTAATGCCTGACGTTCACCCGGGAAAGGTAGGACCTATTGGACTCACAATGACAGTGACAGATGCAGTTCTTCCTGCACTTATCGGAATTGATATTGGCTGCGGTATGAGCATGGTAAAGATTGGAAAGATCAGAAAGGATTTCCAGAAGCTCGACACAGTCATCAGAGACAACGTTCCGGTTGGGTTCAAGGTAAGAAACATGGTTCATAGTGACGCATTAGATTTTGACCTTGGGAGACTTAACTGCTTTAAGCACATCAGAGATGATAAGGTAATGCTTAGTATCGGAACTCTTGGAGGAGGTAATCACTTTATTGAGCTCGACGCAGACGAGAATGGAGAGGGATATCTGATCATTCACAGTGGCAGCCGTCACCTTGGCAAGGAAGTTGCTGAGTATTACATGGATAAGGGACACAAGTATTTAATGGAGCATGGAAAAGAGGATGTTCCATATGAACTTACTTACCTTACAGATGAGCTCCTTTCAGACTATCTTCATGATATTCAGGTTGTTCAGGAATACGCTGAACTCAACCGTCACATCATCATGAAGGAGGTTTGTAAGGGGATGAAGTGGAAGGTAACAGATGAAAAGAGCTGCATCCACAACTACATTGAGCAGACAAATGGAGCAGCTATCCTTAGAAAAGGTGCCATCTCCGCTAAGGAAAATCAGGAGGTGATCATACCAATAAACATGAGAGATGGCGTAATCCTTGGAATCGGCAAGGGCAATGATGAGTGGAACCGCTCAGCACCTCATGGCGCTGGCAGAATCTCATCCAGGGAGAATGTTACAACCAGCCACACAGTGTCTGAATTTAAGGCTTCAATGAAGGGAATTTACACAAGCTGCATCAGCAAGGACACACTTGATGAGGCACCCTTTGCCTACAGGGATATTGATTACATCAAGGAGGCTGTTGCGGAAACTGTGGACATCACAAAGATTCTCAAACCTGTATATAACTATAAGGGAGGGAATGCGTGATGATAATGCAGATTAGTTCAGGCATGGGTCCAGTCGAATGTAGGGCTGCTGTGGGTGGCATTTTCAGAGCTTTACAAAAGGAATTTCCGGATATAGAGATGATTACAGGCGTGAAAGGAGAGGTAGAAGGAGCCTATTCATCAATCATTTTTATTTCAGAACAGGACTTGTCAGCCCTTGAAGGCACAATGCAATGGGTATGCAAGAGCGGTTACAGACCGGGGCACAAGAGAAAGAACTGGTTTGTGGACGTTAGCATCATCGAAGAGCCTGATGAAGTTGATGAGAAAATTACGGAAGACAAGATAAGAATTGAAAAGTTCCATAGTGGAGGATCAGGCGGACAGCATGATAATAAGACTGAGTCAGGAGTAAGGATAATCCTTATCCCAACAGGCATTACAGTGTCCTCCACAAAGGAAAGAAGCCAGTTCATGAACAAGCAGGACGCACTTAGAAAGCTTTCTGCAGTCCTTAAGCAGACGAACGTAGATAGTAAGGATAAGCAGAAAAACAGCGCGTGGAGTAAACAGAAAAACGGTACCTGGTACCAATCTTTACGTGGTATGTAAGCAGGTAGACTGAATGCCTGTTCCTCTTGTAACTGTCCATGAAACCTCCAAATCTAACGCAAACAAATGTTTGCACATTTGCTGCAAATATGCTATAATACAGAGTATAAGGTTTGGTGAAGGGAATTACAACCGTGTACAGAACAAGGCAGTTCAGAATCAGTAAAAACAACAGACTATATGGTTACTGCAGTGATATCTGCAGAGCTTCAGCCATTCTGTACAACAGGGCTAATTTCATAATCCGTCAGTATTCTTCGGCTATGGAAGCTTTTGAATCCTACAGACCCCTGTATCCCAATCAGATGCAGGTATTCAGGCTTGTGAGTGATACCCTCGATGGTACAAAATATCAGGTAAAAGGTTCCTGGCTTTCTTACAATGCCCTCGACTATCTTTTAAAGACCACAAAAGATAAGGCATACTACGGGCTTCCATCACAGGCAAACCAGCAGATACTTAAACTCCTCATTAGGGATTACAAGTCATTTTTTGAGGCAGTGAAGGCATATACAAAGAATCCGTCTGCTTTTACAGGACGCCCCCGCATGCCCAAATATGTAGGTGAGGGAAAGTACAAGACAGCCATACTCACAAACCAGATATGCAGGATAAAGGATGACTCTCTTATCAGATTCCCCGGAACAAACGATATGCTAAGACTTGGTGAAGACTTCCCTTCCGGAAAGCTTAAGGAAGTGCGCATAAAGCCTCATGGGAAGGACTTTGTGATAGATGTCGTCATGGATGTGGAAACAAGGGGCATGGTTCCTGCCGATGATGAGGAAATACTGAGGAGCCTTGCAGATATGGCGGATATTTCAGGCATCCGCGTGATGGCACTAGATCCCGGAACAGATAACATAGCTGCCGTAGTAAACAACTTTGGTAACAGACCATTTGTCATAAAGGGCGGAGTCATCAAGTCCATCAACCAGTTCTATAACAAGGAGATGGGACGGCTAGCTTCATGTGCCATGAGATGCAATAAGAGATACCGTACCAGGAAAATGAGCATCCTTACTGAAAAGAGGAACAGGAGGATAAAGGACCAGTTCCACAAAATAAGCAGACAGCTTGCGGACTATGCAAGGGATAACCGTGTCGATGTTGTGGTGATGGGACATAACGTATTCCAGAAACAGGAAGCAGATATGGGACATATCAGTAACCAGAATTTTGTGCAGATACCAATGCTGATATTTGCAGATATGCTCCGCTATAAGCTTGCTGAATATGGAATAAGATTTGCCCTGACCGAGGAGAGCTATACTTCGAAGGCGGATTTTCTTGTTATGGATCCGATTCCCATGTATGAAAAAGGGAAGAATAAAGAATACTCTTTTTCAGGAAGAAGGATAAAAAGAGGACTCTACAGACACTACGATGGAACACTCACAAATGCAGACATAAACGGGGCTGCAAATATCTTGAGAAAAGTATTCCCAAAGGTAACACAATGGGATAGGGGCATAGTGGACATGCCCTGTTCTTCAGGATGCCATAGGCAGACTGAAGGTTCATGCCGCAAAGCGGCATAACAGAAACCCTTTCCGACGCAGAGTCGGTGAGGGTAGTTCATTTGTAACAAATGCGTGAAGAAAATGCTAGAAAAGTATTACTAAGAGCGATTGGGAAAAGAGACTATGCTTATAGAAGAGATTAAAAAAGTGGCAAAACAGGCCGGTGAGATCATGATAACCGCCAAGCGGCCTAAGATCATGGAAAAGTCAGGCCATGCAAATTTCTGCACTGAGACAGATGAGAAGATACAGAGTTTTTTGATAGAAAAACTGAAAATTGTAGTTCCGGAAGCTCAGTTTCTGGGAGAAGAGGACGGACAGGACGTATTCACGGACAAGATGAAAAGCGGATACTGCTTTGTTCTGGATCCGATCGATGGGACCTCCAACTTTATCTATGCATACCGACCATCTGTGGTTTCGATTGCGCTTTTAAAAGAGGGAAGGCCTTTTATCGGTGTAGTATACAATCCTTATGATGACATGATGTTCAGTGCAGAAGCAGGAAAAGGCGCATATATGAATGATGAGAAGATTATGTCGGCAGATACGCCACTTTCAGAGTCTCTGGCGTTATTTGGAACCGCGCCATACTATACTGAGCTGCAGGAAAAGACCTTTGACATAGCCAGGAATCTTCTGACTATGTGCGTAGACCTTAGAAGATCCGGGACTGCTGCGTGGGATATGTGCTGCGTAGCCCTTGGCAGATGCAACCTTTACTTTGAGCTTAAGATACAGCTCTGGGATTATGCCGCTGCAGCTCTCATTGCCGAGGAGGCAGGCTGTACAGTCACAGATATAGAGGGTAATCCGCTATCATACACCGGTTTTACCTCTGTTGTGTGCCGTGCAAGAGGAGTCAAGGAAATGCCGAAGTGCCTGTCGCTTTGAGCAGCTAAATTCTTTAGAGAAGAGGTATGGAGTATGTTGATTAGGAGCCAGTACAGGTGCAGCTTTAAAGCATTGAACAATGATGTCCCTATTGAGGGAATCATTGACCGGTGTAAAGCTGCTTTTATAAAGCAGATCGAGAAGGGCATGGTATGCAATGCCTCTTTTTATCGCCATGAGAATATGGGCTTTCTGTACCTTGAAGAGATAGTCACGGCAGGGGAAAAGAGCAGTCTGGACATAGACAGGATAATGAGCGATTTAAAGCCATATCTTAAGCCCTGGCCTGAAGAAGACGGCGACAGATTTTTTGCCCCAATGATAAATGTCTATTATCATCATATTCCTGAAGAGGATCTGGATGTCTGGGAGAAGGAGAGGACAACTGCGCCAAAAGAGCGGATTGGAAGGATTGCTTTTGTTTTCCCGGATAAGCTTCCATCATATGTTAGATATCATGATGAGATAGTCTCAGAAGGCCTTTTAAAAGGCGATAAATACGCTTTTATATCTTTGCATGAGAATATCCTCTTTTCATACTATGAGGAGCCTAGGAACAATGTAAACATCAAAAATATTGATGAAGAATCTGCTGTGATAGAAAAATGGCTCAAAGCAGATCCGGAGTCTCATTTTGACAGGGAAAAAGCAAAGGGAAGCAATTTCCTTGTTATTCCATGCCTATTTACAGTAGACCGGTTAGACCTATATAATAGATAGCACATAAGAAAAATGGAGGAAAATGCTATGGGACTTATCTGGGGACTTATACTTGGTGCGATCGCTGGATTTATTGCCAGCAGACTTATGAGTGAAAAGTCAGGAACTATCAAGAACATACTTCTTGGTATCGGCGGTGGATTTGTTGGAGGCTTGGTATTTAAGCTTATCGGATTTACTGCTACAGGAATTATCGGCAGCCTTATTGTTTCAACAGTAGGTGCTTGCATCTGCATCTGGGCAGGAAGAAAGCTCTTTTCATAAAAAACAGTAAAAACGTAGATTGCGATGTGTAGAAATGCACATCGCTTTTCTATTATGTAAAAAATGAGCTGAGTGAAAATAACATTTTCAATTATTATACTTTTCTTAATTACTGTAGACTTCATAAATGCAAACAATTAAAATTAATATCCTGTGCATATTTAGGGTGCACGTATATAAAACATGAATATAAGGGGATATTGTATGCGAAAAGTATTGGCCGTATTGCTGAGCGCATCTTTAGTTGTGGCAGCAACAGGATGTGGCGAAAGTAGAATGGCAGAAGAATCTAATGCTGATGCTGAAAAAAGTGTGATTGAGGAAATAGATGATAAACAAGCCATCTCGGATTTTGATGAGTTTGTAAATGGTGAATGGAAAAAGCAGAAACAGACAGGCAATGAAAGTGCAGCCGCCACATGGGATGAGCTGTACCAATCAGAAGAACGGCTGAAGGATATTCTTGATAATACCGATTTAAATGAACTTAGTGAAGAGAACGGCCTTTATAAAGCGGTTTCTATTTATCGCCACATTCAGGATACTGCAGATTACTCGCAAAGAATAGAATCCGTGAAGGAGCACATTAGGCAGATTGAAGATATAAATAGTCTCGAGGATATTTATCAGCTCTACAATAGTGAAGAGTACATGCTATACAGCGAAGAGTTTCAATTCGTAGTTGCTCCGGACTACATAGGCTTTAATTCTACATGGTTTAACCCCAATAGCATGACTGGTGATATAGATTTTTATAAGAATCTGATATCAGGAAATGAAGCGGATGATTCTGCCGGGGAACAGTTTCTTAACTTGATGGAACTGCTGGGTTATTCCGAGGCCCGAACCGGAGAAATGCTTGAGAATGCTTCTTTTGTCGGACAGATGATAGACGAGTATTGGAACGAGCAGGTTGAGAGTACAGTTGTCTATTATGACTCAAAGATCCTGGAAGAAGAAAATGTATCAGTGCCGGTGATAGAGATTCTTGAGAATCTGAATGCATTTGGCAGGAAAAAAGAGTTTATTGCCAAAGATAACTTTTGTCAGTTCATTAATGATCTTTATCAAAAAGAAAATGTCCCAGCAATCAAAGACCATATGCTATTTGGAGCAATTTCAAAATTGCTTCCGATCTATGGTGGGGATGTGATAAAGGCCGCTTATGGAACAGAGTATAAGGATGTAGCATATTCAACGGTAACAAAATATGCGCCGGATGTAATAAATGAAGCCTATAATGAAAAATATCTGAAGAATTTCAACGAGCAGCAGGCTCTGGATATGATTGAAGATATCAAGAACAGTTACAGGGACATCATAAAAAGCACTGATTGGCTCAGCACACATGGGAAAGAACTGGCTAACCACAAGATTCTGTATATGAGAGCCAGCCTTGGAAAAAATGAAATTCAAAACGACCTTTCCGACCTGGAACTGACAGGAAATATCGTAGATGACTATATTTCTCTTCTTATCAGCAGGGAGCGCTTTGTCAGAAGTCAGGCAGGAAAGGAAGATGATAAAAGACAGATTTTTAATGCAAAGCTTTTTGAAGTAAATGCCTATTATATCTCCGGTTACAATGCATTTTATGTGACAAGCGGTAAACTGGCTAATCCATATTGCTCCAACGCTGCATCCTACGAAGAAATGCTTGCCTACTTCGGAATGGGAGTGGCTCATGAATATGGACATTCTTATGATCCTTATAGTATTAACTTCGACTGGCATGGCTACTGGAAGAACTGGATGACAGAGGATGAATATTCTGCATATAACATAGAGCAGCAAAGGATCGCCGACTTTTTTGATGGCATGGAAGTGGGTTATGGGCGTAAGCTAGACGGTAATTCAGTGAAGATTGAGACCTATGCCGATCTTATTGCTATGAAATGCTGTCTTAATATCCTGAATAAGAGGGAGAATCCTGACTATGATCTGTTTTTCAGAACTTATGCTAAAACAAACGCATGTTATATCACAGAGGATGATATAGACTATGTCATGTCAGGCGGCTATCTCCCCGGCAAAGAGCGAATCAATTTCATTCTCGGGCAGTTTGATGAGTTTTATGATGTTTATGATATCGATGAAAACAGCCCATATTTTGTGCCAAAGGAAAAGAGACTGTCTGTGTTTTAATATGAAAATTTAGTTGGAAGGCACTTTCGCCTACACTGCCAGCCGCCAGCTGGTGCCGG
Organism: Butyrivibrio sp. MC2021; assembly: GCF_000621605.1. Classification (GTDB taxonomy): domain Bacteria; phylum Bacillota; class Clostridia; order Lachnospirales; family Lachnospiraceae; genus Butyrivibrio. The sequence goes on along the minus strand of NZ_KK211315.1, from coordinate 134,061 downwards.
TTCTGGGATCATAGTAGAGCCGGACAATTCTTTTCATATTCATAGAGATAATAAGGCACTCAAAAACAAAGGTGTAATCTCCGACGTAGATTCCATCTGCGGTTGTATGGGTGCCTTTTTTGTCGGACAAACGAAAGCCCTTGATGGTGTAGGCCTCGTATTCTCCGTCGTCGTTCTTAAAGCGAAGTCGCATAGGAATAATGCTGCCATCAGGCTTGTGCTGGCAAATAACGTCTACTTCTTCAATTATTTTACTCATATTATGCTGACCTCCAAATTTATTTGCTAGAACTGTATTTCCCGAATGTTGTCAAAACTGATGTCGGTGGTTACCACTGTGAGGTACCGGGCATCCTTGCGGATCCGGGAGATAAGCCCGGTCTTCTTGAGGTACGCTCCGCAGTCGTAATAGATGACCGTCACCATGTCCCCAACCTTCAGAAGGGAGAGCTGGTAATCGAGAAAGTCCAGAGCTTCCTCTGATAAAAGAACCTTCTCGACTTCGATTCTTTCTTTTTCTAAAAGAGCTTCTTCAAAGCCCTTCAGGGCTGCAAAAGGCATGAACTGACTTGCTCTGTCTGCTCTTGGCATAACTGCCTCCTAACGTTTATGGCCGCCTATCTGGGCATTCCTGGTTATGGCATTGCCTGCTTCATACAGGTCCATGCCCTTGATAATGGCATTTTTTCCATAGCGGGCCTTGATCTGATTGACTGACCTTGTGATCTGGCGGTCCCGCTCCATGATACTGGGATCCACGAAAAAGTTGTACTGCTCAAAGCACTCATCCAGAACCGAGTTGGCGCTGATATTGACCCTGCGGATGGGGATGGTGCGCTGAGTGCTTCTGTAATACAGCTGAACAAAAGCATCCATCAGAATCCGGTATGAATTGGTGGTCACCGGCAGAGTGGCGCTGGCTCCTGTGGGAGGGAAGGTCTCTGCGCTGTATCCGATGAACAGGGACACATTGTTGCTGACCACATGGGCTGCCACCATATCAAGGGAAAGTTCGTCAGCCATCTCTTTTACAATGATAAGAGCCTCCTCGAAGCTGTAATCCCGCATCAGGACCTGGCCGCAGGAGAGGGACTTGGAGCGGGTGCGGTAGTTCTTGATCTCCTGCATGGTACAGGGCTCCCTTCCCCAGGAGTGGTCGATAAGGTACTCTGCAAGGACTCCGAAGTTCTTGTATAAGAGCTTCTCGGGGAAAATGGCTATGTCCCCCTGAGTGTACATTCCAAGGGAGTTAAGGCGCCTCTGGGTGCCGGGACCTATGCGCCAGAAATCCGTAAGGGGCCTGTGGGCCCACAGCTGCTCCTTAAAGGTCTCCTCCGTGAGCTCCGCTATGTAGTCAGGAGAGTGTTTGGCCAGGATATCCAGGGCCACCTTGGCAAGATACATGTTGGTGCCGATGCCGCAGGTGGCTCGAAGCCCCAGCTTGCCCCTGATATCGCCCATGATCCGCAGGGCCAGGTCGTGAGCGGATATTCCGTAAAGGCTCAGATATGTGGTCACATCAAGAAAAGACTCATCAATGGAATACACATGGATGTCTTCCTTGGCCACATAGCTAAGGTATATTCCGTAGATATCGGCGGAGATGTCGATATATCTCTTCATTCTGGGAGGGGCCACTATGTAGTTGAGATGCTTCGGGATCTCGTAGATCCTGCAGCGGTTCTTGATCCCGAGGGCTTTCATTGCGGGGGTGATGGCAAGGCATATGGTCCCCTTGCTACGTTCCTTGTCTGCCACGGCCAGAAGAGCTGTCATGGGATCCAGGCCTCTGTCTACACATTCCACGCTGGCATAAAAGCTTTTTAAGTCTATGATCATGAAGCAGGGGTGCAGCTTTTTTTCCATAAAATCTCCTCACCAAATATCGAATATATGTTCCGAACATATATTTGTGTATTAATCATAATACTCTCCGAATCTGGATGTTGCAATCGAACACTTTATAAAATTTTTCTTGCTGTGCTTGTGGTAAGCCAGCGTTATAATACAAAAGAGGTGAGTAATGAACTTTATTGTGAGTTGTAAAGGAAATATTCAAAAAACATATAATGTACTGATTTGGATGCTTATAGGTGCAATAGTTGCATGTATTATTGGCGTATGGTATATTCTGCTTTCATTTAGTATTTCAATTGATGTAATTTTAGCAATTATCCTTTTTCTTGTGGGAGCCGGATGGATGGCATGGGGAGTCTATTGTCTGGAATATTCTGTTGCACTGACTCTTATTGTAGATCATAATGGCATAACTATAAAAAGGCTGCGAAAACCCATGATGGTAGTGGATGTTTCAGAGATAACAGGCGTTACTTTTGGGCGCCATCATGATTCGTCAAGATATGCTCCTAAAAATAGGTACATCATGAAGATCAATGTTAAAGGGGAAAGTATAAAGGTTATTGAAGACGAAATGGAGAATTTTGAGCAGCTTTGCCTCTTTCTCGAAGAGAAAAATGTTCCAACAACTGACGAGGAAACAAAGAATCTCCTAAGTCTTTATTCTATAAGTGCCAGGAAAAAGAGATAGAACAGAAGTAAGGGGCAGTTTTATGCGTTTAGAAAGACTAGATAAATCACAGGTCGAAGAAATATATAAGACAAAGATGCAGGAGGATTTTCCGGCAGATGAGATTAAGCCTCTTAAGGCGATTCTCCAAGGCATTGATAAAGGAATATATGAACCTTGTGGGCTGTTTGAGGATTCAGAGCTTATTGGATATGCTTTTTTTGTCAAACTTGGCAGCGACTATCTTTTGGATTATCTTGCGGTTCATTCGGATATGAGAAATAAAGGCGTCGGAAGCACTGCGGTTATGCTAATTGCCAATAACCTGAAGGATGCAGATAATGTCATAGTTGAAGTGGAGGATCCTGACTATGCAGAGGCGGCTTCGGAAAAAGATCTGCAGACAAGGCGTTATAATTTTTACCTGAGGAATGGCTGCACAGATACAGGACTCAGAGTAAAATGTTTTGGAGTGCCCTTCAGAATTTTGAGGATGGGACCGCAGCAGAAGGAGGATCATGATAAGCTTTGGAAGCTGTATCAGGAGTTTTATCGCGTGATGCTGCCAAAGGAGATGTTTGAGAAGAATTTGAGCCTGAATGAATACATCGACATTTTTTCCAGAGATGGGTCAATTATAAAGGAAGCAGTTCCTAAGCATACTCCGAGACTTCCCGGAGAGTATATACAGCATGTTCTTGTCATTATGAAGACTGTAGACAGTCCTAAAACCGGTAAGGGCGAGGGCCAATATATAGTCCAGCAACGCTCCCTCAAGGCAAAGTATTACGCCGGCAAGTGGGATATGACAGGTGGCGGAGTAAAAAGCGGTGAGTCCCCTAAGGAAGCGGCCTGCAGGGAAGTTGAAGAGGAGCTTTCAATAACGGTTCCGCCGGAAGATATGGAGCTTGCCTTTGAATATATCAAGGAATGGGACGACGGAACAGGCCTTCTGGCCTCTATTTTCATGTGCAGAGTTGAAGTTCCGAAGGATGGCTTTAAGTTCAACACCTATGAAGTAAATGATGTTAAGGTAATGCCTTTTCATGAATTCCTTGAACATGTCAGAGACCACAACGATGAGGAATTCTGCCGGGGACTGGAAGATATCGAGAAAAGACTGTAACGGAAATACAATTGTGATATTATAGAAAAAGAAGAGCAAAGGTGCTTAAGGTCAGGGCATCTTTGCTTATTTTTTTGGAGGTGACAGTATGGTTACTCTAAATGACTATCTCTACAATGGTGATACTGTTCTTAAGATCATACAGAAGTACTCACAGGATCTGAAGGGGTCTTCCATAGTGACGGGAAATACAGTGGACATGCTGCATAGCAATTTTCTCCTCCGGATGGAAGAACTCCTGGTTCATAATGACTTTTTGACATCCCAGTCCCAGAGGATCCGCGAGTTCTATAAGTATATGACCAAGCAGTATCCGCATCTGGCGTTTACTTTTAAGGGAAGGATAAAATCACTTATCAGGGCGGAAGAGAAATTCAACGCCTATATCGTTGGGACAATCTACGATTATTATAAAAAGAATGGAAGTTTCCCGGAGCCGGCTGAGATAAAGAGTAAGATTGAGCATTTCAGGGACCTTATAGCATACAGGATAGTCATCTCCATGCCAAAGTGCCATGTGGATGAAAATGAAGACAGAACAGAAACAGAACTGAAATACCTCTATGAGATTGCAAATATTCTTCCGGATTTCCTTGAGAGAGTGGGCTTTTGTGCTGAAGTCTCCACTATGGATGTGGACCTTATTTCAGACCGGATAAATAAATCAGTCAGACCCTATTTCAAGGACTTCATCAGTAATCCCAGCCCCTACGGCTATCAGTCCCTTCACATCACTCTGTATGACAATGAATCCAGAAGCTATGTGGAGGTTCAGCTTCGTACCAAGGATATGGATGATTATGCTGAGATCGGTCCGGCTAACCACCTTGGATATGAAAAGAGACAGCAAAAGGAGCGGGCCAGAAGAGATAAGATTCCCCAGGGAGAGTGCGTCTATTTTGATGAGGCCTACGAGAGGGGAATGTTACTTCAGCAGCTGGAGCTCTCCAAGATTGATGTCAACATGTTCGGCGCCATCAACAACAGTCTGATAAACGATGGCTGCGGCCTGTACAGAGGAAGACTTATCCTGCCCTTCGAGCATCTGTCCCGCTTCCAGAATGATGTTATTGATTAATTGTCATTTTTCTTAAAGTACCAATTGTCCATTCTCTTGGCATATTCTAAATAATGGCCGCCGATGGATCTTTTTTTGCCATTAATATCAATAAATTCAATATGATAGTTTGTGACTCTTCCGGAACGATTATCTTTAATTCCGAGCCACGCTTTAATAAATCTGCGATTCAGCACCTCGATCTTTCCCGGGGCTGTTTCCACAAACCATTCCTCATCCTGGTACTCTCGGCCTGTGGCGCCTCTTTTGGCCATCTCCTCACGGAAGGACAGGCCCAGGCCCTTTTCTATGACTTTTACCTCTTTTAACCCAAGGGCAAAATAGAGCATGAAACCCAGGAACATACAGCCAAACATTCCCGCAATATAAAGAGTCAATTCCAAAAGAAGAACAATTTGATCAAGAGGATTTTTACCGGAAGAGATACTTATCACGACCATAAGTACTACAATTCCCACTGTTGCCCAGAAAAGGATCAGCGCCAGGGTTCTTGATGCATGCCAGACCAGCGTAAACTTTGTGATGCCCGCGCGGCTTTTATTGCCCCATTCTATGCCGTCTTTTTTGCAACGCTCCTGGAGAAATTTCAGGCCGTACACGTCTTTGCTTAAGGTGACTACCTTTTTATTTTCGATATAAAGACTAAGGGACTGCTCAGTGGTAAGGCATTTGGTCACATCAGAAAATGGAAATTTCTTTGTGATGCCCCATACATTCACATAGGTGGCTTCATTTCCCTCGACGATCAGCCTGTGATGGGAAGTTGCCCAGGCTGCAAAGAAGCTAAGCAGCGTTATTACCCCAAAGACAAATATGGCCACTACAGCATCCTCAACATCTCGAAAAAGGCAAATGACGCTGATTGCAGTAAGAATCGCAAAGAACAGTCCAAAGATGACAAAGGCGATGCTATAGCCGTCGGCAGCACATTCAAATTGATCCGCAGAAGACTGGGCCAACTTCTTATTTCCCTTTTCTTCATTCTTATTTTTTATTAAATTTACCAAATGTACGGTAGATGCACCTGAAAAATAACTCATTTTAACTATCCACTTCCTTTATTTTTCTTGATTTACTAGCGTTTTATCATACATATTCTGAAGCATTTTTGCAATATGTCCATGAGCAGGATGATGTTTTTTATTGCAGCTGTAACAAGCAAAATGCCACCATGAAAAGAAAAATGTAAAATATACTTGACATTATTCTATTACGAGATTATTATAAAATCACAGATAACAATTTTCACTAAGAAGCGAGGAGGTAGAGTAATGTTCGCAGTATCAGCTTTTGCAGCAGTTGGATTATTGGTAGGTCTTCTTGTAGCAATGATAATTATTAAGTTTGCCAATAAGGATAAGAAAATTAAGACACAATACGATGAGAGACAGCAGAATATCCTTAATAAAGGATATAAATATGGTTTCTATACAATGATCACCTGTGAAGCGATTTTGATCTGCCTGGGAATCGGGCAGGTAAGCCTTCCTTTTGCAGATTATCTGCTTCATTTCATAGCCATTTTGGCAGGATGCCTTGTACTTTGCGTTTACAGTATCTGGAATGACGCATACTGGGGAATGAACAATAACAAGAAGAGCTATCTGATCATATTTGCAGTTCTTTTTGTGATCAACCTCATTCCCATAGTAGCCGGATTCCTTAACGGATCCATCAAGGCAGAAGGCGTTGGGTCACTTCCCATCACCAATATTATTGTAGTGATCTGGATGGCACTTATAGGATGCACTTTACTTGTAAAGAAAATAGCAGATTCAAGGGAAGAGGAGGACTAAGTTATGAAGAATTTAAAACTTAAGTCCGCAAGAGCCGGTAAGGATCTTTCCCAGGACCAGCTGGCAGCCCTATGCGGAGTATCAAGACAGACAATAAGTGCTATAGAAAAAGGGGATTACAATCCCACCATCAATCTTTGTATTTCAATATGTAAGGCCCTGGATAAGACACTTGATGATCTTTTCTGGGAATAATTGATAACATCACAATCACCATACGGAGGAGCAGCTATGAATAACATATTACAGACAAAATGCGATCTTTTGGCAGAGAACAGAAATCTTATCAGCAAGGGATTTGTGCTTGAGCATTCAATGCTCAAAATAGCATCAGCCCTTGTGTACACCCAGGAAGGCAAGGTGGCTGACATCGATTATCTCAAGGAGTGCAGAGGCGTTCTTAGAAAGAATGAAGGCGTATTTTCAGATTTCAGAGGTCTTTGTGAATTACTTGTAAGCTCAAGACTTGCCCAGAAGGATGATCCTGAGAGATTTATGGATGACATTGCATCAGTTTATAAGATGCTTCATGAAGGCAGAATTTTCGGATCAAGATACATGGTACTTGCCGCCATCAGCATTTGCGATGCGAAAAGAGCAGCAGATGCCAGGGAGATCATAGCCAAGACAGATGCTCTTTTAAAGGGCATGAAGAAGCAGCATCCATTCCTTACATCTGATGAGGATACCAGCTTTGCAGTTCTTCTTGCTATGACAGATAAGGATGTGGAGACAATCCTTGAAGAGCTTGAGCAGAACTATCAGAATCTCAAGAAGAATTTCATGTTCCATGACAATGCGGTTTATTCTCTTGCACAGGTTCTTACTATGCAGGAGGGCAGCTCAAATGAGAAGTGTGAGAAGGCTGTTGATATCTTTAATGCATTTAAAGAAGCCGGCGTGAAGTATGGTAAAGAATATGAACTTTCTTCAATTGGAGCATTGGTAGGAATGAATGCTGAGATCGGAGAGATGGTAAAAGATATCGTGGAGGCATCTGCTTTTCTCAAGGAGCAGAAGGGCTTCGGAGGCCTTGATATAAGCGGAAAGACAAGACTTATGTTCTCAGCACTCCTTTATGCAGGAACCTTCGCAGATGAAAACGCAGTTTCAAAGGCATCAGCTCTGGAGAGCACCCTCGCAATGATCATTACAGAGGAAATTGTATTCATGATGATGATGGTAGTTATGACCTCATCAGCCGCAGCAAACTCTTCTCACTGAAAGGTGTTTGAATAATGGAACATAGACTTCCTTTGCTATCAGAAGGAATTGGACTAAACATTTTTTATGTTGTACTATCATAGTTTGGAACCTGTAAAATTTCAACGTTTAGAGGAGAAAAATTATGAAAAAGAAACTGGTTATTACAATTATGAGTGCAGTGCTGGCACTTTCTGCAGTTGCAGGATGCGGTGCTAAGACTCCCGCTGAGGAAGTGACAGAGACTACCGAGGCTGTAGAAGAGGCGGTAATAGAAGCAGCTGAAGAAACAGTAGAGGAAACTGCTCCGGAGACCGCAGCAGAAGGAACAGTAACAGACAGAAGCGGAAATGAGATCACTCTTCCTGAGAAGACAGATTCAATTATTTCCATGGCTCCTTCAATCACAAGAGTTCTTATAGATCTTGGTCTTGCAGATAACATCGTAGCCTGCGACACATATTCCTTTGGAAGCTACGGTTCAGAGCTCAAGGCTGATATCCCTCAGTTTGATATGATGGCTCCCGATCAGGAGCAGCTTGTGGCTCTTTCAGCCGATGTTATTTTTACCACAGGCATGAGCCAGGCAGGCGGCACCGATGTTTATGAGTCAGTAAGAGAGTCCGGAGCCTGCATCACAGATATTCCCAGCAGCACATCCCTTAAGGGAATTGAAGAGGACATTCAGTTCATCGGTCTTGTAGTTGGAAAAGAGGCTGAGGCAGAGGCCATGGTTTCTGAAATGCAGACTGTTATCGATCAGATCGCTGAGATCAGCGCTACAATCCCTGAGGACCAGAAAAAGAGCGTTCTTTTCGAGCTTTACACACCTTCTGCAGATAACCCGGTTATCTACACAGCAGGTAACGGCACCTACATCAATGAAATGCTTGAGCTTATCGGAGCAAAGAATGTTGCTGCAGCAGAGACAGACCAGTGGCCAGCTCTTTCAGAAGAGGCAGCAGTTGCAGCCAACCCCGATGTGATCCTTACAGCTGATATGTACACACCGGACGTAATTAATACTATACTTACTATGGAAGGCTGGGAGAATGTTAAAGCCATCACAAACGGCGAAGTATATATGCTTAACAGCGACGAGGTAAATCAGCCAAACCAGCACGTTATTTCAGCGCTTATTGCTATGGCAAAGGCTGTTTATCCCGAGCAGTATGCAGAATTTGAAGAGGGTTCTGAGGAAGTAGAGCCTGCAGCATAAGAATAGGAGTTTTATGGAAAAAAACTCTGGAAAAACTGCAAACAAAATATGTGCTGCCTGTCTTTTGGGACTGGCAGCATTGATTATGGGTATCTGTATAGGAAGTGTATCAATCTCACTTCCTGATACCCTGAACATCATAGGAGCGAAGCTTTTTGGACTAAAGATAAATGATTCCATAGAGGCTTCGCATATTTCTATTTTATGGGATATCAGAATCCCAAGAGCGCTGTGCGCATTTTTAGTGGGCGCTGCGCTGTCCGTAAGTGGTGCCATCATTCAGGCAATCCTTCAAAATCCCCTGGCTTCATCCTATACACTGGGCGTATCCTCCGGAGCATCCCTAGGGGCAGCAGTTATTATCATCAGCGGAATATCCAGCTCCGTGCTGGGTTTCATGCTTCTTCCGGTGGTGGGCTTTACCTGCGGCTTTTTGACGGTGCTTCTTGTAATTCTTATTGCAGGCCGCCTGGATACAGGCTTTCAGAATCATACCATCATTCTCTTCGGAATGATTTTTTCACTGTTTGTAAATGCCATGCTTACCATGCTCAGCTCTCTTAGCCACAGCCATATGCAAAGACTTATTCTGTGGCAGATGGGTTCTTTTTCCGGGCGGAAATATAAGCATGTGCTGGTAATACTGGTTGTTTTCCTGATTGGAATAGTGCTTACTATAAGGTACTGCAGGGAGCTGGACATCCTTACATTCGGGGATGAAGGCGCCATGGCTCTTGGTGTGGATGCAAAAAAAACCAAGAAAAGGCTTCTTATTATCGCATCCCTGCTGACTGGAATTGCGGTCTGCTTTACCGGAGTTATAGGTTTTGTGGACCTGGCGGTGCCCCATGTTGTAAGGAAAGTTTTCGGATCTTCTCATAAAGTCGTGATCCCTATGACTGCCATAGTGGGAGGCGCTATGATGAGCATTGCGGATCTTCTGGCGAGAACCCTACTGGCTCCGCAGGAAATACCGGTAGGAGCCATAACGGCCCTGTTTGGCGCGCCATTTTTCCTTTTCGTATATTTCAAGGAAAGGAGCTGACATGGACAAGAAGAGCATTATTACCTTAACAAACGTCAGCGCAGGCTACGAGCCCGGCAAAGACATCATAAAAGACATTTCTCTGGACATTGAGGAGGGCAAGTGCCTAAGCATTCTTGGCAGCAACGGCTGCGGCAAGACCACGCTCCTTAGGGCTATCTGCGGTTTTATCCACAGCACGGGAGATATAACCATTGCCGGCAAGAACCTCAGACAGATGAAGAGAAAAGAGATAGCTTCCTATATCAGCTTCTTTTCCCAGAAGCCGCAAGTTTATTTTTCTTATACAGTTTATGAGACTGTCATGCAGGGAAGATACATGCATCAGGGTGATGGGACTTCCTTTGGCCGAAACAGGGACAAGGAGATAGTGGAAGAGACGCTGCAGTCCCTGGGGCTTACGGATATCGCGGGGAAGAGCATTAACAAGCTCTCCGGAGGCCAGCTCCAGCGTGTTATGCTCGCGAGATGCATGGCACAGCGAAGCCCCATCCTTATTCTTGATGAGCCCATGAACCACCTTGATATGAAGGTTCAGTCAGAACTTATGGATTACCTGGAGGATTGGCGCAAAAAGCCTGTGGTCATGCCCGATGGCAAGAGCTACATGCCAACAATGATCTGCGTTTTCCACGATCTGTTTCTGGCCGCCCAGATGGCGGACGAGATCGCATACCTTAAGGACGGCAGACTCACGCTCCATGGGGATAGAAAAGAGATGCTCACCGCTGATAATTTGAATGAAACCTTTGATTTTGATGTGATTGAGTATGTGAAGAAGATGCAAAATAGTAATATGTAAAAGTCTTTGGAAAATTTCGACTATACCATTGTTATGAGAAGGGAGTAATGCTTATTGATTTGTTCGACTTTCTTATGGATAACGTTGAACTATAGCTTATAGTTATTCATATGATCTGCTAGTGTCATAGGTGTAGTCAGGGCTTCATCAAGGCACCAGCCTAAGAATAACTCTAAGTTTGATGGCGATAATGCTGCGAAAGATAATAATACTAACGAATCCTAACGCAATCTAACACAAAAGTAAAATACTAACAAAATCTAACGCAAATTTGAAATGCTAACGCAGATTAAGAGGGAGTCGCCATGTCAAGCAACAATCCATTTTGTCTCAGCTTCGGGAAAGAACCGGACAGATACAATTACTCTGCTGGCTCAAAACGGAGAAATGAAAGCTAAAGACATCATTGCGAAGATTGGTGTTACCGATAAGACTTATTTTTTCCAAATCTTTAGGTTATCTTTAGGTTCCCTTTAAATACTCTTATGCTTCCTCCTTTATCATGAACTCTGTAAGGAGGAGGCGTCACATGAATTCAGTACTAAACATCGAAAACGTAACAAAAAAATATAAGGACAACACCGTGGTGGACGGCCTGTCACTGGACATAAAGAAAGGCGAAGTTTTCGCACTTCTTGGGGCAAACGGAGCAGGCAAGACCACAACCATAAAGATGATCCTTGGTCTTACCAAGATCAGCTCCGGAAAAATAGATATAGAAGACGGAGCAAAAATCGGATATTCCCCGGAAACCCCATATTTTCCGCCGTATCTCACAGCCATGGAAGTCATGAAGTATTACGCAGGGCTTGAAGGAGACAAGAAGAGAAAGGATAAGGCTTATCTTAAGAGTCTTCTTGAAGTTGCAGGCCTTGAGGATACCAAGACAAGGGTAAAATACTACTCCAAGGGCATGGTGCAGAGACTGGCCCTGGCACAGGCTCTTATACAGGATCCGGACATTCTGATTCTGGACGAACCCACAGCCGGCCTTGATGCTCTGGGAGGAAAGCACAATCTTGAGCTTCTTAAGAGCCTTAAGGAAAAAGGAAAAACCATCATCATCAACTCCCACATCCTTCATGATATCGAGGAGGTATGTGACAGAGGCGTGATAATGAAAAAGGGCACAGTTCTTGATACCTGGACAAAAAATGAGAGTGACGAGAGCCTTGAAGCTAAATTCATCAGGCTTGTAGGGGAGGAAGAGTAAGACATGGAGATCACACTTAACGTAGTTAGAGAAAAGATAAGAAAGAAGATGCTGTACATCACAACAGTTCTGGGAATTCTGGTGGTAGCCGTTTTTTCTACGGATGTGGGAAGTCTTACCATAGAGGGAAAAGACATCAAGGACTACTACGTGCTTGTTCCCATTCTGATAAATGTCGTAAACTTCCTGGCCGGAGCCATTGCTCTGGCACTGTCGGTCACAACCATCCCCGATGAATATGAGAGACGCACCAGCCACCTGATCTGGTCAAGGGGCATCGGACAGAGCAGATATCATATGAGTCTTGCTGCAGGAAACGTGCTTGTTTCCTGGATCTCAGGCTTCATCCTTTATTTTACTATGGGAGTTTTTGCAATAGTAAACGGTTATTCCAATATCCTGGGAGTTTTAGCTGTAGCAGTTCTTTTCATGATGCTCTACACAACCATTGTATGCATGCTGACAACAGCGCTTTCCATCAAGCTTCCGCCGGTATTTACCGGAGCGATCATGATAGTTCTTCTTATCGGAGGAGCCTTCAGAAGCATGCTGACACTGCTCACATCAGCAGCCACCGGAATTGGCGGCATGATCCTTAAAAGAGTGATCCTCCTTATCCCTAATCTTGCAGGAATCAGCACCCAGGCAGGAAATCTGGTTCAGGGAAAGCTCTTAAACGTACATGAGATAATAATCGGCCTTTTGGTAGTATGGATCGCAGGCCTTGGCATACTTTTATTCAGAAGAGAGGAAGCATAACAATGAAAAAGCTTGGACTTGTGATTTATTTAATGGCAGGAGCAGCCCTGGTGGTATCAGGCTTTGCCACAGCGGAAAGAGGGCTTAAACAAAACAATAAGGCGCAGCTGGAAAAAGTGGCCAGGGATTATGAAGAGATCGGAAATATGGGTTTTGACGGCTTTTGTCCCCTGGATTATAAAATAGCTTTTTCCGATGGAGAGAATGAAGTAGTAGTGCGCTATAACGATGGCGACTACGAAACCTACAATAGAGAGGCTGTATACGGGGGGGCTCGTTGGCAGTGTGTATCAGGACGGGGATGAGTTCCAGGTGGTGGTTCCGGAATACGACACCTGGGCTTACATATCAGCTGTCAGCGGGCAGCAGCTCTCATATGTAATATGGCATGAGAGCTTCCACGCCTATCAGAACACCTTTTTTAACGTGCTGGAGAACGCAGGAGAGGGGATTTTGCCGGAAACTGAGCTGGCAGCCCAGATGGATAACGATCCTGAGCTCAAAAAATCTTTCACAAGGAAACTGGAAAAATTATATGAGGCAATAAATGCAGAGAACACTGGCGATATCAGGAGAATTGCTATAGAATATATTGATATAGTTGGGGAAAGAGACGACATGCTCAGCGAAAGCCAGAAAAAATCTGAGGCTTTCTATGAGATGCTCGAAGGATCCGCTTATTATGTGGAAGCGGGAGTTGCTCTCTGCGAGAACGGCCGTGAAGCCTACGAAAAAGAGTATCTTGAGAACATCGCAAAATACGCTGACGGCAATGCCAAGTACTATCATCTCGGAATGCTGGAGTGCATGCTGCTGGACAAGCTCAACCCCGACTGGAAGACTTCCTACAGTTTTGACAGAGCTCTGGAGGAGGTTATTGCAGAAAATGTAAATAACTAAACTATCAGATTGGGGAAAAAATGGATTACACAATACTTGCCGCGGATGATGAAAAGGAGATACTGGATTCACTGGAACTTTTTTTGAACAAAGAGGGAATAAAGCTCCTGAAGGCCGATAACGGAATATCGGCCCTGGAGCTGTTTAAGGCCGAGCATCCGCACATGATGCTTCTGGATGTTATGATGCCCGGCATAGACGGCTTTTCCGTTCTTAGGAAGGTTCGCGAGTTCAGCCACGTTCCGGCAATTATGCTCACCGCCAAGACCCAGGACTACGACAAGATCCTTGGGCTGGAGCTGGGAGCAGATGATTATATATTAAAGCCCTTTAATCCCCTGGAGGTTGTGGCCAGAGTTAAGGCTCAGCTTCGAAGGAGCTACGATTATCATGAGGAAAAATCCAAGGTCTGCAGAGCTTTTGGAATCGAGCTTGATATGGTAGCCAGGTCGGTATCCAAGGATGGGGAAGCCCTGTCCTTAACCGGCACCGAATACAGGATTCTGGAACTTCTTATGTCCCATCCGGGGCACATTTTTACCAAACAGCAGATATGCGAATACGTGTGGGAGGGAGAAGATATGGCCGATGACAGCACGATCATGGTCCATATCAGCAACCTCAGAAATAAGATAAAAAGTGACGACGACACAGTGATGATCAGGACCGTCAAAGGCCTTGGTTATAAATTCGAAAAGGACAAAAGTAAATGACAAGGGAAAAAAGAAAACGCAAGAGAAGTATCTTCTCCAGACTGGTGACCAGCTTCGTGGTGTTCCTTGCAGGAACGCTGCTCATATATCTGGCCATAGTTGTGGCTTATCTTATTTATCTGGGTAACGGCAGCATAGAAAACGCATCTCCCCAGACCCTGGTCAGAAATGACGGAACAATCAACGACCTGGAGGTCTTAAACCGGGTCGGCGGCTGGGTGGAGGAACTGGACGAGAACGGCAACGTGATAAACGTCATCGGGGAGAAAAGGACCGATAAAAACGTCTACAGTGTCGCAGAGATGGCTGAGCTTGTGGACATCGGCTATGTGGACTACAACAATAACGGAGTTGTTGTCACCCGCAGAGACCCCGGGGACAAGCGCTATTACTCAGCCTGCGCCAGATTCGCAGGGGACCCCAGGCACACCTTTCTCGTTTTTTACCCCTCCGATATGGTGACCTACAAGGCTACCTACATGCTGACCAATGGCACAAATGGCGGCGCCAACGGCATTTTTATCATGTTTCTTGTGGTATTCATTGCAGAGGTGGTGGCCATCAGCTTTTACCTGAAAAAGCACATCGACAAGCCTCTGAAGCTCCTTATGGCAGGCATGGACGAGGTTAGCGAGGGAAAAAGGGATGTGGTGATAGATTACAGCACCGACAGAGAGTTTGAGAACATCCGGGACCGCTTTAATCTTATGGCAAAAAAGCTCAAGGAGAGCGAAGAAGCAAAGCACAGGGTGGAGCAGAGCAGAAACCAGATGCTGCTGGAGCTGGCCCACGATATCAAGAACCCCATAGCTTCTATAAAGGGAAGTATCTGTGCCCTTGAAGAGGGCCTTGTGGGGGAGGAGAAAAGACCTGAATACTACAGAACGATCCGCATGAAGTCAGAGAGGATCTGTACTCTTATTGATGACATGAATACCAGTCTCAAGATGGAGAGCGATGATTACAAGCTAAGTCCGGAGAACACCGATGTTTGCGAGCTTATACGCAGGATCTGCGTGGAATTCTATGAGGACCTTACAGAGGGGGGCAGGGATTTCGATATAGATATTCCCGATGAGCCCATATTTACTGAGGTTGATCCGCAGCTTTTTGTCAGAGTCATCCATAATCTGCTGTCCAATGCAGGAAAATACAATGTCACAGGCCGGAACATAGGGATTAAGGTCTCCCGGGATGAAGACCGTATTCTGGTGGAGGTTTCCGATGATGGGGAGCCCATAGCAGAGGAGTTCATCCCAAGGCTCTTTGAGGCCTTTGCAAGGGGCGACAAGACAAGGAAAACCGACGGCGGGACAGGCCTTGGCCTTGCCATATCCCGTAAGATTATGGAGAAACACGGCGGAACCCTGGATTATCGCAGAGCCGATGAATTAAATGTTTTTTCCGTAGCACTGTCCTGATCATTCAGGGCGCTTATAGTTCCTTATGGTTTCCCGAATGCGCGCCGCAGGCTTGGTGAGGGCTTGCATGGAACTGTGGTGATTAAGGGTATCTATTATGGCGGCCATATATTGATTCATGTTGACGCCGTAGTAGTACTTCTTTTCGAGAAGCTCAGGCTTTTGATATATCAGGTTGGTGGTAAAGATCCTGTCGAAGAGCCCTTCTTCGTAGGCTATATCCAGCTTATCGAATCCACTGGAGAAAAGACCGAAGGTGGCAAAGATGAAGATTCTCTTTGCGCCGCGGTCTTTTATTTGTTTGCACACATCAATAATGCTTCCTCCGGAAGCTATCATATCGTCAACAACAATGGCATCGAGGCCCTGAAGGTCACCGCCGCAAAAATCATGGGCTATTATGGGATTGGTGCCGTCAACAATGTTCGCATAATCTCTTCTTTTATAGAACATCCCGATATTTACCCCGAATACCGAGGCAAAAAATACTACTCGCTCAGTGGCACCTTCGTCCGGGGCAATGAACATAAGGTGTTCAGGACCTATCTTTATATCTTCATATTCCGTCAAAAGAGCCTGAGTAAACTGAAGGGCGGGAGAGATGTTTTCTATGCCGTTTAAGGGAAGCACGTTCTGCATTCTTGGGTCATGGGCATCAAAAGTAACGATGTTGTCCACACCGAGAAATTGCAGCTCGTTGAGCATTACTGCGCAGTCCAGGGATTCTCGGGCTGTTTTGCGATGCTGCCTGCTTTCATATAAAAAAGGCATTATCACGGTAATCCGTTTTGCTTTACCGTTGCAGGCTGCGATGACGCGCTTTAGGTCCTGATAGTGATCATCCGGGGACATTCTGTTAAGCTCGCCGTCCATCTTGTATTTCAGTGAATTGTTGCAGACATCCACAATGATATAGATATCCTTGTTGCGGACAGACTGCTTGATTACGGCCTTTGCCTCGCCGCTTGCAAATCTTGGACATTGAACGTCTATAAGAAAATTGTCTTGATGACGCCAGCCGCATAATATCTGATTTATTCTCTTTGCTTTATCTATATAAGATTCCAGTGAAATGATTCCTAAATTACTATCGCTGCTCATAGTAAACCCTCCGCTTTAATTTTAACAAAATTATTTATTTTTAACAAAAGAAATATGCGAAATATGGTAAACTTAATATGGACAGAAGTGCGAGAAACCCAGAATAAATGCAGATTTTGGGAGGTGAGCATATGATATCATTAGCTTTATCATTGGCAGTTCTTATTTTAGGATATTCGTTCTATGGAAGGCTTGTGGAGAAGGTTTTCGGACCGGATGACAGGAAGACCCCTGCCTATACAAGGCAGGACGGCGTGGATTTCATGCCCATGCCCACCTGGAAGGCCTTTCTGGTGCAGCTTCTTAATATTGCAGGCACCGGGCCTATTTTCGGAGCCATTATGGGAGCCTGCTTTGGTCCTGTGGTGTTCTTATGGATCATATTTGGAGCAGTGCTGGGCGGTGGTGTTCATGACTATATGTCCGGAATGATCTCCGAAAGGCATGATGGAGCATCCATTGCACAGCTAAGCGGAATATATCTGGGTTCAGGAGCCAAATGGATCATGAGACTCTTTTCAGTGGTCCTTCTGGTGCTTACAGGTACAGTTTTTGTGACTTCGCCGGCAGCCCTTCTTACAAAGCTTACCCCCGGGGCCTTAGGCATGACCTTCTGGATCGTTGTTATCCTTATTTACTATATTCTGGCAACCCTTCTTCCAATAGATAAGATCATTGGAAGATTTTATCCCATATTCGGAGTGGTTCTCATCACTATGGCAGTGGGCATCGTGGTGGGAATCCTAAAGGGCGGCTATACAATACCTGAGATTACCTTTGAGAACCTTCATCCCAAGAACCTGCCCATATGGCCCTTTATGTTCATAACCGTGGCCTGCGGCGCCATTTCAGGTTTTCACGCTACACAGTCCCCGCTCATAGCTAAGTGCATCCAGTCTGAGAAGCTGGGAAGAAAGGTGTTCTACGGAGCAATGCTGTCAGAGTCCGTAATAGCCCTTATCTGGGCAGCAGGCGGAGTGGCATTTTACGGCGCCACCGGCGGACTTTCCCAGGCTATCGGTGAACTTGGCCAGGCAGGAGTTGTATATGAGATCTCAACAGGAGTACTGGGGCCCATAGGAGCGGTCCTTGCCATAGTTGGCGTTGTGGCCTGTCCCATCACCTCAGGAGACACCGCTTTTCGTTCCGCAAGGCTAATCCTTGCTGAGATAACAGGACTTGATCAAAAGCACATCCGCAATCGTCTTATCATCACCTTGCCCCTGCTGGCGATAGGCGCCTTCCTTACTCAGCAGGATTTCGACGTACTCTGGAGATATTTTTCCTGGAGCAATCAGACCCTGGCAATGATATCCCTGTGGGTAGCCACTGCATATCTTCTGAAGAAGGTAGAAAATAAGCTTTATAGCCTTGTGACAGCTCTGCCCGCCACCTTTATGACCGCGGTCAGCGTGACCTATATCCTTATGGCAGGCGAGGGCTTTGGCATATCAGGAACAATAGCATATCCCATAGGAATTGCTGCAGCTGCGGCATTATTCTGTTTTTACATTTTCAAAAGCAGGAGAGCGTAAAGGAACATGAAGAGAAAGATACTTATCATAAACACCGGAGGAACCTTGTCTTCGGTCATGAAGGAAAACGGCCTTGCGCCGGGGCTTAATACCCACGACATGGAAAAAGAGCTTCATATCGTCTCCGGGGACACCTCTCTGGAAATTGAGGATTTCTGCGCCCTTGACAGTGCTAACATATTTCCCGAGGACTGGAGCCTTCTGGCCCGCAGGATAAGTGAGCTAAGGAATTCCTATGACGGAATCGTTGTGATCCACGGAACGGACACCCTGGCCTATACTTCATCCATGCTGTCTTTTATGTTGCAGAATGTAAATATTCCGGTGGTGATAACAGGCTCACAGCTCTCAATAAAGGACCCAATAGCCGATGCCATGGAGAACTGCCGGTGCGCCATTCATATGGCAGCCAGCGGAATACCCGGTGTCTTTGTGGCTTTTAACAGAAAAGTCATGCTGGGCTGCAGGGCATCCAAGGTCAGATCCATGAGTTTTGATGCCTTCGAGAGCATAAATTACCCCTATGTGGCCCAAATAAGCTCCCTGGGCATGAGCATTGATGAAAAGGCGGTTCCTGCCAGAAACGGTGTCTTTCACCTGGCAGATTCCTATTCCACCAAGGTCTGCATGATAAGGATGTTTCCGGGAATCCACAGGAGTTTACTGGAATCCCTGGCGGAGCAGGGATACAAGGGAATCTATATCGAAGCCTACGGAATCGGCGGAATGCCTTTTGTTAAGCATGATTTTATCGGCACAGTCGAGAAGCTTATCAATCAGGGAATAACCATAGTTGTGGGGACCCAGTGCCCCTACGAAGGTTCCAAGATGGACGTCTACGAAACCGGCAGAAGAGCCCTGGAAATTGGAGTTTTGCAGGCCCACGACATGACCGGCGAGGCTGCCCTCACCAAGCTCATGTGGATCCTTGGAATGACGGAGAACCTTTCCGAGATACGGGATTATTATTCCATAAATATTGCAGGAGAGATGAGAGTATGACACTTTATTTGATGAGATGATGATAGAGGAAAGCTATGGAAAAGTATAAGATGCTGGTAATATCTGATTCACACGGTTATTCAGAGCTTGCACGTAAAGCAATAGAAAAAGAAAAGCCTTTTGATATGCTTATCCACTGCGGAGATCTGGAAGGTACCATTTCTTCTATAACAGGTGAAGGACCGACTTATGATGTAAAGGTGGTCAGAGGAAACTGCGATAATGGAAATAGCCTTCCTATTGATGAAGAGTTTAAGGCTGGCTTTTTCAAGGTATGGGTAAACCACGGCAATAAGTACAATGTAAAGTATGAGAACAAGCTTAATACGCTGATTGCCGCAGCAAAATCAAGGTGCGCGGATGTTGTTTTCTTTGGACATAGTCATTATGCTGAGGTGCTAAGAGACGATGCGACTGGAATAGTCTGCATCAACCCTGGATGCATTGGAAATCCCAAAATGAGCGGCAACAAAAGTACATATGCAGTTGTAACTGTGACGGATGACTATGAGATTATTCCGGAGATAAAAGAGATAGGAAATTAATTATGATAAAAGATGACTTTGAGGAAAATAAGTTAGTCGGGGGCTGATGATGAAAATAATACAAGATATACGTATTTATAGAAGTGACATAGAGAATATTTCCGGGAATTCTACGCCGAGTGATTTCTATAATCCTAAAATGAGCGCTAAGTTATGTGCTATTTTTAATCGCATCACAATGAAGCTTCGTGAAAAGGGCTTCTCTATGGGAGATTTCCATCATCTATACATAAATCTAACAACCTGTAATGTTGTTGGAGGGATGTCTTTAGCAAATAGAGATATAGATAAATATCATCCTTGGTACAGATATTATGACGTTGAAGTGACAGACGAGTTTTATGATAAGCTTTTGACGGATGACTGCATCTTGGAAGCAATGGAACAAGGTGAGAACATGACAATGCTTTTCAAAGAGAAAGCTGGTTCAAAGTATAAAGCGCGAGTTTATCTGAGATATTTGGAAAATGGCAACTATTACCCACTGATCAGGATTTTTGATTTGGATGATAACTTTGTTTTTGAAAAGAATCTGCCTGAAACCAGCACGCTGGATATGATTGGAGAGTTGCTGGTTGGCTCTAAAAAAGTAACTATTAAGCCTAGAAAGAATTATTATGCTGCGGATCTTGAACCAATTATTATTTCATGTTCAGAGTAAAGGAGCTCTATGATACTTGTTACGGGCCCCAACGGTTTTGTTGGTCATAAGATAATGGAAGTATGCGAAGATGTCATTCCATGCCCATCGCTTAGGAATGCATCTGAGGAAGATATAAAGAGAATAGTAGAAGAAAGTGGTGCTGACACCATTATTCATACTGCTGCAATTTCGGATATTTCAGCTTGCATTGCAGATCCTGATGCCTCTTATCATGCAAATGTCATGATTCCGCTTTATCTTGCCAAGGCTGCATTGACTACAGGACCGGCAGCAATAAGCTTTCAGAGAGGGCAACCATTGTTCCTGATTCAGCACCTCAAACCACTTCAGACGTCACCTAAATAATAAACACGAAATCCAAGAAGTTTCACTATCAGACCTGCAAGAGTGTCGAGTCCATGAGTGAAAAGAACAAGAAATACAGCACAAAAACAAGGCAGGAGCTTATCGCAGATGGGTATGATCTCTGCGGGAACTGCAAACCATGACATAAGAAATATGGTTCAAGCGATTAGTAAAATATTACTTAAAATATTGCTTAACACAATGAGTGGTGTTAGAATAAGATTGAAAGCGAGGTATTGATATGGCAGTAATTAGCCCTGTTTCAGATCTTAGAAATTATAATACGGTGCTGGAAAAGGTTGAATATGGTTCTCCAGTATATCTTACAGTAAATGGTCGAGGAAAATACACTATTAGAGATATAGAAGAAGATGAAGAAATAGAAAAGACTAAGGCGATGCTTCGTCTTATGTGTGAGCTTAATAAGGGACGCCGTTCCGGAGAGGAAGAGGGATATGTTCCGGCAGCTGATGTCAGGGCACACTTCCGTAACAGACAGAAATGATCACTTATGATATTGACTACTCACCAGAAGCCATAAGAGATATGGATACCATTTTTGATGATGTTCTTATGGTATCGTGTGATCTTGATATAACACACAGATATCTTGATGATTTACAGGATAAGATTGAATCGATGGTGGGGCATCCCAAAACAGGAACACCTCTGTATTATGAGGATTTGTTTACAGGATATTATTCTGTAAGGTTTAAAGAGTACCTGGCATTTTACAGACTTGAAGGAACCATGATGTATGTAGATAGAGTCCTTCAGAGGAAGCGTGATTATATGTCAATTCTGTTTGGACGCGATAAGGATGAAGAATGAACTACCCTCACCGACTCTGCGTCGGAAAGGGTTTCTGTTATGCCGCTTTGCGGCATGAACCTTCAGTCTGCCTATGGCATCCTGAAGAACAGGGCATGTCCACTATGCCCCTCGTATTGTGTTACCTTTGGGAATACTTTTCTCAAGATATTTGCAGCCCCGTTTATGTCTGCATTTGTGAGTGTTCCATCGTAGTGTCTGTAGAGTCCTCTTTTTATCCTTCTTCCTGAAAAAGAGTATTCTTTATTCTTCCCTTTTTCATACATGGGAATCGGATCCATGGCAAGAAAATCCGCCTTCGAAGTATAGCTCTCCTCGGTCAGGGCAAATCTTAGTCCATATTCAGCAAGCTTATAGCAGAGCATATCTGCAAATATCAGCATTCCGGGATCTATTGCCATCTGTAAGTGGTAAACTATTTTCCATAATCCGGACAGGTTATTTTTTGCGTTTTCTGGAGGCATATTTTTGATACAATAGAATATAAATTGCTTCCGCTAAAAAACACAGCTGGAGGGGTGACCGCCTATGATATATGCAAAACCTACTGAGAATCTGACCGGTATTTGCCTTGAGGGAGAATACCTGGATTTTTATGAGCTTGTTGAGAGCATTTATAATATCACAGGTCTAGATGACAATTATGACGATTCATATTGGGGCGTAAAAAACAGGCTTTTAGGCGTCTGCTATGATATCCGTCATGCCTATATGGGTGATAGAGAAGTTCTGTTTGTAGATAATGACGTTACTGAAGAAAAAGAAGAATGGCACAATATGGTTCTGCCTAAGCAGAATGTGCATTACAGCGTGAACATTCTTTTCCCGGAAGCCGTCTTTGTTGCTGTTTCTGTTGGCGAAATGTTCCCTTATTGCAGGAAGTATTATGAAATGGACGACGAGGACGGATTATTCCACAGAGATATTGGTCTTCAGGACTATATTCACGATAAAAACTATATCAATATGCTTTCTGGGGTTATTCTTAAAGCACTTGGGGATGTGATTGGTAACGATGGCTTTAAATCTGTATATAAAGAAATTGAAAGATCATCTTATTATAGTTTCGAAAGCCGATATTGGAATTATGTGACTTACTATGTAGACAAGTGCAATCTTGAATATCTGAAGACACCGGTTGAAAAGCGCAAAGATAAGCTCCGCAACATAGCAAAGCGTCTGGTCAAGCCACCTCAGAGTTATTTCAACCTAAAAGACGATTTTGAGTATTCTGCTAAGATGCAACATTGTAGTATCTACGAACTCGTCGCACCGGAATATGAAAAATACCCGGATGAAATTATCTGGTGATGGAGGCCTATGGAATCTAGAATACAAGAACTAAAAGATCATTATAAACTTGAAAAGCATCCAGAGGGAGGCTGGTTTAACGAATGCTACTCCTCAAGTGCGTCCCTTTCAGAAAGAGCTTTTGCAGGAAGCATATATTTTTTGCTGGAAAAAGATGAGATTTCTCACTTCCACCAGATAGATTGCGAGGAAATCTGGTATTACCATGAAGGCTGTGGCATGAATATCACAGTCATTACTGACGATGGTCAAAAAGAATTATTGCTTGGTAGCGACATCACAATAGGCGAGGAAGTGATGGTTGCCATTCCCAAAGGCGCCATTTTTGCCGCAGAAAACCTCGATAGCAACAGCTACACCTTTGTATCTTGTATGACCACACCGAAGTTTTCCTATAATGGCTTCAAACTCATTGGAAAAAAAGAGCTGCGAGCTTTGTATCCTGGTGTTTCTGATGATACATTGCGGCTGGCGTATGATTAAAAGAAATGTGCTCCTGCACGAGGGGGTCTTGAATAGACCGAGTGCAGGAGCTTTTCTTATGATTGTGAGACTTATTCCCGAAATCTCACATGAAGGTGAATTAATGGTATCATTATTACGATGAAATATATATTAAAATGCAGTTAAATATGTTCCAAGAATCCCAAAAGAGGTATGCGTAGCATGAAACTATTAGAAGAGATCATTGCAAATGAAGGCAGGGTTTATCCTGGGAACATCCTTAAAGTGGACAGCTTCCTGAATCATCAGATCGACGTGGATCTCATGGATCGGATGGGAAATGAGTTTTACCAGTACTTCAAGGATAGGGGTATTACCAAGGTTCTAACTATTGAGGCTTCCGGCATAGCTGTTGCCTGCTCCGTAGCGAGGTACTTTGAGGTTCCGGTTCTTTTTGCCAAAAAATCCAAGAGTCTCAACATCGGTGATGACGTTTATGTTTCACGGATAAGCTCCTATACCTATGGAACAGATTACGATGTAACCGTGTCCAGGAGATATCTGGGAAGCTCAGACACTGTTCTTCTTATAGATGACTTTTTGGCAATTGGAAATGCAATGAAGGGCCTCATTGAGATATGCTCTCAGGCCAATGCCTCCATTGCCGGTATTGGCATATGTATAGAAAAAGGCTTCCAGTCTGGAAGCGCGGATTTACGCAAGATGGGATATGATGTGAAATCCCTGGCTATCATTGACAGCATGTCGGAGGACGGGGGAATTACGTTCAGATCGGAGGTTTCTTATGATTAAGAGCATCCAAGCATACATTAAAAGGAAAAAACGTCAGAAAAAACTTAAGGAGATCAGAAATACTCTGATAATCTCTGGTGGAGCCCTCGCTATTCTGACTGTTCTTGTGACACTTAAGATTCTTAAGAGAAAGGCAAAGAAGAAAATCAAAGCCAAGATCAAAGAAACGGTTAAGGGTAAGATAGAAGAAAGAAATAAAAGGGACTATGATGAAGAATAATGAACTGCTTTTTCCATACAGTATCAGAGATGTACATATAAGCGATCCTTTTATTTTAGCAGATGATAAGACTCACCTTTATTACACCTATATCCAGTTTGCTGATACCGAAAGATTCCCGGATGCAAAAGCAGATACGCCATGTTTTTACGTGCTCAAATCACCGGATCTTTTTAACTGGTCAGAACCAAAGGTGTGCTTTGAAAAAGGCACCTTCTGGGCGGATAAGGATTATTGGGCTCCAGAGTGTCATATCTGGAAGGACAAATATTATATCATCTCTTCATTTCGGGCTGATGGAAAATACAGAGGATGTCAGTGCCTGGTTTCTGACAGCCCCGAGGGACCCTTTGAGCCTGTTGGCGAAGGCCCTGTTACTCCGAAAGGCTGGCAGTGCCTGGATGGGACTCTTTTTATAGATGATGAAGGAAGTCCCTGGCTGGTCTTTTGCCATGAGTGGATGCAGGTCTATGACGGACAGATATGTGTTATTAAGCTTAGTGATGATCTGTCAAAAGCGATATCAGAACCGGAAATTCTGTTTAGGGCATCAGATGCTCTCTGGCGTGGGAATGCAGCTGCTGATGGAGGCCTTATCACTGATGGGCCATTTTTGTATAGAATGCAAACGGGCACACTTATCATGTTATGGTCCAGTTTTTCCGAAAGAGGCGGATATACCGTGGGATATGCAAGATCTGCTAGCGGAACTGTCCACGGCCCATGGATTCAGGAAGAGATTCCTTTGTACGCTTTGGATGGTGGTCATGCCATGCTCTTTAAGGCCTTTAATGGCAGGCTTATGATGTCTCTTCACTGTCCTAACATCCATGAAAAGAAGAGGATGCTACTTTTTGAGATGGAAGAAATAGGCGATAAGCTTGCTGTTGTGAATGAGATTACGGGAAATTGGTATAACGGCGCAGGGGGGAGTGCCAAGAACTGGCGCTATGATGTTCCCTGCACAGAAGAATTAGGAAGGAAAAAATTATAAGTGGGACTTAATGAAATAAGCAAATTCATAGTCCTGATCCTTAGGCATAAGCCTGAAACTATCGGGATTACGCTGGATGAGCATGGCTGGGCTAATGTAGATGATCTGATAGCGGGTATCTCAAAAGAATATGATTTTAACATGGAGATGCTTGAAGAGATCGTAGCTACAGATAATAAGCAGCGGTACTCTTTTAACGAGGATAAGACTCTTATCAGGGCGAACCAGGGGCATTCGATACCTGTGGACGTAGAGCTTGAAAAGGCAGCTCCGCCGGACATTTTATATCACGGAACATGGTTAACCTCAGTGCATTTCTATATGTATCGGGTATTTTACAAGGCAATACTTGGCATATTCATTTATGAGCCTTATCATTTTTGCGCTGCCTATCATGAGACCTAAGCTGTTCATCTTAAAGACTGCAATTCTCATGGCTATCTTTGTCAG
The DNA here is from genome assembly GCF_000621605.1 of Butyrivibrio sp. MC2021. Classification (GTDB taxonomy): domain Bacteria; phylum Bacillota; class Clostridia; order Lachnospirales; family Lachnospiraceae; genus Butyrivibrio. The sequence continues at coordinate 108,004 of NZ_KK211315.1, read as the reverse complement.
AGGCTTGTTCTTTCTTAGTGTCATGGGATAAATGCCTATTCTTTGATTATGGCAGTAGGAAAGAAGCTTCTTAATGAAAATACTAACTAAAGGTTAATGTTTTTTTGCAAAAAACCATCTTAGAATTAAAAAATAGAAGGCTTTTTTATGAGAAAGGTGGGATTCGATGAGTAAAAAGTTACTGACTAAATTGTTGGCATTAACCATGTGTGCAGGTATGGTATTACAGCCTGTTTCTGCATTTGCACAGGAAGAAGAGCTTTTGGAGGTTGAGCTTGAAGTAGAAGAAACGGAAGAGGCAGATATTTCTGAATCAGAGCCTGTTGTTCTTCAATCTATCATGCATGAATGGATTCCGCAAATGAATTTTACTAGTAATTTCGATACCATTCCGGTGTTAGGTGAGCCAGTCACCAAAGCTACTTTTGATTATGATGCGGAATACGATCTTGTTATTGATTCTACTTGGAGCAGAATAGAAGGCGATGACTGGGCATATGTCGAATATGATAATTTCTTACTCGGTACATATCGCTGCTTAGTAAATGTAGAATTGGCTCGCGGATACCTTGAAAGATTTTATATAACTGAATCTACTAGTTTATATGTCAATGGCAGCGAGTGGACACTGATTTCTAAAGACGTTTCGAATCTGGGATCTAAATATCTAAAATTAACTTTTGCATCTGATAGAATAATTATAAAGGATGAATTGCCAACTCCGGATCCTGAAGACCCTGAAGAACCGGAAGAGCCAATAGAAGCTAAAGGCAAATGGCATGAAAAGTATGGCGCGAAGTACTACGAACTTCCGGATGGCCAAAAAGCCACAGGAATTCAGAAGATTGGTGAAGATACCTATCTCTTTAGCAAGAACGGAACACTTCAGAAAGACGTCTTCTATGAATCAGAGGGAAATAAGTACTACTTTGGTTCAGATGGCAAAATGGTCAAAGGCTGGTTTAATAAGTGGAGCGCTACTTATTACGCCAATGAAGATGGAGCAGTTCAGACCGGCTTTGTCGATATCGGAAGTGATACTTATTACTTCGATTCAAAGGGAAAGAAGACAACCAACATCTGGGTAAATAAAGATAGCAAGAGATTTTACGTCAAGTCTGATGGACATGTTGCAAAAGCTGAAAAAATTCGCAGATGGGGCAAAGTATATACATTTGCTGCAGATGGTGCTTTGATTGGATGATCAAGAGGTAAAAAAGTGTATATGCATTGAATAGTAAAATGCAGACAGGAAGATAAAATGGCGCGAATACTGAATCTGTTGATTGTTATTCTTGAAGTTGTAAGCTTGTCTGGGACTTTCAAAGGCCGAGGTTTTAAGAAGAACTTTGTGTTCTACACTCAGCTTTCGAATATGATGACATTTTTCGCGTCGCTGCTTTTCGTGATCTTTGGCCAAAAGGACTGGGTTGAAGTCCTGCGGTTTCTTAGCGTGAGCATGATGGTGATGACTTTTTTTGTTACTGCATGCATTCTGGCGCCCTGGGCGCGCATGGTAAAAGAGCTGTTGTTTTCGGGCAGCGGCTTGTATCACCATACGATAATCCCGATTCTATCTACTTTGACATATATGCTCTTTGAGAAAAGAGCGCCGTTCCACTGGATCTGGCTGCCCGGTTTGATGACTCTGATCTACGGGCTTGTCATGTTGTATTTCAATTACATTGACGTGGTGGACGGGCCGTATCCCTTCTTCAAGATCAAGCAGCAGGGGATCAAAGCCACGGTTCTGTGGATGGTGGCGCTGTTTGCTGCAATCACGGTTTTCTCTGCACTGGTGGGATATCACAAGCCCCTTAAGACAGATATCAAGTACATTTACGTGCACGGACTTTCCGGTTGGGGAAGCTATGATGCGCAGTATGAATATTTTCCCTATTGGGGCATGTTCGGCGGTGACGTGGTCCGCTATATGAATGAGCAGGGCTATGAGAGCTATGCGGCTTCGGTGGATCCTTCGGGAAGCGCCTGGGACAGGGCCTGTGAGCTTTACGCGCAGCTGACCGGGACCCGGGTGGACTATGGAAAGGCCCACAGCGAGAGCGCCGGTCATGAGAGATTTGGAAGAGATTATTCTTCTGAACCTCTGGTAAAAGATCTATCGGATTCCCACTATGTTCTGATAGGGCATTCGTTTGGCGGGGCTACTGTAAGACTCTTTTCCGAGATAATAAGGAACGGTGCGGCTGAAGAGATTGAAAGCACCGATCCCGCCGACCTGTCACCGTTTTTCAAAGGTGGCGAGGGGGAGAATCTTCTTGCGGTGGTGACACTGGCTGCGCCCACCAACGGCACTACCTCGTATGACCTGCATGAAGATAGCTCTTTTGACCTGTCTAAGATTGAGATTCCTGAAAAGTATGAGAAAAGCAATGAGCGTATGAAGCGCGGCACCGGCGCCAAGGCCAACGACGGAAGGGCGGACTGGGACTATGCTTCTTACGATATGCATATTGATAATGCGCTGGCGATGAACGAGAGGATCACTACGTTTGTGGACGTGTACTATTTCGCTTATCCCTGTGATTCGACGATGATTGATAAGAACGGTGAGCTGATGCCGGATCCGGCGATCACCGAGAATATGTTCATGAAGAGCTCCATTTATGCCTGCAAGTACACGGGAACGACTGCAGGCGGATTTAGCATAGACGAATCCTGGCAGCACAATGATGGATTGGTGAATACGATTTCCGCTAAAGCACCCATTGGCGCGCCTTCGGTGGAGTATACTGAAGAGGAGCTTGCCGGTGGTGCGGACTTTGCGCCGGGGGCCTGGAATGTGATGCCCACGAGACGGGGAGACCACATGTCGCTGCAGGGCGGAATGTTTAAAAGAGTAAAGGTGAAGAGCTTCTATCTTGAACTTGCCCGGATGCTGGCGGCGCTGGAGTGAGGATACTCAAAGATATACTTTTTTAGTACAGTTATAATGTATTTGTTTTCTCTGAAGTTTTCTTTTCAAGCTTATCGTCTTTGGTGATTTTATGTGAAGGATGGCTGAATAATGCCATTTTATTTACACTTGTGATAAAAGCCAGGTCCTTTTCGTTAAGGTTCATCATTCCCATTGTCATAGCAGTCATTGTAAAAATCTCCTTTTTTCCATACTTTTTTATCATGTTTATTTGTGATCTGTTTATTTATACGAACGAAAAAAATGCGGTGGCAATTATTGTTTCATGATCAGCATAAATTGGTATGTCAAATACAGCTATCCGGAAAATGTGTGATAAAATTGAGCATGAGTTATTCATTATTTTTTTTGGAGGAGAAAAACAGTTTTTTTGATATTTTTTAAGTAGGAGATAGTAGCATTTTAGCAAACGCGAGCAAAATGCGAAACATGCTGACTATGAATATAAGCCAAGAGCCTTGTTTCTATATGAGAAACAGGGCTCTCGTTTTATCATAAAGCTCCTCTGAGCTGATTATTTGGGAGTTGGCTACTCCTTCTTATGTGGGGGACGATGGAATAGCCGTGTGGAAATGAAAAGTATGTGTGTGTGAAAGGGGGCAAGAAGATGTGTTCTTCTTGATGAAATCATATTATCGCTACAAACTTAAACGAAACTAAATGAGATTTGAACAATTTGTGTCCTGGATTTTTTGCGTGAAACAGAGTTTAAATTGCGCAAAATGAAAAATAATAGTCTGTATTTCCATAGTTTTGATATGTATTGTCGTAAATGGCAGTTCTATAATCATCTTAATAAACAAGATTGTTAGTACACTTGGTGGAAAGGAGCTGCCGATGAAAAATAATTTTTTTAAAGTATTGTTATTTATTCTTCTTGCCGTATATGTGATTTCCCCGGCTGATCTTTGCCCGGGACCGATAGATGATTTACTGGCAATTGCCTTTTATTTTCTTGCTAACAGAAGTAATTTTTCTCTGGAAAATAAAAAATCAAACGTAGAAGTAATTGATGCTGATGGAAATGAGATTTAAGAAAGTGTGAATATTATGAGTGAAAAGAGATTATACAAGAGCGTAGATAAAAAAGTATCAGGTGTATGCGGAGGCGTTGCTGAATATTTAGGCGTTGATCCTACTATTGTTAGACTGATTTGGGCATGCACATTCCTGTTTACAGGTGCCGGACTTATTGCTTATATTGTCGCAGCACTGATCATGGAAGAGAATCCTGAAAGAGCATATGAATCAGCAAGTTATGAGTATTCATCTTCCGATAATTCAGGAACTATCAAGGGATTCAAGCCTGATGTATAAGGGATAATAAAAAAGTTTATATGGATTTCAAAGACTCCGGAGATGATCATAACTGATCATTCCGGAGTCTTCTTTTAATGCATCAAAAAAATAAAGTCAAGACGTTATTTCTTTTTCTTCAGATGATAAAATGGTGATGATTTTTGTGGGAGGGGAAGAAACAATGAATCAAATTGATAAAGAAGTCAATGAAATCAGCGCAGATTGCGAGCTTAATGGCATTGAGAGCAAGGAGATCTCAATCCCGGATTATGATGAGCAGCCTTATGGAAATGATGATGTTTTGGTCAGGGCATCAAAAAGAAGATCATTTTTAGCTTCTGCGTCATGGCTTTGAAAAACAGTGAGAAAAAAGATAAAGGGGAAAATAGATTATGCTTTTTCAAACAGAAACAAAATGGACCTTTGATGAATTCGCCAAGATGAATTGGGTTATCTTTAAGAAAAGATACATCAGAAAATTTGTGATAGTAGGCATTCTTTTTATATTAATGATGCTTCTGGAAGCGGCTCTTTACTCAATGTACAAAGTAACCGGATTTACTTCTGAAAGGGTGATTTTTCTTATAGTGCCGCCTCTTTTGGTTCTTATTTTACCGGGAATCAGGTATCTTCAGATGAAAAAGAACGTCGAACAAGCTTATTACTCAAATAAGCGCTTACAGGATGTGACTACACATTTTTCCTTCTATGAGGACAGAGTAGAAACAAAGAGCGAGCTCGGAAATGGAGTTATCAGATATGAGGACCTCTATAAGCTGATTGAGACTAAGGAGAATTTCTATCTTTGCGTTGCTTCAAATCAGGCTTCCGTGATTATCAAGAACAACTGCTCCGAGGAACTCATCGCATTTCTCCATGAAAAAGTATCAGGTAAATAAATGAAAGGATTTTTTAATTTGAGCGAAAACGTAAGAATTCAAGACAATCTCTATGAGCAGGGCATGTGCAAGCGTATATTCAGTAAACATCAGATATCTGCAAAAACCTCTACGGTATGATATAATGAGAATACAAAAGGCGAGGATGCTTGATTTGGAGCATCCTTGCCTTTTTCTATTGATCAATTATTCGTTTCTATTACCTAAGGCATTTGGCCGGAAAGGGAGACTATGGCTGCGTTTGACAGAGTGTGTTCCGGAATACCTCAGATGGATCAGGTTTTTGACAATATAAGACTGGGCGACAATGTAGTTTGGCGGGTAGATAACCTTGAGGAGTTCAAACTCTTTGTAAAGCCTTATGTTAAGCAGGCTATCGCGGATAAAAGAAATCTCATTTATATCAGATTTGCTGCCCATGAGCCGCTGCTGAAGCCCCAGGAAGGGCTAAAGATAGTAAATGTCGAGCTGAATCACAGGTTCGAGAACTTTACTGTGGAGATACATGAGATCATAAGAAAAGAGGGCGTGGACGCCTTCTATGTCTTTGACTGCCTTTCTGAGCTGCAGACTGCCTGGGCTACAGACCTTATGATGGGTAACTTTTTCCAGGTGACCTGTCCTTATCTGTTCATCCTGGACACAGTGGCATTTTTCCCGCTGATAAGGGGTAAACATTCCTTCCAGGCCATCGCCAAGATCAGGGATACCACGCAGCTTTTCCTTGATGTATATTCCGATGATAAAAATGTATTTGTAAGGCCTGAAAAGGTTTGGAACAGATATTCCGAGACCATGTTCCTGCCGCAGCTCTATAATCCTGAAAGCGGCGATTTTAAGCCTATTCTGGACGGAGTTATGGCCAGCAGGTTCTACCAGGTTCTTGGGAAAAACGGTGCTATGTCTGATTCCGACAACATGGACAGCTGGGACAGATTCTTTAACCTCACCAGAATGCTCAACGAGGCGGGGCAGGACGTTACCGAGAACTGCAGAACCATGTGCAACATCATGATGACCAGGGATGAGAGACTTCGTGAGATGATAAAAGAGCTCTTTAGCCCCGGGGATTATCTGGAAGTAAAGGACAGGATGATAGGCACCGGAATGATAGGCGGAAAGGCCTGCGGCATGCTCCTTGCCAGAAAGATCATCCAGCACAGAAGGCCGGAGGTATATAAATATCTTGAGCCCCATGATTCCTTTTATATAGGCTCCGACGTGTTCTACAGCTTTATTGTTGAGAATAAATTCTGGGATTTAAGGATCAGGCAGAGAACAGAGGAGGAGTTCTTTTCTGTTGCGGATGAATTTGCGGAGCATCTTCTGAAAGGCAAGTTTTCCAGGGATATGGAGGAGCAGTTCGTAAAGCTCCTTGAATACTACGGACAGGACCCAATTATCGTAAGGTCCAGCTCTATCCTTGAAGACGGCTTTGGCAATGCCTTTGCGGGAAAATATGAATCTGTTTTCTGCTCCAATATCGGAACCATTGAGCAAAGAGTAGAGGAACTGGAAAATGCCATAAGAACCGTTTATGCCAGCACCATGAGCAGGTCTGCCCTGGACTACCGCAGCAGGCGCGGCCTTCAGGCAAGGGATGAGCAGATGGCGCTTTTGGTGCAGAGAGTATCCGGTTCCTATTACGGAGAGGTGTATATGCCCTGCGCTGCAGGCGTGGGCTATTCTTACAGCCCCTATAAATTCATGGAGTCCATTGATCAGGCCGCAGGAATGCTGCGCCTTGTAATGGGCCTTGGAACCTCGGCTGTAGACAGGACGGAAGGCTCATATCCTAGGCTTGTGAGCATGGATAAGCCCACGGTGACCACCGCCAGAAACTCCATAGAAAAGCACAAATATTCCCAGAGAAAGCTGGAGCTTATGAACCGCTCCACAAGGCAGCTTGAGAGGGTTTCTTTGGAAGATGTTGAGAATAACATGCCTTTTTACCTTAAAAGGCTTCTTCTTGAGCATGACACTGATACAGAGCGGATGTTCAGGGACAGAGGCGAGGATAGGGATATTGAATTTATTTCCTGTCAGGGGATTGTCAGAAAAGAAGAGCTTATGGCCCAGATGAAGGAGATACTAAAGGCCCTTCAGGAGGAGTACAGGCACCCTGTGGATATAGAATTTACCATGAATTTCTCTGAGAGCGGGGACTACGTGATAAACCTTCTCCAGTGCAGACCTCTTCAGGTCTATCAGGACATGGAGGAGCTGAAGATTCCTGATGATATCAGGGATGAGGATGTGATATTTGAGTGCAGAAAGTCCGCCATGGGCCTTTCCAGGGCTGAAAAGCTGGACTATATCGTATATGTGGACCCTGTAAAATACTACAGCATGCGATATCAGGACAAAATAAAAGTGGCCGCAGCCATTGGAAAAATGAACTGGGCCATGCGAAGCAAAGAAAAGCATATGCTCCTGATGGTTCCGGGAAGAATAGGAACCTCATCGCCGGAGCTGGGGGTTCCTACTGCTTTTGCGGATATCAGTGAATTTGATGCCGTCTGCGAGATTGCGGATTCCAAGGTGGGCTACAATCCGGAGCTGTCCTATGGAAGCCACTTCTTCCAGGATCTTGTGGAGTCCGGCATTCTCTATAACGCCATTTTTGAGAATGAGAAGACTCTAAAATACGACATCTCTTTATTGGAGGGCCACAGGAACGTTCTCATGGATATCGTGGAAGAAACGGAAGAGTTAAAGGACATTGTGTTTGTTTATGACCTTTCACAGGATAGCTTCCATATCTACCACGACATGAAAAATGAGCGGACTGTCTGTGCCCGGGTAAACTGAAACAGACCGGCGAGGTTCATGAACTTAAGGGGAACGACAGATTAGGATTTTTATACTTTTTTTACTAAATAAATATACGTCAAATGATAAAATATGATTATGCATTCTATAGAAGATTGAGGAGGAGATTGAAAAATGTATCTTAAAAGAAGCAATCGTATTTTATCTGTTATTTTGATCATGACTATGCTTTTTTGCTGCGTAGGAATCACAGGCTGCGGCAGCAGCGCACCCAGGGACCTGACAGAATACTGGTCAGCGGATTCACAGGCTGCGGAGAGCCTTAGAAATTATGTGGCCAAGGTTACCAATAACCAGGATCCGGAGAATTACATTCCGGTGAAGGACCGTATCGCCGTTTTTGACATGGACGGAACCCTGACCTGTGAGACTTATTATACTTACTATGACACCATGATGTTTATCAACTACTGCCTTGTGGACCATCCGGACAAGGTCTCCGAGGAACTGAAGGCAGCAGCTGCTGAGATTAGACCCGGATATACAGCGGGAGAGGAGCTGGCAAGGAATTTCGCCAAGGCCTACGCCGGAATGACAGTGCAGGAGCTCTACGATTACGCTGTAGAGTTTGGTCAGAAGTATACAGACAGTTTTAGCAATATGCGCTATTGCGACGGCTTCTACCTTCCTATGGTAGAGCTTGTAAAATATCTCTATGACAACGATTTTACCATCTATGTAGTCAGCGGCACGGAGCGCACCACCACAAGGGCTATCGTGGCCAATTCACCCATTGCAAAATATGTTTCCCCGGCTCATGTTATCGGAACCGAGTTCGAAGTAAAGGTAAAGGGAAACGAAGACATATCTTCAAATATGGATTATAAATACGCCGATGGAGATGAGCTTGTTTTCACCGGAGGATTCATTCAGAAGAACCTCAATGCCAACAAGACCATCTGGATCGAGCGTGAGATCGGGCAGCGCCCTGTACTGGCCTTCGGAAACAGTGGCAGTGACACCAGTATGATGAACTATGCCATTGATGAAAGAAATACCTATCCGGCACAGGCCTATATGATCGTTGCCGATGATGATGTCCGTGAGTGGGGAACCCAGGACTGGGCCGAAAAGTCAGCTTACTATGCCGAAAAAGGCTATGTTCCTGTTTCCATGAAAAATGATTTTTACAAGATCTATCCCGATACGATCCGTAAAAGTGATCAGCAATACGTGGAACCCGAAAACAGCGACGCTGCCTGATAATTTATAATATTAGAAAGAGCAGAACAAGCAGGATTACTACAGCCAGTGCGATGGCTATCATAACGAAGAGGTTGACCCGTTTATCCTTGTGGGTTAGAAGGCTGGGCCAGAAGCCGTCTTCGCTGGCTACCAGATCATCACCCTTGTATCTGGTGGGATCGATCCGCTTCATTCTGTGGGACACATTGACGATAAAGGCAAAGAGCTCCTTATGCTGTGACAGGAAATCTGTGACAGCAGCGGGGGCTTCATTTAGTTCCAGTATCTGGATTATGGAGGTGGGATTTTCTCCGATAGCTTCCATAATAAGGGCATGATTGGTGATAAAATCGATAACGCCGATCATTGCAGTGTCTACGCCGTTTTGCTTCAGGATTTCCTTCAGAGACGCCACCATCTGAGGCTTCTTTTCCTTGTATCTGAGGATGAAGGCGGTGAGTTCTGCCGCATTATCCTTGTATTTATCATCTGAAAAAGTTCCGATTATTGTGTCTGTATTGCCGTGGAAGGCGCTTAAAATGATATTTCCAAGCATGCTACCGATGTTTTCCCTGGTGCTCATGGGATAGGAGCGGATGAAGCTGTTGAGCATCAGGTCAAGGTCAGCCATCTTTTTGTCCTGCTGCTGAGCTTCCCACATGGAGACATTATCTTCATCGTCAAAAAAGAGAACGGCATTGGCGCAGTGATTCTCGCCAAAACCAAGCCTTCCGTAGTTGGTTCCCAGGAAGTATTTCTTTGGGCCCACATCATTTAGAAGGATGTTTACAAAGTCGCTTTCTGCATTGATATTGAGGATTTTTCCTTCATTTCTTCGTATTTCAGCTGAGTATTCATTGATGAATTCATCCGAAAAGCCCTGGCCGTCGAAAGAAAAACAGTTATCGATCCTGTCATCCATGATCACGAGGTATTTGGCCTTGTTTCCGCCCTTGGAGTGGCCGGTTACCGTGATGATGTCATAGCCCTCAAGGGGGAGGGACTTGAACCATTTAAGGGCATTTTCCTGAAAAGCGGTGGGCACCTGATAGAGACCTGCAATATTGTCTACCCATTCCGCATCGCTCTGGGTTCCTTTGAAGACAATGATAGCCTCGTTGCTGGAGGGATCACAGAGAAAAACGCTTCTTCCGCCGCCGGCACTGTCGCTTTCAAAGTGAACCTGCATGATTATCATGTTAAGAAGATGCTGGTTTTTCCTGATAGCTCCCAGGATCTGCCTGTATTCAGCGCCGGTAACCCCGTCGCTGTACTCTGTATCATCTTCTATAAGATCCTCATTTTTGAAAACACCTCTGACGTAATCGCCGATGGTCTTTGATTCCTGGCTGGGAGACATAAAGGTGCCCTTGGGACCTCCCAGATTTTCTATGTAAAGAAGGTTATTTATTAGTACAACTTCTTCTATGGAAAGACTGCTGTTCATAGACATTGACCCCCTTTGTCCGTGTCATCTTTCGAGTGAAAAACTGTCTGAATAAACCCTGTCCTTTGCGGGATCCCCTTGGGCGTTTTTGAGGATGATTACATAAATATCACCTGTTACGCTACTTTTTTTAAGACTTCCTTCCAGCTCTTTTACTGCAGTTTCATAGGAGGACTGCTTTAGATTCGAGCCGTCCAAAAACAGCTTAATATCATTTCCGGCATTTATTTTTCCTGTGAGTACATCCATGGGAGGAAGGTTTTCGCCGTATTCTTTTCCGAAAAATTCCCAGAAACCTATATTTGACTGAATAAGAGGGAAGCCGGCTCCGGTGACGATTTTTCCAAGCTCACTTAAAATGGCGTCTCGAATAACTACGGCATAAAAATCATCTGTTATCAAAAGAACATTATCTGCCATGCGGGTTCTGGCGATATATGCGGATTCGTTTTCGGAGCCGGCAGGGCGGTAGAACCACTCATTGTAGTCTCTGGCGGTACCTTCCATGGGCTCACAGCCGGTGACTTCGAATGTATAGCTTGGGTATTTGAAAGAGAGCTGTTTTTCTACAGCTCTCATCTCGTTTAACAGGGACAATTCCTTGTCTGTGAGGTTTCCGTTTTGTATTTCTTCTGAATTAAAGGATAAGGCAGATAAGATCCTGATTTCTGAACTAGTAAGCTCCATAATGGGTTCCTCCACTTACCGATTTTATAAACTTTATTGCTTTTTAATAATTTTATTACACTTTTTATCGTATCATTATTTATAGAGTGAATAAATACAAAATTACATATCGAGGAGGAGAGCATGGAATTAGACATTCAGTATTTACTTTTGTTGCAGGATCTGAGGAATGCGACAGGGGGCATTTTTAATGAGTTTTTCAATGCAATATCCAAGTTTGCGGTGGATATTCTTCCTTTTTTACCCTTTGTTATCTTCTGGGGCGTTGATAAGGCCTGGGGTTATTTATTCATGACCTGCTACAATGCCGGTGAGCTGTTAAACGGTGTAATCAAACTGACGGTATGCGCATATCGCCCATGGATCAGGTCGGAACTGATAGAACCTGCGGGAGATTCGAAAACCGCTGCCACAGGATATTCGTTCCCAAGCGGACATACAAACGTTGGAACCATTCTTTACGGAAATACCTTTGTCTGGCAGAAGGATAAGAAAAGATGGGTTGCGGTAGTATGCGCAGTAATGATCCTTCTTACCGGATTTTCACGTAATTTTCTTGGAGTTCATACTCCTCAGGACGTTGCTGTAGGTATGACTGAGGCGCTGTTTACTATTTTCTGCGTGCATACCATTGCTAAAAAGGTAGGCGGAAATCAAAAGACTCTTGATATTCTGACCCTGGTAGGGCTTCTTGTTGTTGTGGCAGCTCTTATCTATATTCAGGTTAAGCCTTATCCCATGGATTATGATGCTGCAGGAGAGCTTCTTGTTAATCCTTCAAAGATGATGAACGACTGCTTCAAGGCTTGTGGTGCCATGACAGGATTCCTGATCGGAAGTTATCTGGATCGTCACTATCTTCATTATGAAATCCCTGTGGGACATAAGAACCTTCCAATTCTCGTTTGTGTCGGTGCAGGACTTCTCTTTGCATGGAAAGAGCTCTTTGCTCCCGCTATCATCGTTGATTTCCTTGGGGGACATTGGGGCAATTTCGTAGCAAGATTTATAATGTTACTTCTGGCAATCTGTGTATGGCCAATGTTTATTAAAAAACAGACTGCCGAAGCATGATGAGTTACTAAATTCCTTAAGTATACATTTTATTGTTGCTATTTAGCGGCTCAGCGCATAATATATGTGGTGATGCGGTACAAACCGCATAAAATGTATGCTTAAGGAGACAGTGTAATGATTGAAAACGAAAAGAAACCCATTTTGACAGTGAAGAACATACTAAGAGTTCTTTCCTTGTTATGTATCGTATTTGTGTTCTGCCCGACATTTCTTGTGTCCTGTTCCGGTGATACTATTGATGTTTCAGCTATGTCTGCGGTTACCGGTATTAAGTCCTACGGAGAGACAGTCGTTGATCCGCATCCCATTATGCTTATAGTTTTATTACTTCCGATTGCTACTATGGTGCTTCTTTTTCTCAAGAAGCTTAAAAATGAACAGAGCGCGCTGATAATTGCTGTTTGTGGCGTTGTTGATTTTATAATGTGGCTCGTTTTCAGATCTTCAGTAAAAGATCTTGCTGATGAGAACTACTGCGAATTCAAGAGCACAGTCTGGTTTGTGTTCAATATGATAGTGCTGTTTTTGATCGTAGTACTGTCTGTTTTGGCGGCTGCTAAAATTGTTGATATGGAAGCGGATCTGGTGAAGGTCTTTACCAGTCCCGAAGCCAAGAAAACTCTGAATCAGATGTCTGCGGCTGTAAACCAGATGTCTGACTCTGTAAGTAAGATTGCCGAGAATATTTCAGCAAACACTGCAAAGAATACTGTTAAAAAAGAGGATATAATCGGTTATTGCTCCAAGTGTGGCAAACCGCTTATGATCGATAACAGATTTTGCACTTCCTGCGGAGCTCCGGTGCCTGAGGACATGATTGCCGAGGCTGAAGTAGCAAGAAAAGCTGCTGAAGAGGCCAGAAGAGCTGCCGAAGAGGAAGCCAGAAAGGCCGCTGCAGAGGCAGCACAGCAGGAGGCTGAAAGAAATGTGAAGATAGTTGCGGATACAAGACCTTTATTCTGCACACAGTGCGGAGCAAAGCTTGTGGATGCTGCTGCATTCTGCAAGTCCTGCGGAGCAAAGATAGAGTAACTGTAGTTCATTTATTATTAAAGAGGATAGTATATGTTTTGTGGAAAATGTGGAACTGAAAATAATGATGTTGCAAAGTTTTGTAAGAAGTGTGGTGCGCCCTTGATGGCACCGGCCAATCCTGCTCCGGCAGCGGTTGTTGAAGATAATACTGAAGATAAGGTTGAAGAGCCCAAGGACGGCGTTGCTGCGGCTCCTAATTCTGCCCCGGCACCTGCCAAGGGCGGCTCCGCTTTGCCTAAGATCCTGGCAGGCCTTGTTGCAGTGGCAGTACTTACTGTGATAGCTGCGGTACTGGTTCTTAATGCAAAGCCAACCATTGACCTAAATAAATATGTTGTTTGTGAGGCTGAGGGCTATGACGGATACGGAAAGCCCCATGTAAGCATTGACTGGGACGGCATAGACAAAAAGTACGGCAAAAAGCTCAAGCTTACAGGTGAGGCAAAAAAGGAGCTCGGTGAGCTGGCTGCCATGTTTGATCCTATCGAAATGGTGGCAGAATGCGTATCCGTTGAGTATGACAACTCCAAAAATCTCTCCAACGGAGACGTAGTTGAATACACATGGGATATAGATGAAAGCCTTTCTTCATCTGTAAAGTGCAAGCTCAAATATAAGGACGGTAAGTTCAAAGTGTCTGATCTTACTGAGCTTGGAAAGTTCGATGCCTTTGCAGATCTTGAGGTGTCTTTTAGCGGTGTGGCTCCCCAGGGACGCGCATCTCTGGATTATACCGGTGAAGAACTGAATTATTACAATTTTGAGTTTGATGAAAACAGTGACTTAAGTAACGGAGACAGTTTTGTTGTAAAGATCGATGACAAGCAGGTGGAGCGCTGCGCTGAACAGTACGGCAGGGTTCCTGAGTCCCTTGAGAAGGAATACACTGTTTCGGGACTTAGCAGCTATGTTACAAAGATTTCCGAAATTAATGATTCTGCTCTTAAAGATATGCAGAGTCAGGCCGAAGATGCTTATTATTCTCATGCTGCAAAGAGCTTTGGCGATGGCGAAGAAGTAGTGAGCCTTAACTATATCGGCGACTACCTTCTTACCAGCAAGGGCAGCGGATATGGGAAGTACAACTATCTGTACCTTATCTACAAGGCAGAGGTCCATGACTTTGTAAGCAACAAGAAGCAGACCTATGACAAGATCAATGATGTATACTGGTTCATTTCTTATTCTGATGTCATGTTGGATGAAAACGGTATCGTATCGGTAGACTTAAATGATTACAACACACCAGGCAATACTTTCTATGTAAACACAGATGTGAGCACAGGCTGGTTTGGCACAAAATCCTGGTATTATCACGGCTACGAGTCATTGGATGACCTGTACAAGTCTGTAGTTACAGCCAATCTCGATGCTTACAACCATGAGGACAATGTTGACACATCCCTGGCAGTATCAAATCATACTGAGGTTGAAAAGCCTCAGACAGTTACCTCCGGTGCTGACTATATCCTTCCTAACAGTGATTCAGAACTTATTTCAAAGTCTGACCTGGAGGGCTTCGATGCTCAGACCTGCAAGCTTGCCAGAAACGAGATCTATGCCCGTCACGGAAGAAAATTCAAGGACAGCGAACTTCAGGAATACTTTGATTCCAAGGACTGGTATAAAGGAACCATAGATGCTGATGATTTCCAGGAAAGCATACTGTCTGATATCGAGATAAAGAATAAAGATGTGATCGTAGATTACGAAAAAGAAAAGGGATACAGATGATTTTAAAAAGGTTAAAGATAACCCTGCTTCTGGCGGCAGCAGTGCTGCTGGTGGCATGCGGTAAAGAAGCGGATTCTCCCAAGGAAGAATTTGTTTCGGATGTTATTTTTGAAAAGCTGGAGGATATAGAACCTGAGGAGGCTGTGGAAGAGGCCTCCGAAGAAGCCGGCGATTCTCCTGCGGAGGAAGCTACTGTCATGGAAGAAGTGGCAGCGCAGGAGTCGGTTCAGGAAGAGCCTGCTTCCGAGGAAGCTTCAGCGGAAGAATCTGTCCGGGAAGCCCCGGCTCAGGAAGCCACTGTACAGGACGAGCCTTCACAGGAGGCCACAACTCAGGAGGAAACAGCTCAGGATAACACTCCCAGAGAAGCTACAGGTAAACTGGTGGTAATTGATGCAGGACATCAGGCCAAGGGCAATTCCGAAAAGGAGCCTGTGGGCCCCGGAGCCAGCGAG
Source organism: Butyrivibrio sp. MC2021 (assembly GCF_000621605.1). Lineage (GTDB taxonomy): Bacteria > Bacillota > Clostridia > Lachnospirales > Lachnospiraceae > Butyrivibrio. The sequence continues at coordinate 92,416 of NZ_KK211315.1, read as the reverse complement.
ACCAAGGCCAAAGTATCCGGCGGAACTTCAGGCGTAGCCAGCGGACTTGCAGAGTATCAGCTCACTCTTCAGGTTTCCCTAAAGCTCAGGGATGAGCTTCAAAAGCGCGGCTATACAGTAATCATGGTCAGGGAGACCCATGATGTAAATATCAGTAATTCCGAGAGAGCTGCCATAGCCAACGACAATCATGCGGATGTTTTTCTCAGGATCCATGCCAACGGCGTTGCCAATCCCGAAGCCCACGGGGCCATGACGATCTGTCAGACCGCTTCAAACCCATATAATGCCAATGTTTACCAGGAGAGTAAAAAGCTCTCAACCTGCGTTCTTGACAATATGGTGGCAGCTACAGGCTGCAAAAAAGAGCGCGTATGGGAAACAGATACCATGAGCGGCATCAACTGGAGCCAGGTGCCTGTGACTATCGTTGAGATGGGATACATGACCAACGCAGAAGAGGACCTTTTGATGGCTACCGAGGAATATCAGTGGAAAATAGTTACCGGTATCGCCAACGGTGTTGATGAATATTTTAAGTAATCAGATGGTGTGAATGTTGTTACGATAACAAGTGAATGATATAATGATAGTGTTCCGTAGTGATGTTTGGTATTACAGGGGAAAAATCATGGAAAAGGGAAATGTGCTTGTTGTCGGTTATGCAGGTGTCGGAAAGTCAACTTTGATCAGGACTGTGCTCGGAGATGAGGCAATGAAAAAGCCCTGCGGCGGTAAAACCAAGGTGGCATCAGACTTTCAGGTCTATGAGAACAAAGGGATCTCTTTCAGGCTCATTGATACTGTGGGGCTGGAGCCCGGTCTTTTTTCGGAGTTTAAAGCTGTAAACGCTGTAAAGAAGTGGGCCGGCGAGACTATCAAGAACAAGGATGATGAGCATCACATCAGCGCTGTCTGGTTCTGTGTTGACAGATTTACTGTAAAGATTTTCCCAAAGACCATCGATTCCCTGATGAAGGCCATAAGCATGTGGAAGAATGTTCCTATCATTGTGGTCATTACTCAGTCATACAAGGGAACTGATACCAAAGAGGCTCAGGACATCGTCGAAAAGGCCTTTTTGTCCAAAAATAAATATGCCACAAGGCTGACAGAGATAGTCAGTGTTGTGGCCAAGCCCTATACAGAAAAAGAGGGCGTTATTGAACCGCCCAAAGGGATAACAGAGCTTATAGAGCTTACAAACAGCATTCTTCCCGAGGGATATCAGGCTGCAGAAAAGGATATTGCCAGATATAACCTGGCAAGAAGAAGGGCCATGTCCCATGCCGTGGTTAGTGCCGCTACTTTGGCCGGGATCACCGTGGGAGGAGGCGCTATGCCCATTGCGGATGCCATGCTTCTAAAGCCTACAGAGGCCCTGGAAATTGAAGCAATATCGAAGATCTGGGGAATAAAAAAGACTAAAAAAACCAAGGAATTTATCGACTATATCATTGATATAGGAACCAAGGGAACAGCAGGAAAAATGCTGGCTTCCGGCCTTAAGATGATCCCGGGACTTAATCTTGGTGCTGCCGTCATCAATGCTTTTATAGCGGGAGCCATAGTATTTGCCATGGGTGAGGTTGCTGCCTACATATTTGAGCAGATATACACCGGCAAGCAGACCATGGACGATGTTACCTGGGTTAAGGAGGTTCTTGAGGACAAGATGGCCAAGCCTGTGGTGGACAAGGTCTCCGAGGCTGTTGAAAACGTTCCTGAAGAAGCTGATGACGAAGAGCTTCAGAATATTATACTCGATGTATTTACACAGAAAAAAACTGCCTGAAAACTTATTCAGGCAGTTTTCCTTTATACAGAATACTTAGCATTGTAGTATCGTCAAACTGGTCTGCACCGTTGGAGAACTCTGCCAGGGATTTCTGTATGTATTCCACAGTGTCCTTGGGAGAGGCATCCTTGCAGCAGTTAAGAGCATCGATCATACGCCTTGTTCCATAGAACTCCTGAGCTTTATTGGTGCTTTCCGCAACACCGTCGGTGTAGAGAAAGATCTTGCCGCCGGCAGGTATGTCAAATTCGTTGTCCTTGTAGCGAAGGCCTTCCATGCCACCGCATACAAAGCTGTGTTTTTCTTTTTGAAGGACATAATTACCGTTCTCATCTGTAACCGCAGGATATTCGTGGCCGGCATTGGCTGCGATGACATGTCCTGTGGAAAGAGTCAGAATGCCCAGCCATACCGTTACGAACATATCCACGGAATTGTTGGCTGAGAGCCTGTTATTTACATAGTAAAGGATCTCTGAAGGGGTTCCGCCCTGCTCAGCTCTGGTCTGAATGGCAATCTTGGAAACCATCATATAAAGGGCAGCAGGTATACCTTTTCCCGAAACATCAGCCATTACTATGCACAGATGATCCTCATCCAGCATAAAAAAGTCATAGAAATCACCGCCAACCTCTTTGGCGGGCTTGCAATCTCCATATATTTCAAGCTGTTGATATTTGTTATAGTCGGCAAAATTCCTGGGAATAGTGGCTTCCTGAATCTTGGTGGCTATATCCAGCTCTGTACTGATTCTGGCCTTTTCTCCGGCTAGTCTGTTAATATCCTCGATATAGCTGTTCATCTCAAACTCCATGCTCTGAAGGGAGTCTGTGAGCTTATTGAGCTCTTTTACATCACCATGGTAGATATTCTTGAAGATATCGGTGCCCTGGTGGGTGTCGAATCTTTCCTCGTACATATCAACAAAGTCTTCAGCCTTGCCCGCCATATTGTTTAGGGGCTTTACAACCACGCTGTTTACGCAGACAAAAATACCGATGCTGAAAAGAAGGGACAGCATAAAGGCCGCAATAGCAGACTGAAGCAGGAAAAGCCTTACGTTTCTCTGGGTTGTGCTGATGGGAATATCAGCAGTGAGATAGGAGTATATGCCCCTGGATTCATCAGTATAGATGGCAACGCCGTCGGTGCGGACGCCTCCATAGGTGGGAGACATGGTGACATTACCTAAATAATCCATGCCCGGATTGCCCTTATAATCACTGAAATCAGCGAAAAGAAGCTCACCGCATCTCTGGACAGTGGAATCGCTGGCGTCCATTACATATACCCAATAGCCTCTTTCAGGATAGATAAGAGAAATGCAGTAGGCCGTGGAAATAGTGGCTCTTCTGGTGTTATTGAGCTTATCCCAAATGGCTTTGTAGGATTCACTGTTTTCAATGTCAGCGAATTTGGCGAAATATTCAGCTTCGTTATTATTTCGCATGGAGACAGGATCTTCAATGGTCTCCACCACCTGGGCAGTCTGGATAATAAGGTCCTGAAGGGCATTCCGGTCCACATTCACCAGAGCAGACCTGGTCAGTGAGGTTTCCATGCCCTCGTAGATCTTGATGGATTCTTTGCGGAAAAACATTGCGGATACAAGTATTATGATTAAGCCAAGAAGAACGGATGATGTAACGGAAATGTACATCGCAAGCCTGGCCATTGATATTCTTTTGTATTTTTTTCTCTCTTTACTCATAGATATATTGTACTATTATTTTTGTACCACCGAACAGTTTTTTTCATAGGAAGAGGGTTGACTTTGGAGGTCAAAGAGAGTAAAAAGAATAGTTGAGAATAAGTAATGAAAATCATTAGGAGATAAGACATAGATGAATAAAGTAAATACTCAAAGATTGCAGAAAAGTAAAACTCTGGACCTGGTCTATGCAGCCATAGGAGTTACGCTTATTACCATATGTTCCTGGATAAACATACCCATGGCGGTTCCCTTTACACTTCAGACCTTCGCAGTATTCGCGGTGCTTCTCATCCTGGGAGGTGAGAGAGGAACCATCGCCACACTTATCTACGTGCTTATGGGTGCCATCGGAATACCTGTATTTGCAGGTTTTTCGGGAGGTCTTGGTATTGTCCTTGGCAGCACCGGCGGATATATCGTAGGCTTCATTTTTATGGGACTTATTTTTATTGCTATGACAAAAGCCTTTGGAAATAAGGCAGTTGTTGAGATCGCAGCTCTGCTAATCGGTCTTTTTGTATGCTATGCCTTCGGAACAGCCTGGTTTATGTATGTATACATGAGAGAAACAGGAGAGGTGGGACTTTTCACGGTTTTAACCTGGTGCGTATTCCCCTTCATCCTTCCTGATCTTGCCAAGATGGCAATTGCAGTTATTATTTCCAGAAGAGTTAAGCCCCTGATCAGGTGATATAACTGGTCAGACGCTTCTGTGCCTTCTGTTACGGAACTTATAGTGATACATGCGCTCGTCGGCTTCGCTTAGGGCATTGTCCAGAGCCACTTCATTGTAATCGTCAAATACCACGCATCCTATGCTGGCTGAGATATTGTAGGACCGTTGCAGCTCTTCGGAGCGCTTTTTCAGGGTCTCAACGAAGTTCAGAGATCTCTGGCTTTCATCGTCCTTTTTATATTTGCCGATTCCTATAAGGAAAAATTCATCTCCGCCGCTGCGGATGCAGATCTCGTTCTCAAGACTGGTCTCACGAAGTACATTGCAGATGGTCTTGATTCCGAAATCCCCTTCCTTATGTCCGAAGGTGTCATTTATATATTTGAGGCCATCCATGTCTATGACACTGACAAACAGGGAATCTCCCGGAGAAGCCTGGGAGAGCAGCTCCTTATAGCGCTGATACATACCTCTTCGGTTGTAGGCGCCGGTCATTTCATCCATGATGGAAAGCGCTTCAAGTCTGTGCTTAGAGCACATCATTTCAAGAGCATTATTGATGTAACGGAGCCAGTTTCGGTTCACTATGTTTAAGGTATAAGTTTCTGATATTTCTCGTTCGAGAACAGTAAATCCCATAACTTTTCCATTAAAATGAAGAGGAGAAAAATAGAAGATACCGGGTTTTTCCCTGTTTTCATCAAGCTTGGGAAGCATTTTTGAAGTCTCAAAGCGTGGTGCCCCTTCCGTGCCACAGATTGGCGGTTCACCTACTTTGGAGCTTTTTAAATATATGCGCATATACTTTGAATCGCCTTCGCTGTGGCTGTCTGTCATATCGAGCCAGTCTTCCCTGAGACACAGAAAAATATTGGAGTAGGGGACAAGAAGATTTGTACTGCCGAATATATTGCCCATACACTCATCCACGGTTTTGGAGGCAGTGAATTCCTCCAGCACATAGGTCTCCATAAGGGCTCCAACACTGACCGGTTCATCATCGCTTTCGTTGGCAAAGCTGTAGGCATTGGTGTGAAGCTGGCTTCTGACATGCTTTATGATGTAAAAAGGATCGGATTCACATCCGCAGCTGGCGCCGGGGTGGAACTGGCCTATTGTTTTGGCTTCACGAGGAGCGACAGGCTCATCCGGTTCTATCACAGTTCTGATATAATCTACAGCCCGCTGGCCCATATCAATATCATTGGGGTCATAGGAGCTAAGAGTAAGGAAATTGATGGCTCCTTCGTCTGAGGAATCAAAGCCAAGAACCAGAATGTCTTCTGGCACACTTATTCCGCGGGCGGCAAGCCTGTTGATTAGTCCCAGTGCCATACAGTCGCTGGCGCATATTACCGCCTCGGGGGATTCAATTATTCCGTCTGCTATTTCATCTGCAAGCTTATAGCCGCTGCTATACCAGAAATCTCCGTAAACAATGTGTTCCGGAAGCACAGAAAGACCCAGTTTTTTAATTTCATCAAGAAAGATCGAAAGACGCTTCTCTGATACAGGATTATCTTTAAAACCTGTTAAAAGACAGATTTTCTTTTTATTATGAACATTAACTACGTGGTGGCAGAGCTCACGCAGGGTTTCTTCATTATCATTTTCGATGAAGGTCGTGCCTTCGATAGGAGTCTCAAGGGAGCATGCCGGAAGAGAAGGGTGCTCTTTGAGCCGTTCCCGGATCCTTTTAAGAACAAATTCATCAGTGGAGCCGCTAAGAGTCGCATGATCAAGGATTACGCCGTCCAGTTCATCAAAATTGGCCAGCTCATAGATGCTGGCTTCTCCATGCACATAATCATCCATAGGGAAGGCAACATGTACGCTGGCGGCAAACACGCACATATCATAGCCATACAGTTCGCAGCGCCTGCGGATGCCCTCAGTGATCCTGCGCACATGTACGGTTTCAGGAAATGATACAAACAGACCGATTCGTTTTCTTCTTGTATTTTCCATGATGTAATCTCCTTATGATGCGAGACTAACCCACTCTATAAAAGCGTATCATGATACAAAGATAATTGCAATTACGATAATTATTTATCAATTTCCGCAGCCCCTGAATTCCACGGGGGTCACTCCGAATCGGTTCTTAAACAGCCTTGTGAAATAGGAGTAATTGTCGTAGCCAACTTTAAGGGAGATGTCACGGACAGAATCATCGGTATTCTGAAGGAGCTTCCTTGCAAGGTCCAGTCGCTTTTCAATTATGTAGTTCTTGAAACTCATTCCGGTTTCTTTTCTGAAAATCTTGGTGATGTAGTCGGGGGCAAAGTAGAACAGCTCTGCCAGATGTTCCCGGCTCATATCTTCGGTAAAATGGGCGTCCACGTACTGAAGAAGGGCTGTCACCGAGGTTTCATCCACATGTATTACGTTAGTATCCTCATCAAAGGGCATTGAGCACATGTTGATGAGGCTGTCCAGAACCTCAGGGATTTCATTTACTTTTTTCTCAGAGCTTAAAAAGAGCCTTAAGGAGGTCTTAAACTCCTGGGAAAGTGCGTAGTAGAGCTCACTGACCAGGGGCCGAAGTGCTGTGTTATAAGCATCTTCTTCCACCGGAATCAGGGAAAAAAGTATGTAATCATCGGCCTGATAGGGCAGAAGTACACCCTGGGAGGAAAAAGAGCTTCCGAAGATGGATTCCATTATGTGCCTTATCTGGGCTGCGATGCGGCCCCTGTCCCCGGAGAGCTTTTCTCCTGTGAACTGAATAAGACAGATGGCAAAGGAAGGAATGCCCTTTTCAAAGGGCAAAAGCTTGTTAAGATCTGATATGAGGGCCTTGTAGGTGATGCGGCGGTCGATGAGATAGTCATACCAGAGCTTGGACAGGGTGTTGGAACTGTCCTGCCTGTCCGGATCCACCTCAAGAAGGGCCTGACTTATGATCTTGGTAAGCTCAGGGTAGTCGATGGGCTTAAGAAAATAGTGGAAGGAGCGAAGCTCCAGGGCCCTTTTGGCATAGGAAAAATCCGCATAATTAGTCAGGAAAATGGCGGGAATGCTGTTTCCCTGCTCCCTGAGAATTCCAAGAAGCTCAAGGCCGCTTCCGTGGGGCATGTCGATGTCGCTAAGGAGCAGATCTATGCTGTTTTCTGCCATGATCTCCTGAGCCTTTTTGATATCGTTTGCGGTAAAAACGCCGGTAATCCCAAGGCTGTTCCAGTCTATATTCTTTTCAAGGGCAGCAATGACGAATCTGTCGTCATCAACCAGTAAAATATTCATTCTAATCCTCTAAAATTCATTGCTTGGTGGGAATCACCAGTGTAACCCGGGCCCCATGGGGAGCGGTATTGTCTGTGTGAAGGCTGAAGGAGCTTCCGTACAGCAGCTCCATACGCTTGATGCAGTTGGTTATTCCTATATGATTTCCGTTTTCTTCGATGCTTTCTTTTCTGTTTATCTTCTCGAGAACCTCTTGTGAAAAGCCCTGACCGTTGTCGGTGATCACTATTTCCAGCTTGCTTTCGTTATTTTCCTCAAGCTTCCTGCAGAACAGGGAGATCGTAAGGCTCTCATCCTCCGGCGGTGATGCGTGTTTTACGGAGTTCTCCACGAAGGTTATAAGAAGCAGGGGCGGGATATCCAGATTGTTGCAGTCCCTGGGGATATCTGCTTCAAAAGCCGTGGCCCTGCTAAGTCTCATGTTCTGAATGGACAGGTAATCCCTGATATGTCCCAGCTCATTGGCCAGGGGCACAAAGTTATTGTCCACCTGGAACAGGTATCTGAAGTACTTGGAGGTGAACATCAGCATCTGCTTGGCGGCATCCATATCTCCAAGACTCACCATGCTGTCTATGGTTGTCAGGCAGTTTAAGTAAAAGTGGGGTTTGATCTGCTGCTGCAGGAAGTGGATCATGAACTTGTTCTTATCCAGCTCCGCTTCGTAGATATCGATCCTAAGCCTTGTTATCTCATGGATCAGGTTCTTAAACTGTTCATTTATCTGATTCAGCTCCTGGATCTTGCTGTCAGTAAGCACCAGTCCCTCACTGTCTGAGAGGGAGTCAATTCCCGACAGGCTCTTGGAAAAGATCTTAATGGGAAGTATCACTTTTTTGTAAGTAACAAGGATGTAGCCTCCCATGATAAAGCTCAGCATCAGAGCTGCCAGAAATACAATAACCTGCAGGATAAACAGTCTTCCGTATTCACCCAGGACCCTGGAATCTATGGACAGTGAGAAGGGAAGCCCGGATTCCTCTGCCGGGAAAAACTGCCTGTTGTAATAGTATTTGGACAGCTTTGAGGGACCGTCCCCGGTCTTGTAAAACAGAACTCCTGAAGGCGTGTAAACGCTGATGGCTCCGTTTTCTCCCAGATTCAGTGAGGACAGAGGCGACAGGATATCCTCCATGGACACAAGACAGGCGAAGGTTCTGTGCTTGTAGGTGATGGTGTAGTAGAGGTACTCATTGCCCCGGAACACCCAGGGAACCCAGGTGTAGTTGTTTACATCCGTCTTTATCTTTTCCTTTATCTTCTTGTAGGTTTCGTAGTCGGAACCAAACTCCGAGGCATTGAAAAAGATGTCCTTTTCATCCCAATAAAAGAAATACTGGTATTCCGTTCCTGTGGAGTACTGCATGTCGCTGACTCGAAGCCGCAGGTCATTGCTGGCAAGCCTGAAGTCCCCCATGTGTTTATCCGGGGAAAAGGAATCCAATATGGGATCATGTACAACTGTCCACTGAATAAAATGCGTTATTGCGGACAATCTGTGCTCTAATTCAGTTTGATAAATTTCCACGGCGTTTTCTACCGCCAGGCTGTTCTGCTTCCTTATTTCCGAAAAAGAAAACCAGCTCACCACCACAAAAAGAATGATGACCGGGATTGCCAGAAACAAGGTTTTACGCAGTACCTTCACCACCGGGTAGGACCGTGTGCGTTTCCTGTTTTTCATGCGTTCATTATATCTATAAGGATTTTTTTTATCTAGAGTTTTTTCTTACATTGTCCAAAAAGTGCTATCTGTCGAACCGAAATGTGCTATTTTTCAAAGCTCAAAAAATTTATTATCGGAGCATGAACAAAAGGAGAGAGCAATGAAAAACAATATACTTAAAAACGTAAAAAAGCACTATCAGCTGTATCTGCTTCTTATTCCCTCGGCGGTTTTACTTTTTTGTTTTGCATACCTGCCGATGTTTGGAATAGTGATAGCCTTTAAGGACTATTCACCGGCGCTGGGAGTTATGGGAAGTAAGTTTGTGGGATTCAAGCATTTCCTTCAATATTTCAGATCCTACCAGTTCGGGGTGACCATAAAGAACACGCTGGTCCTTAGCTTATACAGCATTCTGGTGGGCTTCCCACTGCCGATCCTGCTGGCACTTATGTGCAATCAGATGAAGACCAAGATGTTTAAGAAGGTATTTCAGGTTATAACCTACCTGCCGCATTTCATTTCAACCATGGTAATGTGCGGTCTGGTGCTGATCTTCTTATCACCCTCCAGCGGACTTTTCGCCAACATCTTCAATCTGTTCGGGGCAAAGTTTCCCAACCTGATGGCCAGCGCTTCTGGCTTCAAGCATGTATACGTCTGGAGTGATATCTGGCAGCACCTGGGCTGGGACAGCATTATCTATCTTGCGGCACTGGCGGGAATCGATCCCACCTACTACGAGGCGGCCACAGTGGACGGCGCCAGCACACTGCAGAAGATCAAATACATAGACATACCCATGATCCTGCCAACAGCCATGGTTCTTCTGGTTCTTAGAGCGGGAAGCATCCTGGGAATAGGCTTTGAGAAGGTATTTCTTTTACAGAATGTCCAGAACATCATGAGCAGCGAGATCATCTCAACCTATGTCTACAAAATGGGTATGCAGAGCATGCAGTACAGCTTATCCACAGCCATCGGCCTCTTTAATACCGTGGTCAACGTGATAGTTCTTTTGCTGGTAAATCTTGCATCCAAGAAGCTTACAGAGAGCAGTCTCTTTTAAAAATGGGAGGAAAAATGGTTAAGAAAAAGAAGTTTTCTCAGGATACAGTGGTGAACATCATATTTCATGTGATAGCGATCCTTATGATCCTGATAGTAATTTATCCGCTTTGGTTTGTTATCATCGCATCCTTCAGTAATCCTGCGGATGTGGCCAACGGCAAAGTCTGGTTTTGGCCCAAATCATTTGATGTAAGGGGATACCAAAAGCTTTTTGAGCAGAGTCAGATCTGGAAAAGCTATTTGAACACCATTATTTATACAGTATTCGGCACCCTGGTTGCTCTGGTGGTGAATATCACAGCCGGCTATGCAATGTCAAGGAAGGACCTGCCCGGGAGAAAATGGATAAATATTTTTTATCTGATCCCCATGTTTGTCAGCGGAGGTCTGATACCAACCTACCTGGTTGTCAAACAGTTCGGCCTTCTTGACTCTTTTCTGGTGATGATCCTGCCCTTTGCGGTATCCACTTACAACATAATCGTTGCCAGGACTTTTTTCCAGAACTCCCTGCCGGAGTCTCTTTGGGAGGCTGCCCAGATCGACGGCTGCAGCACCATCAGATACTTCCTGCAGTTCGCAATTCCCCTTTCCAAGGCTGTAATTGCAGTGGTAGGCCTTTGGACAGCGGTAGGTCTCTGGAATTCCTGGTTTAACGCACTTATATATCTTCAGAATGAAAACCTGATACCGCTTCAGCTTTTGCTTCGAAGGATCCTTATTTCCAACGAATCCCTGCTGGGAGCGGCCACCGGAACCATGGCCCAGGAGCTCAGACAGCTTTCTGACATGATGAAGTACGGTTCAATTGTGATTTCTACACTGCCCATCATGATGCTTTATCCGTTTTTACAGAAATATTTTAACCAGGGCGTCATGATAGGAGCGGTGAAGGGATAAATAGTTTAAAATAATAATTATAGAGAAGGAGTATGAAAATGCAGAAAAGGAATTTATTTGTCGGAGTTATGGCACTTTCGATGTTACTGACAGCTTGTGGCAGTGCTGCGGGGAACGGCGCTTCCGCTGACAGTGCAAAAGGCACTACAGCAAAGGCAGCTAATGCCGATTATGAGGTAGCAACTGTACGCTGGGCAGACTGGGGAGAGGACTATCACACAGGTTTTCCGGATAAGGCAGCAGCTGAGACAGGAATAACCATCGGCTGGGACACTATCCTTAATTCAGACTGGGCGGATAAAAAAGCGGTTCTTCTGGCAGGAGGGGATCTTCCCGATGCCTTCATGGGCTCCATCTGCTTCTCAGAGTCAGATGTGCTCACCAACACAGGATCTTTTATAGCTCTTGATGACTATATTGATGAGTATATGCCCAATTTCAAGGCTGTCATGGAGAAGGATCCAACTATGAAGGCCCTTGCAACATCAGCAGACGGCCATATCTACGGACTTCCCTCCAAGAAGCCCTGCAGACCTACTGTAGCTAACCAGATGTTCATCAATAAAAAGTGGCTTGATAACCTGGGACTTGAGGTTCCTACAACCTACAAGGAATTCGAGGAGTGCCTTACAGCCTTCAAGAATAATGATGCCAACGGCAACGGAGACCCCAATGATGAGATTCCCTTCGGACAGGGCTATGCGGATTCAGTAATGTTCTTCTGCCTTCCCTTCGGAACTACCATCGGAGCTGACGGAACCTATATGATGGCTATCCAGGACGGAACTCCTGTATACCTTCCCACAACAGAGGGCTATAAAAAGGGCGTAGAGTGGATGCACGAGTGCTTCGAGAAGGGCCTTATTGATCCTGAGCTCTTTACTGAGGATTCCTCCATGCGCGATGCGAAGCTTATGAATGAGACTCCCATTGTAGGCGCTGCTGCAGGCTGGACAGCAGATTCCACCTTTGGCGCCAACGCCGGTGAGTATGTGGCACTTCCTGCTCTTGCAGGCCCTGACGGAGTTCAGTACATCTCATCAGACCCTGAGCACTGGAACTATTCAAGATACGAGTTCGTTGTAACCAGCAAGTGCAAGGAACCCGGCAAGCTTCTTTCCTGGGTAGACAAGTTCTACACAGATGATGCTTCAATCCAGAACTTCTATGGCTCTTTTGGAGTAGGCATCGAGAAGGATGAGGCAACAGGAACTTATACAGTTCTTGAGCCAAACGACGGCAATTCTGCAGATACTTTTGCATGGATCCAGTCCCTTCGTGACTTCGGACCTAAGTATGTGGCAGAGGGCTTCAACGACAAGGTAAATTATGCTGCTGAAAACGGCGATGCTTCCAAGCTTGCCCTTGATAAGGAACTTGGTAAATATGCAAAGGAAGCATATCCCAACGTAAGTTACACCAATGACCAGCTGAACACCCTGGCAACTCTTTTCACAGATATCGACGCTTATGTAACAGCCACTCAGGCTACATGGGTAACCGAGGGCGGCGCTGATGCACAGTGGGATGAGTACATGAAGACTCTTGAGGCCATGGGCTACAACGACTTCATCAAGATCCAGCAGGATGCTTACAGCACCTATCAGGCAAACAAGTAATAGATTAAGAGGATAATAAATGCAGACATTTAGATTTGATCCCGTTTGTCCGCAGGAAAATATTATTCAGGGGGCAGGTTATCGCATCAGTATTCTGACGGATAGCCTGCTCCGTCTTGAATACGAAAAGGACGGACATTTTACGGATAATGCGACACAGACAGTGCTTAACAGGAATTTTCCCAGGGTTGATTTTTCTGTTATAAGGGATGATGAGGTACTGGAATTTTCCACAAAGCGCCTTAAGGTTACCTATGATAAGAAGGAATTCACTCCCAGAGGGCTTACCATCGAGCTTCTGGAGGAAAATGTCAAATGGACCTTTGGGGAAAACGGCTGGAATCTCTTCGGAACCGTGAGAACCCTGGATGAGACCGACGGAATAGTGCTCTATGGAAAAGGACTTTTTTCCAGGCAGGGCTATTCCTGGTTTGCAGACGGAGACAGCTGCGAGCTGGTGGGAGAGGAGATAATCGACAGGCGCCATCCCGAGGAGGATATCTACTTCTGGGGCTATGGCAAGGACTTTTACAGAGCGCTCGGAGACTTTTACCATCTCTGCGGCAAGACTCCCATGATACCCAGATATGCCCTTGGCAACTGGTGGAGCAAGTATGAGAAATATACGGAGGAGAGCTATCTTGCCCTGATGGACAGATTCAGGCAGGAGCAGATCCCTGTTTCCGTGGCGGTTATAGATATGGACTGGCATCTCACTGAAATAGATGAGAAGTATGGAAGCGGCTGGACCGGATATACCTGGAATAAGGATTATTTTCCGGATTACAGGAGGTTCCTTGCGGAATTAAAAAAGAGGGGAAAGGCTGTAACCCTGAACCTCCATCCTGCAGACGGAATCAGGGCATTCGAGGAGTGCTATGAGAGAGTGGCCTCCAGAATGGGCGTTGATACAGAGAATGAGGAGCCTGTCAGCTTTGACCTGATGGATCCGAAGTTCGTGGATGCCTATTTTGAAGAGGTCATGCACCCCTATGAGGATGAGGGCGTCGACTTCTGGTGGATAGACTGGCAGCAGGGCACCAAGGCAAAGCAGGGAAGCGTGGACCCCCTGTGGATCCTGAACCATTACCACTACCTTGATCAGCTTCGCCGGGGCAAAAGAGCCATGATCTTCTCAAGATATGCGGGCCTTGGAAGCCACAGATATCCTGTGGGATTCTCGGGAGACACCTATGCCACCTGGACCAGCCTTTCTATACAGCCCTTTTTTACAGCGACCTCATCAAATGTAGGCTATGGCTGGTGGAGCCACGATATAGGCGGCCACATGCATGGGGAAGAGGACACCGAGAGAACCTGCAGATGGATACAGTACGGCGTTTTCTCACCTATTATGAGACTTCACAGCTCCTGCAATCCATTCTTTTTCAAGGAGCCCTGGAATCAGCCTGAGCCCATGAGATCTGTTATCGGGGATTTCATGAGATTAAGGCACGCCATGATTCCTTATCTCTACACGGAGAATTACAAGGCCTGGAGTAAGGATATTCCTATAATAAGGCCTTTGTACTATGATTCTCCTGACAGCAACGGAGCATATGAGGCAAGAAACGGATATTATTTCGGCTCTGAGCTTATAGCTTTTCCTATTACCGAGAAGAACAGTGATGAGCTGCAGATGGGCAGGGTACATGCCTTTATTCCTGAGGGAAGATGGATAGATATCTTCAACGGCAATGTCTATGAAGGTGAGAAGATCATGAACCTGTACCGCTCCATAGAGAGCATTCCTGTGCTTATCAAGGCCGGAGGCATTGTGCCCATGGACGGCGGAGATGTGACGGATACCGGCAGCGGCGATGTAAGTACCGGCGCTGCGGGCATAATAACCATACATCCTTCGGAGCTTAATATTTTCCTGGGTGTTGGCGCTGACGGTGAGTATGAGCTCTTTGAGGACGACGGAATCAGCAATGCGTATCTTGATAATTCCGGAAGCTTTACTAAGATCACCCAGAAGTATGACGCCGGGGAAAAGAGGCTTACTGTCGAGATTCTGCCTGTAACCGGGGATATTATGGATATTCCTGAGTCTCGGAGCATAAATCTGGTGCTTTGCGGCGTTGAGGCTGTTAAGGGATACAGCTATGATGCAGAGAAACGTCAGGCCTGTGTACTTGGAATTAATTATGATACTGCCAAAAAGACAACGGTGGTTATTGATGATGTAGAGCTCTGTGGTATGAAGAGATATGACGAGCTGTACAGATTCCTTAAGCGCTGCGAGATAAGCTACGATCTTAAGGAGAGGCTGTATAGAACTCTCCAGGATGAAAACATCACAGATAAAATCGGCTATATCCGTTCTTTGGATGTCTCTGAGTCCCTTAAGGACGCATTATCTGAACTTTTCTAATTATTTTTTCCATGATTATTGGGAGCCCCGGTTCACCGGGGCTCTTTTGTGCTATGATATTACAATGTTAAAAGCAAGGCCTTTATCAGGGCTATGTGGAGCGCAGGAAGCAGATAGGCGGTTAATTAGAGGCGAAACGATATGGTTTTATGGATAATAGCGACTTTGGCCGCGTTTTTTGTAAAGGGGCTGTGCGGCTTTGCCAACACCCTGGTGTTTACATCAATATTGGGATTTGGAGAGAATAATGTGGCGATATCACCGGTGGAGCTTATGCTGGGATATCCCTCCAATCTTATTCTCACCTGGAAAAACAGAAAATCTCTTAAGAAAGAGGTATTTATCCCCCTTGCGGTGCTGGTGCTTCTTGGAAGCATCCCCGGAGCATTGCTTCTTAAGAACGTGGATGTTAAGTCCATCAAAATAGTTTTTGGCGTGGTGGTTATTCTTCTGGCGCTGGAAATGTTTCTCAGAGAAAAAAGCACCAAGAAATACAAGGAATCCAGGCTGGTTCTGGCAATTATTGGAATTGTATCGGGAGTTCTGTGCGGACTTTTCGGCGTGGGAGCGCTTCTTGCAGCCTACATCGGAAGAACTACCGATAACAGCAAAGAGTTCAAGGGAAATATCAGCGCAGTATTTATTGCAGATAACACCTTTAGAATCATTCTTTATTCGGTTCTAGGGGTTATCACCTTTGATGGTATAAAGCAGGCGCTGATCCTTCTTCCGGTGGCACTGATAGGCCTTTTTCTTGGGATAAAAAGTGCATCCATACTGGATGAGAAGCTTGCCAAGCACCTTGTTATAGTCCTTCTTATAATCTCCGGAATTATCTTAATTTCAAAGAATAGTTAACTTTCTCTTGACGAAGAAATTATTATATGGAATAATGCAAATATAAAATTAAATTGTGTAAAATATAATGATATAGGTGTCAAAAGTCATTCATATACCACAAGAAAAAGGAGGACAAGACCATGACATTTGCAGTAAGATACTATACAAAGACAGGAAACACCAAGCGCCTCGCGGAGGCAGTAGCCAAAGAGTTAGGCGTGGAGGCACTTCCCATCAGCTCCCCGGTTGAAGATAAGGTGGATTACCTGTTCCTTGGCAATTCCTATTACGCATTCAATATAGATCCTGAGGTTAAGTCCTTTATCGGTTCTTTGGATAAGAATAAAGTTGGTAAGATTGTCAACTTCGGATCTGCAGCCATGCTTAACTCAACCTACAAGAAGGTTAAGGCTGAGGCTGACAAGGTAGGAATTCCCATGCTCGACAAGGAATTCCACTGCAAGGGTGAATTCAAGGGAATCCACAAGGGCAGACCCAATGACGATGATATAAAAGAGGCAGTAAAATTTGCTAAAAGCATCAAGGAGGCATGACACAAAACAGGCCGGATTCCTATGGAATCCGGCCTGTTTTTGCTACAATAAAAGAGAAACAAAGTGCCCTTTCGTGAGTGAGTTATAATTGGAGGCTGTAACCATGGATCTTAACAGAAAAATATATAGTAAAATGATTGAATGGAAAAAAATAGACGATGGGAAAAGTGCTCTTTAATGGAAAAGGATGGAGTGATACATCTGCCGCTATATATGGCAGGATTACTATGATGTTCAGATAGAATACTAAATTGGGGGAGAATGCTAATGATGTTAGAAGATACAGAGCCTTTTTATCCTGACGTAGAGTGCCCGGTCTTTAAGAAGACGATAGATTACGGAATGTGCTATGACATGAGCATGATAGCTGGACGGTGTATTAAGCCGGGAGCGTTGAAAGAACTTTCGGAAGTGGAAGATATTGACGTTGCCAGGGAGGTCTGCAAGAACTGTAAGAATAATCCACTGACATAGACGATAAAGGATGGTTACTGATACTATGAGAGAAAAGAACATGCTGGAAACGCCGGACTGCTCCTATGCGAAATTCGTAAGGAATAAGCTTCCGAAAGCATGGAAGATGTTGGAGAATTCCATTTTGGAATGCCAATTTCAATAACTAATACCAAGTAAAGGAAAGAAGAGCATCATGTTACTACGAGAAATTGGATTGGAAATTCCTTACCACATATATGGCATAAAGCTTGGTGTTAAAGGAACAAAGGAGAAAAATTCGATGATCTTATACAGACCTGTAGGAACAAAAGAACTGCAGCTTATTGCTGACAGTGGTTATAAGAAATTTCCGCCAAGGCTTCCGGAACAGCCTATTTTTTACCCGGTTTTAAATGAGAAATATGCGACTGAAATAGCCAAGAACTGGAATGTAAAATATAACAATGATCATAAGGGCTATGTGACTAAGATAGGCGTTTGCGAAACGCCAAAAGCCGCATAAATACGGCACTTTTGCTTTTTGTATTATTGTAAATGTATTTTCACTGTGTTATAGTCTAATAGACTTGAGGTCGCAGCCACTTGAGGTCGCAAATTGCGACCTCAAGTTTATGAAAGTTGGGAGATGCATTAGATGGCAGCTAAGAAGGCAAAAACACATAAAGATACAGCTATTACAACTCAGAACAACAATACCGAACTGAAAAATAACACAGACATTCAGAACATGATTTATACTGTCAGGAATCAGCAGATCATGCTTGATAGCGATTTGGCAGACATGTATCAAGTTGAGACAAAGCGTCTTAATGAGCGTGTTAAGAGGAATATTGAAAGATTTCCAGAGACATTCTGTTTTCAGCTGACCAAAGAAGAATATGATAACTTGAGGTCGCAATTTGCGACCTCAAGTGAGGAGTATGGTGGACGTAGATATTTGCCTTACGTGTTCACAGAACAGGGAATTGCTATGCTTTCAGCAGTTTTGAATAGTGAAGTAGCAATTAAAGTCAGTATACGAATCATGGATGCATTTGTTGAAATGCGAAGGTTCATGGCAAATAACGCTATGCTTTTTGAAAGGATAAGTGCGGTAGAACTTAAGCAATTAGAGTTTCAGAAGAAAACCGAAGAGAAGCTTGATGAAGTATTTGAGTATATCGCGGATCATGCGGAATCAGAGCAGAAAATTTTCTATGACGGTCAGATTTATGATGCATTTAGCCTTATAGTTTCGCTTATAAAGAAGGCTGGTAAGACAATTGATCTTGTGGATGGCTATGTTGATGTTGTGACGTTAAATATTCTGGCAAAGAAAAAGAAAGGTGTTAACGTCAATGTTTATACTTTTCCAAAGACTAAGCTGAGCCAGACAGATATAAGCAATTTCAATGCTCAATATCCAAATCTTACAGTGAAATACACTAATGCATTTCATGACAGATTTCTTGTTGTTGATGGAAAGACCGTTTACCACATCGGTGCATCAATAAAGGATGCCGGTAAGAAGTGTTTCGGAATCACACTGATACAGGATAATGATATGGCAAATGACCTTATCAACAGGCTCAAAAAAATAAAATAATTGCTAAATGCGCATAGAGCAGTAGATCAATAAAACGGTCTGCTGCTTTTTATGTGTCTTGATAACACGATAATCCGATAAGAACAGTAGAACATGCTCTGCATGAATTCTTCCTTGTTTAAATTCAAGATTGCGAACGCGCACGGCGAGTTTCGCAATTACCTATTGTATAAAAAGATAAATATATTAAAGAAAGATTGCACAAAATATAATTGCTATAAATGAAAAATGTGGTATAATGATCGGGTAACCAGATATTTTGTGTAAGGTGATCATATGATGAAATTATTTCACGGAGGCTATTTAGAGATACCCAGCCCGGATATTCACTATGGGCGCACCAATGCTGATTTTGGTCAGGGCTTTTATCTGTCGGACAGCGCTGAGTTTGCAGGGCGCTGGGTCAGGGAGAAGACGGGAGCGGATATTATCGTCAACTCCTATGAGCTGGATGAAACAGGGCTTAATATCAAGTATTTTGACAGGGACCGGGAGTGGTTCAGCTATGTTTTTTCCAACAGAAGGTCAATGCCGGATAAATTTAATAATTTTGATATAATTTTTGGCCCCATAGCGAACGATACTATATTTGATACTATGGGCATAATGACCAGCGGTTTTTTATCTGATGAAGAGGCGCTTCGGCTTCTTTGTATAGGCCCCCAGTACAGACAGATCGTGATAAAGAGTGAAAGAGCAGCGCAGCATCTTAAATTCATTTCTGCGGATAAGCTTTCACAGGAAATGATCATCGAAAATAGTAAGAAAGTCGCAGCGGATCAGGAGGAGTATCTTCTGAAATTCGCTGAAGTTATGGAAGGATTTGAAAAAGAGGAATAAGTTATGACCAAGGAATTCGACATTCAGGAATATATGACAAAGGGAGTAGAGCGAGTTGTTTCAGATGCCATCAGAGCAACCCTGAAGAACCCCAAGGAGAGTGCCTATATGGCAAAATTTGCCCTGGCAAGTAAGGTTGCTTCTTCCAAGCGTAAGCAGCTTGAGGAAAAGGGCGAGCATGTGCCTCCGTTTCTTATTGCCAGCATCACCAGCAGCTGCAACCTTCACTGTGCAGGCTGCTATTCAAGATGCAACAGCGCCACTGAGGACTCAGAGCCTGTTAATCAGCTCACCGATGAGGAGTGGAGCAATATCTTTAACGAGGCAGAGGAACTGGGTGTCAGCTTCATCCTTTTGGCCGGTGGCGAGCCCCTTTTAAGAAAAGGAGTTATAGAGGCAGCAGGCAAGAAGCCCTCTATTTTGTTCCCTATCTTCACCAACGGAACATATATGACCGAGAAGTATTTTGATGATTTCGATAAGTGCAGAAACCTTATTCCTATTATGAGTATAGAAGGCGGTAAGGACGCCACCGACCATAGACGTGGAGAGGGCGTTTACGACAAGCTTGTTTCAAATATGGACGAGCTCAAGAAAAGGGGCCTTATTTTCGGCTCATCAGTAACAGTAACCACCGAGAATATCAAAGAGGTATCCTCCGAGAGCTTTATCAGCATGCTCTCTGAAAAAGGCTGTAAGGCTGTTATCTTTGTTGAGTTTGTACCTGTAAGTGAGGATTCAGAGCACCTTGCACCCCAGGATGAGGACAGAGATTACCTCAAGGCTGAGATCATGCGCCTTCGCGCTGAGCACCCTGAGATGGTATTTGTTTCCTTCCCGGGAGATGAGAAGAGCTCCGGCGGCTGCATTGCTGCAGGAAGAGGGTTCTTTCATATCAATTCTCACGGCGGAGCTGAGCCCTGCCCATTTTCTCCTTATTCAGACATAAATGTTAAGGAGACATCCCTCAGAGATGCAATGAAATCAAGGCTTTTCCTGGAACTTCAGAGGGGAGATGTACTTAAGGACGACCACAAGGGCGGCTGTGTCCTTTATGAAAAGCGAAATCAGGTTGAAGAGCTTCTCAATATAGGCTAAAATATAGCTACTTGTATATGGGGAGGTTAAAAAAGTGGGTGAGTTAAATTTTCCGCTTGAGACCAGACATTTTTTCATTCAGCCGGGCAACCAGGAGAAGCTTTGGGAAGAAGAATGGACTGTAACACTTAAAAATGGGGATCATAATAAGATTGGCTCTTTCTTTTTTGAGAATGCCAATTTTCGTGACGAGGTCAAAATCACTTTAGACCTCGATAAAAACTACGAGAAATCTAAATATTCTGCTGAGATCTTATACGAGATTGCAAGATTCGTATTCAGATTCAATAATATCAGCGAAATCAGCACCGTTTGCAGGTATGAGGACGAACATCGCGTGCGGGGCCTTGAGAGGGCCGGCTATGTTCGCCGTCAGACCAAGGACGGTGATGTCTATTATTCCATGAAAAAACAGAAGACTGCCTGGACCGGAGTTTATGTGTTTGTAGGCCTTGTGGCAGGATTTATGATCGGTATCGTTATTTCCAATCTCTGGGTGGGAACAATTGCCGGAATCGTCATCGGTATTGTTATCGGCTACCTTATGGACAAAAAAGAGAAGAGAGAAGATACCGTAGAGACAGAGTTTAAAAAAGATTAAACTATAAAAACCACAACAAGGGGGAAGGTATGAAATTAAGAAAAGTATTTGCTGTGGCCTGTGGGATATTATGTGTTCTTTCAGCGCCAACCACTGCTTATGCAGGAACCAACGAACTTACAGGTCTGGAGGTAAGAGACGAGATCGTCAATCAGAGACCTGTAGCCATTATGGTGGACAATGAGAAGATTGCACTTAAGCACTATGGAACTGCTGAGGCTGATATTGTCTACGAGATGATGAACAGCACAGCCAATGGTCGTATCACCAGATTCATGTGTCTTTATAAGGACTGGGCGAACCTTGGACAGACAGGAAGCATCCGCAGTGTAAGAACAACTAATGTTATTTTATCAGATGAGTTCAACGCTGTACTTATCCATGACGGTGGACCTTTTTACATCAATACTTATCTGGCACAGCCCTATGCAGCCCATATCAGCGGCGGTTTCACCAGAGTAAAGAACGGCAAGCCCAGGGAATTTACAGAGTATGTATACGGCTCAGAGCTGGTTAACAGATTTGCCAAGGCAAAGCTTGCAACCACCTATACCAATCCTCCGGAGAGAGGAAGCCACTTCCTGTTCAATGCAGCAGACACAGATCTTGCCAGCGAGCAGGTAGCAAATAACGTGGATCTTGCCAACATCTTTGTTCACAATAGTAGTAAGCTTGCATATAATGCTGCTACCAGAACCTACGATTACTTTGAGTACGGCTTATTACACCAGGACGCTGAGGACAGCCAGGTTCTTACCTTCAAGAACGTTATCCTTCAGAACGTATCCTTTACACAGCTTGATCCCAACGGATACCTGACCTACAACGTAATCGGAACCGGAAACGGCTATTACATCACCAACGGTAAGGCAATACCTATTACCTGGAAAAAGGCCAGTGAGACAGGCATGACACATTATTACAATGCAGCGGGAGCTGAGATCTCAGTTAACAGAGGCAAGACCTATGTGGGAATTGTTCCTTCAGACACCTGGGGACAGCTGATAATTAATTAAGACAATAAAAAAGGCTATCGAACCTGAGATTACCGGTTCGATAGCCATATTTTTTATTTTCTTATGATTCTTCCTGCTGATCTAGCATATCCATGGTCATCTGATAGATGGTTTCATCCTTTACACGTTCTTCGGTTCGAAGGAGGCAGGCTGCGGTGCACTTGATGGTAACACTCTTGCCGTCTACTTGATTGATGGATTCCACATTTTCCTTGAGCTCATGGGTCAGAGCCTGCAGCTTTTCCTTTGAATCAATGTATATAATGATACCGAAATATGCTTCCTTGGTACGGGACGCCACTGCGCGCTGGCCGATGACTTCGATGATTTTTTCACCGATTTCCCTGATGACCTTAACACCGTATTTACTGCCATAGGTTTCCTCAATACGCTTCTGGTTGGCATTATGAAGCATGATATAGCCGTAGTTCCTGCCGGCATCATTGTACTGCATCGCATAATCCACCATGGCATTCAGGAAGAATTTGTTATTCATGAGCCTTGTCATGTTATCAAGCTTGGATGGACTAAGAAGCTTGTTTACACGGTATATTTCCTGATCTACATCAGCGAAATTGCCCACAAGACCAATGATCTTGCCCTTGTCATAAATGGGCATCTTATTACATATAATATTGTGGACTACGCCGTTTACGATACACTGTCCGCGGGCGTTGACAACGTTTTTGCCCTTGCCTATAACGTCCAGCTCATCGCCCTGGTAGGGACCGTCATCCACGTGCCAGTGCATTTCTTCATCAGTCTTTCCGATGATGTCATCAAGGGATTTGATCTCATAGAACTCCAGGAAGGACTTGCTGACACCTCTGAATCTACGCTGAGTGTCTTTCCAGAAGAACTTCATGGAGGAGCTGCTAAGGAGATTCTGCCATATTCTGGCATATTCTATGGTAACTTCATCCAGACCAGCGGCGCCGCTTTCAAAGTTGAGATA
Organism: Butyrivibrio sp. MC2021; assembly: GCF_000621605.1. GTDB lineage: Bacteria > Bacillota > Clostridia > Lachnospirales > Lachnospiraceae > Butyrivibrio. Next base: position 69,404 of record NZ_KK211315.1, on the reverse strand, counting down.
GCAGGTGTTATCCAATGCTTCTGAGATCTCGTCGCATAGCTGGTTAATGGCATACAGATATTCATTTTCGCTGGTTCCGGGTATAGGCATCAGCGAAATCTGGCGCCACTGGTAGGAGCCATCTGTCTGCTTTACCCTGAAGGGCATTTCCACAAAGGGACGGCCGGATTTTTTCAGCCTGTCCTGGATAGTGTCAAAGTCCATAAATGCCATGAAATCTTCCTGCTCAGAAGGGAAGATAAACCTGCTGCCAAAGGACTCGGCAGCTTCTTTGCTGGTCATTGATTTGATGGCATTATCATTCATGTATGTAAATCCGCCCAGAAGAGGAAATACGGAATTGTTCTTAACATTCATAAGAAGAACAACCTCAAAGAGATTATTCAGCGATCTCAGGCGGAAATCCAGTCGTTCGGACTCTTTGGTGTTCTGATCCATGGAAACATTGGTAACTCTGCATTTGAACAGATATTTTCCTTCATTTTCAGCTATGCAGAGGGCTTTCATGAAGTAATAGTTTCCTTTTTCAGTGAAGTAGAAGTTTTCTATACTTTTACTCTTAATACATTTTTCTGCAAACTTACGGAATTTGCCCATAAGATGAGATTCAGGACCGTAGAGCCTTCTATCCAGCCACTCGATATCGTCGCATCTAATGGAAATCTGCTGTTTGTAGCCTTCATTGATAAACAGTGTACGGAAGTTTTCACCATCATATTCCAGTATCTGAAGGGGAGTCTCAACATCTATTACGTTTATGCTGGCTGCTTCATAGTAATGGCGCCAGTTTCTTTCTTCAATAGTTATGCCTTTTTCCGACAGATTGGTCACCATATCCCTCAGAGGCTGGGGCTTTCCGTAGTAATAGCCCTGAAGCTTGCCACAGCCGATGGATGTAAGGAATTCCACCTGTTCTAAGGTTTCTACACCTTCACTTAAGGTCTTGATACCTATCTTTTTGGCCATACTGATGGTAGAACGGAGGATTTCCTTGGATTTCTCCGTCATTGTAGACAAAAAGCGCATATCAAGCTTCAGAAGGTCGAAGGAGTAATCTTTTAACAGAGTAAGAGAAGAGTAGCCACTGCCAAAATCGTCCATCCAGATCTCGTATCCTCTGGTCCTGAAGCGGTCGATAACATCCTTCATCAGGTCTTCATCCTGGGCGATCATACTCTCTGTGACCTCAAAATGAAGATAATCTCTGGGAATATTATATTTGGCCACAGCAGTTTCAACCACTTCCAGCATGTCGCACATAAGGAAATCGAGACGGGAGAAATTGACGGAAACAGGACAGACCGTATATCCCTTTTCAAGATGATCAGCAATAGTTTTGCAGGTACAATCTACCATAAAGCAGTCCAGCTTGTAGATCTGTTTGCTGTCTTCCAGGGCACCAATGAACTTGTCGGGAGCAAGGAACCCTACTTCGGGATCAATCCACCTGGCCAGAGCTTCAGCACTGCACAGTTGTCCCGTTATAGCTCTTATAACGGGCTGGAAGTATACTTTGATCCATTCATTGGCTATGGCATCATCAATATGAGATATTACGTATTCGTATATCGCTTCTTTATTGGTGAGGTCGTTCATTTACGGGTTCCTGTCCTTTGAAAAAAGGTTGCAAATATCTAGTATTATTATATCAATGAAATATTAAAAAAAAATTATCACAATATAAATACTCTATTAGAAATATTTGCAGTAAAAAAGCCATTTGAGAAACTATCTCAAATGGCTTTTGAAACCTTTTTATTAAGTTAAGTTATCTCCACAGTGCCCAGAGGAATACGTAAGAACCGATAACTGCTGCAAGGGTAAAGGGAATACCGATGCGGGCAAAGTCCTTAAAGCTTACCTCGTAGCCCTCTTTTCTCAGCATTCCGACACCTGCGATGTTGCAGCTGGCACCTACGGGAGTGATGTTACCGCCAAGGGTAGCTCCGCAGAGAAGACCGAAGTATAAGAGACAAGGATTAACGCCAAGAGCTAATGTAACACCCTTAAGAACAGGAAGCATAGTAGCTACATAAGGGATATTGTCAATAAATGCGGATATAAGAACCGAGCCCCAAACTACAATGGTAAACAGGGCAAAGAGGTTATTGCCGCCGGTTGTTACGATGAGATCTGCAAGGTCGTCTACAAGACCAACCTCTGTGATACCACCGATAACCATGAACAGCGCTGTAAGAAGAAGGATTGTATCGTAGTCCAGGTTCTTAACAACTCTCTTGATGCGATCAAAGTCGTGATCCTTAAAGTATTCCCAGACCATACCGATAAGGCTGCATACAAAGCAGATCACACCGTTGGTGATCTCAGGCTTATCTGGAATAAAGGAAGCAGCCATGAGAAGCACTACGTGAGCCACCATCATAATAGTGGGAACATAGTCGGTAATAACGGTCTTCTCAGTGGAAGTAACAGGCTCCTTGTCCTTTCTGAAGAGTATCATCATGATGGGCACTGTGAGAAGAGCACCAAGCTCAACTGCAAAGAAGATACCGAGACGTCCGTCCATCCAGAAGAAATCCATGAAGTCCATATCCGCATAGGCCTTGGCTGCCAGCATGATGGAGGTGGTGTCACCAACCAGTGTAGCTGCACCCTGAAGGTTGGAGGATACGGCGATTGAAATGATCATGGGAACCGGATTGATCTTAAGCTTTTTACAGATTGCAAGTCCAACAGGGGCTACCATAAGAAGAGTTGCCACGTTGTCGATGAAGGCTGAGATAATACCGGAGAACAGTGACATGAAGATTGTTACCCACATTACATTGGGGGCAAGATCCAGAAGTTTCTCCGCGATAAGGTTTGGCATCTTGGATTCTATGAAATAGTCCACGAGAAGCAGTGTTCCGAAGATCATCAGAAGCACGTTCCAGTCAACGACGCCAAGAACCTTGGTGTAAGGCAGGATGCCTGTTACGACGAAGATTGCAGCCACAGCCAGTGCTATAAGCGCCCTTCGCTTGGGGAACATTATCAGCCCTACGTACATGCCGACAAATAAGATAATTGCTAGTGTTTTCATTATGTGTTTTTCCTTTCCGGCAGAAAAAAAGAGACTACTACTGCCATTAAATGCAGTAAAAGTCTCGTTATCTATAACATGTCCGGGGAACGTTCAGCTCCCGTATTGACGAACAATGTTGCATACAAAAGTATGTTAACTACTCCCTTTTACCAAAGGTGATATAAATTTTCCTTAAATAAAATATCAGATTTAAAGTTTTTGCGCAACAACATAGTTACATTTATGATATTATTTTATAGAATGTTTAGATTTCATATTATTAATATAATTCAGAGTGGGGAGAGAAAATGGAAAAATCAAATCAGAAGTTTGGGGCAAAACAGATCGCAATAACAGGAATTCTTTTGGCTATATGTATCATCAGCCAGTTTTTCAAGACTCTCAGTATTTTTATAACGGGACCTATCATCAATACCTGCATTGTTCTGGCGGTTCTTATGGTGAACCTTCCCTGTGGAATAATTCTCAGCATCATCACCCCGGTAACAGCCTACATCATTGCAGCATCGCCTGTAATGACCGCAGTGCCTCTTATTATCCCTTTTATAATGCTGGGAAATATTGTGCTGGCTGTGGCAGCTAATTTCCTTATGAAAAAGGGCATTATGGCAGAGGGAAAGCCAGTAATTAGCGTTAAGAATATAATAACAGCTGTGATTTCTGCAGCCCTTAAGGGAGCTTTCATGGGGCTTACCATAGCTCTCTGGCTCCTTCCTACATTTATCCCGGCAGAGAGTCCCTTAAGAAATAAGATGAGCGTGTTCCAGACCACCTTTTCACTGCATCAGTTCATCACTGCCTGCATAGGAATGGTATACGTGTTTATAATCCTGACTGCAATAAAGGAAAGAAAGAGTATATAAAGTCTGTTTTTTGTGATATTACTATACAAGATATGGTATAGTAGTGGTATACTTTAACAAAATAGTGTAATAGTGTGAAAAAGAGCGGTAAGGAGGTAAATATGTTTGTTAACTCATTTTGGGCGCTGCTGCCGGCAATTATTGCCATAGCTCTGGCGCTGATCACCAAGGAAGTTTACTCGTCGCTGTTTATCGGTATTGTTGTGGGGGGACTTCTGTATTCAGGTTTTAATCTCGAGGGAACCATACAACATGTGTTTGTGGACGGAATGATCGCCCAGCTCTCAGACCCCTGGAATGTGGGTATCCTGATATTCCTGGTAATTCTGGGAACCATGGTCATGCTGATGAATCGAGCAGGAGGCTCGGCAGCCTTCGGAAGATGGGCTGTGGCCCATGTCAAGACCAAGACCGGTGCGCAGCTTGCCACCATTCTTCTTGGAATCCTTATTTTCATCGACGACTATTTCAACTGTCTTACCGTAGGTTCTGTTATGAGACCTCTTACGGATAAGCATAAGATCTCAAGGGAGAAGCTTGCATATCTTATCGATGCAACTGCAGCTCCTGTCTGCATTATTGCCCCTATTTCATCCTGGGCGGCAGCAGTAACCGGCTTCGTTGACGGAGCCAACGGACTTACTCTTTTTGTAAGAGCTATTCCTTATAACTTCTACGCGCTGCTTACAATTGTAATGATGTTAACTCTGACCTTTGCCAAGTTTGATTTTGGCCCTATGAAGGAAGCAGAGCATCTTACCAAGCATGAGGGAATAAAGCCTGCAAAGAGCTGGGCATCCAGTATTACCGGTGCTGAGGATCAGCCTGAACCCCCTGTTTCCTTAAAGGGTAAGGTTTCTCATCTGGTATTTCCTATAGTTGCTCTCATTGTTTGCTGCGTTATCGGAATGATCTATACCGGCGGATTTTTCTCAGGAGAGAACTTCATTGATGCGTTTTCCAACTCTGATGCATCTGTAGGTCTTGTTTTTGGCTCTGTTGTGGCACTTATACTGACAGTTATTTTCTACCTGGCAACCAGGGTTCTTAGCTTCAACGAGTGCATGAATGCAATTCCTGAGGGCTTTAAGAGCATGGTTCCTGCGATCCTGGTGCTTACCTTCGCCTGGACCCTGAAGGCCATGACAGATTCTCTTGGAGCCAAGGATTTTGTGGCAGGTCTTGTTTCACAGTTTGCTTCCAGTAATGAAATAATGAGCCTTCTTCCTGCAGTAGTATTCCTTGTGGCTGTATTCCTTGCTTTTGCAACAGGTACCAGCTGGGGAACCTTTGGAATCCTTATTCCTATCGTAGTAAGTGTATTTGACGCCAATCTTTCAAGCGAGCTTATGATCATTTCCATTTCTGCCTGCATGGCAGGTGCTGTATGCGGAGATCACTGCTCACCGATCTCGGATACAACCATTATGGCCAGTGCCGGAGCTCAGTGCGATCATATCAAGCACGTATCCACTCAGCTTCCATATGCCATGACTGCAGCAGGAATATCCTTTGTTACATATCTTGTTGCAGGAGTACTCAGAGTCTGGTATGTTTCTCTGGCATTCGGTATCATCCTTACAGTTGCAGTAATCCTTGGAATCAAGCTCCTGGGAGGAAAATCTGAAACAGCATCAACAACAGTAACAACAGATAAATAATATATATAACATATATATTCAAGGGGCCGTAAAAATGAGCACATCATTTTTGCGGCCCTTTTTTATACTTATTTTAGATAAAAAGTGCGCTGTATCATAGTAAAATAAAGTGAGGTGTTATGACACTTGAGGAGTATTCGACTTATGAAGATTAAAAGAAATCGCGTTATTCTTACAATAGTCCTGTTGGGAGTAGTAATGGCGCTTTTTTCTGCTGCCCTTAATATAATGTCCTATAGAAAGCTGCAGGCAGATACTGTGGTTTATTCCGGTGTTTTAAATTCTTCCAGTGCAGTAAGAAAGATCAATTACGCTTTGAGCTTTGGAAAACCCCTGGATAAGTTCTATGGACTTACAGGAATCATGGAGGGAATAACAAGACTTTCGGATGACATAAAAGGCGTTGAGATCGCCGATAAAAACAAGGGCAGAGTAGAAGCCGTAGGAGATATAACTGAATCTGTAAGAAGAACTACTTCAGAGGAGGAATATGTTTTCCGGGATGACGGATTGTATGCCTTTGTGGATTTCGACGGCGGTGAGATAATCCTTAAATTTGAAAGAGAATCCGTGGATGCAGCTACCAGAGAATATATAGGCTACATCGTCCGGATTGGCTTATACGTTATGCTGGGAGTGATCGCAGCCTCTTTTCTTGCCTGCTTTATTAAGGGAGGCAATGAGCTCAGCGTAAAAAGGATGCGCATTTCAGCCATCATAATCCTGGTTGTGTCCCAGTGCGTGCTGGGGGGCCTTGCCATGGCAAAGGTTGATTATGCTTTTGCCGAATCCCTGGATAAAATTGCAGTCATGACCGCAAAGGCAGTGGAAAGCGATATAAACGAGGTTATAGAAAAGGGCGTTGAATATAACGAGATCACAGATCTTGAGGGATATTTCGAGGAGCTTGTCCAGAGTATCTCTGAGATCTCCCGTATTGAGCTTGTAAACGGTGCGCCCCTGGAGAGCGACGGCATAAATAACCGCTATACCAGTATTGATGTGACAGGGGAGAGCAGCCTTGGCCTTAATTGTTATTACAGCAGGGATTATATCAACAGAAAGCGCGTCAACAATGCCATAGATATCCTTATTCTGATCCTTATTACGATCTTTATGAGCATGGAGGCCATCCAGTTCCTGACTAATCATATTGAATGTCGTGACACACAGTCCGCGGACGTGGTGTATATCCCGGGATTTAGGCTTTTTGTTTTCGCCGAGGGAATCGCCTTTGCGCTGGACAGCGGCTTTTTCTCTGTATTTGCCAACAAGATGTTTGATGCCATGAATCTTCCCGAATCCATGTCATTTCTAGGTGGTATGCCCAATACCATGTACTCGGTATCAGTACTTATGGGACTTTTCGGCTGTGGCTATCTTATAAATAAGTTCGGTATGAAAAAGACTCTGATAGCCGGAATTATTGCCGGTATCATCGGTTATATTCTGTGCGCCTTTTCCCCAAGCCTTCCATTCCTTATCGTTTCCAGATTCATCTTTGGTTTCTGCGACGGCATAATCGTCAATGCCATCAGGCTTTATGCGGCTTCCCAGAAGGACAAGGATATGCACAACAGGCTGCTGGTGGAATATATGGCGGCAATTAACCTGGGCGTATGCTGCGGAGTTGTAATAGGTGGTCTTATAGCGGACGTTGCGTCCTATTCTGTAGTTTATATCGTAGGTGCGGCCATAGGATGCCTGTGCCTGATGCTTATTTATATCGCTCATTTCCCGGAGAAACAGGAAAAAGAGGAACCTCTGTCTCTGACAGTGGCATTGAAGGAGCTGAGATTCCCTCAGGTTCGCATATTCATGATATTTGTTGTTATTCCTTTGTATATGTCCTCGTTGTTTGTAGAATACACATTTCCGCTGTTCGGAGATGAGATGAATCTCTCCAATTCAATGGTTGCGGGACTTCTTATGACTAATTTCATGATAATCGCATACCTCACAGATCCTATATCCGAATGGGTAACCAAGAGGATAAAGACAAGAGAGGCGATGTTTATCTACATGCTCCTTCAGACGCTGAGTATTGGATTATTTGCCTTTACATCTAGTTTCTGGGCTGCAATCCTGGCAATTATTTTCACCAGCCTTTGGGACTGCTTCGGCCTTGTGGTCATCGATTCCGGTCTGGACCACGTGAAGGGTACTGTTACCGAGCATAGTACGCTGCTTCAGATGATATTCGGAAAACTTGCCATAGGAATAGGACCTATAGCGATTACAGCCCGTCTGGGAAAAGGCGCTGCGAAGGCCACAGAGGTCATCGTGCTTGTGCTGGTTGTGGGACTTATTGTCTATGGCGCTGCGATCCTTCATTTCAACAGGAAAGACAGTGAAGGAGGTGAAAAAGCATGAAAAAGAGCATGAAAATGTTGATAATATGCGTTTTGCTGATTTCTCTGGTTCTTAATGCAAATTATGCCTTTGCTTCCGCAGGTTCAGAATCAGCGCCCCAAAGCACCGTAAGGATCGGATATGTTGAAAGTGAGGAGTATGGCTCTTTTACCCAGCTCCTTTTGTGCATAGCTCTTGAGTTTGCAGAGCAGGGAAGTATAGACAGCTCTTTTGCAGAGAAGTACAAGGACGTGAATTATGAGGAGAAATTCGTTATCGGAGATACACGGAAATTATGGGAGGATATCTGCGATGCCAATGTTTCCGGCGCAGGGTATGTCTTTGTAAGGGATGCCTTCTACAATCTGGACGAGATGGATGAGGAGGAGCAAAAGACTGTTTTAACCAGTGATGTGGACATCATGCTGTCCATGGGCACCGGCTCGGGAGTTTACCTTGCCCAGAACAAAACAGGGTACAAGTTTATGAATATGTTTGCTGCGGATCCAATAGAATCAGGCATTGTAAAAAGCACAACGGAGCGGTTTGACGACAGGTCTTTTGCCCTGGTGGATACAACGCCCTATATAAGGCAGCTGGATGCAGGTTACAAATTCCTTGGTTTTAAAAAGCTGGGCGTGGTATATGAGGATTCCGAGGACGCCTATATTTATTCCGCTATCCCCACCATAGAAGCCAAAGCAGAGCAGTACGGCTTTGAAGTGGTGTACGAGCATGTGGATGAGCCCGTTAATGATGAGGATTATGAGAAATATTACAGTGAGCTGAAGGCGGCTTACAGGAGTCTTGCGGCAAAAGGCATAGATTGCCTGCTGGTTACCATTTCCTCCATCGAATATGAGGATAAAATGCAGGAGCTTCTGGATGACTGCATCATTCCTTCAAATATAAAGACTCTGGCCCAGGATGAGCTTATTCCCGTGGCCAACGGAGTGCTCTTTGGAGTTACGCTTACGGACTGTCCGGAGTCGGCCACACATATGGTAAAGCAGATCAGAAGATATGCTGAGGAGGGAGTGCCCTTCGATAAGCTGGATATGGTCTGTGAGACCACGCCGAAGATAGGAGTGAATTACACCACCGCCAGGAGGATAGGCTTTGATATTTCATTCAAGGACCTGCTGATGGTGGACTATATTTACAGAAATGATAAAGAGGATTGAGGGAACTGGCGATGCACGGATCAGACGTGTGCAATGAAAAAAAATCGATAATGCCGCTTATTGCGGATTCTATGCGGGCATATGGGGATATGCCTGCGCTTTGCTGTGAGGAAAAAAGCTATAAATATAAGGATGTTGACAGGCTTAGCAGTCAGCTGGCGGCTTACCTCAGGAGATTGGGTCTTAAGAAGGGTGATGTGGTGTCAGTGCTGGTGCCACGGTGTGAGTATATGTCCATTGCTCCCCTTGGAATACTGAGGGCCGGCGGTGCATACCAGCCATTGGATCCGTCATATCCGGCGGAGCGCCTTAAGTTTATGATAGAGGATGCGGATGCTCTTGTGATCATTGTTTCAAAGGCGCTGGTTCATCTTATAGAGTCTGTGACCGGGGAAGGCGCAAAGCGTGAGATTCTCTATATGGAGGATATTCCAAATCTTCCGGAAGCAGATGAGGCTATATGGGAAGAGGCAGGGGGCGAAGATCCCTTTGTTATCCTGTACACCTCAGGAACCACCGGCGTGCCCAAGGGTATCATTCTGACCCATGGGAATATTTATTCTGCCTGCAAATGGCATCTTGATTATTATGGAGTGGATGCAAACTGCCGTATGGGCCAGCATCCAAGCTTTGTTTTTGACCTGGCAATAGTGGAGCTTATTCTGCCATTGACTGCCGGGGCTTCTATCTATATTATTCCTGAAGAAATAAGGACAGACCTTAAAAAACTCAATGATTTCCTTGAAAAGAACGGGATCACCCATCTCACCATGACCACGCAGCTTGGAAGACAGTTTGCCCAGACAGTTTCCAACAAATCTCTGAGGCATCTGACGGTGGGAGGTGAAGCCCTGGTTTCTGTGCGCCCGCCCAAAGGATATATGCTTCATAACGACTATGGCCCGGCGGAGTGCACGCTGTATACCACGATTTTCCCTGTAAAAGAGGAGTACACCGGTAAGGTGCCCATCGGAAGGGCAGTGGATGAGGTAAAGCTCTACGTTGTAGATGAAAAGGGGCAGGAGGTCCCGGAGGGTGAGATAGGTGAGCTGTGGATAGCAGGTCCCCACGTGGCCCTTGGATATCTGAACAGGCCTGAGCTTACCGCCAAATCCTTTATGGACAATCCTTTTTCCGATGAGCCCGATTACAAGAGGGTATATAAGTCCGGAGATCTGGTGATCCGCCATGAGGAAGGCCTACTGGAGTTCATGGGAAGGGCCGACAGGCAGGTCAAGATCCGCGGCATCAGAATAGAGCCCGCAGAGATAGAGGAGCTATTAAGAAAATATGAGGGAATAGATGAGGTGGTGATCTCAACCCCTGAGATAGGTGGTCAGAGAGTTATCGCGGCCTATTATCTGGCGGAAAAAGAACTGGATACAAAGGCTATGGAAGACTTTGTGCTGAAAAATAAGCCTTCCTACATGTGTCCCTCATTCTTTACAAGAATAAGCAGTATCCCACTTAACACCAATGGAAAGGTGGATTATGGGAAGCTTCCGATTCCTGATTTTGACAGGAATAAGGCAGTTTACGAGGAACCGGTAACCGACACGGAGAAGGCTGTAGCGGATATATATGAGGAAGTGCTGGGAATTGAAAAAGTGGGCCGAAATGACGACTTTATGCGGATCGGAGGCAATTCCCTGCTTGCAATGCAGCTTCTTTACGAGGTTGACAAGAGGCTTTCCTGCAGCCTCAGCTCCAGAGATGTCATGGATAATTCTGTGGTTTCGGCGCTGGCATCACTTATAGATAAAAGGCTGGAAGAGGGCGAGGATGCTGGATTTGCACAGATCAGGGATGTTCTGATTCCTGAGCGGGAATACTATCCTGTGAGCAAAGCTCAGGAGAGAATCTATACTGCCCAGAAGCTGCTAAATAAGGGGGACCTCACCTATCTGCTCAGCATGACCATAGAGACCGAGGGAAGGCTGGATAGGGCGAAGGTTGAGGATGCTCTATACAAGCTGTTTGCACGGCATGAGAGTTTAAGAACCAGCTTCCATATGCAGGGCTCTGAGATTCTTCAGAAGATAGAGCCTGCAAAGGAGAACCGGATCCGCAGCGCTGTTCAGAATGCATATAGGGATGGGGCACCGGAGGCATTTGTTCTTGAAGAAGCCCCACTGTTTTGGTGGAGCTTTGGAGAGGGCAGAATAACCTTTTACTGGCACCACATTGTAAATGACGGCACAGGAATGTCCATGTTTGGTAAGGAGTTTGCGGCTCTGTATAACGGCGAAGAGCTTCCCGGCATGACCATACATCAGAAGGAATATGCAGCCTGGGAGCAGGATTGGATGGCTTCCGATTCCTACAGGAAGTGCATAGAGAATTGGACAGAGCTCATAGCTGACTGTGCAGAATGTAGGGAGCTGAGGCTTCCCTATGACGGAAGGCATAATGACAGCGGAAGTTCCAAGGCCGGGCACTTCAGGCTTGAGTTCGGAGCCGGTGAGACTAACGAACTTGAGAAGATCTGCAGAGATCAGGGAATCACTCCCTATGTATATATATTTACTGCTTTTTCTCTTCTGCTCTATAAATATTCCGGCATGAAGAAGTTCCTGCTGGGCACGGCAGTGGATGGAAGGCAGCAGAGAAATACCGCATCCCTTCAGGGTATGTTTGCAAATACACTGCCTGTTCCTGTGACCATAGAGGAAGAAATGAGCTTTAATGAGCTCCTAGCCTCAGCCAGGGACAAGATACTGTTCATGCTGGATAACAGGCAGGCTTCACTGGAGGATATAGCAGAGGACTATGAAGATCTGGGAGGCTTGAGACGTACAGCCCACGGACATCAGCTGTTTGATGTCTTCTTCGTGATGCGGGATTTTGACAGCAAGCTTCCGGACATGGAGGGAAGCGGGGCGAAGCTCTACTGGCCCTATGACGAAATGCCTATGTATGACCTGACTCTGGAGGCCGGCAGGGAGAAGGAATTCTACTACTTTGTTTTTGAATATGACAAAGATCTTTTTGACGAAGAGAGCATCAGCTGGATGGGCAGGCACTTTGAGAATCTTCTCAAGTCCTGTCTGCAGATAGATACCGGACTTGTAAGCGATGTTTCCATGACAGATCAGGAGGAAAAGAAGCTCTTTCTTGATCACAGCTTTGGAGCCGTGGCAGAGTTTAAGGCTGATACCATTCTTGACAGAGTGGGGCAGCAGGCTAAGGATCATCCTGACAAGGCAGCAGTTGTATTTAAGGACAGTTATTTGACCTACAGCCGGCTCTGGGAGGCATCCGGAGCTATAGCCGGAAAGCTGTTGAAGGAATACACCGGCGCAGACATGCCTAAAAAAGAGCGTTGGGTGGGCATTATTGCAGACCGGAGCCTTGCCATGATAGCAGGGATCTTTGGAATACTGCGCTCAGGAGCAGGATACGTGCCTATTTCTCCGGAATACCCCAAAGAGCGCATAAGCTTTATGCTGGAGGATTGCGACGCGGATGCCGTTCTTGAATGTGGCGTGGACATTGATATTAGCGCGGATATCCCTGTTATTCATATGTCCGATAAAGAACTTTTCCGGGAGGATTCCCAGGAGGCAGAATGTCCGGAACTGCCGATGGTAGAGCTATCTCAGAATGCATATATGATCTTTACCTCAGGCTCCACAGGAGAGCCCAAGGGTGTTGTTGTAGAGCATGCCCAGCTTTCAGCTCTTCTTGATTCTTACAGGAATATATATGAACTTGATGCTTCAGATACAGTGCTTCAATTTGCCAACTTTGTGTTTGACCAGTCAGTGTGGGATATTTTCCACATTTTATCAGTAGGTGGTAGCCTATGCCTTATTCCCGGGGAGATAGTAAGAGACCCGGAGAGACTTTCTGACTACTGCCAGGAAAAGGGGGTTACTGTGGCATCCCTTACACCGGGATTCCTGCGGCTTATGGACCCGGAGAAGCTTCCTAAGCTTCGTCTTCTTGATGTGGGAGGCGAGGCTCCGGATTATGCCCTTTTAAAGGCCTGGAGCAGGGGAAGAACTGTATTTAACACCTATGGCCCCACTGAGACCACGGTAAATGCCACCAGTTTCAGGTTCTCAGATAAGGGCAGGGATATATTTAAGGCCAGGGAAAACAAAGAGAACGTTCCCATCGGCACCGCAGTGCCCGGGACAAGAGTATATATTTTAGAGGGAAATAAGCTCAGCGGAATCGGCGTGCCGGGAGAACTCTGCATTGCCGGAAGGCAGGTCACAAGAGGGTATCTCAACAGGCAGGAGCTTACTGATGAGAAATATGTGCAGGATCCCTTTGTAGAAGGAAGAATGTACAGAAGCGGCGACCTGGCAAGAATGCTTCCTGATGGAAACATCGAGTTTATCGGCCGTATGGATGACCAGGTTAAGCTTAGGGGCTACAGGATCGAGCTTGGCGAGATAGAATCAGCCCTTCGTGGCCTTGAGGCTGTAAAGGATGCAGCCGTAATAATCCGGGAGGATAAAAACGATGTAAGGCAGCTCTGTGGCTACTATGTCCCTGAAAATGGCGATATTTCGGGAAAGGGAATCCGGGAGATCAGGCAGCAGCTTGAAAAGCGCCTTCCCATATATATGGTTCCCTCAGCACTGGTGCCTCTTTCAAAGTTTAAGCTCACTCTGAACGGAAAGATAGACAGGAGAGCTTTGCCATGTCCTGTGGCGGGTTTTGCAGAGAATGAGGAAAATGAGAGCAGCCTTTTGCCTGAAACTCGGGAAGAAAGGGACTGCCTGGAGGCCTTTGAGGAAGTTCTTAATATCAAGGACATGAAAGCCACCGATGATTTCCTTTCCTGGGGCGGCGACTCCATCAAGGCAATAATGGTAGTTTCCATCCTCAGGAAAAAGGGCTACAGCGTCAATGCGGGAATGCTGCTTAAATGCAGGACTGCCCGGGCTCTCGGCCCGTATCTGAAGCCTGAGGAGCAGAAGGAATACACCGAATTTGATGAGGTTATACCAACACCCATTATGCGGATGTTTACTCAGGCAAAGATGGTGAATCCCGCTTACTATGCCCAGTCTGCTCTTTTTGACATAAGAGAAACTGCTGACGTAGAGGCCATTAAGGAGGCTTTGGAGGAACTTGTCAGGTACCATGGAATGCTCAGGATGGTGCTTGATAAGGAAGGAAATATAAGGATAAGAAATAAAGAGGAGCTCGACACCATAGAGCTTCCTGTTTACAGAGATATTTCAGCTCAGGAAAAAGTAAAGATTATGGGCGATATCAGCGCATCTCTTGACCCTTCTATGGGAAGAGTCATGGGGGCTGCTTTGCTGCGAAGTGAAAAGGGAGACCAGCTGTTTCTTACCTTCCATCACTATGTGATAGACGAGGTGTCCTGGGAGATCCTGACCGGGGATCTTAATGCTCTGTACAAAAAAGAATCTTTACCTCCAAGGACTGTTTCCTTCGGAGAGTGGTCCAAGGCTCTTTGGCAGTACAAGGAGTCTCCGGAGTTCATATCGGAGAAGGACTACTGGAACAAGGTCTATGAAGAGGTAGAAGGCTGCAGAGAAGGCTATTGCGGTCTTTTGAAGAATTTTATGCAGGATGAGGCTCCAAAGGATAGGAAGTCCCTGATCCTGGTAAAGGATATTGATAAGGCCCGCGCTGACAGGCTCATCAGCCTTTCCAAGAACAGATACTCTGCAAGGCCCGATGCCATTCTGGCGGCATTTTTGGTAAGGACCCTTGGCAGCAAATATGGGGCTGAAAATGTTCTTTTCCAGATGGAAAGTCACGGCAGGGGAAATATCGGAGAGGACCTCAACTGCGACAGAACAGTGGGCTGGTTTACATCCGTTTATCCAATGCTTATTCCTGCCCTTGCTGACATGGACAGGCAGATCCTTGAAATCAAAGAAGAGATGGCTCTGGTGCCTAACTACGGCCTTGGCTATGGACTTTTACATGAGAATCTTGTTGAAATCGGGGGCTTTGTATTTAACTATCTTGGCGATAGCAGGAGCAGCCGTGAGAATCTGATAGAATACAGCAGCGAATACGCGGGCCCTGAGTCCGATGCAAGGAACGTGGATCCCGGAACCATATCCGTTAACATAAGGTCGGTAGATACCGGTCTTCAAATAGAGTGCGTCTATGACAATATCTACAGCGAGGATAAGGTCAGAGGTCTTATAGATGAATACGCAACTCAGCTTGAATCCTGGCTTTCCGGGGATTTTGATAATGAGAAGATCCTTTCTCCATCAGATTTCTGCGTTTCCGAAATCATGAGCCTTAGGGACTTTGACAGACTTTCTGTAGATATAGACCCTAAGGACATAGAGGCCATTGGCCCTTTGACGCCCCTTCAAAAGGGCATGCTTTATCGCCTGTATGCTGAGCCCGAGACCGGTGCATACATGCTGCAGGATAAGCTCCTTCTTAAGGGGGATTGGAATAAGGACGCGTTCTGCAAGGCTCTGGAGCTTTCCTTTGTACGATTTGATGCCCTCAGGACCCGTTTTGCCATAAACGGCTATGAAAAACCCTGGCAGATAATCCTCCGGGAGGGTACTATTTGTGCGGAGTACAAGGAAATAAGTGGACAGACTCTGGAGGAAATCGCCGCTTCGGACCTTAAGAGAGGCTTTGACCCTGAAAAGGATGTGCTTCTCAGAGTGACCTTCAACAGGGACTCTGAAAACGATGATAATAAGGAATTCCTTGTATCTTCCCACCACTCAATCCTCGACGGCTGGAGCTTCAGGATACTTACAGATACTGTCATGGATTACTATTACAGGCTCTGTGAAGGTGGATCCTGCGACAGCCTCCGGGAGGAAGCAGTAAAAGAGGCATCCCGCGGACTTAAATACTCCGA
The DNA here is from genome assembly GCF_000621605.1 of Butyrivibrio sp. MC2021. Taxonomy (GTDB): domain Bacteria; phylum Bacillota; class Clostridia; order Lachnospirales; family Lachnospiraceae; genus Butyrivibrio. The sequence continues at coordinate 53,463 of NZ_KK211315.1, read as the reverse complement.
ATATCTGCGTCTTACCGGAAACAGAGAAAGTGAAGCCGTACTATCAAAGTGGGACGGATATCTCAAGGGAATAAACGAGGGAGCAGGCTTTGGGCAGCCGGGCGAAACCGGCGGAAAGGCCGCTTTTTCCAAGCTTCCCATAACCGGAGAAAAAGAGAAGAACATAAGGAAATACGCAGAGACCAATAAGGTAACCTTAAGCAGCTTTTTCAGCACTGTTTTCGGCCTTCTTCTTGGTTTTGAAAATGACGGCGCAGATATCCTCTTCGGAGAAACTGTGTCCGGCAGAAATATAAATGCTGAAGGCGTAGAAAACGCCGTGGGCATGTTTATCAACACTATCCCTGTAAGAATAAAATGGGAAGCTGATACACCGGTGTCAGAGCTTATGAAGAAGAGGCAGGAGGACTACCTGATGATGCAGCCCTTCGAAAATGCCCCTCTCGACAGGATAATGACCCGGAAAAAAGCGGGCTCAGGCCTTATAAAGACTCTTTATGTTTATGAGAATTACCCTGCAGATGAGGAGGATGACAGATACAGCATTACTATGCAGCATGAGGAGGTGGACTATCCTTTATCTGTGAGCATAGAGGAGCAGGAGGGCTTTAGCCTTGAAATCCAGTACGACAGCGGATGCTACGAGAAGTCCTACATTGAGTGCCTCATGGGAAGATTTGATAACCTCATCACCCAGATAACCTCTGACGAAAATATCAGGATCTCTGAGCTTGAGAGAATACCTGAGCGCGAGAAAAAGCTTATGCTCTCTGAGCTGGCAGGCACAGACGTGGAGTTCCCTCCGGAGAACTTCCCTGAGATGCTGCTTCGAAGTATAAAGGAGAATCCTTCAAAAGATGCTGTGATCATGGACGGCAGGAGCCTAAGCTATGAGCAGCTTTGGCGCGCTTCCCTGGCTCTTGCAAAAGAGCTTGGCTTTGGAGAGGAGCGCTACGTGGCAGTTTATGCCGACAGAAGCCTTGGAATGATCGTGGCACTTATTGCTACCTTTATTGCCGGAGCCGCCTATGTGCCTCTGGACCCGGATTTTCCTGATGAAAGAGTGCAGTTTATCCTGTCAGACTGTGAACCTGTGGCTGTTCTCAGAAGCATTATTGACGGCACACCGAATAGAAATGAACTCTTTAAGAATGCTTGTGATAAAATAATAGATATAGATGTTGACGAACTTCTTCAGAAGGAAATATCTGAAGATCTTTTGACACTGCCCATAGATCCGGAGCCGGACAGACTTGCCTACATGATCTATACCTCCGGAACCACAGGGAAGCCCAAGGGCGTTGAAATCGAACATCGCGCTCTGACTGAAATGATATACTCCAACAGGTCATTCTACGGTGATGTTTTTAAGGTTGTGCTTCAGTTGGCCAATTATGTGTTTGATGCGTCGGTGTATGAGATATTTATTCCACTGGCCTATGGCGGCACTTTATGTATGATACCCAAGGATAAGCTAAAAAGTTCTGAAGCTATGGCTAAGTATTGCAGGGATAACAGGGTCAGGCTTATTTCTTCCACCAATGCTTTTTTGCAGGCCCTTGATCCTGATAAGTTCAGCAGGTTCGATGGTATTGTGGTAGGCGGAGATGCCGCCAACAGTGATGCTTTTGCCAAATGGGCGGAGCATACAGATCTTATGGTCAATGACTATGGTCCCACGGAGGCCTGCGTAAATGCTCTGGCCTACAGATATACCAAGGGCTACAGGGGACCCATACCTATCGGAAGGCCCTATGATAACAAAAAGGTCTACATCCTGCAGAAGGATAAGCTCTGCGGAATCCTGCAAAAGGGCGAGATCTGCATCGGTGGCAAAGGGCTTGCCAGGGGATATCACAACAGGGAAGAGCTTAATGCCAAGGCCTTTGTGATCAATCCTTATACCGGGGAGCGCATGTACCGCACCGGTGACGTGGGCTATTTTGCCCCAAATGGCGATATTTTCTGCCTTGGAAGATATGACGATCAGGTCAAGATCCGAGGCTACAGAATAGAGACCGGCGAGATAGAGAGCCGAATCAGAGAATGCAGCTCCATAAGAGAAGCAGCAGTTATAAAGAGAGCTGACAACGGAAGGGAAGCTTATCTGGCGGCATACATCACTGCCGATGAAGCTATGAATACCGATATGCTGAAGGCCTATCTTAAAAAGAAGCTTCCGGCTTTTATGGTGCCCGCTGCTATTGTGCAGCTGGATAGCCTTCCCAGAAATGCCAGTGACAAGCTGGATCTGGAGGCTCTTCCTATACCGAAATTTTCCGAGCATACCGCCGCTCCGGAAGGCTATCTGGAAGAACTGATCGCTGCACTTTTTGAAAAGATACTGGGGCTTGGCAAGGTTGGAAGGGATGATTCCTTCTTCGAACTGGGCGGAAGTTCTCTGGATCTCATGAGGCTTATTTCAGAGATCAGTCAGTACGATATAAGTATTGCTGATGTAACTTTATCCCCTACACCAAGGCTTATGGGGCAGCTTTTGCAGGATAAGTACAGAGGAATCAAGCGAGAGGATAAGGGAATCTATATCCTTAAATCAGGAAGGGAAGACATACCTGCGCTGTTTTGCCTGCCTCCGTCGGGAGGAATGTCCTTATGTTACCTGCCTTTGATAAAAGAGATGGACTACGAGGGACAGGTATATGGCCTTACAGACAGTAAATATGCGGCTTTTGCCGGTATGACTCTGGAGGAGCTGATGTCAGGTTCCCGCTGTGACGACATTTTGTGGGACGAGACCATAGAAAATTATTACAGAGCTGTAGAAACTCTGTTTAAGGATGAGGATATTCTTATTGGATATTCTCAGGGTGGACCTGTTGCATTTGAGGTGGCAAAAAAGCTTGAGGACAAAGGCCATAAGGTGGGCAGAGTCATCATGCTGGATGCTCCAAGACCCGGAGTAGATTACGGACAGGAGAGCAGACCCGAGATGATGGCTACAGCTGCGGCAATCTTTGCAGGAAAGACCGATGCGGATATTACCGGCTTTGATATGACTGATGAGACCACCGAGGAAGCCTTTTTCCGGAAATATCTTAAAGAAAACTTCGGTGACAAGGCAGATAAGGAGCTTCTTCATTCCATATTTGAGACCTACCTGGTTTATTCCTCCAATGTAAGCAATAAATTGGAAATGGCCGGAACGATACAGGCTCCCATAGACAGCGCAGAGCTTGGAGGAAAGGGCGTCTCTAAGGAGAACCCCTGGAGCAAATATTCGGAGAGCGAGGGAAGGGTCTATGTATTTGATGGCCCTGCGGAAGACCATCTTGCTTTTTTATCAAAATACAGGAAAGAGCTGGCGAAAGTAGTATCAGGCTATATTAGGAGGGCGTAACATGGCAAATAGATCTGAGCCGAAAAAAGGAAGCGTTTTAACCAAATTTGCTGTAATGTTCACAATCTATGCGCTGATCATCATCACTATAAGTGCGATATACACCTATCTGAATCAGACTAAGGCATACCACACAGAATGTGAGAACAACCTGAAGGAGCTTAACGCCTACGTGGGCATGCAGCTTCGGAAGGATGGTGCCAACTTCGTAGAATTCAAGGAATATTTTAAGGATCACTACGAGGAAATGATGATCCCTGCTGACTATTCCGGCGATTACGTAGCTCTGGAAAAAGAATTTGAGACCATGTTTGCCAAGAGATACCCCGGTAAAGCCTTTCTTGCGGATATGCCCTTTGAGGAACTGGATGAGGACCTGAAGCTTAAATATGCCGAGTACACCCAGGCCTACTGGCTTACCATATTTGAGGAGACAAGAGATGCTTTTGGCCTTGCCTATGCGTATTTTGTATATCCTGTGGACGACCTTCATGTATGCTATATGATTGATGCTGTTCGAGGAGTCAAGTCGGTTGACGGCAAGGATTATCTCTACCTGGGAGATACTGTTGAGACTGATATTGATAAACATAAGACCTTCTGGGAGGCCTGGAACACAGGTGTTGAGCCCACAGAATTCGATATTTTTGATAATGAATACGGACACAACTATGCTTTTTATACACCTCTTGTAATAGATGGTGAAAAAGTGGGACTTATCTGCTCCGAGGTCAGCGTTCTCAGTGTGAATCAGGCCATAATTCAGGCGGTGTTCAGTCAGTTTATCGGCTTGTTGGCGGTACTTCTTTTGGGTACCGGCATCATGATCATGCTGATTCGTAAGAATTTCCTTAATCGAATCATCAGTCTGGATGGAAGCGTTGAGAAGTATTCCCGTGAAAAGGATGAGAATATTGCTGAGGAGATCAGGAATAATAACAAGGGCGATGATGAGATCAGAAGCCTTTCCGATCAGTTCGCCAACATGATAATCGAGCTTAAGGACTACATGCTCAATCTTCAGCATGTAACTGCGGAAAAAGAGAGGATTGGCGCGGAGCTTAACGTAGCTACCAAGATCCAGGCGGATATGCTTCCGAAGATATTCCCGCCCTATGCAGAGCGCGAGGAGTTCGTTCTGGCGGCTTCCATGGATCCGGCAAAAGAGGTGGGTGGAGACTTCTACGATTTCTTCTTTATTGATGAAGACCATCTGGCACTTGTGGTTGCGGATGTTTCCGGAAAAGGCGTTCCGGCTTCCCTGTTCATGGTAATAGCCAAGACTCTTATCAAGAACAGAGCCATCATGGGAGGAAGCCCCTCGGAGGTCCTTACCGACGTCAACAACCAGCTCTGTGAGGGCAATGACGAAGGCCTCTTTGTTACAGTCTGGCTGGCAATACTGGATATCAATACAGGAAAAGGCCTTGCTGCCAACGCAGGACATGAACATCCTGTTCTTAAGAGAGCCGACGGTAAATTTGAGCTTGTGGAATACAGACATTCACCTGCTGTTGCGACAGTGGAAGGAATACGATTCAAAGAGCATGAATTTGAGCTTCATCCCGGGGATACACTTATTCAATACACTGACGGTGTTTCAGAGGCAACGGATATACATAATGAGCTCTTTGGCAATGAGAGACTTTTGACAGCCCTTAACAAAGATCCTAATCAGGAGCCTGAGCAGCTCATTGAGACACTTAGAAAAGATATCGATGAGTTCGTGGGAGAGGCGCCCCAGTTCGACGATATCACCATGCTTTGTTTCAAATTTTTCGGAAAGAAATAATAGCAGTTGTTTTTGTTGACATCTTTATATATAATGGGAGAATATTTGGATTGGAGGATATATAAAGATGAAAATTGCAGTAACTTATGATAATGGTCAGATTTTCCAGCATTTTGGACATACAGAACAGTTTAAAGTGTATGAGGTTGAGGATGGCAAAGTAGTATCCTCTGAGATCGTTGATTCTAACGGAAGCGGCCACGGTGCACTGGCCGGACTTCTTGCTAATAATGATATCAAGGTTCTTATCTGCGGCGGTATCGGCGGCGGTGCCTATGACGCTCTTAAGGAGTATGGCATTGAAATGTTTGCCGGAGCAGAGGGAAGCGCTGATGAGGCTGTAGAGGCTTACCTTAAGGGCGAGCTTGAGAGCACAGGCGTTAACTGTGATCACCACGGCGAAGGACATTCTTGCGGAGATCATGAGGATGGTCATTCCTGCGGACATCATGAGGAAGAGGAAGCTGAGGAAGGCTGCGGCGGTTGTTCTTCAGGCGGTTGTGGCAGCTGCGGCGGATGCCATTCAGAGCCTTTATTCGAGGGTAAGAACGTAGGCAAGACCTGCAGAGTACATTACAAGGGAACCTTCAACGACGGTGAGCAGTTCGATTCTTCCTATGACAGAGGAGAGCCCCTTGAGTTTATCTGTGGCTATGGATTTATGATCGAAGGCTTCGACAGAGCAGTAGCTGAGATGGAAGTAGGACAGATTGTTGATGTTCATCTCACAGCAGATCAGGCTTACGGCGAGCACGATCCCAAGCAGGTTATAACAATTCAGATCGCTGAGCTTCCCGGCGCTGAGTCTGTAGAGGTAGGTCAGAGAGTATACCTTCAGGATATGTACGGAAGACCTATTCCTGTTAAGGTTACAGATAAGACTGAGACAGAGATCACTTTCGATGCTAACCATGAGATGGCAGGCAAAGAGCTTAACTTCAAGATTGAGCTGGTTGAAATAGCTGAGTAAAAAACGTGAAAAAGAGCGGTTCCCTTGACATTTTGTCGAGGGAATCTTTTTTGTTGCACAAGACCGGCAAGCGAATGGATGCTTGCATACAAATTCATTTGCCGGTCGTAAGAACATGGAGCACTAAGTGCGGAATGCTCGTGTGCGAAATCGAGTAGGAGTCAGGCTACTCGATTTTAAAATAGTGAACAAATAACATTTCATGCTGATAAAAATAGTGAATTAGAGATGACATTAGAGATGATATGTTGCAGTATACTTGTTATAATTGTCCTCTAATTATAAAAAATATGCTTACAGGACAATTATAACGCAAAAAATGTGTTATAATTGTCCTGTAATAATAAAATTAATCAAAAATAGGACAATTAGCATGATAGGAAGAACAAAAGAGCAGGAAGAACTGAATAGGATATATGAAAGAAAACAGACTGATTTAGTGGTGATTTACGGCAGAAGACGTGTTGGAAAAACATATCTTGTAAATAATACTTTTAAGGGAAGATATGCATTTCATCATACAGGACTATCACCAGTAAATGAAAGCGGAAAAGCAGTAACCTTAAAGGACCAGCTTGAAAGCTTTTATCTGTCCCTGCAGATGTATGGGATGAAAAAAGGTGCAAGACCAACCAGCTGGCTTGAGGCATTCTTTATGCTTAAGAAGCTGCTTACAGAAAAAGATGATGGTTCAAAGCAGGTAGTTTTTATTGACGAACTCCCCTGGATGGATACCAAAAAATCCAGGTTTATTACAGCGTTTGAAGAATTCTACAATGGTTGGTGTAATGAACGTGGAAATGTCATGCTGATAGTGTGTGGAAGTGCTAACTCATGGATTCAGAATAAGCTGATAAATAATAAAGGTGGTCTTTATAACAGGATTACCCATAAGATAAAACTGTTGCCATTTACCCTGAAAGAGTGTGAAGAATACTTCTTAAGTCAGAATATCCAATTTTCCAGATACGATATTACACAGAGCTATATGGTATTTGGTGGTGTTCCTTATTATCTGGGCTATATGGATGGAAGATTGAGCCTGGCTCAGAATATCGATAGGATACTGTTTGATGAGAATCCCATGCTTAAAGGGGAATATGAAAATCTTTTCACATCAGCATTTGATAAGCCTACAAAGACAAAAGAGATTGTTGAGTTTTTGTTTGGAAGGAATCTTGGGTATACAAGAAGTGAAATATCCGAAAAATTCAGTGATATTTCAGGTAGCGAACTAAACAAGATTCTTTCAGCACTTGAAGAAAGTGACTTTTTAATTAAATATATTCCGTTTTCAGATGGTAAACGGGAAGAAAAATACAGATTGTCTGATCCATATTGCCTGACATATTTATATTTTATTAAAGGTCAAAAGAAAAAAGAAAGTTTTTGGCAATACAATGTAAATTCAAGCACTTTAAATACTTGGAGAGGCCTGGCTTTTGAAAATGTATGCTATCGACATTATCCACAAATCAAGAAAGCTCTGGAAATTAATGGAGTTGAGGCAAACATGTCCATGTGGATAAAAGAGAAAAACGACGATTCAGAAGGAACTCAGATCGATTTACTGATAGATCGTGCAGATAATGTAGTAAATCTTTGTGAGCTGAAGTTTTATAGTGGTGAGTTTTCTGTTGATAGCAGCTATGAAGAGAAGATGCGTACTAGGGACAGGCTTATAATGGAAAAGATATCCAGAAAAAAAGTTGTCAGGAACACACTTGTAACGACGTATGGATTAAAGAAAAATGCTTACAGTGGGATATTTACTAATGTGATAACCATGGAAGCGTTATTTGATTGTTGATTTCCAGCCTATAACATGACATAGATGTGGTTACGGGCTGAAAATCAACAATATATGAAATTGTATAAAAAATACTGGTATATAACGCACAGAACCAAAAGTCACAGAACAATTCAAGGTTGCTCATGTATTATTACAAAAGATGAAACAGCAATAATGGAGTAAAAGGTAGTATGAAAAAGGAGCAGAAAAGTGTTACTAATAAAAAAAGATTTAGTTACTTCCAAAATAAAGTTCAATATTGTATTTGAAAAAGTAGCAGAGGATTTACTAATGATATCATTAGTAAATCCTGAATTTAAAGGGATTCCAAGCCATTGGAGATTAACAAATGTTGTTGGAATACCACCGTTGGAGCTAGGGATTGATTGTCAAGATGGATTCATTTCCGATGCAACATTTTTCGTTGATGGATTAACTATAAAAAAGGGGGAAGATATTAGCATACCCTCATTAGACGGAAATATCATAGTTGATACTAGTATTTTTACCAAAGTTAATGATTATATTGATGTTAATCAATCATATGATATTTACTATTGTGAAAACAAATTGATTTGTTCTTTTGATGAAACAAAGGAAATTGTGAATTCTTTTAGAAATGATAGAGTAGAAATATTTGTAGATAGTAACGATCAAATTATAGGTTTTTCAATATGTGATTTATCAATAGATGAAAAGAATTTGATTAATAGTATTACCATGAGGTGAATATGTCTAAAGCAGGATTAGAAGTTGCAGTGAAGTATGGAGAAAAACTAAATGAGTTTAATAGCATGGCTGATGCAGAAAGCTATTTTTTTGAATACAAGGATAGTTTATTAAGCAGGTTTGAGAATATCTGCACGGACAGCAAGTTTAATGCTGATTATTCAGTAGACAGCCTGAAAACATTGGAAAAATGGTACTTTGAATTATGGGAAAAGGATGATTTTGCTTCATTTGCAGTTTCTAGAGCAGAGTTTGAAGAGATGCTTACAGTGTATTTTGATGAAGTAGCTGTTAGAAACATTGATGAAGCTCAATGGGAGGTTATGGCATATCCTTTCGTTAATGGAAAATATGAATTGGGGTTAAAATGCGGATTGATGAATTTGGCTGGGCTGGGACATTTTAGAGATCTGTGTACGATGCAGGGAAATAAAAGAAGAAATTTCATATCCAGAGAGTATAAAAAGTATTTCGATACTTATTTGCAATATATGCAGGATCAAAAGTAATGATAGTGGTACAACTATCGCAAGTTGTACCAGGTACAAAAAACTGGCCTCTCTGGTCTCCTGTAGATTAAAGAGTGTAAGGGGTATATTCATCACATTTACCTCTATAAGATGTGCGTTAGCACAGATAAAACTGTGCGTTATCACGAATTTACTATTTTGTACCATTAGGATTTTTACCTATATACAATTATAATTGTTAGAACGATCATTTCAATCTGGACAAGCTTTTATTTCAAGCATGAATTTCTTCACTCCGGCCATCAATTCTTTACGAAGGTCTTTCGCAATGAAATCGATTGGGAATCTAAGAATTCAATCATGTAGGAGTTCAAGAAAGGGTTCAATTCAGCTTCCCAAAGTCAATGAGGGTCTGCTCTGAATGATAGCAGTGATACAATTTTGACCTCAACATGAGCTTTTGAGTGCAAAGGTGAATATAATAACGCTCATATACGTGTGATATAATGATAACAAGAGTGTTTTTGACTATCCAGTAAGCAATTGCAAATGAGGGATATATGAATCAGTGCGAAGAGATTAGATACAATGACTTTTTACGTATTATACGCAAAGAGAAAAATGCATCATATGAAAAGCTGGGATATGGTCTATATTCCCCAGCCATGATGCACTATATTGAAAAAGGAGAAAAAACGCCTGATTATAGATTCAGAAATAGACTTTTGGCAAGGCTTGGAATATCTTCTGAGAGGTATGAGGATTTTGTCCAATTTGACGAATATGACAGGTGGAAAAAATGTCAGGATCTTATATTTGCTATTGAGCAAGAAGATATGATTACAGCCAAAAGCATCATAGATGATCTGGAGACCGATGGGAAGGACAAGATTGAAAAGCAGTTTATCCTGGATATGAAAGCCAGACTGAGTCTGATGTCCGGAGAAGACTGCGGAAAGGCTATATTACTATATCGGGAGGCAATAGAGCTGACTATGCCTCAGCTACCAATTGAGAACTTGAAAGAATATTTGCTTGCACCCGATGAAATATATCTGATTCTGAAGTACTTGTCTTTACAGAACCGGTATGTTAATAAACCAGATGATTATCGTAGCCAAAAATCACGGTATATCAGCGTTCTGGAATATATCAGGAGTTCTCAATTAAGATTCGAAGCTAAGGCAAAAGTATATCCTATGGCTGTAGTTGGTTATTATTATCTGTTAAAAAAGAGCGCTAATACAATTGTCAAGGACTGGGATGAACTCTGCCGATATAGTAATGACGCTATAGAACTATTGAGGGAAGCCAAAAGATCTTATTACTTATCGGAGCTCATTGGCGCCAGAGAAGCTATTTATGATATGTATACGTCTGTTGCTTGTGATAACAGCATTACCGAAGAAACAATCAATAGTGAATCAGCAATGAATATAGCCTTAAACTCTTTACGGGATGAATACAATGTTTCCATAGATGTTGAAAACAGCGGTTTTATTTATGATGATGCTATAGTTTGCTGCCTCAATGACATAATAAGAACTCGCAGACTTATGTATGGGATGAGCCGGGGAGAACTATCAGAAATGATTTGCTCAGAAAGAACCATAATGAGAATAGAGAACAAAAAGGTAAAAGCACAAACTGAAACAGTTTCAAGACTATTGTTAAAACTTGGACTTAGCAGCGATTACAGGCGCAGTGAAATAATGACCGATGACATTCATGTATTGAACACATATGCAAGGTATCTTGCTGCAAGCAATGATTCTGATGCCAGGCAAAAAAATCAGTTGCTGTTGCAGCTAAAAAAGGAATTACCTGCAAGCAAATGGAACCAGCAGCTTTTAATCAGGCTAATTAATCTTCAGAAGATAAACAGAAAAGAAATATCTGTCGAAAGATTTGCTGATAATCTAGAGAGGGCACTAGATCTCACATTGCCACGAAATTTTGAATGTAGTCCAGATTCATATTTTACAAAATCGGAAATGGTCATTTTTATGAACCTGGCCGGCAAAGGACACAAAGAAAAGTATAAAGATGTGCTAATAAAAAAGTGCGACTTCTATGAAGAGAATGGAGTAAGAAACTATAAATCAATCTACAATTCAATTATGGGAAATGCTGCAAATGAATTGGGAAACCTTGGAAAATATGACGAGTCAAATGCTATCTCCCAGAAGATTATCATAGAGGATCTTAAAAGTTACAGGCTCCATTCGGTTCATGTAAATATCAGTAATATTGCGTGGAATAAGGCTAAGCTTAATAAAGATCCTTCCAATAACGTATATGCAGATATACTGAAACAGAGCATTACTATAAGTGATTTTTGCAGAGATAATACTATGAATATGGTATATAATTCAAAGCTAAACCAGTTAAACGCCGGAAAAGATTGGACTATTTAGTTCAGAATTCTTCATCCTCAATTTCTTCTATAAAGCCCAAAGGCCTAATAGATCCCTGGCCGCCGGGTACTTTTCCACCGGTGACTATTAGGTTGGATGGTATCAATGCTACTAAGGCAGCTGCTACAATGGTAATAAATAGTGATCTGATTAGTGTTTTCAAAATAAATAAACTCCTTTAATATCAATAGACATATTTGAAATATGTCGTAATTTTGTACTAAAAGAATATAAATACATGCAGAGATTTTTACAAGTGACAGAGCAGTGAAAATAAATTTTCACTGCTCTGTCACTACTTCTTTATGGAGTAATACCATAAAATTTTCTTGGAATATAAAACGTATGCTAAGGAGGTAACAATGAAGAAACGGGTTTTATTGGGGATGATGGTGATTATCATTGGATTTACTATACCGGGGCAGGTAAGAGCTTATGACGAGGAGAATGTGATAGATAACGAGATAGAAATCTCCTCAGTGGACTATGAAAGTGATTCCGTGGAAGAAAATGAAGAAACGGAAGATATCGGAGAGAATGATAAAAATGATGGAATAGATGATATTGATCCATTAATGGAAGAACAGGGGGAGAGCACAGCTAATGATGAAGAAGAGGCCTTTAAAGTAGTACAGACTAAGGGGGCGGCAAAAGCGGTAGCTGTTTCCGAATTGACCATATCAGGAAGCACCCTTGTCGCAGCCGGAAAGAGTTATCAGTACACGGTTTCCGCCCTGCCTAAAAATGCGTCAATTGCAGTTGTATGGGAAGTTTCTTCTTCAGACCAGGGAGTTAGTATTGATTCAAAAGGAAAACTGAAAATTGCTAAAGACTGTTCATTAACAAGCTGCGAAATCAGTGCTACTTCAAAAGAAAATGGAGAGATCAAGGATACATATACAGTTAATATCAATCCCTGTTACATCAAAAGTATGGACATTCTTGAGGATGGAAAAAGCATTGTTGGAAGCACAAAGAAAAATGTTATTTTTTGGACGTCGGGAACAACAGGTGCAAGGACATCCTTTACTCCGGATGTAAAGCTGACCTCATCCAATGGGAGAGAGTTCATTAAAAGACCTTATAAGATCACCTGTGACAACGAGAACATCGTAAAAGTGGATGAAAACGGGAAGATAAGTGCAACCGGTAATGGAACAGGCACAGCAAAGATTAAATACACAGCAATTGACGGATCTAAGAATTCAGAAGGAAATACTCTGACAAAGACAATAACTGTACGCGTTGAAAACCCGGTTACAGGGGTATCACTCCTTATTCCGGAAGATCGCAGCAAATATATAGTTAAAGGCAAAACGATAAAGCTTAGCGCACTTGTAAATTCCGCTTATGGAGCTCCCATGACAAAGGAAGTCACCTATAGATCAAGCAATCCGGCTGTTGCTACAGTTTCTGAGAGCGGCGTAGTAACGATGAAAGCCGGCTCATATTCACCTGTAACTATCATAGCTACGGCCAAGGATGGAAGCAATGCATCTGGCTCAATTGACCTTGTTGGCTGCAACGCGGTAAAGAACATATCTCTTGGAGATATTCCGTATCATAAGGCTGATACCAGCAAGGTGACCATAATATCACTTAAGGATGGAAAGCTTGAACTTCCCCTCAAATACAACGACCCGGAAGGAGGAGATGCAGAGAAAATGCGTGTCTGTCCCGATATCCAGGTAAAATCAGATACTCCCAAATGTCTTGAAGCCAGCTATAAAGATGGTGTCTTGACTCTTAATCCTTTAAATAAATTTGAGACAAAGAACATCATTATCCAGGTAAAAGTCCTTGATGGATCAGGCCTTGTTAAAAAGTGGAATTTCAAAGTATCAGAGTAAGGAGAAGAGCATGAAGAAAATATGCAGAAAAATTGCCAGTACGTTACTGGCTATTTCAATACTTTTTAGTCAGAATCCGGAAGTATCCTATGCTTATGATAAAAATCCAGTAAAACCGTCAAGCGATGAATATACAGCTACTGAAGAGGAAGAGGACTATCAGGAATCTGCAGCTATAGCAGAATCAGAAAAGGACACCGGAGAAGTAATTTCGTCTGCAGATTCAGAGCCGGCAACAGTTGTAAGTGAGATTATTGATGCAAGAGATGAATTTTCCAAGCAATATCTTTTGAGTGACAATTCAAAGAGCCTTGTATTATATTCTGAGCCGGTACATTATCTTTCCGAGGATGGAACTTATGTTGAGATAGATAACTCTGTAAAAAAGACAGAGGAAGGCTATGAAAATGTAGATAATACCTACAGCGTTCTATTTACAGACAACGAGGAGAGTAAGGGCGAAGTAAGATTTGAAGAGGATGAATATCAGGTAAACTGGGAATATGTAGACAGTTTAGAAAGTGTATCAGAGCCTGAAAATACATCAGAGCCTGACAATGAATCAGAAATTGAAATCATATCAGAAAATTCTCCAGAATACGAAATAATAGTAGACAGTGATCAGTCATCTGAGATGGAGGCTGTTCCTTCAGATGAGGTCAGCATAGAAGATGCTGCTGGTAATGAATCCCAGAATACGGATGATACTACAGATAAGAACACAGATGAAGATACAGATAATTATCCGGAAAGTATTCAAGATGAGACCACTGAGGAGACAAAAAGTGAGCTGGATGTAACTGTAGAAGAAGCAGGAGCAGACTATGGCGAAGAAGAGAGCATAGGACATGTGGTAAACAGCGCCACAGTTACCTATGATGGATACAGTGATGGTATAAAGCTTGAGTATTCTCCAACGGGACTTGGCGTCAAGGAAAACATCATACTTCCCGGTAGAGAAAGCGGAAATGTTTTTTCATTCAAGATACAGCTTTCGGGGCTGAAAGCCAGAGTTACTTCCGCCAATGAAGTTGAACTCTATGATGAAAACAGTGGGGAGGTAAAATATTATTTTCCGGCTCCATTCATGACGGATTCCGATGATAATGAAAGCTATGAAATATGGTACAGCCTGAGTAATAACCTGCCACAAGAGGAATATATTGATACTCCTGATAACGAGAATATTGATGATTTGAGAGATGAGCAGTCTGCCTTGGAGGATACGGCTACAACTGAAGATGGCTATATTTACCTTACTCTGACAGCAGATGAAAAGTGGCTTGACAATGCAAAATACCCTGTCACCATCGACCCGGTCATCAAGAAAGTCAGAAATGATCTTCTGCTGGACTCTTTTTGTATAAATGACCATAATGCCGTGAATGAAGACTCTCTTTACGTTGGATCCGAAAAGATCAAAAGCTCTGACGGAGAGAAAGAACCTGTAATATTCAGATCATATATAAAGTTTGAACTTCCCAATATAGAAAAAGGAAGTGTGGTAACAGATGCCCAGCTTTATCTTAGCGGATCTGAAAGTTCAATCAATAAAAATTACGTTGTCATAAGAAAAGTTGATTCCAAGTGGAGTTACAGAAAAGTAGATAATGAAACCAGGATAAAAGACTGGAAGGACAGACCTTCTACAGATAGCAGGATCCTTGACTATGCAAAAAACGGTGGATACTTCAATATAACAAAAGCAGTAAGAGACTGGTATGCTGACCCTTCCGATAACAACGGCCTTGAGTTTAGTGCCTATGATGAGACAATAACCTCAAAGGACAGCATAAGACTGTCTCAATCTTCAAGCAGACCATATCTTAAGGTCACCTTCAAGAACTTCACCGGTCTTGAGAACTATTTTTCAAGTCATTCCGCTTCAGCAGGAACTGCAGGCGTTGGCTATATAAATGACTACACCGGTGCCCTTACTGTAGTCAATACAGATGTAAGTACCAACGGACTTCGCATGCCTTTCAACATTCAGCATGTGTACAACTCCAATACTGAGGAGGGCTGGAAAATATCCTATGACCAGAGGATAGTGATACCTGCCAATGAGCTGGATATAGGGACTTATCCGTATGTTTATTATGACGGTGATGGAACAAAGCATTATTTTAAGGCAAAAGATGTTACTTATCTTGAAAACGGAGAAAAGAAAACTGCAAAAAAGAATCCATCCGAGAAAATAGGATATCCTGCTGCAGAGGATGAGGATGGTTTAAAACTCTATATTGTTCCTGTGACGGACAAAGATCTTAAGGACACATATCCCTTAAAGATGTTGGATAAAAGCGGCTCTCTTGTAAAGTATTTTGACAATGCCGGGCATCTGGGCATGATAACCGACTCAAACAGATATGAGAACAAGGCTAACGCAGATAAGAGATTCGCAAACAGTATCACAATAACACAGGAAAAATACGGAGAAATAAAGGACCAGTATAAGTATACCAGAGCATCTGAAATACTTGATGAGATGTATGAATATGCCCGGTTAAAAGAGGCTACTTATGCACAGGATGGTGCATATAAGGAAAACCTTATCAGTATTCATTCTCTGATGACCGACCTTATAAATGATGTCTATGTGAAAACGGATTATAAGATTGCCAAAGAGATCCAGCTTGCGAGAGATAATGTGGAGCTTTTGTATTCATCCGGAAAACTAAAGCCCTCAGACGTCGAAAGAAAGTCAAAGGCTGCAAGAGATGCAATTGTGTCAGCCGTTGAGATGGTAGATATCCTTGACTTAAGGGACGAGCGTATCCTGTCAGTTTCCGATGCGGTTAATAATACCTCTGTATTCAGATATGATGAGGATGTAAGTGACAGAATTCGTGAAATAAGTGATCCTACAAAAAAAGATGCTGAGGCCAAAAACGTATACACATATAACGAAGAAGGTCAACTTGAAACAATCAGTTTTTCCAATGGAAAAACTGCCAGTTATACCTATGAAAATGGCCTGCTGGTCAGCATGCAGGATCACAGTGGTTACAAAATCCAATACAGGTATGATAAAAACCGTGTTGTAGAAGTGCAGGAGTTTGCAAAAGACCATGAACATCAGAACGATATCGAAGGTCAGACCTATTCTGTTCAATATAATTATGACAATACCACTTCCTATAGGTTCAGCGGCATAGATGATATCTATGGAAACGGGGATGACATTATTAACACATATGTGTTTGACGAGAAAGGCCGTGTGATAAGTGTCTATTCAACGAGAAGTCCTGATGGAAACAATAGTGGTTCTGCCGGCAAGTTAGAAGTTCTCGGGGCGAACGCCTGCACCTATGAAGACGCTGTGGTGAAGCAAACAGTGAAGGCTTCATATGATGATAAAGATCCCGGGGATTATGTCAATCTGATAAGTAATCCGGGATTTGAAGACGGACTTGAGAGCTGGATTGTGCCCGGGGCAGACGAGATCGCAAGAAGATATGGCATAGAAGTCAAATATATTGATCCGATTTATGGCGGTGAGGTAAAGGCAACGGATAGCAGGCAATATCTTGGCTTAAAGTGCCTTAAAGTGAATGCGCCTGCTGATAAGCGCTGCTATGCCCAACAGGAGGCAGAGCTTGACAAAGGCGATTATGCCATTTCTTTCAGAGTCAGCTTTGACATAGAGATTGAAGAAGGCCTGCAAAATATAGCCGCTCTCCTTATGGACAGTGATAATACGGAGTACTATTTTGACGACGTAAAATGCATCCATGACGCCGGGAAATGGGTCATTGTAAGTGGAAAGTTTTCGGTGGAGAAAAAGGGTAAATACTATATCACCCTTGAGACCCGAAATGTTACTGCATATTTTGACTGTATCCATCTTGAAAAAGGAACAGAGGCCCACAACTATTCAACAGGTGGCTTGTCATCTCCTGAAAATAATGACGAGGACAGTGCTGGCCGGAATAAGATTAAGGACAGCGCAGTTATAGGACGGCAGACCCAGAACCTTCTTAAAAACCATAGTTTCGAGCACAAGAAAGAAGGCTGGGGAATATATAATAATTGCGAAAGCATAAAATCAAGCGCTATTGATGTTAAAAACGCAAATAAGGTAGAAGTCAAAACAGATTCTTTTGAAAAGATGTGCTACCTTGGTAATAATGCTCTGGTATGCAACTTCAAGAATATTAAAAAGGAAAGGGCAGGAATATCCCAGGAGGTGGTCATACCTTCTGATGGGAGATATACACTTTCCGCTTATGTTAAATCCTATGGCCTTACAGACGGTGAAGCTTATCTGACTGCTAACTGCTCAGGCAAGGAAGAGTCTGTAAGTGAAAAGCTTACAGCAGCTACTGTTAAACAGTTTAGTGAAGGCTGGGACAGACTAAAAGTATCCTTTGATGCAAAAAAAGGTGATGTATATACCATAGCTGCAGAAGTGGCAGGTATGTCAGATGCTGCAAAAGGATTTGTATCTTTTGACTGCCTTCAGCTGGAAAAGAGTGATGTTGCCAACGTTTACAATGCTCTCGAGGATGGCAGCTTTGAGCTTACGCAGCAGGAACAGCCTTATACATGGAAATGCTTTGAAGACTCTGCTCACTCTGACATGATAGTAGATTGTGAAGATGAAGAGATAGATTTCGGAAAATGCTATCACATAATCGGAGAACCGGGAAAAAATAAATTTCTAAGATGTACAGTTGATCTTGGTGACACAACAAGCGCATATGTACTCTCAGGATGGGTAAAGACCATGACAACTCCCATTAGAAAAGGAAGGCAGCTAAGGGTCATGGCGTCCCATGAAGGTAACGAGGAAAAGCTTGAATCATCCCTTACACTTAGCGATTACAGTGATGGCTGGAGGTACTTTACTCTCCTTATGCCTGCACATAAGTGGAAGGATACTACCATAAGCTTTGACTTTTATGACAACATAGGACATATGTATATAGATGGTCTCCAACTGTCAAGGAATGAGATCTCTACAAAAATCTTTGACTCTAACGGCAGGGTGACAGGAATTGCAGCGTCCCAGAAGCAGACCACCTATGACTATGATGATTATGGTCGCATGAAGAAGATGGTAATTCCCGGTGGAGTTACTCAGACCTACACCTATGACAAGACGGGTAACAATACTCAGATAACCGCTTCACTTGGGCCTAACAGTTACATGAAATATGATGAGTACGGAAATCAGGCATCTATTTCCGCCCACAAGGCTGTAAGTAATGATGAGAACGGGAATCCGGTAAAGCAGTTAGAGCTCTTTACCCAGAACACCTACAGCGGAGATGGCAACTATCTAAGTAGCACTACCCAGACAAACGGAGCGGTTTTAGTATATGACTATGATGGAAATTCCGGGCTGCTTATTGATGAAACGGGGCCAAGCTACAACCTTATAGATCTTGAAGCTATGAGTAAAGGCCTGCTGGAAAAGATAGTATCCTGGACGAAAAATAAGCTGGCTCCTCAGCAGCGCATTAGATTTGATTATAATTATGACGACCTGGGAAGGATAAATACCGTATCGAGCGGTATTGTAGAAGGGAACGAAAATGCCGTAAAGACAGACGCCGAAGGGAAAATCGGAAGGAGTATATCTTATACCTATAATGATAATGATGGTCTTGGGGATATTAAGAGCATCAAACATAATGGATTCAATTACTCTTATGGATACGATGAATTTGGAAATGTAACAAGTATAAGTCTCACCGATGAGGACGGAACATTAATTGAGCTCTTATCAACAAATGAGTACGTTCCCAATAACGGAAGCCTCAAGAAAACCACTTATGCCGATGGAAGCATCAAGAATGTTACCTATGATGTTTATGGAAATGTGGCTTCTGAAGTAACAACTCTTTCAGGTGGCAAAGGGCTTACTACAGACACCTATGCTTACTATAATGATGGAAGTCTGGCAGTCCATACAGATAATACAGTAGTCACAGACAGTGATGGCATAAGTTCAGATAAGACCGGCCTTAAGACGGAGTTTGACTACGATGAGAACGGCAAGATCTCAAGAACAACTGTAAAGGGAAAGGTATCGGGAACCGACCAGTACAGCAGGCTCCAGTATATCTATAACGATCAGGGCAAAGTCCAGGAACTGACTTATGAGATAGCAGAAGGAGAAAAGAACAGTTTAAGGTCCTACAAGTATGAATCTGCAAAGGACGGACTTAGCACCAAAGACACACTTCCTGATAAAAGTACCAAGGAATATAAATACGATTCCTTAAGAAGAAATACCAAGGTGATCTATACTCCGAAGGCTGAAGCCGCTGATAAGAAAAAGCTGTACACTTCCGTGGAATATCTGTCCGGAATGTCCTCATCCAATAACCTTATCGGAACTCACAATAGTATAAGCAGCTATGTAAACAGTCTTGGAAGTGCTTCCAAGACCACGGAAAATTCCTACGAGTACCGCTATGACTTAAGGGGAAATATCTGTGCCATTGATGAGTTTAATACAATTCCTGACAGCAAGAAGCCTCATGCAAAGAATAATGAAGACAACAAGAGGATCTATCAGTACGATCCTTTTGGAGAAATCATAATAGCAAGGGAGACCTATTCTGACGCAAGTACTAAGGAGTACGCTTACAGCTACGACAATGGCGGGAACATCAAAGAAGAGCATATCCTTAGGAAAGAAGGCAAAAATACAGTAGAAGAACATCATACCTATAAGTATGACAGTAACTGGAAGGATAAGCTGATTTCCTATAATGATGGGACAGGGGAAAAGACCATATCTTATGATAAAGGTGGTAATCCCAAAGAATATCTTGGCCATAAAATGACCTGGAATTCAGTAAATAACAGCCTGACATCATATGAGGATGGAAGCAGGATCCATCGCTATACCTACCTTAGCGACGGCCAGCGCCTTTCCAAGACAGTGGGCTGCGAGACGGTGAACGGCAACACAGTGGAAGGCAAGACAACCACCTACATCTATAATGCAGGCATGCTTCTTGCAGAGGATAATCCCGAGTATCGAATCAATTTCTATTATGATTCAAACGGAATAGCAACAGAAATCGGTTATATCGAAAAAAACGGCGGTAAATTCGGAAAAGAGACATTTTACTTCTTTACCAGAAACGGCCAGGGCGATATAGTAGGAATATACAGAAGCGCTGATTCTACGCTGGTTGGAAGCTATGAATACGACCTTTGGGGCAATCCGGTTTCCGTAATTGAAAACACATCAAAAAAGGTAAACGGCAAGACCGTAACCATAAGGGATGAGCAGGGAATCCTCGAAAAGAACCCTCTTCGCTACAGAGGCTACTACTACGACAACGAGACAGGATTCTATTATCTTAACGCCAGATACTATGATCCGAAGGTACACAGGTTCATAAATGCAGACGGAGTGATAGCCGGAGTATCATCGGATGTTCTTGGTTATAACCTTTTTGCTTACTGCGATAACGATCCTGTCAACAAGATCGACACCTCAGGAAACTGGCCCACACTGACCAATAAACAGAAGATAGCGGTAGGCCTTGCGGTCATTGCTGTAGCAGCAGTTCTTACTGTAGCAACAGGTGGAGCAGCTGCAGGAACAGTAGTCGCAGCGGTCAACTGTTTTGCAACAGGAGCTTTGGAGGGGGCAATAGTAGGGGCAGCAACAGGTGCTGTATCTGGAGCGGTTATAAATGGTGGAATAGCTTATGTAACCAGTGGGGGAAATACAGAAGAGACTAAAAAAGCAGCCATCGATGGTGCCTGCGATGGTTTCATGAGTGGAGCCATAGAAGGATTTATCTCTGGTGGAATGAACAGTAATCACTGCTTTGTTGCCGGTACCCTGGTGCAGACCATTGATGGAGCGATTCCTATCGAGCAGATAGAAGAGGGAGAATTTGTCCTATCAGAAGATCCGGAAACAGGAGATGTTACCTACAAGAGAGTCCTTGAGACCTATGTAAATGATACTTATGAGCTTGTACACCTGACAATAGATGGAGAGGAGATCGTATCAACTCCCGGACATCCTTATTATGTCAAGGATTTAGGCTTCATCAAGGCAGGAGATCTTGAAGTAGGAACAACACTCATCGACCGGGAAGGCAATGAACTCCACCTTCAGATCAAGCGTTGGGAATATCTGCAGAGCCCAGTACCAATCTACAACTTCGCAGTTGAGGACTACCATACATATTTTGTCGGCACTAAGAATGTGCTGGTGCATAATATGTGCACAGGTTCCGATGAATTTGTTAACAGTTGGAAATCGGGCGAGACAAAACTTCGATTAGAGGTAGGCGGTGAATCGCAGGCTTTTCGACAGGTTCCAAATACAGGTGGGCGTTTTATAGATCAGCTTGCTGATGGCGTGGCGCACGAGGCAAAAACAGGATATACATGTCTTTCTAGTAGGATAAGAACACAGATAGCTAAAGATGCGTGGCTTCTACAAAATGATGACGAAATAGCGGCAGTTGCTTATCATTTTTACAGGAGCGAGGTTACTGGTAAGATTGGTGCGTCATCTAAGTTAATATGGAATTTGTTGCAAAAAGGATTTGAAGTTAACCTACATTTTTAATGGCTGGTTATAGTGTTTTATTATGTACATTTGAAATATATTATTAATTTTGAGAGACTAAATATGAACTATGAATACTTGATACCGGATTTTGATATGAAACCTTTTTGTCAGATGACTGCAAAAGAGGCAAAGTTCTACTACAAATGGTTTATATCTGAAATTCCAAATAGAAACAAATTGTTGACTGATAGAGTTTTGGAAGAGAATGGGATTATACTTGATTATTCTGAGAAATCTTTAGAAGATGTATGGGCTTGGTACGAACGATATATCTATTATACGGAGTTATCATGGGAAGATTATCTAAAAAAGTTAGATGATAGACCAGACTGGGTATTGCCATATATCTCAGACAAAGAATTGTCTGTTGAAACAATAGGTATAGGACTTGATGTAGCGATTTATTTTGGAACTGTATTTGTAAATCATTCAAATGGCAAAATTCAATGGGAATGTAATACAAAAAAATCTCATGACAGAAATGAAACGGTATTAGCAGGATTTTCTCATGGATTATTTCTTAGCCCTCAGAAAGCAGTAGTAAAGTTGGCAAGACAATCTTCTGAAAAGTCTAATGCGAAAAGGCTTATTGAATTTTATGACAATTGGAAAGGGTATGTTCCAGGTCTTTAAATGACGGTGGATTGGTCACATGGAAAACAGTTTTTAATGAATACATGATTCAGTTATACTTGGGGGAACTTTTTGCGAAGCAAAACGTCCATTGTCGCCCCGTATAGTTACAGCTTGCTGTAACCGGTGCCTGCGATGGTTTCATGAGTGGAGCCATAGAAGGATTTATCTCTGGTGGAATGAACAGTAATCACTGCTTTGTTGCAGGTACCCTGGTGCAGACCATTGATGGAGCGATTCCTATCGAGCAGATAGAAGAGGGAGAATTTGTCCTATCAGAAGATCCGGAAACAGGAGATGTTACCTACAAGAGAGTCCTTGAGACCTATGTAAATGATACGTATGAACTTGTTCACCTGACAATAGACGGTGAGGAGATTGTATCAACTCCCGGACATCCTTACTATGTCAAGGATTTAGGCATCATCAAGGCAGGAGATCTTGAAGTAGGAGCAACACTCATCGACCGGGAAGGCAATGAACTCCACCTTCAGATAAAGCGTTGGGAATATCTGCAGATTATAGTATCAGGAGGTGCTTGTCTGTGAATTATGAATTATCAATTCCGCCATTTGAAAATAAAGATTACGACGATATGACACCTAAAGAGGCAAGGCAGTACTTCAAATGGTTTGTTAATAATATACCCAATCGTTTAAACATGTTTGAGGCTAAGCTTATAGAAGAGGGGGTGATTAAGAAACTAGAATTTACAGAGGATATGATAATAACTATCTGGCAATGGTACGAATCAAAAATAGATACGAAAATTTTATCGGAGGAAGAATATAAACAAAAAATTGAAGGCCAGCCAGATTTTGTGATTCCCTTTATCTCAAACTGGGGATTTACTGAAGAAACTTCATTATATTGTTTAGATATTGCCATCTTTTTTGCACAGGTATTTATTCATAACCATGATAGGATTCATTGGGATTTAGTGACTCGATCAAAAAGATATGTTTATAGAAACAAACCTGTTTTAAGTGGGTTTGATCACAATGTACGTATGCACCCCACTACCATAGTATACAATATGACCTTGAAAACTCTAACAACAGGGAAGAATCCGCTTAGGCTATTGGAAAAATATCATTTTTGGCAAAATTGTATAGGAGATGAAGAAAGGGATAGCTTATAAAATGCATTATCTTGGGACTTGTACATTTTTTACAAAGGAGCAGCAATTAAATGACAGATGATGAAAGAGATGTTCTAACAAAAAAACTACTCGAAATAGCTAAAAGAGAAATAAGGATTGATTACAGCTCTTGTGATGAAAAAATAGAGTGTGGAAAAAGTAAAATAGGCGGAAAGCCAGATACACCATCTGATTTTAACTGGCCATACTATTCAGGAAACGTTAATGGCGTTGGTGAGAATAAGAATAGGCCACTTTCGTTTTTGGCTCAGATTAACTTAAATGATTTATCAGAATACAATAAAGACGGATTGTTACCAAAGAATGGAGTGCTGAGCTTTTTTTATGAACTTGAGACTATGACGTGGGGATTTGACCCGGCTGATATAGGTTCTGCAAAAGTCTTTTACTTTTGTGACACGGAAGAACTTTGTGAAACTGAGTTTCCGAATGATCTGAAAGTTGATTATATTCTTCCAGAGCTTCAAATTGTTTTTAGCGAGCATATTAGTCTTCCAAATTATGAAGAAACTCATTTTGATGATAGTCCTAATTGGGATGATTATGATGAATGCGTTTCAGAGGCTGGATATGATTATGACGACATGGGTGAACGCATTAAGTTACTTGGATATCCTGATGTGATACAAGATCCAATGCAGGAGCAATGTGAAACTGTAAATAGGGGATATAAAGTAGGGAGTTCTGAAGATTACGCTGTAATACCAAAGAATGTCATAGCTAGTATCAAGGAAAATGCAGATGATTGGATGCTCCTTTTTCAGATGGGGACAATTGAAAATGATGAGTATGAATTGATGTTTGGCGATTGCGGGCACATCTATTTTTGGATCAAAAGGTCAGACATGTCAGAAAAGAACTTTGATAATACATGGCTGGTTTTACAGTGCTAACAGTTTTGAAAGTATAGACAATTACCAAACCCGCGTTTAAAGTAATATTTTGGGACTGTGTCCCCACTAGTTTGAGAAGATTGTCTTAGAATAGTCTTATTTACATGAACTGCATTACTTACTGAAAAGGAGATTTAAACATGAGTAGTTGGGGAATAAGTATCATTACCGCAGTAATTGTCTGGGGAGTCATCAGATGGATGACGAAGAAAAATACCAGAGGCAATGAGTTTCAACTGTACAGGGTATATTACCGGTATGGTGGTTCCGAACGCAGCATTACAGTTGGCATATTTGGCAGTAAGGACAAGGCGGAGGAAGCGCTTAATGACCTTGAGAGCAAGAACACCTCTGATGGGATGAAGTATGGTTTTTCCAAGGTGGTGATAAGCACCTTTCGTGGACGCGAAGGAAATCTTGTTTATGAGTGGAGCAGCAATAATGCAGGGGCAGATAACTACTTCTTTTTTACCAAAACTGATTATCTTGAGGAGATAAAAAGGCGACTTGAAGGCTCTGATAAAGGTAATACCGGAAATATAAAGTCATACGAGATCAATAAGCTTTATGTTGATGAAGATGGAAGTCCTGAAGCGGCTGTCTGATAGACCGCATATTGTTTTGGGGATATTTGATCAAAAAAGAATTTCGAAATAATCGTGCAAGTAAATATCTAAGGAGGAGAAAGGAATGGCTGCACAGAAAAAGAATGATTTAAATGAAAAATTGTTTAATGAAGGGAAAATAGACGAGAGACGCATTTTTACTATTGTTACTGCCAAAAGGCTTCCCGGAGGAGGCTACGGAATGGTAGGACTTGGGGTTAATAAGGATAAATTAGTTGTGATAGATGTGATTTCAGTTAAGCTGTCTTCTATAGAGCTTGGAGAAACTCTCTTTGAAATACCTATTAAAGAGATGGAAAATATTAAGGGTAGTTACTTTGTCTTTTATCCGTTCTTAAAATTCACATGGCAGGGCGGAAGATTTTATTTCACTGCTATAGGCTATAAAAGCGGTATTCTGGAAGTGATTAGAAAGTAGCTTGAAAAAAGATTATTATCATTTGGGGATGGAGTTAAGATACCAGTTACATTAGAATGAATATTTAATTCTGTTCACGTGATTTCAAGTCATAGGGACGGATCATTTGACTTATCATGAAAATAAGCCGAACGAACCGTCCCTTTGTTTTCTCTTAATGAAGATTATTTCTTTTTTAGCTCTTCAATTTCCGCCATAAGAGCAGCAATTTGAGCATCCTTACCGGCAAGAATTTACTGGTACCTGTCACCAATGTCTAGGCTTTATCAAGGCAGGAGATCTTGAAGTAGGAACAACACTCATCGACCGGGAAGGCAATGAACTCCACCTTCAGATCAAGCGTTGGGAATATCTGCAGAGCCCTGTACCAATCTACAACTTCGCAGTTGAGGACTATCATACATATTTTGTCGGCACAAAGGATGTGCTGGTGCATAATATGTGTGCTGCAAATACTAATGCAAGTAAAGCAGAAGACATCAATAGTCTTGTAGATGGTTCGACAAAGAATATTGATGATATACTCGATTTTGCTTCTGATTTTCTTGGAGAGGGGTATACTGAACCAGTACCAGGCAGTGGTAGGTTCGTTTCTTCTGATGGTGTTAGGGTTTTTAGGATGGGAGTCAATGATATTATGGGTAAGCATGGTGGTGGTCCGCATGTCAATTTTGAAATTTTAGAAAAGAATATCTCAAAGATAGGAAAAATGAAAGTTGTACGGAATATTCATATATTTCTAGGAGAGTTATGATGGAAAAAATAATAATAAATAATTATGACCCTAATAAAGGCCTAGAACTAAAATGGAAGGATGGTTTCATTATTAAGGTTTTATTTGAAGATGGAGAAGTTAGATTATCAGCAAATAATGAGGGATTAGAGTCTTTGGCTAATCACTTTTTGAACTTAGCGCAAAAAGAAGTTCCAGTAGGCTCTCATATACACTTAGATGAGTATAATTCTCTAGAAGAAGGTTCATTTGATTTTTGTATAGAAAAGATCTGATAAGAAGCTGTTTGTCTACAATGTTCAGGTAATGAACTATGAATCTGGTGAAGTAGCTACAAAGAAAGTTCACATCTTTACCTACGATTATGTAAAGAACAGCCTTGGTGAAAAGAACACGATTCCTGATGGCAGTATTATTATGACAGAAGTGTAGTTGCTGAACTTGGATATATAAATAAGGCTGGAGCAAAGTACGCTGCTGAAGAATACTTCTTCTTTACCAGAAACGGACAGGGCGATATAGAAAGAATATACAGGTCAAAAGACTCAAAACTCATGGGAACCTACACCTATGACCTGTGGGGAAAGATTGTCTATACTACTGCTACGGCAGATGATTCTCTTGGAATTACAGATAAGAATCCTCTTCGTTACAGAGGATATTATTATGATAAGGAGACAGGATTTTATTATCTTAATGCAAGATATTATGATCCTGAGATCCATAGATTCATAAGTCCTGATAGTGTAATTGCAGGCGTATCATCCGATGTTGCCGGCTATAATCTTTTTGCATACTGTGATAATGATCCTGTCAATAAGATAGATACATCCGGTAACTGGCCAGAGCTGAATAACAAGCAGAAGGTTGCAATAGGTCTTGCTGTTATTGGCGTTGCAGCAGTTCTTACAATCGCAACGGGCGGAGCAGCTGCTGGAACAGTAGTTGCTGCAGTGAACTGTTTCGCAACCGGAGCTCTAGAGGGTGCAATTATCGGAGCAGCAACTGGTGCAGCATCCGGTGCTGAGATAAATGGTGTAATTGCGTTTGTGACAAGTGGCGGAGATATTGGGCAGGCTAAACAGGCGGCTATCGATGGTGCTTGTGACGGCTTCATGTCCGGTGCTATTACTGGATTTATCACGGGAGGAATGACGTCAAATCATTGCTTCGTCGCGGGAACATTGGTTGAAACTATCGACGGTCTTACCCCTATAGATCAGATAGAAGAAGGTGAATTCGTCCTTTCAGAAGATCCTGAAACAGGAGATGTTACCTACAAGAGAGTTCTTGAAACCTATGTCAATGAGACTACAGAGCTTATTCATCTGAACGTAGATGGAGAAGAGATAGTAACAACACCTGCCCATCCCTTCTACGTGAAGAATATCGGATTTGTTATTGCTGGAGACCTTGAGGAAGGAACAACTCTTGTTGATAATGAAGGTAATGAGCTACATCTTCTGATCAAGCGTTGGGAACAGCTACAGTGCGAAATACCCGTC
The DNA here is from genome assembly GCF_000621605.1 of Butyrivibrio sp. MC2021. GTDB lineage: Bacteria > Bacillota > Clostridia > Lachnospirales > Lachnospiraceae > Butyrivibrio. The sequence continues at coordinate 25,555 of NZ_KK211315.1, read as the reverse complement.
TATAACTTTGCTGTTGAAGATTACCATACATATTTCGTAGGAAATTCGATTGTTCTAGTTCATAATGATTGTATTCCAGAGGGAGGGGCTTATGGAGAATTGAAAGGTAAGGGAGGCCAGGTTCATCATATGCCTGCTGATTCAGTAAGCCCTTTGTCAAAATCAAAAGGACCAGCAATTCGAATGGATACTGCTGATCATCTAAAGACAGCTAGCTGGGGAAGGTCTTCGGAAGCTATTAAGTATAGAGAATTGCAGAAACAGTTAATTGATCAGGGCAAGTTTATGGAAGCTCAACTCATGGATATAAAAAATATTCGAGCACTTTTTGGGACCAAATATGATGATGCGATTGAACAAATGCTGAAATATACGAAAACATTAGAAGATTTAATTAAATAGGAGGAGTTCTAATTGAGATACTTTGTTACACCTTATGTAGGTATTCATACTATAGAATTTGGAAACACAATTTCATTAGTACATAATAAGATAGGCGAACCACTAGAGCAGTTTTACAGAGGACCAGATAATACTTGCCTTACAGATGTTTATCAAGATTTTTTTGTGTACTACAAGGATAGACAGTATGTTGAAGCGATAGAATTTTACGGAGATATTAATGTTTGTGTTGATGAAATAACGATTGGAGATGAAACATTCGATTGCGTATTGAAGGCGTTCTCGCAAAGAGATAGTGAAATTATTTTGGATGAAGATGGATTTACTTCAAAAAAATATGGTATTGGTGTTTATTGTCCTTCATGGCGAGAATCAGAAGAGCTACTAGTGGAATCTATTATTGTTTTTTGTGAAGGTTATTATGATTAAAAAGATGTACTGGATATGAACCACAGTGATACCAAGGCATCGCTAAGAGGAAAAGGACCCCGGTCCTTCCACTTTTGAGGAAAGGACTGGGGTTCACAGATTAATCTTGACCTAAAAATAAGGACAATAAACCAAATAGAAGGATTCGTACCTGCAATAAATGGTGGCATAGCCTTCGTTACCAGTGGTGGCGACTTGGAAAAGACTAAACAAGCTGCAACTAAGGCATTTTTTATTTTATGTAGCAAAGCGCACTCCGCTGCGCTTTGCGTGAGAACATGATTCAGTTTTACTTGGGGCGACCTTTTGCAAAGCAAAACTTCATTGTCGCCCAAATATGTTACTGCTTGCAGTAATATGGAGCGTGTGATGGTTTTATGTCTGGTGCTATTACCGGATTTGTCACGGGAGGAATGACGTCCAATCATTGCTTCGTCGCGGGAACGCTAGTTGAAACTATCGATGGTCCTATACCTATTGAACAAGTAGAAGAAAGTGAATTTGTACTTTTAGCAGATTTCTGTTTGCATTTGGGAGGTATTGTTATGCTTAGAAAAATAATGAAGTATAGTGACTTGGATGAAAGAAAACTGATGGATATATACTCAGAGAGTAATTATGATAATACCGAGTATTTTTATCCAGACGAAAAGGATAAAGAAAAAGCAGTTAAGCTTGTGGAGACGAATTTTTGCGATTTTTTAAAGAATGATTTTTTCAAGCGAGAGGATAGTGTTTACTGGATATATGAAGAGAATGGAGAATGGCTCAGTGCACTAAGAACCAACATGGTTGAGCCTAGATTGTTCTATATTGAAGCTCTTGAAACACCTCCGGAAAGCAGAAAGAAGGGATATGCTGCGCATCTTATCAATCTTGTCCTTGAAAATTTGAAAAAAGAAGGAAGTTTTAGAGTATGTGACTGCGTGAGCAAGAAAAATACAGCATCATTGAAAACACATGAGAAATGCGGCTTTAAGATTGTTTCCGATAAAGGTTATGACTATCTTAGAAATGAAGAAAGCGATAGAGACTATAGCCTCGAGTATAACTATGTAGTTGATTAAATATTTATTAGTTGATGTGTATTCTAACCAGGCGGAGTTATGCTCCGCCTAATAGTTCCGCTACAGTATATGGCTCTCCTGAAGTCAGTGTGTTTTAGAATAGACAGAAGATTATGGTACAACTTTTTTATTATTCGAAACAATGTGATTCACTTCATGCTGGATGATGATTGATGAAAAGAGGAAGACTTGAATGAGCTTTGATAAGGGAGCGAAGAAAAATGAGATAACGTATGTGGCGTCTGCAATTTTGGAATCGATATGTACTGTTGTACAACCATTATTGTTAAAAGTAATTCTTGATGGAAATATAGAGAATATGAAAATTTGGCATGCCGCATTTGCATACATGGCATCAGTAATTGGCATTTTGCTATTTGGATACATATCAAAACGCTGTATTGTTCATATGACTGCTATAATCAAAAGTAACTGTCTTAAGAGAATCACAGATAAGTATTCTTTCCCCATATTTATTAAAACCAATTCCGAAGAGAAGGCAATAATAGATACGGATATCAATAAAAACATAGATGAAATGATATCGGAATTCTATGAGAACAGGCTTGTGATAATCTCTACTGCAATCGGATTGGTGTTTTATGGGGCATCAATATTTAGAATGGACAGAGTAATGGCCGTTCTGATCCTTATTCCGAACATCATTACTCTGATAATACCTAAACTGCTTCAGGGCAAGATCGAGAATAATAAAGAGCGGTGTCTGGAAAAATCAGTCGAAATGAATAAAGTGCTCGATGATTTTTACATGAATATAAATGCTATAAAAAACAATCTTAACCTTGGGGGATATAGGGAGAAGATAGGGAAAGCCAGAGATAAGTATATTAAACAATCTGTTTCATATGGAATGCTTCAAAGTAAAGCTGAAACAGTAATGGGCCTGACTTCTTTTATGGGTGTGTTACTGATAATATTTTATGGAGCGTATGGCTTGGTAACAAATAAGCTAACAGTTGGAACAGTGGCCGCATCTTTAGAGTATTGCGAATTGATTGCAGTTCCTATTGTGTGCCTTTGCTCTGCTATAAACGCTTTTTCCGGTGGCAGGGCGGTAAAGATAATACTAGAAAAGAGGCTTGATTCTTCCAAGAGAGAGTTTAATGATCCAGATGTGAGTGTATTTAACAAATTGGTATTTTCAGATACTGAGCTTGGATATGATGATAATACGCTTTTGCATATTAAGAACCTTACAATAAACAAAGGCGATAAAATAATTGTTTCCGGCGATAATGGTGGCGGAAAGTCCACGTTTCTGAAGGCTATATATAAAGCAATTGATCCGTTATCAGGAAAAATCCTGATTAATGATTTAGATTATATAAACCTCACCTATTCAGATATCTGCTCATATATGGGAGTTGTTTTTCAGAATGAACATATAATTGATGCCACAATAGGTGAAATGCTGGAAGGAGTAAAACCGGATCTGCTTAAGAATTTTTTATCCATTCCTCGGATAAATGAGAATGGTGTATTTGATGATTTAAGTAAGCAAAACATTGAACTATCAGGTGGCGAACAACAAAAGATTGCATTATTAATGACCATTGCTCCAGGTAAAGGATTACTGGTTATCGATGAAGGCCTAAATGAGATACAGGCTGATGTACGCCACAATATTCTTAGCTGGTTGGAAAAGCAAAAAGATCTTACAATGATCTATGTTTCACATGATAGTTCTGATGATATCGGAGAGTTTAAGAAAATAAGAGTAGAGGATGGAAAAATTGTTAAGTGCTATGAATAGCCCTCTGCAACAGATAGGATGAGGTTTATTGCACAAAAAATCACATAATAATTTGGAGTAAGGGAGAAGAAAGTGGAAAAAGAAGAGATATTAAGCATATTAACAGAATTTGGTATTAATGATTTTAAGGAGAAAAAAGAGATAGACTCATCCTCGGAGGATGACTATCGCTTAAATATTATCCTTGATAAGAAATATGTGTTGAGGATAAATAATGATGTCATGACAGAAGAACGTCTCTCATCAATAGATAGACTTATTGGGAGATACAGGGAAATAGGTGTGTGCGCACCTGCGTTAATTAAGAGCAAGTCAGGAAGTTATGTATTCATGCATGATGGACACGCCTGCTATGTCTCAGAATATATCGATAATCCTTCTCTTGAGGAAAAGGTAGAAGAGGTTGATTCATCGGTGGTTTTCAAAGAAGTTTGGCGCTCTATCGGAAGGCTTGCGAGTAAGTACTCGGGAGTTGACCTTTCTGAAGTAAATTCCATGTGGTCACTGATTGATCTGGCTCCTCTTGATATTGATGTTGACGAAAAGCAGGAAAACCTTGATATGCTGGTAGAAGAACTACGAAAGATTGGTGAGGACTCTTTTGCCGAAGAAGTAATTACCTTCAACGAAGATACTAGAGCCAGGATAAAAAGAGTTTACAAGAACCTGCCTCGATGCGTGATTCAGGGAGATCTTAACGAGTCTAACATCCTTGTTGATAATGGGCATTTTGCCGGACTCATTGACTTTAATATGGCGGGAACAGAGGTCAATATCAATCAGTTTTGCTGCGAAACAAACCTTGAATTATCAGGAAAAGATTTTTTGTCAAAGGACGCTGAAACCTTCTATGGGGAATGGGCCAGAAGGCAACAGGATGCACTGAACGAGATTTTAGCGGAATATGTATTGAACGACATGGAGAAAGCATCCATCATGGACTATCGTAGGATTTGTAATATCTCAATGTACCCGAATGTTCTGGACTTTATTGAGTTCTTGAATCTTGATAAAACTAAGACTTTAGAACTAATCAGATGCATCATTAAAAATTGAATATATGTTTTGTAATAAAACAAATGAGTATTGTGTCGCTTGGTGTTGAAGTGTATTTAGATGAAAGAAGCAAGGGATATGCTACAGCGGCTATGAAACAAGCTTTCATGCTTGCAACAGAGCGCGGCTATAAAATCATACAGGACCAGGTTCGTGTTGATAATAAGCCCAGTATTGCACTTCATGAAAGATGTGGATTTGAAACAGACGGATATGTGTTTATAAATAAAAAGGGCAAGGAAGTATGTATATATACTTCCGCCCTTTAAATCAATGCAAAATCGGCAATGTAAAATAAAGTGTGACACAATAGTTAGTAATCGGATTCTTTTTTTTATTTTCTTATAACTCTTCCTCCATTTTCTTCCCATAATTGTATTGCATTACCAGATACTGACAGTGTTGATCCATCGTTTAAGAGAATATAGCAGTCTGAATCATCAATAACCAGAGTATCTGTAGTGGGATCTATTTCATGACATGCACAATCAGGTTCAATATCATCCAGTGGCGGATCATAGTGAGAACTGAAGAATACAGTGTATGAAGAAATAAATAGTGTTGCCGCAAAAGTGTAGACGACAAGGTCTTTAAAAAATGAATGTGCATAGTGCTTTTTTGATATCACCAGGAAGCGTTCCTTGAGATCTACAGGATAATTTGAAACCAGTTTAAGGGCACAGCGTTCCGATAATGATGAACGAGAGGCTTTCAATGTGTTCTGATTCTTTATAACAAGAAGCATTGTTTCCAGGTATTGAAGGCGCTTATTGTCAGTCAAACCATCAAGTGTCATCTGATCGCACCTAAGTTCCATTGACTGTTCAATGTCTTTTCTGAAAATATATACACAGGGATTCCAGAAAAACAGGCAAACAACGACGTTTGCAAGTAATTTTGAAAAGCAGTCACGATTTTTCAAATGATTGTATTCATGCCTAAGGATGAAGTGCAACTGCTCATCCGAATATAGAGTGCTGTAGCTTGCTGGTAGGATTATGCATTTCCTCAGTAAGCCCGTACTCAAAGGACTGTTTAGATTATCCAGTTCATAGAGTTTGATATTAAGAGATGTTGAATAATCATCCTGTATATCGCTTAAGAAACGGTAGGCTTTATCAGAAGGATCCAGCGATTTTTTTCTGGTTTGTGCGGAAACCACAGTATAGGAGAATAAAAGCCTTAATAGTAAGAAAATACTAATTGTGACATACAAAGTGAATAGTATTTGGTAAAAATACAGGCTATGGTGACCAAAGCTAATTCTTCTAAAAAACATGAAATCCATAATGGGATTGAAGATTCTGCTGGTTATGCAGATGGCCCATGGGGCTTCAAAGGGAAGCAGGAGTCGTAAAAGGCATAAAAAATAGATGAAGCAGATAGCTCTAACACTTATGAGCCTCAGTTTCATGAGCTTTTTTCTAATATGGTAAAACAGGAGAATAAAAATGCTGGTATATAGCACACAAATCCAAAAGTCACAGAACAATTCCAGGTTGCTCATTTGATACATCATCTTTCCTGATCAATTTTTTGATTCTTTTTTAGACTGTCAATTATTTCCTGAAGACTCTCAATCAATTCTTCCCTTGTTTCTTCATTATCATCGCCATCATTTTTAATCATCGCCATGGCAATGTTTCCAAGAGACTTGTACGTAAGGCCATCCATTTTCAATAACCTGGCAGCATATTCTTCCCGGGTGATGGAACATCTGAATCTACGGGCGTACTGAGTGTTGTATTGTTCAAAGCCTGAAACCTCTATCAGATTCTTGTCAATCAGGCTGTTGATTGTACGGAAAATGCTTAGCTTGTTCCAATCAGTGTCGTCCAATCTGTCAAGCATTTCAATACTGGTTAAACCTGAATCAGAGGTCCAAAGTAAATCCATTATAGTTTTTTCCCTAGCGTTTAATTGATTTAATCTCATAAAGTGATTCCTCAAAAAGTGACATTTGACAATTTAATTATATATCAGGTTTTGATTAAGTCAATACTAATAACAGAATATGATAATAGTATTGACAAAATTGAAAACGGAAAAATATAATATGATATCAGGAACTTATTATCGAAAAAATGGGGAGTGAAAGAATGCAGTAGGACTAGAAATTGATAGCGGAACTGGTCATTATTTCCATTATCATCCAAACCGCGATTCGCATGTTCATATTTGGTATATGAGTTAGGAGGGGGATTGTATATGATGTATGATTCATATTTTGTTAGAAATTGCGATAGTAAAAAAGTGACAAGAGACTTATTTGTTTGTGCATTTACATCTAGTGATGCCTTTTCTTTTTTATATTATAAAACGTCTAAAAATGAGAAGTTTGAACAGAATGTTAAGGATATAAGAAGACAACTTCAAAAATTTAAGCTCGGATCTAAGATGGTATCAGAATGGCCTTTGACAAAACAATTAATTGACCATGAGCCTATTTGTGAGCTGGTAACATACAAAGCAACGATAGAATCGTTTTTTGTATTGGACAAATTTGAATGTAGTCTTTGGGATTGGGATTATCCTAATTATCCTTCTGATATTGCACTTTATAGAGGTGGGTTTGCGTGGTTTGAATCATCCTCCCATGAAAGGCTGAATACTTTTTATCTTTGGAAAAAAGATGATTGTTATATTTTATCTGCTTTAAAATCTCTTGGTGTTGAGCTGGAACCACAGGGCAAAGTTACTCAGGAAAGGCTGTTCTTTAATGAGCAGGCAATACTTCCTATGAGAAAAGACGAGAACCAGTCTGAG
>NZ_KK211315.1:0-18046 GCF_000621605.1 Butyrivibrio sp. MC2021 | reverse complement strand
GCAGGAGCAAGTACACAGATAGCTACAAGTAATGATAATTGTATGAAGCTACAAATCAAAAAGACAGAATAATGTAAACACGTTTAAGCAAACAAGGGTCGAACCAAATTTCACTCATTGAAAAGCGAGTGAATATGACGATAAGATTTTTTATCGAAAATGGACAGATAAAAAGCGCAGATGCTTTTGGACTTACTCAAAGAATATTAGGAAATCATATTATTCTATAAGTTTCATGCTGTAATCAAAAATGGAAAAAGCAAGGAGATATACGATATGTTATCAAAGCCAGATAATGGATATACAAATTTTAAGCTAGATGGAACTTCCCAATATACGCTTGATTTCGTCGATGATATACCATTTGAGTGGGTTAGACAGGCAATCCATGGACTCGAGACAAAGAACCCTTTTTGTGTTATAGGAGAGACATGTCCAGGGTCATTTATATGTGTTGTTGGGTGGGATTGCCATATTATTTGGGAAAAAGGACCAGATCTTACTGAACCAGGTGGAATAGGGCATGAGTATGTAAAGGTTAACATGGTCGAGTTCAGTAAGATGCTTTATTCCGATATTAAAGAAAATGTTAATGATTGGGTGGATTTTTATTGGGGGCATCCTGAGAATGTGGATGAAAGAAGAGATGAACTTGAAAAACTTCTTGAAAGATTAAAGGAGCTAATTGAGAATGATAAACAAACGTTTCTATAATGATGATAAATATGACCTTTGGGTCAATCCTGTATCACAGAATGAGAATGTATTTACCAAGAAAGTAAATGGCAAGACTGTAACCATAACAGATGAGCAGGGCATCCTTTAATGTGTATTTCTCAAGAAGCAGCAATGCTGATATTGAGACTTAATGGATATCGTAACGCTGTAGGACCAGAAATCCATGGTAATGAGGGATATTTTTATCATTATCATCCTACACGGAACCATACTGGTTATTTTTCAGTTCATATATGGTATTTTAGTTAAGCTCCAGGAGGAAACTATTATGTATGATTCTTATTATGTAATAAATTGTGATGATAAAGAAATTACGAGAAAACTGTTTGCAGTACTTTTTTCATATAGTGATTCATTTTCACTTTTATATTATAAAAGGGTTGAGAATGAGAAGTTTAAAAATACTGTGAAGGATATACAGAAACAATTACAAAAATATATAATTGGCTCAAAAAAAGTGCTTGAATGGCCTTTGACAAAGCAGTTAAATGATCATAAACCTATTTGCCAACTGGTAACGTATAAGTCATCTATGGAAACTTTCTTCATATTGGAAAATGTAGGATGTCTTTGGGATTGGGATTATCCTTATTATCCTTCTGATATTGCATTTTATAAAAATGGGTTTGCTTGGTTTGAGTCATGCTCTCACGAAAGAATGAATACACTTTATGTTCGGAAGGAAGATGGATATCCACTTATTTCCGATATGGAATCGATTGGAATAGAATTAGAACCTGAGGGCAAGGTTTATCAGGAAAGGCTGTTCTTTAATGAGCAGGCAATACTTCCTATGAGAAAAGACGAGAACCAGTCTGAGTCAATAGTAAACATCGAGAAAATTGAGAATCAAATAACGATAAACGCGAATATGGAGGGTTTAAGAAATATTGCGCGGGAAATAGCAGTTTTGATGTCGGATGAGGCAGGAGCAAGTACACAGATAGCTACAAGTAATGATAATTGTATGAAGCTACAAATCAAAAAGACAGAATAATGTAAACACGTTTAAGCAAACAAACCATACAGTTTTTGCCCATCGGCTTGATTGATTAAATGCATCCGATGGCCATATATTTCTTATTCTTTATTTTGTTCGAACCGGTGAGTTAAGTGAACATTCCGTACTTGTGGATTCCAAAGGAAATGAATTACATCTTCAGACTGTGCGCTGGAACATCTGCAGAGCCCGATACATGTTTATAATTTTGCGGTAGAAGATTATCACACATATTTTGTTGGAGATATGTCGTTCTTCAGGGAAGCTTTGATTCTATTATTGATTCATTGGAAAAACATTTTATTAGGCATTGGTACGACGTTTATGATTTGTAAATAATTAAAGTACATAACTAAGTCTGTTATTCGATAAATCAGTAGGAGGAAATGTATGAAAAAATTGACAGTGTACAGAGACAAGTCATTCGTGGGATGTGCTATACCATACTGGGTTATAGTTTCGAAAAAAGATTCATTTATTGACAAATACTATAGTGATATCAGGAACGGTTTATTCATGCGTTTAATATCTACAAAAATGGATATTGCTAAGCTTGACAGGTATGGGATCAGACTTAGTATTGGTCAGGCTGTGGAATTGGAGCTTGAAGATACTGCAGAGGCTATGTTTGTAATCACTGCGAATGGGGGGATTTCAAATGAAATAGTACTGGATGAGTTTTTGCCTTTGGGAAAAGATAAATTTGCCATCATTTCAAAAAGAAAGGTTGAATTAAAGCCCGTGTGAGGATTTATGTTTTGAAATAATGCGGTGAATAATAGAATAAATTATTGTTCAGTTGAGCCATGCAAGGAAAAGTGGTGTCAGTGACCACACGATAAATCATATTATAGAGGGGTCTGTTGGTAAAGACCATAAATGGTATTTATTATCACCTACAAAGGATTGGAATGTAATAAAACAAATAATGACAAATGTATTGAGGATTGGGCAGGAAAGTGTTTGGAAAATTGATAATTCTGGAACAACGTACATAAAAACAGCTAATATACAATGATATCTTGTAAGTGTAACATATCGTATAATTCATGGCGAATTAAAGATTGGAAATGGATGGGTGAATTAGATGGTGGATGATAATATTATTACTCATATTTTGAAAGCTAATTATGAAGAAGCTGCGGAGGAAATAAATGATAAAAATGCAGCCAGCATGATAAAGCTAATTTTTGAGGCAGCAGAAGAAAATCCGAATATGACATTTTTGGGCTTTGCAATTTATATGTTTTCTAAGACCAATAATAGTAACTGGGGTGATCTAGTTGTTTCTATTTTGTGCTTTCCACTGAATTGGATAAATGGCTCTGAACAGTTGGCGTTGCATTACCAAAGAGAAGTACTGAAAATGGTAAGAAATGTGAACAATCTTCAGATGATGCTTTTCTTTTACAAATCTCCAGATTGTGATTTTGATGAAGCTGAAGCAAGAACTATTGCTAAAGAGATATTGGATATGGATCCAAGCAACAATATTGTAAAGGAGGTGTTTCCTGATTTGATACAATAATAGTGAGAATAATGATAGATATATCTTAATGTGAGAAAAAATGTCCCGAAGACCATTGAGAAATTACTACCACATGGTTTTAGGTACCGATTATTTACCGCTTACGAACCTCCAATCTATGCATTAGAATAATTGTCTAAAAAGTGGTATCACACTCAAAAACTATAGGATAGATAGGGTTACTTATGATAAATGGTGAAATAGTATTTAGAATAGCTGATGAAAAAGAGATAGATGTACGATTTAGCAGCGGATTAAAGCCCACGAGGATAATAAAAAAAGGTGAAATAAAGAAGTTTGGAAGAGAGTCGAAAAATCAGTGGGAATGCATAAGGAGTTTTAATAGTTATGATGGTTTTGATAAAGCTGTTAATGAATTGCTTTCAGAATTATATGCTGTAAAAGATGAAATTCATACATATAAGCAGGAATACGATTACATTGGAATAACTGTTTATTTGCGGTCAGATTATGGACAAATGGGTTGTATTTTTAATGAAGAAGCTATTTCAAAAATAGCAGCTCTTGGTAGTGAACTAAGTATTGATATTTTGTCAGGAGGAAAAGTTTAATCAATTATTCTTCAATATCTTTATCGGTGAAACATCCAAGAAACGGACAGGGAGACATTACACCCATTCTATGTAAAGGATCGTGGTTTTGTTCCTGCCGGTGAACTAAATGAACAATCCGTACTTGTTGATTCGGAAGAAAATGAATTACATCTTCAGTCTGTGCGCTGGGAGCATCTGCAGAGCCCGATACATGTTTATAATTTTGCGGTAGAAGATTATCACACATATTTTGTTGGAGATAACGAAGTTCTCGTACATAATACGTGCGCTATGGCGGATTCGGTAAATCAGATGAATAGAGCAATAATGAAAGGGTTAGCTCCTAAAGGGATAGAAAGAGTTGATGGAGTTAACACAAGTGGTAACGTAACGCAGCCACATGTGCATTTGGGGGATATGTACCAAACACTTAATAAAGATGGAACATGGGGGCATGAAGGAGGCAAGATAATCCCGCACTTGACTAAAAAAATGATTGAATGGTTAAGAAGTTTTGGTTGGGATATATAATTTGGGAGACGATATTTATGAAGATACAGGATTTTGTAAATAACCATTATATGCATGATGCGAGAGTGGATTCATTTTGTGTTAGAAATGATTCAATCTGCTTTAGTGTATATGGAATTGATAATAAGTGTTATGAAATTGAGTTTTTTTCATTTGAAGATATTAATTATGATGTTCAGGTATTTGAGTATTCCATTGATACAGAGTTAAATATAATTGGAAAATTGTACCATTTATGCGATATTGAGAAGGGGCATTTTCTAGATGAGTACGTGATTATTACAGATATTCTGGGACGGGATGGTAAAATGCTTATAGAGGGTATGGTTTATGATAATACGACATTTATGCCAAAGAATAGAATTGTTATTATTCTTTATTCCTTGGAAATAACGGTAAACTGTGATGAAAATATAAAGCTCAAGGACATAGAAAAGCATAATGATAACGGACGACATTGCAATAAAAAAGAGGCGGAATAACCGATTTTGGGTAAAAGCGCCGAGTGGGGGCAGTATACAAGAGGGTATGTTTATGATGCCTTCGGTGAAGTAGTAAAGGCAAAGGAGTCTTACAAGAGCGGCCAGACAAAAACTTATTACTACACCTATGACGATGGCGGCAATATCACAGACGAATTCATAAAGGATCCTGATGCTAATGATGGTATACAAAACAGGTATGAAAAGCGGTGTCAGGTACCACACGGTAATTGGAGGAGCAGTAGCTGCTACATGTATTTATAAAATGAAATGGAAAGGGATGGCGATGGATAAAAATGAGCAGATAATTTCTGAGCTTATTCGTTTTTATTTTGAAGTAGAGTGGATGCGTGTGACAATGTATCATGAAGAGTGTAGATATAGATATATTCCATTCATATCATATAGAATCTATGATGTGTCGAAGACAAAACATAATTATTTGATTAGTGCTTTAGAATCTTATGAAGGAAGAATGAAGTGGAAAATATTTGTTCATCCCAGAAGTACAAGACAGACATATATTTTATCGTTACTGGAAACAAATGAATGGTACGAAAAAATATATAGTGAAGGAACAGAAAGTCTGATTCGTGAAAAACTGATTTCTCAAAATGATTATTATGGAAATAAACGTTTTACTGAACTTTGCGATAATGCTATAGAGGATATCCCTGCTTTGGCCAGATATATTCAAAGTGCTATGAAGCAATATATCTGATTGCTCGGGTTGGAAGCTATGTAAAATGGACGACCCTGTTAACCAAGGTCGTCCATTTCGTCTACATCATGAATATCGTTTGCGCCGAAACCGATGTTCTGCATACTTACGGTTCTGCGGCGAAGCTTGGCTGATTCGGAGGCCTGAAGGATGAAGTCCTGAAAGTGGTGTCAGTACCACACGACCCGGTTGAAAATATATCAAAGAGCCAAACACCAGATCAAAAGGCTTTATTTGATATTTCAAAAGAAGCCGTGCAACAAGCTAAAAATGGAAACCCTATAAGTTATGAAGAAGCAAAGATTTTAGACGAATGGGCTACCGAATATGGAGTTCCTCAGCATCATCAGGCATATATTGGAAGCGGTTTACATTTTCCAGGTGGCAACTTTATGAATCATACACATATTTATAGGTTTCACGTTCCTTTTCGAAATTGATTAAAGCAAACAAAAGTATCAATAGTTTTTGGGAATGGTATTTGGTTACTAATCCCCGTTGAACTTGGGGATTAGTAACGAATGATTAAGGAGGCCTGTTGTGAATAACGGAGTGATATTTCAAAAAAGGGAAAATCGGACATATCAGGGAGTAGATGGAGATAATTGGTATTTAAATGAACTGTATCCTGATTCATTTGAAGGATATTTTGAAAATAAGATAGAACTATCTTGGCGGGATGATTCTTATGTTGATGTGTGTAATGATCCTGAGTACATCAATGAATATATAAGAGTATCTACAGAGAACAAAATAGATTATAGGATCATACTTTGTTGTACTGATAATAAGCTACCGGATGGTTCCAATATCATGTGGGGGGAAAAGCTTTTTCTAGGATATGATTACGCATACTCAGGAGGTTCGTACTATTCTGCCATATATAATGAATTACATTTTGAAAGGTTGGATGAGTACAAAAATATATTATTGAATAAATATGGATTACTAGATAGTAAACAAGAGATGAATAGATATCTAGAAATCAGGAATGGACTTTTGGAGAGGGGATGCAATCTTGAACTTGGAGATTTTGTTATTTTCGAATTATATGAGATAGAGAAAGATGGTATTTTTCTAAAATAAGTTGGTATAGTTTCTGGCTCTAATCTTTAGGAGCTACCAACTGCACAGGAAAGTAATAGGTACCAAACGTTCTAAAAAAATAATATGCAGGGACACCGGTTAATGCTGAGAATGGGAAGGTTCCGATAGAGAACATTAAGCCTGGAGACATAGTGCTTTCAGAGGATCCTGAGACAGGAGATGCCGAATACAAACGTGTTCTTGAGGCGTATATAAATGAATCAGCTGAACTTGTTCACCTTATTATAGATGATGAAGAGATAATAACTACTCCATCACACCCATTCTATGTAAAGGACCGTGGTTTTGTTCCAGCTGGTGAATTAAGTGAACATTCCGTACTTGTGGATTCCAAAGGAAATGAATTACATCTTCAGAATGTGCGCTGGGAGCATCTGCAGAGCCCTATACCTGTTTATAATTTTGCGGTAGAAGATTATCACACATATTTTGTTGGAGATAATGAAGTGCTTGTACATAATATGTGTGGGTTGGAGACTGGATATGGGGCATACAATATGTGGAATTAGGGAAGCTTTGATTCTATTATTGATTCATTGGAAAAACATTTTATTAGGCATAAGGGGGCGATATGGAAGATTGGACGAATAGGATGGCCAAGGGTCATATAAAACCTAAGAAAAAGGTTGGAGAATATTTAATTAGAGTAAAGATCATTCCTGACAGGAGATTTGGCATTAAGGTGTTTCAGGTCAATGACAATTATTACGAGGGAATTACAAGCATTACTATTGCGGATAAGCTTGGAGCATACTATGGCATATGTATGGAAGGAAGAACTGTTGAAGAAGTTATCAATAGGACTGTTGAATATTTATATAAGGTCATTGGAGAAAATGTTGAAAGTTTAGATAACAAGATTGGTTATATGGATTTTGATATGTATTAAGTAAAGGCCATTTATTTCCTAATCTATAAATGGAGGTATAAGTTGAATAGCTGGAAAGACTTAAAAAAATATAATAGTAATGTAATTGCGATTGAAAAATGTGTTGCAGAGTATGATGTTTGGGATGTAGTAAAGGCGCCAGCAGCAAGATACAAAGTAAAAATATATGAAAATATGGAAGGGAAGTTTTGCGGATATGCTAATTTGCTTGTTCAAAACGATAATAGGGAATATATAAATGTGATTGGACGAGGAGATACGCAAGAAGAGGCTTTTAATAATACGCTTGATTGCTTTTACTCATTAATTGAAGCCTTCAGTTTTGAAAAAATACATGATGGAGTTTCTGTAATATATAGTGAGGATCCATGTATTTAGATATTAAGAAAGTGTAGGGACCACTTTTGAGCCTTATTAATCCATAAGATAAAAGTACCAGTCACTGTGAACTTATTTTCACAGTGTAAGTTATGTTCACGGTGACCCCATTAACAAACTGTGAACAACACTGAAAACCGCTAGTCTAAGCAGTTCACAATTTGTTGATGGGGACACAGTCCCCGCTCTTGCGTTGACAGAAAATATGATACAATAGGAAAAGTTAGTATTCATGCGTGTTGGAGGGAGTGAATATGACAAAATGTCCATATAGACTGTGTTATTTCACATGGTCACATGACCAGATGCTTCTCAGGCGAAGAAATGAAGATGATACCAATGATGATATTTTCTTTGAGGGGATTGATTATATTGAGATTCCGACAATGTTTGATGAGGTTGAGGTGAAGAAGCCTACAGCCTCTGATTTAGAATATCTTAAGACAAGAACTGAAGTAGATAATAAACAGGTTACTGTATTAAAGATAAATGGGAAAAGGTATTATGTGGTTTCTGTCTGTGTAAAAACTGAGCATAATTTTTTGGATGTGAATGAATTATCATTTTCCGTAGGATTTGTGCCGGTTAATCCTGATGATAGTGAGGACATGGATCTCTTTTTTAACATGTTTATGGATGGATACGACCGTTTCAAACATTCAGAGGATTATATTCCGACAAAAGACAAAGAGGACAATATAAAGATCTGTGCTAAGTACGGATCTGTTTTTGCCAGGATGAAAGACAAAGAACACAGATTGAAGCTGGTCTCTTTGCTATCGGATCCGAGGGATGCATTTTACTTATCTATGGCTATGGAGAAGCTGTCTTCAGCGAGAATTCCGGAGATGGAGCCCCTGCTTCTCAGATATTTTAATAGCGATGATATAACTGATGCGGAGCTGGGAATCAAAGATGGTACGGAGTACTATTTTTCCGGACGTTTTATCAGGAAGAATCTGAAATTATCGGCTATGGCGGGAATAAAGTATTATCCTTCTGCCCAAAACATTGAATTACTTAAGAAATATGAGAATGATGAGGATATTTTTATCCGGGATTGTGCAAGAAAATCTATTGCATATATGAGCATCGGAAATTACAAGGAGAATGAAAATGGGTGCATATGTTAGCTATGACAGGCATATTGACATAGCAAAGGAAACTAAGACAATATGGCCGCTTAGCTGGCTTGGCTATAGGGATATAGATGATGAGAAGTTAAAGGAAATTGTAGAGAATAATAAAATCCGTACTATACAGATATCGGAATATCTACCGGATGAAGCTTATCAAATTATTGATCAGATATTGGCACTTCGTCCAGATATTACTTTCAGACTTTTTGATTTCATTACTGAGGATAAAATAGATATTTCTTTTCTTGGTGATATACCTCATATAAAAAGATTAGCGATAAATATTTATTTACGAGACAAACAGGAGAATACTAACCTGGAGGTGTTAAAAACACTTAAGCTCAAGGAATTAATACTTGATTGTTTTGATTTACGGGATTATAGCTTCGTGCAGGAACTATCTGATGAACTTGAAAGACTTACCATTATGGCTGATACGTCGGGTCCAGGGGTGAATTTTGACTGTAAATGGTTGATGAGGTACAACAAGCTAAATACTTTATGGCTTGGTAAAAAAGCAAAGAAAAATCTTAAGTGTATCAGTGAGATGCCCAGTATAAGATCATTGTCATTGAGAGGAATAAAACTTTCTGATTTTTCATTTTTACCTCAGATGAATTTGGATAAACTGGCTCTTTTGTGGAATTCAAATTCTGACCTACATGAACTTTCAAAGCTGGAGCATTTAAAGGAAATTGAACTTTGGAGAATCAACAAATTAAGCGATGTTTCTTTTATCAAAGATTTGACCGAACTGGAAGTAATCAGGATGCAGGACCTTCACCACGTTACTGGTATGCCTGATTTGAGTAATCATAAGAATCTGCGGAGAGTTTTTCTTATTGGTACCGGTATAGATATTAATACGCTTCCGAAGTCTCTGCAGGAAAAAGTTAGTTATTGGGATGATAGGATTTGAGGGAGGATGAGCGTGCCTAAGTGCCTGACCCTCAGTTCATTAGCGACCTAGTGGCAGAGCAGTGGTTGTGTGGTAGGGGACAGTGACCTATTTTCCGACCATATTTTGAAGCTGTAGGATTGGATATAGATGATCCACAGTTTGGATTATTCATTGAGCGTCATTTACATCTTTCAAGTAAAGATGAATATAATGCTATGTGGTGGGATTTTCTTAAACAATACACAGTAGAAGAATGGCCCAACCATCAGCTTGAATTTTTAGAATTCCTTAGAATACTTAAAACAGTATTTTGATTGGGGGATGAGCAGAATGCATGAGTACTATCTAATGATCAAGTCATTTAATGGTGAATTTTTTTACGGAGCAAATCAAGTATCTGACAATGTAGATACTATAGATGTCAGCGTTTTTTCTACAGATGATTTTTCAAAACAATATCAATTTATAGCTCACGGTGAGGCTCTCAGTCCATCCAGAAATGCCATTTCGGATGATGGAAGACTTGTTGCAACAGCTTTATGGGCGGACTATGGAAAAGGTGATTTGTTTGTTTTTGAATATGGTAAAGAGATTCTGCACTTAAGGAAATTTGGAAGAGTTGAATGGATTAAATTTATTCAGGACAATAAGCTTTTAGTAGGGGAAGGCGGAAAGACATACTATATTGATATTGAGAGTCAGGATATTGTGAGTGTTGTGCCATGTTTTGAGCTATTTAGGAATCCGTTTGGAGAAGATATTATACTTAAGAACAGAAATACTATTGTATTCAACGGAAAGAATGTGAAAGGAAGTACCTTTTCTTTATTTGATGTTCTAGGACTTGAGGATGGAGTTGTAGCATCTGAAGTAAGTAATTGCGCTATAAAATATGATTATCATGGTAATAAAATTTGGGAATCAGCTACTAAACAGCGAGGGCACATCATTAGTATGAATTACAATCCCGTTACGCGAGTATTATTTGGCAGAGCACATGATATTCTTGCTATTGATATCAACACGGGGGAAGTGATAGCAGAAATAGAGAATAAAACAGGGATATTTGTATCCAAAGGAGATAAAGAACTGCTTATAGATTATGACTGTAACTGTTATGAGATTTGCAACAATGTGCTGAGAAAGATATCGCAGTATCATTGAGATATCTATTCCATAGCATATGATACAAATTATAGGGATGGGGCTATTGACTTATCGTGCAAAAAAGAGGTGTACCAATTTTCCAAGTAAATGAGAATAGAATATATAGTTGATACAAAAAGGGCAAACAAATAGATGAGTATTATTATTTAATCAATATGAAAAAAACATTAGGTAAATATGAGGTCGCAAAAGATGACATATTTGAATTCTATTATGGAGATGCTTGATTGGAATAACCCTATTGAAATACAGCTTAAAGGGAGGGAACTTGCAGAAGGACAAATTGATTTAAATGAACTCTTTCAACCTAAATTTCAAGACAAAAATATTGAACTGTGGGATAATTGTGCATTAATCATTTCACATAAAACGGATGCGGAGTTAGAACCATACTTGAAGAAAATGTTTAATTGGATTCAAGATTTGAACTGGCCTGGTGCTGAGTGCATTTTGCAAAGACTCTTGAGTTTTCAAGTTAATGATGTTTTTATGCAGGGACTAACCGAATGTATGAAGAAAGCAGATGCTAGCGATGATGAAAACTGGTTTTATTCTCTTGAGAAGATATATAACAATGCGTCCCTAAGGGATAGTGATAGTTTTACAGATTTGATTATGGCTGGAGAATTTGAAAAAGCATCAATTCAGGAGGATATGCATTGTTCATTTGTTAATAGAAGGTTAAGTGCTGAAGCATTTTTGACAAACAATATTACATTTTATGGTTTTGTTCAATATATGTATTATAGGACAGGGGAGCGAAAGTGGTTGGAGTTAGTAATTAAGATGTTGTCTGATACATTTTGGGACTTGGAGGGGGCTTCAAATTTGATATTGTTTTATGAAAAAGAATTGGATTAACTGATAAGTTAAACGTATGAAGGAAGTCTGAATTTTATTCATTAGCAACTTTTGGAATTAGCTTAAGAACTAATGGATAATTGATAAAGGGGGAGCAGTGATGATCAGTGGGGATATTGTATTTGAGTCAAAGAGAATCGGCCCCACTGACTCCCAGGAACCCAGAACAGATTTGAAACCTATGCAAACACCATTGGTAAATCGCCAAAGACCATAGATTCATGCTTTACATATGATTATGACGACAGGGGAAACATAACCGGTATTCAGGGCAAAAGAAGCATACAAGGATGGAACTGTAAAGTACTATTAGAGGAATATATATCGCTGAGAAAGATAAACTTATATATACATATGATCCTGAAGATGGAAACATTATAACGGATTTCATAAATAATAAACGAAATTGGTTTATTGTTTCATCAAGGTGTTATCAAGTGCTAAAACAAGAGTTAAGCATAGGAGTGCAGTTTATACCGATTGCTATTAATAATGGTAAAGATGGATCTAATACAATGGGGTATATTGTTAATATTCTTAATGTACTGGAGGGGGCTATTAACTTTGAACATTCTGGATACGGGGTATTAAAGGATGGGGATAAAAAAGTATATGCTATATGGAAATATGCACTAAACGATAGTATAATCCGAAATTACGATTTATTTAGACTAAAAGAACATTCTGTAGCAATGTTTTGCTCTGAAAAGATAAAATAGATCATTGAGCAAGAACAATTAACAGGCTTTTCGTTTAAAAAAATCGAAATAATTAATTGAACGTACAAAGAAAAAGAAGGAGGTTTGTTTGAATGTATATGCTATTTGAAGAATGGCTAAATGGATATTTAGAGAAAGGGATTCCGCAGGAGATTGTTGCTGTTAATTTCAATATTTATGAAGAAAGTGGAAATAGCTGGTCGATCGAAATAGTAGGTACAGGATCTTTTGATGAAGAAGATGAGGATTGGGCATGTGATGAAATTACTGATTTTGGCTCTCGAGAGAACCTGTTTACATGGGAGGCTGATGAAGAATGGGAAGTTGTACTTGAGAATGTGATTGAAATTATAAAGGAATATCTTGAGAAAGGAAAATATGCCAATACTTTAAAAGGATTAACAGCTGTTGGAACAGGATTTGTAGATGGCAATATTGAAATATTGTTTAGAAAATAACAGTGTTAAGTCAGTGGGGATGGTCAGCGCCTTTCCAAGACAGTAGACGGAAAGACAACAATCTACATCTACAACGCCGGAATGCTCCTTGCCGAAGTTAATCCTGATTACAGGATAAGCTACTACTATGATGCCAGCGGTATTGCAACAGAAATCGGTTATTCCAAGAAAGATAACGGAAAATACGCAAAAGAAGAGTATTTCTTCTTTGCCAGAAACGGTCAGGGCGATATAGTAGGAATATACAGAAGCGCTGATTCTACGCTGGTTGGAAGCTATGAATACGACCTTTGGGGCAATCCTGTTTCCGTAATTGAAAACACAACAAAAAAGGTAAATGGCAAGACCGTAACCATAAGGGATGAGCAGGGAACCCTTGAAAAGAACCCGCTTCGCTACAGAGGCTACTACTACGATAAGGAAACAGGCTTCTATTATCTCAATGCAAGATACTATGATCCCAAGGTACACAAATTCATAACACCTGAGCCGAATTTCAAGGTTGGTAAATTTGATAAGAATACCGGATTAAATGCATATAATCTTTTTGCCTATTGCGGAAATGATCCGATAAACCTGGCAGATCAGACTGGCGAATTTGTTATAACAACTACTATGTTAGTTGTTGGAATCTGTGCAGCTATAGGGCTTACAATTGGCGGAATCATAGGAAATGTTGCCGCGGATAAAAGGGCCTTACCGGCTGGGATAAGGCATGCACAATACTGATCTATGCTAGTATTGGTGGGCTGCTAGGTGCTGGAACTGGCTTTGTATTGGGAGAACTGGCAGTTGCTTATACAGGGGTGTATGCTGTTGGAATTACAGCAGAAGGTATTCAATTGTATAATGATTTGCCTCTACTTGGAGACAAAATTGAGTATTTATTCGGAAATGCTACTGGAACATTACACAGTATTCAACGATCTTTGAGTATGGAAGCTGCATTAAATAGAATCGGTCTGTTTGATGATCCTGAAGGAAGAATGGAAGTATATAAAGCGTTGTATAGAGCATATTCACTTCTAGGAAATGTTGAAGCAAATGCCGAAGGTCAGAACGTGGTTGAATCGATGGTATGGGGACCATATGGCTACATGGGAATGAAATCATTTTGGGAAGGAGGAAAACTGATTACTGCTTGGTTTTTTGAGCATTAAAGAAACATGATATATGATAGCTTATGAAGAGTATTATAGTATCGAAGAACTTATGATACATTACCAAAAGTGTAATGATATGAAAATGTTTTTAGGTAGTATAGATTCAAAAAATGCAAGACTTTGTATCATAACAATAAGAGGAAACGTTAATTGTAAAATCGCTATTGCGAACAAATATCCTATTAAACCGAGGTGCGTAAAAAAGAATAAACTTCTTTTTGTTGGATACAATGATCAAGTTGACATTATATCTGACAAACAGTTAGTCGCATCAGAAAGAGAATTCTGTTTTTATGATTTATTAGACTGTAATGATAAAATTATTGCCATTTTTGAAATAGGCATTATTTGTCTTACAAGTGATGGATCATTACTATGGCGATTTGATGTTGGTGACATAGTATCGAATTTTTATGTTTCTGGTGATGTGCTATGCATAGAAACCTTTGAAGGTGTAAAAATGCGTATAAATGTGTCTAATGGACAATTACTGAAATAATCGGAAAAAAGTGGTGTAAAAGTGATTCCGTGTAATTGGTGGCACTGTCACAATTAGACACAAAGATTGCAAACGTCAGAGGCTGTGAGACAATGATTAAAAACATTGAATGCATTTTATATGTGTGGTTTCACAAATTCAGCTTCTGGTGCGGCAAGAAATGGTGGAATAGCGTTTGTTACAAGTGGTGGCAATCTGGAAAAGACTAAACAAGCGGCGACGTGAGGACATAAGTATACTTGCAAGCAGCAATGCGCACTCCGCTGCGCTTTGCTGGAGACCTTGAGGAAGGAACCACACTTGTTGATAATGAAGGCAATGAACTTCATCTTCTGATCAAGCGTTGGGAACAGCTACAGAGTGCAATACCGGTTTACAACTTTGCAGTTGAGGATTACCATACATATTTTGTCGGCAGTAAAAATGTGCTGGTGCATAATGCATGTGGTGAGCAGGTTCTTGAATCACAGACAAGCCATGATAATGCTCGAAAGGTATTGATTGACGAGTTGGATAAGATGGGGGCATTTAAAAATGGTTCTAAGCCTAATATTGGTAGTCTTGAGTCAAGCTATGGATATGGTAAAGTGATTGGAAGAAAATCGCTTGATGGAAAGGTCTGTTGGAGGCTGGATTATGATCCTGTTAAGGGGGTTCATTACAATATTGATAGTTGGTTGAATGGAAAAAGAGCTCTACGTATTAAGAAAGCAATACCTATAGATATACCCTATGAAGAGTATGTAAAAATAATAGATTTATGGAATTAAGGGGCTTATATGGATGAAGAAACAAGGAAAAAATATGAATTATTAAAAGAAAAGAACAGAATATATGTAAAAGAAAAATATATTTCCGATCATGTGCTTTTTCAAGAATGCATGCAAAGTATCGGGCCTCATACCAGAATAAATCCAGATAGACATGCTGAGATATGGATTTGGTTGACTTCGATGCTACCATTTAGTTATGTTGGACATATTTTATGGGATGACGTGGTCTATAATAATTTCAATTTCAGTAAGGCTGAAATTCCAGATTGTTGTGAGATTGAAAAAAATGTTTTTTTATTGTGGTCAGATGCTCTACTTCCCGGAGTTTCTTGTAAGATGAGGTCTATTTTTGATAATTTTGATGATGTCAGTGCGGTAGATTTCTATGCATGGCTTATTCCAGAAGATTTTAGTTATATAATTGAATTGAACAGCGCCGGTAATCTACATATTGCAATACTAAAATGACATTGACCAATGGCAACATGAATTTAATGTTATATTTCGAAATTTTGTTGGTGGGTTCCCTGAACTTTCAATAAAAGGTTGGTAGAGTTAATTATTCAGAGGCGGTTCATATAGCCGCCTCTGTTAAAGGGAATGTTTGCATGGAGATTACAAGAGCGGCCAGACAAAAACTTATTACTTATCGGAACGCGAAAAAGCAATTATCCAATTGATGGTAGAGAATCCTATTGTGACCCGTACTGATATGGCAGAAAAGCTACAGTGTTCATTGAGTACCATAAAGAGGTGCATTACAGGCTTAACTGAGAAAGGGATAATTGAAAGAGTTGGCTCGGACAAAACAGGTAGTTGGATAGTGAAATGAAGCTCAAGTCTATGCTTGAGATATTTGATAAGATACAAAATGAGTATTTGTAGTATTATGATGGTAAGAGGCATGATGCAATACAGATAAAGTTAAGGAGTAGCCTATGCAGGAAATAAAAGAAAAAAATGAATTAGATTATACCTGTGGAATTTCGGATGATGAATTAACTGAAAGATTTAAGGAATCCATACGCATAGACGAGGAGATAAGAAAAATTAAAGGGCTTCCTACGTCAGGTTATGATGCCGAAGCGAAACGAGCATATATACTCTACCCTGATGGGAGGAAAGAGTATGTCTGATGTAGAGAAGAATTTAAAGCCAGAGGTAATTGTTTTTGCTGGACCTAATGGCAGTGGAAAATCAACAATTACAAAAATGGCAAAAACAGTTGGCGTGTATATTAATGCAGATGATATCAAAAGATCTAGAGCAATTAGCAAAATGATATAATTGGGGGGGACTATGGAGATAACTAATTCGCTTGCTTTATATCCAATTTTTGACAGACTCTGTTTTTATAATGACCATTTTGAGGGGGAATTGGCTAGCTTGGGCGATGCGCTAGGCAGAGATTGTATGATTGCTGCATTTCCACCGGAGGGACCATATTATTTGAGGCTGTTCAATGGTGATGGGAGTAGGAACGAAGATTGGTTTTCCTGGAATGCAAAGGTATATTCACCGATAAAAGGGGAGGTAGTTCGAATATCAATAAACGAAAAAACTAACACTCCGGGAAGCCAGAATCCTTCACCTGCTTATTCTATTTTAATTAGACGGGAAGATGATGCACATGTCTTATTGGGGCATATTCAAAACCCACAGGTAAGTGAAGGAGATATTGTGGAAGAAGGCCAGATAATTGCTTACGTCGGTAATAACGGGTATGCACGTAATCCGCACATTCATTTAGGTGCATATAAAGATGGAACGCCTTTGACGATTGAATTTGATCCTCATAAGGTAGCATCTGTCAGAAACCGAGTTGGTGAGAATTGGTGGTTTTTTGGCGATGATGATCCGTTTAAAGATGCGTGAGTCTTATTATCAGGTATTATCTTGTCTAATAGTATTTCACAAAATTATAGACATCAGAATAATAGAGGAAAAGATTGAAAGAAGGGTGTCATATTATATGACGTCCCTTCTCTCAGTTAAGGCTGCAAATTCAATCTTGAATTCAACGAGGAGAACTAGTATATGAACTGGTATCATGCATCACCAATAAATAGTATAACTATCTTGGAACCACGCATTTCCAATCATGGGGTGCCGCTAGTTTACTTATCCAAGAAAAGAGAAAATGTTCTGGTTTACCTAAGTAATGCTGTTGAGAAATACTGCAAAGAGACAGGCTTCGAACATAATGGAAAATGGTCCAAATGGGGACCATATGGTTTTGATAAAAACGGAATTCTTCAATTGGAAGAGTATTATCCAAACGCTCTTGAGGAAACTTATAAGGGAGTAGCTGGATACATCTACAAGGCAAAAGATATAACAGATTCCGGTTATTGTATAGGTATTCCCGATGCTGGAACTTCAAGTATACCAGTGCAGGTATGTGATTGCGAATATGTTCCTGATGCTTATATGGAAAT
>NZ_JHXX01000007.1 GCF_000621605.1 Butyrivibrio sp. MC2021 | reverse complement strand
AAGAAGGTATCACGCAAGTACCGGCAAATCTGTTTCTTGGAGCAGAGAGCATAGAGAGCGTAACGATACCAGAAACGGTGACCACAATTGAGGAGTACGCATTTCAGGAATGTACAGGCCTTAAGAGCGTGAGGTTTTCTGAAGGGCTTGAAACTATAGAAAAGGCTGCGTTTTACGGTTGCAGCGCTCTTACAGATGTTGAGATACCTGATAGTGTAAAGAGCATTGATGATAATGCGTTTTACGACTGTACCAAGCTTGAGACAGTAAAGCTTTCAAAGAACCTTGAAGCACTTGGCGGAAGTGCATTTGGAAACACGGCAATAAAATCTGTCTTTATCCCTAAAACCCTGACCAAGGTATACTCCTATGGGAGCTGCTTTAATGGCTGCAGCAATCTTAAGACTGTAGAGCTTGAAGAAGGGATCAAAGTCATTCCGGAGTATCTGTTCTGGGGTGCAGAGAGCATTGACGACATTATACTTCCGAATTCTGTGGAGAGTATCGGCGATTTTGCTTTTGGAAGTTGTAGTGGTTTAACCAAAATTCAGATTCCAGACAGTGTTACATCAATAGGCGAAAGAGCTTTTATGAATGACAGTAATGTTGTCTTCTACTGCTCTTCGTATTCCTATGCAGCTATTTACGCGATCAATCACGACATTGCGTTAGTAGAATACGGCGAGAAGGTGCCTTCCAGAAGAGTTCTAAAATCTGGTGGTACATATTACTACCTTCAGACAAAGGATTCCTTTAGGGGAACAGTAGCATTTGAGATTGCAGATGATCATAAGGAAATCACTGACAGAATACTAAAGGTGGCAATTCCGGTAAACAGCACGCTTGATGAATCAACAATCATGCTGGATGGTAATCTTTGCCAGAATTTTATCTACGAGAACCAGATTCTTGAGATACCGGTAAGTGAAGATAAGGCTATTCTCACTTTTGATATGGTGCGTCAGACTTTGGAAAGGACTTACAGCTACGCACTCTTGTCGTTTAAAGAGAATGGGAAAGATGGTTACGAGGTAATAGACGTAATTGGTGATGAATATGTCGGCATTTCTATCAATGCCGATCAGACAGTATCCAGGGAAACTTTTAATGTTGAGGGTACTGCGCCAGTAGAGTCTACCGTAAAGATATATATCAACGATGCAGAGGCCGGAACGTGCAAAGCCTCAAAGGCAGGGAACTATTCCTGTGATGTGACTATTGCTTCGCCACAGGATGAGTCTGTGTACACAGTCAAAGCAGAGAGCACGGTTGATGGCGAAACCTACAGCGATTCTACAGAAGTAATATACTCAGCATCGACGCCTGAGATCACAGAATTCCAGCTTTACTATAACAGTGATACCGGGTATGACCTGCTCAATGAATCGAAGGTTCCTACTATTACGTTCAAACCCAGTATTCCATGTACGTTTGTTGTTGATATTACTAAAAAAGAAGAGCTAGATCATGTATATGTAACAAGTCTTAGAAACAATGAAAAACGTGTCATGGAAGCTGTCTATGACAAGAGTTCGGACCGTTACGTTGCAAGTGGCTATTTTGATGATTCAGATCATTCGTATGTTCCGGGAACACTTCGCGTTGAATTCCAGAAAAAGCACGAAAAGCCACTTGTACAGGATGTCATTTCTTCTGCTGATCGGGCAAAGATGGCCAGGATTAAAGCAGCCTTCTCGGATACAACTGTCAGGACAATCAAGCAGAGTGCATATGAGGAGGAGTATGTGCTTGATGTCGGGGAATCTTTGGTAAAAAAGAATCAAAAGCTCATAAAAGTTGGCATAAATTGTGCTGTAAGCACGTTTAGTGAGGATTTAGGTAAGAGCGTTGACGAATTCCTTGGAATGAGCCAAAACGCTTTCATGCTCGCAAGTCGTGTGGTTGAAGGAGCGAATAACAAAAAGTATTATGCTGCTTTGGACACAAGTGATCCCACCGCTTACACCTTGCTCGTTAAGGATGCGACGTCAACTGCTAACAGTATTGTCAAGATGAGGCTCGCGCTGGAGACTAAAGATGACTGGACCTGGGCTGATGATATCGCGCCGACTATTGGAGCTATTACAAAGGCAGCAGGACTGATCGATGATTATGCTCAAACTGAGAAAGGGTTTAACGATCGAAGAAGAGAAATCCTGCAGTCAACAACCATTAAGGATAAAGAATGGGCGCTGAGAATGAACGAGAAGCTCAGGAGTGATCAGCATGCATGGAATATGGCAATGTTTGCATGGTCTTTGGTTCCGGGACTTATGGGATTGTCCGGACCGCTTGCTATCGGATTTACTGCGCTGACAGTTCTGATGAACATGGGTATGGAGCAAATATGGGAACAAAGGATTGCAGAGTTCATGGGCAGAGGCCGTCGTATCAAGTGGGCGATCGACCCCAGTGGCTATATCTACTCTCAGGTATATGACAACAGACTGGAGAATGTTAAAGTTACCGTTCTTTATAAAGAAAAACCGGAGGATCCGGACGGAAGCTTCTGGGACGCTTCGGAGTATGACCAATTTAACCCGCTATATTCCGACTCGGATGGTAAGTATGCCTGGGATGTTCCGGAAGGCTACTGGCAGGTAATGGCCGAGCTTGAGGGCTATGAAACCGCCTACACGGACTGGATGGAAGTTCCTCCGCCAAGAACCGATGTGGCTATCAGAATGGTTTCTAAGGCAGCGCCTGAACTTCTTGGGGCAAAAGCAGGGGAGAACTGCGTTACTGCGTTCTTTGACCAGTATATCGACCCTGAGACAATTGGTAACATTATCCTCAAAGACGAAAGCGGTCAGAATGTTGGCTACACAGTAAATTATGAAGGCGCTTTAGGAGACGGAGATAAGCTTTTTGCAAAAGAGTTTAAGCTTTTCACTGAAAACTATTCCGCTGGCAGCAAGTTAACCATCACAGTGCCTTCAACTGTTATATCAGCAGACAACGCGGCAGTGACAGAGAAGACTTTAGCAGTAGAAGAAGCTTCTGTGGTTACTGTGGACGCTAATGTCAGCGTAAAAATGGGCGAAACGGTAACAGCAGGTTTTGAAGTTACCAATTACAAAGGACAGGAGTATTCTGCAAAGTCCAACACAACATTTGTTGCAACTGTAGAATCAGTAGAAATCAAGGATGGAAAAGGACAGATTACTATTCAGGGAAATCTGCCCGGTGAGACTACAGTTGACCTTTATGATGCTAACAATATTCTGTGCGGATCAGTGACTGTACAGGTACTAAAGCCCGAAACGGAGACTCCTGATGATCCTGAAAACCCTGACGACCCTGAAGATGACAGGGGCGATATAGTTGACGGCGATCTTCCTGACGGCGAGCCGGTTCCTGAAGGCCTATGGGCAGTAGTAGTCGCAAATCCAGAGGCAATTGACGGAACCTACAGCTACACAGGAAAGCAGATCAAACCGCAGATAAGAGTCTATGATGGAAAAAGGCTCCTTAAGTCCGGCAAGGACTACACCTTAAGCTATGCGAACAACACCAAAGCATATACTCTTTCTAAGGATGACCCCGGTTTCTACAACAGCAAGGGCAAGACATTATCACCCGCAGTAATTGTGACCGGTAAAGGAAATTATTCCGGAAAAGAGACTGTTTACTTTAAGATAATTCCGATAGATATCAGCGAAGTAAATCCAGATATTTACTGCGACAGCTTAACTGTTGCAGTAAGCAAAAAGGCACAGAAGCCTGTTTCACCGCTTAACTTCGAAGGAAAGGTGCTTAAAAACAAGACGGATTACAACGTTGTATATTACGCCGCTACAGACTATATCAGCATGGACGAACCGGGAAAAGAGCTTTCATCTGTATCTGATTCCGGCGAATATATCATCAGATATACCGGAAAGGGTAATTATGCAGGCGTTAGAGATGTAAATCTTACTGTGGCAGATCCGCAGACAACAACACTTGTATCTAAGCTGACCTTCTCTAAGATAGCAGGTCAGGAGTACGATGAAGGAAAAGAGATAAAGCCTTCCGTAACTGTTAAGGATAAGAGTAAAGTGCTTGTCGCTAACACCGAGAACCCGACTGATTATGATTATTCCATTACCTATGAGAACAACAAAGCAGTTGGAACAGCCTACGCTGTAATAAAAGGTAATCCGGAAAAAGGATATCGCGGAACAAAGAGGATTGCGTTCAAGATAGTAGGTTTTTCACTTAAGAATGCGCAGGTAACAGGACTTCCGGCCTTGTCTGAGTATACGGGAAGTGCTTTTGAAAAGGATATTAAAGAAAAGATCTTGTCAGGGGCAGTGAGCCTGAAGGTTAAGAATACAGGAAAAGTCCTTGCAATCTATAACGAAGAAACAGGAACCGGAGATTATAAAGTATCCTGCGACAGCCTCCACGCCGGCAAAGCAACTGTTACATTTACAGGAATTAACGGATGTACAGGAACTGTCACCAAGACCTTTAAGATTACTCCCTACAGCCTTAATGGTGACCGAATCTCTGTTACAGCAGAAGCAACCGCTTGTTATGAAAAGACCGGCGCAAAGGCAGCAGTTACAGTAAAATTCGAAGATAAGGAGCTTGAGCCCGGCAAAGACTATACTGTTTCCTACAAAAATAACACTAAGGCAGGAAACATCGCCACCATTTTGCTCAAAGGAAAAGGTGACTTTAAGGATACTTTCAGCAAGAGAACACTGATCTTTGCTGTTGAAAAGCAGGAGCTGACTAAGCTGGACGTAGAAGCAGCCGATGTTGTTTACCAGAATAAGCCCGGTAAGTTCACAACAAAAGTCACAATTACTGATACTGATGGCAAGGTTCTTAAAGCAGGTACGGATTATGAGAAGGCTATAGAGTATAGATATTCAGATAACGACCAGCCTGTGGACAAAAATGCCACAATCAATGCAGGTACTGTCCTTAAGGTGATAGTAACAGGAAAGGGCAATTATACCGGATCTGCAACTGCAACCTATCGCATTACAAACAAGAGTATAGCTTCAGCTAAGATCATAATTCCTGCGCAGAAATACACCGGAAAGAAGATAACACTTAAAGAGAGCGACATTACAGTAAAAATCGGAGGTAAGCCTGTTCAGGCAATAGATTCTGATTCCGGTACAGTCAATTGGCAGATTGTTGAGACCAGCTATAAGAACAATATCAACAAAGGAAAAGCTTCAGTGACCATTCAGGGTCTTGGAAATTATGGAGGGACAAAGACCCAGACCTTCATTATCCGTGAAAAGGGATTCCTTTGGTGGAGATGAACTTTTTGCAATATGGCATAACGATATAGTGTAAAATTTTTGTGGTTTGGTAGCTTAAAGTTTATTTTTCCAAGCCTGTCACTGCAAGCGAATTTGGATATCTTATAGAAAAAAATATGAATGTGTGAGTGTATGGATAATAAGGAAAACGAGAAAGAAACAAAAAAGAGTAATATCTGGCAAAGGCTCCCGGATATGGACCTTGCCGGCAGGACCAGAGTCTTCTTCAGGTGGGTGTTCCTGGGAGTTATAACCGGCGTTATAGTTGGAGCTATTGGAGCGCTATTCTTTCATTCAATTGCTTTTGCTACAAGTTTTAGAACAACCCATGATCTTATAATACTGGGACTTCCCGTGGCGGGCCTTTTTATCGTGTTCCTGTACAGGCTCTGCAAGGACTATGAGGATAAGGGCACGAACCTGGTTATCAAGTCCATCCAGGAGGGAGAACATCTTCCCATAACAAAGGCTCCTCTTATTTTCATATCAACCACTATCACTCATCTCTTCGGTGGTTCCACAGGACGTGAGAGCGCTGCTCTTCAGATGGGAGGCAGCATCGGTTACAACCTGGGCAAGCTCTTCAGACTGAAGGAGGGCAATGTCAAGATTATCACCATGTGCGGCATGAGCGCTGCCTTCGCAGCTCTTTTCGGAATACCCATGACAGCCGCTTTTATGGCCATGGAGATTGAGAATGTGGGTGTTATGTATTACTCAGCATTGGTACCATGCGTTATTTCAGCTTTGGTGGCCTCGGGACTGGCCAGGTACCTGGGCTGCGTGGGAGAGGTCTTCGCTGTTAATGTAGTGCCGGAGTTCACACCCTATCAGGCTATATTCACAGCTCTTTTGGCTATACTCTGTGCCGCAGTCAGCGTGGCCTTCTGTGCTGTCCTTAAGTTTTCCGGAAGAACCTACAAGAAGCTCCTTCCCAATCCCTATATCAGGATATTTGTCGGCGGCTGCATCGTGGTGGCTCTGACCTTTATCTCCCAGACCCGTTATTACAACGGTGCGGGAATGAATGTGATAGAAATGGCTATAGAAGGAAAGGCGCCCTACTGGGCTTTCCTCTTTAAGATGATATTTACTGCCCTGACCCTGGGAGCAGGCTACAAAGGCGGTGAGATTGTTCCGGCCCTCTATATAGGAGCAACCTTCGGATGTCTTTACTCGCAGCTTCTGGGCTTTGATCCCGCACTCTGTGCAGCCATAGGAATGGGAGCTCTTTTCTGTGGCGTTACCAACTGCCCCATTTCATCGCTCTTTATCTGCTTTGAGCTCTTTGGATTCAAGGGAATGCCCTATTATCTGCTGGCCATAGCCCTGAGCTACACCTTCTCCGGCTACTACAGTCTCTACAGCAGCCAGAAGATCGTGTACTCCAAGTTCCATAACAAATACGTCAACCGCGAAACAAAATAAAAGAGCAACAAAAAATGCCCCCAATGGGGCATTTTTTGTTTTAGTAAACTGCTCTGAATTCATCAAACTGCGGATCATCAATGAGATCCATGATAAGGTTCAGAGGCGTAAGTCCAATAGCTTCATGATGAATTTGCTGCCTGATGACCATCTTTTCGTAGTTGGAAAGCTTGCTGTATTCAGGATGCATCTTGGCATACCTGTCATTAAGCTGGTCAAACAGATTGTACTCCGGATCGCCCCACGCAAATACTTCGGCTGTCCTCAAATTTGGTTTGAACGGAGAATATTGCAGCTGACTGTTTCCCATTACAGTTGCTCCTTTCTCTTGAAACACATTTTGAATCGTTACCCGAAGGTCATAAAACCCCTCATACAAAATGATATCACATAATTTAACAAAATTTAATAAATAGAACAAAAATTTTATAATTCTTTTCCGGGGCCATAATTGAATGTACGGGCCGGAAAAAGTACTATAACATTACCAAGAGTAGGATGTTAACCACCGTATGATAGCGGCTATCATAGAGGAGGTGATGTTATATGGGAATGTCAGTGGGAGGTATCGGTAATGCCTATGGCATGAGCTTTATTCAGCCGATGAACTATCCCCTAAAGAACGAATCAAAGGTATCTGATGACTTCCTTGAGGTTGGAATGCAGAATGCGGTAATGAACGTTCCGCCTGTGAGATATCCCAATGCTCAGGAGATAGTTAAGACAGATGATGAGGAGAGCAATCCTCTTAAACTTTCCATGGAAACGGTAAAAAAGAGCCAGGAAGCAAACCGCATGTACAATGATGTGGCTTCAAAGTTCCAGGGCATGACCGTAGGTTATTCCCAGAACCAGTCGGCAGTTTCCTATGGAATGGTTGGTAATTCAGTGGATTTCTTCGGCTGAATGATTTTGGTAATACCCCCGATCGGGGCAATAAGGGTCCTGAAAAAAAGGGACGGGTGTCATATACGGCATCCGTCCTTTAATGATCATATTCTTATTAGATTGTTTTATTTGCCCAGTAGATGTGCGGCATGGATCTCTGCGTTCACATCAGCCAGAAACTGATAGTTGGTGGGATCCGTAATGAATTTCATAAAGTCTTTGGCTTCCTTTCTGGTAAGCTTCTGTATGTGCACCAGGTAGTGCATTATCTCTTCCTGGGTCTTTCCTTCGGTCATGAATCTGTCCACAATATCAAAGAGGATCATGAAATTGCGCATTTTTATCCTTGTATTCATATTATGAAGTTCAACGAAGATTGTCACCAGGATTGCAATACCGATAGCAGTCAGGATGCTGACTGTGATTCCATAGAAATAATTGCCCTTGCCGAAGTTGTAAATGGCGGCAAACACAGAAGATATAGAAAAAATTAAGATCGATGTTATAACAATGCCAAGTCTTGCCTTGTTTCTGGAGCAGTCACTCAGAGTCATAAATTTCACAGAAAGCCCGAATACTATGTAGAAAACTACTGAAAAGGCCATCCCCAGGATTGATAATTGAAGCATATGTCTTCCCCCATAAGCTATTAAACCTGTTCCTATATAAAATTGTACTAGACATAATGTACAAATGCAAATAAATAAAAAATATGGTAAATGCTTGACTTTTTTTCTTTAGTACTTTAACGTAGTAAGTAAATAGTGAAATTGTATACAAATATACATTTTCGCTTTTACATTACTTCAGGAGGGAAAGTATTATGAAAAAGATGAACAAGTTTATCAGTGTTTTATCTGCAGCTGTTCTTGCAGCTTCCATGCTTGCAGGCTGCGGCGAGACAGCAGCCGATTCTGCTTCGGGACAGAGCGGTGCTTCAGGAGATAAGGTATTCAAGATCGGTGCCATCGGACCTCTTACAGGCGGTGCTGCTGCATACGGTATCGCAGTATGTAACGCAGCTGAGCTGGCTGTTGAGGAGATCAACGAGAAGGGCGGCATCAACGGATACAAGGTTGAGTATAGAAAAGAAGATGACGAGCTTAACTCAGAGAAGTCAGTTAACGCTTACAACACCCTTAAGGACTGGGGAATGCAGCTTCTTGTAGGTTCAACAACATCTGCCTGCTCCATCGCAGTTTCCGAGTATACCAAGCAGGACAACATGTTCCAGATCACACCTTCAGGATCAGCTGAGGACTGCGTATTATATGACAACGTATTCCGTGTATGCTTCTCAGATCCTAACCAGGGTATCGCTTCCGCTCAGTATATCAGCGATCAGGGCCTGGCTACCAAGGTTGGTATCATTTACGACAGCTCAGACGTTTACTCCAACGGTATTTATCAGAAGTTCGTTCAGGAATCCGCAGGCAAGAGCTTTGAAGTAGTTTCTGCCGAGGCTTTCACATCTGACAACAACACAGATTTCTCCGTACAGCTCCAGAAGGCTAAGGACGCAGGCGCTGACCTGGTATTCCTTCCTATTTACTACAAGGAAGCAGCTCTTATCCTTACACAGGCCAACACCATGGGCTATGCTCCTACATTCTTTGGTGTAGACGGTATGGACGGAATCCTTACAGTAGATAACTTCGACACATCTCTTGCAGAGGGACTTATGCTTCTTACTCCTTTCGCAGCTGATGCCACAGACGATCTCACAGTTAACTTCGTTAAGAAGTATCAGGAAAAGTACGGCGAGATTCCCAACCAGTTTGCAGCAGATGCTTATGATGCAGTATACATCCTTAAGCAGGCTATCGAGGCTAAGGGCGTTACTCCTGACATGAGCGTTTCCGATATCTGCGAGCAGGTTAAGACAGCCATGACAGAGATCGAGGCTTCAGGTCTTACATCAGCCAAGATGACATGGGCAGCCAACGGTGAGCCTAACAAGGAGCCCAAGGCTGTAGTTATCCAGAACGGCGCTTACGTATCAAGATAATCTACTATTTAATAGTTTAACCGACAAAAAATATGTTTTTAGTGGCGAGGGATGCTGTCAAAGGTATCCCTCGTATTCGATAGAATATAGTATAATTATTCTATCTTTAGTTTATCTTTAATTTTTCAGATCCCGGAGGAGAGTATGAGTTTCTTAACCTATTTCATCAACGGACTAAGTCTAGGCAGTATCTATGCCATTATCGCCCTTGGCTACACCATGGTTTACGGCATTGCCAAAATGCTGAATTTCGCCCACGGCGACTTCATTATGGTGGGCTGCTATATCATATTTTCCGTGAGCAGGGCTCTTTCCGGTAATTCCATAGTGGCGATCATCATTTCCATAGTGCTTTGTACCATATTGGGAATCACAACAGAATTTGTGGCCTACAGGCCCCTTCGAGGCGCGGCATCTCCCCTGGCGGTTCTTATCACAGCCATCGGTGTCAGCTATCTCCTGGAAAATATAGCACTGCTTATCTTCGGTGCTGATGTGAAGTCCTTTACTTCCGTTATCAAGTGGGAAGGTCTTACCTTTGCAGACGGACAGCTCAGGATCCAGGGCGTTACCATTGTTACTATCGTTGTGAGCATCGTTATCCTTATCACACTTCAGCTTTTTATCAACAAGACCAAACAGGGTCAGGCCATGCTGGCTGTGGCTGAGGACAGAGGCGCAGCCACACTTATGGGAATCAACGTAAATAAGACCATCATGCTGACCTTCGCCATCGGTTCCGCACTGGCAGCTGTGGCAGGAGCGCTCCTTTGCTCAGCTTATCCTTCACTTTCACCCTATACCGGAGCAATGCCCGGAATCAAAGCCTTCGTGGCAGCGGTTCTCGGAGGAATCGGTTCCATTCCGGGAGCCATGATCGGCGGCCTTGTTCTTGGAATAGTTGAGATCCTCAGTAAGACCTACATTTCATCACAGCTTTCCGATGCCATCGTATTCGGAATCCTTGTTCTTGTACTTCTTATTAAGCCCACCGGTATTTTGGGCAAGCAAGTCCAGGTTAAGGTTTGATAAGGAGGGGAAAAGAGATGTTGAACAAGAAAAGTAAAGACAATCTTATAACATATGCGATAGTTATAGCGGCCTATGCCCTGTTCCAGATACTTGCCCTCACCGGCAATCTCTCCAGTCACATGAAGGGTCTTCTGGTGCCCATGACCTATTACGCAGTCATCGCCGTTGCCCTTAACCTCTGCGTCGGCATACTGGGAGAGCTCAGTATCGGACACTGCGGCTTCATGTGTATCGGAGCCTTCACCAGCGCCTTCTTTTCCAAGGTCACCGCGGGGGTTCTTCCCACAGCACCCAGATTTTTCCTGGCATTCATTATAGGAATCGGCTTTGCGGCTCTCTTTGGTTTCCTTATAGGTATCCCTGTACTGAGGCTCAAGGGTGACTATCTGGCCATCGTAACTTTGGCCTTCGGTGAGATCATCAAGAATGTTATCAACGCCTTCTATATAGGTGTAGACAAAAGCGGACTTCACTTCTCCATGAAGAATTCCATGGAGCTGGGCATGGAGCCCGACGGTAATATCATCGTCAACGGAGCCATGGGAATCACAGGAACCCCCCATGATGCCAACTTCACTGTCGGAATCGTGGTGCTTCTTATATCCCTCTTCGTGGTTCAGAACCTGGTAAACTCCAGAGACGGCCGCGCCATCATGGCCATCAGAGACAACTACATCGCTGCGGAGTCAACGGGAATCAATGTCACAGGCTACAAGATGATGGCATTTACCATATCAGCTGCTATTGCAGGAGCTGCGGGAGTTCTTTTCTCCCATAACATCACAACCCTTACAGCTTCCTCTCAGTACTTCGGATACAACGCATCCATCATGATCCTGGTATATGTGGTCCTTGGCGGCATCGGAAACATCAGGGGCAGCGTTATCGCAGCCTGCATCCTGTATCTTCTTCCGGAGCTCCTTAGAGGCCTTAACGCATACAGAATGCTTATCTACTCCATCATCCTTATCGTTATGATGATCGTCAACTGGTCACCTAAGGTAATAGAGTGGAGAAAAAAGACCTTCGGCAAGGTAAAGCTTCCGGGTAGAAAGGAGGCAGCATAATGGCACTTCTTGAAGTAAACAAACTGAGCATCTCCTTCGGAGGCCTTAGAGCTGTTGGCGATTTTTGTATAACAATTGATAAGGGTGAACTCTATGGGCTTATCGGACCCAACGGCGCAGGAAAAACAACTGTTTTCAATCTTCTCACCGGCGTGTATAAGCCCGATGAAGGTATCATCCGCCTTGACGGAGAGGATATCACCAGAAAGAACACAATTGATATCAATCATGCGGGAATAGCAAGAACCTTCCAGAACATAAGACTCTTTAAAAATATGTCTGTTATCGATAATGTCAAGGTGGGACTGTCTGAGAGATTCAGGTACAGCGCCCTGGAGGGAATCCTTCACCTGGGTAACTACAGGAAGGTGGAGAAGGAGATGGACGACGAGGCCATGAGACTCCTTAAGGTCTTTGACCTGGATAAGGAGAGAGATACTCTGGCTGCCAATCTTCCCTACGGTAAGCAGCGTAAGCTTGAGATAGCAAGAGCTATGGCAACCAATCCCAAGCTCCTGTTATTGGATGAGCCTGCAGCGGGCATGAACCCCAACGAGACCAAGGAACTTATGGAAACAATAGCACTTGTTCGTAAAGAGTTCGACATGACCATCCTTCTTATCGAGCATGATATGAAGCTGGTTTCCGGAATCTGTGAGAAGCTCACGGTTCTGAATTTCGGAAGAGTGCTCTGCCAGGGGGAGACCAAAGAAGTTTTGAACGATCCGGAAGTTATCAAGGCGTACCTGGGTGATGAATGATATGGGAGCAGATATGGAAACATTACTGGAAATAAAAGATTTAAGTGTATATTACGGCGTGATTCAGGCTCTGAAGGGGATATCCTTTCACGTCAACAAGGGAGAGGTTGTGGCACTTATAGGCGCCAACGGCGCAGGCAAGACCACCACACTTCACACCCTCTCAGGCCTTATTCAGGCTGACAAGGGCAGCATCACTTACAAGGGACAGGAGCTGACCAAGCTCGCAGGCAACAAGATAGTGAGCCTTGGAATGGCCCAGGTGCCGGAGGGAAGGCGAGTTTTCGCTCAGATGACCGTTCTTCAGAACCTCAAGATGGGAGCCTACACCAGAAAGGACAAGGCTGAGCTGGAGGAGACCCTGAAGACAGTCTACAAGAGATTCCCCAGACTTGAGGAGAGAAAGAATCAGCTGGCGGGCACCCTTTCCGGCGGTGAGCAGCAGATGCTGGCCATGGGAAGAGCCCTGATGTCACATCCTGAGATTATTCTCATGGACGAGCCCTCCATGGGACTTTCCCCAATTTTTGTTAACGAGATCTTCAGCATCATTGAGGACGTCAACAAGGACGGCGTGACAGTTCTTCTGGTTGAGCAGAATGCCAAAAAGGCCCTTTCCATCGCCAACAGGGCCTATGTCCTTGAGACCGGCAGCATCGTTAAAGAGGGCGATGCAAAAGAGCTTATGAACGACGAATCTATCAAGAAAGCATATTTGGGTGAATAATATGAAGAAAATAGTGATCACAATTGCAAGACAGTACGGAAGCGGCGGCAGAACCGTAGGAGAGATGCTGGCCAATGAACTTGGAATTCATTACTATGACAAGGAGCTCACCAAGCTTGTGTCCGAGGAGAGCGGCATCAGTGAGGGGCTTTTTTTGGAGACCGATGAGAAGCTCCGCAAAAAGGGCTTTTTGAAAGCTGTTCCAAATATTTACGACGAGACCGTTCTGGGACCCTCAGATTCAGCATACACTTCCCCCGACAACCTCTTTGCCCTTCAGGCCAATACCATCAAGAGGCTCGCCAAGACAGAGCCCTGCGTTATCATCGGAAGAGCAGCTGACTTCGTTCTGAAGGACTATGACAATGTCCTTTCTGTTTTTGTTCATGCGCCCCACGATTTCCTTATGGAGCAGGCCGGCAAGGTCCAGCCCTTCAAGGGAAAAGAGCTGGAGAAGTTCTGCGCCAGAGAGGATAAGTACCGCTCTGACTACTACTATCATCACACAGGACATCTCTGGACCGACGCCATGAACTATGATCTGTGCCTGGACAGCAGTAAGCTTGGCTTTGAGAAGTGCGTGGAAGCCATCAAGGCCCACTGCAAAGTTCGTTTCGGCGAAGATGTTTTCAACTAAAAAATAAAAATGAAAAATTTGTAAAAAAAGTATTGCATAGTTTGTTAGCCTATGCTAATATAACTGTGTTAGCAAAAGCTAACAGTACGAAAGCATCAATGCCAAGGTGCTTTCCCTCGTGACATATAATAGTCATAAGAAATCTCCTACCAACCCGGTGCATCTTGCCAGTGCACCGGGTCTTTTTCTCTGCCACGTTGCGAAGTAAGTTTCGCCTATGGTATAATTTTTTATTGTATAATTATGTAAAAGACAGGAATTTTAGGTATTTATGAATAATTTTTATCATACAATCTTGATAAATCTTCATAGAATCATATATTACGTCGTGAAGGCCAGGATCTGGCTCAGGCACCCGGAGAAGCACACGGAAGAGGAGCGTTATGCCCTTGCCAATGAGATGGTTTATAAGATGAATAAATCTGCAGGCTACAACACTATAGCCTACGGAATAGAGAATCTTCCCAAGGAGGGAGGATATATCCTTTATCCCAACCACCAGGGCAAATATGATGTTCTTGGCATCTCCAGCACTCACGAAAAGCCCCTTTCCTTTATCATGGATGAGAAGAGAGCGCATCTTGTGCTGGTGAATGAATTTTTAAGACTCCTTAACGGCAAGACCATCTATCTCGATGATCCCAGGAGCACCATCAAGGTATTTCAGCAGGTGGCCGAGGAGGTCAAGAGCGGCAGGAAGTATATTCTTTTCCCGGAGGGGGGATACAAGGAGGATAACAGAAATATTGTGGAACCCTTCAAGGCAGGCAGCTTTAAGCTGGCTCAGATGTCCGGATGCCCCATCGTTCCCGTGGCCCTCATCGATTCCTACAAGGTGTACAACAGCCCCCACAGAGGCCCTGTCACCACCTATGTTTACTACATGGAGCCTATCCCCTACGAAGAGTTCAAGGATCTCAAGACCAAGGAGATCGCTGCCATGGTAGAGGAGAGGATCAAGAACAAGATCAGTGAGCATCTCACAGACAAGTCATCACAGCCTTCAGAATGAAGTTGCCGTTTTCCTGAGTGAAGCTGGCAGCTCCGCTGTATTTCTCCGCGATGGACTTGATCTGCTTTGTCCCTATACCGCTTTTGACGGCCCTGGTACTTATGGGAAGACCGTTTTCGTCAAAAGAGGTCCCCTGGGGCGCAGGGTTCTGGGACATGAGTTTCAGTTTTTTACCGTTATAGGTTATTTCAAATTTTATCTGTCTGTTTTCCGCAGGAATTTTCTCCTGGGCTTCAACTGCATTTTCAAGGGCATTGGCCACAAGGCTTGTGAGATCCGTTTCCTCCATGGGGAAGCGCGCAGGGACTATGGCCTTGACCCTCAGCTTAAATCCCATTTTCTGACATCTTGATGCATAAATAGTCAACAGCTCGTTGACGATCTGATTGTCGCAGAAGGACACCACCGTGACCTGCTCCAGCATGGAATCGAATTCCTTCAGGTAGGCAGCGGCCTTGTCATACTCTTTTTCCTGGATGAATCCTGCAAGAACACGGTTGTAGTGTCTGATGTCGTGTTTGTATTTCCTGATGACATTTTCATTATTCTCATAGACCGCCAGCTGCTGCTTGAGCCTCTTGGCTCGCTCGTTCTGGAAATAAGCCAGCTGCTCGTCGGATTCCTTTTTGCCTATCTGATAAGCTGTGTGCTCGTATTCGATGACCCAGGCTGTGATCTGTCCCACGAAGTAGATAACCGGGTACCAATGGGTCATGTTCTGGCCATAGGGCTGAAGATAGCCGTTGAGTCTTGTGTAGAATAAGAGAATGCTTAAGATAAGGCCTGCAAAGGCACTGATTCCGCCGTAGATGCAGCCGCCTATATAGTCCGTGATAAAGGGAAGGATAAGAATAAACAGCCAGAAGGCATCCATTCCGATGGTCCAGTCCACCTCAGTGATGAAGTGGAAAAAGAGAATGATGCACAGGCCGTAGGTGCAGTATATGGCCAGAGTGGTGTGAATCTTGGTCCTTTTCAGAAGGATGAGCTGTATCACAAGAAAGATCGCGATGGTAACGTTGGTGACGGTGCTGTGCCTGTAGGGGGCATTCATTGTGGGAAAGGTGGCAATGACACAGTACAGCAGAAAGCCCACCAGAATAATGGAAAAGGTGCGGCAT
Organism: Butyrivibrio sp. MC2021; assembly: GCF_000621605.1. Classification (GTDB taxonomy): domain Bacteria; phylum Bacillota; class Clostridia; order Lachnospirales; family Lachnospiraceae; genus Butyrivibrio. Next base: position 171,977 of record NZ_JHXX01000007.1, on the reverse strand, counting down.
TTCTGCTCTGCGATGGCTGGATCATTTTCAAATTCTATAAGCTCCTTGATGCTATATCTGAATTTTTTGGTAAAAATAGGAGCTAACATAGATTTTATGCTCATTATGGAATCCCTCCCCCGGGCTAATGATCAGAGCTTTTCAATAAGTGATTTGAATCCGTACTTTTCAAAGGCAGCTCTTGCCTTTTCTTTGTCAAAAGCTATCTTAAAGTCATCAAGACTCTGAGTAAATTCATAGTCCTTTCTTATCATGGCAAGATCCTTGGAAAGAACCGCCATATCCCTGTACTCGCAGAGGGCCTTCATGGGGCTTCTGCTGATACTAAGGCTCTCCTTCCAATAGGCGCCCAGGGCCTTCAGAGCCTTGTCGTTTTCACAGGCATCGATGGCTTCGTAGATGCCCTCCACGGTGCCGTACTCCTTAAGAAGCGGCATGGCGGCGCTGCTGACACCCTTAACTCCCGGGATGTTGTCACTGGTATCACCCTGAATACCCTTCAGGTCAGGGATCTGTTCCGGGCGAACTCCGTACTCCGCAAGGCAAAGGGGAGGAGTTACCTCGAAGGCCTTATCCGGGAGCTTAACCAGCTTGTTGTTCCAGCCGTAGTCCCCGCCGTATTTATTCAGAAGCTCATCAGCGGTTTCCTGTTTGGTCTGAAGAAGCCAGACCCTTGTGTAATCGCTGACCAGCTGCAGATAGTCGTGATCCTTGGTGATGATAAAAGATGGAATCTCTTTTTCATATTTGGAAACGACGGAGCCTACAATATCGTCCGCCTCGAAGTTGTCGTCAAACATGACCTGGAAGCCGATGTCAGAGAGCATCTGCTCCATATTTACAAACTGCTCCTTCAGGGGAGCGGGAGTCTCGCCACGGTTCCCCTTGTAATCCGCGTATTTCTGCCTTCTGAAGGTATCCCTGGTCTTATCGAAGGCGAACATCATATGGGTGGGCTCCTGATCAGCCATGATCTTGAGGATGGTCCTCATCATGCCGTACATGGCATTGGTGTACTGCCCCTCTGCGTTGTGCATGATCTGGGAGTAGAGAGCCTCCTTTTTCTCGGGATCCTTTTCAAATAAGAGTGCCTTGGGAAGATTGCCGTAGTAGTTGGTCACCAGCATTGAACTTCCATCTATCAAAATAAACTTTTCTTTTGCCATATCTGTCTCCGTTCCTGGTTTAGTCAATGATCTGAGAATCGATAAATTCTTTAAATCTGGGGAGTCTTATTGAAATCATGCCCCTGGTCTCAACATCAATTATACCCTTTTCTTTTAATCTGTTTCTGGGAATTGACCATTCGCTGTGAGTTTTTTTTGTCATCTCCAAAAGCTCACTGGCGGACATGGTATCCTTCTGGACGATGAACTGCAGAAACCATCGGTCGTTGGGGGCAAGCTCTGACCATATCTTTTTATAGACCTTCTGTCCAAGAACATCATCGAATTGCCTAAGGACCTCGGTGGTGAGAGTTTTTCCTTTGGAATCCCACATATACTTGCCCAGGGTCTGATATGCGAAAGCGTAGCCCTTGGTGAGAAAGGCCATTTTCTCAGCCTCTTCGTAGGAAATCCCCAGGGTGTTTTTGTAGTCATCCCTTATGTAGGTGATATTAAGGGGCGTCATCTCAAATTTGGTGGCCCTCAGGAAAAAGGTGAGGCCCTCTGTGTTTTCCAGACTTTCTATATCCTGATAAAGACCTGCCACCACGCAAAAGATAGGAAGGGCCTTCCTTATGAGGATCTGGAACTCCTGTATAAAGGCCACGATGCCCTTGGTGCTTCTGGCTTCATCAATGGTGACAAGAAGGCGCTTGCCATGCTTTTTGAGCTCCTGCAAAAGAACCTCCAGTGCATAATCAATGCTGGCCACAGGGCTCTTTTTGGACAGATTGAGACCAATACCGAAGGCGGAGAGATTAAGATTGCCGTCCACAAACTTGGTTATCAGCGGAACCTGGCTGTAGAGCCTTGCCACAAGCTCGCTGATGATCTCCGAATCCGATCTGATTCCGATGACTATCCAGTCTTTTCTGTCTGAAAAATTCTTCTCAATGGTGGTGAGGGTGACGGTCTTGCCGGTGCCTTGTATGCCCGTCAGCTTAAAAACCTGCTCGTCCGGCTCATCGCTGTCGAAGGACTCGATGATACTGTCTATGACGGAATTTCTGCTGAGATATTTGGTCGGAACCTTTCCGAAGCTGATGGTATATGGATTTTTCTGATTCATCATTGCCTCCGTGTAGCTATATAAAAAAGTGAAAACTATATAATCCTATATAATTCTATATAATCATTATACACCTATATAATTCTATATAAAACTATATAAATCCCATTATTGAAACAGGGACATAAATTATCTTAAAATGGATAATGTACAGGCTGATTAAGTGACAATTGGCCTTGAGAGGAAAAAGTGGTAAAAGAAAGCGAGGGAGATCTATGAGAAAACTACCATGGACAAGGCCTATTGCATTGGCAATGGCTACAGCAATGGCGGTGCTGCAGATGAGCGCTGTGAAGGCATATGCAGCAGAGGAAGAGCTTGAAGCCGAAGAGATCATTCTTATTGATGAAGAGGATTATGAAGAGATCCTTGAGTCTGAAGCAGAGGATGAAATTGATTTCTTGGACGCTGAAGGTGATTTTATTATCAATTCCGACATGGAAGAGGATATATGGGGGGAGAATGCAGGCTGGACTGTTGAAGTCAGTGACTGGACAGCCACCGGTGCTTCTATCAAATCCTTTAACTATTCATCCGATTCCTGGATGAGTAAACCCACTGATGATTCTGATACAGGTGTTAATTTCTGGTTTGGTGATGGCGCCGGAGAGCTGTATTTTTACCAGAATGTAGCGCTGCACGCAGGTGAGACCTACACTCTGTCTGCTGAAGCCATGGGAGAAGGTGCGCAGTTTTATGTTGCACAGGTCAATGGATTTGCAGAAAAGACAGCGCTTACCGGTTATAACAACTGGATTACAAACAGCTACACTTTCACAACTGAAGAAGATGTAATTACCAGAGTCGGAGCAGTCTTTGAAGTGGAAAAAGGCGGATGGGGCTATCTTAACAATATTAAGCTTGTAAAGGCCGGAGATGAGCCCGTTATAGAACCGGAGCCTGAACCCGAGCCGGTGGATGCGGATATCTATGTGGAAAGAGTTCCCGGTGTGGGAAGAGACTTTATCTCCGGTGTGGATGTAAGCTCCTTCCTTGCTGAAAGGGCAAGCGGTGTTAAATACTATGATTTTGAAGGAAATGAGCTGGACGATCAGGGCTTTTTTGACTTCCTTAGTGGCTGCGGTGTCAATTACGTAAGAATCCGTGTATGGGATAATCCCTATGATGAGGAAGGGCACGGCTACGGCGGCGGAAACTGTGATGTTGAGGTTGCAAAAAAGATCGGTGTTCTTGCAACCAATGCAGGAATGAGAGTGCTTATTGATTTCCATTATTCGGATTTCTGGGCAGATCCCGGTAAGCAGAAGGTGCCTAAGGAATATGAAGGACTTGCTACAGAGCAAAAGGCTTATTGTATCGAGGGATACACCAAGAGAGCACTTTCCGATATCATGAACGCAGGCGTTGATGTAGGAATGGTTCAGATTGGAAATGAGACCAACAATGGTATTGCCGGAGAGACAGGCTGGGATAACATGGCCCAGATCTTTAAGGCAGCAAGTAACGGCGTAAGATACATGGAACTTAAAAATTCCCATCCTATGCTCGTTGCCGTTCATTTCACCAATCCGGAAAAGAGTGGAAGATATGCGGACTACGCGAAGAAACTAAATGACTACGGCGTAGACTATGACGTTTTTGCAACTTCCTACTATCCTTACTGGCATGGAACACTGGATAATCTCACAAAAGTTCTTGATAATATCGCAAAGACCTATGACAAAAAAGTTATGGTGGCTGAGACCTCTTACCTCTACACCTGGGAGGATGGAGACGGCCACACTAATACCGAGTATGAAGGAAAAACAGGTGATGTCCATAACTATGACATCTCTGTCCAGGGCCAGGCTAATTCCGTAAGAGGTGTTGTGGATGCAGTTGCCAAGGCTAAAAACGGCATAGGTGTATTTTACTGGGAGCCAGCATGGATCCCTGTTCAGGTTTATGACAAGGATGCGGCAAACGCTGATGAGATCCTTACTCAGAACAAAGAGATCTGGGAGACCTACGGAAGCGGATGGGCAACCTCTTATTCAGGAGAGTATGATAAGGACGCCAAGGTCTGGTATGGCGGCTCCGCTGTGGATAACGAAGCCTGGTTCGATTTTACCGGACATCCTCTTTCAACTGCTAATATATTCAACTATGTAAGAACAGGAACAACAGCTCCTGTGACAGTTACCGGCGTAATCGTTGAGGACTTTACTGTAGAAGAGGGACAGGACTTTGTTCTTCCGGGCATGGCAAAAGTAACTTATTCCGATGGCAGCACAACAGAGGCACCGGTCACATGGGATGTTGATTCCTACAATGCTGCTATTGAAGCAGGCATCGGAACTCACGAGGTTACCGGTGTTGCCACAGTTGACGGCGCAGAATATCCCGTAACCTGCAGGCTTACCATTAACCCTGTGAACTTAATAAAGAACCCCGGCTTAGAAGACTCTGACATGTCCATGTGGAATATAACAGATGCCAATTCCTGTGTGGGCCGTCAGGCTGACTCCAGCAATGTGAGAACCGGCGAATATTGTCTCAAGTTCTGGGACAACAAGCCCATTGACTATACAGTTACACAGACGATTACTCTTAACAGCGGAATCTACACTCTCGGAACATTTATTGAGGGCGGAGATGCCGGAGAGGATGCGAGCTTTATCCTTTTTGCAGAAAATGATGCTGAGAAAAAGCAGACAGAAACCGGGGTGACCGGCTGGCAGAACTGGGCAAATCCCGAGGTTAAGGATATCGAGATCAAAAAGGATGGCACTGAGCTTACCATAGGCGTCAGCGTTAAGGCCAAGGCAGGTGCCTGGGGAGCCTGGGATGACTTCTACCTATACAGAACAGGGGATGCGACAGCTGAAGATCCGGAGGAGCCAATTGAGCCGGAAGATCCCGATGAACCCGAGATTCCCGATGTTCCAATGGAGAAAAACAATATCACAGGCACCTGGAAGACAAAATGGGGATCAACCTATTTTGAGCATAATGATGGAACCAGGGCTACAGGCTTAGTAAATGTAGACGGTGAATATTATAGCTTCAATAAAAAGGGAGTCATGACAAAGAGCAGCTTCGTTACCTTTGAGGAGGGCAAGCGCTTCTTTGGAAAGGATGGTAAGATGATCACCGGATTCATGACCCGCTACACCTCCACCTACTTCTTTGATGCTGCCGGGCTTATGCAGACCGGCAAAGTAAAGGTAGGGGATAACTACTACTTCTTTAACGATAACGGAGCCATGAAGAAAGCAGCTTTTGTTACAGTAGATGACGCCAAGTATTATTTTGGCGCAGACGGAAAGCTGCTTATCGGAACCTTCAGTAAATGGGGCAGAAAATATAAAACAGATGAAAACGGTGTGATCCTTAACTGACAAAACCAAATGCAGCACCGCTCTGTATGAGAGTGGTGCTGCATTTGTAGTGTGTGGGAATGATTGGTATAATTAGCATAGAGCTATTATTTATGAGGGGATAAATGATGAATAAACTTCTTATTATCTATGCTGCCGTGGTCTTCATCATCGCGGTTGTGGTTTTCACCTATGCTGAACTTCATAAGAATGCCGAGCAGGAACCTGAAACCTACAAATGGATGAAGGTTTTCTCTTTTGTGCTGCTGGCTATTGCTCTGTTATGTTTGTTGTTCGGTAAGGGATAAGGTCATTTACTCCAGGTGCGAAGTCCTGCAAAGGCACAGGATGAAAGGTCGATACCACAATCAGAACTGGTCAGGGTGCGAAGACTGGGTTTGAACTCCTGCAGTCTGATAGCCTCAAGATTCTTAAGAAATTCTGCTGTTGCCTGGGAAAGAGTGGATTTTTTATTTGCCATAGCGTCACCTCCTTGTGGGATCTAAGGACATTTATGTGATCGAAATGTGCATCAATAGAATGGTTCTGAAATAATTTTCTGTCTTTCTTGTGTTTTAATTATAATTTACAAAAAATGGGGTGAAAAGATGGGAACTTTAGATAATATGCCTATTTTGAAATAATCATTCACACTTTTTCGGAAAAAGAGTTATAATATTGCTAATATGTGTTAATACCTATTCATGAAGGGGAGGAAAAATCATGGCAGCAAGTAAGGTTAGTGCAAAAATTGAACTTCAGTTTGGCGATAAGGCTTATACAGAAGATCAGATCGTTTCTATGGCTAAGAAGGCATATGGCGGCAAGGACATCAAGAGCCTTGACATCTATGTTAAGCCTGAGGAGAACAAGGCGTACTATGTTGTTAATGGTGAGACAACCGGCAGCGTAGAGCTTTGATATTTTTCAATGATTACGGAAAGCGGACAGGATAGCCTGGCCGCTTTTTTGTGCTTTTTTTGCTATTCTTGTAGAGTGTGTTATAATGTAGTGTCGAATATTATGTGCACGGAGCGAAGCTAGTGAAAAAAGATAGCAAAGCTATAGAAGATAGACAACTGAATATAGCCATGTTGGGGCATAAACGCATACCTTCACGAGAGGGTGGCGTTGAAGTAGTAGTGGAGGAGCTCTCTGTGCGAATGGCAAGACTTGGACATAAGGTTACATGCCTTAACAGATCCGGTCACCATGTTGCAGGGGAAGAGTACGACGCCATCGTGGGCAATACCTACAAGGGTGTGAGACTCAAGAGTGTTCCTACCATCAATAGGAGAGGCTACGCAGCAGCCACAGCCTCCTTTTTTGGTGCGCTTCTGGCAGCACTGGGCAGATATGATGTGGTTCATTTCCACGCCGAGGGCCCCTGTGCCACCATGTGGATTCCCAAACTTTTTGGTAAAAAATGTGTTGCCACCATTCACGGTCTCGATCATAAGAGACAGAAATGGGGACATTTTGCCAGCAGATATATTATGAAGGGCGAGAGATGCGCTGTCAGGAAGGCAGACCAGATCATCGTTCTTTCCAGGAGTGCCCAGGAGTACTTCAAGAATACCTACGGCAGAGATACGATTTTTATCCCCAACGGAGTTAACAGACCTGTTACAACCCTGCCGGAACTCATAGAGAAAAGATACGGACTTAAGAAGGACGGATACATTCTTTTCCTGGGAAGACTGGTTCCCGAGAAGGGACTTAAGTATCTTATCAAGGCCTTCAAGGAACTGGATACAGACAAGAAGCTGGTTATCGCCGGCGGCAGCAGTGATATGAAGGAATTTGAGGAGGGGCTTGCCAAGCTCAGCGCCGGAGACGACAGGATCATCTTTACCGGTTTCGTTCAGGGCAGAGTATTGTCAGAGCTTCTCAGCAACTGCTATATTTACGTTCTTCCTTCAGACCTGGAGGGCATGCCCCTTACCCTGCTGGAGGCCATGAGTTACGGCCAGTGCTGCCTGGTTTCCGATATTCCGGAATGTATCGACGTTGTGGAGGACAAGGCTCTTTCCTTTAAAAAGGGAGATTATGAGGACCTCAGGGACAAGCTTAAGAGTCTTCTGGAGAATCCGGCCCTTGTGGAGAAATACAGAAGCGAAGCCGCTTCCTATGTTTGCGAGAGATATAAGTGGGACAAGGTTGTTGAGGAGACCCTCAACGTTTACCGCACAGCCCTGGAGAAATAAATTTATTATTTGAGGATTTTTTTATGGAAAAAGAAAAACTTGCCATAAACGGCGGAACTCCCGTTAGAAAAGAGAAGATCTATTACGGCCGCCAGTGGATCGATGACAGCGATGTCAAGGCTGTTACACAGGCCCTTGTGGGTGACCTTATCACCTGCGGCCCCCAGGTTACAGCCCTTGAGAAAAAGCTCTGTGAAGTGACTGAGGCGAAGTACGCCGTTGCAGTAGCCAACGGAACAGCAGCTCTGCACTGCGCCATGATAGCAGCAGGCATAGGCCCCGGAGATGAGGTTATCACCACACCCATGACCTTCGCGGCATCAGCCAATTGCGCAGTATATGTGGGAGCGAAGCCTGTTTTTGCAGACATCGATCCCGAGACCTACAATATCGATCCCGATAGCATCGAGGCCCATATCACAGACAGGACCAAGGCTGTTGTGGCGGTGGACTTCACCGGACAGGCCGTTGATCACGACAGGATCAGCGCTATCTGCAAAAAGCACGGACTTATCTTTATCATAGACGGTGCCCATGCCATCGGAACCAAGTACAAGGGTGTTCCGGAGGGCTCACTGGCAGATATGACCTGCTTTAGCTTCCATCCCGTTAAGACTGTTACATCAGGAGAGGGCGGAGCCATTACCACCAACGATCCTGAGCTCTTTAAGAAGCTTCATCTTGCTTCCCAGCACGGAATCACCAAGAATCCCGAGGAGTTCGAGGGCGAGTGCGAGGGACCCTGGAGCTATGAGATGCAGACCCTGGGCTTTAATTACAGAATGACAGATTTCCAGGCAGCTCTTCTTATCAGCCAGCTTAACAAGCTTACTGAGTTCTCCAAGAGAAGAAGCGAGATTGTAGCCAGATATAACGAGGCATTCGCGGATGTTCCTGAGATCATCGTACAGAAGGAGATTCCTGAGTCCGAGACCACAAGACATCTTTACATAATTCAGCTTGACCTTGATAAATTAAACTGCACAAGACGAGAGTTCTTTGACGCCATGAGCGCTGAGAACGTCCAGTGCCAGGTTCATTACATACCTGTTTACTACTTCCCCTTCTACAAGAGAATGGGATATGAAAAGGGCCTTTGCCCTGTTGCCGAGAAGGTATACGAGGGAATCATCAGTATTCCTCTTTATCCTCTTCTTACAGACGCTGATGTGGATGATGCGATCCATGCGGTTAAGAAGATTGTTAACTGGTACAGAAAGTAACTTTTAGGAAGGAAATTACCATGGAAAAGTCAATTTTAGATAACAAAACCATACTGGTAACCGGAGGAACAGGTTCTTTCGGTCACTGCTTTACAGAGTACGTGCTTGAGCACTACAACCCCAAGAAGATCATCATCTATTCCCGCGATGAGTTCAAGCAGTTCACAATGGCTAATGAGAAGGTTTACAAAGAGCACGCAGATAAGATGAGATTTTTCATCGGCGATGTAAGAGATGGCGCAAGACTTGAGAGAGCCTGCGAGAATGTTGATTATATTGTGCATGCAGCAGCTCTGAAGCAGGTTCCTGCCTGTGAGTACAACCCTGATGAGGCTATCAAGACCAACATCAACGGTGCTCAGAATGTTATCAATGCAGCCCTTAAGACCGGCGTTAAGAGAGTTGTAGCTCTTTCTACAGATAAGGCTGTTGATCCCGTTAACCTTTACGGCGCAACCAAGATGGTTTCAGACAAGCTCTTTATCGCAGCTAATGCTTATGCAGGCAGCAAGGATATCAATTTCTCAATCGTAAGATACGGAAATGTAGCCGGTTCCAGAGGTTCTATCATTCCTCTTTTCAAGACTCTTGCAGAGAGAGGAGAGAAGGAGCTTCCTATTACCGACTTCAGAATGACAAGATTCTGGATCAGCCTTCCCGAAGGGGTTGAGCTTGTTCTCAAGGCTCTTTCAGAGGCTAAGGGCGGCGAGACCTTCATCAGTAAGATTCCTTCCTTCAAGATCACAGATCTTGCAGAGGCTATGTATCCCGGAATTGCCACCAAGGAAATCGGCATCAGACCCGGCGAGAAGCTTGATGAAGTTATGGTTACCAAGGAAGATGCTCCTAACACCTATGAGTATGAGAAGCACTTCATCGTTTATCCTCAGATGTCTTTCTCCCATGAGATTGAGATTGCTCCCGGTGGAAAGAGAGTTCCTGAGGGCTTCTACTACAGCTCCGGCAACAATACAGAATGGATGCGCGTAGAAGACATCCGTGCACGTCTTTCCGAAGCCGTAGAGCACTGATTGTCTCGTGACAAAAAATGAGAAGCTATAACAAATAAATAGGATAGCAATCCTCGATATTTTGATATAAAATATATGAAATGGTATTTATTACAAAATGATCAGGAGGGTTTTCTTATGAAGTATGTATGCGGAACTTGCGGATATATTTATGATGAGGCAGCCGGCGATCCGGATAACGGAATTGCTCCCGGCACAAAGTGGGATGATCTTCCCGATGATTTTGTCTGCCCCCTCTGCGGCGTAGGCAAGGAAGAATTCTCAACAGAGGCGTAAATAAGCAAAAGGCCCCGTTCCGGGGCCTTTTTTCATGCTTTAATGACTTGCTTCAATATGTTAAAATGTCCTTTGAGTTATAGTTTGTTTAAAGAGGAATTTTTAATGGATTTTAAGAAAAAACTGGCGAACAGATTTCGCTGTTCCCTTACTGTTATATCACCCAGTCTTAATGCGAAGGTCCTTCACAGAGTCAAGACCGGCAGATGGCTGAATTTTGACAAGCCGGTAACCCTGGCAGACAAGCTTGTTACTTTAAAGATCAGATCCTACAACAAGGATCCCCAGGTCAAAATATGTGCGGATAAGTACCAGGTTCGCTCTTATGTAGAAGAAAAGGGGCTTGGTTCTATTTTGAATGAACTTATTGTCGCATATGATTCTGTGGATGATATCGATTGGGACAGCCTCCCACAGCAGTTTGCCATGAAGTGGAACTTCGGCTGCGGTCACAATATCATTTGTAGTGATAAGAGCAAGCTGGATATTCATGAAGCTGCTGCTAAGCTCAAAAAGTGGGAGAAGACCTACAGAGATAATTATCTTAGCTATGCAGAGTTACAATATAAGGGAGTTCCCAAAAAGATAATAGTGGAGAAGTTTCTTAAGCCTTCATCAGGAGATCTTCCACCGGATTACAAGCTTTACTGCTTTAATGGAGAGCCGCTGGCGGTACTTTACATTGAGGAACGCAATAAAAAGAATCATCCCGCAGGCTTTTTTGATCTCGACTGGAATTATCTCGGAAGTCCAAAGAAGGAAAACAGGGGTAATATTGAAGCTGTATACCGCGGTTTTGAGAAAATGCCCGAGAAACCCAGGTCCCTGGATGTAATGGCAGATGCAGCAAGAAAATTATCTGAGGGATTTCCTTTTGTCAGATGCGACTTTTATGATGTGGACGGACGCTGTGTCTTCGGAGAGATGACCTTTACCCCCGCCGGTGGCCACGACGTAAGTGAGACGGATATCAACGGCCGAAGTATGGCCGATTACCTGCAGATTTAATACAGATAATTATAAGGATTAAAATGGATTTAGTTAAACTTGGATTAGAAAAGGTTTGTAAATTATATGAAGTTGACATGACAGGTGACTACAACATCAGAACTGTGCCTGCCAGGTCTCTTATTTCACCTCTGAGGCTTGATCTTTTGGCTAAGATTGCCTATGTGGAAAGCCGTGAGAAGAATCGAAACAGGGAGTTTGCGCTGGGGATCTATAAAAGAACCCTGGAAGCCTGCACTCTGGGCACCTTCTCAGAGTTCGACAACGACAAAAAGCAGAACTTTGACGACTTTGTCACTGAGTTCGACAAGCTTATAGACAGCATCAAAGAAAAGGGTATGGATTCTTCAATATCCGTTATTCCCGTGGGCAAGAACGGAATCATCATGAACGGTGCACACAGAGTAGCCATTGCCGCATATTTTGATATGGAGGTTCCCATCGTCGAGTTTGATGTTGACGGCGCAGAGATGGGTGTGGAGCTCTTTAAAAAGCGCTACTTACAGGAGAATGACATTGATTATCTTGTGACTGAGCTTTGCAAATGGCGAGACGATCTGTATCTTTGCTGTCTGTGGCCCTCCGCAGGACCTGAGGACAAGCGCCGCAGGGCCAAGGAGATCATGAGTAGTCAGTACCGGGTGGTCTATGAAAAGAAAGTTAATCTTAATTCCAACGGCATGCACCATCTGATTCCCCAGATTTACTGCACCATGTCCTGGATCGGAGATGTGGACACCAGATTCTTTTCCGCAACCCCCAAGGTAAATAACTGCCTGGGAGATAACCCCTTTGAAGTTATACTTTTCCAAGGGGATGAGCTTCAGAAGGTGGTTGCCTTAAAGAAGGCCATGAGAGATGTCTTCGGCATAGAGGAGAATTCCCTTCACATCACTGATTATCCCGAAGAAACCCGTTATGTTGCGCAGATGCTTTATAGCAACAACACGGTTGATTTTTTGAATAAGGGAGAACCTTTTAAGTATATCAAGCTAAATAAGAAGGTTTTTGCCTTCAAGGACTATCTCAAGGAGAGTAACAGGGATATCGATGACTATGTCATTGATTCCGGAAGTGTACTTGGAATCTACGGCATAAGGGAAGCCAATGATCTGGATTACCTCTGCATAACGGAGAAGCAGGGCGATGATACCGAGGAATTCGAGAACCATGTATATATCAAGGACGGCGAATATTATAAGAGACCCTTCGACGACCTGATCTACAATCCCTTCAATGTATTTTATTATTTCGGACTCAAGATCATGACTCTGGACAGGGTTGACGAGTTCAAGAAAAACAGGGCTTCCTCCAAGGATAAGATAGATACAGAGCTGATAGCATCATTTATCAGCGGCAAAAAGAGCCTCTCCCAGAAGCTGGGAGTCATCAGGCTCAATGTATCAAGAGGCATCAGAAATGGCGTGTACAAGACCGCGTCACATCTGCCTGATCCGGTATATGATCTGGTCAGAAAAGTGTATCGTTTGTTGAAACACAAGAAATAAACTGCAGAAGTAAGGAGCAGCATATGAATAAACTTGCACCGCTGGTGCTGTTTGTATATAACAGACCGGACCACACCCAGAGGTGTCTGGAGGAACTGAATAAATGCGCCCTGGTGGAGCAGACTGACTTTTATATTTTCTCCGACGGAAATAAGAGAGAAAAGGATAAAGAGGCTGTGGCAGAGACCAGAAGAGTAGTGGATGAGTTTGCTAAAAACAGCCGCTTCCAAAATGTCTATGTCAGAAAGTCCGAGGTCAATAACGGACTTAAGAAGTCGGTCATCAACGGAGCTACGGATATCCTTAAACAGTACGGCAAGATCATTGTTCTTGAGGATGACCTGTTGGTTTCCGAGGATTTTCTGATATTTATGAACGGGGCACTGGACTATTACGAGAAGGTGCCGAAGATATGGTCTATCTCAGGTTATACCCCTGATCTTAAGAGTCTCAAGACCTATGACAAAGACGTATATATGGTGGAACGTGGCGGAAGCTGGGGATGGGCTACCTGGTATGACAGGTGGGAGACCATAGACTGGACAGCCTCGGATTATAAGGAATACAGGGCGGACAAAAAGAGAGTCAAGGCCTTCAGGAAGATTGGATACAGTCTTCCGGAGATGCTGGATGCCCAGATGAACGGGCTGATTGATTCCTGGGCCGTGCTCTTTACCTTTGAGAAATTCAAGCAGGGCAGATATACGGTCAATCCCAAGCTCTCAAGGATCAAAAACATCGGAACCGACGGATCCGGAACCCACAGCCGTGCAGAGAAGAGATGGGAAGTGGGACTTAAAGAGGGCATTTCTCCCATTACTTTTATTCCCCCGGAGCTGGATAAAAAGGTCAACAGAGACTTTTACAATTACCTGGCCGGCAACTTTTTTATCAGAAATGCAAGAAAATACTGGCAGAAGTATAAGATTGCCAATCATAAGGCAATGGTACTTAAGAAGTAATCGATCATATGAGTAAAATAAAAAAGAATCTTAGTCTTCAAACTATATATCAGGTTCTGGCGGTGGGGCTGCCGCTGATCACGGCGCCTTATCTGGCAAGAGTTCTGGGGTCCGAGCAGCTGGGTATTTATTCCTACACCAGCTCCATCGTTGCCTACTTTTCCCTTCTTGGAAAGACAGGAACAGTCAATTACGGCACCAGAAGTATAGCCTCCACCAAGACCGATGATGACAGGAACAGAACCTTTTCGGAGATATACTTTCTTCAGGTGATAACCTGTACCATCGCGATATTGCTCTATGCAGGCTATCTGCTTTTTTTTTGCAGGGCAAACAGAATTATTGCTCTATTGCAGGGAATTACCCTTATAGGCTGCATTACCGATATCACCTGGCTGTTCTGGGGAGTTGAGGACTTTCAGATAACGGTCACCAGGAGTATCGTAGTCAAGATACTGACGGTGGTCATGATCCTGACTCTTATAAAAAAGCCTGAGGATCTGTGGCTCTACACCATAATCATGCTGGGAAGCGTTGTGGCCAGCAATCTGGTTTACTTCGTATCCCTTCGTAAGTATGTAAGATTTGTATTCCCAAGTATGAGCAAGGTTGTAAGTCATATCAAACCAAACTTTGTACTTTTCATTCCCCTGCTGGCCATGTCCGTTTATCACACCATGGATAAGACAATGCTGGGTATGATCAGTAACTTTAACCAGAGCGGTTATTACTACAACGCAGACAGAGTGGTTCAGATACCTCTTGTTATCATCAGTGGTTTCGGCACAGTAATGCTTCCCAGGATGTCTTTCCTGATCAGCTCCGGCGATTCAGATAAGGCCAACGAGCTCTTTTTCAATGTGCTCAAGGGAATTGCGGCGGTTAGTATAGGAATGGCCTTCGGAGTAGGGGCAGTGGCCAGGGAGTTTGTACCGATCTTTTTTGGAAAAGGTTACGAACCCTGCGTTCTTCTGATGATGGTAATGTCTCCTCTTCTTCTTATCAAGGGACTGGCTCTCAATCTCAGGACCCAGTATCTGATACCCATGAAGAAGGAGAAGACTTTTATAACATCTGTTATAATCGGAGCTATAGTCAATCTGATCCTGAATATCATACTCATCAGGCCCTTTGGAGCCCTGGGAGCATGTATAGCAACTGTTATGGCAGAGCTTTCCGCAGCGGTTGTTCAGTTCACAGCCCTCAAGGGACACAAGACAGAGCTTCTTGGCCTTATTAAAGAATCAATAGTCTATGTTATTGTGGGTCTTGTAATGATCCTGGCTGTGAGACTTACAGCAGGCATAAATACGCCGCTGGTTGTTAAGCTTCTTCTGGAAATAGTCCTGGGAGGCCTGGTATATCTGATTGGCTGCCTGGCATATTGGAAAGCCAGCGGCAGTGTATTATTATCTATTATAAAAAAGCGTTGAGGGGAATGAATGGGGATGAAACGAAGTGCAAATGTTGAATTGTTGAGATTTATGGCGGCTCTGCTGATTATGGGGCGCCATATTTATCATATAGGAATTCTGGACCATCCTTTTTACGACTGCTGGATCTATGTTGAGTTCTTTCTTCTTATTACTGGTTATTTCACTGCCAGACATTTCGATCATCATGTAAGTGAAGATAAGGCCGCAGCTGCGGTAAAATATACTGTAAAGAAGTTCCTGCCTATTGTTCCCTATGCAGTGATCGCATCAGTCCTTGCCTGGGTAACCCAGGGAGTATATGGACTTCTTTTTGAGAACTGGTCTATGGAATCCTTTATAGACAACTTCCTTGGGGATTTCGTTTTTGACCTTCTTCTTATCTCCGGAAGCTACACAAGGCCTCTGATCGCGCCCCTTTGGTACGTCTCAGCTATGCTCATTGTGTTCCCGCTTTTCGCATTATTTGTTCAGCTCAAAAACAGATATCTCAGACTTATTTTATGTACCTTTGTTCCCATCATGTATTTCGGCTGGGTAGGTGTCAGCGGAAAAAGAGACTTTCCCCATGATATGCTGAGAGTTTTTGTGGGCATGATGCTGGGAGTTGTTATCTATGAGATAACTGTTCAGGGTAAAAAAGTTTTCGAGAGCATGAATAAGCTCGTGCTCACTGTCATAGAGGTTTTATCGATAATTTTTCCTATATATGCATGTTATAATAACTGGGCAGGAAAGGGATTTACATCAGCAAGACTGTATCTTTTATGCTTTTTTGTAACCCTGACCCTGAGCCTTTCCGGGGCCACATATACTTCGGGAATCCGGGGCAATGTGATAACCTATCTGGGAAGACTTTCCATGCCCCTTTACGTGATCCACTGGTATATCGGGACTTTGGTCAATGACGCAGACAGCGTTCTTTCCTTGAGCGATCCGATATGTATAGCGTTATATTATCCGGCGTCCATTATCGCTGCCATGATATTTATGGCAATCATCGGAAGATGGAAGTGGTTTAATAACATATTGAGGATGGTAGTATATGAAAAATGAGATTCGCCACGGTGGCCTTAAATTCATAAGCTTTGTTATCATAGACCTGATCTGCATTGTATTGTCCAATGTCATAGTGACTCATATATATCTTAATATCAGTCATGCTAAATATAGTCTGGAAGGACACCTTCCGGTCATTTATCTAATGGTTGCAGTGGATCTGATAGTCACAGGGTTCTTCAATACTCTGGCCAGGGTTTTGAGACGTCGTAAAAGAAAAGAAATTCTTCAGAGTCTTAAGCATGTGGCAATCAGCTTTGTGATTCTTGCCATGGTTCTTTTTACCACCAAAAGCGGTGCGGAGTATTCCAGAGTTATAGTTTCTCTGGCTTATGTTTGTGACTTTTTCCTGATACTGGGATGCCGCTATCTGTGGAAAAAGGTTCTTATGAAGATCTATTGGACAAAGAATAACAACAGTGCACTTCTTATGACTACGGACAGTTTCGCGGAGGAAGCCCTGGAGGCACTTAAGAAATCCGGCGGAGATGTAAAGAGCATTTTCCTTCTGGACAGCAAGGGGCAGAAGGCTATCGGTGGCGTGCCGGTGGCTGAGAACATAGAGGACGCCATTGCGGTCCTTGGCTGGGATCTTGCCAAGAACGTGTATATCTATGGCCTGGATCATCAGATGATACCGGATGCACTGGCAGATGCCTGCAGAGAGATGAAGGTAAGAATCGACCTGGTGGATTTTAAATACAAGATCATTGATGTTAAGACTGTAAAAAATGATGATTCGAGATACGGAAGTCTTTCCTTTATCGAGGGCAAAAGAGACATTCCTTTCCCCATTAGGAGAGTGTACTGGATCACGGAGACTGAGGCGGATCTCCATCGCGGATTTCACGCCCACAAGCTCAATTGTCAGCTTTTGTTCTGTCCCCACGGATCCATAGATATCATCCTGGATGACGGAGAAAAGAAAGATACTGTACGATTGGATGAGCCGGGAAAGGGACTTCTTCTTATGCCGGGACTCTGGCGAGAGATGATCTGGAACGAGAGCGGCTCTGTACTCTGCGTTCTGGCTTCCGAGTACTATGATCCTGACGAGTACATCAGGAATTATGACGGTTTTATAGCCTATAACAAAGGGTCTAAAGAGTGAAAAAAATTATGGAAAAATCAATTGGAAACAACAACCTTGTCTCTACAGAAGAAGAGGCAGTGGCAAGGATGTTAAGAGAAAAATATCTGGATCTGAAAAATCAGACTGCAGAGCCGGTGCATCCAAGGGTCAGCTTCTACACCAAATACGGTAAGAGAATGATTGATCTTCTCTTAGCACTTCCGGCTTGTATAATAGCACTTCCCATTAACATGATCCTGGCGGTCTGCGTATTTTTTGATGTGGGAACACCGATTTTTTACAAACAGACAAGAGTAGGAAAGGATGGAAAGACCTTTGTGATGTCCAAGTTCCGCAGCATGAATAACAAGACGGATGCGGACGGCAAGCTCCTTCCGGCCTCCATGAGAGTAACAAGGTTTGGTAAGATAATGAGGAAACTCTCACTGGATGAACTGTGGAATCTGTGGTATGTGGTAAAGGGAGATATGTCCATAATAGGCCCCAGACCACAGCCTGTTTTCGTATGTGACAGGATGTGCGAACGGCACAAGATGCGAAGCGCGGTAAGGCCGGGCCTTGAATGTCCCAGGGTCATACATGTAAAGGGTGAGGAGATCTGCAGAATCCAGAGAACCTATGAAAATGACATCTGGTATGTGGAGAACTGCAGTCTTATTCTGGATATCAAGCTTGTATTTCTTCTGATCAAAATGGCCTTTACCTTAAAGAGAAGAGAGGAACAGGCCGCAGGCCAGGGACTTAGCTATTTTGTGGGCTATGACAAGGACGGTATTGCCATCAGCCTTAATTCATACAATAAGTTTTATAAGGGGAAGGACTGTTTATGAAAAAAACAGCATTGGTCACAGCCATCGGAACCGTGACAGCCACAGCAGTGGTAAGAGAACTGAAAAAGTCCGGTGATTTCCATATCATCGGTGCAGATATCAACAGACAATATGAGATCGCAACTTCGTTGGATACAGATGAATACTATGTTTTTCCGCTGGCAGTGGAGCCATCATACATTGATTTTGCGGTGGATTTTTGTAAGAATCACAAAGTGGATTATTACTTTGCGGTTATAGACAAGGAAGTAGTTAAGATTGCAGAAAACAGAGCGAAATTCGAAGAAGTTGGAACAAAGCTCTGTGTGGTAAATTCTGAATTTGCGGATGCCTGCCATTACAAGGACAGATTCGGAGAATGGATAAGACAGAACCTTCCGGAGGTTGCCATCAGAGAATACAGGAGCCTGGAGGAGGCTCAGGCTGCCGAATATCCTCTGTTTATTAAGCCCTCTGAGGGTGTTGCCAGCTCAGGCTGCCGCAAGATAGAGTCCTATAAGGAGCTTGAGGCCTCTGTAAAAGGCCAGGAGCTTGGCAGTAAGTACGTCCTTCAGGACTTCGTTGAGGGAACCAATATCACAGTGGACTGCCTCAGAAACAGAAAGACAGGGCAGAAGCTCCAGATCCAGAGAAGAGAGCTTCTTCGCAATTCCAACGGCTGCGGCATCGCAGTGGAGATATTCCATGATGCGGGGCTTGAGACCATATGCAATACCCTTATGGAAAAGCTTGACTTAAACGGCGTTGTGAACATGGAATTCTTTGAGACCGGGGCCGGATACAGAATAATCGAGATTAATCCCAGATTTTCCGCGGGAACATTGTATTCCTGCATGAGCGGCGGCAATACGGTTCTTAATGCCATCCATATCGCTGAGGGAGAGCCCTGCGAGTTTGGAGAAATTGCAGTGGGAGCGCATTTTGCGGAGCGCTACGAGCCCTATAGAATGGACTGATCATAGAATAACGAGGTGACTTAAATGCTTAAGACGGATTTAAGAGGAAAAAAGCTTCTTTTAGTCGGAGGACTGAATAATACTGTGGATCTTTTTGATCTGGCCCACAGAAACGGCGTGACAGTGGGAGTTGCCGATTACAATAAGGGAACTCTTGCCAAGAGCCTTGCGGATTATGCCCATGACATAAATGCCTATGATGAGGATGCCATGGCCAAGCTCATAGAAGATGAGCACTATGACGGTGTTATCACTGCCTTTAATGAGAGGCTGGGCCCCATTGTAAGAAAGCTGGCAGACAGAGTAGGACTTCCCTTCCCCTTCACTGTAGAGCAGCTGAAGATGAGCACCAACAAGAAGTTCTTTAAACACACCTGTATGGAATACGGCGTTCCGGTTCCAAAGGAATATATTATCGAGACTATTGAGGACATAGATAACAAGGATATTGAATATCCCGTTATCATCAAGCCCGTGGACTGTGCCAGCTCTGTAGGAGTTACACCCTGCTTTGACGCGGATGAGCTTAAAAAGGGCTTTGAGAAGGCAAAAAATGCCTCCAAGTCAGGTGATGTCATCGTGGAGCAGTACCTTCCCTATGATGAGATTAACATGACCTTTATTGCTCAGGACGGTGACATTCAGCTGGTGGCTGTTCATGACAGATACTTCAACACAGAGCAGAAGAGTGCCACCAAGGCTCCTGACCTCTATATTTATCCCAGCAGATATACATCAGTTATTTCAGATAAATACAAGGATGCTATCATCAAAATGTTCAAGGGTATCGGAGTTGAGAACGGCTCCCTGTTTATTCAGGCCGTGATCAAGGGTGATCAGCTCTACTGCTACGAAGCAGGCATGAGACTTAACGGCTGCAAGACCTACCAGATCCTTGAAGTTGAGAATGATTACAACACCTTTGAGCACCTTATGCATTTTGCTCTCACCGGAAGCATGGGAGAGCATGTGGATTTTGATCCTGCTTTTAAAAAGTGGTATGCCACCGTCAATGTTCTGGGAAGACCAGGAGCCACCATTACAGAAGTTCGCGGTGAGAAGGCTCTTAATTCCTATCCATGGCTTATTCATATCGCAAGAAGAGATGCGGTGGGACATACAATACCAGCGGATGCAGCAGGCACATTGGTTCAGGACACCACCAGAATCCATCTTGTGGCCGATACCAAAGAGCAGCTGAAAGAAAGACTTGATAAGACCAATGAGCTTTTCCGAATGCTGGATGAAAACGGAGACGACTTAATCCTCACACCACATAATACAACAGAGCTACTTAAGGAGATGGACTATGAACTGTAAGAGACTTGTTATCAGCGGAGCAGGCGGATTTTTGGGTTCGAATATCATACGACAGGCAGCTGCCATAGAGGGTCTTGAGATCCTTGCCATCACTTCGGATGCCGAGAAGCTGAAAGAGGTGACAGGCTGTGACATCTCTACCATAGATACCGCAGAGTATCTTGAGAAGGGCTATGATTTTTCTGAGGGAGATGTTTTTATCAATTGCCTTTTCCCTACCAATGCCGACGGCTTCAGGATGGCTGACGGACTTAATAAAGTATACAGAATGATCAATGTTTCCAAAGAGAGCGGAATCGGCAGCTTTATAAATATTTCTTCCCAGAGCGTTTATGATCCCAAGAGGACCTATGCTGCTTCTGAGGACAGTGATATCTGCCTGGAAACTCCCTACGCCGTAGGAAAGTACAGCACAGAGATCCTTACCAATACGGTATTTAAGGATATGCCCCATACCAACATAAGACTGGCTAGCCTTCTGGGAGTAGGATACGGTCAGAGAATCGTCAACAGAATGGCGGCTATGGCCATGAAGGGTGAAGACCTGAAGGTTATGGGCGGCATGCAGAGATACGGCTTTCTGGATGTAAGGGATGCGGCAGCCGGCATTATAAAGCTGGCCCTTGGGGGCATGCAGGACCCGGATGAAGCCTACAACCTTGGCATTAAGAGCAGCTATAGCCTCATTGATGTGGCTGAGCTTATTACCAAAGCAGTAAATGAACAGCTTGGAATGAATGTTAAATATAATATCACCGAGGGCGAAGACCACAGGAATTCTGCCCTGGATGCTACAAAATTTATGGAGTATTGTAACTGGACTCCTGCCATAAGCATTGAACAGACTGTCAATGATATAGTGGCGGATCTGGCAGGAAAGCAGTAAAGATAAAATGGCTAAAAAAAGCAAAGTAATAAAGAATTATATATACAACACCCTGTACGAGCTGTTGATGATACTTTCCCCCCTTATCACAACACCGTATGTTTCCAGAGTTCTTGGGGCCGGAGGCGTCGGCACATATTCCTACGCCAGATCCTTTGCAACCTTCTTTATTCTGGTGGGAGGCCTTGGAACCACCCTTTACGGACAGAGGGAGATAGCCTACGTACAGCATGATGTTAAGGAGAGAACCAAAGTCTTTTGGGAAATTGAGCTGCTGCGTCTTATATTTACCGGATTCTGCAGCGTTGTCTTCTTTTTCGTATTTGCCCTGGATGGGGAGAATTATCTGATCTACAGAATACTGCTGCTGGAAGTTATAGCCAGCGCTTTCGATATTTCCTGGTTTTTCCGGGGAATTGAGGAATTCAGGATAACGGTTTTCAGAAGCTCTCTGATAAAGCTTTCGGGAATTGTTCTGGTATTTGCCTTTGTCAAAAGGCCGGGAGATGTGCTCACATACACCTTATGCCTGACATTGCCCTTCTTCCTGGGTAATCTCTGTCTCTGGCCTTCAGTAAGAAAGTACATCTGCAAGAACGAGGCGAAGCCCCTTTTTGGTATTCCGAGACATATGAAATCCATGATGATCCTCTTTATCCCTCAGATTGCGGTTGAGGTCTATGAGGTTCTGGATAAGACCATGATCGGTGCCATTTCTGCTGATATGGACCAGGTTGGATGTTATACCCAGGCCCAGAAGCTCATCAGGATCATCCTGCTTATCGTAACCTCTCTGGGAACGGTAATGCTGTCAGCCATGTCTGCGGCCTTTGCCGAGGATGACAAAGAGAGGATTCAAAACGGCATCAGGAAGGCCTTCAGATTTGAATTTATGATTTCCTTTGCCCTGGCCTTTGGCCTTTGTGCCATTTCCCAGAGATTTGTTCCCTTTTTCCTGGGACCGGGCTTTGATCTGGTGGGACCCTTGACGGTTATTATTTCGCCTATTCTTGTGATCATCGGTGTCAGCAATGTTATCGGAAAGCAGTACCTTTTGCCCACCATGCAGCAGGGAGCCTACACCGCCTCTGTTGTTATCGGTGCTGTAGTGAATGTGATCTTTAATTATTTCCTGATAAAAAGATTCAGCGCCATCGGAGCTTCCATCGCAACGGTTATCGCTGAACTTACAGTAATGGGAGTGGAACT
This sequence comes from Butyrivibrio sp. MC2021, assembly GCF_000621605.1. Classification (GTDB taxonomy): domain Bacteria; phylum Bacillota; class Clostridia; order Lachnospirales; family Lachnospiraceae; genus Butyrivibrio. The sequence goes on along the minus strand of NZ_JHXX01000007.1, from coordinate 149,421 downwards.
GTATTTTGTAAGAAATCAGCTTCCTCTTAAGGAATGTTTTGCCCCCGTGTTCAGATACTTTGCCATGGGGCTTGTGATGTTCCTGGCAGTATGGGGAACCGGAAAGGTTCTGCCCAAAGATTCAGTGTACATGCTGGTCATGATAGCCATCGGAGCAGCGGTATACGGCCTTGAGCTTATTATCACAAAGGATGAGATGCTGTGGTACGGACTTGATATGGTGAAATCCAAGCTTAAGAAGAAAAAGTAATAGGAGCGGCGTTAGCATGAACAGCAACTGGTACAAGATCCTTATGAAAGCCATGGGAATCAAATACGGCAAAAATCTCTGTCTCAAGGGTGTTCCTGTCATCTTTAACAAAAAAGGTGCGGAGATTACCATAGGTGACAACTGTACGGTGAAGTCCTCGTTTTTATCCAACCTTGTGGGACTGTATTCCCGTTCCATCATTGTAACCAGGGCTCCCGGAGCATATGTCAGGATAGGTGACAATGTGGGAATCAGCGGCGCCACCATTTATGCCAGGAAGGGCATAGAGATAGGGGATAACACTGCTATAGGCGGCAATGTGAAGATTCTGGATAATGACTTTCATCCCATCGATGAGGAAGAAAGAGTAATGCTTTTGAAGGACCCCAGTGGCGGCGACAGCAATCTTGTGCCTGCCAAGCCTATCAGCATCGGTAAAAACTGTTTTATCGGATGCAACTCCATCATTTTGAAGGGCACGGTGCTGGGGGATGGCTGTGTTGTTGGAGCCGGAGCAGTGGTTTCCGGAACCTTTGAAGCAAGAAGCGTGATAGCGGGTAACCCTGCGAAGGTGATCAGAAAATGAGAGTACTTTTTATAAATTCGTTCTTATATTTCGGTTCCACCGGAAGAATAGCCTACAATCAGGCTTTGGAATATGAAAAAGAAGGCCATGAAGTTAAGATCGCTTACGGAAGAAAAACCGGAATCCCTGATTTTGCCATGAAATATGGCCACAGGATAGGAAATGACCTTGGGGTCTATTTTCATTTATTCTACACGAGACTTTTTGATAAACACGGCCTTGCAAGCAAAAAGGCCACAGAGCAGTTCCTTAAGTGGGCTACTGAATATGATCCCGATGTTCTATGGATTCACAATATCCACGGATATTTCATCAACTATGAGATGCTTTTTGACTGGATAAAAACCAGGCCCAATATGCAGGTTAAGTGGACATTACATGACTGTTGGACTTTTACGGGACACTGCGCTCATTTTATGAGTTGTGGCTGCAATAAGTGGAAAGAGCAGTGCTATGATTGTCCTCAGATAAGAACTTATCCCTCGGGGCTTTTTATTGACTCCAGCAGGGAGAATTACCGACGAAAGAAAGCTGCTTTTACAGGGGTTAATGATATGACCATCATAACTCCTTCAAACTGGCTTAAAAACCTTGTGAAAGAGAGTTACCTGAAAGAGTATCCGGTTCAGGTTGTATATAATACTATCAATACGAATATCTTTAAGCCCGGAGAATCCGACTTCAGAAAGAATAATCATCTGGAGAAAAAGAAGATACTTCTGGGGGTTGCTTCTGTGTGGGGGCCTAAAAAGGGCCTTGATGATTTTGTGACATTGTCACGAGGATTAAACCCTGAGGAATATGCCATAGTTCTTGTGGGGGTGAATAAAAAGCAGATAAAGATGCTAAAGAAATCTGCACCTGAGATCATAGCAATTGAGCGAACTTCCGATGTTCAGCAGCTTGTAGGACTATATTCCGAATCTGATTTATTCATCAATCCTACATATGAGGACACTTATCCCACAGTCAATCTGGAGGCTGAGGCTTGCGGAACACCGGTTATCACCTACAACGTTGGGGGATGCCCGGAGACCATACGAGATCCGAGAAGCATGGCGATTGAGCCGGGAGTTAAGAATATTACTGACGCGCTGGAGACATTTTTTCAGCAGAGATGACCATTCCTGCAAAGAGCATGATAAACCAGCTCATCTGAAGGATCTCCATTGAGTTAACTGTGACGCCGCTTCCGAGAACAAGGATGGCGGTCATCACTGTTACGTAGAAGCTTTTCCTGTCTTCTCCCTTGTAGGCTGCGATAAAGGTCCTGACAATGAGAGCCAGGGAGAATACCATTCCTACGATTCCCAGTGAATAATAGGCCTTGAGATAAAGGCTCCTGAGCAGTGCTCCTGTATTGAGGCTGAGGCCGAAGAGATTTTCAAAAAGGCCCGTGGGACGGCTCTGGTCAAGGATCGCATTCCACTCATTGTATCGGAAATCCATATGGGAGACGCTGAGGATCCTGCTCCAGCCAAAGGCTGACTGAATCCTGCTGGAATCTCCGCTGAACACAGGAATATAAACAAGAACAACAACAGCAAGAAGACTTACTATGATGAGGCCAAGGCCCACCATGGCGAGTCTTTTTTGATTCAGGGCTACCTCCAGGATATACATGAGCATTACAACGAAGATAACAGCAAAGAGCACCATCTGAATGCCTGCATCGGAGAAGATGACCATATAGGGGCATACAAGGATCATGGTGAACAGCTTAAACAATGATTTTCTCGCGAACATGCCGATGAAGATAAAGCCCAGGATCATGGCGAAGGCCATCTCGGTATCGTTGGCGTAAAAGTCGCCGAAGGCGTTGTCAACGCTGAAAAGTGATATTCCATAGGTGAATATTCTGTGGAAAAAGTTGAGGCATATCACAAAGTAGGCTGCTGTGGCAAGAGCTGCGGAACATTCCAGGATTCTCTCGTAGTAGAGCCTTCCCATGAAATACAAAAGAAAAGCGGACATTACCTTGATGTAGGTGATATACATGGAAACATCCCGGATAAAGGAGGCTGTCACCAGAACAGCCAGGCAGGCCACAATGATGTCTGCAGAGCAGATCATGGACTTTAAATCCGGTCTTGTGAGCTTGTACTGGTAAAAAAGCATCATAACCACAAGAAGTACCATGACAATGTCAAGCCACTTCAGTGAATAGAGCATATCTACAATTTGCTTAAAGAATAAAAAGAAAGTCATATGTATATCCTTTTATCAGAGCTTAAGTATTTCCTGAGCATATTTGCTGATGGAGATGCTCTTGGTAAGGTTGTTCTCCAAAAATGTTCGTCCGTCAGCGCCCATTTTTCTAAGTTCAGGGTCGCTTTTGTGATCGATAAAATATCTGATGATATCTGTTATAGCCTCATAATTGCCGGGCTCAACCACTTTGCCGCAGCCGGCTTCCTCAACGATGAGTCTGGCCTCAGAGCCCTCCTCCAGGATGCCCAGAACAGGTTTGCCCGCTGCCATTACGCCGTAGAGCTTACTGGGAACCGAGACGCCCTTGATGCCCTTGGCATTCACAACGAAGTGAACATCGCCGGCATTAAGGCTGTAAACCAGATCCGCCTTATCCTGATAGGGAATATAAACAATGTTGGTCATGTGGTGTTCTGCCGAGTATTTCTGCATGTCCTCAAGGACTGTGCCCTGACCGATAAAGGCAAATACCACATCCTTGTTGTCGTTGAACTTCTCAATGATCTTCTGGATCTCAAGAAGATCATAGTAAAGACCGATATTTCCGGAGTACATGATGACAAACTTGCCGTCGATTCCGTACTTTTTCTTAAAGGCTGTCACCTTTTCATTATCCGCCGGAAGGGGATATATCTCTTTTTCATTGATCCAGTTGTTGATATGGGCATAGCAGGGCAGCTCCTTGGGGAATCTTGCCCTGAGGGTATCTATCATGTCTCTGCCTACGATGATTATCTTGTCTGACTTTTTGCAGCTGAATTTATCAAGGGCCATCATGGTCTTAAGAACCAGAGGGTTCTTGGAATAGGACACCGCCATTATCTGCTCCGGGTTAAAGTCCTGGATGTTGTAAATGAACTTGGCCCTCTTCATGATCTTGCCGATATAGCCCAAGAGACCGCCAAGGACAGGAGGCTGTGAAATAGTATAAACATAGTCCTGATGCCCGACTCTCTGGGTGGCGGCGATGGCATATACAAAATATGCCAGAATATTGACGATACGGCTGATGGAGAAGTTCTTTCTGAACTCGGGAACCCTGATTCTCAGGACATCCACGCCGCCTATGTTCTCGTAGTAGTACAGGTGCTGCTTGTAGTGTTTGTCGATCTTGCCGGTATAGCTGGGAACGGTACAGATGACGGTGGTGTGGAAGGTATCACCCAGACCCTCCGCCAGCTCTGTCAGAATCTGACCGGTGGAAGCCACATCCGGATAGTAATAATGGGCATAGATAAGAAGATCCTTTTTGTCCTCAGGATCCTTGACCTGACGTTTGAAGGAATCAGGGATACAGGCCATGCCAAAGCGCACAACCTCTGACAGTCCAGCCTTTTTGCCGGTGTAGATAACAAGCTTATTCTCTTTTTCAGCGGTTTCTTTGATGGAGGATAAAGAATGCTCTCCCTCCTCTGCCCATATGATGTCGCCGGAAAGGTTTTTGAGCCTTACGGACTCTGCCACTCTGAAACCTCTAAGTCTCTGAACATAGGCAATGGGTTCACTGCTGGGGAAATTGATGGCTGACTGACGAAAGAATTCCCGAAGTACCGGGTTGTGCTGCGCTTCCAAAAGATCATTTATTGATACAAGACAGATGTACTGGCCACTGAGCTCATCCATATTGTCAAGGATGTAGGAGCCTGCCTCTTTTTCACAGGAAACGGCTATATTTATGCCAAGTATTTTGTTTGTAAAGATTTTTCCCATAGCGGTCTCCTGTAGCTTCGTAAACTGGATTTATTATATCATATAAGAACTGCTTTTTTGCATGGTTTGGCAAAGAAGAGCATATTTGCTAAAATATATGGTATTATTGCGATTTTTGGCTTCGCAAATTATAATAATATGGGATTTGGTGGGGCTTTGCAATAGAATGGAGGAATAATGGCTTTTTTAGTAGTTTTGCCAATAGCTATGCTGATGGCGGCCCGGTATGACAAGAAAATCGAGGAGACGATCGGCCTTTCCATGATCTGGGCTTCTCTTCTTACCTATGTCTGCGGCATAGTGTATGAGCTGTGGATCGCACCTTATCTGGTGGCTGGGATCGCAGTTGTCAGTGTTTTATTTACGATTGTTTTATCTGTCAGGAAAAAGAAGATTCCGCAGATATTTACTATAGGTTTTTTGGAATATCTTGTAATGGGCACTTATTACATGCTCGTTATGAGAAACAGATATATTATCGGTCAGGACGGCCTGAAGGTCTACGAGAGATATGTATCTGATTTTTATCATGTGGGTGACATTTGCAATTTCAAGAATCCCATCGGTCTTATGATGTGGAAATATCTGTCACTTAAGTTTTGGCCCAACTATTCTGAGGGAATTCAGTTATTGGGTCCTGTTGTCATGTGCATAGCCTTTTTGCTCTTTGCTTTTTCCTTCAGCGAGAAGAGCTTTAAGGACAATCTTATAAAATATCTTGTGGGTCTATTCTTTATATTTATCATTCCGCTTAATTTCCGCGGTAACAGCGGCTATTTTGTCATGCAGTACGATTTTGTTTCCGCCATGCTGACGGTTTATGTGCTGACTGCCTTCAGAAGATTCCTTGATACCAAAGATAACTTCTACAGGGTGGTGATCCTCAGCGGTCTTATTTATCTTGTTCAGATCAAGACCACCGGAATCATTCTGGCTGCCATCTGCGTTCTTATCATGGCGGGCATGGACATGATCCTGGGAGAGGGCGAGGGTCTTAAGAGATACACCTTCTCCGTTATCTGCGGCATTTGTATCCTTATTTCCAAGTTCTCCTGGAGTATTTTCTGCAGGTTGAACGACGGCATGGAGAAATTCTCCATCGGTAAGGCCCTTGGCAAGCTCAGCATAGGCATGATGATCGCTGTGGTGCTGGCTCTGCTTCTTGCGGCAGCTGCTATGTTTTATCTTGTTTATAAGAGAAAGTTCAGGTTATATATTGCTTCGATCCTTCTTCTGGCCCTGGCGATCTTTGGCTGCACCACCCTTATTATTCCGGGGGATGTGCGCCTTTCCACCATCGTGTCCTTTGGAAAGATCATCTTTTCCAATTATGCGGTGGACAGGGAGTACGGCCTTGGAAGCATGTTCCTTATGCCTTTCATCATCGCTGTTGCAGCCCTGCCGCTTTTCTACCTTATGGTTTCAAGAGGTGATGACAACAGGGAAGTTAATAAAGTGAACAATCCCTTTGTCATCCTTATAAGTGCAGGCTTTGTTCTTTATTCTTCAGTGGTTTACCTGACCAACTTTTACGGCAGGACCATTACTCAGACAGCCAAGGCAAAAGAGTGCGAGAGATACATTTTTGTTTATGTAATGATCTTCATTTTTGTTTACCTGTTCCTCTTCATGAACTATTACCACAAGCATGTGGATTACAAGCCCATAATGGCTGTGCTTATTGTCACCGGCATCTTTATGACCAACAAGTCATATGTTTATTCTCAGCTGGTACACAGGCCGGATGTACAGACTTTCGATGGCCTCAACTACGTGAATATTACCAAGGACGACAGGTTCTTTTATATCGACGAGAGAAAAGAACAGGATCAGGATCAGTTCTTCTTCAGAATCTCTCCTGCATCAAGGGTGTCCAGAGACTACCTTGATATGTATATGGACGAAGACGGCAGAAACGAGCCCCTTCCCTATGATGAATGGATTCAGCAGTTGTCGGAGTGTACCTATGTGTACATTGCCACCACTGATGAGAACTTTGCAAGAGACTACGGCGATGTCTTCGAGGACGAGATCATCGACGGCCGCATTTATACTGTTTCCGTAGACGGCGGCAGGGTTTCACTTAAGAGTATAGAGTACTAAAAGGATTAAAGGGATTATGAAAAAACTTAAGATCGATTTCAGACTGATTATATTATTTTTAGTGGGGGGAGTTATGAGAGCCCTTACCTGCCTCTGGGGCTGGCCCTACAGGCTTCATCCCGATGAGAAGTATATAGTGGATAAGACTATAGATATGGTCAACAGAAGCTCCTGGGAGGCAGACGTCTATGAATGGCCGGGACACCTGCCCATCAAGATCGATTCATTCCTGTTCAACAGACTCAGCTGGATCATGTACCATGATATTCCCGCTGATACCTTTGAGGATCACAAGATCTTTTACTATATCGTGGCAAGACTTGTGACCGTGTGCTTCGGAGCACTGATGATCATCCTTGCTTACCTTGTGGCAGAGAGGCTCAGGAAGGGCACCGGAATCTTTGCGGGACTTCTTGTTTGCTTCTACTCCTCCTTTATCAGAAATTCAGCTCTGGCCACCACAGATATTCCTCTGGCCACACTGTTCTTACTGATAATCTATCTTGCGATTCTATATTCGGAAAAGAGTAATGACAATATATTCAAGGCTATGTGTGTAGTAGTGGGAGCGGCCATGACCACCAAGTATCCCGGGACATTGTTTGCCATGTTCCCTGCCTTTGTGATCATCCGTGAGGGAATAGTGAAAAAGGATTATCTTTTTATTCTTAAAAAGGCAGTCCACGCAGTTATCATCGTGTTCCTGACAGTCATGCTCCTGGCTCCGAACCTTATCATCAACTTCTACGCCGTTAAGCAGCACGTTATCGGAGAGGCCACATATGACATTGAGGGCTCTGTGGGCTATGGCATTTTGGGCAATATTTTCTATTACACAGAGAATATGATGTCCTATGCCGGCGGACTGTTCCTGATATTTATAATCGCCGGAATCCTGTACTGCGTTCGCAGCAAGAATCCTGCAACCAAGGTTCTTCTGGTGGCGATTTTGTATTATGTGATCATTTGTAATCTGAACCTGCAGCTTGAGAGATGGGGAACACCTTCCTATGCTCTGTTCCTCGTATTTGCATCTCTCGGAGTGGGATACCTTTTCGATATCCTTAAGGAGAAGGCTGCGGATAAAAAATATCTCAAATACGCACTTTCCTTTGCGGCATTCCTTTTTGCCATCAACGTTGTAACCGGCGGCATCCAGAGAATGACAGGCTCTGTTGTAAAGGATAACAGAGTGAGAGCTCTTTATTACTGCGAGGAGAACGGCATTACTGAAGAGAACACCAGATTCGACGGTTATTCTCCCTTCAACCTGTCCAACCCTATGAAGATCAAGGTGGCCCTTGATGACAACGGACACCTGAAGGCCTCCAAGGGTATCAAGTATATCCTCACCAGCAGCGGAGTATATGACAGATACTACAAGGACGAAGAGAAGTACAAGGATACGCTTGTGAGATACAAGGCCATCGAGAACGAGGCTCCTCTTATCATGGAGTGGAAAGAGATCGATAACGACAGCTATTCATGTATCCTTAACACTTATTACAATATTACAGAGACTATTCGCTTTATTAACGGCGGAGGTTCAGGAGACACCATCAGAATTTATGAGGCTCCTGCCTACGAGGGTTGATCATGTTTGAACACTATTTACCTAAGGAGATGCTTCCGGAGTACCTTGAGCTGGAGAGCATTGACTATAAGAGGGATGACAGCCTCTCGGTCCTTGAGATAGAGAAGGGTATTATACTCTCCCCCAGAAAAGATGAGACCGGCTCCGGTCTTTCCAAGGCTACCTTTGGTCTCGGGGGCGTCGTGGACAGTGAGGGCAGATTTGTTGAAGCCTCCGTTATGGATACAGCCAAGCTGATCCGGAGGTCCAAGCTCTGCAAAAAGAGATTCGGTGGTTTCTATGAGGTTGACCCTGCAGCTGTCGCCGCAGTAGACGAGGAAGTTATTTACATGGGCTTTTTCTGGGAGCAGTACGGGCATTTCCTGGTGGACATCATCGGAAGACTCTGGTATGCACTGGACAATGACCTGAAGATAGCCTGCGTCATCAGTGGCAAGAAGATTGGCGGCAACTATCTTAAACTTCTTAATCTTATGGGCATTGATGAGGACAGGATCATTTATGTCACAGAGCCCACAAGTTTTAAGAAGGTATATGTTCCCGAGACAAGTTTTTACCCCGGTAAGTACTACACATCTGAGTACAAGGGGATGATAGATAGAATTATTACTAGCGCAGCAAAAGAGTGTGAGGGTCTTGAGACCTATGACAAGGTCTACTTTTCCCGAAGCAGCTTCCCTTCAGCGGAGGTTGGAGAAAAGAGCATCGAAAAGCTCATGGAAAAGAACGGCTTTCATATCCTGCATCCTGAGAAACTCAGCACTGCCCAGCAGGTTTATTATGTGAACAATTGCAGGCATCTGGCTTCCATAGAGGGCACCATAGCCCATAACTGTGTATTTATGAACGCTGAGGCGAGGCAGACCATTTTTATAAGAGGTGACCTGCCCAACGTATTCCAGTTCCAGCTAAACAGCCTCAAGGGCGTTCCTGCGGATATGGTATTTTGTGAGAACAAAAAAAGGAACGACAAGTCCAGGAAAAAGCTCGGAAAGAAGAGCCCTGTTCTTGTGGGAATGACAGATTATATCAGGGAGTACTGCCAAAAGGAAGGACTTATTCCTCCCGCAGCAGCTGAGAAAGCCCGGGATATCTTATCTCTGGCAGAGTATAACCTCAAGGTGTTAAAAGCCGGAATACGCAAGTGATTCGGAGAATAGAATGGAACAAAAAAAGGGAAAATGTGTATATATCACAACTTCCAAGATACCGTCCAACCAGGCCAACGCCATACATGTGATGAAGCTTTCCGAGGAGCTTTCCAGGAGCTGTGAGAGCTTTACGCTGGTGCTTCCCGGGGACAGTGCCAAGGACAGAGATGTCTTTGGAATCTACGGAGTTGATGATTTCAACATAAAATACATTCGTAAAAAGAGACTTCCTTTTCTGAAGGAAGGGCATAACAGGCTGTTGGAGCACTATTCCTATGCCCTGGCGGCGGTCAGCTTCGCTGCATCAAAAAAGGCGGATTTCATACTTACAAGAGATCCTCTGGTGGCTGTGTTTGCCACCAAAAGAAGGATCAGAACAGTATTTGACCTCCATGGGGATTACAAGGTCAGATATACGGGAAAGGCCTATTCGGTCATTGATGAAAGGCTCCTTATATCGCCCTGTATCAGGCTTGTGTCTATTACCAAGTCCCTCAGGGAGTATTACAAGAATAAGTACAATATAGATGAATCAAAGATCACGGTTCTGCCGGATGGTGTGACCTTGAAAAACTATGATTTTGAGCCAAAGAAGATCACCGGAGAACCAAATATCGTGTACATGGGCAAGTTCCATGTGGGCAAGGGCCTGAGGCTCCTATATGATATCGCCCTGGCAATGCCCGGGCAGATATTTGACTGGTACGGCGGGGATAACAAGCTTGCCTGCAAGGAACTGGGTGTGCAGGCGCTTCCTGAGAATGTCAGAGCCCACGGCTATGTTTCACAGGATAAGGTCCCGGAGATACTGGAGGGTGCGGATATACTTCTTTTACCCAATCAGAAGGACCAGCATCTTGCCAGTGAGAACATTGGGAATATAACATCACCCATCAAGATGTTTGAGTATATGGCCAGCGGAAGGACCATGATATCCTCTGATATCGAGGTCCTGAGAGAGGTCTTGGATGAGAGTCTCTGCTATTTTGCGGATGCAGATGATGCCCTGACCTGGAAGAAGGCCATAGAACATATAAAAGAGAATACTGATGAAGCCTACAGAAAGGCTGTTTCAGCGAGAGAAGAGGTACAGAAATATACCTGGGGGAAGCGGGCTGAGGGAATACTTAAGCTCGGTTTATAAGAGGAGAAAAAATGTCGATAATCATTGCACTGCCGATTGCTGCAGCGTTGGCGATAAGATTCCAAAAGAAGATAGAAGAGACTACAGCTCTGGCCATCTTTGCCATTATAACAATACTTTATTTTTCGGGGCTGGTGACCACCTTCGGTCCGGGACTTGTTGTTTCCTTTGTTGCGGCTATACTGGCATTTGGCTATACCCTATTTATGCTGGCTAAGGACAGGACTTTATTTAAGAAGTATATATTTACACCGGGACTGGTGGTCCTTTTAGTTCTGAGCGTATATTTTCTTTTTGTTTCATACGGAAGATATTTTAACGCCGGCACAGATGAGAAGCATCACTGGGCTCTGGCAGTAAAGTATTTTTACATGCTTTCTGATTATTCCAATGTGCCCGGAACCACGGATCTTTCGGTATTTCATTGTCCTGCGGTTACTTTGTGGGCATACTTTAGCACAAAACTCTGGGTCACCTGCTCCATCGGAATGGCCATGTGGGGACAGCAGATCATGGCAATTGCTCTGATGATCCCGGTACTTCGAAATGTAAACAGCTTTAAGGAAACAAAGAAGATACTGTTATTTAGTCTGTTTATGCTGGTTCTGCCCTATTGCCTCAGGGATCCCACGGCCAAGTTCGTGGGCTATGCCACCATGCAGCCGGATTTTGTACAATATCTCTTATTTGGCTTTTCACTTATTTGCTTTAAAGAGTATTATGAAAAGAAAGATAACTTTTATCTCTGGTCCAGTGTTTTCGGAGTGTTCATTCTGACTGTCTCCAAGAGAACCGGAATAATCGATGCCGTCATCTATTTATTCATCGTTTATGCCACAGTTCTTTTGCATGGCAAGCTGGAGATCAAAAAGCTCTGGGGCATCATGGTGGCAAATATAGCCTCCATGCTTCTTGGCTATCTGTCCTGGGAGGCTTATCTTATTGCATCCGGATCCACCACCGGCGGATTGTCCAAGGTTGTTTTCAAGGCTGCGGATAAGCTGATGCAGATGGGACCCCTTGTGGTTTTGGCTCTTTTAGTGGCAGCAGTTGTTTTTGTGATCGCGTTTATTACAAACCAGAAAAAGCATCCCCTGGTAATTATTTCACTGATATCCATAGCATATTTAGCTGTTTGTATCGGATATTCCGTTATATATGATTCTGATGCAGGCTTCAAGAAAGAGGCCGTCAGATATGTGATCAGAACTCTTGTGGGCTATGATCTGTATAGCTATACGGAGCTGCAATTGGATGCTATTCAGATTGGCCGTCTGATTCCTATGTCGATAGGACTGTTTTTGATATTGATATATTTCATCTGGAGATACTGCCTCAAGAATAAGACTTATGATAAGAACAGAGATCAGTTTTTCCAGTACTATCTGGTATTTACCATAATCGGATATCTGTTCATGCAGGTATTCAGATACATGGGAGCAGTGACTTCAATGGCTTATAAAAACCAGCCCAGTCTTGCTACGGCTGATAATTATCTTGGCGGGTATCTTCTGGCAATCATGCTGCTTCTTGTGGATGAGATCGTGAAGAACTACAAAGTTCATGAGGAAATAAGTGGTAAGGCTGCAATTATCGCACTGATAGTGATCATGGCATTCTTTGATTGCAGCAGCGTATTTAACAATCTGGTCGAAAAACCAAAAGAGCATTACTTCTATGCCCTTGACGGTTTTAGCTTTGATTTTGGCGATAAAGTGTATCTTATGGATACCAACATTGAAGGTGAAAATCTTTCTCATGATTTTTATTATCAGGCAGCGCCTGCAAAAGCTGCAACAGGAACCTGGTATGTCGATGGATATATGGGGGAAAAGTTCACTGTAGAGCAGGTTTCAGACAAGCTTATCCAGGGCGGATTTAACTATGTATACATCGAAAATCTGGGCCCTGACTTCAAAGAATACTATGCGGATCTTTTTGCGGATCCCACAACCATAGATAACAACCATATTTACAGCGTGGATGCTACCGGGAACAAGGTTGTGCTGGAACTGGTCAGATAATAGCAGAAGAGAGTGATTATAGAATATGAGTATATTGAAGAAAATTAATTATCTGTTTGACAGGAAACAGAAGCTGGTACTGTTTGGCAATTTGATTCTGGCTCTTTTGGCCGGCTTTTTCGAACTCCTGAGTGTATCTGCACTGTTGCCGCTGATTAACGTAATTTTGGACAGCAGCCAGATTGATGAGAACAAGTATTACAAAATGTTCGCGGATCTATTCAATGCCCACGACATCAAGAGCTTTGTTATATGCTTTTCGATTTTCCTCATCATCCTGTATATCCTGAAAAACACCTATCTGATGTTCAGATTTAAGATTCAGCAGGATTTTGTATTCGGAAACAGAAAGAGACTGGCCCTGAGGCTTATGGACTGCTACCTTAGTCAGGATTATCTTTTCCACGTAGAGCATGCAGCCCCGGAGCTTCAGAGAAACGTATACAATGATGTTCTTGGATTTATGAATGTCATCTCAGCTATCGTAAGTATAGCTGTAGAGGTATTTACCTTCGGCTGTATGATGGTGTTCCTGTTTGTGACAGATGCCATAACCACCATACTTATGGGTTCTATTTTTGTCTGTGTCTTCCTGATCATATTTAAGATCTACAGAAAATATCAGGTAAGATCCGGAGAGGAAGCCAGAGCAGCCAGTGCGGATCTCAACAAGTGGATGATCCAGTCCTTTGGCGGAATCAAGGAGCTTAAGGTCCTTAACAGAGAGAGATTTTTCCTGGATAATTTCGACGGTGCCTACAAAAAATATATCAAGGCCAACAGAAAGAACAATCTCTTTACCCACTATCCCAAGTACATAACCGAGATGCTGATCATAGCGGTGCTTCTTGTGACTATCATTATTCGTATGAACATGAATGTCGATGTGAAGAACTTCGCTGCAACCCTTTCAGCCTTTGCCCTTGCGGCCATAAGAATGCTTCCCGCATTCAACAGAATGACTGAGTATGTCAGCGGAGTGATGTATGGAAAGGCCTCTGTGGATGCCATCTACGAGGATATTGTTCAGGCAGACAGCATCAAGAAGAACATTAGAGACAAGAAAAACGGAGCGGAGCTGGAGTTTAAGGATACTCTTAAGGTAGACAATGTGAGCTTCAAGTATCCTGAAGGTGACAAGCCGGTATTTGTGAATGCCTGCCTTTCCGTTGAAAAGAACCAGTCCATCGCTCTTATCGGTGAATCCGGTGCAGGTAAGACAACCCTTGCGGACATTATGCTGGGACTTTTGACACCCCAGAACGGAACCGTGACCGTGGACGGAAAAGACGTATTTAAGAATGAGGATGCCTGGCACAGATCTGTGGGATATATTCCCCAGATGATCTACCTCATCGATGATACCATCAGAGCCAATGTTACCTTCGGCCATGAGAATGTGGATGATGAGAGAGTATGGGCTGCTCTTAAGGACGCCCAGCTGGATGAGTATGTAAGGAGCCTGAGCAAGGGCCTTGATACTGTAGTTGGAGACAGGGGCGTGAAGCTCTCAGGGGGACAGAGACAGAGAATCGGTATAGCAAGAGCGCTGTATGCACAGCCTTCAGTTCTTTTCCTGGATGAAGCAACCTCCGCTCTTGATTCCGAGACAGAGAGCGCTGTAATGGAATCCATTGAGTATCTTCAGGGTAAGACAACTCTGATTATAATTGCACACAGACTTACAACCATCAGAAACTGCGATGCTATTTTCGAGGTTGGTGGTGGAGTGATAACCAAGAGAGACAAAAAAGAAGTATTTGAAGAGGAATCATTAAAGCTGAGGCGGGCGGCGAACGATGAAAAAGGCAAAGATTAAATTTGTAGACACCTATTCAAAACAGAAAAAGTATATTTTAAGACTTTTGGGAGACCAGATTGAGATTGAGGAATCGGATGAACCTGATTTCTTGTTCTATGGCGTTTTTGGCTCCGGAATTGAACACTTCAGGAATCAGGATTGTGTCAAGATTTTTATGGCTTCAGAGGGGGTGATACCTGATTTTAATGAGTGCGATTACGCTGTGGCCGAATACCCCATGCAGGTTGGAGACAGATATTTTTGTAAACCATATATGTCTCCTGCTCCGACAGATAATTTTGAACTTGAGGAGGGGAAAGATTACCTTAACAGGAAATTCTGCAATTTTGTTTATTCAAATGAGACTAACGGCAGAGGGGCTCTTCTTAGAAAAGAGTTTTGCCAAAAGCTCATGGAATACAAACATGTAGATTGCCCCGGTAAAGTTCTCAATAACATGAAGGATGCCATTGAACCAAGAAGTGGTAATTGGTTCCATGGTAAGCTTGATTTTATCAAAGACTACAAATTTACAATATCTTTTGAAAATATTGACACCCCCGGTATGGTGTCCGAAAAGATCTACAATGCATTTCAGGTCAGATCTGTTCCGATTTACTGGGGACCTGAGGATGTGAATAAAATATACAATCCGAAAGCCTTTATAAACTGCTCAGGATTGTCCCTTGATGAGATGGTTCGCAAGGTAAAAGAAGTGGACGAGAATGATGAGCTGTATATGGAAATGCTCAGACAGAATCCTGTAAATGAAAACTTCAATCTTTATTGGGAGCAGGATCTTTCGAAGTTTTTACAGAGCATTATTCTTGAGGATAAAAAACATTTTGACAAGGATCCCTTAGGCTGGGATGCGGGTTCCAAGTCTGCAAAAGAATTACTGGAGATCGAGAATACCCTATATTATAAGACCAGAAAGACAATGCAAAAGGCATATCATAAGATTAGCTCTGCATTAGGTAAAACAGATTAATGGAAAACACGATGGAAAAAGTTAAAGTGGCTTACATAGCCAGAGCATCTGTGCCTTCAACTTCAACCAACAGCATACATATCGCCAAGATCACAGAGGCTTTTGCCCAGATCTCCCCGGAGCCTGTTCTCATAGTCTCCGGCGGGGATGAGAGCATGAGCCTTCTTGAATGCTATGGAATAAAAGACGGATATGGGATAAAGCGCTTTCGCATGCCCAAAAAGGACAGGCTTCATCAGATCCTTTGGGCAAAAAAGGCTGTGAAGGAAGCCGGAAGACTTGGAGCAACCTGCATAGTTACAAGGGATCCTTTTACCGCCTTTTTTGGCGTTATGAAGGGCTATGAGACTGTGCTTGATCTCCATGGGGATCTGGCCCATCTCTGCGGCAGGTTCTACAGGATGATCAGATGGAAGTTCTTTGCGGCAAGTCCCAAGTTCCATCCCGTATTTATATCCAAGGGACTTCAGGACTACTATCTTAAGAAATACGGTCTTCCCCGGGAAAAGAGTGTTGTTCTTCCGGATGCCTGCAACCTGGATGATTTTGAGGAATACGCTATCAAGGAGCCTGCCCTGTCAGGAGATAGCCTTCACATAGGCTACTTCGGAAAAGCCCTGGTGGGCAAGGGAATAGAGCTCATAAGGCGCCTTGCGGAGCTTGACAGTGATGATCTATTTGATATTTACGGAGCTACGCAGCAGGAGGCCGAGAAGGAGACCGGCAAGGCCTTTTCCGGCAATGTAGTCTTCCACGGCCGCATCAACAATAAAGAGGTTCCTGAGAGAATGTGCGACATGGATGTTCTTATCCTTCCCAATCAGGACAAGCTCCGGAACGAGGGAGAGGACATCGGAAAATTCACATCTCCCCTTAAGATGTTTGAGTACATGGCCAGCGGCAGAGTTATTGTGGCATCTGACCTGGAGGTCCTCAGGGAAGTCATTGACGATTCCTTCGTTTACCTGGCGGATGCCGGGGATGAGAATTCCTGGATGAAGGCCATTAATGAGATAAAAAAAGACAGACAGCTTGCCAAAGAAAAGGCTGTCAAAGCAAAAGAAGAAGCCCGGAAATACACCTGGAGAGCCAGGGCCGGAGCTATGCTTTCGCTTACAGGACAAAACTATGATAGATGAAAAGATGATAGATAACAGCAAGGCACAGATAACAGAGTATCAGGGAGCCTATATAATCCCTGATGAACAGTGCCTTTTTGCCTTTGATGAAAAGGGAAAGTTTATAGAATATACCAGTAAAAGGCGCCTTCACAAAAAGGGCTACGCCACCAGAGAGGATATTGATCCCAAGGCTGCAGAGTGGGAGACCTGCGACGAGGAGGTCCTTTACATCGGCTTTTTACGTGGCCACTGGGGACATTTCCTTGTGGACAGTACCGTCAGAATGTGGGCTCTTTCCAGGGAAGTGAGCAAGGGCAAAAAGATCCTTGCCAAGATAGAAGGCATGGAGAGCTTTTACAGACAGTGGTTTGCCCTCTGGGGAATTGATCTGGACAGGGACGTAATATGCCCCTCAAAGCCCACCAGATTCAGCAAGGTGCTGGTTCCCGACATATCCTACTATCCGAGATTTTTCTTAAAGAAGGAGTATATCGAGCCCTTCAGATATGTATCGGAGACCGTTTCCGCTACAGAGAGTTTTCCTGAGGTTTATGACAAGCTCTATCTCTCCCGCAGCAGAATAGCCAGGGGCTCCAAGCAGCTGGGTGAGAAGTATATTGAGGAGCTTTTTGAAAAGAGCGGTTACAAGGTGCTTTATCCCGAGGAGATTTCTTTTAAAGAACAGGTATGGTACTATAGCCATTGCAGGGAGATGGTGGCCACCACAGGAACGGTAGCCCACAATATTCTTTTTGCAAAAGAAGGAACAAAGCTTGTTATTCTGAACAGATATCCCGAGACACCGGGACACCAGGACATCATCAATTACGCTTCCAATGCGGAGGTGGTTGAGATTCCTGTATATGTAAAGGGCTGCGATCACGACAATAACCTTATGGTGCTGACTCCTGAGCTTCAGAGCTTTTGCGATAAGTCAGGCATCGACACTTCCTCCTACGACAGGAAAAAGGAAGTGCTTTCCAGGCTTTTGTTCAGAATCCCCAAGGCTTACAAGCTTTACTGGAAGTAAGGAACAGATTGAGAATGAAGGATTTAATTTCTATAATAGTTCCATCTTATAATGTTGAAAAATTCCTGGATGCCTGCGTAGACAGTATCTGCAGTCAGACCTATGACAACCTGGAGATCATTCTTGTGGATGATGGTTCCACGGACTCCACCGGGGCACTTTGTGATTCCTGGAAGGAGAAGGACTCAAGGATCAGGGTCATCCATCAGGAAAACAGAGGCCTTTCCGGAGCAAGAAATGCCGGTATCAGGGCTGCGAAGGGAGAGTATCTTTCCTTTATTGATTCGGATGATATCATTGCGCCGGATTATGTGGAGGTGCTTTATTCCTGTATCTGTGAAGGCCATGTGACCATGGCTCAGGGAAGATCCAACAACTTCCATGATCCTGCAGAGACAGAGACCTTTCAGAGCACCTATGAGACAAGGCTCATGGATTCCAGGGACATGTGCCACGAGCTTATGACCACTTATCACAAGGGCTGGGGCATCGTCATGACCAAGATGTTTCACAGAAGCCTTTTTGAACACCTGGAGTTTCCTGTGGGCAGGATCCATGAGGATGAATACCTGGTTTACAGGCTTATCTGGGAGGCACGGAAGGTGGCTCTTTCAGACAGGATCATATATTATTACAGATCCAAGAGAGAGGGCAGCATAACCCACTCGGGCTTTTCCGTTAAGAGGCTGGATGTGCTGGATGCCAGGAAAAAGAGATGTGAATTTTTTAAAAGTCTCGGAGAGAGCTCCCTCTATGGAGATGCGCTTCTTTCCTATTGTCAGGCCCAGACCGACTGCCTTAAGAAATTGAAAAAATCGGATATGGCTGACAAAGAGAAGTATATAGCAGATATAGAAAAGGACCTGAAAAAGGGCTTTAGGACCCTAAAGGGAATATCCCATATATCACAAAAGAAAAAACTGTCCCTCTGGCTGGACATCTATATGCCCTGGGCCAAGGGATTCTATAAAGGTTTAGGAAAAGGATAATGAATAAAAACTTGATACCTGTAGTACTTATAAGTGACGACAATTTCATAATGCCCACCTGCGTGGCCATAACCTCGCTTCTTGTAAACAAGGCTCCCGACACGGAGTATGACGTTTACATTGTTATGGCAGAGTGCAATGAGAGCTCCTATGAAAGGATCGAAATGCTCAGGTCCTTCGGCTCTCCCATCAATCTGGTGAAGGCTTCCCTTGATGCCTACAGGGATATTAAGCAGCTGGCTCATATTTCAATTGCATGTCTTCTGAAGTTTGACATCAGCGAGCTGGTGCCTGCCTACGACAAGCTTCTTTACCTTGACGGCGACATCATTGTGAGAGGTGATCTGTCGGAGTTCTACAATGTGGACCTTGGGGATCACTATGCAGCAGGTGTAAAAGAGCTGGCCAATATGGATGAGGAGACCGGCAATGTCAACGCCGGCATCATGCTTTTTAACGCCAAGCGCATCAGAGATGAGAAGCTCAATCTCAAAATGAGAGAGGTCAGAAGGAGCCTTGGAGACCGCGGTTCCATGGACCAGCAGACCTACAATATCGTCACCGGCAAGGACTACCTCTATCAGGATATTAAGTTTAACTGCATTCCTCCCAAGGTCATCGAGATGGCGGAGGGAAGGATCGACCGTCTAAATGAGGTTTACGGTTCTGACTACAAGAGTGCTCAGGACGTTATAGATAAAGCTGTTATCATTCACTACGCCACCGGGGAGAAGCCCTGGAAATACACCTTCAAGCCCTGGGCAAAGGAATGGTACAAATATTACAAGCTGTCACCCTTCAAGGATGTGGAGTTCAAGCTAAGAGGCATCTGGAGCTACAGATTTGACAAGCTCAGGAAAAAGATTGCCCAGGAGGGCTTTGCAGGCTTTATCAATATCTTCAGGGAGAGAAAAGAGAGAAGAAACAAGAAAGTCGGGAAATGGGAATGAACAGACTGCCCTTTGCGCTGATATGCGATAAAAATTTTTTAATGCCAACCATGGTAACCATAACCTCCATACTGGAGAACAAGGCACAGGATACCTTCGCTGATATCTATGTGTTCGGAGGTGACTTTTCAAAAGAGGATTCCGAGAAGTTCAATGTCTTCGGGCATTATGAGAATAGCAGTGTCACCTGCATAGAAAAGCCACTGGATAAGTTCAGTGACATTGTTCAGCTATCCAGCATTTCTCCGGCATGTCTTTTGAAATTTGATATAAGCGATGACCTTCCTCAGTACGACAGAGTGCTCTATGTGGACTCGGATATGATTGTGAAGGAGGACTTGTGGAAGCTCTATTCTGAGACTGAGCTGGGGGACAACTATCTGGCTGCAGTGCTCCACTCCGCATGCATCCTGGACAAGACCGAGAGGATCAACGGCGGATTTCTTCTTCTGAATGCAAAAAAGCTTCGTGAAGATGACATGAGCACCAAGCTCATAGCCTACAGAAGAAGCCTTGGAAACAGAAGCTCCATGGATCAGCAGACCTTTAATGAATATTGTAAGGGTCGGATAACCTTTTTATCCGCCAGATATAACTGCATGCCCTTCAGATATATGGCTGAGCAGATACCTCAGTTTTATACCATGGATGAGTTTAACAGCTACTACGGAACCAATTACAGGGACTGGAAGGAAGCGGTAAAAGACGCTGCGGTTATCCACTACATCACAGGGGATAAGCCCTGGATCTACAGAGATATCTACGCAGGAGATGAGTGGTATAAGTATTATCTTTTATCACCCTGCGGAAAACAGAAGCTGGACCGCAAGGGAAAGCTCTACAGGTTCAATAAAAAGCTCAGTAAGGGCGGATTCTCCGAGGTTTTGGAATATTATGTAAAGAAGCCCTTGAGAGCAGTTTACTATTCCATGAGAAGCCTGGAATTCCGCAAAGACAAATGGGCCGGAAACAATTGGGGATAAGATGAAAAAAGTACTTCATTTACTTAGCGCCGGAGGGGCCGGCGGAATAGAGCTCTTGTGCGAGCAGATCGGGCTTAGGGGAACAGCGTGCCATGAATTCTGCTTTCTTTTTGGCATGGGCGAAATTGCTGAGAGGATGAAGGATGAGGGGCTTAAGACCTATGATTTCAGCGGTTTTTCAGCTCCGATAAAGATTAAGGAACTGGTAGCTCTTACCCGGAAAAATAAGTATGACGCAGTGGTGGTGCATCACGAGGGTGTGGGAACATACTTCCTGTACAGGTGCCTGATCAAGCTGTGCAAAGGCCCCAAATATATCAAATACCTTCACTGCTCCTTTGAAGATAAGTTTTTTTATACAGGCAATAATCGAAAAGATAAGATGCATTACAGGCTGCTTTCCAAGATCCTCAAGGAATCAGATGCACTGATAGCAGTATCGGAATTTACCAGGCAGAGTTATGTTCAGGAATTTGGCATTTCTGCTGATAAGATCAAGGTTGTTTATAACGGAATAGATATTTCGGAATCAAAAGAAGAGCCCGGTGAAGCCGGTGGTTCTGAGGGTTCCACAGGTCTTCTCTATATCGGCCGTCTGGTGGATGTAAAGGGCGTTGACGTTCTTATAGATGCCCTGGGAATTCTTTCAAAGGACCACAGCCTCCACCTGGATATCCTGGGGGACGGCCCCGCAAGAACTTCTTTAGAGCAGAAGGTCAGGGACCTGGGACTTATGGATACAGTCACCTTTCACGGTGTTAGGCTGGACAAGGAGGCCTTTTTCAAGAGGGCACAGATCTTTGTCTATCCCCCTGTCTGGCAGGAGGCCTTCGGCATATCCATTATAGAGGCCATGGCTCAGGGACTTATATGCGTAGCTTCCGATATTGGAGGCATTCCTGAGATAATTACAGAGGATAAGCAGGGAATACTCTTTGAGGCGGGAAACCCCAAGAGCCTTGCTGAGGCTATAGATAAAGCGGCAACTATCGCGAAAAGCGGCGTGATGCCTGAATATACAGAAGCTGCAAAGAAGAGAGCCGCATTTTTCACCATAGAGAAATCGGTTCATGGCCTGGAGAGTTTATTGTAACGGAGAATAAGTAATTGAGCGATACGAAGATAACCGTGGTTGTACCCATATACAACGCTGAAAAATATATACGACGCTGCGTGGACAGCATCATAGCCCAGAGCTATAAGAATCTGGAGGTTCTTCTCATGGACGATGGCTCCACCGACGGAACCCCGGGGATTCTGGATGAATACGCCGGCAAGGATGAAAGGGTGAAGGCTATCCATAAGGAGAACACCGGACATGCCAATTCCCGCAACTGCGGCCTTTTGCAGGCCACCGGTGAGTTTATTACCTTCATGGATTGCGACGACTATATGCACCCTGATTTCATAGAGAAGATGTATGGCGCCATCTGTGAGGACGGCTCCGATATGGCCTGCTGTTCCTTCAGATACGTGGATGAAGAGGGAAAAGAGCTGGACTGGAGCGAGCCGGTGCTGGAGAGGAAATGTGTCAGCGGCGCTGATGCCCAGAGAGTCTTTCTTTTAACCCACAATATCGAGGGCTTTTCCTGGAATAAGCTTGTGAGGCGCAGCATCCTGATGGAGCATGAGCTTCGCTACGCCGAGGATCAGAAGGCCTTCGTCGATATGCTTTTGTGGTACAGATCGATTTCTTTTTCAAACAAAGTGAGCTTCGTTCCCGACAAGCTCTATGATTATTATCAAATGCCCGGTTCTGTGGTTCATACCATAGGTGATGAGAAGATGGGGAATTTTATTACCACCACCGGCAACATCAGAAGACAGGCCACAGAGAACGGCCTTGGCAGAGAGGGTGAGTACTACGCCACTTCCAGAATGCTCAATCAGATCTACGACCAGATAAGGATAGACCTCAAGGGCTTTTTCAGACCCGGGTTCTTCCGCAAATACGGCTGGCAGGAACTCTTTGGGGATTCCGGCAGATATGTCAGAAAGAGGATAAAGAGCTTTGCCACAGAATGGGAGATCATGGGAGGATTCAAGCTCTTTTTGGTGAGGCTTTATCTGAAAAAATAAGTGGAGAAATAACCTTAAATGAAAAAACTGATTTCAAAACACAGGGTCCTTATCTGGGCCCTCATACTTTTACTGAGCCTTATTCCTGTATTTATGATCGCCCCCTACGACTTTGCCAGCGGGGATGATTATAACTACGGAGCGGGAGCCCATCTGGCTTTTAAGACCACAGGCTCTGTGATCTCAGCCCTTAAGGCTGCGGCTTTGACCACTGTTGATACTTACAAGCACTGGCAGGGAACCTGGTTTGACTGCTTTGTGTTCTGCCTGCACCCTGAGGTTTTCTCAGCCCGGGGCTATGTGCTGGTGCCCTTTATTTTCGTTATCCTGCAGATCATCTGCTTTACGGCCTTCGCCCATCATTTCCTGAAGAAGAGATGGGAGCTGGGAGGCAGATATTTTCTGGAGGTGGCACTTATTTTCCTGACCTTTTCCTTTCAGCTGGTGCCTTCTCAGAAATCAGGAATTTTCTGGTGGGTCGGCTGTGTTCACTATGTAATGCCCATGTGTATGGCACTTATAGGAATTCTTTTCGGGGACAGATTTTTAACTGACAGAAAAATCGGAGACCTCATTGTACTCAGCATTTTCGCGGCTCTTATGGGAGGAGCAACCTATCCCGCAGCCCTGCTTCTTCCGGAGGTTGTATTTATCCTCTGGCTGGAAAAGTTTGTTATTGCAAAGGACAGGAATAAAAAGGATTTCCTTCTTCTGATTCCTCTGGTGCTGGAAGGCATAGGACTCTATCTTAGCTTTGTGGCTCCGGGAAATGCGGCCAGAAGTGCCTCGGATATCAGTCAGGGAGCTCAGCCCACCGAGGGCGTGGTTGCAACTATCCTTGCCAGCATCACTTTTTCCGTAAAAGACGCCTATGAGAGCTTCATTGTGGATAAGGCCTTTGTGCTGATCGCGGTGCTTATTATTGCGGTCATCTCCGCCGGGGCACTTAAGGCTGCCAAGGCAACTTATAAGACAGGTTTTGAGAAGCGCTTTTCACATCCGCTATTGTTTACAGCCACTGCATTCCTTGTTAATGCCAGCATGTATGCCCCAAGGCTCTATGCCGGCGGCGTGGTTTCATCAGGATATTATAACTTCGATTTCTGGGTGTTCTTTATCTGCCTTCTGGCAGTGGTGATCTATGTCATGGGCTTTTGCATAAGCCATCTGGACACCGCGGATAAGGGAAGAACTGTAGTGGGCGATATTGTGCTTTACGGTGCCCTTGCCCTTGCAATGCTGCTGATAGCCTATGTTGGAAGACATGGAATCAAGGAATACACCGATTATGTCTGCCTTGACTATTACCGTTCAGGACAGGCCGAGGACTATAGAGAGCAGATGCTTCTCCAGATAAGGCTCATGGAGGAAGAGGGCGTTGACGACGTTATCCTTCCTGAGATCAACAATTATCAGGGACCTCTTATGCACATGCCTGTTGTGTCCGATCCGAAAAATGTGGATAATTGCATGACAGCAAGCTTCTATGGCAAAAACAGCTGCAGGTCTATGCCAAGACCTGACTGGATAGACCTTTACGGAGAGAAATACGGAGTTTCACAATGAAGATCTTAATGGTAAACAAATTCCTCCATCCCAATGGAGGCTCGGAAACATATATTTTCAAGCTGGGAGATGCCCTTAAGGCCCTGGGCCATGAGGTTCAGTATTTCGGCATGGAGCATGAGGGCAGATGTGTGTCCAACAATGTGGGGGCCTACACTTCCGACATGGATTTCCATGGAGGAAGCAAGCTCTCCAAGCTCACCTATCCTGTGAAGACCATCTACAGCAGGGAAGCCAGGAAAAAGATCAGGCTTGTCCTGGAGGATTTTCAGCCTGATGTGGTGCACCTCAATAACTTCAACTATCAGCTGACACCCTCTGTTATCCTGGAGGTGGTCAAGTGGAGAAAGCAGGTGGGAAAGAACTGCCGCATAGTATTCACTGCCCACGACTATCAGCTTCTTTGCCCCAACCATATGATGAATAACCCGGGAAGCCGCCTTAACTGCGAGAAGTGTCTGGGAGGACATTTCGTCAACTGTATCAAGGGTAAGTGCATTCACGGCTCTGCCGCCAAATCCGCAGTGGGAGCCGCTGAGGCCATATATTGGAACGCGAGAGGCACCTATAAATACATCGACACCATCATCTGCTGCTCAGAGTTCATGAAAAAGAAGATGGACAGTAATCCGCTCTTTGCGGATAAGACCGTGGCCATGCACAATTTTGTGGAGCCTATGGAACCCAAGGGGGATCCCGATCCTGAGCTGAAACTTCCGCCCAATTACGTTCTCTACTTTGGCAGATACTCCTGGGAAAAGGGCATGGGAACCCTTCTTAGTGCCTGCGACATGCTTCCGGAGGTGGACTTTGTTTTTGCCGGAAAGGGCGAGTACAAGGAGGCCATAGATAACCTTCCCTATGCCACAGATGTGGGCTTCAGAACAGGGGCAGACCTTAAGAAACTCATAAGCGGGGCACTTTTCACCGTATACCCCTCTGAGTGGTATGAGAATAATCCCTTCTCCGTTATGGAGAGTCAGCAGCTG
Source organism: Butyrivibrio sp. MC2021 (assembly GCF_000621605.1). Lineage (GTDB taxonomy): Bacteria > Bacillota > Clostridia > Lachnospirales > Lachnospiraceae > Butyrivibrio. The sequence goes on along the minus strand of NZ_JHXX01000007.1, from coordinate 124,149 downwards.
GGAGTGCCTGTCATAGGTGCCAATATCGGCGGAATCCCTGAGCTTATTAAGGACGGAGTCACAGGAAGACTCTTCGAGCCCGGAGATGCCAGGGACCTTGCTGCCATAATCAAGTTCCACTGGGACAACCCCGAGATGCTGGACAGGTACAAAAAAGAACTGGGGGACCTTAAACGCATGGATGCAGCCGCTTATGCAGAGTGGATCGCAGGAAACGTTTATACCGTATAAAGTTTATTATATTTTTATAAAATCATCGGTTCCAAGGGGCCGGGATGAAATTAAATATTCTTAATCATGTTAAAATGGATATGTATAGCCGTTAAAATAGCGGTTATACATATCTTTTTTTTATTAACAATTGTCAAAGACAAAAAGTGCAGACAGAAAGGGGCAGAATTATGTTTGAACAGGTTAAATTGGCGTACGAAGTAAACGGTTTGGAGCCGCATATAGATCAGCTTACAGTGGAGACCCACTACGGTAAGCACCATGCAACATATACCAAGACCTTTAACGAGCTGGCAGAGAAGGCCGGCATGGCGGATCTGGATGTGGAGGAGCTTTTGGCAAGTCTTGATAAGGTTTCCGACGAGACCCTGAGAAAAGGGCTTCGCAATCAGGGCGGCGGCTACTACAATCATAATCTGTATTTCAAGACTCTGTCTCCCAATCCTGCCAAGGCTCCCACAGGGAAGCTGGCAGATAAGATAAATGAGACCTTCGGAAGCCTTGAGGAAGTTATCGATAAGCTCTCCAAGGCAGCAGCCGGTCAGTTTGGTTCCGGCTGGTCCTTCCTTTCAGCAGATAAGGAGGGCAACCTTTTCGTTACCGCATCACCTAATCAGGACAATCCCATAAGCGAAGGAACAGGCAGGATCCCGATCCTTGCTCTCGATGTCTGGGAGCACGCTTATTATCTGAAATATAAGAACTTAAGGGCCGATTATATCAAAGAGTTCTTTGAGGTCCTTGACTGGAACGCTGTTTCTGCATTATACGACAAGGTTACAGGTTAATTGCAAATAAGGCTTTACTAAATAATTACTTATCTTGTGAGGGGGATTAGTGTTATGAAGAAAAGGCTGATTTCGCTGCTTTTGGCTACCAATCTGGTGCTGACAGGGACCCAGGGAGTCTATGCGGCATCCGAGGAGAACCTTCTTTTGGAGGAAGAATCTTCCAAAGAGGCTTCTCTTATTGACTATGCCCCGGAAGAGGAGCTTCTTTCTGAGGAAGATACTGCGGGAGACTTCGAAGAATTTGAATCTTCCGATGAGACTGCTGAGCTTCAGGAAGAGCTTCTGGATGAAGATTCCGAGGATCCCGCCACATTTTATCCCGAGGAAGATCAGCAGAGCCGCGCACCTACCGGATTTCGTGAGTTGGATCATAAGATGAATATAAGTAGCCTGGGGGGAGATGATCCCTCCGGGCTGTCACTTTTGTCTGAGGAGGATGAACCGGAGGAGTACTATGTGACTCCCAATCTGCCGGCTCTTCATGACCAGGGCGACTACGGAACCTGCTGGGCATTTTCATCTTTGGCTCTGGCCGAGATAAATATGATGAATAACGGGAATCTGCCTAATTACTACAGTCCCGAATATTCCAAGCTGCATCTTGCTTATTTTTCCTACAGAACAGTTGAAGATCCCCTGGGAGGAACCGCGGGGGATTACAACAGCTGCCATGAAACCGGCGTAAATATGCTGGATCTTGGAGGAAATGTTTTTCTTTCAGAGAACGTTCTTGCCAATTGGACCGGTGCGGCCTCAGAGGAGACTCTCCCCTATAGTGAGGCCCAGGAGCTCAACTATCGCATAATCGATGAGGGTCTTGCCTATGATGATATGGCCCACCTCCAGAGCTATTACGACCAGGAATACAGTATCGACAACCTGGTACCTATCAAGAATCTGATAAAAAAGTGTGGAGCCGCAGCCTTCAGTTTTTGCGCTGTAAGCCCCTTTGAAGGCGGAAGTCAGGCCGGTGTCTACAATCCAAAGTATAATTCTTTCTACAATCCTGAATTTAGCTATGCCAACCATTCCGTGGCTGTAGTGGGATGGGATGACAATTTCCCAAAAGAGCACTTTACCTATACTCCGCCCGCAGACGGAGCCTGGCTTGTGAGAAACAGCTGGACTGAGGGTAATCTTGATGACAACCAGGAATATGACGGATATTTCTGGCTGTCCTACTATGATGCCAGCTTATATGATTTTGTTCACGCCTTCGAGATGGAAGGTGCCGATAATTACGACAACAATTATCAGTACGACGGTGGAATGGACGTGGATACCGTAAAAGCTAAAAAGGCAGCCAATGTCTTCACTTCCAAAGCCCCCAGCGGAGCTGCCGGAGAGACGCTGCAGGCTGTTGGTGTATACTGCGGAGCTGCAGGCACCGAATACACAATTTCTGTTTATACAGATCTTGAAGATCCTGAGGAGAATCCGGAGAGCGGAACTCTGGCAAGTCAGACCTCAGGTGTTCTGACCTATGCGGGATTTACCACCATCAAGCTGGATGAAACTGTAGACCTTCCTCCCGGCACGGTATTTTCTGTGGTGGCAGAGTTCTATAACCCTCTGTACCAGGGAGATGATCAGAGTATCCCCTCAGGATACTTTGGCTTTGAAAGCGAGGCCTTTTCCTGGTATATAACACACACGGAAGCTGAAAAGGGACAGAGCTTCATTCTTGAAAATGATGAAAGCTTCTGGGAGGACTATGGAGATAATCACAACTGCAATATCAAGATCAAGGCCTATACCACAGATAACGAGGACTATTCCGGAACACCGGTGGCTCCCTCGGAGATCGTTTTTGACGACGGTATGGAGAACCTTCATCTTGGCATCAGCGAGTCCAAGAAGATAAGAGCCGCTGTTTTCCCAAAGAATGCGGTAAACAGAAGGCTTGAGTATACAAGCAGTGACACGGATGTTGTCACTGTGGTCAACGGATACCTCTACGGCAAAGCCGCAGGATGCGCTACCATCACAGCAAGAGCACTTATGGCCGATGAGTTCGGCAATCATGCAGAGAGCTCTTTTAACATTATTGTGGAACCAAAGCTCCTGGGAGTTACCATTGACGGCTGCGAAGACGTGGAAATGGGCAAGGAGTACACCTTTAAACTGAGGTCTATTCCTGAGGAGGCACCCCTTCCCGAGGAGCCCTACTGGTTATCCTCTGATCCAAAGGTTGCCTCTGTCAATCCGATTACCGGCGTTGTAAAGGGACATGAGATCGGCAGCACCCTTATTACAGCCATCTGCGGCGATTCGACGGAATCCTTCTACGTATGGGTATTCCCGCATGCTCCGGCGGAGCTAAAAGCCAGCGTTGACAGATTCAACACCGTGACCCTGACTTGGGATGCGGGAGTTGGCGCCCAGAGCTATGAGGTTGTCAGGGACGGACAGGTGGTAAAAAGGCTTTCCGCTTCATCCGGCAAGGAGAGCTTCTGCTATATCGATTCCTTCATGAAGGATGACTACCACAGCGAAGAGCTGGAATATGCCGTAAGAAGCATCAGGAAAGACTTCTGGATCTGCGAGACGGTTTCCGTGAGAACCTATGAAAGAACAGATCTGGATCCCGACGGAGGAAGCTGCAGCAGATCCTATGTACTGCATTTCCCGGAGGAAGAGCCCCAGGATCTTCCGATTCCTTACAAGAAGGGCTACACCTTCACAGAGTGGGAAAAAGTAGCTGACAACAAGCTGGTGGCCAGATATACCCCCAATTCCTATTTGGTTACCTTTGAGGCCAATGCAGAGGATGCCCAGGGTCTTATGATAGATGCCGAGTATGTCTATGACCTGGAGGAATATCTTCCCGAGAATGAATTTGAGAGATCCAATGCCTATGACTTTGCGGGCTGGAATACAAGAGCCGACGGCAGCGGAAAAACATATACCAACTGCGCTCTGGTCAAAAACCTTGGTTACATTGACGGAAGCGTTATTACCCTTTACGCCCAGTGGGAAGAAGCCAGAAGAAAGGTGACTTTTGACACAAGAGGCGGAAGCTATATTCCTTATGCGGAAGCAGCTCCCGGTGAGATGGTGGAAGCCCCTGACAGAGAGCCTGTAAAGAGCGGATTTAAGTTTACGGGATGGTTTGAGGATGAAGATCTTAAAACCCCTGCAAGCTTCCCTGTTCTCGTATCCGAAGATATGACCTTCTACGCAGGATGGGCCTATGAGCCTACCACAATCGACGTTGGGGCTGAAGGCTATGTGCTCCTTCGCGGAACCAGAGAGGGCGACGAGGGCTACAGTCTGGATCTCACAGCGCAGTTTATTTTACCTGACAAAGAAAAGGATGAGGATGGAAGGATCCTCTGGACCACCTCAGATCCTCTTGTAGCCGGCTTTTTGACAGAGAGCGGAAAGATGCCGGTCAGCAGGACTCAGACCGATGCAGCTATGGGAAACACTGTTACCGTTGCTATCCATTCCGAGGACGTAAATAAGGACGGATACACAGATCTGTGGCCTGCAGCTACGCAGTTTGCCTTCATCTATGCCACATCCCTGGATGACGGAGCAGTATACGGAAGCTGGAAAGTGGTGATCGCAGATCCCTCCAATCCCGGGGCAGCAGAAATAGATGACAGGGAGCTTCTTATAACCTGCGGCGGAAAGCTGATCACCTCCAGCCGCCAGAGCTATGGCGAGAGCCTGTCGGTGGCCCAGGGAGAAACAGTTCAGGTGGCTTCGAGCTACACTCCTTCAAACCCTGCCAACACAGATGTTTACTACAGCTCAGAGAATATGGCTGTTGCCACGGTGACCTCAGACGGTACCGTCAAGGGAAAGAGCGCCGGTACCACCGTGATCATAGCCAAGAATCTCTGGACCGGCCTTGTGGCCAAGTTCAGGGTAAATGTCTATGACAAGATAACAGCAATAAAACTCTCCGACAGCACATTAAAGGCCGGGGAGGGCAATCTTTTTGAGATAAAGGTTGTTTCCGTTATACCTGCAACGGGCATCGGAGAAATCGAGTTTACAAGCAGCAACAATGCTGTTGCAGAACTTATAGAAACAAGGACTGACGAAAGCGGCAAGACCATCGGAGTATTTGTCGCAAGGTCAAAGGGCAAGGCTGTCATTACCGCCTCTGCGGGAGATGCAAGTGCAAAATGCTCCGTTAATGTAGGCAATCCTGTGAAGTCCATTGAGATCGACACAGGAAAGGGCCTTGTGGCAGTGGAAAAGACCCTCAAGCTAAATGCCATCCTTAACGGCGGAAACAAGAAGGACCAGCCCCTTAATAAGGAGGTTTACTGGACTGTAACGAATCTTGACGGCACCGAGACCGATAAGGCTGTCATCGAGAAAAAGACCGGTAAGCTCACGGCCCTTAAGCCCGGCTGCATCAGGGTAAAAGCCGAGAATACTACAGAGGGCGTGGCTTCAGAGGATGATGAGAATGCCATTGTCAGGATCTATGTGCCTGTAAAGAGCGCTGCCTTAAGTGCAAGCACCGTATCCATGAAGCCCGGAGCAGAATATACAGTTTCAGTGGTATTTACGCCGGCTTCTTCTGAAGGCTACGGCTGCACCGGCGGCTTTGATGAAAACGGAGAAGCTATTGAGATCTCCAAGCTTCAGGGGTCAATTGACTGGGAGCTTTCAGCAAATAAATACGTGGGAATAGAAAAACATCCCGACGGAACCTGCACCATCGGAGCAGGAAATGTGGACAGTAAGGGTAATATTACTCTTAAGGCCAAGTATCTTCCAATGGGAGCAAAAAAGACAAAGACCTTATCCTGCAAGGTGAGGGTCACCTCCAATGAGGTAAGTAAGATTGCTCTTTCCAATTCAAAGATAACCCTTGGAAGAGGCGTGGCCACAGAGCTTTCCGCTATTTTGACACCTACAGCTCCTGAGAAAGCGGGAGTTATATGGACCATCCCCAAGGAGTATGCAGAGGACATCTGCTTTGTGGAAGATGATAAGGAGAGCGAAGCTCTTACAGTCACCACCGACCTTTATGAGAATGACGGAAATAAGGTTCTTATCAAGGCAAAGAAGAGCAATGACACCGCCAAGAAGACCGTAAAGATCCAGGCTGAGACCACAGCCACAAATAAGAAGGGGGCTTCCTTCAAAGCCACCTGTACTGTGACGATTCACGGAAATGCCAACTGCATCGAATTCGGTAATCTGACCTATACCCTGGAAAAGGGAAAGAGCTTCAGTCCCAAGGCTGTGGCTTATCTGGTTTCCGGTGACAGCAAGGTAAAATCCGAGGTTCAGAAGTTCATTTACACAAGTTCTGATGTGACCGTGGCCACCGTCAACAAGAACTCCGGCAAGGTAACTGCCAAGGGAGCGGGCTCAGCCACCATCACAGCCACTTTAAATGACGGCTCCGGTCTCAAGGCCAGCTTCGGAATCAGGGTAAGTGAGCCCGTGTCCAAACTGTCCATCGATAAAAAGGCCCTTTATATGGGACTTAAGAACGAGAATGCGGAAAATGAATCTACAGTAAAGGAAAGCAGCTGGGCAGCATACAACATGCTCACTCCCGTAGTAAGTCCCGAGGAGGCCTTTGGCGAGAATGTATCCTTTACCTGGACCATAGGAAACAGCGAAGCCCTGGAGACGGCGGCAATTGATGCCAATGTGGTAAGAGGTGTAAAGAACGCTTCCGATGCCCAGAAGATAATTGCGGGCTATGACAACGGCTCCTTCTTTGGAAAGAATGGAGAGATCACCACCACAGGCGGACAGGCCCTGGCCCTTAAGGCCAATTCCACCGGCAAGGTTGAGGTGACGGTCACAACTTCCAACGGAAAGAAGGCCAGCTGCACCGTTTATATTTCCGAGCATGTGGAAGGAATCAATGTAATAACCGATTTCGGCGCATCCCCCGGAGACGGCAGGTCAGATAATGTGGCCATCAACGAAGCCATCAAAAAGGCCCATGAAAACAGCAAAAAAGCAGGCCACAAGGAAAGTGACGTTACAGTCTTTGTTCCCGGCGGAGTTTATGATGTGTCTGCCTTTAATATCATATCCGGCTCGGATATGCTCTCCACAGGTATCCATGTGACTTCCGGTGTAAGACTGGTGATGGATCCCGATGCCATCCTGAGAGTTCAGGGAAATAACCTGGGAGACTACGGAGTTATCATTGTTCAGGGTGAAAAACTGGACTACGGCGAAGGCGAGGTTGTTCCTGACAATATCGAGATCTCTGGAGGTCAGATCTGGGGCGAGAGAAACAGGCATACAGGTTCCGGCGGCGAGAGCGGACATGGTATTTATCTGGCCGGCGCCTGCAATGTGACCATATCCGACATGATGATCTATGAGAACTGGGGTGATGGAATCTATATCGGCACAAGAGCTCTTTTCGCAGCAAGCATAGGCTGCAGAAACATCACCGTAAAGAACTGTGAGATCTTCAACAACAGACGAAACGGCATATCCGTTGTTGACCTTGGCACCGACAAGGATTATAAGCAGGGTCTCAGAGTGGAGGATTGCCTTATCAGAGACAGCCACGGCACAGCCCCGCAGTGCGGCATCTATGTGGAGCCCAACAATAAGCCCAAGCAGTCCGGATATCTACAGTCGGAATTTGTAGTCTGCGACACCATGTATGTGAAGAACACTGATATCAGAGCTTATCAGGGTAAAAATGATGCGGCATACTGCTGCTTTATGAGCCATTATGATCCCGCAAACAGCGCCTATGTTACCATCAGAAATCTCACCTTTGAGAAGTGCAGGATTAAAGGCATGTTCGGAAACTACTCGGGCCAGAACCTAAAACTTATCGATACTTCGATAACCGGCACCAAAATAATGGGGCCAAATCTCTGAAAATTTCTTTAGTTATGTGTTAAAAGTGCATAAAAGCGCCCTTTTGCCGGGTATCTGTTATATAATTGACTTACAAGATATGAAAGGAAGTAGAGTAATTTGAGGTACAAAAGGGTGGGGGCAGCAAGAAAACTGGCATTATTTATGGCTGCCGCAATGTTAATAGACAACACTCAAACAGCCTGCGCATCCTCGCAGGCTGATTTTGATGTGGAATTATATGAGGAACTGTTACCGGAGGAGGAGCTATTATCGGAGGAACTGCTATCGGAGGAGCCGGAGCTTCTTCCGGAGATTCCTGAAGAGACCACAAAAGAGTCTTCTGAGGAATCTGCAGAAGAGCTGGTGCTGACCGAGGAAGAGCTGGAGATTAAAACAGAGCTTGCGGAAAATGACGTTCTTTCCGAACTTCTTGAGATGGAGGAAGGAACCGATTATGTGGAAGATCAGGTTATAACTCTTGCTTCTTCTGAGGAGGAAGCAGGCAGAATAGCCAGGGCCTACGGTGGAGAGCTTATAGACTATTCCTACGGCCTTGCCACCATAAGCCTTGAGGACAGCGGCCTCAGTGTTGTGGATGCCTTTGAATACGGCATCGATCCTGACAGCAATGTGCCTGCTGTTGAGGCCAATATCTATATGTCTTTTGAAGAAGAATACGGGGATTTTGAGAACTGGTCTGAGGAGTATTATGCAGCCGGTAATGATGATCCCATGCTGAAACCCACTGACTCAAAATACCAATGGTATCATGAGGCTCTGGGAAGTTTTTATGCCTGGGAACTCACCAAGGGCAGCAGCGATATCGTGGTGGCTGTCATTGATTCCGGCGTCCAGACTGATCATGAGGACCTTAAGGATGCCATCGTGGATAATTATGAGCAGGTCAATCAGGATACCTACGACATGGGCCTTAATGACAGTAATGAAGACGGCTATGGCCACGGAACCCATGTGGCAGGCCTTGTGGCCGCATCCATAGGCAATGACCTGGGCGGAGCGGGAGTGGCTCCCGGAGCCAAGATCCTTCCCATTAATGTCTGCAGGCCCAGTAAGCCCAGTTCCCCTGTTATTTCATACATGGTCAAGGCTATCCAGTATGTTGCCGGAGCCGTTGACGGCGAGAGCGGCACTTATTATAAGGCAAGAAGAGCGGATATCATCAATATGAGTATCGGCTCCAATACATATTCAGCAGCCATGAAGACAGCCCTTGACGCAGCCTATGCCCAGGGAGTCACCGTGGTGGCAGCCATGGGTAACGACGGCTCCAATCTGGTGAAATATCCCGCCAGATATGAGCACACCATAGGGGTCTGCGCCACCAAAAAGGACAATACCCTGGCCGAGTTCTCCAATTACGGTGACTGGGCGGATATCTCCGCTCCCGGAGCCGGCATCTATTCTTCACTGATGGGCAGCGGAAGCACCTATGGCAGCAAGGACGGCACCTCTATGGCATCCCCTATTGTTGCGGGGGCCTGTGCCCTTTATATGAGCTATGTGGGCCATGTCAGCCCCGATGCCATGCTGAAGGTCCTTAAGAACTCCGCCACCAAGGCCACCCAGCCCGGAATGGGGGCAGGTGTTGTCAATGTGGCCGCCATGCTAGGTAAGAAGCCCAAGGATACCGGCATTGATTCGGCCAACGGAACCGTTGAAACCATAACTCTTGATCAAAAGAGCATTACTTTATCCTCTCCCGCTGCAGGAATAGCGGATTATGCAGAGCTTGGGGTAGGAACCATCGAATATCGCAAGAACAGCGATGGAGTAGCGGTTGGTGATATCAACTACACCCTGTTTAAATGGAGCAGTTCCAACACAAAGGTTGTTAAAATATCAGGAGATTCGGAAGGCTACGGCCTTTCCAAGGTTGAACTTGAACCTGTGGGCCCCGGAACAGCCACTGTCACCTGTCAGCCCCTTGACAGCTCCGGCAAAAAAGCCACCTGCAAGGTGAAGGTTCTGAGCGACAAGGCGGTGACCGGCATAAGGATCTTAAGTGATACCTCCGGAAGCTATATCACTTCTGATTCGTCTGGCAAAATAAAAGAGATAGTTCTTTTTAATAATTCACCTGAGCCTGCGGAGGATACAACTCCCGGCTGGTATTACAGATATCCCTCCCTGGTTGTATATGCTCAGCAGACCACCAAAGACGGAGACTTCGATGACTATATCAAAGCTCCGGTATTTAAGAACAGTAATTCCAAGGTGGTGAGAATTGATCAGGTTGGAGATTCCGGAAAAGAGATAAGGATAACAGCTCTTTCCAAGGGAACAGCCAAGATAACCGCCACTTCCACCGATGGCTCGGGAAAGAGTACGACCATCAAGATTACTGTAAAGCAGCCTGTGACAGGCCTGGAATTATCAGGTCAGTCCTATATTCAGGCAGGAACAAAGGCCTCCTTTAAGGCCAAGGTCCTTCCCACCAATGCCAACGTCAAGACCCTGAGGTGGGAGGTTGGCGCATATAACAGTGAAACCGGCGCTATCAAGAATGTGCCGGGAGTTACTGTGACTTCAAGCGGAAAGGTCTCCGTGACAAAGGGCCTTAATTACAGCGGCGATATCACCGTAAGGGTTTCTTCCCTTGATAACAGCAATATCAAGGCCATGACCATTTTTAATATAGCTCAGAAAGCTACCAATGTTACCTTGTATAATCCCAATGCGGGAGCCGGATCCGACTGGACAACCCTTATTCCCGTATCAGATGATAACGAGAACAACTATGAATATGATTCAACCCTGACACTGGTGGGCGCCGCCTACTCCCCGGATTCAAGGCTTGGCAAAAAGGTTTCCTTTACCAGCTCCAATCCCGGTGTTGCCCGGGTTGTGGGAACAGCCTTTGACTCTGAAACAGGAAGGACAACAGCTACTATAAGGGCTTTTTCTAAAGGAAAAACCACCATCACCTGCAAGGCTCTTGATGGAAGTAAAAAGAGTAACAAGATCAACCTGAAGGTCATAATTCCTGTTTCGGGACTGTATCTTACAATTAAGGACAATCAGAGTAACTACATGGCCTATGGAGCCACCGCCACGGTAAATGCAGTGATGGGTAAGGCCTATGGCACTCCTGATAATACAGGAGTTATCTGGGATTATGACATAGTGGGATATAAGGAGCCCTACGGATCCGGAAAACTTAGTAAGGATGATCCGGAGCTTCTGGAGACAATCAAAAAGAACAAGGCCTTCTTTACTTTTTCAAACGGAAAAGTAAAGGTGGACACCAAAGAAAAGTTCATGGATGACCTGGCCAGGTACGGCTACGACAACAACGGAGATAAGATATATAAGGACTTTGGCCTGGTTGTTTATGCCACCCCTGCCGACGGATCCCACTTTAAAGCGGAATCTTCGATCTTCAGGGGAAAGGATCCCGGAACAAAGATAGAATTTATCAAATATACCGCCAGCAAGAATTCAAGTGGTGATACAGTCTACACTGCGGCCGGTGCCTTTGATGATACCATTGTGATCGATCTGGATGATGAACTTGCCGTTCCCACTGTTGTGGGAGTGGACGAGAACTCTCAGGTGGAAAATACTGTGAAATATCCTGTAAGCGTCTACAGTCTGGATACTACCATATGCAGTGCTTACTACGGAACCCGATCTAATGCGGCGGGAATTATAATTTATCCCTACAAAGAGGGCACGGCCAAGATTACCGTAAGCCTCCGGGATGGATCAGGATTCAGCAAGACACTTAATGTTCAGGTGATAAAAAAGTCCTCGAACCAGTAACCAGTAAAAAGAATAAGAAAAAGCCTTGGGACGCGAAGCTCCAAGGCTTTTTTATGTGTAAGTTCTATGGCTTTATATGGCTTTACAATACCTGGAATTCGAAGGTTCCCTTAACTCCTGAGCCATCGACTGTTTTAACGGTGATATTGCAGGTCCCTCTTGATTTACAATCAACTCTAAGAACCTTTCTCTTGTCGCCGTTATTCATGGTTACTGTTGTAACATATGCATTGGCAATCTGAGGATTGCTGCTTTCAACAGCCAGCTCATAGAAATTGGCATCCACGAAGATGTAACCTACCTGTCCTTTGTCTGCATAGTAAGAGTTGTAGAAGGAAGCTGAACCGTTATTGTAAACATAGAAGCTTATATAGTAGTTTCTGTTTACCTTGTAGAGTGTCTTTTCGGAGTAGGTTCCTGAACCGTCAGCGGCGGTAGCCTTTACCTTTACTGCATAATCTGAGTAGCTTGCGCCGTACTTTTTGATGGCTGAAACGTGGCTTGAGAAGGTTGAAGTGCTGTTGGCTGTTACTTTACCTTTATCATTTACGGTAAAGAAAGCACCGTTCTGCTTACAGTAGTTCTGCGCAGATGAGCTCAACTTTTCAAGTCCGTTGTTGCCGCGGCCGTAGATCTCATAAGTCCAGTTTACCTTTTTGTTGGTGGGCTTTCCGTAGGCTGAACCAAGGACTGCCTTAAAGGTTGTGCTGCAGCCCGTTGCCAGTGAGAGTCCTGTGCCTCCGCCTGCTACCAGATGAAGACTTGATACAGGATTGCCTACCTTTATGGTGATGGTGGCCTTTTTCTTGGAACCGTCATTGGCTGTGGCTGTTACTTTTACTGTACCTGCCTTAACAGCCTTAAGTTTAACTGAACCGCCGCTGTTTGCTGAAAGTCTTGCAACCTTGTCATTGGAAGATTTCCAGGTGATATCTGTTCCGTTGTTGGCCTTTGCCTTCAGTTCAACGCTTGTTGGCAGACCGTTCTTTGCCACTGTGTAAATGGTTGTGGTTGAAGGCTTTGTAAGGGTTACTGAGCTTGCCTTTGTAGCAGCTGCTGACTTAATTGTTACGTTTGCAGAACCTTGTTTTGCACCGGGATCTTTAGATGTTGCAATTACCTTAAAGCTTCCGGGTTTTGCAGTGCTGTCGATGGTCACCTTTCCGTTCTTTTCATTGAGGTGAACACCGGTGTAGGCCTTTTCAAGCTTATAGGTCACATCCTTAAAGCTGGCATCTGTAGGATAAACTGTTGCCTTGTAGCTTACCTTTGAACCGGGAGTGACAACAGTCTGGCCGCTTACCATGACCTGTGTGACGCCCTGGGCTACGATGATGGTAACGGATGCCTTTTTGCCTGAACCGTCCATGGCCTTGCAGGTGATGGTGGTCTTACCCTTGGATACAGCTGTTACTGTGGCGCTGGCTCCGCTTCCTGTTACAGTTGCTACATCTTTTTTGCTGGAAGTCCAGGAAGGGTTTGGAGCTGTGCCTGAGCTTACGGGCTGTACTGCCTTCAGGGTGATACTGCTTAATGAATTATCAAGGTAAATAGTTGCTGATGTAAGTTTGTCGTTCTTATTTTTAAGTCTGTATCCTGCGTTGTTGGAAGTGCTCTGGATTGATACTGATTTTACATTTTTCTTGCCGGTTACTGTTCCTTCGGTGGAAATAGGCTTGGCTGACTTGATGAGCTTGCCGACATTGAGAATGCCCTTGTTTGAACTAGCCTTAAGTGCTTTCTGCATCTTTTCCGGTGAAACATGGCCTACATAGCCCATGTAAAGGGCACAGGCTCCTGCAACAATAGGAGTTGCCTGGGATGTTCCGTCCATTACCTCATAACCCTTACCGCCTGAGTATCTGCCGGGAGACAGGCTGGTGGGATAGCAGGAAGTGATGTCTGTTCCCGGAGCACTGATGTCCTGCCAGGATCCGTAGCAGGAGAAGTATGCTCTTTTACCGGTCTCATTGACAGCGCCTACGGCGATGACATTCTTGTAGGCTGCCGGATAAGAGGTGTGGTTTGAAAGCTCATTTCCCATGGCTGCGATGATTGTAACACCACGGGCTGTTGCAAGATTGATGGACTGCTGAACGCTCTGATTGTAAGCGGGACCGCCGAGACTTAAGTTGGCGATGTCGGCTCTTCTGATTCCTGTATCAGTATTGTTGGAATTGATGCCCGCAACGTATCTGATGGCCTTCAGGACTGCATCATCTGAGGAAGAAACTCCGTTTGCATCCAGAACCTGAAGTGAGAGGATGCTGGCCTTGGGAGCTATACCGCTTCCGCCGATTCCGTTACCGGCTGTAGCAGCGATGATTCCGGCAACATGAGTTCCGTGACCGTTGCCGTCTCCGCCGCCCATACCTACGGTTACTCGTCCGCCCAGGTCAGGGTGGTCCTTCTGAACACCTGAGTCGATGACAGCTACGGTGACCTTGTGATTGCCGCCTGTTGTGATCTTCCAGGCATCATAGGTATGTATCATATCGTGATGCCACTGATAATAATGGCTTGTGGGACTAAGAAAAGAATCATTGAATTTGACGCCGTTTACTGTTTTTCCGTAAACATCTTCCCAGCTCTGAACTGTGGGAACATCCTCATAATTGAAATAAGAAGATTCATCATCTGTGTCTACGTCATACCCATCAGCAGTTCCAATGAGGTGATAGATATAATTGGGCTCAACGGCGGGGAGATTCAGGTCTGTGTCGAAAGCAAGGCTGTAAGCTGTTTCGATGCTGACTTCGCTGTCTGCAAGATCAATAACAGCCACGCCATACTCAAAGCTCTCAAGCTCTCCGGAGTAGGCTGCCGCGATCTCTTCGGCATGTTCCTGTGAATCTGCAAGGCAGATTACCTGATCGGATACATAATCAACACCTTCGACCATTCCGGCGAAAGCTTCAAGGGCCTGAGTGTTTTCGGCAAGTTCTTCTTTGAATTCTTTTTCCTCAGCGGTGAGTTCGTAATCTTCAGGCATTCCCACTACGCCTTCGGGAAGAAGGGTATCCCCTGCAGGAGCCTCGTCATTCTCATCCTCTTCGGAAAGTGTTAACTCTGTTTCTTCTGAGGCTTCATCTGAAGCTGCGTCGTAGTCGTCGGTGTTTATGTAATCTTCAAATAATTCCTCAAAAGAATCATCAGATGCGCTGTCGGATGCCTCTTCAAAGGCTTCGTCATCGGATGATTCGATGTCTTCGATGCTGTCTTCAATAATGAGCATTTCTTCATCTTCTGCGGCATAGGAAGTGGGAGCCTGTCCCATAACCAGCGCAGCACTGAGCACAGCAGCGGTTATCTGTTTGAACTTATTTTGATACATTGTCTTTCCCCTTTCTTTTTTCATACAGAGTTATTATACATAGGTGTCCGCAGGAAAAAAACAATCAATGAATCAAAATATGAGGTTTTATTTTGGTTTTTTGGCTTAATAGAGCTCAGAATAGCCGTTTATGGAAAGTTCAGGGTAGCCCTTTTCGAGGCCTCTTTTGATTACATCCCCGGGATTTTCTGTGGTGTGGAAGGTGGCAACACCGTAGGAAAACTCCACCAGCTCTATGCCGTAGAGCTCTGCGATTTTCTTTGCCTCCTCCTCGGTCTGGGCTAAACACAAAAGCTCAGCTCCTTCAACATACTCTCCGGCGGCGGGAATGACAGCTGCCGGTGCAGGCTCGATTTTTTTCACGGGGCCGCCGCAGCCAAACAGAAGTGAAAATGGAAAGATCATAATGAATACTCCTAATGCGATTTTTTTAGTTTGTCTCTTCATAGTCAATACAGTACCTCTCTTGTGTTTGTTGCCTTACATTATTATATACAGATGAAAAGTCCTTTTTGTTGAAATAAATAACACAATTTCTCTGAAATGCACAGAAAATTAATTGTCAACATGGAATTAATATTTTTTTTTTATAAAAATTTTAAAAGTTATCCACAATCCACAGAATAAAAAGGGCGAATTTGCGACTTATACACGAAGTTATCCACATTGTCCACAAAAACAATGTTTTACAAGTGGATTTTACACAATAGAAAGCAACAGATATTTTTTGTGCATAATCTACAAAAGGCCATATTTTTATAAAAAGATTATTTCATAGAATCTTTTTTGAATGGTATAATAACGTATATACAATATTCGCTGAAATAGTTTAATTGTTAGACTATTTACAGCATAGTAAAGGGGATGATCGCATGAAATTTACCATCGTAGGAAAAAACATTGAGGTCACACCGGGACTGCATGCAGCAGTTGAGGAGAAGATCGGCAAGCTTGAAAAGTATTTCACGCCCGATACATTGGTCAATGTAACACTTAACGTTGACAAGGACAGACATAAGATTGAGGTTACCATTCCTGTTAAAGGTAAGATCATTCGTGCAGAACAGGTCAGCAACGACATGTACGTATCAATCGACCTTGTAGAAGAGGTCATTGAGAGACAGCTCAAGAAGTACAGGAGCAAACTGGTTGACAAGCAGCAGGCAGAGGCCAGCTATTTTAAGAAGGAGTACATCGAAGCAGATTTCATGGATGATGAGGAAATCCGCATCGAGCGTATGAAGAAGTTCGATCCCAAGCCTATGTATCCTGAGGATGCATGCGTACAGATGGAGCTTTTGGGACATAGCTTCTTTGTATTTGTTAACGCTGAGACAGATCAGATTTGTGTGGTTTATAAGAGAAAGGGCAATACCTACGGTCTTATCGAGCCTGAATTCTAAATTCTGTTAAATAAATATCAATTTATGGAGATTTTCCAAAATAGCTTCCTTCGGGGAGCTATTTTTATTGCATTTCGCTAATGTGAATGATATAATAAATTCGTTCTGATAAAAATTTATCAATGTAGAACAAAGAGGTAAAAATTAAATACAAATTAAGGACGGAAGTCCGAAAAACGGAGGAAATGCTTTATGGCACAGAAGGTAGTTTTGGCAGGCGCAGTGAGAACAGCTATCGGCAAGATGGGCGGAGCTCTCAGCAATACTCCTGCAGCTGAACTTGGTTCAATCGTAATCAAGGAGGCACTTAATCGTGCAGGTGTTAAGCCTGAACAGGTAGACGAGGTACTCATGGGATGCGTTATCCAGGCAGGTCTTGGACAGAACGTAGCAAGACAGGCATCAATTAAGGCAGGACTTCCTATCGAGACTCCTGCAGTTACCCTTAATGTTGTTTGCGGATCAGGTCTTAACTGCGTTAACATGGCAGCTGATCTTATCAAGGCCGGTGAGGCTGATATCGTAGTAGCAGGCGGTATGGAGAACATGTCTATGGCTCCTTACGCACTTCCTAATGCACGTTTTGGTTATCGTATGAACAACGGAACCGTTGTAGATACCATGGTAAACGATGCTCTTACAGATGCATTCAATCACTATCACATGATGATCACAGCAGAGAATATCTGCGATAGATGGAACCTTACAAGAGAAGAGCTCGATGAGTTCTCAGCTAATTCTCAGCAGAAGTGCGAGAAGGCTATGGCTGATGGCAAGTTCGACGCCGAGATCGTTCCTGTTCCTGTTAAGGTTAAGAAAGAAATCGTTGAGTTCAAGGTTGATGAGGGCCCTCGTGCCGGCACAACAGTTGAAACTCTTGCTAAGCTTAAATGCTGCTCAGGCAAGGAAGGCGGCCTTGTAACAGCTGGTAACGCTTCAGGTATCAACGACGGCGCTGCAGCAGTTGTTGTTATGAGCGAAGAGAAGGCTAAGGAACTTGGAATCAAGCCTATGGCTACATGGGTAGGCGGCGCTCTTGCAGGTGTTGAGCCTGAGGTTATGGGTATCGGACCTGTTGCTGCAACCAAGAAGGTTCTTAAGAAGACAGAGCTTTCACTTGATGATATCGATCTTATCGAGGCTAACGAGGCATTCGCTGCACAGTCAGTTGCAGTTGCCAAGGACCTTGGTTTTGATATGAGCAAGGTTAACGTAAACGGTGGCGCTATCGCTCTCGGACATCCCGTAGGAGCTTCAGGATGCCGTATCCTTGTTACTCTTCTTCACGAGATGGCTAAGAGAGACGATGCTAAGAAGGGTCTTGCTACTCTTTGCATCGGTGGCGGAATGGGCTGCGCAACAATCGTTGAGAAATATCGCTAAAAAGTAGTGAGAATAATAATAACTAAAATCTTTCACAGGAGGGATTTATAAATGGGTTTTGTTAATTGCGAAGTAAAAGAGAAGATCGCTGTTGTAACAATCAATCGTCCTGAGGCACTCAATGCTCTTAATTCTCAGGTTCTCGATGATCTTGCTGCAGCTTTCGACGGAATTGATACAAACGTTGTAAGAGCAGTTGTTCTTACAGGTGCCGGCGAGAAGTCATTCGTTGCAGGCGCTGACATCGGCGAGATGAGTACACTTTCCAAGGCTGAGGGTGAGGCTTTCGGTAAGAAGGGTAACGACATCTTCCGTAAGATCGAGCAGTTCCCTGTACCTGTAATCGCTGCAATCAATGGATTCGCTCTTGGCGGCGGATGCGAGATCTCCATGAGCTGTGATATCCGTATCTGCTCAGAAAATGCTATGTTTGGTCAGCCTGAGGTTGGTCTCGGAATCACCCCCGGCTTTGGCGGAACACAGAGACTTGCACGTCTCATCGGCGCCGGAATGGCTAAGCAGCTTATCTACACTGCTAAGAACATCAAGGCTGACGAGGCTTACAGAATTGGTCTTGTTAACGCTGTATATCCTCAGGAAGAGCTCCTTGCAGCTGC
Organism: Butyrivibrio sp. MC2021; assembly: GCF_000621605.1. GTDB lineage: Bacteria > Bacillota > Clostridia > Lachnospirales > Lachnospiraceae > Butyrivibrio. Next base: position 105,788 of record NZ_JHXX01000007.1, on the reverse strand, counting down.
TGAGAAGATGGCTAACCAGATCGCAGCCAATGCACCTATCGCTGTTCGTGCATGCAAGAAGGCAATCAACGATGGTCTTCAGGTTAACATCGACGATGCTCTTGTAATCGAAGAGAAGCTTTTCGGCTCATGCTTCGAGTCAGAGGATCAGAGAGAGGGTATGGCTAACTTCCTTAGAAAGAAAGACGACCCTAAGAAGGTAAAAGTAGTAGATTTTAAAAACGCGTGATCAATAGATAAATAATAAGAAAATACTAGGAGGAAAACAAAATGAAGGTTGCTGTTATTGGCGCTGGTACAATGGGATCAGGAATTGCTCAGACATTTGCTCAGGCTGCGTCTGTAGAGAAGGTTTATCTTTGCGATATCAAGACTGAGTTTGCTGAGGGCGGATTTGCCAAGATCAAGAAGGGTCTTGATAAGCAGGTTGCCAAGGGAAAGAAGACTCAGGAAGAGGCTGATGCTATCACAGCTAAGATCCAGACAGGTCTTAATGACATCTGTGCTGATGCTGATCTTGTAGTAGAGGCTGCTCTTGAGGTTATGGACATCAAGAAGAATCTTTTCAAGGAGCTTCAGGAGAACATCGTTAAGAATCCTGATTGCATCTTTGCATCTAACACATCATCACTTTCAATCACAGAGATCGGTTCAGGTCTTGCTAAGCCTATCATCGGTATGCACTTCTTCAATCCTGCTCCTGTTATGAAGCTGGTAGAGGTTATTCAGGGTGCCAACACTCCTGATGAGTACGTAGACAAGATCAAGAAGATTTCTGAGGATCTCGGAAAGACTCCTGTACAGGTTAACGAGGCAGCCGGTTTCGTAGTAAACAGAATCCTTGTTCCTATGATCAACGAAGGTATCTTCGTATATTCAGAAGGCGTTTCAGATATCGCAGGTATCGACACAGCTATGAAGCTTGGATGTAACCATCCTATGGGACCCCTTGAGCTGGGCGATTACATTGGTCTTGATATCGTTCTTGCTATCATGGACGTTCTTTATGCAGAGACCGGAGATTCCAAGTATCGTGCTTGCCCTCTTCTTCGCAAGATGGTTCGTGGCAAGAAGCTCGGTGTTAAGACTGGTATCGGTTTCTACAACTACGCAGACGGAAACAAGGTTCCTACAGATAAGTAATCACCTGGCGAGGTCTTTTCGAGCCTGGTGTACTACTTAGTTCTGGCGCATCTTCAGATGCGAGCAGAACTTCATTATGAATAATATAAAAAACGGAGGAAATTATAATGGATTTTCAGCTTGATCAGCAACATGAAATGGCTAGATCTCTTTTCAGGGAATTCGCAGAAAAAGAAGTTAAGCCTCATGCAATAGACGTTGATGAGACAGAGGAGTTCCCAAGAGAGACCGTTGCTAAGATGCAGAAGTACGGATTTATGGGTATTCCTGTACCAAAGGAGTACGGCGGACAGGGATGTGATCCTCTTACATACGTTATGTGTGTAGAGGAGCTTGCAAAGGTTTGTGGTACAACAGCAGTTATCGTATCTGCTCACACATCACTTTGCTGCGATCCTATTCTTACATATGGTACAGAGGAGCAGAAGCAGAAATACCTTGTACCTCTTGCTAAGGGCGAGAAGCTCGGTGCTTTCGGTCTTACAGAGCCCATGGCTGGAACAGACGCTCAGGGCGTTCAGACCAAGGCTGTTCTTACAGAGGATGGCAAGGAGTGGGTTCTTAACGGATCCAAGTGCTTCATCACAAACGGTAAGGAAGCTGATGTTTACATCATCTTCGCTTACACAGATGTTGTAGAAGATAAGAAGGGCAGAAAGCAGAAGAAGTTCTCAGCATTCATCGTTGAGAAGGATACACCTGGTTTCACCTTCGGAACAAAAGAGAATAAGATGGGTATCCGTGGATCATCCACATACGAGCTCATTTTCCAGGATTGCCACATTCCTGCTGAGAACCTTCTTGGTACTCGCGGCAAGGGCTTCGCAATCGCAATGCACACACTTGACGGCGGACGTATCGGTATCGCTGCTCAGGCTCTTGGTATTGCAGAGGGCGCTCTTGACAGAACAGTTGAGTATGTAAAAGAGAGAAAGCAGTTCGGCAGAGCAATCGGTGCTTTCCAGAACACACAGTTCCAGCTTGCAAACATGGCTACACAGTGCGAAGCCGCTAAGCTTCTTGTATATCAGGCAGCTGATGCTAAGAAGACAAAAGACTACTACGGAATTGAAGCTGCAAAGGCTAAGCTTTTTGCTGCTGAGGTTGCAATGGATGTTACAACCAAGGCTGTACAGCTTCACGGCGGATATGGTTACATCAGAGAGTACGAAGTAGAGAGAATGATGCGTGACGCTAAGATCACAGAAATCTACGAGGGTACATCTGAGGTTCAGAGAATGGTTATCTCTGGCGCACTTCTGAAGTAAATCACTTGATGAGGTTCTTTCGAATCTAGTGAGTTACTTCGTTCGGTCGAGTGTTTTGCACGAGAGCCGAACTTCCTTGTGAATAACTGAAAATAAGAGAAGGAGAAAACATAATGAAAGTAGTAGTTTGCATTAAGCAGGTCCCTGATACAAAGGGCGGCGTTAAATTCAAACCCGACGGAACACTTGATAGAGGCGCAATGCTTGCTATCATGAATCCTGATGATAAAGCTGGCCTTGAGGCAGCACTTAGATTAAAAGATCAGTACGGAGCAGAGGTTACAGTTGTAACCATGGGACTTCCCAAGGCTGAGGCAGTTCTTCGTGAGGCCATGGCTATGGGTGCTGACAAGGCAGTTCTTGTTACTGACAGAGTACTTGGTGGAGCTGATACATGGGCTACATCATCAACAATCGCAGGCGCACTTAGAAACATGGAGTATGACCTTGTAATCACCGGCCGTCAGGCTATCGATGGTGATACAGCTCAGGTTGGTCCTCAGATCTCTGAGCACCTTGGACTTCCTGTAATCTCTTATGCAGAAGAGATCAAGGTTGACGAGAAGGCTAAGAAGGTTGTTGTTAAGCGTCAGTTCGAGGATCGTTATCACATGGTTGAGGCTAAGCTGCCTTGCCTTATCACAGCTCTTGCAGAGCTTGGTGAGCCCAGATACATGACTCCCGGCGGAATCTTTGATGCTTTCGAGAAGGAAGTTACAGTTTGGGGAAGAGCAGATCTTAAGGATGTTGACGATTCTAACCTTGGACTTAAGGGTTCACCTACACAGATCGCAAAGGCTTCTGACAAAGTAAAGAAGGGCCAGGGCGAGAAGGTTACTCCTGATTCAGCAGAAGAAGCAGTTGAGTACCTTGTAGGTAAGCTTACAGAGAAGCACGTTATCTGAGTGATATAGTGACGAAAAGTTTCATTTATGACTGCTTGCAGGCATATAAATGAAACCTTGAGGAACGAACATACATGAGTAAAAAAGACATGTGAATGAAATGAGCAGGTCGATTTACGAATGTATGTAGCATGTCGAGAGCGTAAGCGGAGACATGCGTATATCACGGACTAAATTATTACAAAATTCAAAGGAGAATAGTCATGCCTAGAGAAAATATAGAACAGTATAAAGGTGTATTTATCTTTGCTCAGCAGGTAGACAATGAGCTTTCCGGAATCGCTCTTGAGCTTCTGGGCAAAGCAAAAGATCTTGCAAATGATCTTGATGAGAAGAAAGTTACAGCAGTTCTGCTTGGTGAAAACGTTGGAAGCCTTGTAGACACTCTTGCTGAGTATGGTGCAGACAGAGTAATCGTTGTTGACGATCCTGCACTTAAGGATTACAGAACAGAGCCTTACACACACGCTCTTGCATCTGTTATCAACGAGTTCAAGCCTGAGATCCTTCTTGTTGGTGCTACAGCTATCGGCCGTGACCTTGGCCCTCGTGTATCTTCACGTGTTCACACAGGTCTTACAGCTGACTGTACACAGCTTGATATCGGTGATTTCCCTCTTAACGCTGTAGAGGGACAGGAGCAGAAGCACAAACAGCTCCTTATGACACGTCCTGCATTCGGTGGTAACACAATCGCTACTATCGCTTGCCCTGACTTCCGTCCTCAGATGGCTACTGTACGTCCCGGCGTTATGCAGAAGATCACCCCTGTAAAGGGCGCTAAGGCTGAGGTTGTAGAGTTCAATCCGGGATTCGAAGAGAACGACTGCTACACAAAGATCCTTGAGATTGTTAAGGCAGTTTCAGAGGTTGAGGACATCCAGGAAGCTAAGATCCTTGTATCCGGCGGACGTGGTGTTGGATCAGCTGAGAACTTCAAGATTCTTGATGATCTTGCAAAGGCACTTCACGGAACAGTTTCCTGCTCACGTGCAGTTGTAGATTCAGGCTGGAAGCCTAAGGATCTTCAGGTAGGTCAGACAGGTAAGACTGTTCGTCCTAAGGTATACTTCGCAATCGGTATCAGCGGAGCTATCCAGCACGTTGCCGGTATGGAAGAGTCAGATCTCATCATCGCTATCAACAAGGATGAGAACGCTCCTATCTTCGATGTAGCTGATTACGGCGTAGTAGGCGACCTTAACAAGATCGTTCCTGCACTGACAAAGAAGATCGAAGAGGCACTTGCAGCTAAGGGCTGATTTGAGACATACTAGATAATACGCGGCTCAGACCATTTTGGTCTGGGCCGTTTTTACATTTCATCCACAGCTAAACCGGCCCGGACTCAAAATGGTTCCTGAGCCGCTCACCTCCCTGGCTTCCCCTCAAATTGCCCATGTAACAAGTGCACTGGTTTTTGTGAAATAGGATAAGATGAGTGAAATGTGATAGTTTTATCCTATAAAATATCACGATATGGATTATATAGAATCGGTATGACGAATATTTCGAAAAATTATAGGATAAGACTAGCGCAATTCATGAATCTTATCCTATTTTTTTTAGAAAAATGTAGGATAAAACAATTGATAATGTTAGAACTTATCCTATTTTCCTGTTTTCGTTATCTTCCCCCAAGCTCCAATTCCGTCAAGGAACCGTGGAATAAACCGCAGCGCCACAACTTGACGTGAGGCGGGTATATGAAAAGCTGCGCGAGGATTTATGCCGCGAAAGTCCTTGACGGAATTGGAGCGGCACACACCCTTGTCTATCGGGATGGCACCTCTAGTGCCATCCCTTGACTAACAATGGGGAACTTCGCTTGCCACAGCGTATGCGTGGTGACGAAAAACAAGGATTTGTCTCTCGTTCTAGAAACACAATTAATCTAGCTCATTCCCGCCATATCATGTTATGATAGTTGCGCTGAAACTATGAATTACAAGCCAATAAAGAACGGAGTAAATATATAAATGGACAAGAAACAGAAATTATTAGACTTAATAGATAAAGCCGGCAAAGGCAGCATCGAGGCCGCCGAGGAGATCGCTGTAGGTTACTTCAAGGGTGACTTCGGTGAGAAGAACTTCGCCAAGGCCAGGAAATGGGCTTCCTATGCCGCAAAGCACGGCAGCGAAAGAGCAGCAGAAATACTGAAGGAAATGGAATAATTTGCCGTGAAAAATGGGGGATGCAAGAGGTGAGTACGGAAGGCTATTATTATGTGAACTTAATGACGGAGCTGACGTTGCATCTTTTTCTGTAAAGGAAATGATAGGCGGCTCCATGGATGTTACAATAAACGGTTCCAAGGTGGGCACTCTTACGGGGCCGGGATATGAGCATTTTTATGTAAAACCCGTTATAATGGAAGAGTTGGACAGTGCTTCGGGAAGCATTGAGACAAAATTCGGAACTATCAGCGTTTCTTATGATAAAAACAGCGGAACCATGAAGGTAGCGGCTCCTAAAGGCACCACCTGCACACTGACACTCCCATCAGGGGAAAAGAGGGAGCTTGAGAGCGGAGAGCAGGAATTTAACTTCTGAAAACAAGAGGGGTAATAGGGGAAATACAAAAGAAGGGAACAGTATGAAAAAATGAGTATTGAATGGGGAGTGTTGGGGATTGAACCCACCAAGGATAAGGACGTTATCACAAAGGCTTACAGAAGTGAGCTTAAAAAGACCAATCCCGAGGATGATCCTGAGGGATTTAAGAGGCTCAGGGCAGCCTACGAACAGGCACAGAAATTCGCCCAGGAGTCAGATGACAGCAGCGGCGAAAAAACTCCATTGGATCAGTGGAGAGCACAGCTGGAGGATATCTACAACGATTTTACCAAAAGAAAGGATCCAAAGTGCTGGAGAAAGCTTTTTGATGAGCCAATAGTTACCAACCTGGATACAAGACCTCAGGCCCAGGAGTGCCTTTTTACCTTCCTTATGGACAGCTTCAACCTCTCTAAGGAAGTATGGAACCTCATCGGGGATGAATTTGATGTTATCGCCAGAAAAGAAGAACTTTATAACGAGTGGCACAAGGATTTCATAGACTTTGTAATTATCGGTGGAATGCAGGGTGAAGAGGGACTGCCCCTGGAATTATTCACCCCTGGAACCGACGGATTTAAGTGCGACAGATACAGGGAACTCTTTTACCGGGCTGTTAAGAGGGAGAGAGAAAATAAGCAGCAGGAGGCCCTGGCTCTCCTTGATGAGATAGAGGAGCTTCCTGAGAAGCACCCCTATGGAGAGGCCCTGAAGGCCAGACTCACTGTTTCTTCCAATGGGGATTCCATGGACACTCTCCTTGCTCTTTACAAAAAGATGCCTGAGGATGCCTATATTATTCAGAATTTTTACCGGGGATTGCTCACCCTTGAGAGATTTGAGGAATGTGAGAAGTACTGCAGGGAAGCGATCGAGAAGAGTCCGGACCAGGTGGATCTGTACCTGTTTCTTGTGGATGCACTTATGGGGCAGGGCAAAAAACGCGATACCACTGAGGTTTTCAGAAAGGCTATGCGTGTAAAAATGGCCAATTCAGAGCGCATTGTCATTGCCTATAACAGGGCTAAGGTCTGCGACCAGATCATCGCGGATGACAATATAAAAGTGGTAAATGAGGATCCCAAGTTCAATGAAGAGATGGCCTGGTGCTGCATAACCGGCACAACTCAAGCCCCTGATAAGGCCAGGATCTATTTTGACAGAATTAAAAAAGGCGGCATTCCGGACTTTGACTATGACAATCTGGCGGTGGCCATTGCGACTTTGGAAGATGATACAGACAAGGTATTGGAATACACCGACAGGCTTATAAACAGCAGGGATCAGCTCACTTCCAAAGAGGATATAGAAAATTATGATTATCGTCTTTCCAGCTGGTATGTGTCCAGGATGAATGCCTATTCCAAGAAGGGCGATATAGACGCAGCAATGGATATCATGGACCTTGTCCTTGAAAAATTCGGGGATGAGAGAACCATGCTTATCAGCTGTGCCAGCGCATCTCTTTCAATGGAGAAGTTTGAAATGGCAAAGAAGATTGCCCAGAGACTTATTGACGGGGATCAGCTGGAGATAGACGGATGGTACTTTATGGCCCAGGCCTGCGAGGGACTTAAGGATGATGCCGGGGAGCTTGCGGCTGCGGAAAGACTTATCAATCTTGGAGAAACTGCGGCAGAGGGTGTCCTTCATCAGATCAAGGTCCTTTCAAGAAACGGCGCCGGAGACCAGATGGATGGCCTGTTTTATTCCAGTGTCAATGCTTTCAGAAGAGCCGGAAGAGCTTCTCAGGCTGAAGAACTGGTGCTGAAGGTGTACGATTTCCTGAATCTGGATATCGGTGATAGCGATCTTTTCCAGATATATGCCCAGTTTGGCCAGTGGGATAAGGCCAGGGAGTTCCTCAAGAACAGAAATGAGAAATACTTCCTGGATACAAAGACAAAAGAGATCCTCCTTGAGCTCTATCAGGGCAATATCAAGAAGGCCAAGGGTCTGTATCTGAAGTTTAACCTTATTCATCATGTGTTTAAGGACAGAGAGATAGATGACTATTTCATGAGAATCAAGGGCGACCTTAAGGGTCAGCTTCGCTTACATGAAAAGAAGTTTAAAGAAGCCCAGAAGAAGGACTACTGGCTCTTTTACAGAGCTAACCATCTGGCCTTTATCTGCAGCCTTATGAAGAATTATGAAAAGGCAAAAGAGTACGCAACCATCCTGTTGGAAGAAAACAAGGAGCACGTAAAAGCAGATCCTGAAAGCGCAACTCTCTACAGCAGCATGGACATTATCGGCTATGCTGCCCTGGGTGATTTTGCCAAGGCAAGGCAGCAGATTGAGGAAGTCAGAAAGATGCCTTTGTGCGAAAACTGCTACTACGGCGAGTGCAAGGATTCCTACATCTATGAGATGTATGTGGAGGTCCTGGAAGGCAATTATGAAAAGGCCCATGAGCTTGCGAAGATGGGCATGGAGAGATGGCCCGATGATGTGGACTTCGTGACCATGGAATACGAAATGAGAAGCATGGGGGTATGAAATGCTTATAGGAATTGATCTGGGGACTACCAACAGTCTTGCCGGATTTTACAAGGACGGAGAAGTAAAGATAATTCCCAACCGACTGGGGGAGGAACTGACTCCCTCGGTGGTTGCCATAAATGAAAATGATGAGGTGCTGGTGGGCAGAGTGGCCCTGGAGTACGGAAGGCTTCATCCCGTGGACTGTGCCAAGGTCTTTAAGCGCAGCATGGGCACGGAGAAGACCTATCAGCTTCGGGGAAAAAAGTTTAATTCCACCGATCTTTCCTCCTTTGTCCTGAGATCTTTGAAGGAGGATGCTGAGGCCTATCTTGGCTGCGAAGTTGACAAGGCCATAATCAGTGTCCCCGCATATTTCAATGACCTGCAAAGGCGTGCCACAGCCCAGGCCGGTGCTCTGGCGGGCCTTGAGGTTGTAAGGATAATAAATGAGCCCTCCGCCGCGGCTCTTGCCTACGGCGTGGGACTTTCGGACAAGGATGAGAAGTGCCTTGTTTTTGATCTTGGCGGCGGAACACTGGATGTATCCATATTGGAATACAGCGATGATTACATGGAGGTTCATGCCATCGCCGGTGACAATTTTACCGGAGGAGAGGATTTTACAAGGGTTCTTACAGAACTCTTTTTGAAAAAAGCAGGTAAAAAGCCTGAGATTCTGAGCGCAAAGGAAATGAATCTGGTGATGGCAGTCACCGAGGATGCCAAAAAGAAGGCGGGCCCGGGAGTGTTCAATATCAGCTGCAGGCTTGGAGATGAGCTTGTGGAGCAGACCATAAAGAACTCCGAATTCGAGGAGGAGTGCGAGGCTCTTAAGGCCCGCATAAGAAAGCCCATAGAAAAGGCCCTTAAGGATTCCGGCACTAAGCTTTCCGATATTGACAGAGTGATCCTGGTGGGAGGAGCCACCAAACTGGGCATTGTAAGAAACTATGCCGCCAAGCTCTTTTCCTGCTTCCCGGAGACAATAGTGGATCCCGACAAGGCAGTGGCCATGGGAGCAGCAATTGCCTGCGGTCTCAAGGAGAGAAACAAGGAAATCAAGGAGATGGTATTTGTTGATGTATGCCCTTTTACCCTGGGTACAGAGGTCTGCGTCAACAACGGACGATTCGACGAGCCGGGACATTACCTTCCCATCATCCAGAGAAACACCGTCATTCCCGTCAGCTGCACCCAGACTGTATATACCATGAGGGACGATCAGAGTGCGGTGGAGGTCAAGGTTCTTCAGGGTGAGAGCAGAATGGCATCCAACAACCTGAAGCTGGGAGAGCTGTCCATTGCAGTGCCCCCTGCTCCTGCGGGAAAGGAGTCCATTGACATCACCTACACCTACGACATCAACTCCATTCTTGAGGTGGAGGTCAAGGTGAATTCCACGGGCCAGAGTAAGAAAATCGTCATTCAGAAGGGTGACAAGAGAGTATCCGAAAAGGAGATCGAGGAGCGCTTCAAGGAGCTTGAATATTTAAAGCAGAACCCCAGAGACGAGGAGCCTAATGCACTGGTTCTTCTAAGAGGTGAGAGGCTCTATGAGGAGGGTGACCAGGAGCTCAGGGCTGCCATAGACCGGGAGATCATGAAGTTTGAAAGAGCCCTTGAGAAAAAGGACAGACCGGGAATCGAGAAGGCCAGAAGAGAGCTGACAGAGTTTCTTGATGAAATAGAAAACAACGATCAGGATATAAACGGCTGGAATTAACAGGAGAATCGATATGAAAAGTATTTTAGATTATGAGACAGTTGCACTTATTGATGAAGATGATGCCATTGAGATCATAGACCAGACCCTGCTTCCGGGCACAACGAAGATCATAAGACTTCACACCGGCCAGGAGATCTGGGATGCCATCTATCTTCTTCAGGTGAGAGGAGCGCCGGCCATCGGCGTGTCCGCGGGCTTTGGACTGTATCTTCTTATGAAGCACAGCAAGGCAGCATCCTATGAGGAGTTCTGCTCAGAGCTTAAGGAAAAGAGTGATTTTCTGAATTCTTCACGTCCCACAGCAGTTAACCTGTCCTGGGCTTTGAAGCGCATGGAAAAGCACGCCGCTGACTTTTATGAGACAGAATTAAAGGCAGCAGGTTCTTTTGAAGAAGTGCGAGAAAAGCTCATCGCAGAGATGAGGGCTGAGTGCGAGCGCATCAAGGCTGAGGACATTGACGTCTGCAGACGTATCGGCGAGAACGGCCTTACCCTTATCAAAGACGGAGACGGACTTCTTACCCACTGTAACGCCGGACAGCTCTGTGCCTGCAAGTACGGAACCGCCACAGCTCCCATGTATCTTGCCCATGAAAAGGGCATGAACATCAAGGTGTACTGTGATGAGACAAGACCTCTTTTGCAGGGAGCAAGACTCACAGCTTATGAGCTTCACTCTGCAGGTATCGACACCACCCTGCTTTGTGACAACATGTCCGCATCCCTTATGAGAACCGGCGCCATCAACGCCATCTTCGTGGGCTGTGACCGTGTTGCCGCCAACGGAGATGCCGCCAACAAGATCGGAACCAGCATGGTAGCTCTTGCCGCCAAACGCTACAACGTTCCTTTCTACGTTTGCGCCCCCACTTCCACCATTGACATCAACACCCCCACCGGCGCCGACATCAAAATCGAGCAGCGCAAACCCGAGGAAGTCACCGAAATGTGGTACAAAGAGCGCATGGCTCCAGAGGGCATAGGAGTCTACAACCCCGCCTTCGATGTTACAGATAACGAGCTGATTACCGGCATCGTAACAGAATATGGCATCCTCAGAGCTCCTTATGATGTTGCAATTAAAGAGCTCTTTAACAAAGAATAAGGAAACTATAACCCCCCAGGGGGCTTGTACACAGCATTTTCTCTGTCATATACTCTAGGCGTAGCCAAGGTGTGAACTCGGCGTATCTGCCAAGTCCGAGGCGGGTACGCGATCACACCTATTTGGAAGAATAATTAAGTAAAGGTGGGGTAAACACTATGCATATGGCAGACGCCCTTGTGGCACCGGCAGTGGCTGGAACAATGTACGTTTTATCAGCAGGAGCAGCTTCTGTTTCTGTGAAGAAGGTAAGAGAGGAGAACGATCCCAAGAAGATCCCTGTAATGGGTGTAATGGGAGCTTTCGTGTTCGCAACACAGATGCTCAACTTTACAATTCCCGGAACCGGATCCTCAGGACATCTTTGCGGAGGCATGATGCTTTCAGCAATGCTGGGCCCTTACGCCGGATTCCTTACAATGATAGGAGTTCTATTGGTTCAGTGCCTTCTTTTTGCAGACGGAGGACTGTTGGCCCTGGGATGTAATATATGGAATATGGCCTTTTACGGGTGCTTTGTGGGGGCCCTATTGATCTGGCGTCCAATAATGAAAAAAGGAGCCAGCAGAGTTAAAATATTATTAGCTTCAATATTGGGATGTGTACTGACCCTTCAGATGGGAGCTTTCTCTGTTTCCCTGGAGACCATGATCTCAGGAATCACAGAGCTTCCTTTCTCAGTATTTGTAGCAACCATGCAGCCTATTCACCTGGCTATCGGCTTTGTTGAGGGCCTTATCACAGCAGCGGTTCTTATCTTTGTCCATGAGGCAAGACCTGAACTTCTCTGGGGCGTTGGGCAGTCTGAGACACCGGTTAAGGAAGGCAAGCTTTCCTTCAAAAATACCATCGTTGTAATCGCTATCCTTGCAGCTCTGGCAGGCGGCATCGTATCTCTGTTTGCATCTGCATTCCCTGACGGCCTTGAGTGGTCCATGGAGCAGGTTGCAGGAACAGCTGAGCTGGAAGCAGCAGGCGGAGCTTATGATACAGCCACTGCAATTCAGGATGCAACATCTCTTCTTCCTGATTATGCCTTTAAGAACAGCGAGTCAGCAGTCGGCACCAGCTTCTCCGGTATTGTTGGAGCTCTCGTGGTGGTAGCCATCACCGTTGGAGCCTGCTATGCCTTCAGATTCTTTAAGAGCAAGAAAAAAGAAGAGCAGGTAGCCTGAGCTTTTTATTCGAAAACATAGGTTTTACATGTCATCAATTGAAAAGAATATTCGAGAACTGGATAAACTTCAAAATCTGCAGCAGCGATCCCACTGGATGAACAGCCTTCATCCGCTGGGAAAGCTGCTTCTTAGCATTTTTTACATATTCGTTACAGTATCCTTTGATAAATACAGTCTCGCACCTCTTATCGTCATGGCCATCTACCCGCTATTTGGCTTTATTGTGGGAGAGTTGTCCTTCAAAGAGGGCATCTACCGCATGAGACTTATATTGCCCCTGGTGATATTCGTCGGCATCTTTAATCCCTTTTTTGACAAAAGAATAATACTGGAAGTGGCCGGTATAGGTATCAGCGGCGGTGTGATCTCCATGCTGACCCTGATGCTCAAGGGCTTTTATTCGGTGCTGAGCGCCTATATTCTTATCGCCACCACTTCCATTGATGATATATGTTACGCTCTGAGGATCCTTCGGGTGCCAAAGCAGATAGTCATAGTTATCATGCTGATCTACAGGTATTTTGGCGTCATGGCAGCGGAGGCTGACAGAATAACCACGGCCTACAAACTAAGGGCTCCCAAACAGAACGGAATTCACTACAAGGCCTGGGGAACACTGGTGGGCCAGTGGCTTCTTCGAAGCATGGACAGAGCCGAGGATGTATATGAGAGCATGCTCCTTAGGGGCTTTACCGGGGATTTCAGCATGAGAAAACATAAGACTGCAGCGACAGATATTCTTTACCCGGCGATCTGGGGACTGATCTTTCTGGTCATCAGATTTTTTCTGATAAAAATTTTGTGAGGTGACGCATGCAAACCGGAATCAGCGGAGAAATACTAAAAATAGAGAACCTTTCTTTTTCCTATGAAAAGACACAGCAGGTTCTGAAGGATATAAATCTGACGGCTGTGGACGGAGAGAGTATTGGAATAATCGGTGCCAACGGAATCGGAAAGACCACTCTTATGAAGCTTTTGGTGGGACTGTATACCGACTATCAGGGAACTCTTGAAGTGGCGGGACATCAGGTCAACAAAAAGAACCTGGCCCATATCAGAGAGCATATCGGATATGTTTTTCAGGATTCGGACAGCCAGCTCTTTTTATCCACCATCGAGGATGATGTGGCCTTCGGCCCAAGGAACTACGGGCTTTCTGAGGAAGAGGTGGAAAAAAGGGTGACAGAGGCACTTGAAAAGGTGCACATCTCAGAGCTTCGTAATAAGCAGACCTACAAGCTCTCGGGAGGGGAGAAAAAGCTTGCGTCCATAGCAACAATCCTTTCCATGAAGCCGGACATCATCATAATGGATGAGCCTTCCATAGCGCTGGACCCCAGAAACAGAAGGAACCTCATTAAGATCCTTAATGAGATAGACTCCCTGAAGATCATTACTTCCCATGATCTTGATTTTATTCTTGATACCTGCGAAAGATGCCTGCTTCTTGATGAAGGCAGGATAATCGCTGACGGAGGAAGCAGGGAGATTCTGATGGATAAGGAGCTTCTGGAGGCTCACGGTCTTGAACTTCCCCTTAGCGCCGGCAGGATGAGTTAACAATATTACGATAATGATAGCTAATCAACTCAGATTTCGCGCGGATTTTTTGAAATACTAAAAATTATCTTAAATGCGTTGAGAGTGGTTATCAGTAATGTTAAAATATATATGTGTAGCTGTGCGCATATTACTTTGAATGTAAAGCACGGCGTGTAACAAAATCATTACTATAGTCTTGTTGGAGGAAAAAAATATGGCTAGAAAAGTAGTACTTGCAGGTGCCTGCAGAACAGCAATCGGAACAATGGGGGGAACTCTTTCAACAACACCCGCACCGGCCCTTGGAGCAATTGTTATCAGGGAAGCTCTTAAGAGAGCAGGAGTTAAGCCGGAGCAGGTTGATGAAGTATACATGGGATGCGTTATTCAGGCCGGGCTTGGACAGAATCCCGCCAGACAGTCAGCAATCAATGCAGGTATCCCTGTAGAGGTTCCTGCAACCACAATAAATGTACTTTGCGGCTCAGGACTTCACTGCGTAAATCTTGCAGCCAAGCTGATCGGTATGGGTGATGCAGACATCATCGTTGCCGGTGGAATGGAAAATATGTCCATGGCTCCTTACCTTATGCAGCAGGGCAGATATGGATACAGAATGGGTTCAGGAGAGCTCCAGGATGCCATGATAAAGGATGCGCTTACAGATGCTTTTGGCGGATATCACATGGGTATCACAGCTGAGAATATCGCAGAGCAGTGGCATCTTTCCAGACAGCAGCTGGATGAGTTTGCGGCCTGGTCCCAGAATAAGGCCGAGAAGGCTATTGCAGAGGGCAAATTCAAGGAAGAGATTGTTCCTGTTGAGATAAAGAAAAAGAAAGAAACAATCATTTTTGATACAGATGAAGGTCCGAGAAAGGGCGTAACAGTAGAGGGAATCTCAGGACTTAAGCCTGCCTTCAAGAAGGATGGCGGTGTTGTTACAGCAGCCAATTCATCAGGCATTAATGATGCGGCTTCTGCAATTATCGTTATGAGTGAAGAGAAGGCAAAAGAACTGGGTGTTAAGCCTCTCGGAACCTGGATCGCAGGCGAGCTTGCAGGTGTTGAACCCAGCATTATGGGTATTGGTCCTGTTGCAGCTACTCAGAAGGTTATGAAGAAGGCCGGATATACCATCGGCGATTTTGATCTTATAGAAGCCAATGAAGCATTCGCAGCCCAGTCAGTGGCAGTTCAGCACGATCTTGGATTCTCCAATGATGTGCTCAATGTAAACGGCGGTGCTATCGCACTGGGACATCCTGTAGGATGCTCAGGAAACAGAATTTTGGTATCACTTCTTTACGAGATGCAGAGAAGAGATGTTCACAAGGGACTTGCAACCCTCTGCGTAGGCGGTGGAATGGGCTGCGCAGCAATTGTTGAACGCTAAAGACCGGAGGAATAAATGGCAGATCGTGCTATCCTGATCGTTGATGACAACGAGATCAACAGAGGCATCCTTGGTGAGATTTTCAAGGACAAATATGCAGTTCTGGAAGCCGGCAACGGAGTTGAGGCTATGCAGATCATGGATAAGCAGACCGACAAGCTTGCTGCGGTGCTGCTTGACATTGTCATGCCCGAGATGGACGGATACCAGGTTCTGGAAGCCATGGTCAAAAAGGATAATCTGAATGAGACAATCCCGGTTCTTATGATCACAGCGGACACCTCCACTGAGGCGGAGCGTACCAGTTACCAGAAGGGTGCTGCGGACGTTATCCATAAGCCCTTTGATCCCGTTATCGTTGACAGGCGTGTTGCCAGAACCGTTGAACTCTATGATCACAAGAAACATCTTGAGACTCAGGTTGACGATCAGACCAGAGTCCTAAAAAAACAGTTCCTCTATCTGAAAAAACAGGAGGAGCGCCTTCGCAGCAGCAACGAGAAGGTTATCGATACCATTGCCACAATAGTTGAGTTCAGAAATATGGAGTCCAGCTATCACCTTAAGAGGATCAAAGGCTTCGTGAGGATCCTGGGACTTACTGCCATGAACAACTTCCCGGAGCTGGGGCTTACACCCCATACCCTGGAAGTTATCACCCAGGCATCGGCCATGCACGATATAGGCAAGATTTCAGTGCCGGATTCGATCCTTCTTAAGCCCGGAAGACTTTCCAACGAGGAGTTTGAAGTTATGAAATCCCACACCACAAGAGGTACGGAGATCATCGAACTTCTTAAGGACGTTCAGGACAAGGAATTCTATGAGATGAGTCTCGATATCTGCAGGCACCATCATGAGAGATATGACGGCGGCGGTTATCCCGACAGACTGAAAGGGGATGAGAACTCCATCGGAGCGCAGCTTACAGCCATCGCCGATGTATATGATGCCCTTGTTAGTGACAGAGTTTATAAATCAGCATATCCTCTGGATAAGGCCTATGACATGATCAAGGATGGCGAGTGCGGAGTATTCTCCCAGAAGATCCTGGCATGCTTTGAGTTTGCAAGACCAGACATGGAAAAGCTTGTGAATGACACCAAGGCCATGGAAGAAGCAGAAAAGCTGAAATAAATTCAATAGAATAATATGAAAAAGGTCTGTGGAACCATCCACAGACCTTTTTAAGTGTGCGTGACAGGATTCGAACCCACGACCTTCTGGTCCGTAGCCAGACGCTCTATCCAGCTGAGCTACACGCACATGTGCCTTACAGGCAACATAACTATTATATGCACCCGGTAATTCCTTGTCAATATTTTTTTTATAAACTTTTTCCTGAAATGACCACCTGAACATAAAAGTCATGAAAACGCATACATCAATTTTTTATAAAATTCTCACAATTCTGACAACAATAAATATTGCGCATATTTAGAAAACATGCACAAAAATACCCCTGAAACTTTGTTTGGTTTTAAGCGATTTATATGAAAGAAACTTACATTTTTCACTTGTTTTCGTCAAGGGCCATATGCTAAGATGAAGGCACGTTTAACAAAAGAATGTAAGCGGTTACATTATAAACAAATTATAAACTTACATTCGGGAGTGAAAATCGTATTTAGGGAGGAAAGATATGTTAAAAAAGAGGAATTGGAGGAACACGTTAAGTGCCAAGACGCTGGCAACAGTATTGTCCGCGGCTATGGCTTTTTCCGGTCTTTCTGCTGGAATGCCTTCATCTTTGGCTTTTGCTGAGGATGGTGAAGGGCAGACTACAGAGACTGCCGGAGAGCAGGCAAGCTTAGCTTCATCTGAAGCCGGCTCTGAAGAGGGTTCAGAACAGGCTGAGGCAGGAAGCGAAGCGGCTTCTGAGGCTTCATCGGAGGCATCTTCAGAGGCATCAACAGAAACATCTTCAGAAGCAGCTTCTGAGGAGAAAACTGTAGAAGAGAAGAAAGAGGAAGAACAGAAAGAGGATGAGACCGCGCCGGAGACTACAGGCCGCAGCTTTGATGATTCCAAGATCGATGCTTGGGATTTTGGCGCAGAAAGTCTCGGGGATTCTTACAACAACAGACTTGATGTCACCACCATCAACGGCTTTTATACAGCAGCGCCCGGATCTACCGGCGTTAATTTGCCATCATTTTCAGTAGATGACGGGGACTTTGTTTTCAATGACGGCGGATATCCCGCAACTCACAGATTAAGAACAACCAATACAGCTCTTACAAGATTTGATGAGAAGAGCCTTAAGGATACTGACGGAAACGCTTATACAGGATATATCTATTCCAATAAGGGTAAGACAGATTCAGTATACGTAGCTCTTGAGTGTAAGGCTGATGATATCGTAACTGCCTATGTGGCAAGTAACGGAACAGATTCAGAGGTGCATTTTGTCAATACAGAGGATGCATCTGAGGATACTGCATATGTACACAGCCTGGGAAGCAGCACTGTCAGCAAGATGGTATTTTATCCTGCTTCAAACGCTCAGTACAAGCTCTATTCAGCAACAGAGAAGCTGGTTGTGGCAAGGGTTCTTCGTGAACATGCAAGCTACAGCTATCTTACAGGTTCTGTTGAGGGCTTTGAGGGAACAGGCTCTTTTGACCTGGTATTTACCAATGCCAAGAACGGCAATGAGGTAAGGGCCACAGTTTCTGAGGGCAAGTTCGAGGCACAGCTGGCTCAGGGCTTTGACTATACTGTAAGCCTTGAGGGCGCTGATGAGTATGTTCTCACATCAGAGACCAACGTTAATATCTCAGAAGATACTCAGATGAACATGACTGTTTCCGGTATCTCACTGGTGGATGTTACCGGTAAGGTTACAGGAATCGCAGATGAGGACGCAGCCGCTTTCGTAAGGGCAGCAGCATTCTCTTTTGTACCACAGGATAAAAAGTCCGTTTTCGTTCCTGCGATCACTCTTACACAGACAGCTGAGGGCATCGAGTATGAGCTCAAGCTTCAGCAGGGCGTTACCTATGATGTTTCTGTGGCAGATAAGGCAGATACAGTTACAGAGAGCTTCGAGGCGGTAGAGGACTACACACTTCTCACCACAGAGCTGACAGCTCCTGAGGCAGCTGAAGTAAATATCGAGTTCGAGGCTAAGCCTGTTTATAAGGTAACCATCGCTCCTGTTGGCGCTACTGCAGCAGATCTTGCTGAGGCAGTATTTACCTTTACAAGACTTGATACAGAAAAAGATTTCGCAAAGGACGGATATGTATACACCTTTACCGGTACTGAGGACATCGCTTTAAGAGACGGTCAGTACGTTGTTGAGGTTACAAATTCCGGTGCTTTTGTTCAGAAGCTCACCAGCAACCTTGTTGTTAAGGGCGAAGCTGTGACCAAGGAAATCGCTTTTTCCTCAGAGATCACAGAGTGGGATTTCTCAGATCCTGCCTTCACAACCAAGTTCGCCGGCGTTTTTGAGGGTAACTACAACGGTCTTTCATGGACCAACGGAAGATCCCACAACAACACCTACCTTTACAGCGGAGCAGGCACAATCTCAGTTCCCGTCAAGGGAGCCTGCCAGATCCAGGTAACAGGTAATTATCAGTATTCATACTATTTTGAAAATGAAAACGAGCCTTCAGTAGCAGTTAAGACAGGCTCCACATCACAGAATGATACTTTCACTTATGATTACAAGGGCGGCGAGGGAACCTTTGAGATAACAGTTCTCGGAACCTCCTACCTTACAAAGATCGCCACTGTTTATCAGACAGAGTACAAGCCGGAACTCCTTGTAGGTTCTTCCGACAAGGCAGAGTTCGCCACCATCGGTGAGGCTCTTGCAGCAGTTCGTCTTATGAACAGAAAAGACGGCGAGAGAGTTACTGTTATGATCGAGCCCGGCAACTACGAGGAGATGCTGGTTATCGATACTCCTAATGTAACTCTTGCCAATGCATCAGCTGCTCCCACCAACACACTTAAGAACAGCGGCGTAGACATCGATGACAACGCAGTTCGTGTGACCTGGTACTATGGACATGGCTATACCTACTACAGTATGGGCAGCGATTACAAGTATGACGCCGAGGTTCTTGCAGCCAACAAGGCCAACGGATATGCTTCCGTGATCAACCCCGGTTCAGGAACAGGAACCTACTGGAATGCAACTGTTGTAGTTGATGCAGCAGGTTTCGAAGCAAAGGATATCATCTTCGAGAACTCCTTTAACCAGTATATGTCACAGAAGGCTGCAGAGGATGTTATCGTTCCTCAGAGCGGAGCCAAGGAAGGCAGCGTCAAGAGAAGCACAATGTCAGCCGGTGACACAACAGTTCAGGATAAAAAATATGTAGAGAGAGCAGCAGCTCTTGCTCTTACAGGCTCAGCCACAGAGAGCTATTTTGAGAACTGCCGCATTATCGGACGTCAGGATACTCTTTACGGTCATGAGAAGACCACAGCAGCTTTCTACAATTGCGCGGTATATGGCGGAACAGACTTTATCTTCGGTGCCATGACAGCAGTATTTGCAAAGTGCGACCTTGTTCTTAACACCATGGAGGACAAGAATGATGTGGCTTACATCACAGCAGCTCAGCAGAAGTCAGCTTCCACAAGAGGCTACCTCATGTACAACTGCACCGTTAAGAGCACAGAGCCCGGTGTTGATACAGCATCAAAGTATGTTTCAAAGCCCGGTCAGTTTGGAAGACCCTGGCAGGCCAATACCTCAGAGGTTGTATTCTTCAACACAGTAGTAGAAGCAACAAACTGGGCAAACGGCGTATATGACGAGAAGGCCGTTACATCACTTATTCAGCCTACAGGCTGGAACGCAACTCTCAGCGGAGAGTCAGCAAGAAACGTTGAGTTCGGAACCTATGAGGTTTCCGGAGAAAACAACAGCAAGGCCCGCGCAGCATGGGTTTCACAGCCTGAGACACCTGTACTTACAGATGGCAAGGCAATTGCAGTGGAGACTTTCCTGGGAGACTGGGATCCTTTTGCAGCAAATGGCAAGGACATGACAATAACCTTCCCTGAAGGACCTTCACAGCCTGAGCCTGAAACTCCCGGAACCATTGCTGATGATGAGCCCGCAGAAGTTTCAGAATATATATTCGAGGCATCCGATCTCACAGCCTTTGCAGCAGGTGCCAAGGCTGACGGCGACTTTGAGAAGGCAGGAACAGAGGATTACTTCACACTTCTTTACAGTGCAAAGACTAAGGTTGATTCCAGCAACAAGAGCTGGGAGGACGGATACACATCCGGACAGAGAGTGAACTTTGGCGGCGCAGCTGCTACAGATAAGAACTCAGTTAAGTTCACAACCAGTCAGGACAATGCAACACTTAAGATCTGGTGGGCTTCTAATGCCAGAGAGATGGTTGTCCTTGACAGCGAAGGAACTGCAGCATATAAGACAGAATCCGGAGCAGTTAAAAACACAGCATATCTTTCAACCATTACCCTTGAAAAGGCAGGAACCTACTACCTTGGCGGCGACGGCGGCACCAACTATATCTTCAAGGTTCAGGTGACAGACGGCGTTGCAGGCCCTGTAGAGAGAATGGCCTGGGCTGACGTTGCAGCTCCTGTTATCGAGACAGTGGCTCTTAACGGATCAAGCAAGGGCAAGGTAGATGTAACAGTTAAGGCAGTTATCGGAAAAGAAGGCGGAGATGCCCTTGAAGTAAGAATGTTTGATGCTGAGGGCAAGGAAGCAGCTTCTTCCAAGACTCTTGCAGAAAATGACAGCCACAGCTTCACCTTTGCACCTAAGGTAAGCGGTGACTATACATTTGTAGCAACCCTGTCCAGAGATGATGAGGAAGAGGTTAAGACTTCAGCAGCTTCAGAAGCCTTTGCATTTGTACTTCCTCTTACAGCACCTCAGTTCAAGAACGCAACCAACAAGGGTGCCGGAACAGTGGCAGTTAAGTTCTACTCAGTATCAGAAGCTGACAACTATGTACTTGTTGCCACAGACAAGACCGATGCTGCAGCAGCTCAGGGTAAGGCAACATATAAGCCTGAGGAAATTGTATTTAACACATCAACAGAGTATTCACATACATTTGTGGGACTCACAGTAGGACATACCTACGAGCTTTCACTTTTTGCCATGAGAGGCGAAGAGGAGTCCAAGACTTCTGTAATGGAAATTACAGTAACAAAGGACGGCGAGACAGAATGGACCTTCGCAGCATTCGGTTCAGGCGTTGACTCCAAGTCCGGCAACAATGGCTATTCAGTAAATGATGACGACAGTGTTTCAGTTTGGTCCCTGAACAACAAGGGTAAGATCGTTCCTGCAAGTACAGACGGACTTTCCTTCTACTATGCAACACTTCCCGCTGACCAGAACTTTACACTTACAGCAACAGCAACAATTGACAAGTGGGCATTCACCAACGGCCAGGAAGGTTTCGGTCTTATGGCTGCCGACAGAGTAGGTGTTAACGGAGATGCAAGCGTATTCTGGAACAACTCCTACATGGCATCAGGAACCAAGGTTGAGTACTTCTACGACAAGGAGAAGGGCGAGGCAACCAAGGACGAGACAGACACCAAGGTAACAATGAAACTTGGTCTCGGCGCTCAGGAGAAGGCCGGTGTTACAATCGACAATCTCTCAAGACTTGAGGCCAATGACACAGCAACAGTAACAGGCGAGTTCTCATCCAACATGTATCCTCTTGAGACCTCCTGCGCTGCTAACGGATCAGGAACCTACAACCTCTTTGGAAAAGAGTCCTCAGGAACAGTTGTGGGAACCGTTGAGAATCCTCTTGTAAAAGTAAGACTTCGTATTCAGAAGAACAACACAGGTTACTTTGTAAGCTACCTTAATGAGAGCGGCAACGTTCTTTCAGTTAAGAAGTTCTACGACACCAAGGCTCTTGAGAATCTGGATAAGGACCATGTTTATGTAGGCTTCTTTGCATCAAGAACCTTCAAGGCTACCTTCTCAGATATCGAGCTTATCACTGTTGATCCTGAGGATGATGCCCCTGCAGAGGACAGACCTAAGACACAGGTTGCTCCAAACTATAAGATCATTTCTTCTACTTATTCAAATACTGCAAAGTATGAGCTTCAGTTCTGCGGTAACGCTGACGGCGCTCTTGTTATCAAGGATGAGGCAGGAAAAGTTCTTGCAGATACAAAGGATTATACAGCTGACAGCGTAACAAGAGTCAGCACCAAGCTTAATAAGGGTAACAACACCTTTACAGTAACCTTTACACCTAATGCTGATTTCCATCCCAACGGAAGCGTATACTATGAGCTTTCTTCCTATGAGACAGCAGAGTTTACACACACAGTTAACTACGCAACTATCAATGATGCTGAAAAGATCTATGTAACACCGGACGGAAAGTTCGACGGCGCAGGAACAGCTGAGAGCCCTGTGGACATCCACACAGCTGTTAAGTATGTTCAGCCCGGACAGACCATCGTTCTTGCAGCAGGAACCTACAACCTTTCAAGCACTGTTAAGGTTGACAGAGGTATCGACGGAACACCTTCCAAGCCTATCAAAATGGTGGCTGAGAACGACAGGGCCGTATTTGACTTCGGCAGAAAGTGCGCAGGCTTCATATTTGCAGGTAACTACTGGTACGTAAAGGGAATCGACTGCACAAGATCAGCCAACTCCCTGAAGGGTATCCAGGTATCCGGAAGCCATATAACTCTTGAGGATATCCGCACCTATGAGAACGGAAACACAGGTATCCAGGTAAGCAGATATCTCACAACAGACAGCAGAGAGGAATGGCCTTCCTATGACCTTATCCTCAACTGCACATCCTACAGCAATGCAGATGCAGGCTACGAGGATGCGGACGGATTCGCTGCCAAGCTTACGATCGGCGACGGAATCGTATTTGACGGATGTATTTCCTACAACAATGCAGATGACGGTTGGGACCTTTTTGCCAAGGTTGAGACCGGAAGCATCGGACAGGTAACCATCAGAAACTCTGTTGCCTTTGCCAACGGCTACGGCGTGGACGGAAAGAGCGAAGGAAACGGTAACGGCTTCAAGATGGGCGGATCAAGCATCACAGGCCCTCACAAGCTTATCAACTCAGTGGCATTTAATAACAAGGCCAAGGGTATCGATTCCAACTCAGGTCCTGACATTCAGGTTTACCACTCAACTTCCTTCAACAACGGAAGCAACAACGTAGCTCTTTATACAAATGACACAGCTAACACAGACTTCTATGTAAACGGCGTTCTTTCCTACAGAACAGAAGGAAAGGGCACAAACGAGAATATCAAGGCCAAGGGCAGCCAGGATGGCAACAAGATCTACGGCAAGCACAACTTCTTCTGGAAGGACAAGGAGAGTGCTAACAGCGAAGGTCTTAAGGCGGCAGATGACTGGTTCGTATCCCTTGATGCACCTAAGGCATCTGTTGAGGATCCCTATGCTGTTGCAGCAGCCATGAGAACCTCTGATGGCAGAATCGACCTGGGAGACTTCCTCAAGCTCTCCGACACAGGAATCAAGGCTCTTGAGGCAGCAGGCATTCAGTACACAGATGTAACAGCAGTTCTTGGCGGTAATTACACAGCTCTCGGTGATCAGAAGGATATCGACGGATCCGCAGAGGATGCAGCTAATGATGAGGAGCAGGAAGAAAAGGAAGAGTTCAAGGGCTCCTTCGTTACAAAGTGGGGCGCAACCTATTTTGTAACCGAGGATGGCAAGAACGTAACAGGCCTTGCCAAGATCGAAGACACCTACTACTTCTTCAGAGACAACGGCAAGATGCTTAAGAGCAGCGAGGTTACCGTAGACGGTAAGACCTACTACTTTGACGGCAACGGCAAGATGGTGCTCGGACTTCTTTCCAAGTGGGGAGTTGTCAGCTACTATGATCTTGAAGGCGGCAAGGCAGCAAATAAGCTTGTAAAGTTAGACGGATACAGCTACTACTTCAATGCCAAGTCTCACATGGTAAAGAGTGATTTCGTTGATCTTGAGGACGGAACACACTATTTCGACAGCGAAGGAAAGATGGTTGTCGGCAGAACAATTACCAAGTGGCTCAAGAAGTATACCTTCGATGAGAACGGAGTTTTGGTAAAATAATTAAATAATCGTTTTTCGATGCGGGATTTTTAATTTTTAATAAGAAGTCCCGCATCGATTTTTTATGTTATAATCGTTAATTATGAGAAGAATGGAATTGATAGCTCCCTGCCATTTTGGCCTGGAAGCGGTATTAAAAAAAGAAATTATTGACCTGGGCTACGATATTACAGAGTCCGCCGACGGACGTATAACCTTTGCCGGTGATGCGGACGCGGTTTGTCGTGCCAACATCTGCCTCAGAACCGCAGAGAGAATACTTATCAAGGTTGGAAGCTTCCACGCCGAGACCTTCGAGGACCTGTTTCAGGGAACCAAGGCTCTGCCCTGGGAGGAATTCATTCCGGAGAACGGCAGATTCTGGGTAAAAAAGGCATCCAGCGTTAAGAGCAAACTCTTCAGCCCCTCAGACATTCAGTCCATTATGAAAAAAGCTATGGTAGAAAGGATGAAACAGAGCTACCACACGGACTGGTTTAAGGAGGACGGGCAGGACTTTCCTGTGAGAGTTTTTCTTATGAAGGATGAGGTCACAGTGGCCCTCGATACCACAGGAGATTCTCTTCACAAAAGAGGATATCGCAGACTTGAGTCCAAGGCTCCCATCGCAGAGAACCTTGCGGCTGCTCTTTTGATGCTTACACCCTGGCATGCGGACAGGATTCTGGTGGACCCTTTTTGCGGAAGCGGAACCTTCCCCATTGAGGCAGCCATGATGGCGGCCAATATCGCCCCGGGAATGAACAGACATTTTACAGCCGAGAGCTGGACCCACATCATTACACCTCAGAACTGGCAGGATGTAAGGGATGAGGCCAGAGATGAGATCAATACTGATATTGAGACGGATATCCAGGGCTATGACATCGATCCCGAGATGATAGAGATCGCCAGGATCAATGCCAGAAAGGCTGGCGTGGAGCATATGATCCACTTCCAGGCCAGAGATATAGCGGATCTTAGCCACAGGAAAAAGTATGGCTTTATCATATCCAATCCTCCCTACGGCGAGAGAATCGGCGACTCCAAGGAGCTGCCTGCCCTTTACAAGACCATAGGAGAGCGCTACAAGGCACTGGATTCCTGGTCCATGTATCTTATCACCGGATATGAACAGGCTGAGAAATACATCGGCAGAAAGGCCGACAAGAACAGAAAGATCTACAACGGAATGCTTAGGACCTATTACTATCAGTTCATGGGACCGAAGCCTCCTAAGAGAAACAGAGAAGATGGGAAAGCGGACTGATGGATAACGGGCACATGAAGAAAATGGTCATCAGGGCCTCGGTCTTTACGGTGCTTTCTCTGGCGGTGATGCTCCAGAGATCTGCCACCAAGCACATCATGATAACTGATGCTGCCGGTGGGCAGGTGGACATAGGAAATGATTCCGACACCTTCAGGCTTCCCATAAGCAGTGCTGTCCAGAAGGGAAAAGAGAACGTACTTGTAATTCCTCTTCCTAAGAGTGTCAGCTCTGATGACATTGTTCTTGAGGACAGATATATAGATCACGAGCTTTTGATCAACATAAACAGCAGAGAAGAGGGGTTCTATCTGGATACCCCCGTTGTTACCGGCCTCGATACCATAGAGAGCGCGGTATGCATCTGCGAAAACGGCACAGGCAATGTATGCCTTGATTTTAAAATGGACGGCCTTTATGCCAACGAAAGTCTTTTGACAGATCAGGGGACCATAGAGGTTTCTTTTTTTGAGCCAAGAGAAAAGTATGACAGGATAGTGGTGGTGGACCCTGTGGGAGGTGGCTCCGACAGCGGCGCTGCAGCCTATGATGTCTGTGAGAAGGACATTGCTCTCTCTGTTGCAAAAGAGCTTAAGAACGTGGCGGAGAAGGACGTGGGCGTAAGAACCAAACTGTATTTTACAAGGCTTGAGGATGAAGAGGTCTCTCCCGAGAGAAGGCTGGAATTTTTAGACGAAACCAAGGCGGATCTTTTTATAAGGATCGGTGTGGGTGCCTCCAATGACAGTGATGAATTCGGAGTCATGACAGAGTACAACGACAGATTCTTTTTAAGGGATATGAGCAATGCGAAGTTTGCGGATGTTCTGGAAAAGAGCTGTGTTTCTGCCATGAACTGCAACGCTGCGGGATGCATACCTTCTCAGGATGAGATCCTTCAGGGCTGCGATATTCCCTCTGCCAGGGTAAATGTGGGCTTTCTTACCAATGAAATTGACAAAACAAATATGCCTCAGAGCGCTTATGCCAAAAAAGCGGCTCAGGGTATTTATGTAGGAATTATACAGGCTTTTAAGGAGATAGAATGAAAATAGTTTTTGCGACCGGGAATAAGAACAAGATGAAGGAAATCAGGGAGATCCTGAGGGGCCTTGGAATGGATATCATTTCCATGGCTGACGCCGGTGTTTCCGATGACATAGTGGAGGATGGAACCACTTTTGAAGAAAATTCCATGATAAAGGCAAAGGGCGTTGCAGCTGCCCTTTTGAAGGCTGATCCCCAGCTGGCTTCAGAGGCCATAGTGATGGCTGATGATTCAGGCCTTGAGGTGGATTACCTTAACAAGGAGCCGGGAGTTTATTCCGCCAGATACATGGGCAAGGACACCTCCTATACAGAGAAGAACAACAATATCATCTCAAGACTTGAAGGGGTTCCGGATGAGAAGAGGACAGCACGCTTTGTATGCGCCATTTCAGCGGTTCTTCCCGACGGCAGGGATTTTTGCGTAAGAGAGGCTATGGAAGGCAGAATAGGCTATGAGATCGCAGGAAGCAACGGCTTTGGCTACGATCCCATCTTTTTCCTTCCTGAGTATGGCAAGACCAGCGCGGAGATTTCTCCCGAGGAAAAGAATGCCATCAGTCACAGGGGTAAGGCTCTGAGAGCCATGGAGAAGATTCTTGGGCAGGAGCTTAAGTAATGCATAAGTATCTGGTAGTTAGTGATAATCACGGGAGAGATGAAAATTTTTTAAGGGTTCTTGATCTGGAGGAGAATCTTGAGGGAATAATACATTGCGGAGATTTTGAAGGCACCGAGGGCAAATTTGCCATAGCTGCCGATTGCCCCGTTTACTTTGTGTCCGGCAACAACGATTTTTTTTCCACTCTGAAAAGAGAACTGGAATTTGAGCTCTGCGGTCACAAGTGCTTTCTGACCCACGGCCATCACTTCCTGGTGTCCATGGATCTGGAGAATATTCGTTGTGAGGGAATTGCCAGAGGAGCAGATATTATTTTCTTCGGACATACCCACAGACCTGTGGCCAAGAAGGTTGGAGACATGTATATCTTTAACCCCGGCAGCCTGTCCTATCCCAGACAGGAAGGCCGCAAACCTAGTTATTTAGTGCTTTTTATCGATGACAACGGTGATGTCTCCTACGAAATTAAGTATTTATAAATACGTTGAAAAATTTTTGAAAAACATGTTGACAATCTTATGATTTTCGTTATATACTATTTCTTGCGTTACGGCTTAAGGCTTTAGCACAAAGACTTCGGGGTGTGGCTCAGCTTGGCTAGAGCACCTGCTTTGGGAGCAGGGGGTCGCAGGTTCGAATCCTGTCACCCCGACTTATAGTCGTAATAATTACACGCGGGTGTAGTTCAATGGTAGAACACCAGCCTTCCAAGCTGGATACGTGGGTTCGATTCCCATCACCCGCTTTGTGCAAAGCACTTGCTGAGGTCTTTTCGAAGCTAGTGCGCGCAATGGGTGAACACTTGACGAGGTCCTTTCGAGTCTAGTGTGAATCCCACTGAGTAGAGCGATTAACATCATTCTACTCACACTTGATCATGTGTCCGTAGCTCAGCTGGATAGAGCAACGGCCTTCTAAGCCGTGGGTCGGGGGTTCGAATCCCTTCGGGCACATTTTAAATGGGGATGCACTTAATGAGGCATTTCAAATAGTGCATAACCCATTTTTCATATCTAGGATAATGCTCCGCATTATATGGTGGCTATAGCGTAGTTGGTTAACGCGCCAGATTGTGGTTCTGGAGACCGAGGGTTCGAGTCCCTCTAGCCACCCTGGTTTATTTTTAAACTATTGATTTTTATCCAACCATTTATTACAGTAGTTATATAGTGGGCTATCGCCAAGCGGTAAGGCACAGCACTTTGACTGCTGCATACGACGGTTCGAATCCGGCTAGCCCAGTTTGCTGTGGCGGATATTTCGTCGCAAAATGTGTTATAATATTGTTTATGGGATACTAGCTCAGTCGGTAGAGCACTTGACTTTTAATCAAGTTGTCGGGGGTTCGATTCCCCCGTGTCTCATTAAAAAAGAAATCGCTTATCCATCAGGTTAAGCGATTTTTTTTTGCTGTTTTTTCTGACGAATGACACTTGAAATCGGACAAATGGCACTTTACGTGCTTCTGAGGCAATGCTAGGATAGTCGTGACAATATTTTTGGGGGTAATTTATGAGTGGTTTTAGTATAAATCCTGACTCTATGAAAAGCAGAGTAAATGATTTTATAGAGGCTGCAGGGAGTCTTAATGTATTAGCAAAGGAAGTTAGTGAATGTTCAGATGATATTTCTTCTTTTTCCAGTTCTTTTTCAATGATATCTGAAAGTCTTATGGTTCTGGCTGAGAGAGTTGATAAGCACTCCGAAAAGAGTACACAGTTTGCAGCTGCATTATCTGCAATCATCAGCTGCTATACCACAGCGGAAGAGAATATCCTGAGTAATATTGGACTTCCGCAAAAAATCGCAGAAAGCATCAAAAAAACCCATGAGCAGATTGATGCATTAACGGATGATGGGGCGACATTCGGAGGCGGCGGCAAGGGTAAAAACAGAGCTTATGAGGCAGATCCTGTTGATATGACAAGCGGCAACTTTGTTGATGATATAGCAGATCTTCGTTTCTATGGTGCCACCAAGCTCACATTTGCAAGACATTACAACTCCTTGTATCTGAATGTGGGTACTATGGGTCTTGGCTGGAGCCATAGCTATGATGCCAATCTCCTTATCGGACAGGACGAGATTACAGTTGTATGGGGCAATCAGACCAGAGTTCGATATGAGAAGACAGAGGATGGAAGATATGTCAGCGCTGCTGATTCCAAGGACTTCATCCAGCTCACAGAGGGAGAATATCACCTTCATACAAGAAGCAAAAAGGACTGTTACTTCAACCTGGTGGGACAGCTTGTCAGATATCGTCTTGCGAATAAAAATACCGAGATACAGCTTACATACAATGAAAATGGAAGATTATCACAGGCGGCGGACAAATTTGGGAATACTCTTTCCTATGAGTACAACGAAAATGGTCTCCTTTCTTTAATAAAAGACAGCGTAGGAAGAGAGATCTCTTTTGTTTACGATGCTATTTTCCTTACAGCAGTAGTGACAGCGGATGGCCTTAAGACCGGCTATGAGTACGATGACAGCGGACGCCTTAAAAAGGTGATCGCTCCTGACGGAAGCGTTAAGCTGGACAATACCTACGACGATGAAAACAGGGTTGTCAATCAGGTGCTTCCGGACGGCGCTGTGTTTAAGTTTGAGTATGGCACAGGCTATTCCAAGATAATCAATCCCGATAATTCAGAGACTACCTATGAGTATGATGACAGAGGCAGGATCACGGCAATCAGATATCCTGTGGGATGCGAGTTTTTTGAATATAACAATAATGATCAGAGAACTACTGTTACAGATAGAAACGGTAATGTGACAAGAATGGAGTACGATGATCAGGGGAATGCCATAAGTGCCATCAATGCTCTTGGCGTAGAGAAACACTACTCCTATGATGATGCGGGAAACAGGATAGAAGCTGTTTTGCCCTGCAGAGGAACTGTGAGAACAGAGTATGATGAAGAGGGCAATATTATAGGGATTACCGATGCTCTTGGTTTTACTAAGAATTATGACTATCAGGAGGGCTTTCTTTGCAATGTGACCAACCCTGACAAGACGCAGGTTTCTTTTTCCTATGATGACCAGGGAAGACTTTCCAAGGTAGTTAATGAATCCGGAAACTGCAAGAGCTTTAAGTATGACAGTGTGGGAAGAAAAATCGAAGAGACAGACGGCTGTGGCAATATCACAAAATACACTTATGATGCTGCTGACAGATTTCTTACCATTGAAAACCCAAAAGGCCAGCTCAGAAGGTTTTTCTATGATAATGGCAAGCTGATCAAGGTGACCGACTTTGACGGTTATAGCGAGGAATATACCTATGATGTTGCTGGACATGTGGCAACACATACTGATAAGGCCGGCAATAAGACTTCTTATGAATATGATCACAGATCCAATCTTGTAAAAGTTGTTCTTCCAAATGGTAAGCAGATTGAGAAAAGATACGATGCCATGAACAGAATGGTGGAGGAAATAGGGCCTGAGAACAAACACAGCTTGTTTATCTATGATGCCCTTGGTAATCCCATCTGCAAAAATGACAACGGACGAAAGACGACCTTTGAGTTCGATGCTCTCAACCGCATTGTAAAAGAGGAGGGCCCGGACGGAAAGATCGAGTATACCTATGATGAAGCAGATAGTCTTATTAAGAAGGTTGTTAATGATAAGCTGGTAACTCTTTATGCTTATAACGAGACTGGCCGCATGGTCATGATGGAGGAGCCTGACGGAAGCAGCTGTAAGTTTAACTACGATTCCAGAAGAAGGCTTACAGACACAACTGATGCTTTGGGAGGCGTTATCAGATATGACTATTATCCTGACGGAAAACTTCGCAGGGTGGATCGTCCTGACGGAACCTTTGAGGAAAAGGAGTATGATCCTGAGGGACGTGTGATTTCAAAAACTAACCAGGCCGGTTACAGAATTCATACCGAATATGATGAGCTTGGAAGAGTAGTAAGGCTCTACGATGATGAAAACAGATCCAGAACCTGGCAGTATCTTGAGGGAGGTCAGGTTTTTGAGACAAATACCCTGGGCCGTGTGACCAGCTTTAGATACTCACCTACCGGCAAGGTTTCATTTATGAAGGATCCTTCAGGACAGGAAGCCCGCTATAAGTACAATGAGATGGATGAGCTTACTGCCATATTAAGAAACAATGTGTCAGATGAAGAGGCTGATAAGATATTTGCAAATCTTGATGAGCTGCTTAACTCAGAAAATGAGACCATCAGATGTACCAAATGGGAGAAGGACTCCTTTGGACGTATAACAGCAAGGATCGACGCCAAGGGCAACAGGCATGAATGGAACTATGGCGCTGCAGGAGAACTGCTTTCCGAGACAGATGAAAACAATAATGAGATAAGCCGCAGCTATGATGAGAACTTTAACCTTTTGGGTGTAAGCTATCCCGAAGGCCTTAAGGTTACCTATAAATATGACGAACATAACAGATTGTCAGAGGTAGAGGATTGGACGGGAAAGCTTTCCTTTGGATACGACCCTGCCGGAAAACTTCTGTTTTCAGTAGGTGCAGAGGACCAGAAGGTTTCTTACCGCTATGATGAAGTGGGAAGACAGGTTGGTATTGTATATCCTGACGGTAAGGTCGCACGTTATACCTACAACGACGGAAACCGCATAGCAAGGCTCGAGGCAGATTCTTTAGTGGCAGATTACACTTATGATAAGGATGGTCATGTGGCTTCAAGGAATGTAAAGCTAACAGGGGACCTTACAGGGAAAGAGCTTTTTGAGAGCTATACTTACAATCCTGAGGGACATATCGTAAGCCTCAAGCAGAAAGAGGGCGACAAGGCTCTGGCAGAGTATAAATATGACTACGACAATATCGGAAATGTCATATTTAAGTCTGTTATTTTCTACAAGGGAACAGAAAAGGCAGAGGAAAAATATCGATATGAATACGATGCTCTGGGACATTTGTCCAAGGTATTCTTATCCGAAGGCGGTGATGAGAAGCTTTGGGAAGAGTATCGCTACGACGAATACGGAAACTGTGTATATTCAAATGTTGGCGGAAAGGAGAGGATCAATAAGTATGACATTCTTGACAGACTTGTAAACAGTCATAGCCCGGAGATGGATTACAATGTGGATTACAGCTATGACAAGAAGGGCAGCCTGATTCAGACCAAAGGTTCCGATAATACCACAAGAGAGTACAATTTCGACGGCACCCTTAAAAAGATCTGTAACGAAGAGGGAGTAACAGAATACAATGTCAATTCCTTTGGCGGTGTGATAAATAAGAAGGACGATAAGGGCGTATTCAGGGATTACTGGATAGATTACAGCAAAAAGACTATGCCTTCTATTGGTTATAACGATGGAAATGGCTGGCGCAGCCTATACAGAGATTTTAAGCTCCTTGGAACTTCTTTTGCCGGAACTGCAGGACTTTTTATGAGCGATGAAAAAGGAAGTGTACAGAGATTCCTTGATGGAAATGAGGACTGGTCCGATGCTACAGGGGATATTTTGTACAGCCATTACGGCGAAGTGCTTAGCGGAAAGGATAATTTAGACCGCACCTTTGGCCTTGGATACACAGGACTTGAGACTGCAGCCTTCGGAGATACCTGGAGAACCACTACCAGAGAGTTTGCTCCTTCCATTGGAAGATTTTTATCAAGGGATAAGGATGAATTCATAAGACTCGAGAATCCATCGGGGCTTAATCAGTATCAGTACTGCTTCGGAAATCCTGTGGTCTGGATCGACCCTGAGGGAACGGATTGTTATATTTTCTATATTCCTGATCGTGAAGATCGTGCAAAATACCAGCAGAAGGAGCTTGCAGAGCAATATGGTATTGATATATCAGAGGTACATCTCGTTCCGGTAGATAGTCCTGAAGATTTCGAAAATGGTTGGAATAACATGGGAGTTGAAAATGGACAGAATGTGGATATAGATGCTGTTATTATCAATGCTCATGCTAGCCCATTGCAAATTGGAAATGGAGGTGGATGGCATTTTGATACCAATGACATTTCTAAACTTGATGAGAAGGATGTTGGTAGTCTGTTTTTGACCGGTTGTAATGCGGGACATAATGACTATCAGCAGGAGAATGTCGCTGCGGAATTTGCCAGAAAAGTCAATGGTGCTCCAGTTCTTGCAAGTGATGGTACAGGATGGCACACAAACAGTACTTACGAGTCAAGAGGTGATGAAGCTTTTGACAGTTGGTGCCGATACGGAGAGCGAGATAATGATGGCTGGCTTGTATATTATGAAGAGGATGGAGAGGTCCATGTCATCAAGCTTGGCGAGAAGGAACTGGGGTTTGACGAGGTGCTTAAGACCCTTAAAAAATATGAGAAGAAGTATAGGTGTATGATGTCGGGCGGTGGTCCAAGTGCAGGAGGAGAAGTGGATTGGGATACACAGCCGGCATAATAATATAATATTTGGCTGATTGGAAGGAGATATAGTGAACAAAAGAATAACGATTGCTGTGTGCCTGGGGCTACTTATTATCGTTTTGGGAGGAATTGCAGTTATGAATATGAATAAACAGGGGCAGGAAGCTCAAATAGATGCAAAAGGTGAAGAACTGATCGAATATTTTGAGAGCTTTAATGGGATCCGGATCAGAGATATAAGCATAGCTGCGCAGGGTTATGTAAAGCCCCAGGGCGAGACAGATGAATATGCATATATTTGCATAGAGATCGACAAGAACAGTATTGATACTGCAAAGCAGCGCTTTAGCGATGCGGGAATTGAGGAAGGCAATGGAAAGGTCTATCTTCCTGCGGCCCATATCC
Source organism: Butyrivibrio sp. MC2021 (assembly GCF_000621605.1). Lineage (GTDB taxonomy): Bacteria > Bacillota > Clostridia > Lachnospirales > Lachnospiraceae > Butyrivibrio. The sequence goes on along the minus strand of NZ_JHXX01000007.1, from coordinate 71,676 downwards.
ATGAGGTTGCCAGGAAGATTCAGGATGAAGAAACTGTTACATGGTACAACGTGTTCCGTAACGGCATATTGGCTGATACCAGAAATAGCAGATTCTTTATTACAAAGGATTCTTCCGGCAGGGCATTTGTTTATATGTTTGGATAAAAGTTAGTGCGTGACATATGTATTTTGTCGTAGTATAATCTATTTCTGTACTGAGTTTACAAAACTCGTGCGGATATGGCGGAATTGGCAGACGCGCTGGATTTAGGTTCCAGTGGGCGACCGTGCAGGTTCAAGTCCTGTTATCCGCATTGGTTTCTATCAAGGTCTATCATGTAATGTGATAGACCTTTTTTCATGTCAAAAACTTGGGTTTGAACAAGACTCAAGGACTAATAGACGATCTCAAGGTTTAAAAATGATGGATGCATTCTCTCAAGCTGTGTTTTATAATGGTAGGTGCTCGTATGTATTACGGGCACCACATTGTAAAAGGAGAGAAGGGAAATGGGTAATTGGGGTGATGATGTAGATTACGAGGCAAAGGGCATTAAGGATTATGAAGGCCGCTTTACCATGAATTTCAAGAAGATCTACATGGATGTTGATGAGATTTCTGAGAGGACTTTGGAGGTGACCGAGGATCACCCGAAGGATTCCCTGGAAAAGCTCTGGTTTGGAGCCATGGCAGGTATTTTTATCTTCATGCTTTTTTCCTATCAGATTCTGGCGCTGGTGACACTGCCTTTTATATGCTTTTATCTGGTGGCTGTTGTCAGAATCGGAAAGTGCTGGAAGAGCTTTAAGTACAGCCCTGCCAAATACTGGATCAGAACGGTTATTTCTCTTGTGGTAATGCTGTTGGCATCACAGCTTTTCCTGCATCAGATCGATCGTTTTCTTCCATGATTTTTTATGAATTTGAGGATTTAAATGTTTATTTCAAAAAATAAGTCAGCAGAAAACAGTATAACAGAGGGCGTGATCTGGAAGAGCATGCTCTCATATTTCGGAACGCTCCTTTTGGGAGCGTTCTTTCAGCAGTTCTACAATACCGTGGATGCGGTTATTGTGGGAAAAGCCGTGGGCAGCGATGCCCTTGCGGCTGTGGGCGGATCCGCCGCTATGGTGGTCAATCTCTTTGTGGGATTTTTCCTGGGATTGTCCTCCGGAGCAACGGTGGTGGTTTCCCAGTTCTATGGAGCGTCAGGCAAGGCGGAGGTTAAAAAGGCAGTGCACACAGCCATAGCCATGGCTATTGTGGGAGGTGCCCTTATTACCGTCATAGGCATAGCTGTTTCCTCCTGGACCATCGAGATGATGAAAACCCCGCCGGAGATATCCGAGGCCTCCGCAATCTATCTGAAAATATTTTTTGCAGGCATGATCCCCAATCTTATCTACAATATGGGGGCGGGCATCCTGAGGGCCGTGGGAGACTCCAAAAGGCCTCTTTATGTGCTGGTTATCAGCTGCTTTGCCAATATTATCCTTGACCTGTTTTTTGTTATTGTCCTTGGCATGGGAAAAATGGGAATAACTCAGGGTGTTATAGGTGTAGCCCTGGCCACGGTTTTGTGTCAGGCCATAAGCGCTGCCATTGTGATCGTGATGCTTATGAGAGCCACGGACTGTTATAAGCTTTATCCCGGGCAGATCCGCTTTGATGTTTCCATGCTCCTTAGGATCATCAGTATCGGCCTTCCTGCCGGAATTCAGACCACCATGTACACCCTTTCCAATATCCTTATCCAGTCATCAATAAATGAGTTTGGAAAGGATGCCATAGCAGCCTGGGCGGCCTACGGAAAGATAGATGTGCTGTTCTGGATGACCATGAGCAGTCTCAGTACTTCGGTGACAACCTTTGTGGGACAGAACTACGGCGCCGGCAAATATGACAGAGTCCATAAGAGCACAAGAACAGCCTTTGCCATTGCTCTTTTCATAACGATACCTCTGAGCATTATTTTGTATTTCTATGGAAAGGCATTCCTTTATATCTTTGTTGATAATCAGGAAGTAATAAGAATAGGAGACCAGATGATCAGGTTCCTGGCTCCCTTCTATATAACCTATATCTGTGTGGAAATATTCTCGGGAACCTTAAGGGGCGTAGGCACAGCACTGGTACCAATGCTTATCACTTTGAGCGGTATCTGTGTGCTTCGAGTATCCTGGATACTGATTGTTTTTCCTTTGCACCGTACCATCGAGACCGTGGAAGCCAGCTATCCTATCACCTGGGCAACGACGTCGGTTTTGTTCCTGATATACTATTTTTTCTATACGCGAAAACATAAGATTTAGCATTTTTACTGACAAAAAAGGGATGTATCAGATTTTGATACATCCCTTAAATTATGTCTTAAAATATTGGGCCTCATCAGCCTCCGGGTGCCGGTGCCGGAGCGGGCTGCTCGGGCTGCGCCGGCTGGGGCTCCGCAGGAGGTGTCTCCGGCGCCGGAGCAGGAGCTGCTTCTCCGGCAGGCGCTGCGGCTGCAGCGGCTGCGGCAGCTTCCGCTGCCTTGGCTGCCTGCTCGGCAGCGATTATGCCTTCAATTCCGGGCTGAGCCATGAATTCAGCTGTGTGGTGACAAGTGTTGAGCACTGTTGTCACATTGCCGTTTTCGTCTGTGACAGTGGTGTAGGCCGAATTGGTAGGTGTGTAGTTTACAAATCCGGACTGGAGAGCTGCCGGAACCTCCGGGGTGAGCTCAAATACACCTGTGGTCTTGCAAGGACAGTTCTCTGTGGCCGGAAGACCGTCAATAGCGCACATATTTCCGGCGTAGTGAACATTACAACTCTCGGAAGGAACTGTTCCCTCTTCAAAGTATTCCGAATACAGAGTTCCGTCGCAAAGGCCTGCAATAGGCTGCTTTCCTGATCTTGAACAAACTGTTGCACTTACAATGCCGCTTGGCATTGTGAAGGATGAATAGGGCAGATCCTCGTGAACCTGAGACATAACCTTTCTCCAAAGGGTCTTGGCAAGGTTCTTCTCAGCATTGTCCTTCATGTTTACGTTGTTATCATAGCCTGCCCAGGTGGTGGCAGTGTAGTAGTTGGTGTAGCCTGCAAACCAAACATCCACGTAGTCTGAGGTGGTACCTGTCTTACCTGCGATGGCTGTGGTTCCGAAGTTAACAGATCCGCCAGTTCCTCCTGTTACAACATCCTGCATGGCGCTGGTAAGAAGGAATGCAGTGGTTTCCTTAAGAACTCGCTTGGTCTCGGACTGGGTGTTATCAATGATAACATTTCCGTCGTGGTCCACGATCTTGGTGTAGAGCTTGGGCTTGATGTAAACACCGCCGTTGGCAATGGATGCATAAGCTGCGTTAAGCTCGTAGTTCTTAACACCCTTGGTAAGTCCGCCCAGAGCGGTTGACTGCTGGACATCTGAGAAAACCTTGCCGTTGATGACTTCGTTTTCTACAAGGGTAGTAAATCCAAAGTTCTTGAGGTAGTCAAAGCCAAGCTGAGGATTGATAAGGGTCAGGGCCTCAACGGCAATGACGTTCATGGAATCCCTGATGGCTGTTCTTACATTGTTAAGTCCTCTGTACTCGGAGCCCCACCAGTTTCTAACCAGGGTTCCGTCAGAGTAAGCGAAAGGTGCATCGTTAAATACTGTTGCCAGTGTAAGGCCTGCGCTGTCGATACCGGGAGCATAGGTTGAAAGAACCTTAAAGGTTGAACCCGGCTGTCTGTAGGAGTCTGTCGCTCTGTTCAGAGTTCTTGAAGCTGTCTTGGCGCCTCTTCCTCCCACCATGGCTACGATATAGCCGGTGGACTGTTCCTCAACGGTGATGGAAACCTGAGGCTGGGGAACAAGATAAATGTTCTCGCCGAGAACTGTATCCCCTTCTTTCATTACAACTGCCTTGTATTCCTCGATGGCTTCATTGGCGGCATCGTGGGAGTCGAAGATCATGTTGAAGCTCTTCTGGCTCTGCTTGAAATATGCTGTAAACATCTCTGAGCTGTGGTTTGTAACGGTTCCGTCCGCAGCCTGTACAGAGAGTTCGTAGTTAAGAAGGTACTTGGTGCCTGCGGGATAATTTTCCTCGTTCTGGAAAACATCATCACAGATCTTCTGGATTCTGGGGTTCTGTGTTGAGTAGATCTTAAGACCGCCGCTGTAAAGCAGTGTGTAGGCCTGGGTCTCGTTGTAGCCTGCAGCCAGAAGATCATCAAGAACATCATTGGTAAGGGCATCCACGAAGTAGGAGTTGATGGTGTTGTCACCGCCGGTCTCCTGGTTTACATTCTGGATCCTTGAGTAAACATCATCATTTATGGCCTTGTCATACTCCAGCTGAGTGATGTATTTGTGCTTGAGCATGTTGTCCAGAACCTTGTTTCTTCTGGTAAGGTTTTTATCCGGATGAGTGATTGGATTAAAACGGCTGGGGTTCTGAGTGATGGCTGCGATTACCGCACATTCCGATAAGGACAGGTCACTGCAGGACTTGTTAAAGTAACGAAGGGATGCCGCCTGAACACCCAGGGTATTGGAACCCAGGTTGATGGTGTTCATATAGTTAAGGAGGATGTCCTCCTTGCTCATGTTCTTCTCAAGCTGGATAGCCAGGTACTGCTCCTGAATCTTACGCTTTACACTCTGGAGCTTACTTTCGTTGGTCCATCCGGAAAAGACGTTGTTCTTAAGAAGCTGCTGGGTAATGGTACTGGCACCCTGTGAAAACTCACCGGAGGAAAGACCTACAAAACCTGCACGGATGATACCCTGAATGTCGATACCGTTGTGCTCATAGAAACGCTCGTCCTCTATGGCAACAAAGGCGTGGGCCAGGTTCTCGGGAATCATATCCTTGGTAACAGGAATACGGTTGGAGTCTGTTGATACCAGCTTGGCAATCTGATTGCCGTCGGTGTCATAGACAAAGGTCGAAAATCCTGTGGGAGTTACATTTATATTACTGATGTCAGGGGCTGTATCAATGATGCCCTTGAATACGCCAATGCCTGCGCTGGAACCGATGATTACAAGACCGATTATCGACGCAAGGATCAGGTAAAATCCAAAGAGGCTGAACTTTTTTCCCCATTTATCGGTACCGCTGTTAAGGGCTCGCGCCTGCCTGACGATACCTCTTTTTCCATAATTCATATATAAAACCTCGCTTTTACTCCATTTTAACTTATCAATTATACCACGTCTTGCCGGAATTATAAAGTTTTCCGCATGGGACGTGGGTTTGAGGCCAAATGCTGCGTTGAAAAATGACTATTAGTACGCTAAAATGTATATTGTAGCACGCATATACGTTTATGTTCTTTTGCTGAAAAAGGAGAAAAAGTATGATGGGAAAAAAGATAATGTGGAGAAAGGCCTTGGCCATAGCGCTGATGCCGATACTTACAGCGTCCTGTCTGGGGACCCTGGGGACTACAGCCAATGCCGCCTCTGAGGAGGAAGCTGAAATTGAGCTTGTGGAGGAGTATGCCCCGGAGGAAGCTCCGGATATTGAAGATGAGATTTTAATTGAGGAAGATACGGAGGAAGAAGCTGCCCCGGATATAGAGGAGGTTTCACCTCAGGATGATATTGACATACAGGAGGATGATTCCGAGTTTTGCGATCATACATTTTTCTGGAAGTCCGCAAAAAATACTTATTTAACAAGGGATAAAATGAGGGACCCTGCCACCAATGAGCTCACGTGGACTAACTACTTCACATGGGACCATGTATATTTCGGAAGCTATAAAGGGAAACCACTTACATGGAGAGTCCTTGATAAGGAAACCACAGAATACAGTGCTGAAGATGGTAAGAAAACCATTCTTCTTGACTGTGACTATATCCTTGAAAAGAGCTGTTATGACGAAGCCGGTGCCAGATGGAAAGACAGTAATATCAAAAAAATCATGAACGGCTATTTTACTGACTCTTTTTCTGAAAAGGAGCTTAGTATTGTGGCAAACAGCACAAGATACAAGAGATCTGAATACAGTTTTCACTCAAGTGAGTTTGAACCACTGACCGGTGAGAAGTTTTTTGCATTGGATTATGAGGAAGCATTCCGATTATCCTATGGCTATGGATCCAGTGGAACTGGAAAATCCAAGATTAAGAAGGACCTGAATGGTAATGAAGGTGATTGGTGGTTAAGGTCATATTCTGCTTCAGACAACAATGGATGGTATATAAAGCGAGCTGAGAGGAATGCAAAAGATACCTATGCAGATGACGCAAAGAAATCTGAAGTGAAGGGAATCAGCCCCGCTTGCAATCTTGATCCTGCTGACATTCTGTTTTACACGGAAGTTTATGATGGTACCTACAAGCTGACTTTAAAACAGCTCAACAGAATAGTAAGGATTCAGGAGGGCGAGAAGGTTAAGATCAAGGACCGTGAGGTGACCATTCCCTATAAGGTAGAAGGCCCCACCGATAACAATGTTATTTCAGTTATGATCCTGTCCGGTGAATTTCCATATTCCCATGAGCTTAATCCTGCTGTTTTGTACTATGAACCAATCAAGAACCCCTATAACTATACAGCCACCGGAACTGCCAAGTTCACACTTCCGGAAAATCTTGATCCTGCAGGCTGGGGCGAGGACTACAGAGTTTACCTGATGTGCGAAAAATGTCAGGGAGAGGACGGAACGGATTATTGTTCAAAGCCAAGAGAAATCGAAGCATCTGATGTAGAGCGTCCTGTCTGCACTGTAAGATTTGATCTGGGCGGAAAGCCGGGAACTGCTCCTGCAGCCCAGACAGTTGTAAAGGGAAAGCGCGCTGTAAAGCCTGAGGATCCTGAGGCTGAAGGCTATGAATTCCAGGGCTGGTACGATGGAAGCACTCTTTTTGATTTCTCATCTCCTGTAACAAAGGACTTTACACTGGTGGCTTCCTGGAAAAAGCAGGAACAGTATAAGCTCTGGGTTGGAGGCGTCCGGGTAACGGAAGATAACAAGTCTGACATTCCAGTAGCTTCGGGAAAAGCAAGCTTTGACCCAACGACGAATACCCTCACCTTTAAAGATGCAACAATAACTAAGACCTATAAAACAAAAGCAGATAAGACCGCTGCAATCCTGGTGCAGGGCATTCCGCTTAAGATCAAGGGAGATGTAAGCATTGCGGCAACTGCTGCTGATTTTGCCATCTGCGCTGAAAAGGCAGATATTTCTGACGCTACGGAAATGGCCGTTACCATCGACGGTAATGTGAATATCACCGGAAGCAGAATTGCTATTTTATCCACTCAGATGGGTATTCATTTCGCCGGCGGTTCTGTGATTATCAATGATGCCAAAGATAAGGCGTTGGAAGCACAGGGAGGCGGACTGATCACCTTTGCTGACGGCATGGAAGTGTATTTCCCAAAAAATGCACACATTTATGAGAAGAATTCTACCCGAATTCTCTATGAGAGTGATGGCAAGACCCCTGCAAAGACCGCCTATATCGGAAAGACCGGAAATGACAGTTACAACCTTTGGGTTGGTGAAAACCAGGTTACTGTAGAAAATCAAGAGAAGATCAAATGCGACAGCGGATATGCGGTTTATGATCCTGATAAAGCTGTTCTTACTTTTTACGATGCAACAGTAAAAAAGAGCTACGAATACGAAAGCGGCAAGACAGCAGCCATTTATTCCAAGAATATTCCCTTAACGATCCGAGGGGATGTGAAGATAGACAACAGCGAAACAGAAAGCGGAATACGCTGTGAGTCTCTGGGGGACAACAAGAATACCCTTACTATCGACGGAAATGTCACCATGCTGGTCAACAAATCCGGCATTTTCACAGCAAGTACATCTCTGTATATAGAAGGCGGAGTCGTAGATATCAAGACCACCTGGACAAGGGGCCTTCCTCTCTGCGTTTACGGTGATGTCACCTTGGGAGCAAATGTTAAGATTCTTTCTCCTGAAGGTGCAGCTATAAAAGAAACTGCTTCTATACCTTACAATGCAGTTTATGAGTCCAAGGACAGCACTGCCATGGTTCATGAGGTCCTTATAGGAAGTACAGCCTATGAGGTAAAATTTGACCTTAACGGAGTGACAGGTACCGCGCCTGCTCCTCAGACAGTTGAAAAGGGCGGACTTGCAGAAAAGCCCGAAGACCCTGAGAGTGAGGGATATACATTCCTTGGATGGTATGACGAAGATACCCTTTTTGATTTCACTAAGCCTGTCACAAAAAATATGACTCTCAAGGCTATGTGGGATGAGTATGATCTCTACGATATCTGGGTAGGAGATAAACGTGTTACGGCCATCAATGCTGCAGATGTCTATGGAGACGGCAAGGTGGTTTATGATGATGCCACAAAGACTCTTACTTTAAATGATGCGGTGATAACAACCACATCAGGCAGTGCTTCCGGCATGGGCATGGATCCTATGCTTGTCACCTTGCAGAGCCTTACTGTTAAAGGAAAAGGAACCCTTACATCAGACAGTATTCCTGTTGGTATAGCAGTTACTGGAGATTCTCTTTTAATCTTGGATGCGGATCTTACAATAAAAGCTGCCAACATGGCAATTGTGTCTATGGGACTAAAAGCTGATATTGAGATTGCCGGCGGAAATATTGATTGTACCGTAACGGAGAAGTCAGATCTCACAATAGGAATCTTTGGCTTTGTTGCCAAGGGCTTAAGGATCACCGGCGGAAGAACAAAGATAAACAGTGCCGGATACGGAATTGTTTCGGGAGGATCATCCTGGAGCGGCTCAAGATTTGATATGAGTGACGGAGCACTGGATATTACCAGCGAATCAGCAGCACTTTCAATAGATAAATACGGAGCCCTTAAGATTCATGATAATCTCCAGATTTATGACCCTATAGAAGGATATCCGGAACTGGTTGCAATAGCAGGCAATGATTCATACACTATTGTGGACGGTGACGGTGTAATTGCAAAGAATCTCAAGGTCGGTCCAAAGACTGATGCGACAAGCTGCTGGAATCTCTTTGAGGATGACTCGGTTCACTCCTACAGAATTGACGGAATAAGCGCAGCCGGAGCTGTGGAAAATACAAATACAAAGTCCAAGGCCTTTTATGATGCAAGGCTAAACGGCGATACCATTACCGTTACAGTTAAGGGTGACCGCAAAAAGGCAGCAGCTGCCGCCAATTCTGTTCTTGAATTTGATCTTGGAGAGGGCGGAATTGTTCAATATGCGCTTCCTGTATGCTATGTGAAGCCTTCCTTCAAGCTTGAGCCTGCAAGTGCAACCATTAAGGCCGGAGTTACAACAACGGTTTATACAACTCTTCTTTACAAGGCTCCAAGCGGAGACTACAAGCCTTATGATATGACAGGCGTTACGGTCTCCGGAATAGAAGGAATAGGAGTTGCTGCGGACGGAAGGATAGTATTTAATGCTTCCAAAGCATTTAAGGCAAATATTGTTGTTGCAAAGGATGGATGGGACAGTACTAATCCTGTTAAGCTTTCCTTCGGTGTAAAGGTGGTAAAGTCAAAGCCCAGGTCACTGGATGTAGACCTTAAGGGCAACAGCACAGTACTTGTAAACAGTAATGCTATGGGCCAGAGCTTTGCCTTTGATGTGACCCTTGACGGCCAGGCTGTCACCCCTGATACGGTGACTGTAACCGATAAAAAGGAAACCGGCCTTGCAAAGATAAATGATGAAGGAAAGCTTGTTATCGCATATCCTTCTTACAATAACTTAAAGGCCGGAACCTATACTGTTACCCTTTCCGCAGGAACTGCCAAGACTGACGTGAAGATAAAGGTAAGCACCAAGGCTCTGGACAAGGCAGTTACTTTGAAAGTCCTGAACAAACTTGATGTTGTAACCGGTGAGAGCATGGTTGTTGTTCCTACATTCAAGGATATAACAGGAAACATCAAGGAAGTATATGTTGCTGAGCCTGCCAATATGGGCTTTGAAGCTTCGGTTAATGAAGCAGGAAATATTGTTATCGACTATACCGGAACTGACTATGATGCCAAGAAGCTCAAGATCGGCAATATGAAGCTGGCTCTGAGACTTGAGGGAGTTTCCAGCACCATAGAGGTTGGCCTTAAGAGTGTAAAGGCAAAGAAGACCACCCCTACACTTAGAGCAGCGGCAGTTGTGGTTCCCATGGGTACCAAGGAACCCGGCAGCAAGGTGATAGGAACCGCCAATATCCTCAGTACCTACAAGGATGCCTCCGGTGCTGTCAGAAAGCTTGAGCCCGCAGAGGGCGGTGTTGAGATCCTCTCAGCCAAGAATGTAACCGCCTCAGTAAACGCCACCGACCAGACCCGGATAGATATAACAGGGCTCTCAGCAAAGAGCGGCTCAGTTAAGGTCAAGGTGACCTATCCCGGCGGCGTGACCAAGAATCTGACCATCAAAGTCTCAGCAAAAAAGGCAGCTAAAAAGTAACCCCAAATAATACAAACCTCACATGGATATGGCTATCCATGTGAGGTTTTGCTATGTATTATTGCGACAATATTATGTGAGGGATATAATCTTTATTGAAAAACAGGGGGAAGCGAGTATGCAATAATACTCGCCAAAACACAAAGATATCGGTAGTTGAAGGATGATAAAATATTTACATGGGAAAACTTGAATCATATAAAGTAATAACAAAAAATGGAACCGGAGAGATAGTTGAGAAGAAGTCCCGGTTTATAGCCAATGTTTTTGCGGTACAGTCCCAGGAAGAGGCAGAGGAAAAGATTGCTGAGATCTCCAAGAAGTACTGGGATGCAAGGCACAACTGCTACGCCTTTGTAATCGGTGAAAACAGTGAGAACACCAGATGCAGCGATAACGGCGAGCCCTCGGGAACCGCTGGAAAGCCTATCCTTGAGGTCATTACAGGAGCAGGCATAACAAATGTTCTTGTGATAGTTACAAGATATTTTGGAGGCGTGCTTCTTGGAACGGGCGGCCTTGTCAGAGCCTATACCCAGGCAGCCCAGGCGGGAATTGCCAATTCCGAAGTTGGCACCAAGATCTACGCCCAGAAGCTCACATTGAAGGTTGGTTACAACATGATCAACAATGTGCAGTATTACCTTGGACAGAACGAGATAGCCATCTCCGATTCCCGTTACGAGGCGGATGTGGAGTTCGACATCTGCGTCCGCGAAGCCGACATCACCCGTATCACCGACGGCCTCACCCAAAAATGCGAAGGCCAGATTACCATTACCCAGGGTGATAAAGGATATTATCTGATCTGAATGTGAGGGAGATCATGTGCTGAGAACAGGACGCCAGAAATCATTCAAACAGAATATGCGTGCTTTTCGGTGCTTTTCCTATACCGATATTTTGATAATCATAGTATTTTTAGGGGAATTATTGTATGGAAAACAGTAAATATTTTCCAGGAACAGCCCTAAGGCAGACAAAATGCCAGGCGGAGGAATGACTTATAGCAATGATTTTTATTGTTGTAAGTTATTCCTCCGTCTGGCATTTGTCTGCCTTATGGCGTCCGGGATAAATATTACTTTGCGTTGTTCTTGAAGTTAGCTCTCTTTCTAAGAGTAGGATCAAGAATTCTCTTACGGATTCTAAGGCTTGTAGGAGTTACCTCTAATAACTCGTCGTTGTCGATGAACTCGATGCACTGCTCAAGAGACATGATACGAGGTGGAACAAGACGAAGAGCTTCATCTGAGGAAGAAGTTCTTGTGTTGGTGAGGTGCTTGGTCTTGCAGACATTAACCTCAACGTCCTCGCTCTTTCCGCTGGTTCCGATAACCATTCCTGAGTAAACCTTATCGCCGGTCTTGATGAAGAGCTGGCCACGGTCCTGAGCATTGAAAAGACCGTATGCAGTAGCCTCACCGCCCTCGAAGGCGATAACGGAACCTGTCTTTCTATAGTTCATATCTCCCTTGTAAGGAGCATATCCGTCAAAAATAGTATTGATGATACCGTTACCCTTGGTATCTGTCATGAACTCACCTCTGTAACCGATAAGTCCGCGGGAAGGAATGTTGAACTCGATACGTGTGTATCCGCCGTTACCTGCACCCATGTTTACAAGCTCACCCTTACGCTCACCAAGCTTCTGGATAACGCTTCCTGAGAACTCATCAGGAACATCGATGTAGCACTTCTCCATGGGCTCCAGCTTGTGTCCCTGCTCGTCTGTGTGGTAGATAACCTCGGCCTTACTTACTGCGAACTCAAAGCCCTCACGACGCATGGTCTCGATAAGAACTGAAAGGTGAAGCTCACCACGGCCTGAAACCTTGAAGGTCTCTGTTGTATCTGTATCCTCAACACGGAGGGAAACGTCGGTGTTAAGTTCTCTGTAAAGTCTGTCACGAAGATGTCTTGATGTTACATACTTACCTTCCTGACCTGCAAGAGGAGAGTCATTAACAATAAAGTTCATTGAAATAGTGGGCTCAGAGATCTTCTGGAAAGGAATAGCAACCTGATTATCAACTGAGCAAAGGGTATCACCAATCTTGAGATCTTCGATACCGGAAATAGCTACGATGGAACCGATCTTGGCTTCCTGAACCTCGACTCTTCCAAGTCCGTCGTACTCATAGAGCTTACCGATCTTGGTCTTGATGTGGCGGTCAGGCTCGTGGTGGTTAACAACCACAACCTCCTGGTTAACCTTAACAACACCGTTGTCAACCTTACCTACACCGATACGTCCAACGTACTCGTTGTAGTCGATGGTGCTGATAAGTACCTGTGTGCTGGCATCGGGATCACCCACAGGAGCAGGAATGTAGTTAACGATTGTATCAAGAAGAGGCTTCATATCTGTGCCTGCCTCGTCAATGCTAAGGGAAGATGTACCTGCCTTTGCTGATGCAAATACGAAAGGACAGTCAAGCTGGTTGTCATCGGCGCCAAGGTCCATAAGAAGCTCGAGAACCTCATCGATAACTTCGTTAGGTCTTGCCTCGGGTCTGTCGATCTTGTTGATACATACGATTACAGGAAGACCAAGATCCATGGCCTTACCAAGAACGAACTTGGTCTGGGGCATAGGTCCCTCAAAGGCGTCAACAACAAGGATAACGCCGTTAACCATCTTAAGTACACGCTCAACCTCTCCGCCGAAATCTGCGTGGCCAGGAGTGTCGATGATGTTGATCTTGATGTCCTTATATGTGATAGCAGTGTTCTTGGACATGATTGTAATACCACGCTCACGCTCGATATCGCCGGAGTCCATTACACGCTCAACAACATCCTGACCCTGACGGAAAACGCCGCTCTGGCGAAGAAGTCCGTCAACCAGAGTTGTCTTACCATGGTCTACATGGGCAATAATAGCTACGTTTCTTACATCATTTCTTGTCTGCTTCATAAAAAATCTCCTATTAATAAGAAAAACAAAAATTCACCAATTTTCAAACTAATGTAGTATAGCACGGGCTTTTTTCAAGTTCAATAAAAAATTAGTAAAAGTATTGTAATAAAAGTTTACATTTTTGTGCATTTCGTTTAAAATTATAACGCTTATAGGGGAGAGAGAATAAGCGGGAGATTGGGAGACTTGGTATGAAAAAATGTGTGAGACGAGCTTATTTGCTGACCCTTGCGGTGCTTCAGCTTTTTTGTGCTGTGGGTTTATGCAAAGTCGACGCGTCAGCCTTCGAGGAGATCATCCTTGAGGAGGCCACAGAAGAATTATCTGATGAGGCTTTTGAAGAGCCTTTATCTGAAGATCCTGTTCAGGATGAGATTACCATTGAAGATGAAGAATATTGCGAAGAGATCATCCCGGAGCCGGAGAGCCCTGAGGAACCGGAGCAATCCGAAGATATCGATGATGCCGAAGATGATGAACTGACAGAGGATGACGGGGACATTTCCGTTTTGGAGGAAATTGAGAACAGTATTCATGAGCTGTCTCTGGATGAGGCCATGGCCATAGTTGAAGCCGGCGCAGGAAATGTTTATACAGGCTCCTGCGGTAAGAACCTGACCTTTGAACTTGATGAGGACGGAAAGACTCTGAAGATATCAGGTACAGGAAAGATGGACAGCTTCTCGAATACTGATCTGGCACCCTGGATCAAGGAATCAAACATAATTTACAAGATAGAAAACATCATTATCGAAGAGGGTGTAACTTCAATCGGAAGCTATGCTTTCCCCGAAATGTCCAAAATAAAAAAGATCTCGCTTCCAAAGACTATTACCAAAATAGAGAAGTACGCTTTTGTGGGCTGCACTTCCCTTATGGTGGTTTCCTTAAACGGAAAGCTTCCCACTGTGGGAACGGGGGCCTTTGAGGATTCCGACGTGGTAGTTTTTTATCCCTCCGGGGTAAAGGGCTACGGAAAAAAGAATACCAATAAGATCAAAAAGCAGTTCAGGTCAGTGACCTTTAAAAAGGTGGATCAGAACGATGATGACACCTGCGGTGATAACATCAAGTGGTTCTTTGATGAAAAGACCGGAACGCTGAAACTCAAGGGAAAGGGACCCATGAGGGACTATTCCTTCGTGGAGAAGACCCCCTGGTACGGTTACAGCCTGGACATCACAAAGGTTGAGATGGATGATGCCATAACAACCATCGGTGATTACGCTTTTTATAACATGACAATAGACAGCTTTAAATTTCCGGCATCTGTTTCATCCATCGGAAGCGCTGCCTTCAGATACACGAAAATCACTTCACTTGCCGGCGCCGAGAAGCTGGGAAATGTCACACATATCGGCTCCTATGCCTTTGACAATGCTGCTGTGGATCTTGTGGCTTCAGATGGGATTTTTCACCTGGAAAAGGTGACAGACCTTGGCGAATCAGCCTTTAGCTGTTTGAAAATGAGTAAATATGGAACACTTAAGCTTGGAAACAAACTGAGCGTTATTCCTGCTTACGCTTTTTATTTGAATTATTACTTGCATGGAGAACTGGTTATTCCCGGCTCAGTAAGGGAAATCGGTGATTTTGCTTTCTATTACTGCAACAACTTAAGCGGTAACCTCAAGCTTAGTGACAATGTTAAAGATGTTGGCCGCTGCGCCTTTTTAATGACATGTATCAATCATGTGGATACCGGAAACGGACTTAAACAAGTGAGATATGGTGCCTTTGGAGCCACCGATAATATGTACTATTCTGTTGACCTCGTTACGATCAAGCTTGGCAAAAGTATCGAGAGCATCGAGTATCATGGAATCTGGTCTGGAGATATGGAGGAAGTCTATTTTTATGGAGACAGGCCTTCAGTAGAATATTATTCACTTAATGTTCATAACAACGATAAAAAAAAGATAAAGTTTTTTTATCCTGCAACCAATCCCACCTGGAAGGGGATAACCGGTGATTATTTTGGCTACGCAAGCAGCTATAGTCTGGAGCCCATGGGCGAGAGTTATACAGTAAGCTTTAACATAACCTATCCTGACGGAACAGAAAAAAGACAAAAAACGGATATAGCAAATCAGACTGTATATTCCGGCCGCTGCGCTCATATTCCTGCATTGAATTATAACAATTTCAATGTGAATACCAAAGCATACAGCTTTGGCGGGTGGTATACGGATAAGAAATACACGAAGCCATATGATTTTAAGAAGCCTGTGACCGAAAACATTACTCTTTACGGTAAATTCGAGATCGTTAAAAATTTCTACGATTATTGGGGAACCATATCGGAGGCTGACAGGCAGTATATGAACTTTAATCTTCCTGAGGATGTTCCCCAGGGATTTTGGGTCAGTGACAGGATTTTGCAGAATCTGGTTTATTCAGGCGGACCTATAACCATAAGGTCATATGAACCGGGAGTCTATTATCATACAAGAAGACTAAGTCTGGACAAAGATTTTACCGTTTCCTACAGCAATAATGTCAACGCAGGAAAGGGAACCATGACCCTGACCTTTATAGGCAATTACTCCGGTAAAAAGACAATCAATCTGGACATAAAGCCCAGGGATTTCAGCGGTGTTGACAAGGGATCATTCCAAGTAAGAACTGATGAAGACATTCTTTCATATAACGGCAAGGTAAAAAAGCCTAAGGTGAAAGTTTATATACCCCGATCATACGATGAAGATTTTGTGCTTAAAGAGGGGACTGACTATGTGGTTGAGTATCCCGGAACCAATCCTGATGATAAGAAGACTTATGACGCAAATGCCTTCAAAGCTCCCGGCACTTACAAAGTTATTATAAAGGGAAAAGGCAACTTTACCGGCACCAGGTACTGCAATATTGAGATTGTGGAAAAGACTGACCTGAGTACAGCCCAGTGCAAAATGCCCTCAAGTGTGAAAACCACTGATATTAAAAACTTTAGCATACCCGATATCAAGGTGAATGGTAGAAAGCTCAGGAAAAGTGTTGACTATGAGGATTCTTACAATTATGACCTCGCAAGCGGTGTTATTACAGTGACCTATATTGCCTGTGATGCTTCAGAGTATTCAGGTCAGCTGGTAAAAAAAATAAAGATAAAAGGAAAGAAGACCAGCAGCGTAGTGCCCTACGTCCTTGATGAAGAGCTGTTCCTCTTTGCAAATAAGAGTGATCTTAAAAAGTTTAAAGCCTATGTTAAGAAATACAAGAAGGGAACTTATACCGGACGTGAAAAACTTCCTGATACCGTAGAAAACTATTTTAGTAGGAGCGTTTATTATGATAACGGAAAGTGCTATGTGCGTCTCAGCCCCAGGAATATTCATGGGCAGATCTATGTGGGGGAGCATACTATATCTGTAGCTTTTACCACAGTCAAAGATATTACTGTTAAGTTCAATAAAAAGGTAAAATTTGACGGAAGTAGTGTAGATGTTACCGGAGCATTTTCCATATTGCTTAAGGGTAAGGATATCACCTCTGAGACGGACTACTACAAAGTTACGACCAGCTTTGATAAAGACACCTACAAGGCTTTTATAACAGTTTCTCCAAGCAGCGATAACAATGGATTTGTGCTTTTTAGGGGTGATCCGGTTACTTTTGAGATTCCAAGAGAGAATATTGAAGGATATGACCTCAGCAAGAGTTATTCAAGCTATGTAATGCACTATGGTACTGGTGATACAAGCAAGAGTGTGCTGGTCAGGCTTTCATACACCGGATATGCGGATAAATACAAAGGCTATCCCTACATGGACAGAGATATAAAGCCTGAGATCGATATTAGTATAAAGGATCCCAAAGACGATAATTATTCATACATTAAGCCGGAGTACTATGATGTGGCTTACAAAAACTGCAAAGCAGTAGGCACCGCAACACTTACGATTACAGGTAAAGCACCTTTTACCGGAACGATAAACATTAATTATTCCATCGTAAAAAACAACGTATACGGAATGTATGTTGATGTGAAGGATGCGCCATATAAGGATGAGGCGGATAACTATAAGACAACTTTTACCATAAGGCCCTATGCAGATGGAAATCCTTTGAAAGCCGGAGTGGACTATGATCCCAACGGAATACTTTATTACTACTATGATGCAGCCACTGTAAAGAGGTACAACAAGAAGAGCAAAAAATATGTAAGCACCAAAGTCAAGGCGGGTTCTGAGGTTACCCCCGGAGATATTGCTCCTATAGGAACAAGACTTACAATATATATTCCCCTTATTGGCAACTATGGTACTTACATAGACGATGAATACTATGTGGTAAATAAAGATCTGGATCTTTCAAAGGCCACAGTCAAGCTAAAAAAGCAGTTCATATACGACGGAACTGATGTTGATGTAGCAAAAGAGGATCTGGAAGTGACTCTGAACGGAAAAGTTCTGAGCAGTGATGATTACTCTCTCATCTTTCCATCACCCAGATACTTCTCCGCCGGAGATAAGACTGTTTACATTTGGGGCAACGGCTCCAAGGGCTACACCGGCATGAAGACCTTTAACTATAAGGTTCTTCCTCAGAAGATTTCCTAAAAGACGTAAGGACATTCAGCAATATGAAATATGATGCATTTATAAGTTACAGACATCTTGAGAAGGATATGTTTGTTGCCAAGGGAATTCACAAGGCCCTTGAGACTACCAAAATACCCGGTAAGATTCAAAAGCTTACCGGGAAAAAGAAAATACAGAGAGTATTCAGAGATCAGGAGGAGCTGCCCATAGGAAGTGACCTGGGAGAGAACATCCAGTCGGCCCTTTCTGAGTCTGAGTATCTGGTAGTTATCTGCAGTCCCCAGACCAAGGAATCCGTGTGGGTCATGAAGGAGATAGACACCTTTATTGAAATGCACGGCAGAAGTAAAATCCTTGCTGTTCTGGTGGAGGGAGAGCCCTATGAGTCTTTTCCTTCGCAGATATTGGTTGATGACTTCGGCTGTCCTGTGGAGCCTCTTGCAGCGGATGTAAGAGGTGCAGACAAAAAGGAGATCTCAAGAAAAATCAAATCTGAGTGCATGAGGCTTGCGGCCGCCATCATCGGCTGTGAGTACGACGACCTGAGGCAGCGCCACAGAGAAAGAATAATGAGAAGATATGTGGCGGTGGCCGCCGCGATTGCCGCAGTCAGTGTGGTGTTCGGTATTTACAATGCCTATAACCTTCAGAGAATCAACGAGAACTATCAGCAAAAGCTGATAAATGAATCCAGAGTCCTGGCCAAGACTTCTTCTGCAGCGCTTAAGGAGGGGGACCGAAAGGCCGCGGCACTGGTGGCTGTGGAGGGACTTCCCCATGATGGAAATGACAGGCCCTTTGTAGCGGAAACCATGCATTCCCTGTCCCAGGCCCTTGGCAGCTATAAGATTATCGGCAATACCACCTATGACAAGCTTATTCACCATGATTGGGAGGTGGAGGGAGCAGCCTGCAATCCCGAAGGCACCAGGATGGTTTCCTATGATGAAAAGGACGGCGTTTATTACTGGGACCTTAACACCGGAGAGCTTCTTTTTAAGCTTTCTCCCGAGTTTACCGATGAGGGCAAGGCCAGCGTTGTGGGAGTAGGATTGTATGAGTCCGGGATTATTGTGGTGACTTCCTATTATGTACGGGCCTACGATGAAAAGGGTGAAGTGATATATTCAAAGGAAGTTGTGAACAAGGCTGAGGCGGCAGAGTTTAACAGTGATTACAGCCGTGTGGCCGTGGGAGCATACCGGGGCATGACCATCTATGACTGTGAAACCGGCGATATTGTGGGAAAGTATGAGATTGAGGACGGTCTCGGCTTTTCCTATGATGTGACCATGAGCCGGTATTCGGATGCGGCCGCCATGGAAAATGCCTTTGGACATTTTATTGGCGTTTACGATGCAGGAACGGATAAATACCTGGAGCTTCCCTATACCGGAGAATCTTTTCTGGCTTACAGATTTACCCTGGACGGAGGTTTTGTTGTAGCCTCATATACCCAAGGGAGCAGTTCTGCAAGCGGCGGACTCAGGCCTGCATATATTCAGAAATATGACCTTAAAACCGGACAGCAGGTTTTTGAGGTGGAATATAACGTTTTATATGATTCTTTTATTACTCCAAGCCTTTTCAGTCTCGCTTCCAGAGCCTATGAAATGGGTGGGGTAAGGCATAGGGAAATCATTTTCAGAGCCTATGATCAGTGCGTTGTCATGGATCTTGATTCCGGTGAAGAGATAGCTCATCTTAGTACAGAAAACAGCTTTTATTCAAAAATTGTGTTCAGCGCCAATTCAGACACGATTTTTGCCTGTACCTTAGCCGGGGAGATCCTTCCCATCGGTATTCTTTCGGATACTGTTTACAGCGATGATCGTATGGTGGTTTCCGGAGGAATCAGCGATATTTTTCCCGGACAGGGCAGGATCGTAACCATAAACACCGGCTCACCGGATGCTACGGTTTTGTCGGATCTTGCAGATGAACACAGGGATGTCATGGACCGGCGCAACTGGAGTTACCTGCGACAGACAGCTTTCAGCCCCTCCAAGGAGACCTATACCCTTTCAGGCTGGGCTTCATCGGAATTGCTGGAGTGCGTGGTGTACAGAAGCAGCGATGATTCAATTCTGGCTGAATTCGGTATTAACTGCCATATCCTTTCTTCCAGTCTTTTGTATTATCTGGACGAGGACACTATTGTTGTGGATACCAATGAAGACGGTGCGAAGCTTTTCTATTATTCAATAAAGGATGACAAACTGGAGGAAAAACTCTTTTCTTCCGATTCGGAATTCTATGGTGATTATGCCCTTTCAAAGGACGGCACCAAGATAGTCTTTTATAATGACAACGGCGTTTTGATCTCTGATGTGGAAAAAAGAGAGACCATAAGTGGCGGACAGGTTTCTGACGGCTATTCCGACAGTGATATCATTGAAATGGCTGCAGTGACCAATGATGCCGGAACCGTATACTTCAACATGGGAGACGGAGTTTTTCGAAGCATTGATGTTTCATCCGGGGTCATAACCACCATGCTTGAAGAGTACAGGCTGGATGCCTTTTTCTTAAGTGATGATGAGAAGACTTTGTTCGCATCCTGTGCCGATGGCAAATTAAGGATCATTTCACTGGATGATAAAAAGGTCAGGGAAGAGATAGATTTTTACGGTGGAAGCGACAGCCTCGTAAGGGTGTCCGAGGACGGAAGCAGGATGTATCTTATAGGTTCCGACGGCATTTTCCGTATCTATGACCTTGGAAAACATGACTTTATCTATGAAGCCGATGATACCATCACTTATCTCATGTCCATGGAAGAGGATGTGGAAAATGGGCTGCTGGTTTTCAGAGACCAGTATTACATGTACTTCTACGACCTTGAATCCCTGGGCTTTCTGGGGGAAGCTGAGTACGGCGTTTTGTATAAGAACGATTCGGACAGACCGGAAAATGTGATCAGCTACTACGGCGGTAACATCTACAGGTTCAAGATGAAGACCCTGGAGGATCTTCTGGAGGAAGTGAAGGAGCAGTTCGGAGATGAGCAGATTACTCCATCCCAGAAGAGAAAGTACAATATCGGCTGATACTTTTATTGCCAACCTTCTGGGAAAAAATGCGCATGGGTTGACAGAATCTTGACGGCTGTTGTACTATTTAAAAAACTGAAAACAACAAGAGATAGAGGTTGCATATTTCAAAGAGTAATATTGCAGATGTTTTTGAGGACATATGAAGCAATATGAAAGGTGAATATGCCGAAAGGTTCAGGCACTCAGGGCCTGGATGCTTGGGCATACAGTTAAGAGCTGTATGACTGTCATCGCAAGATGGGGCGCTATCGAAACAGTATTTTTTATGCTGTTATTAGGATTATGATAGGCTCATCAGATATTTCTGCTGAGCCTTTTCTTATGAGTATCGAGGTGCCACGGCCAAAAAAGGAGGAAAACATGGCTATTTTTAAAGGAGCAGGCGTTGCGATCGCAACACCATTTTACGACAACGGAGCAGTTAATTACGACGAATTTGCAAGACTTATCGAGTTCCAGATCGAGAACGGAACCGATGCCATAATCGTCTGCGGAACCACCGGAGAGGCAGCAACCATGTCCGAGGAAGAGCACATGGAGGTTGTTAAGTTCTGTATCGAGAAGGTAAACAAGAGAATCCCTGTTATCGCAGGTACAGGCTCCAACTGCACAGAGACAGCTGTGAAGCTTTCCAAGCTTGCAGAGGAATACGGAGCAGACGGACTCCTTTTGGTAACTCCTTACTACAACAAGGCTACCCAGGGCGGCCTTATAGCTCATTTTGAAGCTGTTGCGAAGGAAGTTGATCTTCCTATCCTTCTTTACAATGTTCCCAGCAGAACAGGCTGTAACATTCTTCCCGAGACTGCTGTGAAGCTTTGCAGAGACAACAAGAATATCGTTGGTATCAAGGATGCAACAGGTAACATCGCTCAGACCTCCAAGATGATGCAGCTGGCAGGCGGATGCATTGATCTTTATTCAGGCAATGATGATGAGATCGTTCCTATCATGTCAGTTGGCGGTCTCGGTGTTATTTCTGTTCTTTCCAACGTAGCACCAAAGCAGACTCACGATATCTGCCAGAAGTGCCTTGAGGGCGACTTCGCTGCTGCAAGAGAGCTCCAGTTCAAGGCTATTCCTCTTGTAAATGCTCTTTTCTGCGAGGTTAATCCTATCCCTGTTAAGAGCGCACTTAAGATGATCGGTTTTGAGGCAGGTCCTCTTCGTCTTCCTCTCACAGAGATGGAGCCCGCTCACCAGGAGGTTCTTAAGGCTGAGATGAAGAAGTTTGGTCTTGATGTACAGTAATTGCAGACAGGAGGATGTGACAACATGACAAGAATGATTATGCACGGCTGTAACGGCCGTATGGGACACGTTATCTGCGACCTTGTCAAAGAGGATAACGATATAGAAGTAGTTGCAGGTGTAGATGCTTTCGGAGAGAGCAGCTACAGCTTCCCTGTATTTAAGAGCCTTTCTGAGTGCGATGTGGATGCGGATGTTATCGTTGATTTCTCCAATGCATCTGCGGTAGAGGGACTTCTTGATTTCTGCGTTGCCAAGAATATTCCTGTGGTTCTTTGTTCTACAGGCCTTTCTCCTGAGCAGCTTGATAAGGTAAAAGAGGCTTCCGGCAAGGTTGCTATTCTTAAGTCAGCCAATATGTCTGTGGGTGTCAATGCACTTCTTAAGGTACTTAAGGAGGTATCTCCCATGTTTGCGGCAGCAGGCTTTGACATCGAGATCGTTGAGAAGCATCACAATCAGAAACTGGATGCTCCCAGCGGTACAGCCATTGCTCTGGCTGACAGCATAAATGAGTCCCTTGATAACAAGTACGAATATGTCTATGACAGAAGTACCCGCAGACAGAAGAGACCTGTTAAGGAGATCGGAATTTCCGCAGTAAGAGGCGGCACCATCGTAGGTGACCATGACGTTATCTTCGCAGGACTGGACGAAGTGGTAACCCTTTCTCACAGAGCATATTCAAGAGCAATCTTCGGAAAAGGCGCCATCACCGCTGCCAAGTTCCTGGCAGGTAAGGGCCCCGGCATGTATGACATGAGCGATGCTCTTGCATAATAATATTTGATTATAGGCGGTTTTCATTTATACTTATGAAAACCGCTTTTTCATTATATGGGAGGAATCATGCGTTTCAGACCTTGCATTGATATTCACAACGGAATAGTTAAACAGATAGTGGGCAGCAGCCTTCGTGATGAGGGAGACGCGGCAAAGGACAATTTTGTCTCCGCCAAGGATGCGGTTTTTTACGCCAGAATGTACCGTGAACTGGGACTTACCGGCGGCCACATTATTCTCCTTAATCCTGCGGACAGCCCCTACTATGAGGTCACCAGGCGACAGGCCATAGAGGCCCTGCAGGGCGCTCCCGGAATCCTTCAGATAGGGGGCGGAATCACTGCGGACAATGCATGTGAGTTCCTGGAAGCTGGGGCAACCCATGTTATAGTCACCTCCTATGTTTTTAAGAACGGAAAGATAAATTATTCCAACCTGGATAAGCTTGTGAAGGCTGTGGGAAAAGACAGGATAGTTCTTGATCTCTCCTGTAAGGCCGCAGAGGATGGCTATTACATAGTCACCGACAGATGGCAGAAGATGACTGCTGTCAGGCTCTGCGAGGAGACTCTGGATGAGCTCTCACAGTACTGCGACGAATTTCTTATCCACGCCGCAGACGTGGAGGGAAAGCAGAACGGCATTGAGGAGAACGTGGCTAAGATCCTTGGCTCCTGGGCAGGAATTCCCATCACCTATGCAGGAGGCGTAAGAGATATCTCAGATATCAAAAAACTAAAAAAGATAGGCAAAGGTAAGGTTGACGTCACCGTAGGCAGCGCCCTTGACATATTTGGGGGCCCGCTTAAAATGGAAGATGCAATCACTGCATGTCAATAGGACACAAGGCACTTCAGCATAATGAGTTGAAGTGCTTTTTTAATTACATCATTGGGAAGGTAAAAGGTATGAAGAAAAAGTATTATGGCTTCTGTAACAAATATCAAAAAATTGAATGACTGGAGAAAAGGTATGTTAAAGAAAAGTATTCCGGGGATAATTAAGAATGCAGTATGTATTGGGCTTGCAGTGACCATGGTAACAGGCTGTGGAACTGCAAAGGCAGAGGAAGCTACAGAAACAGCTTCTTATGAGGATTCTGTCGAAGAGATTTCGAGTGCAGAATCTACTATCCAGGTGGCACCAGAGGAAAATGAACTAACAGAAACTGAACAGGATGTCTTTGATACGATAGAACTGTCAGCGATAAAAAAAGAATCAGATGTCCATTATTTTGAAGGAACAGTTGATTATAACGGCGAAACATATACCACTGATGAATTTGGATATAATGCCCTTTTCTCTGTCTTTCCTATAGACAGAGAATTTCATGGTCAGTATTTGGAATGGGAAGGAGCAGAGTATGTGGTTCTGCACAGTGTGCTTATAAATGATGGGTATATTTATTACACAATTGATGATAGAAGCGAGGGACAAGGCCATGCACCAAGGCTTCAGTTGTGGAAAACACCTTTAACAGGAGGTGAACCCAAGTTATTGTTTAATACCTGTTATGGAGGTAGCAAACTGGCATTGGTTCAGGATCAGATTGTGTTAATTGACTTTGAAACTTCAAAAACCCTGGTTATTGATCTCGATGGTAATATTAAGGCTGAGATAGCTAAGGATAGCTATTTTCTTGCTGCAACTAATGAAAAAATCTATGTTCGCTATTGGAATAATGGAGATATTGTAGCACTGGATTATTCTGGTAATGAACTCCAAAGGTTTAATGCCCCATATCATGGATATTATGGTACAGTACATACTTATAACGGAGCGGTTATATATGTTGCTGACGAAGACTCATATGGAGCATATCTGTTTCCTGATGAGGGAACTGATTTTATAGAAATTCTGGATATGCAAGACAAAGGATTCATTTATGACTTGACTGATGAGGGCTTCTATTACCGGGATGGTGATAGTCTATGTTTTTACAATAGCATGGATAAAAAGACAACACAGCTTGTTAACATAGATGGAAATTTGGATTGTGTATATCAGGTTGGCGACAAATTGATCTATGAAACAGGCCGTCTATATGAGCATGATAATGCAACTGATTATATGCGTACGTTTTGTGTATATAACCTGACCACAAAGGAAAACAAAGTATATGGTGATTATATTCTTTTGCCTTAAATGCTAGTTTTTTTCCTCAGGCAGTAGCTCTCTGGATACAGCAGCAAAGGAGAAGCCACTACCTCAGGGAAGCCACAAGCCCAAACTGCCGCAATTTGCGTAAATATGGGAGGGTATGGTAAAATAGGTTCTTAGGCGGAGGTGAACATGAGCGCAAATTCTAGGCCTAGGAAACATAGACATAAAAGACATTATACATTTATGATAATATCCGGTGACTCCGACGGCTCAACCAGGAGCCTGCACCTTAATCACTTCAGAACGCAGCTTCTGGCCTATACACTTTTTGTCATAGGCCTTGCCATAGTCTGCTACATCATTTATTCGGTTATCACAATTAACTCACTCAGAACTCTTCAGGCTGAGCAGACGACTCAGATCGCTGACCTTATGCAGGAGAACAGCAATCTTGAAGCAGCCAATGCGCAGCTTCAGACCGAGACTCTGCAGCTGAGCGCTGCTATCAATAAAAGGCTTGAAGACGAACAGCTCTCCGCTGAGGAAGCAGAAAGCCTCGCCATTCCTTCAGGCTTTCCTTTGACAGGAACAGCCTCCATGACACCTGCGGTTGACGACCTTACAGCCACAGAAGTCACCGAAATAACTGACGAAAATAAAGATGAAGCCACGGGCAATCCCCTGGTTCTTTTTACAGCTGCTGAGGGAAGCAGCATTATAGCTTCAGGTACAGGTACTATCACTTCCGTTACTACAGATACGAAGTTCGGAAACGCTGTTACCATCGACCACGGCAACGGATATATTTCCATCTACAGAAATGCCAGTGATCCTCTTGTAACTGAAGGCTCCACCATCGACAAGGGCAACATCATCTTTGTTGTGGGTGAAGATTCTCTCAAACTCGGCTATCAGATCATGAAGGATGATCAGTTTATCAATCCTGAGGATCTTATAGAGATAGATGGCTAAAATACGGAGGTTACAAAAATGTTTGGCAAGAAAGAGACTACATTTGATGCATCACTTGAGCAGGTAGGAACAATTATCGGCCTGGGCGCTGTATTGGACGGTCCTCTTACAACCAAAGACTCTACCAGGATTGACGGAACGGTTAAGGGAAATGTCACAATAAGCGGAGCTCTCATCGTTGGCCAGGAGGGCAAGATCGTAGGAACGGTATCAGCTCAGAATGTGTACATCGCAGGAGAAGTTAACGGCAATATCTCAGCTCCTCAGGGCAAGATCGAGATTTCAGACACAGGTAAGGTTTACGGAGACGTTACCTGCAAGGGCATCATCATTGATGAAAATGCTGTTTTCGCAGGCAAGTGCGACATGACCGGACTTGAGAAGACATCCGCAGATATCGCCAAGGAACGCGCAGCCGCAGATAAGGCCGCTTCCACAGAGAGCGAGAATAAAGAGAATAAAGAGAATAAAGAGAATAAAATCGACAGCAAGGACAAAAAGAAGTAATAATGAACGATAATATTGCAAAGAAAGCCTACTCCAGATTCGGACTTACTTATACCATCGGCCAGCTGGGATATGGCTTTTTAATTATTCTGATATCATTTATCATCGGTAGGTTAAGCCCGGGAATTCTTAGTTCCCTCAATTCCAACCTGATAGTTACCTACATCGTCATGGTAGGTCTTGCATATCCGGCCATGTATCTGGCCATAAGAGGACTTAAGAAAACAGAAATACCCAAAAAGGACATGGGAATCGGCCTTTATCTATGCTGTTTTCCCATGGTATATGCTCTGGCTGCTCTTTCTAACATCGTTGGTTCCATCATCAACGCAAGACTTGGAAAACTCACCGGAGAAGGAGCCGTTAATCCTGTCATCGATCTTGTGATGAACGTCTCCCCTGTAATTCTTTTCATTGTAGCGGTTGTAGCAGCTCCCATTTGCGAAGAGCTGACCTTCAGAAAATTCCTGATAGACAGAACCGTGGGCTTTGGTGAGAAAACTGCCATGATAATGTCCGGACTTATCTTCGGTCTCTATCACGGCAATCTTTCCCAGTTTGCATATGCCTTTGTTATCGGTATGTTCTTTGCCTTTATCTATATCAGAACAGGTAAGGTAATATACACCATACTACTGCATATGTTTATCAACGGAACCACCACAGTATTGTCCCAGGTCATGAAGATTTCCATAGATTTCGATGAGCTCACCCAATATGTCTACGGCGGCGATATGGAAGCATATATGAACTATGTGAGCGAGAACCTTGCGGCATTTGCCCTGTTGGGATTGATGGGAATGATAATCATTACTTTCCTTTTACTGGGAATTGTCCTTCTCATCCTGAACCACAAGAAGTTCGTTTTCAGACCTGTTGAGGGCCAGTTGGAAAAAGGTCATGTATTCAGCAGTGTCATCATCAATCTGGGAATGATCGTATTCCTTATCTACAGTCTTTCAAATATGTTCATTGCTCAGCTTGGTCTTGATAAGAATATAGCCAGATTAGTGATCAGTTTATTCAGAAAATAAAAAAGGCTTGCGAAGTATCTGCTTCGCAAGCCTTTATCATATTAATCAACGATCACTCCTGCATTCTCTCGAATACAAGCTCATATCCGTCATCACCGTAATTGAGGGAACGGTTAACTCTGCTGATGGTAGCAGTTGAAGCACCGGTCTTCTCTGCAATCTCCAGATAAGTCTTGTGATCTCTGAGCATGGATGCCACCTCAAATCTCTGTGACAGTGACAGAAGCTCATTAACAGTGCAAAGATCCTCGAAAAAGCTGTAGCACTCTTCCTTGTTCTGAAGACAAAGAATAGCGTCAAACAGGTGATCAACTGCATCTGTTCTGATTTTTTTGTTCATTCGTAATTCCTCCGTAAATTTATTAAAACGCACAAGTGGTACATATATGGTTAGTATTCCGCTTATAACACTTTCATGCTTAAACATTTTATCACTCTAAAACTCTAAAGTAAAGGGGGTCATTTTTTCCAACATAATAAAGACACAAAATTTTCACATTTTTAACTGATATTGGCATTAAACGCTTTACTTTGGTACATATGTGTGATAATCTAAATATGTTGTCGTAGACAACAGAACGATTATTTTTTATTTTTAGTGGAGGTATTACGATGAACAAAGGTACTGTTAAGTGGTTCAACAACCAGAAGGGTTACGGCTTCATTTCTGACGAGGCTGGCAATGATGTATTCGTACATTATTCAGGACTCAACATGGAAGGTTTCAAGTCTCTCGAAGAGGGCGCTTCTGTAGAGTATGATGTAATCCAGGGCGAAAAGGGACCTCAGGCCGTAAACGTAAACAAGCTTTAATTCTAGGGTGATTAGAGCGAATTAATCAGACTACAAAGTGCCTTATTCTAATATATAGATATATTTTGAATTCGCAAGATTGTAACAATGATTAATCAAACAATGCCATCTGACTTAGTCAGATGGCATTTTTGACGTCTATGGGATGCTCCCAGGAGTTCGTTGGTTGAGAGGATGGAAAAGATGATTCATAAAATGAAAAAAACAGAAACAGCCGAAATGAGGCTGTTTCTGTTTTTTTGAATTTTAATGAATCAAATCATCAACCCATGATAGCTTCTACGGTGTATTCCTTGACGGATGCATCGTAAGGGATTACGTTGCCACTTACTTCCTTGCCGTTAACTACAAGCTTGGAAATGCCCTTCTGAGCGCCATTGGTCTTAACGGAGATCTTGTAGGTAGCACCGCGGAACTTACGTGTGAGCTCGAAATCACCAAAGCCTTCAGGTACGCAAGGATTGATGGAAAGACCCTGATGTGTAGGATATACACCCAGGATGTACTGGGAGATATTTACAAAGGTCCATGCAGCTGTACCTGTAAGCCAGCTGTTCTTGCCCTGACCGTGGAACTTGGCGTCGCGGCCTGCAACCATCTGTGAGTATACGTATGGCTCTGTGCAGTGGATGTCGCTGATCTCCTCAACATAAGCAGGGCAGGTCTTCTTGTAGATATCGAAGGCTCTGTCGCCGTGTCCGAGAACAGTCTCAGCGATGGATACCCAAGGATTGTTGTGGCAGAAGATACCGGCGTTCTCCTTGTATCCGGGTGGATATGAGCTAACTTCACCAAGTTCAAGGTGATACTTGGTATAAGCGGGCTGAAGGATCATTACACCGTACTTGGTATCAAGTCTCTCTTCAACGCTCTTAAGAGCCTTCTCTGCGAGACCTTCCTTAACACCGATGCCTGCCAGTACGCAGAAGCCCTGGGGCTCGATGTAGATCTGACCCTCTTCACACTCTTTTGATCCAACCTTGTTGGAATTAGCATCGTAAGCACGAACGAACCATTCGCCGTCCCAACCTGCTGTGATAGCTGCCTCGTAAACCTTTGCAACTTCTTCTCTTGCGCGCTTAGCCTCGGCTTCATCTCCAAGGAGTTCTGCCAGCTGAGCATATTCCTCACCGTACTTAACAAACATTCCGGCGATGAATACTGACTCTGCAACAGGTCCCTCTGAAGGTCCGAAGGTCTGGAAGGATTCACCGGGATGCTCTGAGAAGCAGTTAAGGTTAAGGCAGTCATTCCAGTCTGCACGGCCGATAAGAGGAAGACCGTGAGGTCCCTTGTGAGTTGCTGTGAAGTTGAAGGAGCACTTAAGGTGTTCCATAAGTGTCTTAGCAACACTCATATCATTATCGAAAGGAACGATCTCTTTTAATATAGAAAGATCTCCTGTCTCTCTGATGTATGCGCTGGTACCTGCAATGAGCCATAAAGGATCATCGTTAAAGCCTGAACCGATATCTGAGTTACCCTTCTTGGTAAGAGGCTGATACTGGTGATAAGCGCTTCCATCCTGGAACTGTGTGGAAGCGATATCGATGATACGCTCTCTTGCTCTGTCGGGAATGAGATGTACGAATCCGAGAAGATCCTGGCAGGAATCTCTGAATCCCATTCCACGGCCGATTCCTGACTCATAGTAGGAAGCGGAACGTGACATGTTGAAGGTAACCATACACTGATACTGGTTCCAGATATTTACCATGCGGTCAACCTTCTCGTTGGAAGAAGATACATGGTAGATGCTAAGAAGCTCTTTCCAATAGTTCTTGAGCTCTTCGAAAGCCTTGTCAACATCAGCGTCTGTCTTATATCTGTCAAGCATTGCAAAAGCAGGCTTCTTATTAATAACACTGGGAGCTTCCCACTTGTCGTCCTCAGGATTTTCGATGTAACCCAGAACGAAGATGAAGCTCTTGGACTCGCCGGGAGCAAGCTCTACGTTGATCTGATGAGAAGCGATAGGAGACCATCCGCTTGCTACGGAGTTGGTAGCCTTGCCCTCTGCAACTACATCAGGGCTGTCGGGACCGTTGTATGCACCGAGGAATGCATCTCTGCTGGTGTCGAAACCGTCAACCTTGGAGTTGACAGCGTATACAGCATAGTGATTACGACGCTCTCTGTACTCGGTCTTATGGAAAAGAACTGAACCGTTCTCAGAGATCTCAACCTCACCGGTGCTAAGGTTTCTCTGGAAGTTCTTCATATCGTCGTCTGCGTTCCAGAGACACCACTCAACATATGAGAAAAGTGAAAGCTTCGCTGTTGTTTCTTTATTATTAGTAAGAGTGATCTTGGAAACTTCGCAGTTGTCATTCATGGGAACGAAGGTAAGAACGCTTGCCTCAACCTTGTTCTTGGAGGAAGTAAATCTGCTGTAACCAAGTCCGTGACGGCACTCATAAGAATCAAGAGCTGTCTTTACAGGCTGCCATCCCGGATTCCATACAACATCATCAGTTGTATCTTTAATATAGAAGTACTTACCGTTGTTATCATAAGGAACATTGTTGTAACGATAACGTGTAAGTCTTAAAAGTTTGGCATCCTTATAAAAGGTATAACCGCCGCAGGTATTGGAAATAAGAGTGAAGAACTCCTTGTTGCCAAGGTAGTTGATCCAAGGAAGCGGAGTCTTCGGAGTAGTTATTACGTACTCAAGGGCATTGTCATCAAAAAAGCCGTATTTCATTACATAACCTCCCGTTTACACTTAAACGTTTAAGATAAATTACTAGGCACATTATATATGAGAATTGCGCTTATTGCAACAACAATTTTCATGGGGCAAAAACACTGAAAACCCAAGGAAAACATAGCGTTTCGTGAAAGCGGTTTCATACGTGGAACGATAAAACGATACTAACTTAACGAAACTCAAAACAACGAAAACAAACGAAAACGTTTACTAAAACTATGAACAAAATATGACCTGATATTTAAAAATGTATGAAAAAGAGATAACAGAATTGTTGAAATGCCACAAAAATATAAAATGTGCACAAAAGAATTTAAAATGCTATTGCTTTTGGTGTCAATGTGTTGTATATTTAAAATACGAAAACGATTAAGTACAAAAACAAAGAAACAAAGGTTGCTATGACAAGGAGAATGGTTTCACTAAAAGATATCTCCAAGGCCTGCGGTGTATCGGTAGCGACAGTGTCCAAGGCACTGAATGATCACAGCGATATCGGCAAGGACACCAAGGAGAGAATAAGGGAGGTTGCTGAGCAGCTGGGGTACAGACCCAATGCAGCGGCCCAGGCACTCAAGACCAACAGAAGTAACAATATCGGAGTTCTGTTTGTGGATGAGGCCAACAGCGGACTTACACATGACTATTTCAATCATGTGCTGGACAGCTTCAAGAGAACCGCTGAGGAGAATGGCTTTGATATTACCTTCATCAATGGTGGCAAGGCCAGGATCAACAATATGTCATATCTCTCACATGCTATATACAGAGGATTTGACGGAGTCATGATAGCTTGTGTTGATTTCTCCGATCCTGAAGTTGATGAACTTGTTAAGAGTAATATCCCGGTAGTGACCATTGACCACCTGTTTTACAACAGGATAGCAGTTGTATCTGACAATGTTTCCGGAATGAAGGAACTTGTCAAATATGTATATGATATGGGACATAGGAAGATAGCTTATATACATGGTATGGAATCTTCCGTTACCCAGAGCAGACTTTCTTCTTTTTATAAGACATTACAGGATCTTGATGTGGAGGTTCCGGATGAGTATGTGATTGCTTCTCCTTACAGAGATTCGGAGTCAGCATTCGTAGCTACCAACAAGCTGCTGAATCTTCCCGATCCGCCCACAGTGATCTTTTATCCCGATGATGTGGCATCCTTCGGAGGAATCAATGCCATCAGGCAGAGAGGACTTTGCATACCGGAAGATGTTTCCATAGTAGGATACGACGGTATCGAATTGGTTGGCAGAATCAGTCCCAAGCTTACAACCGTAGTACAGGACACTGAGAAGATCGGCAGAATGGCTGCCATGAAGCTCATTGATCTTATCAACAATCCCAAGGGAACACTTATTGAACAGATTGTTGTAGGCGGCAAACTTGAAGAGGGCCAGACAGTTAAAAAGATTCTTTCCAGGGAACAGGCAAAGGAAAGAAAGATTGTATAATCATTCAGATTTAAAACGGCATAAGCTGTTTTAGATAAAATTAACTCACAAATTTTTTAAAAAAGGGAGATGGAGGTAATTTGGTTATGAAGAAAAAGTTACTTGGTGTTATCCTTTCAGCTACAATGGTAGCCGGAATGATTACCGCTTGCGGCGAGACAGCTGCAACACCTGCTGCAGAGACACCTGCAACAACAACAGTTGAAGAGACTGCTGCACCTGCTGAGGCTGAGCCTGCTGCAGAGACAGCTGAGACAGCAGAAGTTGCTGAGCCCGCAGCTGAAGAGGGAAAGGTTCTTAACATCTACTGTTGGAACGAGGAGTTTAAGTCAAGACTTAAAGATCACTATCCTGGATATACAGAGGTTGATGCTACTCATGGTACAATCGGTGATGTAAGCGTTGTATGGAATATTACACCTAGTGATGACAATGCTTATCAGAACAACCTGGATGAGACACTTCTTAAGCAGGCTGATGCAGCTGCTGATGACAAGATTGATATTTTCCTTGTTGAGGCTGACTACGCTCTTAAGTATGTTGACACAGAGTACACAGCACCTGTTGCTGATTTCGGTCTTACAGATGCTGACCTTGCAAATCAGTACAAGTACACACAGGACGTTATGACAGATTCTACAGGCACTCTTAAGGGTGTTTCATGGCAGGGCTGCCCTGGTGTACTTATCTACAACCGTGAGGCTGCTAAGGAAGTTCTTGGATCAGATGATCCTGCAGAGGTTCAGAAGGCAGTTGCTGACTGGGATACATTCTCAGCTACAGCTGACACAATGAAGGCAGCTGGTTACAACATGACAGCTACAACAAACGATGCTTATCGTGTATTCTCTAACAACGTTTCTGGCCAGTGGGTACAGAACGGCAAGGTTGTTATCGATGATAACCTTATGAAGTGGGTTGAGCTTTCAAAGAAGATGGCAGACGAGAAGATGACAACAACATCTGATCTTTGGTCAGATGACTGGTCAAAGGGCTTCTATCCTGATGGAAAGGTATTCTGCTACTTTGGACCTGCATGGCTTATCAACTTCTGTATGGCAGCTAATGAAGATGGTTCAATCGCTAACCTTGGTGGTTGGGGCGCAACTGAGGGACCTCAGGGCTTCTTCTGGGGCGGCACATGGATCTGCGGTGCAACTGGAACAGATAACCCGACTCTCGTTGGTGATATCATGAAGCAGCTTACATGCAATGAAGAGATCATGCTTGACATCGTTGCTAAGGATTCAGATTTCGTAAACAACAAGCCTGCTATGGAAAAGGCTGCAGCTGATGATGCTTATGCATTCTCAGTATTCGGTGGACAGAATCCTCTTGGAATGTTCTGCACAGGTGCTGAGAAGTGTGACCTTTCAAACCAGGGTGCATACGATCAGGGATGTAACGAAGAGTTCCAGAGAGCAATGAAGAACTACTTCGATGGAAACGCTACTCTTGACGAGGCTCTTGAGATCTTCAAGAAGGCTATCGTAGAGAAGTATCCTGAACTTACAACAGACTAATCTGTTGAGACTACAATTCGGCAATACGTAGGTGAGTGTATCTGCGGCTATTGTGAGGAAAAGGAAAGGGGCGCATTGGTTTGACCGTGCGCCCCATATTAAAAAAAGAAATAGGAAAAGTTTAAAGGGGACGCTTATGAAGAAGAGAAGTAAAGTTGTAAGCTACAACAAATGGGGATATATCTTCTTAATACCTTTTGTTGTTGTTTATCTTGTATTCCAGATGATACCGCTTGTAACAACTGTCTACAATTCATTTTTCGAGAACTATCGTTCAGGACTTAAACAGATCGGTCCAACATTTATCGGTGTTCAGAACTATATCACAATCATTTCCAACGGAGACCTTCCCACATATTTCAAGAACACAATGATTATGTGGATAATGGGCTTTATTCCACAGATTGTCCTTTCACTTCTTCTTGGTGCATGGTTCACTGATCCATCACTCAGACTTAAGTGCCAGGGATTCTTTAAAACAGTAATCTACATGCCCAACCTTATCATGGCATCTGCTTTCTCAATGTTGTTCTTCACATTGTTCGCAGATGGCGGCCCTATCAATTCAATGCTTTTAAATATGGGTCTTATTGCTGAGCCATACAAATTCATGTCACATATCTGGTCAGTTCGCTCACTGGTTGCATTTATGAACTGCGTTATGTGGTTTGGAAATACGACAATTCTTCTGATGGCTGGTATGATGGGTATCGACCCTTCACTCTTTGAGGCAGCACAGGTTGACGGTGCTACAGCTACTCAGATTTTCTATAAGATTACATTGCCACTGCTCAGACCAATTCTTATTTTCGTAATGATCACATCACTTATCGGTGGTCTCCAGATGTTCGATGTTCCTCAGATCCTTACTAACGGATCCGGAGATCCTATGCGTTCATCAATGACATTGATCATGTATTTGAATAAGCATCTGTTCAGTAAGAACTACGGTCTTGCCGGTGCACTTTCAGTATTCATGTTCATCATTACCGGTATTCTTAGCCTTATAGTGTTTAAGTTTACTGCTCAAAAAGAAACTAAGTGATGAGGAGAGACAAAAATGGCAGATAATGTAAGTAAAATGGCAGGTCAGGATGAGAACAGAGCATCCGTCCACGCTAGGCGTCTAATCGCATATATCGTACTTGTTTTGGTATCATTTCTGTGCCTTTTCTGGTTCTATGTATTGTTTATCAATGCGTCCAGATCCAATTCAGAGCTTACCAGAGGATTTACCGCTATTCCCAGTACACACCTTTTGGAGAACTGGATCAATCTGAAGAACGGAACACTTCCTATCTTCAGCGGTATTATTAACTCTCTGTTTGTTGCTCTTGCATCAGCAGTTCTTTCAACATATTTCTCAACAATGACTGCTTATGCTATTCATGCTTATGACTTCAAGCTTAAGAAGTTTATGTTTACATTCATCCTTGCAGTTATGATGATCCCTACACAGGTTACCGCTCTTGGTTTCCTGCAGTTGATCGACAAGATGAAGCTTGATGACAGCTTTGTTCCTCTTATTGTACCTGCTGTTGCAGCACCTGCAGTATTCTTCTATATGAAGCAGTACATGGATGCTACACTTCCTCTTTCTCTTGTAGAGGCAGCACGTATCGACGGATCAGGCGAGTTCAGAACCTTTAATCAGATCGTTGTACCTCTTATGAAGCCGGCCATCGCCGTTCAGGCAATCTTCTGCTTCGTAACCAGCTGGAATAACTACTTCACTCCTGCACTGGTACTTCATACTGATACAAAGAAGACACTTCCTATTCTTATTGCTCAGTTGCGTTCAGCTGACTGGCTTAAGTTTGATATGGGACAGGTTTACGTAATGATAGCATTCTCAATCTTCCCTGTTATCGTTGTTTATCTGTTGCTTTCAAGATACATCGTTGGTGGTGTAACACTTGGAGGCGTTAAGGGTTAATGGAGTAGCTATCCTCCTAATCTTACATCCAAGTTTTTCCTTGGGTTAAGGTTTTTACTCTTTCCTTTTATAAGCGTTTTTTGAAGAACCATGGCATTCCCCGATGCCATGGTTTTTCGCCGTTTTGGTATAGAAAAACAGGGCATTTTATGTTATTGTGTTGGGAGTTAGGAAAGGATCGAAAGATCTTAGTTTTAGGAGGAAGTATGAAACGAATTAAATGTATTCTGGTGATGGCGTTTCTTGCCGTATGTCTTATGGGGTGCGGAAAATACGAGAATATGTTCCAGATAAACAGTGACGGAACGGGCTCGATAGCAATTCTTTATGCGACTAATATCAGTGAGCTGGAGGCAGCCGGATTGGAACCGGATAAGTATGATATGTCTCCCATCTTTGATGAACTTCAGGACCGCGGTTTTACTGTTCAGGATTATGATAAGGACGGCTACGAGGGGTATGTGGTTTCAGCCCAGAACGTGGATATCAATGAGACAATGAATAATTTATATGTTGAGGGTTCCGGAATGGAATTTGCAGGCTTTGGCCCCGGAAGATTCAACATGACAATAGATGGCAATGACTGCTCTATAGACTGGAATCTCTTTAGCGATGAAGGATCAGAGTCTATCGAACAATTAAAACAGACTGTTGAGGCCTATGGCGCTTCTGCCAGAATTACTCTTTATCTTCCTTCACCTGCATATGATCATGATGCACCATATGTTTCGGATGAAGGCGCTTCCCTTCAGTGGGATCTCTTTGATCTTGGCAGTGACCAGTCCATTCATGCATACTTTAGCCTTGATGGTTCTGCTGCTGCAGCAGGCGGGCAGGGCGGAGGACTTATTGAGAGTCTGGATTATCTGATCCTTGTTTTGGGAATGTTTGCAGTACTGGGAACAGGACTTTTCCTTTATTTCTCAGCCAGAAAGAAAGAGAAGATGGCAGAGATGTATGAGAATTATAACGGCGGCATGACTCCCGTAAGTAATCCCAATCCTATGGCAATGGGAAAAACTCAGGGAATGCAGAACAATATGTGGAATCCTGCAGGACAGCAGCCTCAGATGAATCCGGTGAATCAAAATATGCCTTCCGGGGCCCAGTGGACACCCAACCAGCCACAGGGTAATAACGTAGGACCGGTTCCCAATTCAATACCTGATTGGGGCCCGAATAACTGATATAAATTTATGAAAAAAGGCCGTTGCAGATCACTTAGTGAAAGCAACGGCCTTGATTTATACATATTAAATTATTTTCTTTTAAGGGCTTCAAGCTTTTCCTTATCAAGCTTGCCTTCAGCGATGGTATTGGCCACCCAGAGCTTCAGGGATTCTACTGTGGTATCGATCTGCTCAAGGTTCTTCTGAATCTCAGCGAAATCTGCCAGCTCATCATCAGATACAATGCCGTCGGCAGTGATATCAATAAGACGATTCTTCTGATTTTCCAAAGAGTTAAGTGATGAAAGCATACCTAAAACTATCTCTGAAAGAGATGAAAGCTTCACTTCCGGTACTGAGGTTCTACCGATGGCACACTCGTGAGTGCAGTAGTAGTTGCAAAGTTCAGGCTTCTTGTAGGCTCTTGCCATTGCCACAACATCCTCTGGATAGATGCTTGTTTTACCTGTTTCCATCTTCTCAAGACTGCTGTCACTTATTCCACCGAGAAGCTCACTTGCCTGAGCTCTGGTAAGCCCGGCCTGTTCCCTGCTTTCGAAAAAGATGTTTTTATCTTCTCTTATTGATCTTTTCCCCATGATATACCTCCGTAATACATATAATTCTAATTCCCCCTAATGGGAAAATATGTCCCATTTGTTTGCCAACGTACTTATTTAAACATATTAGGATAAAACTTACAATAATATTATCAAAAGAAACAACACCAAATAACAAATAACTCCTTATTCTCTCTCATGTTTCTTTTGATGTTAGTATTAGTTAGTACGCACTATAAACCTTCACGGAAAGCCATATGACAACCCCATGTCATATGGCTTTTTCCGTGTCATAAAGCCTGCTCTTGGCAATGTTAACAAAGGCTTTCGGAAATGAAATAGAATATTTATAGAAAATAACGCTTGTCTTCATGGCTTTAGTGTGTTAAACTCTTTGCTGTACACACAAATGTCCGTGGAGGAGAAACATAAAATGCAACAGGATTCAGGCTACTATGTTATTAGAAAACAGGCAGTGCCTGAGGTGCTTCTGAAGGTCGTTGAGGCCAAGAAGCTGCTGGAATCAGGCAAGGTCAAGACCGTTAATGAAGCGGCCTCTTTTCTTGGAATCAGTCGTAGCTCTTTTTATAAGTACAGAGATGATATTTATGAGTTCCATGACAGTCTTCAGGGGACAACACTTACCCTTACATTCCAGATGAATGATGAGGTGGGACTGTTATCCTTTGTGCTTAATCTGATAGCGGATTTCGGTGCTAATATTCTTACGATTCATCAGTCAATTCCCCTGAACGGAGTGGCATCTATTTCTATTACGATTCAGGTGTTGCCCACCACCAGGGATATCATGGATATGATAACTCTTATGGAAGCCAAAGAGGGTGTCCATAAAGTACATATTACGGGAAGAAGTGCTTCGATCTCGTAATTTTTGTTTTTTAGAATAATGATAATGAAATTAGAAAAAGTTGGAGGTCATGATGGCAAAGGTAGCGGTTTTAGGATACGGAACAGTAGGTAGCGGCGTAGTTGAAGTGCTTGATACCAACGCCCGGGAGGTTGCATGCAGCGCAGGAGAAGCGGTTGAGCTTAAGTATATTCTGGACCTCAGGGATTTCCCCGGAGATAAGCATGAGGCTCAGGTTGTACACGATATAGACATCATTTTGAACGATCCTGAGGTTGATGTGATCTGCGAGACCATGGGAGGTCTTGAGCCGGCCTTTACATTCGAGAAAAAAGCCCTTGAGAAGGGTAAGAGCGTATGCACCTCCAACAAGGAGCTGGTTGCTGCACACGGACCCGAGCTGGTGGAGCTTGCCAGGAAGAACGGTGTCAGCTATCTCTTTGAGGCCAGTGTTGGCGGTGGAATTCCTGTTCTTCGCAGCATCAACGATTCTCTTAAACATGAAAAGATCGATGCCATTACAGGTATTTTGAACGGTACAACCAACTATATCCTTACCAAGATGGACAAGGAAGGTGCAAGCTTTGAGGATGTCCTCAAGGTAGCCCAGGAGAAGGGCTATGCCGAGAGAAATCCGGAAGCCGATGTGGAGGGCTATGATGCCTGCAGAAAGATCGCTATTCTGGCAAGCCTTATGAGCGGCGGTCACGTGGCATATGAGGATATTTATACCGAGGGCATCACCAAGATAAATTCAGCGGATTTTGCCTATGCCAGAAGCCTTAACATGGCTATCAAGCTTCTTGGAATGTGCAAGAAGACATCAACAGGCTTCTTTACCATGGTTGCTCCTTTCCTTATTCCAATGGAGAATCCTCTTGCCAATGTCAACGGCGTATTCAATGCCATTGATGTTCACGGCAACATGCTGGGAGACGTAATGTTCTACGGCAAGGGCGCAGGTAAGAATGCTACAGCCAGTGCGGTAGTTGCTGACGTGGTTGATATTTTGAAACATAAGGGCAAACATATCCCTGTTAATATGAAGGCTGAAAAGGCTGTGCTTACAGCCAAGGACAATGCTGTTCGTCAGTTCTTTGTAAGGGTTTCAGAGAGTGAGAAGGACAAGCTCACAGATGTATTCGGCCCTGAGATCGATATAGTGAAGTCTCCTGAGGTTCAGGGTGAGGTTGCTGTTGTGACAGACCTGATCTCCGAGAAGGACTTTGAGGAGAAACTCAACAAGCTTGACTCTGTAAAGGGTTACCTCAGATTGTTTTGATAAATTAGAATTTATAAATATAAGAAGAAAAGGGAATAATAGGCGATGAAAAAGGTTGTAAAATTTGGTGGCAGTTCACTTGCAAGCGCAGAGCAGTTCATGAAGGTCGGCGATATCATCAAGGCCGATCCTGACCGCAACTATGTAGTGCCTTCTGCCCCGGGAAAAAGAAACTCCAAGGATACCAAGGTAACTGACATGCTTTACAAGACATATGCTCTTGCGGAAGCAGGCAAGGATTTTTCCAAGCAGCTGGCAGATATCAGGGCAAGATATGATGAGATCATCAAGGGCCTTAATCTCAAGCTTAACCTTGCAAATGAGTTTAAGACCATCGAGAAGAACTTTAAGGAACAGGCCGGAAGGGATTATGCAGCCAGCCGTGGAGAGTACCTGAACGGAATTATCATGGCAAACTACCTGGGATACGAATTCATCGATTCCGCAACAGTAGTTGCCTTTGACAAGGACGGAGAGTTCGACGCAGAGAAGACCAACAAGCTCATGGCTAAGAAGCTGGAGAAGACTCCCAAGGCCGTTATTCCCGGTTTCTACGGCGCATATCCTAACGGAAGTATCAAGACCTTCTCAAGAGGAGGATCTGATATTACAGGTTCAATAGTTTCAAGAGCTGTTAAGGCTGATGTATATGAGAACTGGACCGATGTTTCAGGCTTCCTTGTTGCAGATCCCAGGATCATCGACAAGCCGCCGCACATCGAGACCATTACATACACAGAGCTTCGAGAGCTGGCTTACATGGGCGCAGGCGTTCTCCATGAGGATGCTATTTTCCCTGTAAGAAAAGAGGGTATTCCCATCAACATCAGAAATACCAACAAGCCTGAGGATCCCGGAACCTGGATCGTTGAGTCCACAGCCAAGAAATCCAAGTATGTCATCACCGGAATTGCCGGCAAGAAGGGCTTCTGCTGCGTAAACGTTCTTAAGGATCAGATGAACTCCGAGGTTGGATTTGTAAGAAGAGTTCTTCAGGCCTTTGAGGACCAGAATATTTCCATTGAGCATGTACCTTCAGGAATCGATACCATGACAGTATTCGTTCAGGAGGATGAGTTCATAGAGAAGGAGCAGGCTGTTGTGTCCGAGATCCACAGACTGGCTCATCCGGATATGCTTGAGATCCAGACAGACCTGGCTCTTATCGCAGTTGTTGGCCGCGGTATGAGAGCAACTCGTGGAACAGCGGGCAGGATTTTCTCAGCAT
Source organism: Butyrivibrio sp. MC2021 (assembly GCF_000621605.1). Classification (GTDB taxonomy): domain Bacteria; phylum Bacillota; class Clostridia; order Lachnospirales; family Lachnospiraceae; genus Butyrivibrio. The sequence goes on along the minus strand of NZ_JHXX01000007.1, from coordinate 30,563 downwards.
TGGCCCATGCAAGCGTTAACGTAAGGATGATCGATCAGGGTTCATCTGAGCTTAACATCATCATCGGTGTTGAGAACCGTGACTTTGAGAAGGCTATCCGTGCCATCTACGACATCTTTGTTACAACCCAGATCTGATAAGCCCCGATAATAAAAGCCCTTTGAAGGCCTTGGTCTTCAAAGGGCTTTTTCTATTATATAGATAATTACTTCAAAAGAAATTCGATGAACTGCTTGGCTGTATCGGTGTGCTGTGAGTTGATGATTATGGATGCCGCAGCCTCCTGACCATAATAGATTCCGTTCTCCGAAAGGAACTGTGAACCGTCAAGTCTGATGGCTACAGGAATCGGATTGTCCATGGCGTCGGGGGATTCAAGCTCATAGATAAAGCTCTGATTGTAGTTATGGGCCTTTACTGCCAATTTATTATTCTCATCGTATTCACCTGTGCTCAGGTAGGTCTGATAATCGTCGGAGTTAAGGTAATCAAGGTAGGCCTGATCCACATAGATGAGTCTGTCCTCCAGGGACTTAAGTTCATCTTCGCTGTATACTTCCCTCAGATCAAGGAAGGTCTCCTGATTGCCGTAGTGAAGCATGATCCTAAGATCTCCGGTCATCACATCCAGCTCCTTGGCTGAAAGAACGGCCATGATCTTCTGACTTGTGGCAACGGCCATCTGGTCAAGGATCAGGGGATCGAAGCTGGAGGAAGTGTCCACAAGGCAGCTGTACTCCTTGGTATCTATGGAGGCATACTCCGCAAAACTGTCCTGAATGGTATCCTGTGCCATGGAAGCTCCGCTGTTGAGCATCATTGCATAGAAGGCATAGGGTTTATTGTTTCTTACATCCTTGATAACCACTGCTATAACAATGATAAGTGCCACCACAGCAATGGCGTGGAGCTTGTAATAATCCCAGAAGTATTCAAGGTAGGCCTGAAATCCCTGGCCTTTGAGCTTTTTTCTTTCTTCTCTTATCTCATCGCGAACTGCCATTTATATTCCTTCTTTCTATATTCTTTTAAGGTGATGTTAACATAAAAGTAATTTTATTTTATTGGTAAAACATATATAATTGAAATAGGGTGTTTTTACACTTAGACTTGATTATAAATCCTTGTTAAAGAGTGTCAATTGAAATTTAAAAAGAAATTCGGATTTTGAGCAAAAAACATCTTGAAAGATTACCCAGGATAATATAGGATATTCGTTAAATGTTGATGTTTTTCACAAGTTCTTCAGACATTTAATCGGGGATTAATTTCTGACCCCAATCTACTATTTATCAGGAGGTATTTTCAGGTATGGTAAGCGACAACAGTTATGTTGAGTGCCTGGTTGAGAGCAAGGCTTCGCCCGCTATTGTGGTGCTTAAGTATATTACTCTTTTACTGGCAATCTTTTTTTTGGTGGCATTTGTTGTTACTCCCCTCGGTATTTTTGCTCTGATTTTCGGTATTGCCGCATCTGTGGGTTATTACTTTGTATCCCTCAATGCCAGTATTGAGTTCGAGTATCAGTACTGTGACAAGGAGATCACCGTAGACAAGGTTCTTAACAAGTCACGAAGAAAAAATGTTGGAAAATATGAGGTTGGACGTATTGAGATAATGGCTCCTTCACGTTCCTATCATCTTGATGAGTACAAGAACAGAACCTATAAGGTGCTGGATTACTCAGCCAGGGAGAAGAATCCTCAGCCGGATCCTACATATACTATCATCTATGATGGCAAGGAAAAGCTTATCCTTGAACCTACCGGCGATTTCGTAGCAGCTATCAGGAACGTAGCGCCGAGGAAAGTATTTATGGATTAACACAGAAAAATTGTATTTGGGATAAGGGTTACAGTAACTGCGTACAAGATTTTAGTTTTGGGAAGAACGGAGAGAGAAAATGGGACAGATTATTGGTGAAGGAATTACCTTTGACGACGTGCTTTTAGTACCTGCTTATTCGCAGGTTATACCTAATCAGGTAGATGTTAGTACTTATCTTACAAAGAAGATCAAGCTCAACATTCCTATGATGAGCGCAGGAATGGACACCGTTACCGAGCATAGAATGGCGATCGCCATGGCCAGACAGGGCGGTATCGGAATCATCCACAAGAACATGTCTATCGAGGCCCAGGCCGAGGAAGTAGACAAGGTTAAGAGATCAGAGAACGGTGTTATTACAGATCCATTTTCACTTTCTCCTGAGCATACACTGGCTGATGCGGATTCGCTTATGGCCAAGTTCCGTATTTCAGGTGTACCTATCACAGAGGGCAGAAAGCTGGTAGGTATCATCACTAACCGTGATCTTAAGTTTGAAAAGGACTTTTCAAAGAAGATTAAAGAGGTTATGACTTCAGAGAACCTCATTACTGCCAAGGAAGGAATCACCCTTGAGGAGGCCAAGAGCATTCTGGCCAAGTCCAAGAAGGAGAAGCTTCCTATCGTTGATGACAACTACAATCTTGTTGGTCTTATCACTATCAAGGATATTGAGAAGACTATCAAGTATCCTTTATCAGCCAAGGATGATCAGGGAAGACTCCTTTGCGGCGCAGGCGTTGGTATTTCAGCTAACTGCCTTGAGCGTGTGGCAGCTCTTGTAGATGCCAAGGTTGATGTTATCGTTCTTGACTCCGCTCACGGACATTCAGAGAACGTACTTAAGTGCCTTAGAATGATCAAGGAGAAGTTCCCTGATCTTCAGGTTATCGCCGGCAACGTAGCTACCGGTGCAGCAACCAAGGCTCTTATTGAGGCCGGTGCTGATGCTGTTAAGGTTGGTATCGGACCCGGATCTATCTGTACAACCCGTGTTGTTGCAGGTATCGGTGTTCCACAGGTTACAGCTATTATGGATTGCTATGCGGTTGCCAAGGAGTACGGCGTGCCGATCATCGCAGATGGCGGTATCAAGTATTCAGGAGATATCACCAAGGCTATCGCAGCAGGCGGCAGCATCGTTATGATGGGCTCAATGTTTGCAGGCTGTGACGAGGCTCCCGGTGAGTTCGAGCTTTACCAGGGCAGAAAATATAAGGTATATCGTGGCATGGGCTCTATTTCAGCCATGGAGAACGGATCCAAGGATCGCTATTTCCAGGAAGATGCCAAGAAGCTTGTTCCCGAGGGCGTTGAGGGACGTGTAGCATACAAGGGAACAGTAGAGGATACAGTATTCCAGCTGATGGGCGGACTTCGTTCAGGTATGGGTTACTGCGGATGCGCAAGCATCGATGAACTCAAGGAGAACGGCAGATTTATCAAGATGTCAGCAGCAGCTCTTCGTGAATCACATCCTCATGATATTCAGATTACCAAGGAGGCGCCTAACTACAGCGCCATGTAATAAATACACACGGCATATTTTTCGAGGGGGAAAATTTGCAGGAAACGGAATCTTTAGAGGAACTTGAGAAGACCGCTAACACGGGCTCCGCAGAATCTGAAAAGGGAGTCCTTGGTCGTTTTGCGCTCAAAAATGCTGAAGAGATCCAATCCTGGCAGGATCATTTCTGCGAAATGGCAGGGGTCTATGCCATGTGTCTCGACGAAAAGGGCCTTCCTATCAGCTCTTTTTCCGGGATTCCCTCAGAAGTAGAAGTAATAAGAAAGTATGTGACGGATGTTCGCATACATAATATATTCAAACGCGTGTCAGAGAGTGAGCTGGAGGATCAGGCGGTGGAGATCACCGAGGTGCCTAACCTTCGGCTTGCGGCTGTGGCCGTCAGAAACAGCGGGGTAGCAGCTGCTGTCTGGATTGTCTGCGGAGTATTCATGGAAGCAGACTATGAAAAAGAATTCTTCAAATTGCCACCCATCGATTCTTTTGGGTATCAGATTTCCGAAAACAAATTTTATAAGGTGCTGGATCTCCTCAGGGAGACCATGAATGTCCTGATAGCCGTTGAGGCTTCCAGGTCTATTGCTGTTGCCAAGAGCAAGGAGTCAAGGCAACAGGAGCTTGAGATGACCACCTCTTTCCACAGAGCTGAGACCATGACTGAGATCGTATCGCTCCTTGACAGCGACGAGTCCATTGAGAATATCATGGCCATGGTTCTGTCCAAGCTCTGCTCCTACCTTCAGATCAGCAACGCCTTCACCTGCAAGATACATCATCAGAATCTGATGGATATCATAGTTCAGTGGACAGCTCCCGGAGTGAAGAAGATGTTCACGGAGACCACCGATCAGGAGCTGTGCTGGTTCCTGGGCAATGAGAAGGCAGTGGTGATCTCCAGCGATACCCAGATGAATGCGGGAGAGAGGGAACAGCTTGATCTGTTCGGCATCAAGGCCCTTGTGGCCATGCCTATCATGATAAACGGCGCCCCCAGGTTTTATGCCTGTCTTACCGAGACCAAGGAAAACCGCATCTGGTCCATAGACGACATAAAGTTCATCAATGATGCCATAAGGATCCTTCAGAGTATCATCACCAAGAGAATACAGACCAATTCCCTGGCCAGTTCCTTTGCTTCCCTGGAAGCGGTGCTGGACAACGTGGGAAGTTCAATATATGTAAGAGACATCGGAACAGGAGTCCTTCTTTTTGCCAACAGAAGCTTTAAAAAGAGCTTTGGAAAGGAACTGGCAGAGAACAGGCTCATCGAGCTTTTTGAGTCCAATATTCCCTCCAGAAGCCATTCCGGCAACTATGAGGTCCATCATAAGGCGAGGGAGAAGTGGTACGATGTCTACTACACCAGGATCAAGTGGGTGGACGGCCGCCCGGTTTCTCTGTGCGCCATCTATGACATAACAGAGAAAAAGCTCTATCAGAAGCGAATCGAGCAGCAGGCCTACACCGACTTCCTCACAGGCCTTTACAACAGAATGTGCTGTGAGAAGGATCTGGCTAAATATGTGGATGAAGCAAGGCAGAACGGTACCAAGGGCGCCCTTATGTATCTTGATCTTGATGACTTCAAGCATATCAACGACAGCCTGGGACATCAGTACGGTGACATCCTTCTTCAGGATATTTCCAAGGCCGTCAGCCGCATAGAGGGAATCAGCAATTCCTGCTACCGTATGGGCGGCGACGAATTTGTTATCATAGTTCCTCCCGAGAGCTACCACAGAATGGACAAGATCATGGAGGAGATCAAAAATGCTTTTGCCACACCCTGGTATCTCAAGGACAGCGATTACTACTGCACCATGAGTATGGGTGTTGTCAAATTCCCGGAGCATGGAGACAATGTTTCCGAGCTTATCAGGAAATCCGACGTTGCCATGTATGAGGCCAAAAAGTCAGGAAAGAACAGGATCGCCGAGTATTCGGACAACATTGATTCCTCCTCGATCCACAGACTTGACCTTGAGAAAAATATGTATGACGCCATCGGAAGGAGCTGTCAGGAGTTTGAGGTATACTTCCAGCCCATCATCAGCGGCAGTGCCATCGGAAACGGAGAAGAGGACAGCGAGAAGCACATTGCGGCAGAGGCCCTTGTGCGCTGGAACAGTTCTAGGCTTGGATTCCTCAATCCCGATGAGTTCGTGCCCCTGGCGGAATATCTGGGACTTATCACTCCCATTGGCAACCACGTTCTCCAAAAGGCCTGTGAGTGCTGCAGACAGTGGAATGAGGCGGGCAACGGCAATTATGCTGTCAGCGTGAATCTCTCTGTGGTACAGATCATGCAGAACGACATAGTGGATGTGATCAAAAAGTGCCTTGAAGACAACCATATGGATCCCAACAACCTTATTCTGGAGCTCACGGAGCGCCTTGCCATCAATGACCTGGCAAGGACCAAGCAGACCCTGCTTGATATCAAGGACCTTGGAGTAAGGCTTGCACTGGATGATTTCGGAACCGGCTATACCGCCATCAGCAGTATCAGAGCGCTGCCTTTTGATATTATCAAGATCGACAAGGACTTTGTAAAAGATGTGGCCACCAGCGAATATTCACAGGCCTTCGTCAAAATGATGGCAGAGCTGGGCCAGACCATAGGGGCCGAGATCTGCGTGGAAGGTATAGAGACCAAGGAGCAGCTTGACGCCTTAAAGGGCATGGGAGTTAAGTATATCCAGGGCTACTACTTCGACAAGCCCATCCGCAGAGCCGCTTTTGAAGAAAAGTATGTGTATAACTAACAATTCAATTGTTGACGGATTAATGATAAGATAGTGTTATAACTTTTTAGCTGATAATAAATAGAAAGTTGGTTTTCAGTAATGGCAGATGAAGCAATCAAAAATTTAAACGAAAATGCTGAGGGCGACAACACACCTTCCAGACATTTCATAGAGCAGGCAATTGACAAGGACCTGGCAGAGGGCGTTTACGATCACGTTCATACACGTTTCCCGCCGGAGCCCAACGGTTTTTTACATATCGGACATGCCAAGAGCATACTTCTCAACTACGGTATGGCCAAGGAATATAACGGCAAGTTCAACATGAGATTCGATGATACCAATCCTACCAAGGAGAAGCAGGAATTCATGGATTCCATCATCGAGGACGTGAAGTGGCTTGGAGCTGATTACGAGGACAGACTTTTCCATGCATCTGACTATTTCGATGAGATGTATGAGGACGCTGTAAAGCTCATCAAGAAGGGCAAGGCCTATGTTTCAGAACTCACCGCCGACGAGATGAGAGAGTACAGAGGAACCCTTACAGAGCCCGGAAAAGAGGACCCCAACAGAAACAGAAGCGTTGAAGAGAATCTGAAGCTCTTTGAGGATATGAAGAACGGCAAGTTTGAGGACGGCTCAGTTACTCTTCGTGCCAAGATAGATATGGCATCTCCCAACATCAACATGAGAGATCCTATCATTTACAGAGTGGCCCACATGACCCACGCCAGAACCGGGGACAAGTGGTGCATTTATCCCATGTACGATTTTGCTCATCCCATTGAGGATGCCATCGAGGGAATCACCCACTCCCTGTGTACACTGGAGTTCGAGGACCACAGACCTTTATACGACTGGGTAAAAAATGAGTGTGAGTACAAGAACCCTCCGCGTCAGATCGAGTTTGCCAAGCTCTATCTCAACAACGTGGTAACAGGTAAGAGATACATCAAGCGCCTTGTGGAGGACGGAATCGTAGACGGATGGGACGATCCCAGACTTGTGACCATCGCATCCCTCAGAAGACGCGGATTCACTCCCGAATCCATCAAGATGTTTGTTGATATGTGCGGTATCAGTAAGGCCAACTCCACAGCGGAGTATGCAATGCTGGAATACTGCATCAGAGAGGATCTCAAGCTCAAGGCAAAGAGAATGCTGGCTATCCTTGATCCGGTGAAGCTTATCATCGACAACTATCCGGAGGGAGAGACAGAGTACCTTGAGATTGAGAACAATAAGGAAGTTCCTGAGATGGGAACAAGAAAGATCCCCTTCGGAAAAGAGCTTTGGATCGAGAGAGAAGACTTTATGGAGGAACCTCCAAAGAAGTATTTCCGCCTTTTCCCCGGCAACGAAGTAAGACTTATGAATGCTTACTTTGTGACCTGTAACAGCTTTGTTAAGGATGAGAATGGACTGGTTACCGAGATCCATTGCACCTATGATCCCCAGACCAAGGGCGGCGACAGCCCTGACGGAAGAAAGGTCAAGGGAACAATTCACTGGGTAGCTGCCAAAGAGGCGGTGACTGCAGAGGTTCGCCTGTACGAGAACATCATCGACGAAGAGAAGGGTGTTTACAACGAGGACGGATCCCTGAACCTTAATCCGAATTCGATCACTGTAATAAAAGAGGCTAAGCTTGAGCCTGAACTTGGTAAGGCGCTGGCTTATGATAAATTCCAGTTTGTAAGAAACGGATTCTTCTGTGTGGACAGCAAGGATTCCAAACCTGGAGCACCTGTATTTAACAGGATAGTGTCACTTAAGAGTTCTTTTGTATTACCTAAAAACTGATTAGCTTAAGAAAAGAGGTAGGTTATGGGTATTTTTTCAGGACTTGAAAAACTTGGACTTGGGGGCATCGGCAAGGGGGAGCTTTTTGAGGATCCTAAGAAAAAACAGGCTGCAGTTAAAAAGGAAGAGGCTCCTGTTAAGAAATTGTCTCTGGTAAATGAAGAGGATTATCTTTTTGATAAAAAATACAAATGTCCTATCTGCGAAGTCGATTTTGAGGTGAAGACCGTCAGAACAGGTAAGGTCAGGATGAAGAATGTGGATATTGACTTAAGGCCTGACTATGACGAGCTGGATCAGAACAAGTATGATGTTATCGCTTGCCCCGAGTGCGGCTATGCTGCTCTCGGAAGGTATTTCACCACGGTGAACAAATACCAGATCGATGACATCAGAAATAAGATCAGCATGAACTACAAGAAGTTAGAGCATGACGGCCCCACCTACGACTATGAATATGCCAGAAGCCTGTATCAGCTGGCCCTTGCCAATGCGGTGGTAAAAAAGGCCAAGAACAGTGAGAAGGCATATATCTGTCTTAAGACAGCCTGGGTAATCAGAGGAGAGACTCAGCGCCTTGACCCTTCCGAGGATGGCTATGAGCAGAAGAAGGCAGCCAATGATGCTGAGGAGAAAGAGCTTCTGAATAACGCTCTGGAAGGCTTTATCATGGCAAGGCAGTCCGAGGAATTTCCTATTGCAGGCATGGATTCCACCACTCTTGACTACCTGATGGCAGCCCTGGCCGTTGAAACGGATCAGGATGATATCGCCAGCAAGATGATCGGAGAGATCCTGGTTTCCCGTGTGGCCAATTCCAGAATCAAAGACAAGGCCCGTCTTCTGAAGGAGAAGCTGGCTGAAAAGAATCAGTAATCAGACAAATAAGCATAAAAAAAGCGGCAGGTCCTAGGATCTGCCGCTTATCTTATGCTCATTATTGCTCGTCATCGAAGAATTCTTCGGACTCGTCAGGCTCTTCGCTGTCTTTCTTCTCTTCAGCGGGAGCTTCCTTGGTCTCTGCCTCGGAATCTTTTTCCTCTTCACCGGATGTGATGTCTACATACTTTCTTGTTCCGAATTTAAAATCTGAAGTGGTATCGATGTCATCATCCTCGAAATCGTCGAAGTCATCGAAATCGTCATCATCAAACCCCTCAGCAATACGCTCATCTCTCTTGGTCAGGTAGTAATAGATACCTGCAAAAGCTGCTCCAACCGCAGCACAGAATAAAAGGAATTTCGCAAAGCCGCTTTTCTTAGACATAATGAACCCTCCTCAATTAAAAACACTAAAATAATTTTAATACAATTCAGATATAAATGAAAGAGATTTTTTCAGTGTTCATGAGGGTTAATCTTCGGTCCACTGGTCTTTTTTGATGCCCCAGATCAGGTTACGCCACTGTTCAAGCTGCTCTGTGGTCATGAATCCGTTGGAAGTTCCCATGTAGCCTATCTTGTAGGATGCAAACAAAAGGGCATTCTTAATGGCATTTACGCTGTCCCCGGTCTCCATGTAGTAATGGAGGAAGCAGGCAAAGAGAGCATTTCCGGCACCGATGGTATTTACAACCTCGTTGGTCTTGACGGTCTTGTAATGAACCCTGACGTCCTTGGTCTTATCAAAGAGGATAAGGCCTTCGCTTCCCTGTCCCAGAATAATGATCTCTGTTCCGTAGGTATTGGCCATACGGTCTATGAAAGCGTAGGGGTCTTCATGAAGAGTATCGTCACTGAAGTAGAGAACCTTGGCGGGTTCCAGGAAATCAGTGTTGTACTTTTCCTTCTCAGGTTTGTAGCTTCTGATGTTAACAGCTATGGGCTTTTTGTGCTCCACTGCGGCCTTGGCGAAGGGACGGCAGAAGTTGGCATTGGCCAGGACCATCATATCGCAGCTTTCTGCAATGGGAGCCACCATGGACATGTCATATACATTTTCTCGAAGGTCTTTGATGTCCTCGAAAATCTGCTGTTTTCTGTCCTTGTCATAGAGAACAACTTCAGTCGGAGTTTCCTTCATCTGGGGAATAATGTATTCAGTTGAAAGAGTAATCTTTCTGTCATGAGGATTGATGATACCAAGATCCTGATTTCTGCCCACTATGGACATAAATGTAACCTCGTCCCCAAGCCATTTAAGAGCCAGGGACTCATTGTAAGCATCACCGCCCACAGCGGTAAAAATAGAGTCGTTTACACTGGTCAGCGGAGCATAGCTTACCGGGATCTTGTCAACACGGACAATGGTCTCGATCTGTGTAACGCCTGCAACTAAGAACTTACTCATGTCAGCCTCCTTATTTCATAAATGCCTATGAAAGATTACTGAAGTTCCTTTTCAAAGGACATGCGTTTTATCATTTCTATATATTCCTCTGCTTCCTCAAGAAACAGGTCGGATCTGAAGTTTTCACCCTTTACATGCTTAAGGAGAATACCGTCTATGGTGTGATCCAGGATCACGCCAACCTTGGAGTAATCGATCCCGGGAGCAAAGCCTGTGATATCGGCTCTGTCCTTCAGGGCCACCATAAGCCTGTTGTATTTTTCCCTTCTCTCAGAGATTTCCTGCAGGGCCTCGGGATGGGTCTCCTCATTGGCTTTACTCAGGAAAATAAACACGTAAGGGTACTGTGACATGGCAGCTGCCCTGGCGGCGGTGATCTGAGAATAGAGTTCAAAGTATCTGTCCTCATTTTTCTCCACGTTCTGTGTCAGCTCCAGAGTCACAAATCTTGTGGCATAGTCGTACAGGAAGGAATAAAGACCTATCTTGCTGGAAAAATAATGAAAAAGCAGCCCCTTGCTGATGCCGGCATGCTTGACGATCTCGTCGGTGCTGGCATGGTAATAGCCGTACTGACCAAATACGTATAGAGCGGCATTTATCATACGGTCCTGCTTTTCTTTTTTTAGTTCAAAAAATTTCTCATTCATAATTCGGTTCCTGTTCTTTTATGCTGTTGACCATGTTAGTCTAGTTTAAATATATCACGGAAACTGCGATACTTCAAACGATTTACCGTTTTTTAACAATTTTTAATACCTTTTTAACCGTTAAATGGAGCTTGAAAAGCAAACGAAAAACTGATACCATGGATTTATGGAAACGTTACCGGGAACGTGCAAAATTTCCGGAGATTTTTAAGGAAAGGGGTAATTATGGCAAAGAAGGGTAATAGGGCTTGTGGAGTGCTGATGCCAATCTTTTCACTTCCATCAGCATATGGAATCGGCACTTTTTCAAAGGAGGCTTATGAATTTGTTGACTTTCTTAAGGAGGCCGGCCAGAGCTACTGGCAGATACTGCCGCTGGGCCAGACAAGTTACGGGGATTCTCCGTATCAGTCATTTTCTACTTTTGCAGGAAACCCATATTTTATAGATATAGAGACTCTTATAGAGGAGGGATTTCTGTCCCGTGAGGATGCCGACAAATGTGATTTTGGTGGCTCCGAGGAATATATTGATTATGAAAAAATGTACAGAGCGCGCTTTAAGCTTCTTATGAAGGCCTACGACAATAGGGATAAGGCCAAGAATGCAGCGGCTCTTAAGAAGGACTTCGAAGCCTTCAAGAAGAATAAGGATAACGACTGGCTTTCAGACTATGCGCTTTTCATGGCACTGAAGAATGCCTACGACGGAAGGGCATGGAACACTTGGGAAGAGGGCGTGAGACTTCGTAAGAGCGCTGCGATTAAGGAGGCTGCCCAAAAGTATGCCAAGGAAGTGGATTTCTATTGCTTCCTGCAGTTCCTGTTCTCACAGCAGTGGTCCAAACTTAAAAGCTATGCCAATGATAAGGGTATCGATATAATCGGTGACATTCCTATCTACGTTGCCTTTGACAGCGCAGATACCTGGGCCAATCCGGAGCTCTTTTTACTGGATAAAAAGAACACTCCCATTGATGTGGCAGGATGTCCTCCGGATGCCTTCAGTGCCACAGGTCAGCTCTGGGGTAACCCGCTGTACCGTTGGGATTATCACAAGAAGACAGGCTACAAGTGGTGGATGAAGAGAATCGCTCAGTGCTACAGGCTTTATGACGTAGTCAGGATCGATCACTTCAGAGGCTTTGATGAGTATTATGCAATTCCTTACGGCAATGCCACGGCTGAGATCGGCGAGTGGCGCAAGGGCCCCGGAATCGATCTTTTCAACACCATGAAAAAGGAACTGGGAGAAAAGAGAGTCATCGCTGAGGATCTGGGCTTCCTTACTCCTTCTGTTATCAAGCTTGTGCAGAAGACCGGCTTCCCCGGCATGAAGATCCTGCAGTTTGCCTTTGATTCCAGGGAGGAGAGCGACTACCTTCCTCACAACTACACCAAGAACTGCATTGTTTACACCGGAACCCACGACAACGATACCACAAGAGGCTGGTTTGACAAGCTTCCCAGAAATGACAAGAAATTTGCCAAGGAATATCTCGGGATCCACTATGCCAAGGATGCGGTATGGGAGTGCATCAGATCCGCTTTTGCCAGTGTTTCCGATACGGCCATCATTCCTATGCAGGACTATCTGGAGCTTCCCGGCTATGCCCGCATCAATACCCCTTCCACTCTGGGAGGCAACTGGGTATGGAGAATGAAGAAGGATGCTCTGACAAAAGAGCTTTGCCAGAAGATGCATGATTATGCTAGAATATACGGCAGATTGCAGTAAAGTGAGAGTACAGCTATGGCAGAGATAACGATAGTTGAAATCGCCAAGAGATGCGGTGTTGGTGTCAGCACCGTATCCAGGGCTATCAATAATCATTCGGATATAAATCCGGAGACCAAGAAAAAGATCATGGAGGTCATCAGGGAGACCGGCTATATTCCCAACAACAGCGCCAGGAACCTTAAGAGAACCGATGCCAAGTGCATTGCGGTGCTGGTGAAGGGAATAACCAACCCCTTTTTCGCGCCCATGATCGAGGTGGTGGAGTCTGAGACAGAGAAGAGAGGCTATGCTCTGGTGCTTCGTCACGTAGAGGCCTATGAGGATGAGGTGGATGTTGCTCTTGAGCTTGAAAAAGAGAAGAGACTTCGCGGAATCATCTTTATGGGAGGCAGTACCAAGCACTCCTCTGCCAAGGTTAAACAGCTGAACGTCCCTGTGGTTTTTGCCACCATAGGCTCGGATATCTCCGATAACCTTAACAGGAACGCCTATTCCACGGTGTCTGTGGATGATGCCTTTGAGAGCAAAAAGATCGTTGAGTATCTTATAGGTCTCGGCCACAGGAAGATCGCCATTATGGCTGAGGGCAGCGATACTCCCTCCATCGTAAGACTTCGTCTCGAGGGCTATCTTCAGGCTCTCAAGGAGAATAATATCGAGATCAATAACAAGCTTATCAGAAACGTTGATAAGAGAATCTATACCCTGCAGAACGGCTATGACACCACCAAGGCTCTTATAGAGTCCGGCGAAGAATTCACCGCCCTGTACTGCGTATCCGACGTTCTTGCCATCGGTGCCCTCAGGGCCTTTGCAGATGCGGGACTTAGGGTTCCCGAGGATGTGAGCCTGGCAGGCTTTGACGGACAGGAGCTGGCAGCCTATTCAGTGCCTAGGCTTACCACCATCCGACAGCCCATGGGAGATATCTCCAAGGAGACCATGAAGCTTCTTTTCGAGATCATAGATGGGGAGAGCCGTCATAAGCATATTGTATTTCCCGGTGAGCTTATCGAAGGAGAATCCACCAGGAAGCTTTGATGATTATTTATACTAATTTAAGTAAATATTTATTCGCATTTATGACTATATACAAATGATGAAGCTATAATAGAATCGAGGATAGTGTAGGAAGATTCTATGAATAATAAGCTTCTTTCAATGAAAAAGATCATAAATAAGATTCGCTTTAGAAACGTACTACCGTTTATCGTGTGGCCACTATTATTTTTGGTGGCCTTTTTTATAATGTATAACAGATTTGTGAAGCTCTATGTGGATAACATTGAGTACATATCTGATAATACTTCTTTTGAAGTGGCGGATACCTTTGACGTCTATCTGTCACAGATCGACAATACTCTTAAGAGTTCTGTGGCTGCTATCGAGTATATGATCTCCGAAAACGAGTCGGACGAGCATATTCTGCAGTATATCACTTACCAGTCGGAAAAGCTGGGAATCGTTTCCTCCACCGGATCCAGAGGAATATTCGGTGTGTTCAGAGGAAGGTTTCTCCACGGCCTTGGCTGGAATCCCGAAAACTATGACCCAACCGAACGAATATGGTACAAGGAAGCTGTGGGAAATAAAGGACAGTATGTTTTTGTGGGACCATATTTTAACAAAAGAACAGATGAATATGTTGTTACTGTAGTCAAGCTTTTGGAGGATGGAGAGAGCGTTATCGCCTTTGCCATTGACTATGAGACCTTTAAGGGCATGACCACCAGCATTGTGCAGTCCGATGAAAATCATATGGTCCTGGCCATGAACGCAGATGGCGTGGTCCTTGCCAATTCCAACAATGATGAAATTGGAGAGGACTATGCTTCTTCACAGGATCCTTTTAAAAGAGGAATATATGAAGCTATACAGCATAATCAGGGAAAGAGCACCTTTGAGCTGAAGGGCGGAGAAGGCCTTAAGGGAAGCTATATTATCTCAAGAAGGCATGTATTATATGACCTTTATGTGGTCACAGTCACGGATGAGGATGCGCTTCTTTCGGAGCTTAGAAGGTCTGCATTCCTCTTTGGAAGCATTCTTTTCCTGGGAATGACTATAATTCTTATTCTGAATCTTATCGCTCTGAAAAAGAGCCTGAAAGCCAGACAGAGAACCGAGAATCTTAAGTCGATCGCCAACATTTATGTGACCATGCTCAGAATTGATATGGAAAATGACAGCTGTCAGATCATCTCCTGTGCCGATTACAAGGCGGCAAAGATAATCGGAAACGGCGACAGAAGTGCTTTTGCCTTGATGAAAGAACTGGTAAGCCAGATGGTGGAGGGAAGATCCAGGGATGAAATTATGGAATTTGTGGATCTTGGAACCCTGAACGAGAGAATGCACGGAAGAGATACCATCACCGTGGAGTTTTTGAGCTATGAGCATATCTGGCACAGAGCCCGTTTTATAGTGGTGGACAAGGATTCCAGGGGAAATATCAGGGATGTGATCTTTGCCACCGAGATCATCGATGATGAAAAGCGCGCCAGAGACAGATTCCAGTACCTGGCTGAGACGGATCAGCTGACAGGAATCAATAACAGAGGCAGCGGCGAGAGCAAGATAAGGGATCTGCTTCTTAAGAATGTGGGCGGAATGTTCATTTTGTTTGACGTGGATAAGTTTAAGTATATAAACGACCACTTCGGACATGATGTGGGAGATCAGGTGCTTATGGCCATCGGCGAGAAGATGAGACATTCCTTCAGAGAAAAGGATATCGTACTGCGCCTTGGCGGGGACGAGTTTGCCGCCTACATGCCCAGCGTATTTACCGAGGCCGGAGGAAATCAGATCCTGGACAGATTTATACACAGCATCCATAAGATGGACATTGAGGCTCTGGGAGACTATGAGGTCAATGTCAGTGTCGGTGCGGCCTTTTACTATCCTACAGATACCTTCAAATTCGAGGAGCTCTACAGGAGGGCAGATGCCTGCACCTATGAGAGTAAGAAGACAACCGGTTCAATAGTTACCTTCTATAAGAGAAAAGACAGCGAGTACATAGAGGGAGAATAAGGACGGTCTTAGTTTATTTTCCTTACCACAGCAATGATATTGAATATCCTTTCGCTGGTGAGGCTAAGGCATATCAGGGTGATGCCCAGAAGGCAGATCTGAGGCGGAGTGACTCCCATCAGAAACATCAGCACTACCTGAACAAGGGATGCCATTATAAGAAAAAAGAACTTACAAAGCTTTAAAAACAAAATCATTTGATCATCTCCTTACATTTTCTGTTTCATCCTCTTGATACGAATGATAATTTCCCCGTGGCAAAATGTTTTATTATAAAAATTTCAATTGACTTCATTCCTTCAAAAGTTCTTGCATTTATCCTGCTTTCATAGGATAATACGAGTGCATTGTATCCGGGATGACCCGGAATGATAGCAAAGGAGGAAAAGAATATGAGTAACACCAATGCCGCAGCAGCTAGCGGAGAACTTGGCGCGCAGCTCAACGAGAGAAGCGTGACCAAAGTGCAGGACATGACAGTCCTTGCATTCTTTACTGCAATCATTTTACTTATGAGCTACACACCACTTGGGCTCATCGACCTGCCACTTATCAAGGCAACAATCCTGCATGTACCGGTTATCATCGGTGCCGTGATCCTCGGACCTAAGAGAGGCGCATTCCTTGGCTTCGTATTCGGTTTCGTATCACTTATCAAAAACAGCATGGCACCCAGCCTTCTGTCATTTGCTTTCACACCCCTTGTTCCTGTTCCGGGCACAGGCCACGGCAGCCCATGGGCAGTTGTGATCGCTATTGTTCCCAGAATGCTTATCGGAGTTACATCTTATTATGTTTACGCAGGCATCAGAAAGCTTGCAGCAGGCAAGTTTAACTTCGCAGTTAAGACTCTTGCCCTTACAATTTCAGGTGTCGTTGGAGCTCTTACCAACACAGCTCTTGTTATGGGACTTATCTTTGTACTTTTCAAAGAGGCCTTTGCAACAGCCAAGGACATCCCTGTTGATGCTGTAAGAGACGTTATCCTTGGAATCGTAGCAGCTAACGGAATTCCTGAAGCGATCTGCGCTGCAGTTATCGTTCCCCTTGTAGTTACAGCTCTTCTTAAGGTGGATATGGTTCGCAAAATGGCGAAATAATCGGAAAAAATATGATACTGACATTTGATACAGGTAATACCAACGTGGCAGTTTGCGGTGTTCTTGATGGTAAGATACTGTTTAAGAAGGCTTTCGAAACGAAGCTTTTTACTGCCGGGGAAGGCTATCTGCCTGCACTAAAAGATATTTTTGAAAAGAATAATATAACAGCTGAAAATATATCGGGCACAATCATCTCATCGGTTGTGCCCGATGCTGATAATAGATTAAAAGAGGATGTTTATGCCCTGACCGGCAAATATCCCCTTATGGCGAAAGCTTCCATGAAAACGGGAGTTCCCGTTAAGGGCTATGACGAGAAGGGCCTCGGGATAGACAGGCTTGTGGACTGTGTTGCCGCTTCAAGGTACTATGGCAACCCCGTCATTGTCTATGATCTGGGCTCAGCCACCACCATGTCCGTTGTGGACAGGGAGGGCTTTTTCGTCGGAGGCAGCATTTCCGCAGGAGTTCAGCTTTCACTGGATGTGCTTGGGGAAAAGTGCGCAAGGCTTCCCGCTCTGATTGCCAGAGACCATCAGGGAGAAGTAAAAGAAGTTATCGGAAAAGATACAGTCAGCTGTATGACAGGGGGAGCCATCATCGCTGCCGCAGCCATGATAGACGGCATGAGTCTTAGGGCTTCCGGAGAGCTTGGATACCCCGATTCAGAGGTAAGGCTGGTTCTTACCGGCGGAAATGCAGCCCTTGTCTATCCGCACCTTTTATATAAAAATGTAATATATGACCCGGATCTGCTACACAAGGGTCTTGCACTGATATACGATCTAAACAGAGAATAATCCGGAGGGAAAAACATGCTTAAGGGAAAACATATACTTCTTGGAATTTCAGGGGGAATTGCAGCCTACAAGGCAGCAGGACTGGCATCCGCCCTGGTGAAACAGCACGCTGATGTGCATGTTGTAATGACTGAGAACGCCACCAAGCTCATTTCACCGGTGGTATTTGACTCTCTTACGGGAAATAAGACAAGTATTGATACCTTTGACAGAAACTATGAGCACAAGGTGGAGCATATTGCTCTTGCGACTCTGGCGGATCTGGTAATAGTGGCTCCTGCCACAGCCAATGTCATCGCCAAGTTTGCAGGCGGCCTTGCGGACGACATGCTGACAACCACGGTCCTTGCCTGCAGATGCCCCAAGATCTGTGCTCCTGCCATGAATACCGGCATGTATGACAATCCGGTGACTCAGGACAATATTGAGAAACTGAGACACTACGGCTGGGAAATAGTTGAACCCGCCGATGGCTATCTTGCCTGCGGAACTTCAGGAAAGGGCAGGATGCCTGAGCCGGAACAGCTCCTGGAGGTATGCCTTCATGCTCTCAGACACGAGAGGGACATGGAGGGCTTAAATGTCCTTGTTACCGCAGGACCCACCAGAGAAGCCCTGGATCCTGTGCGCTTCCTGACCAATCATTCCACCGGAAAAATGGGCTATGAGGTTGCCAAGGCAGCTGCCGCCAGAGGAGCGAAGGTTACTCTGGTTTCAGGCCCTGTTGAGCTTATGCCCCCTTCCTATGTGGAACTGGTAAATGTGGTAAGCGCAAAGGATATGTTTGATGAGGTTACGGGAAGGGCCGATGAGCAGGACATTATCATCAAGGCTGCAGCCGTGGCCGATTATCGCCCCGCCAAGGTGGCCGGAGACAAGATAAAGAAGTCATCCTCCGATGATGACCTTACTCTGGAACTTGAGCGCACCGACGATATTCTGGCATATCTTGGACAGCACAAAAAGAAAGGCCAGATCCTGTGCGGTTTTTCCATGGAGACCAGGGACCTTCTGGAGAACTCCAGAAAGAAGCTTGAGAAGAAAAATCTGGATATGATAGCTGCCAACTCCCTTACCATGGAGGGTGCAGGCTTTGGTGTATCCACCAACGTGCTGACCCTTATAACAAAAGACGGGGAGGATGCTTTGCCTCTTATGTCTAAAGCAGAGGCGGCAGACAGACTACTTGATAAGATAATGGAAATAAGATAAAAATTCAGGCCGGGTGTAACACCCGGCCTGTTGTCATTCAGTGGTTATATACAATCTTTGCTGCCATATCCTTGGCTGCTTCAGCACCCTGGAAGTGCTCGATGATGGCCAGTCCGAAGGGGATCGCTGTTCCCATGCCCCGGCTGGTTATAAAGTTGCCGTCCTTGGTTGTTTCTGTGGTCTGCACTTCTGCCCCTGTGAGCTTTCCTTCGCAGCCCGGGTAGCAGCAGGCTTTTTTACCTGAAAGAAGTCCCATGCCGCCGTAAACTGTGGGAGCTGCGCAGATGGCTGCCAGCATCTTGCCTGCAGCATTGAATTCTTCTATGTGCTTTTTCAAGGGAGCACAGTTATCAAGATTGGTGGTTCCCGGCATTCCTCCGGGAAGGATGATCATATCCGTAGCCCCAAAATCTATTTCATCTATCAGTGCATCAGCCTCCACTGTGATCTTGTGGGAGCCTGTCACATTTTTCCTTCCCATTATGGAAGCTGTGGTGATCTCGATGCCTGCTCTTCGAAGAAGGTCCACTACTGTAAGGGCCTCGATCTCTTCAAAGCCGTCCGCCAAAAATATTGCTGTTTTTGCCATATCCGATTCCTCCTTGTGCTTAAACTAAAAACATTATATGATGACAAAGACCTATAGGTCAAAAACCTATTTTTTCTAAAAAGGAAGGTGCATTATGGGAGTAGAAATAGAGAAGAAATTCACGGTAAAAAGATTGCCTGCGGATCTGGAGAAGTACCCTTTTCATGAGATCGAGCAGGGCTATCTTAATGTTCATCCCGCCATCAGGGTTCGCAGGCAGGATGATATTTACTATATGACATACAAGTCATCCAAGGCCAGTGAGAACACAGACAACATCGGACAGACAGAGTACAACATGCCCCTGGATCAGGCTTCCTATGAGCACCTTGCTGCCAAAGCTGACGGCAATGTCATCAGGAAAACAAGATATCTTATTCCGATAAATAAGGACGCTTATTCCGCTGATTTCATCATTGCCAATCCCGAGCTTAATGATATGTTATTAGAAGGAAAAATCATAATTGAGCTGGATGTATTCAAGGCTCCCTTCGAAGGAAGAATTGTGGCAGAGGTGGAATTCCCTTCAGAGGAGGCAGCCAAAGCATATCATCCCGCCGATTGGTTTGACTGCGATGTCACTTCCGATCCCAAATACAGGAACTCCTATATGAGCACCGAAGTATTTGAATGAAGTGGCAGCTATTTATATTTCGGAGGAACAGGAAAATGTCAGGAAACAAAAAAAGTATTTTTTACAGCATTCGCACCAAGCTCAGTCTTGTGATGCTGGCAGGAGCCATCATTCCACTTCTGGTGGCGGTGACTGTCAGCTATAATTTTGCCACGGAAAAGGCCACTAAGGATGCGATAGATTCCCTGCAGTGGCAGGCAAAGTACATGCAGTCGGAGTTTGAAGGCGTTGTAAATGACAACTTAAGAACAATTCAGGCTGTGGCATCCGCACCTTCAACCATCCATTATATGCAGGAGCCCGAAAACCAGACCTATATTGATGAAGAGCTGGCTTTTCTGGCTTCCATTGATGAGAACCTTTACGATGGCAGCACCACTGTGATCACCGGGGCAGATGGCATGCAGCTTCTTGCTAATAAGGACAGACTCAATGATGTAAGCGACAGAGAGTATTTCGTGCAGGCCATGAGTGGAAAGACCTATGTGTCTGACGTAATGATATCCAGGTCCACAGGCAACAGACTCATAACCTTTTCCACACCTATTTATATTGGGGGCAATGTGGTGGGCATTGTTCAGAGAAACTACGATTTGAACAATTTCCATCTGATTCTTGCACAGGAGGCTGAAGGTGCATTCCTGGTGGACAGAAAGGGCTATGTAGTAGCCAGTTCAATGTTTGCCATCACTCCTGATGATGAGATTGACATGAGCGGCTGTGAGTTCATGGTTTCCGGAAAAAACGAGGGCGTTTATGCTGAGGGTCTTAAAAATAACAAGACTGTAGTGTGCTATGTGAAATCCGACATGACCGGTTTTACCATTTGCTCCTTTAACAACAGCAAGGCAATTACCGCAGCTGCCAGACAGTCATCTGCCATTATTTTGATATATGGCGCAGTTATGGCACTCTTCACAGCATTTTTGGCATTCCTTATGGCTAAGAGCTTCACTAATCCCATTACCGCCATAAGCAGAGCCTTCTCTGAAATGGCCGGCGGTTATATGGCTAAGATAGACAAGTACAGTGACAGAAAAGATGAATTCGGACAGATGATCAACGATTCCAATGCGGTTCTGGACAGACTGGGCAGCATTTTTGAAAGCATTAAGAATTCTGCTGAAGAGGTTGAAAGAAACGCGGATGAGATTTCTGATATGGCACAGCGTATATCCGATAACGCAAATGAGTTACCTGCCGAAACAGTTAAAGAGGTAGAAGCCCTTGCGGACAACGCTGAGAGCCTTAGGGTAATTTCTCAGGAACTGGGAAATCAGACCCGGTTTTTCAAAAAATAGTGGAAATTCCATTTTTATTATGATATAATTGCAAACGATTGTGCCTAAAAATAGGCAAAAAAGTGTATATTATTATTCATTTAGGAGGAATTATACAGTAATGAGCGTAACAGTAGAGAAGCTTGAGAACAGCATGGCTAAGCTTAAAATCGAAGTATCTGCCGAGCAGCTTGAGAAGGCACTTCAGAAGGCCTATGAGAAGAATAAGAACAAGATTCAGCTCAAGGGATTCCGTAAGGGTAAGGCTCCCCGTAAGATGATCGAGAAGATTTACGGCAAGGAGATCTTCTACGAGGATGCAGCTAATGAGCTTATCGAGGAAGAGTATCCCAAGGCAGCAACAGAGTGTGGAGAGGATATTGTTTCTTCACCTAAGATCGATGTTGAGCAGCTTGAGGCAGGTAAGGACTTCATCTTCACAGCTGAAGTAGCACTTAAGCCTCCGGTTAAGCTTGGAAAATATAAGGGAATCGAAGTAGAGAAGATGGACCTCGATGTAACAGACGAAGAGGTTGATGCTGAGATCGACAAGCAGAGAAATACCAACGCAAGAACTGTTGATGTAACAGACAGAGCAGTTGAGATGAACGATATCGTAACCCTTGATTTCGAGGGATTTGTTGACGGTGTTGCATTCCAGGGCGGTAAGGGAACAGATTATCCTCTTACAATTGGTTCAGGTGCATTCATTCCCGGATTCGAGGAGCAGCTCGTTGGCTTTGAGATCGGCAAGGAAGGCGACGTTAACGTTACTTTCCCTGAGGAGTATCAGGCAGAGGAGCTTGCAGGTAAGGACGCTACTTTCAAGTGCACAGTTAAGGCTATCAAGGCTAAGGAGCTTCCTGAGCTCAATGATGAGTTCGCAAGCGATGTTTCAGAGTTCGATACCCTCGCTGAGTACAAAGAGGATGTAAAGAAGAAACTTGCTGAGAAGAAGGAAAACGAAGAGAAGGCTAAGAGAGAGGATTTCGTAGTTAAGGCTGTTATCGACGATTCCGAGATGGAGCTTCCTGAGGCTATGATCGAGACTCAGCAGAGACAGATCGTTAACGATTTTGCTCAGAGACTTCAGATGCAGGGCATGAACATGGATCAGTATCTCCAGTACACCGGCAGCAGCATCGACAAGATGCTTGAGCAGGTTAAGCCTCAGGCTATCGAGAGAATCCAGGCAAGACTTGTACTTGAAGAGGTTGCTAAGCAGGAGAACATCACTGTTAGCGATGAGGAGTTCGAGGATGAGCTTAAGAAGATGGCTGAGCAGTACAAGATGGAGCTTGATAAGCTCAAAGAGCTTATGCCTGAGTCAGAGCTCAAGACTATGAGAGACGACATGGCAGTTCAGAAGGCTGCTGAGTTCCTTGTAGAGAACGTTAAGGAAGGCGCTAAGAAGGCAGCTAAGAAGACCACAACCAAGAAGGCAGCTGCTAAGGACGATGCAGAGGAGAAGCCTGCAAAGAAGACTGCTGCAAAGAAGACAACTGCTAAGAAGGCAGCTGACAGCGATGCAGAAGAGAAGCCTAAGAGAACAACAAGAAAGAAAAAGACAGAAGAGTAATTTCTGACATAAAAGAAAAGGCTGAGCACTTAGGTGCTCAGCCTTATTTTATTTGTTGTTATTCGAAAGAACTCTCGTAAGAATCATTTTCCTGGACGGAAACAGATTCTGCTGCGCTATCTGCGGTATCATCGAAGGCACTGGGCTGATCGGGAACCGGTGTAGGAAGAACCTGGCCCGGAACCGGTGCAGGATCGGGAGCGGGAACATCCGGGATCTCAGGAAGAGTAGGCTCATCTGTAGGATCCGGAACTACCGGCGGCTCGGGTTCAACAGGCGGTGCGGGAGGAGCAGGTGGAGCCGGAGGCTCAGGTGTTTCTTCACTTCCTCCTGTTCCGGGATCTTCGGAAGGAGTGGGATCCTCAGTAGGTGTAGGCTGCTCAGTGGGAGCAGGATCCGGACTGGTGGATCCGCCTGTAGGAGCTTCTGTATTCTCTCCGGGAGTGGTTGATGCTTCACCGGAATTTTCTTTTCCTGCCTCAGAGCTGGAGCCTGAGGATGCTGATTCGTTACTTCCTTCTGTAGCTGCTGCAACTTCTGTATCGCCGGAGTTGCCTTCAGAGGCAGCTTTCTTCTTTTTCTTCTTGTGAGGCTTGGAAGCAGGGGCAGAAGGTGTGCTTGCCTGGCTAGGTGGTGTATAAGCCGATGAGGATGCCGAATCACTGGTCTGGCTGTCATCGGAGGTTGAAGGAACGGGCGGCGGTGTCACAGGCTGCTTCTTAATTGTACTTGCTGCTGAAGAAGCGACTGTGCCGGAATTTGAAGCGGATCCGCCGGCGGGAGTAGATTCCTTGATCTTGCCTTCCTTCATGGCCTTGAACTGGCCTGTGCTTATGCCTGAGCCCTTGGCTGAGGCTCTGTCTTCTTTGTCAGATTTGAGAAGTGAAATATTAAGTGTGGTATCGCTTCCTGCCAGGCTCTTTTCAACCTGCTTGGAGAGCTTTTCCTGACGTCCGTCACTCTCTGAAACCACGTCAATAATGATCTCGTTACTGTCTTCGCTCAGATAATCATTGGCTCTGAGCACTTCCACCGTCATATCAATGGCATCTCCGATGGAATTATACTTTACACCCTGATGCGTCAGGGTTTCGATAATGGGCTGGGCCTCTTCGTTCAGGGCCTCAACCTTTATTACCTTGTCCAAACGGTTCAAAGTATATTCAATGGAGGGAGTAGCATCCAGTGTAACATAGGAACAGGCAACGGCTGTCTCGTAATAACCAACGCTGGTTACCAGGACGGCTGCGGCTGCCAGACCCGAAAGAATCGGAAGGGACTTCTTTAGCATCGCCATGTTGGACTCTTCGGTAATAAAGTCTGATGCTTTTACCTCAATGGTCTCTCCAACACTGTAATTCCCTCTGATCTTTCGGAAGGTTCCGTCTTCACACAGGACTACGCATATTCTCTTTTTTCCTTCCATGACAACAGCTTTCATGTTGTAGTCCTCATACTTCCTTAACAAACTTCATATATTCCGTGAGAAGTGGATAATCTCCGGAAATGATCTCGACTGCAGCAATGATATATCGCCTGTGACGATCCAAAATCTTCCTTGAGATATTGGTCTTGCAGGACAGGTCCTTCATCGGCAGTGTCTTGGTTCTTCTAAAGCTGCTCATAAGTTCAGGGTCGCCGATAAGTGTGTTGATAGCCTGGGCGCAGGCCGTTCTGGTCTTCTGGGCTGTGGGAGAACACTCCACCAGATCTGAAAATCCAAAACCGTAGGTCTCGAGAATCTGGGAAAGGGCGTCTATCTCGTCCTTGACAGTTACGCTGCTCTGGACTGAGTAATTGCTCTCTGCTGAAAGAGACGCTGTTTTCTCCTTGAGCTCAAAGGCGAGGGGATTGTCTTCATCCTCATTGAGTTCGCCTTCCATCATGTAGGGCTCAACACTTATCTCTGCTCTGTGCCGGTATTCCTTCTCCATGTGATCTAAGAGCCTTCTCTTTATGACTATCTGGGCAAAGCTTGAGAAAGCCCCCTTCGTCTCATCAAAGGAGCGGACCGCTTCGTGAAATGCACTTAGAGCGACAGCATATTCATCATCGCTGTCAGACACATACTTATGAACAGATTTATAAGCACACTGCTTAATAAATTTACTGTTGTTTTTAATGAAAGCATTCAGCCTTTCGGAATCCTCGCGGACAGCCAGGGCTTCCGAACCAAATACGTCTTCTTTCATTAAAATTCTCCTGTGTCATGTTATATTAATTCGATTATAACTTATCTAAAAGTGGGGTACGGAGAAATAAAAATAAATAAAAATAAACATTTTATAAAACCAAAAATGAACCCCCATTTTTTATTTTTGACCTCCGAATTCTTTTAATATCCGAACAAGAGATTCGGTTTTAACATGACCGCAGCATCAGTTATTACTTGATTGATGATGTTAGAGGCGGATAGCATTCACTGGAATGAAAGCCGCCCGGAGGCACCAACAGGCGACGGTTCCATAGCCGCCCTGATGCAAAATATAAGTCGTATCCCGGGATGGCCAGCATCCCGGCAAGCGACAAAAATTGTCGTCCGAAAGCCCCAACCTTTTTAGGGAAGTCACGGAAGAATAGCCCTTGGGTTTGCTACAGGAGCTGCCTTTTTAACTGACAAAATGATCCACGTCCCAGGTCGTTTGAGATCAGAAAAAAGACAGAGGCCAAAAGTATTTTTTACATGCTGGGTAAAAGATATGGCGAGCTAAAAGGATTGGAGCATGACGGATCAAAGTTGAGGCTTTTTAGGGCGAACAACCACTATAGGCAGTTGGCAAAAGCAGAGGAAATACAATTGAATATTGAGAAAACCAGTTGATGGTGTTAAAGTGAAATTTCTATAAATTCCTCAAAAGGCTTTAAAAAAAGCCCAACTAGCCGTATAATATAGTGTGGTTGTATATAGTTTTTCGAAAGTAAAGACTATATACCACCGCACTATTTTTTGTTTAAGGAGTGAAAGAGATGAGTTTAATTCCATATGTCATTGAACAGACCAGCCGTGGAGAAAGATCTTATGACATCTACTCCAGACTTTTAAAAGAGAGAATTGTATTTTTGGGAGAGGAAGTTAATGCTACTTCCGCAAGTATTGTAGTTGCTCAGTTGCTTTTCCTTGAGGCAGAGGATCCTAACAAGGATATTCATATGTACATCAACAGCCCCGGAGGCGAGATCACTTCCGGAATGGCTATTTACGATACAATGCACTACATCAAATGTGATGTAAGCACAATCTGTATCGGTATGGCTGCCAGCATGGGTGCATTCCTTCTTGCAGGCGGTGCCAAGGGCAAGCGTATGGCTCTTCCAAATGCAGAGGTTATGATCCACCAGCCTCTTGGCGGAACCCAGGGACAGGCTACAGAGATCGAGATCGCAGCTAAGCACATCCTTCGTACCAAGGAGAAACTCAACAGAATGCTGGCTGAGAACACCGGTAAGCCTTATGAGCAGATCGCAGCCGACACAGAGCGTGACAACTGGATGAGCGCTCAGGAAGCTCTTGATTATGGTCTTATTGATTCCATCATCGAGAATCGTCCCAGTGAAAAAGATAATAAGTAATTTAGATTAGGAGATGTGATGGCAGGTAAGAATTCAGGAGAGATCAGGTGCTCTTTTTGCAATAAGACACAGGATCAGGTAAAAAAGTTGATAGCAGGACCCGCAGGTGTGTATATCTGCGACGAGTGCGTTGATATCTGTGCCGATATCATTGAAGAAGAGTTTGAGGATGAACCCGTATCCGGCAAGGACCAGCAGATCAATCTGCTCAAGCCCGTGGAGATCAGGAATTTCCTTGATGAGTATGTTATCGGACAGGAGGAAGCCAAGAAGGTTTTGGCTGTTTCTGTTTATAATCATTACAAGCGTGTTCTTGCACCCAAGACAGATGACAAGAACGACGTAGAACTGCAGAAGAGTAACATTATCATGATCGGACCCACAGGTTCAGGTAAGACTTACCTGGCACAGACCCTGGCCAAGATCATCAATGTACCTTTTGCCATAGCCGATGCCACAACACTTACAGAGGCCGGCTATGTAGGTGAGGACGTTGAGAATATCCTTTTGAAGCTGATTCAGAATGCGGATTACGATATTGACAGAGCTCAGTACGGAATCGTGTATATCGACGAGATCGACAAGATCACCAAGAAGAGTGAGAATGTTTCAATAACAAGAGATGTATCAGGTGAGGGTGTTCAGCAGGCACTTCTTAAGATCGTGGAAGGCACTGTTGCATCAGTTCCTCCTCAGGGCGGAAGAAAGCATCCCCATCAGGAGCTTATCCAGATCGATACCAGCAATATTCTCTTTATCTGCGGCGGTGCCTTCGACGGACTTGATAAGATCGTAGAGGCAAGACTTGACCGCAATTCCATCGGTTTCAACGCTGAGATCGCTGATAAGTCAGAGCGTGAGATCGGTGAGGTTCTCAAGGAGGTTACACCTCAGGACCTTGTTAAGTTTGGACTTATCCCTGAGTTTGTAGGACGTGTGCCTATCACAGTAACTCTTGAGGGACTTTCCAAGGAGGCTCTTGTAAGGATCCTCACAGAGCCCAGAAATGCTCTGGTTAAGCAGTATCAGAAGCTCTTTGACTTCGATGATGTCAAGCTTACCTTTGAGGATGAGGCTGTTCAGAGAATCGCTGAGATGGCTTACGAGAGAGAGACAGGAGCAAGAGGTCTTCGTTCTATCATGGAGAAGTCCATGATGGATGTTATGTATGAGATCCCTTCAGACGACACCATCACAGAGTGCGTCATCACTGATGCATCTGTAGACGGAACAAGCCAGCCCCTTATCGTTCACAAGGATTCCAAGAGGCTTAAACCGGCTAAATAAATTTAACATAAGGACGCTGCCACAAAGGCCCTTTGTGGCGGCGTTTTTTAAGGTAACAAGGAGAAGTTATGGTAATTAAGAATGTAAATTTGGAGACGGTCTGCGGAATAACCAGTACACTGCCTGAGAATGAGCATCCTGAGTTTGCTTTTGCGGGAAAGAGTAATGTGGGCAAGAGTTCTCTTATCAACGGCCTTATGAACCGCAAGAACTACGCAAGGACATCCCAGGAGCCGGGTAAGACCCAGACCATCAACTATTACAACATCAATGATGAGTTTTATCTGGTGGACCTTCCGGGATACGGCTTTGCCCGGGTTTCCCAGAAGACCAAGGAACAGTGGGGCAGGATGATCGAGAATTATCTTCACACCTCCAGGCAGCTCATGAGAGTATTTCTTTTGATAGATATAAGACATGAGCCCTCCGCCAATGATGTTCAGATGTATCAGTGGGTTGTTCATCAGGGCTTCCAGCCTGTGATCATCGCCACCAAGGCTGACAAGATCAAGAAATCCCAGCATGAGAAGCACCTGAATATGCTCAGGAGCGGGCTTGGACTTCCGGATGATGTCAGGATTTTCCCCTACTCAGCTCTTAGCAAAGAGGGCAGACAGGAAATCTATGATTTCATGGATGAGCTTTTGGCAGAGGCAGCAGGAGAGACTGCAGAATAAACAGTTTGTGGAGGGATGTTTGTATGGAAACAGCTAAAAAATTCAGACTGCACAATATGGCACAGGCACTTATCATGATAGGCATCGGCCTTCTTCTTGTGCTGTGGCCGGGAGCCAGTCTTGATATCATGGCCAAGGCATTGGCAGCACTGCTTATTCTTGTGGGAGCGATTTTCATCATCGCCTATTTCTTCCGCAAGGATAAAGGTTTTGTGGTTTATGGGGAATTTGGTTTAGGTATTGTTTTGGCGGCGGTAGGCGTTTGGATCTTCTTTAATTCCAGAGGCTTTACTAACTTTATTCCCAAGCTTTTCGGTGTATTTATCGTAGTAAGTGGCCTTGGCAATCTGGGCCAGACCTTTACACTTATCAAGAAAAAGGCCAAGACCTGGTGGCTTTCTTTTATCATTGCCATTGTAACTGTATTCCTGGGAGGCTTCCTTCTCTATAAGCCCGCAGATGCCAGTGTTATCACAGTTACTCTTATCGGTGCTTTTCTTATTGTGGACGGTGTTACCAATCTTCTTACCTGGATCATGGTTATCATTGCAACACTTCAGAAGCAGAAGGATGAAGAGGCCCTGGTTTCTGAGGCAGTGGTTGTGGAAGATTCAGATGATGACGCCGAGAGTGTTGATGGGGAAGTAGTTACAGATATCGTTGAAACGGAAGATAAGGAATGAATTTTATACCTTTAAACGTATCGCTTGATGAGGCCTGTCTGCAGGAATTCGTCAGGCGATATCATTTTAATGACACAGACAAAAAAGAAATAATAAGGCTTTACAGACAGCTCTCCCCCAGAGTCCATGCGGAGTTCCACTATGTTTTGGAGGGGGACGGGGCTGTGGTTGTCATGACCCTTGGAACTGCCTTTGATGAGCTTCAGGACAGCTTTATCCAAAAGGGTGATATCAACAGAGCCTATATGGTGGACTGCCTTGGCCTGGAGATAATGTCCCTGGCCTATGACAAGATTGATGAAAAGCTCCATGAGCTCACGGGGAAATATGCAGGAGGCTATGTCTTTACGGGAGTGGAGGAGCTTCCTCTTTCAGAGACTCCAAGGCTTATGGCTCTTCTTGGACAGAAGGTTGTAACCTACAATGAGGCATACGTTCTTTTACCCAAAAAGAGCGTGCTCTTTACGGTGCCATTGTATGATGAGAAGATCGAAAAGCATGATAAGTGCGCCTATTGCAGTGCGGTGAGTTGTCAGCTGAGGAAGGCTGAGTATATCGGCGGCACCGGCAGGAAGAAAGAGGTAGAGGCTTCCGATGAAAGGGCAGACAGTAAGTCAGAAGCTGTTCCCGGCCTGATCCATTTATACACCGGAGAAGGCAAGGGCAAGACCACTGCAGCCATTGGGCTATCTGTAAGAGCTGCTGGAGCAGGCAAAAGAGTTGTTTTTGCCCAGTTTATGAAGGGCAGGGATACCTCAGAGCTGAACATCCTCAGGCAGATTCCCGGAATCAAGGTGGTAAGAAGCGATAAGGAACTGGGATGGTTCAAAAAGGGAGATCCGGATTCCATAGCCGCTTTTACTGAGGTTCACAATGCTCTTCTGGACGAGATAGAAAGCTATGTTTACGGTGGAGACTGTGACCTGCTCGTTCTTGATGAGGTGACCTATCCTGTTAACTACGGCATCATCGATACAGACCGCATCGAGAGGCTGTTGAATTCCAAGCCAGCCTATATGGAACTGGTTCTCACCGGCCGAAATGCCCCGGAGCTTTTTACCGAGAAAGCAGACTACATTACGGAGATGCGCAAGGAAAAGCACCCCTATGACCAGGGAATTCAGGCCAGAAGAGGAATAGAATACTAGAGTGTATAATAAAAGGCTGGTTCTTTACTGAACCAGCCTCAGACTGTAGACAAAGTCCACGGCATCTGCCGTGGATTTTTCTTTATAAAAGTGCCGGAAACTCAGTATTTATCTGGGCTTGAGGCGCTTTTTCTGGTATAATAGAAGTATCAAAGTTGGGGATGGGGATTGCCTTTATGATGACTTCTAATACCGAAAGAAAACGCGAACAGATGCAGTTTGTGAGCATGGACGATCTGGTTCCACAGGACCACATGCTCAGGCTTATTGATAAAGCCATCGACTGGTCATTCATATATGATCTTGTTGAAAATAAGTATTCTTCAGACATGGGAAGACCCAGCATGGATCCTGTCACTCTCATTAAAATCCCTTTC
>NZ_JHXX01000006.1 GCF_000621605.1 Butyrivibrio sp. MC2021 | reverse complement strand
TTTTCATTGGCATTGATCAGAAGATTCCCTTCTACCTCAACCCTGGCATCTTCAATCGTAAAACAGCTAGTGTTAAGGTACAGATCTCCCATAACCACCATCTTAGCGGTCTGCTCTGAGGCTGGAGCTGATATAGTCAAGGATCCGTTCGGTACGATAGCTCCAACAGCAAAAACTCCGCTGCCCGGGAGGACAACCTTTCCGTTTCCGTAAAGGTAAGAAGTATAAATCTCCTGAGAGTCATATGTTAATACGCTTAATGTTCCACCATTTAATCTGATTCCATTGACTATTCTGTACTCAAATTCTGGAATTCTAAATGTTCCTTTTTTAGAGGCATAAATTCCTACATAATTGGATCCATCTTTCTGGATAGTAAGTGTCTCTCCCGAATTAACAGTAAAGGGATTGTCAAAAATTGGCATGAGAACTGTATCAATAAGACTATCCTGCATTGAATTGTATCTATCAGTCAGTCCGGAAACCGTGTCGGTGCCCCCTACCCAATCAATGACTCTTCCAAGTCCGCTTTCAGCAATGGCCTTGATGGTGTTATAGCCAAGTTCATTGGCACGCAAAGTAAGCTTCTTTATAAAAAAAAGATCATCCAGACAATGTTTCGCAAGCTCATCTAATCGGTCATCATTTATACCACTATTTTTTGCATTTATATAAGCAGTTTTATCATCTTTATACGCCTGAACAGCATATCCTTTTACTATCTTGAGATACTTAATCTCAATAATCTTATCAGCCGCGTCCGCCACACTATTAAGTTTCATTCCCAGCTTAATGGTAGCATCAATATATCCCAGCTGCTCAAGATAACCTGCAGCCTTAATTGCAGTGATTTCTCTTGATGCGCTGTTAATGGCGGTTCTTGATGACAGGGCATTCACAATCCAGTTTTTTCCCTGTTTTTTAATTTCCTTCTTAATCTCTTTTTGTATATAACTATTAGCAAACTTCATAGCAGCATCATAAACTGCCTTATTAACATTCTCTTCGTAGTTATAGTCGCTTCCCAAAAGTTTAATGTAACGTCCGGAAACGCCCGCATACTTATTGTCATTTTTGGCAATAGCTATATCGTGAGTTGCCCTCAGCGGATACACCAAGGAATCCTGCTGTTCAAACAAAGACTCTATGACCAGCACATTCTGCATAGAATCAGTTACAATACCAAGCACGTCCCCTGCGGATAATCTCTTCTTTGTCTTTTCTCCACCAATATTAAGATCAAGATTTGTCCTCCACGCCAAGAACTTATCATTATCACTTCCCAGCAAGGCATATTCATCAGCCTCCAAGGCCTGGGCAAGGGTCATACTGTCATCTTTAGTTACACAGTTAATTTTCTTTCCATTCAAAAGATCACTGATTGTGTTCCAATATTCAACCTTAGAGTCAGCATAGGTTGGCAGGGCCACATAAAGATAATATTTCTGTTCGGCATCCTCCAGATCACTGGCCAAAGAAGCCCATTCTTTAGCATCGCTCATAGCTCCCTTAAGCTTTTTCGCGTATGAAATTGCAGTCCTGTATTCCTGAAGCCTTGCACTTTCATTGTTTACAGAATCCCCTATGGATGAAGTGTAATCCGTGCTTAGACTCTTGCTGAGCACTGCTTCATAATTCTTTACAGTTACTCCGGACTTAAATTTCTCCCACTGTTCTTCCTTGAACTTATCCCAGTCAGCTTCAGTCCCAAAATCATCTCTATATTTTTCATACAGATAATCAATATACTTTTCACGAAGGTTTTCGATCTGTTCACTGACTCCATCCATAATGTTGTCTATAGAGTAGTACAGATCCACCATTGCCTTGTATTCCCAGAAATCCTTATTCTGATATGTATCCATAACATCCTGGTACAGATACTGGGTCCCACTGGTGAAATATGGATTATCACTGGAGGATTCATCATTTATGAATGTTTCCTCTACAAAAGATCTATTCTCAAGAAGGTTGTCGTAAATCGTATGATCAACGCCTCTTCCTCTAAATCCTCCTGCCTGGAGTGCATATTCATCTTCTGAGCCATAATCATATGCCTCAACTGAAGAATTGTTTTTCTCGGAGGAAGGCAGACTATCCCCGGGATCGTCGGAAAGAATGATCTCCTCCTCAGCATCGGAAGGCTCTTCCTCCAGGATGTCATCCAAAGAAAGCTCGGATTCCTCGGGGAGATCTTCATCTAAGGATGCATCTTCTGAGGGATCGAGGGATTCGTCCTCGAATAAATCCACAGAGGCATCCTCCGGAGATTCTTCCATAAAAATAATTTCGTTGTTGTCTTCATCGGAATATGCGAATGCGCTAAGATCCATAGATGAAAAAAGAACAGCAACAGACAGTAAGCCACCTACGACTCTACCAAGACCAGGTTTCATATTAACCCCCTTATTCAACAATACAGATTTTTCATAGATATAATAACACAAAAAAACTCCGGGAAACATTAAGTTTCCCGGAGCTATTTGCTAAACGGAGAAAGCGGGATTTGAACCCGCGCACCGCGTTAACGGTCTACACCCTTAGCAGGGGCGCCTCTTCAGCCACTTGAGTATTTCTCCATGCCTGAATCCCTCTACCAATATGTGGTTTTGAGTTCATATTTCTGATGACGAATCATCAGACGCAAAATTAATTATACAAAGAGCTGATGCCTTTGTCAATTACTTTATTCAAGAATCTTCTCTGTTAAACGCTCTTACGGCAGTCTCATAGAGATTATTGCCCTCGGAGTCTATTACTACAATGGCAGGAAATCTCTCTACTTTGAGCTTCCTGATGGCTTCTGTGCCAAGGTCATCATAGGCCACAACCTCTGACTCTGTAATAGACTTGGACAAAAGAGCTCCTGCTCCGCCGATGGCAGCAAGATAAACTGAACCATTGCGCTTGATGGCATCCACCACCGCCTGGGATCTCTTACCCTTACCGATCATTCCACCAAGGCCAAGATCCAAAAGCTTGGGGGCATACTTATCCATTCTGCTGGCAGTTGTTGGACCGGCAGAGCCTATAGGGCGTCCCTCTCTCGCGGGAGATGGTCCCATATAATAGATGGAATTGCCTTCCAATTCTATAGGAAGCTTGCCTCCACTGGCCAGAGTTTCTGCCATTCTCTTATGAGCAGCATCTCGGGCAGTGAAAATAGTTCCGGTAATATAAACCATATCTCCGGCCTTGAGCTGCTTCGCTGTGTCCTTGTCTATAGGTGCATGTATTTCTCTTTCCATGATAACCTCTTGATATTTCTATATATTGTAGATAATGCCGGTAAAACCGTTAATCCCAATTAAAGTGTAATTGTAACATGTCGATTGACGTGACAGCAAATGTTAACTGCTACAGGAAGTCCTGCTATATGTGTCGGATAAGTGTTGATGTTAACCGCCAGGGCTGTTATTCGTCCGCCAAGTCCGGCAGGACCTATTCCAAGCTTGTTGATCCTGGTTAGGAGTTCCTCTTCCATTGCTCTGATGTGTTCAAGCTCTGAGTGCTGACCTACAGGTCTTGTAAGAGCCTCCTTTGACATCTCAGCACATTTCTCGAAGGTTCCACCGATACCGACTCCCACAGTCATGGGCGGGCAGGCATTGGGACCTGCATCCTTAACCGCCTGGATTATGGCATTCTTAACGCCCTCTTCTCCGTCGGCGGGTTTAAGCATAAATACGCGGCTCATGTTCTCACTGCCAAAGCCCTTGGGAGCACAGGTGATCTGAACCTTATCTCCCGGAACGATCTCGTAATGAACCACCGCAGGAGTATTATCTCCGGTGTTCTTTCTGATAAGTGGATCGCCCACTACAGACTTGCGAAGATATCCTTCTGTATAACCCAGCTTAACACCCTCGTTGATGGCATCCTGAAGGCTTCCGCCCACAAAATGAACATCCTGACCTACCTTAAAAAAGAACACTGCCATTCCTGTATCCTGGCAGATAGGAATCCTGTCACTTGCTGCAATCTCGAGATTCTCCTGCAGCTGGCAAAGGATCTTTTTTCCCAGTTCGGACTCTTCCTTGTCCCTGGCATCCAACAGGGCCTTCTTCATATCTTCGGAAAGCTCATAGTTGGCGTCTATACACATATTTTTTACAGTTTCTGTTATCTGCTTAACATCAATTTCACGCATTATCCTGTATCAGCCTTTCAAAATCTCATCTTTAATTGCGGTAAGCTCCTCAGCTGATGGAGATGTAGGCTTCCAAAGGATGTGCTGTCCGTCATTCTCATATCTGGGGATCACATGAAGGTGGAAGTGCATAACTGTCTGTCCTGCTGCCTCTCCGTTGTTCTGAACAAGGTTAAGGCCGTCGCACTTCAGAGTCTTCTTCATCATGGCTGCAACCTTCTTACCGGTATTAACAGCGCCAGCCAGGGTCTCATCAGGAATCTCAAAAAGATCTGCGTAATGAGCCTTGGGAAGTACCAGTGCATGTCCCTTGGTAGCAGGTCCCAGGTCTAAGATCACTCTGAAATTGTCATCCTCATAAATTGTATTTGACGGAATCTCTCCGCTTGCTATCTTACAAAAAATACAGCCGTCCATTATGCAATACCCTCCATATTCTTTCTGTTTTTTAGAAGTACTATATTGATGATTCCAAACACACCACCTGTGAGGAATCCGCCAAGATGAGCCAGTGTATTGGCTCCTTCCTGGAAAAAGCATGTGTAGATAAGAAAAACTGCCAAGAGGCCAAGCCTCATCATAAGGCTCTTGTTCTGAATAAACTTACGTCTGTTGATCACGAGCCAGATCACCATGAAACCTACGATTCCCATGATGGCTCCGCTGGCTCCCACCGATACCCAGTTGAGATTGTTGCGGACCTCGTAGGCCATGGACAAAAGATTCCCAAAGATACCGGATATAAGATACATGATAATAAAGAAGCTGTGGCCTGTATACTGCTCCACGATAGCTCCCACAATGACCAGCTGCAGCATATTGTTGATAAGATGCTCTATGCCGGCATGGAGGAACATGGCGGTGAATATCCTGTAAAATTCACCCTCCATCAGAACCCTGTAGGTAACCAGTGCTCCTTTGTTGTACATAACATCTCCCACGATTGGTCCCAGGAGAAAAATAATAACATTCACTCCCAGTAAAATCAGTGTGACGAATGCATTCCTGTATATATCTCCCTGGTGTTTAATAAAATCATCGGGATTTGATTCTGTATTATAATCCATAGCAAAATCCTTTCAGGCTTCAATCGTTCTGCATCAGATCAAAAAGCTGATCCATGCTCCTAAGGAGCTTGAAGTCGCCTTTCATCTTGATATTACCTGCCATAAATGCTCTCTGGAAGGTAAGTCTGCCGTCAAGAATGTCCTCAAAGACCTTCTGATCTGAGGTAATAATAACATCGCAGCCATCCTCGTCACCGGTTCTGCACTCGCATTTGGAGTTGTCAACGTCGACTATCACCGGGCGAAGCTTGGGATTGTCCTGAAGAATGATCTTGTACTTGGAGCGGATTCCGGCAACAGGGGTAAAGACTCTGTTGAGCTTCTTGATATACTCATCGGTATTGCCCGATGCGGAATCTTCTTTGCCCATCTTGTCTCTGAAGATGCTGGCCAGCTCCTGAAGATCTTCCTTTTGCTTTTTAACATATTTATCATCGGAGGCATACTCGGAAAGCTGCTCCGACTCCTGAGGTGTAAGGTCTATGCCCTTGGCAACCGCAACCTTGTTGATAACGGCCTGATTGCTGGTGGGGAAAACAGCCATCTTCTGATTGATGGTCCTGTAGATGTTCTCGGTCTTTTTCTCAATGATCTTGATATATTCGGTGTTGGTCTCCAGCTTGGTAGTATCCGGGATATAGCCGCATATTCCGTCGCAGGGAAGACCTCCCAGCATCTCCCAGGCAGCCAGAAGACTCATCATGCCCTCTCTTTCGCCGTGGGTTGTGCTCATAACAACCGGAGCCATGTAGATTTCCCTGATCCTGTTCTTATCTCCGTAAAGCCAGCAGGCATCAAGGAACTGCATCATATATCCGCCAACGCCGAACCACTCAACGGTGGAAGCAAGAATAACGCCGTCCGCATCCTTGAGGGTGTTGGGAAGTGCGGTTATGCCGTTTCTCTGTTCGTAGAGATTGTACTGCTGTACCTTAACATTAAGTTCCTGTAAAACAGTGGTGATCTGTGAGATTACTTGAAGCGTGGGATCGTCGATAATCCCTCTGCCCCCATAATAGATATTGATCTTCATGAACTTCCCTCCAACTAATTAAGGCTATTATAACACAATTTACCTACAGTCGAAGCAAATTCTACCTATTCTCACCTCGTCCCCCTCATCGATGTAATTCTTTTCCTGAGGGGTCAGTTTAAGGCCGTTCTTGAAGGTTCCGTTGGTGGAGTTGAGATCAACCAGGGCCAGCCTTCCGCTGTCCTCATCTCTGAATATCCTACAGTGAATTCTGGATACGCTCATATCCTTTAATACCTTGTCGACGCAGCCCTCCATCTTGCCGATGGTGAGGGGCAGCTTATCAAGGCAGATCCTTACTGTCTTATCAAGATTTCTGCTGTAAAGGTTAAGAGGGCCGCTTATCTCTTCATCCATGTTGAGAACCATGGTGGCGTTATTCACACAGCCATCACCGCTGCTG
Organism: Butyrivibrio sp. MC2021; assembly: GCF_000621605.1. GTDB lineage: Bacteria > Bacillota > Clostridia > Lachnospirales > Lachnospiraceae > Butyrivibrio. The sequence continues at coordinate 217,355 of NZ_JHXX01000006.1, read as the reverse complement.
CCGGCGGTTATCTTCAAAGGAGTCTTGTAAAAGCTCTCATTCACAGGCTCCTCATAGTCGTAGTTATAACTAAATCCGGGCTCTTCCTCCTCTTCTTCCTCAGATTCACTGATGTCTTCATGGGAAATGACTTTTTCCTCATCAGGCATATTTTTTCCGCGGTAGCCCTTAAAGCCGCTGACAAAGCACAGGGCTCCGCACACCAGGGATACGGCCATAACTGCCATGGACATGTAATTCTCCTGGCTGGTGAGGATGTAGGCCTTTCTGACATAGACCATGCCTGCCACCAGAAGGGCAAATAGTCCTGCCAAAAGAAGCTGTGCCCTGGCCCCAAGCTTCTGCTCAGCTCTTTTTAAACCGAAGGACTTATGGGATCTGATGCCTGCAAAAACTGCCGCCTCCTCATCATCTTCCTCGTCCTCATCCTCATCATCGCTGTCTTCCGGCTCAAAGGAAATGCTCTCCCCGGGCGGGATAACCGCCGGAAGAGGAGTCTCTTTTTCACAGGCCGGGGCAGCTTTCAAGAGCTTTTCTATGCCCTCTATGGTCATGGCCCCTTTTCCCGTGGCGTATTCGCAGAGCTCATAAATGGCAGTGGCTGCCTCCTCATCCTCTGAATTGGTCATATCAAGGAGCTGCTCTGTCAGTTTTTCAAAGCCCCCTTCCGCTGCCGCAAAAGGGCAGAACATAAAGCTGTAGCGGCCCGTGGTCAGGTCCACAAATATGCTGTCCGCATCAAAAACCACGCCGTCCTCTCCAAGAAGATACTCGGAGAGCCCCTCCAGCATGTCCTTCATATCGGAAAAAAGCTGAAGCTGCTGGGCCCTGTTCATGCCTCTTGAGGTGTATCTGTCACGAAGGCTCTGCATGGAGCCTATCTCATAATACAGAAACTGCTCCCCGTTGACATTTCTTACATCGCAGGGAAGAAGCCCCGCAAGCCTCCCTCCCGACAGGATCTTGAGCTGGTAGGCCTCGCCCTCGCTCTGCTTTTCAAGCTTTACCACCAGGTAATTGTGCTTTAAATCTCTGTAATACTTGTAATTCATAACACTTTTTCTCCTATATCCTTAAGCCTCTTGATTCTTCTGATGTGCTTCGGGTCATTTCTGATCCTGGCTTTTAGCACTGCTTCCAGCTCCCAGCCGGATTTTATCTTGAGAAAATATCTTCCCATGGCGGAGTTCCTTATTTTGGTGGTGCCCTTTACCTTGACCTCCTTGCCGGAAACCGCCGCGCTGAAGGCGGGCTTGTCGGCCCCGAAGTACCTGCCGCCGGCCTGCTTGGAGGCTCCTGCTGCCACGTAGTCTGCGGGGGCCACTTTCTTTTTGGCATCGGCCTTCACGCTGGCCCGTAATGCCAGAATATAACAGTCCTGACTGAGGATCGCCCTGTTGTACATGTAGTAGGCGCCCCATATCAGCATCACTATCACGCAGATAACCATTGGAATGATAAGGGAGGCCTCCAGAGTCATATATGCCTTAAACCTGCGCAAGGACCATCACCCCCATTCCCACTGCCATGAAGGGTAAAAAGGGTATCCGGGTCTTCCCTTTGGCTTTTTTGCAGACCAGAAGAAAAAGTGACAAAAAGCCGCAGAGAAAAACTGCCAGGATAAGCCCCAGGGCCGCCTTTTCAAGACCAAAGGCAGGAGCTATGCAAAGGGCCATCAGCCCGTCTCCGTAGCCAAGACTCTGTCCGGTGGCTCTGGAGATAAGAAGCATCACAGCCCCGGGAATCAGGCAGGCGATAAGGCTCCAAACAGTGGCTGTATTCATAAAAAGTATCACGATAATATCCAAAAGGGCTACGACGCCGCACAAAATAAGCAGGGTAGCAGACACCTCTTTTTTCCTGATGTCCCTCACCGCAGCCCAGACGAGAACTGAGATCAGGGTTGTTTTAAAAAATGCATCTACAAATATCATATCTGTCCTTTCCGTGACCCGGCTCACCCGCAGGCGCTGCAGGGGCCTCGTCCACCCACCTCGGAGATGGGGATTGTATAGATTTTTCTTTTTAATCCGGGGCAGCTGACGCTGCTGTGGTATCTGGTTCCGTAATCCGTCACAAAGACGTTTCCGCCGCCCACGGTCTCTGCGCAGTATTCGCAGGGGTAGTATTTGGAGCCGTCCTTACTTCTTGCAAATCCAAGGCTGTCAAAGGGGATGCTCCGCACATCGATCTTCAGATGCTTGCAGCCGGCGTTTCTGTGATAGACTGTTCCATGCTCCGTGACATAGACCATCTCTTCCTCGGAGTCTTCGCCGGCCAGTCCTCCGGATATGTCATAGCCGGTCCAGGCGTGCCCATAATACCTGGACTGAACCTTGAATTCCTTAAATCCAATGATAGGAATCAGCGGATGGACCTTGTAATCCACCACTATATCTATGTAGTCGTCTCCCGCCATTATCTTTGATGTCAGAAAACTCAGTCCGGATGCCCCGCCCGTCACACAGCTTTTGTTGACGCTGTCCCCCAGGTATTTTTTTACACTGTGGGATGCGTAAGCCATGTAACCTCCCGCCGCCAGCACGTCTTTGACAAGGGAGTCACCGCCAAGACCAAGGGCATCCTTTCCGGTTTTAATGTCATAGCCCACCAGGGCTATTTCGCTTCCCGTCTGGTGAAGCGCCGCCTCAAGATCCGACTGGACCTTGATGACATTAAAGGCGGTCATAATATTAACGAAGAAGAAAATAAAGAGGGGGAGAACTATCGAGGCTTCCACGGTGATAGAAGCAGATAGGAGCACTTCCTTACTTCTTCTTATCGTCCGGAAAAACGTATCTTCTTTCTTTTTTATTTTTGTTTGGTCTTTTAAAGAAGTGCCCTTATCAGCTTCCATCAGCGCATTACTCCTCATAGCCATAGATTTTGTCCACCTTTGCTTCATATCCGTATCTTGTTCCCACTGTGATCTCCGCCCTGAAAATATCCACGCAGTGATCTATCCGAAATCCGCTGTTGCCGGCGGTTTTTCTGACGTCCATCTCTATGATGTCCATCATCCTTTTTGTCTTAGTTGAAGAATCTGTCATGAAAAGCTTGATCCGCAGGTAGTCCTGATAATATAGCCCCTCTCCCAGGTCTCCTCCCCGAAGAAAGTCCCTGAAAAGAAGCATGTTCAGAAGACTCAGCCTCCAGGTCCTATCGCTCTTTAGGATGGGAACCCTTCCTCCGTCAAAAAGAATATTGAGGTCCGAGATGGACTCTGCGAAGGTCCAGGCAAAAAGAATGGAATACTTAAGGATATCCCTTATCTCAGGCATAAAGAGGATGATGGCCAGGGTATCCGCCAGGAGCTCTGCCTCTTCCACTTTTTCCGAGCAGGAAAAGAGATAGAGCATATTGGAAGCCTCTCTCCAAAAAAGCAGGGTCCAGGCCATGCTCTGAAGATTCTCGTAGTCGCTGCCTTTGCCGTAGATCATATATTCCAGCTGGTACTTAAGAAGGGATTTATCAAGGGTATCCCCGTAGCGGCTGCACTTTTCGTAGTAATACTGCTCCAAAAGAAGCTTCTGGGCATCCGTGGGTCCGCTCTCATCAAGGCCTGTTCCATGGCCCAGCTCCCTGTGGGAGGCCAGTGTTCCAAGGCTGGCTGTAGCGGTAGATATCTTGCTTTTATCAGGAATAGACAGCACCAGTGGTCCCAGGCTTTTAAAACAGTTCACTCCGTCTGCCGGATTTCCCAGGGGAACCTCTTCCTCTTTTCCCTCGTCATTGATGATCTTTGGCGGGATAATGGCATCCAGCTGAGCCTGATTGGCTGCTGCCATAGCCTCCACATCAGTGGAATCAAGGCCTGCGGATGTGAGGTCGCTTAAGTTTTTGAGAACATCGGATAGTAATCCCTCCACAGGCTCAGCCTCCATATAGGCCAGGATCTGGCGGTTCAGCACCGCGCCCTCACCGTCACTGGCAAGGGAAAAGCCGGTGACCTTGGCCTCGTCGCAGTTCATGGAGAGCATAGTGTCAGCTCCTGTGAGCTTACCGACAGCATTTCGCTGAAAGTTCTTGTCCGCATAGTATTTGAGGTGCTCCTCCATTTTTTTTACAGAGCCTTTTCCTGTGCCGTAGGCCATATCCACCATAAGAAGCCCGTATTGGTCGTACAAAGCCCTGCTGTATTCCCCCAGGCAGGAATTCATGGAGATGTCAGCCACGCATTCCGCCTTCATCCTCACTGCCCCGATCCTGGCTCCCTGATAAAGAGCCAGAATAAGTGACAGAATGATCATTATGGACAGTGAAAGGAATACCGTCAGGTAGGCCTTAGCTGATGATCGCACGGGTATCTCTTCTGATCGCTTTAAAGACATCATCCACAATTCCTGAAATCTCTTTCTTGAAAATAATGACAAGACCGATGAGAACTACGATGATAAGGATGACCTCCACTGTTCCCATGCCGTCCTCGTCCTTCCAGAAGTCCTTGAATCTTCTGTAGGCTCCTACTCCAAATGCTCTTGTTCGTAAAATTAAATCATTCATACTTTTTCTCCTTTTTTCTTGTTCTTTTTTATTGTTAAAATGCCATGTATGCGGGAATCATGATGATGACCATCACGATAAGAAGCATAAGCACCATGGGCATCAATAACCTTGTTCCGGCTTCCTCCCCTTCCTTTCTCACCAGGTCAAGCCTGTCGGAAAAGGCTTTTTCCGCTTCGCTTCGAAGCAGGGTAAGAAGCTCGCTGTTTCCTTTTTTCAGATTTTGGGAAAGAAGTGTGCAAAGCCTTGTGTACTGCTGACTTCCACACCTCTGCCCAAGGCTCTCGTAGACTTTTGTCTCCGGAACACCGCTTTTTAGCTCTCTGGCGGACCGAAGGATCTCTTCATAGAGATAGCTCTTGGGGGCTCCGGCCCTTTTCTTTTGCTGATAATTTCTGGCCTGCTTTTCAATGGCTCCACGCATGGTCATGCCGGCCCCCAGATACAGGACCATCTTGGACACAAACTGGGGATACTCCGACAAAAGGGCCTTGGATCTTTCCCGGACCTGCTTGGACAGCTCTCTGTCCTTGATTACGTAGGAGCCCACGGACAGGACCAGCATCATTATGAGAAGCATGAGGCTGTTGTCCTGTGTGTTTTCCTTCCAGATGATCTCTGTCTCACCGTAGCTGCCGGGGAGGGGGATGCTCTCGTCATATTGGGACTCTTTATCCGCATCCTTAAGCTTTCCGTTTATGGACTCCATAAGCTGCTCATAGGGAGTCAGGGTCTTTGGTTTTACATTGGCATAGAGCACCTGCTGAAAGGCATCATCTCCGTAGCTAAAAGTAGCTGTCAGCATCACAGGCTTGCCCCCCGCCGGGATTGCCTCGGTATTAAGACTTCCGTCGTAGTGCATGACTGAATAGTCCTCCACGGTCCAGTCGATCTCGAAGGGATAGCCCTCAAGAACTTCCACCAGATTCAGGTCCTCCGTGACCTCATCAAGAGATGGGTTGCCGCCAAGGATAGCCCCCGGCAGGATCTCCGAGGCCTCTTCAAAAAGGTTTTTTGCCTGGGACGCAGTGTACCTGCGCTCATCCACAGGGAGACTGAACTCCCCGATGACCTCTCCCCCGGGGCTTTCCGCTATCAGCTCCGCATCATAGGAGCCCTCACCGTAGTCCCTTCTAAGGAGCCTTCCCTCGTCATCGATATTGGAGGAAAAAACCACGCTCAGGTGCATCAGCAGCGCCAGAATGCTTCCCGCATTGGCCAAAAGCAGCACCAAACTGAGCTTTCGAATGTAATAGCCGGTCTGGAGACTCCCCATATCCCTGGGGTTATTCAGTTGTCTTAGATTGGTGCGAACAGCTTCCGGCTCCAGGAACCGGAATTTCTTGCTCCCCACCAGCTTTTTGTAGAGAAAGAGAGACATCCTCAAAAGCTCTCTGCTGATGCCGGTTTCATCAATCTCCTCCGGCAGAGTGGTCTTCCTTGCCAAAAACCACAGCGCCACAGAGAGAGCGGGCACCGCTCCGTAAAGAATAGTGATCATGTTTTATTTCCTTTTCTGATTTCAGGCCTTGATATTGACTATCCGCTCGGACATTAGATAAGCAAAGATATAGATGGTCATACACACAGTCATTGCAATGATCCCAAAGAGGTTGTGATACAGCGGGGAAAAGAAATCCCTGCTGGTGAGGCTCACATAGAGGATAATGAAAAAGGGCACGCAGTTCATGATCCTGGCTTCCAGCTTTCTGGCGCTGATCAAAACCTCGATCTCCTTTTCCACCTCCACTCTGGAGGAGATGATCCCGATAGTCCTTTCTATCATCTGTGTCATATTGCCACCATTTCTTTTTGACACAGCAAACACCTCCGCAAAGTCCTGCACATCCCTGTTGAGGCAATCCTCTCCGAATCGAAAGAGCAGGGTTTCTATAGGGATATTGTTTCTTATTCCTTTGTGGATCCTTCCGAGATGCCTGCAGATCAGACTCTTTTTTCCATAGAGAAGCTCCATATCACTCTGTGCTTCCATAAAGGCATTCTCCACGGAATACCCGGCCTTCATGGCCGTAAGTACTGACTGCATGGCATCCCTGAACTGGATTCCAATGAGCCTTATGTCCCTCTCGATCCTTCTTTTTCTCTGGAGGAACACCCATATCAGCATCACGGGAGATACAAACACAACCGCTGTCCAGGAATCGTAAAACAGTCTTCCGAATAAAACTGCAATTCCCACTCCCTGCAGAATCCCCGGGATATCAGCCCGGGTAAATCTAAAGCGTAAGGCCTGCTGCCACAAGCTTCTCCCTCGCCTTAAGATCTCCTTCTTTTTTCCACTCACCTTTTATCCTCCCTGTTTCGTCCGTTCCGGTCTCAACGAACCGAAACAGCGTATTTGTCCTTATTCTTCCCTGCTCGTCAAGGCCGTTCTCAACCTCTCTTATCTCCAGGACCTTCCTGCTTCTGTCCCTGATTCTTCCCAAGTGCACGATAATGTCTATTCCCGCCGCGATCTGCCCTCTGACAGCTGGAAGGGGCAGCTCACCCATTCCCATAAGGCTCATGGTCTCAAGTCTCGACAGCATATCCACTGCACTGTTGGAGTGTCCGGTGGACATGGCCATATGGCCCGTATTCATGGCCTGGAGCATGTCTACGCACTCCCCGCCTCTGACTTCACCCACAATAAGCCAATCCGGGCGCATGCGCAGCGAGGACTTTATAAGGTCTCTGATGCTGATGGGCCTGCAGCCTTCAACGTTGGCATTTCTGGCCTCCATCCGCACCAGATTGGGAACGCCTCTTATCTGAAGCTCCGCGTTGTCCTCTATACTGATTACTCGTAGATCTTTGGGAATATAATCTGACAGTGCATTTAAGAAGGTGGTTTTACCGGAGCCGGTACCACCGGAGATAAAAATGTTATAGCCTGCTTTGATGAGAGTCCCCAGATAGTCCCTGAGTTCCTCTGATAAAGAGCCCAGCTCAAGGAGCCTAGCCATGTTGATGGGCTCATCGGGGAATCGCCTTATGGTTATCACCGGGCCTCCCAGGGCCACGGGATTCAGAACAATGTTGACTCTGGCCCCGTTTTCAAGCCTTGCATCCACTATGGGCGAGGCCTCATTAACCACCCTGTTGCAGGAGGCCACAATCTGCTGAACCACATCCTCCAGCTTTTCTCTGGATTCGAACCTGCCGCCGAAGCGAAAAAGCCGTCCGTCCTTTTCGATAAAAATGTTGTCTGTTCCGTTTACCATGATCTCCGTGACCCTTGGGTCATCGATGAGCTGCTGCAGAACATCCAGCTTTCTGATGGAATGAAAGATCAGGTCTCTCAGTTTTTTCCTGTCACTGACGGACATGGCCAGATTCTTGAAGCTCCCGGACAGTTCCTGATCGATGAGGCCGTACATCTCCTCATCGGAAATATCCTTGGAAAAATCAAGGGATGCCATAACCCTTTCTTTTACTTTTCTTTTGAGCTCCTCAAGACGCGGATCCATTGATCAATCCCTCTCTGCCAAGAAGCTCCTCAATGGCACCTGTGTAGGCGGCCTTTTCTCTGATATCGGGAAGGCTGCATTTCACAAGGCTCTGTTGGATGTCCTCACAGCCGTTCCGGGAAAGGACGTTTTCAAACATCCTCATCCTGTACTTATCCGAGGGCTGGGCTCTGTTCACTGTAAAAATACAGCTGCACATCCTGAGGATATCGTCGAAGCCCTCCGGGTATTCCTTCATGTCTATTAAAATGAATTCGTACCCTGCCTCCCGGGTAAGGAGCTGCGTTAGCTCCGAAAGTCTCTCGCAGGTCACGTCCTTGATCTGCATGGCAGTCTTGGCAGGAGCTATGAAATCCAGCTCTCCGGAGCTCTTTTTTATCCTCTCCAGATACAGGCAGAACTTGTCTTTTTCGCAGTCCGCATAATAGAGAAGATCTGTGATATCCTCCTCCGGCTCCTCCTTGAGAAGCCCTCCCATGGAGGAATAGGTCTCGAAGCTGAGAAGTATCGTTTTTCCCTTCCGGGCCAGTATCTCTCCGGCCTTGATGGCCATGGAGGTCTGTCCGCATCTTGAAAGAGGCGTATAGAATCCGATTATCCTGCTGTTTCCGACTTTGGATCTGGCCCAGAGCCCTCTGAAATCCTCGGGGCTTCTGGAGCACATATCTATGACCGCATGGGCGATCCCCGAAGCCGGCTGGTATTTACTTATATGCTCAACGTGCCTGCCGGTGGGATCCGCCTCTGCCACTGCTCCCGAGAAGCCTTCCTCGTCGAGAACCAGAATGTTTCTGTACTTATCCAGGGCCTTTGCGTCCCACAGCTCATAGTAGCTTTTCTCCGATGCGATAAGAAGATTAACATCCTCGGTCTCTGCAAATTTATCCATAATCAATCGATCGGAAAAAGAATGGATATCAATGCTTAAGTTAATGTGATTTCTGATGTACTCATCAAGGCGTCTCAGATATACGGAATCCGGGTCGCAGATGGCAAGTATCGGCCTACTCATACAAATCCTCCCAAAACAAGTAACGCACTCATCATGACCGGAACGGCGAAATGAATGGTTCTTTGCTTATTTCTTTTAAATATAATGACAAAAAGTGATATGGCTCCTGCAATCAGGAAAGAATATAAGATACAGGAATGTAATTCCTGCAGTGATAAAAAAGATGCTGTCGACATGATCAGCTTAACATCGCCTGCGGCGATACCCTTTAGCATATACACCGGAAGACATACCAGAAATGCCGCAAGGATCGCAAGAAGCGAATTCTCAAAAGCATCCGGTCCCTCCAGAGCTGAGAGTGTAACTCCCGCCACAAGCTGCGGTAAAACCCAGAGGTTGTAGATCTTGTTCCTGGTCAGGTCGGTGATCACCGCCCCCGCAAGGAACACACATAAAATTATTCTGATAAAAATTCGCTCCTTTCGCAAACCGATTTTTATTCCGGAATATTTCGAGCTCGTGAAACCAAATTAGCAGATGAATTTTGCTTTGTAAATAGGGTTTTGACGTTTCATGACTTTGCATAATTAATAATTTGTTCGATTGGTGTTCGATTCCTTTTAAAACAACAAAAAAGCGGACCCCTACGCCACCATCAAACGTTTTAATAGGATTCGCTCTTTGTTATTACGTATATATGTTAATGCAAATGCGCAAAAACATCAATAAAAATTAATAATTTTAAGATTTCTTAAGAAATGTCAGCAAACATAGCCCCTGTTCATGGAAGATGCAGCTATACTCTCGTTCAGAGCGCTTTTTCCATAAGTAAGACCCGCATATACGGTCTGGATGTTGTCCATCATGGGAGGCGTGGTGTCGAACTTCTCAAGCTCTGTATAGGCTTCGTGAAGAGCTCTGATATTTCTTTTAACTCTCCAGATCTTGTTCATGCTTCCTGTGGCCCCTGCCACCACAAGCTCTTTTTTGGAAAAAAGATAAATCTTGTGGAGCTGCTTTGCCAGTTCGAATCTAAGGTCCAGGGACCTTATGAGTTCGTCCAGACAGCTCTGGGCCTTATCCAGGCTGGTTATGGCATCATCTCTTTTTCCGATAGCCAGAGCATCTATGGCATCATCGGCATAGCAGATGAGGATCTCGTAAAGTATGGTTATCATCTGGGTCTTATTGGCACCGGATATTCTTAAGGTAAATTCCTGTTTCTTTTCAGAGGTCATATGCACTACTCCTTTTACTGAAGAAGCTGAAGGACCTGGGAAGGTCTTTCGTTTGCCTGGGCCATCATGGATGTTCCTGCCTGGGAGAGAACCTGCTGGGTTGAGTAAACCGTCATTTCCTCTGCCATGTCTACGTCCATGATTCGTGAGTACGCTGCTGTCATATTTTCAACTGTGATATCAAGACTTGATGTGGTGTGCTCCAGTCTGTTCTGATATGCTCCCAGTCGGCTTCTGATGGAGCTGATGTCTGAGAGGGCATCCTTTACACTCTGGATGGCCTGTCTGGCACCTATGGGGTTGGCCATATCAAGGTTGTAGATTCCCAGGGTTGTAAGATTGACTGCGGGAATCCTGATGTCAATGGTCTGTCCCTCGTTGGCTCCCACCTGCATGGTCATGGCGCCTGTGGCTGTGAGCTCTATGTCGATATCGCCGTTAAAGGCCTCGTCTATCTGGATCTGGATCTTTTTACCTGTGCTGTCCTTAAGTGTCAATACATCTTCTTTGATGCTGGCCTGCATGCCGTTGGGCATGTAGTCGTTGCCCTTTTCATCATAGATATGAATGTTGTTTTCGCTGTTATTTTCAAAAAAGATACCGTTTTTATCTACATCAGTTGAACCCTTCAGGTGTGCGTAAGAAACATCGATACCGGTTATCTTGTATTTGCCGGCGTCTATGGCATCGGAGTAGCTGCTTACCTTGATCTTGGGATTGGTGTCGCCGTTTACCGTTGCATAGGCTCTAAGGTCAAAGGAACCGTCAAGGATGTTCTGGCCGTTGAACTGTGTGGTCTCTGACATTCTGACAATCTCGTCTTTAAGAAGTGTTACCTCTTCCTGAATTGTCTCTCTGTCGCTTTCTGTCAGCGTATCGTTACTTGCCTGAATCGCCAGCTGGTTCATTCTCTGAAGGATTTCGTGGATTTCAGATAAGGTTCCGTCCGCCACCTGTACAATTGAGATGGCGTCATTTGCTGAGTTTCCGGCAACTCCAAGGCCCTCTATCTGGGAATTCATACGTCTTGACATGGCCAGGCCCGAAGGATTGTCCTTGGCGTTGACGATTTTAAGTCCGCTGGATAGTCTCTCCAGAGATTCTGATAAGAGCTTGTCGTTTCTCTGAAGGGAGTTATTAGCCACCATTGCAGATACGTTGTAATTGATCTTCATTTCTACCTCGTTTCTATAAAGCTTCAAGGAAAGCTTTTGCCATTTTCAGAAGGGTTCCGGTTTCTGTAATATTCTTTAAGTTGCCATCCGTGGCATTAGCTGAAGCCGCGCCTGAGTTTACAGGCTGTATCTGCGCGTGGTAAAGGATCGCTATTTTATCTTGGCCCACACCAAATTCCCTTATTTTCTCTGCCAATTTGTCGCACATTTTACGTCTAACGGTTTCTAAATATTCAGTTTCCTCGCTGCCCGGGCTGTTAGTCGTTGTCAGCATTCCGGCTATCATGCCGCCCTCTTCGTAGAGGGTTGCGGTGATAAGTCCGTACTCATAGGTCTGAACACTAGCTTCCATCCGTGATTTTTGTGTGTCATCACTTCTTAAGGTGATGTGCATTGAAATCTTTTGCCCGTCTATCTCTGCAGGTACGTCAAAGCTTCCTCTTTCGGAACTCTGACTCATGACGGTCAGCTGCTTTTGCATGAGCTTTATGCTCTTGACGTCGATATAGGAATCCTCCGTCTGCTCAAGCACTTCGGTGAGTTTGTCGGAGATAGAGGATAAGGTGCTTCTATAGGTTTCCCCGTAGTCGTCGTCACCGAGAGCCTCTGCCAGCAAGCTCTGCTCTCTTGTCACCTCATCTTTTCCCAGATCTTCCGTCTTATCCCAAATGCTTCCGCTGCGTCTGTCACGCCTGTTGGAAATCATAGCCTCTATGTTGCTTAAGGTGACATCAAGACCGAGCACATTCAGCTCATCCACTGCTCCGGCCGCCGCCTTAGAAGATGCTATGTTCCTTATTTCATTGACCTGCTGCCTGTAAAACTCATTGTCCAGTTCCCGATCCTCGTATGCATTTTCCAGCCTGTCTGCAAGGTCGTTTAAAAGAGTCTGAGCATTAGGTTTTACCTGCGATAGTTTTTCAGGTTCAAGATTCTCATATACTATATCGGCTTTGGCACTATAATATCTGAAGGCCAAATTGATCTGTTCATCAATTTTTTTTGCGCCATCTGTCCCGGCCGCTTCCAGACCGCCAAAGCTATCATCTACAGTAAAATCAAGGCCTCTTCTCGCCGTCCGCTGGGTTCTTGTGGCGGATAAAAGATTTTCCAGAGTCATGTCACGGCCTGTCTTAAGCACAGCGCCTATGGCCTGATAATCTCCTGCCTTGATGGTGGAAAAAAGTCTGTAGATTCCGATAAAAGAGGTTTTTTCCTCCTGGGTTATATTCTTTTGCTTTTCAAGCTTGTAGATAAATCTCGAGTATTTCTCGTCGCCGCCGGAATTACCCTTGTTGCCGCCGTCCTTTGAAAGGTTCTGGTCCAGGGCCTGCCCCAGCTCTTCCAGGGTCATGGAAAGAGGGTTCTTGCCATCCCTTATAAGATCAAGGACTGCGCCGGGTTTGAGCCTGTCCAGAGTTGCTTTAAGGGTCTGATCCCAGCTCTTTATCTTCTCTATATTATCTTTGGTGATCTCCATGCTGTTGTAGCCAAGTATCCTCACCGCACGTCTGTTGTCTTCGTTTACTTCTTCGCCGTTTTCCTTAAGAAGCTCATCGACATTGCCAAAGGCCTTCTTTATGCTGTCTCCCAGATCTGAGCGAACCTGGGTGGAAAGAGGCTCGTAGCTCTTCCGGGCTTTGGTATAGGAAAGGGTGAGCCGCTGGGATACTGTGCTGATCTCGGAGAGGGTTGCGCTCTCCAGGTCGTCTCCCATGGCGCCGGTTACATCGATGGGTCCAGTCTTTATCACGTTTACTCTGGAGATGGTCAGGGTCATGACCTGGGACTGAACCTTTTTATCAACTCCCGTTATCTCATCCAGGGCTATACCTGCGGTCTCGTCTGACATATTTCCAAGGATGCTCTTCAAATGGTCGATGAGATCCTGCATTGGGGCTGTGTCGATGGAGAAGCCGCTGGAAAGGAGCTGTCTGTTGGCCTCCACTGTCATCTTCATGCGGACTTCCTCAAGCTGAAGTCTCGCCTTGATAAAACGAGGATCCTGATCATCCACTGCGGTGGCTGTAGTATCGCCGCTTTGATATGCCCTTGTTTCCTGATCGAGATTTTTTATGTTGATCTCTTTTCCATAGGCTATTGCTCTCTTGATTCCCTCAGGAGTTATCTGTCTTGTGACCCTCTGGAGGTTCTTAGCCTTGGTAAAAAAGCTCTCTCTGTCACAGATATCTGCGCTGGTAACCTTCTTGTAATCCGCCTTGGCTGCGGCTATGGCGTCGGCTGCGGTCTCTTCTGTTACAGGAAATTCCAGGTGTCTGAGTTTATCCGCCGCTGTGAGATTCTCGGGAGTAAGGGGGATTCCCTGCTCCACGATCCATTTTGCGGTATCCTTCACATCCTCTTTTGATGCGTCAAGTCCCGCTTCCTCAATGATCCTGTCTATCTGGGGAGCCAGCTGCTGCCAGTCGTATTCCTCGGACTTCTGAGCGTAATAGCCGCCCATCTCCTGGACATAGAAGCCTCGTGCTGTCCTGTCCATGCCGTTGGTGCTGTGGGCTGCGAAGTAGAGATTTTCTATGGTGGGCTCCATTTTGTTCAGCACCATGAACTTGACAGCGCTGTCACTTAGCTCCGTCATGTCCTTTATCTCGTCATAGGCCACCTTGGCTGCCTTGACGTTCTCTGAGGTCACAGGGACATCATTATCATGAAAGCTCTTCTGGATAGCGGAGGCAAAAGCTTCACTGCCGGTAATGCGGGTAAGCTTTTCAAGGCTGAGGTCATCATTGTAGCCTGTGATCTCAACTCCGGATTCCAGGAGCACACTCTTTATTTTGTCTACGATTGTAACTGTTTCCGAAGGGTCTGTTTCCCTTAGATCAAATCCATCCTTGGAGGCCCTTGCAAAGTCCTCCGCCGACATGGTATTTGAAAGGAGCGCCATATAGTTATGCTGCGTCAGAACATCCGTGTTCTGTGCCATCTGACTCAGATCCTCAAGGCTTCTTGTCTTTTTGGTATAAGCTTCGTTTCCGAAAAGACTGCTTTCGAGGTCCACCTGGCAGGTAGCTGAGCCATCTATAGCATAGCTCCCGATCTTGTTGTAGGAAGGCCTCTGGAACTCCATCCCTGAAGTGTTCATGTTCTGGGCCACCTTCTGATCGGATACAGTATTAAAAGTTATGTTCATATACGCCTCATAATTTCTTAGCAAAACAATAGAAGGTGATGAACCTATCATTCATCACCTTCTATTTCGGCTTATGCCGCTAAATTCTTAACTGTTTATTTTTTCTTGGTTGAAGTGGTCTTTTTGGCCGCTGCCTTCTTGGCGGGAGCCTTGGCTGCAGCCTTCTTTTCAGGCTCCGGCTTCACTTCCTTTACTTCTTTAACTTCTTCCTTGGCCTTTTCCTTCAGCTCGGGATTCTGGAAAACGAATACCTCTGCTCCGTAGGGAGGAAGGTCAAAGGTCAGGCTGTAATCCTTGTAGTCGCAAAGACCTGGCTGAGCCTTGATCTTGGCGGGGATTCCTGTTCCCATGCCGCCGAAGCGCTCCTCGGCGCTGTCCAGGATATGTGTATAGGTTCCGGCGAAGGGAACACCAACCATGAAGCCCTTGCGCTCCACGGGGGTCATGTTGATGACAAAAAGGATGTTGTCCTTGCCGTTACTTGCTCTTCTGTAGAAGCTGTAGGTGCTGCGCTCCTTGTCGTCTGCATTGATCCACTCGAATCCGCCCCAGTCGTTGTCAATCTCGTACAGGGCAGGATACTTACGGTAGATCTGAAGGAGGTTGGCCACATAGTCCTTCATTCCTCTGTTGAGAGGGTTGGCAAGAAGGAACCAGTCAAGTTCTCTCTTTTCACTCCACTCGCGCTCCTGGCCGAAATCCTGGCCCATGAAAAGGAGCTTTTTGCCGGAGTGGCCGAACATGAATGTGTAGCCGGCGCGGAGGTTGGCATACTTATCAACCTGATAGCCGGGCATCTTCTCAAGCATGGAGCACTTAAGATGAACCACCTCGTCATGAGAAAGAGGCAGGATGTAGTTCTCTGCGTCATTGTAGCTCATGGCAAAGGTCATCATGTAATGAGCGCCCTGTCTGAAGTATGGATCCAGCTTCATGTACTCGCAGAAGTCATGCATCCATCCCATATTCCATTTGAATGCAAAGCCAAGACCGTCGTCCTCGGGTCTTGCTGTAACCTTGGGCCATGCTGTGGATTCCTCGGCGATGGTAAGGACCTCAGGATAGGTTCCTCTTACAACGCTGTTGAAATGTTTGAAGAATTCGATGGCTTCAAGGTTCTTGTTGTCGCCGTATTTATTGGGTACCCACTGGCCGTCCTTCTTGCCGTAGTCCAGGTAAAGCATGGAAGCTACCGCGTCTACACGAAGGCCGTCGATGTGGAATTTTCTGATCCAGTAAAGAGCGTTGGCGATAAGGAAGTTCCTTACCTCGTTCTTCTCAAGGTTGAAGATCTTGGTTCCCCAGTCGGGATGCTCTCCCTTTCTTGGGTCCGGATGCTCGTAGATGCAGGTGCCGTCGAAGCAGGCAAGGCCGAACTCGTCAGGGCAGAAGTGAGCGGGAACCCAGTCAAGGATAACGCCGATGCCTGCCTTGTGGAGCTTGTTCACAAGGTACATGAAATCTGTAGGCTCGCCGTATCTGGCTGTGGGAGCATAGTATCCGGTTACCTGATATCCCCAAGATCCGTCAAAAGGGTGCTCCGCAATACCGATGAGCTCGATATGGGTGTACTGCATCTCCTTGAGATACTCAACGATCCTGTCTGCAAACTGTCTGTAGGTGTAAAAACCGTCCTCGGTTCCGTCAGGATGCTTCATCCAGGAACCAATGTGGCACTCGTAAATAGCAATGGGAAGACGATTAACATCTTTTCCCCTGATGCTGTCATACCATTTCTCATCAGACCACTTGAATCCGGAAAGATCTGTGGTTCTGGAGGCGTTGCCGGGACGAAGCTCAGCGTAATTGGCATATGGATCTGCCTTGTAGAGCTTCCTGCCGTCCTGGGTGGTGATCATATATTTGTAGAGCTCTCCGATGCCGACTCCCGGAATAAAAAGTGTCCAGATATTGCCGGTCTTGGAGCGCTGCATCTGATGTGCGTTCTCATCCCAATGATTGAAGTTGCCCACAACGTGAACATCTGCGGCATTGGGTGCCCACACTGCGAAGAAATAGCCTTTTTTGCCATTCTCCTCTGAAGGATGTGCTCCTAATTTCTCGTAAATCTCGTAATGAGTTCCCTGTCCAAAAAGATACTCATCAGCCTCTGATATAAAAACTTTCTGACTCATATTTTTTCCCCCTCGGTCAAAAGTCATTATAATTCTTTAATGCAAAAAGTCTTTTTCTCGTAAGATGACCATGTCATTCTCGTCGTAGCGCTTGTTGACGATGATATCCATGAAGTGTCCCACGGACTTCTTCTCAGCGTAGTAAATGGCGTCATCTATGATGTCCTTGACCTCTGAAACCGTTACCTCATGGTCAAGGGTCTGTCTCTCGGAGATCTTGGTGTGAAGCGCAAGAATACCGAGATTATCTATAGCGTACTCTTTTTCAAGAGCATACTGTCTTGCATAGGCAACCAGCGAATCGTCGTCCAGAGCCTCGATATCGACTCTGGCATTAAAGCACTGGTTAAGAGACGGGTTCTTGTCAAGGAATTTGTCCATATCCTCTCTGGTATCTTCCATGACGATTATAAGACCCTTGTTCTCTTCCTGAAGAACCTTGAGCAGCTCGCTCACTGTCTCAGGAAGAAGGTCTGCCGCTCTCTGGATGATAAGCGCACCGTTGGCAAGCTTGTCAAAAATGGTTCCGACACTCTTCTTGTTCAGGGTGTTGGCTGTTATCTTGGCCACCTTGCCGCTGAAGTTGGAGTCGGAGGCCTGAATGGCCTTGATAAGTCCCTTGGCCAGATTAACAGTGCCTGCGCCCTCCTCACCGGTTACAATGGCATTGCCGGAAAAGGCGTCCATGCTCAGATTATCAATGGCGTTGATGATCTGTCTTCTGGATTTCTTGTGATGGATATAGGGGCCAAAGAGCTCTTTCTCCTCAGGAGTCATGGTCCTTACGCGCTCCTCCATCTCACGGTTGCCGATGTGGTGCTTCCTGGAGTCTTTGTGCTTCTTATCCTTTTTATTTTTTTCTTTATTGTCTTCAGTGCTATCCTCGGTGCTGTCCTTGGATGCTTCCTCGGAAGCAGGCTCGTCTTTGGATTCTGCGTTCTCTTCGGAATCGGTCTCATCCTGGGATTTATCTGTTTCTTCCAGGGATTCGTCTGCTTTTTCCTCGGAGTCCTCTGTTTTTTCCTCAGATGCGTCCTCTGCCTGATCTTCTGCCTCAGAAGTCTCTTCTGCTACATCTTCTGCTGCGTCTTCTGCAGGCTCAGCCTCTGTCTCAGGTTCTGTTGCTGTATCAGGCTCCTCCTGGGGCTGCGCTGCTGTATCCTCAGCCTCGGCATCCTGGATTTCTTCCTCTACCTCAGGGATCTCGCGGGTATCGGTCTCCTCCTCGATGGGTGCCTCTCCCGGGAATACCTCCTCCAGGCCGTCATCTGCGTCCTCAATGTTCTCGCTGTCAAAAACTTCCGCCACAGCGTCATTGATCACATCCTCGTTATTGCGTGACCAGTCGCCTCTTCCGGAAGCCTTGTCATGGCGCTCCTTCTTGATGGCATCGCTGATGGCCTTCTCAATTTTCTCCTGAAGGCCTGCCTTGGTCTTTTCATCGAAGTCAGCAAACATGTCGCCGGTCTCGTCGGCAACTCTCTTTTTAACTCGCTCAAACTGCTTCTGCTGCTGATTCTTCTTGAACTGTTCCCAGTTCTCCATATATTCTGCAATACTGATCTGGCCTGTGATCTGTTTCTCAACCATAGGCTCGGGTTCAACCGCCAGACTGATCTGACCGTCGGATTCCTGGGCGAGAATTCTCTCAAAGTGTGAAGGCATCTGGTAGCTGGCGTTAGGGTGGATAACGGCTCCGGGCACTTCATCCTCAAGGGGCTTCTCTTCATAAACCGCAGGTCCAAAGGCTGTCTGCACAGGTGGCAGCTCTTTTGTATTGCGCTCTTCTACGTAAGCCTTGAATTTAACTGTATCGTTGGTACGAAGCTCCGCAAAATCGGGCTGATCGTCCTCTTCTTCGTCGATCTGGTCATAGTTATCCTTGGCTTCTCCCAGGATAGGACCGTTGCCGCCGAATTTGATATCTATTCCAAGCTCAGGAGCTGTGGGAATGTCCTGAGTCTGTGTGTCGAAAAATACTTCCTGAATGCCACCTGCAGGTGCATCGGATACCGCTGAAGTAACAGGAGAAAAGGCTCTTGTCTCAGAATCCTTGTCATCATAGATCTCAGCGGTGTCGCGCTTAACAGGGTTCTGGTCCTGAACAGGCTCATAGATCCTGGTGTCGTCGCTGATCTTACCCTCGGCAAAGGCCTCTTTAAGCCCCTGGGCCAGGGTCTCCTGAAGGTTCATGGTGTTGTAATCACTGATATCTACAGAAGGCTCCTTGATCTCGCTGATATGAGGATATCTGATCTGATAGGGATCGTACTCGGGCTCAGGCTCTGCAGTCTCCTGCCGGCTGCTCTCAGCCATGGCCTGCTCCTGGGTGATGACCTCGCTGACAGACTCAAACTCCGCTGTGTCAGGCTCTGCCGGAAGCTCCGGATCCTGGTATGTGCCTTCGTTATAGGCCTTTATCACCTCATCCGTAACGGGAGGCATCTCCTTGGTGGGCTGCTTGATCTCTATGGTGCCGGTCTCGTCCTTGCCGACTTCGTCCTTTTCATTGACGATGGTGGCATCAACCTGGCCGCCGTGGGCTGCCTTGAGTCTTGCATATCTGTCCTGCTGCTCCGGTGAAAGAGGCTCGTGAAGGGCCTTGAGTTCCAGAGCCTTCATGACATATCTGCCCTCGCCGAACCACAGGAACATCTCATCACATTCCTCGATACATTCTGTGGTCAGACCCACACGATGATAAAGATACGCAAGTTCATATGCCCATCTTTCCCTGTAATCGTGCTTCTTATATTCCTCAAGTACAGCTATTCTCTCCTCAAGACTTACGTCCTGGGCCTCGTACAGCTTGTACTGAAGTATGTATCTTCCGGTGTCTCGCGGTGCTATCCTTACAAATTCCTTGTAATACTCAACCGCCTGAACGAACTCGCCCATTTTGATGGCCAGCTCGCAAAGAGAATAAACGATGGCTCTCCCCGTAGGGTGCCTGTCATAAGCCATAAGGAGAATATCCCTGCTCTCCTCGTAGCGTCTGTTGATCTTATATAAATCGCTGATGGTGCAGAGCATCGCAACGCTCTTAACACGCTTCCAATCAATGGTGTCAGCGATCTTTACTGCATCGGCATACTTGCCTTCCCCAATCAGAGCCTTGATCTCATCGGCTCGGATTTTATACTCGACTTTATCCAAAATATCCACCCTTTTTTAGTAAAAAAAATTATGATACGAATTCATAATGAGGATCATGCAAGCATGACCACATTATGACCTTTGTCCCCTATCATAATACTATATATAGTGCTAGTTTATCATAGCACACTATCTTTGTAAAATATCTGAGAGCATTGCAAACTGCTCTAATGTAAGGACTTCACCCCTTGCCCTTTCGTCGATCCCCATCTCTGTGAGGGCATCCTGAACCTGCTGCCTGGAAACACCCAGCTGCGGGTTGCCGGAAAGAGAATTGGACAGTGTCTTTCTTCTCTGGTTAAAAGCGGTCCTGATAATGTCAAAAAGGAGCTTCTCGTCCTTAACACTCACCTTGGGCTCCTGATAGCGCCTTAAGTGCACCACTGCGGAACCAACTCCCGGCTGCGGGATAAAAGAGCTGGGAGGAACATCCATAACCTCTGAGGCCTCGGCATAAAACCCAACTGCCAGGGAAAGCGCTCCGTAGTCCTTGCTTCCGGGGCCCATGCTCATGCGGTCCGCCACTTCCTTCTGAACCATGACGGTGACGCTCTCGATGGGAGCACCGCTCTCAAAAAGCTTCATGATAATGGGAGTTGTGATGTAGTAGGGAAGATTGGCCACCACTTTGATGGGCCTTCCCTCGTTGTAGGTATTGACTATCTCCTCTATATCCACCTTGAGGACGTCCTCGTTGATGACGGTGACATTGTCATATTCTGAAAGAGTGTCCGCAAGAACCGGCATCAGAGTCTTGTCGATCTCCACAGCCACCACCTTTTTGGCGCTGTCTGCAAGATACTGGGTCAGGGTTCCGATTCCCGGTCCAATCTCCAGAACGCAGTCGCTGTCTGTGACTCCGGCGGCCTCCACAATGCCTTCCAGTGTGCCGTTATCTATGAGGAAGTTCTGGCCGAACTTCTTCTTGGCACTCATATTGAATTTAGTCAGGACCTCTTTTGTCCTGGCGGCGTTACCTAAATATGCCATTATTAACCTCTTTTATATTCCATACATTCGTCTGGCGTTATCAAGCGTGATGCGCTGAACCTCTTCCTCGGAGATGCCCTTGATGGCGGCTATCTCTTTTACCACGTGGGGAAGGTAGGTTGAATTGTTCCTCTTGCCGCGGTAGGGCTCGGGAGCAAGGTAGGGACAGTCCGTCTCAAGAAGGATCCTGTCCATGGGGGTCACATCCACAACCTCTCTCAGCTTCCTGCCGTTCTTAAAGGTGATGACTCCGCCAACTCCTATATAAAAGCCCATGTTAAGGCAAACCTTGGCGATCTCTGCAGAGTAGGAAAAACAGTGAACCACGCCGCCAATCTCCTCGGCATGGGCCTCCTTCATGGTATTCACCGTATCCTCTGCGGCATCCCTGGAATGAATGATAACGGGAAGCCTCTTCTCTCTGGCAAGGTCCAGCTGCCTAAGAAACCATTTCTTCTGAACGTCCTTGCCGGGCTCGGGCCAGTGATAATCAAGACCGATCTCTCCGATGGCTACACATCTGCCGTCATCGCTCCACTCTCTAAGCAGTTCGAAATTGTCCTCATTGAGCTCCGCGGAGTCGCTGGGATGCACTCCCACAGCGGCATAGACAAAATCATATTTATGTGCCAGTTCCAAGGTCCTCCTGGTAGTATCCAGGTTGGCACCTACATTTACAATATATCCGATCCCCGCATCCTTCATGGACGCCAGGAGCTGTTCTCTATCTTCATTAAACCTCTCATCATCATAATGAGCATGTGTATCAAAAATCATATTTTCCTCCAAGTTACCATATATAAAATATCACAAAATACGTACAAATCACAGTATTTATGTGGGATGAATTGCAATCTGACATAAGTAAAAACACTCTGTAAAGGTGGTTTTATGTCAAATCAACGGAAACTTTTAAAAAAGGTTTGGTCTCCAAAGCATGTAAAACACTGGCTTTTCTAAAAAACTAATAAAAAAATTAAAATTTTTTCAAAAAAGTGCTTGCAATCTCCTTCTGGGCGTAGTATAGTATCACTTGTCGTTAAGACATGGCCACCGCCGCTAAATAATAAATGCGCTGCTAGCTCAGTTGGTAGAGCACCTGACTCTTAATCAGGTTGTCCAGGGTTCGAGACCCTGGCAGCGCACGCCGAGTACTGTTTTCATAGGTATATCCTATGGGGATGGTACTTTTTTTCGCGTTAAAGTGAGCCACGCAAGACAAAATAAGCATATGGAGGTTCCGGGGGAGTTTACTCACCAAGGAACTTCCATATGCTTATTTTGATTTATGCGGCGAACGCCGCGTAAATGAGGAATTTGCCCTCAGGCAAATTCCGAATCTTGCGTGGCTTACTTTATCGCGAAAAAACGCGGAAACCACAACCAATGCCGCGACAACGAGGAATCTGCTCCTCAAGATTCCGAGTCTGCGTGGTTCATTTTGATCACAAAGTGGAGGGCATCACCCGTGGGAGCTTGCTCACTAAGGTGAATATATATGTCTCTTTTTGCATGGCTCATTTCAATGCGCAAAGTCGCTGTAGTCTTGTAAATTCCGAATCTTGCGTGGCTTACTTTATCGCGAAAAAACGCGGAAACCACAACCAATGCCGCGACAACTCGGAATCTGCTCCTCAAGATTCCGAGTCTGCGTGGTTCATTTTGATCACAAAGTGGAGGGTATCACTGCCGGTAGCCTGCTCAGCTTTTTTTCCGCAGGCAGCGCAGCACACAGCCAATAGCGCTGCGATCCCCAAAACTACTTTTTCCTCAAAATAATTCTCCTTCCGGCCTTGTCAATTCGCCCTCAGGTCTACCAAATGATTATACGGCGCAATGCCATTCCCCCAGGTATACACCAGATAATATTTCCCATCAGACACATCCGCATCAACAGTATCATCAAAGCCGTAATTCCTCTCAATATCCTCCAACTGCTGGCTTGCCTGGTGCTGCACCAGCATGTCATATTTCCCTTTTCTGTAGGCGCTGTAATGCTTATCGATCTCTTCCAGAGAAAGTTCTGAGCGGATCACCACAGCCCCGTAGAAATTCATCTTATTTCCGCTGCCATTGAGATTTCCCGCCAGATAAAAGGTCTCCACCAGTTCCGACCTGTCCGGAAGCGGTGTGTCCTTTATCCTGTCCATCTCTTTTTTCGCCCCAAGATTATTCATAAGGGGAGTTATCATAATGTTTATCAATAATAAAGCGAACAGCACAACCGCTGTTGTAATAATAATGATTACCTTTTTCATAATGACTGCCCATTCTCCTCTTTAAAGTGTTTGTAGTAATTCATTACTACTTCACCGTATCTTTCAGCAAGATCCCCGGAGCCGTTGTAGCTTCTGAACATCTTCTGAATCTCCTCGGGAGACATATTCTCGACGCTGTAGCCATTTTTCCAGGCCTTATAACTGAGGACCTTGGCCACCATATCAATATTGTAGGCAGGATCCTGGAGCTGCTCCCACATCTTGGCAATATCCTCAGGATTATCTGCACTAAGCTTGCTGTCCGGATTGAAGTGATTATATGCCTCAATGGCAGTTCCGGCAAAGATCTGGCCTAAGCCGGTGGAGGAATCCCCCTTAACGCCCAGCTCTACAGCTGCATCTGCCAGCGGATCGTCGATACCGTAAAATCTGATCTCCTGGAAAAGAACAGCCTGAATCATGGCTTTATCCATGCCGTTAGCATCTGCGATCTGAGATATAAGCGCATCATTTTTTACAATATAATCAAGAGATTCTATGCTGGAATTGAAAAGAGAAGTCTTCAGATACTGACCTATATTGGCATAGCCCACGATATCTCCCTGCAGCTTCATAAGAAGATCCAGCTTGCCGCTCTTCATCAGATCGATGAGCTCCGGGAAGTCCTCTAGCAGCTGCTTAACGATTGAAAGCTTGGGCGCTTTTAGAAGAAGCATCAGATCGATCAGGGTTTCCCAGTCCTGATTGGCGTTGGCTTTTTTAGGATTTGCTGCGGGTGCCGGGGCTGCGGGCTGAGCAGGTGTACCGCCGGTTTCGGGCGCGCTTAAAGGAATCAGCTGTGGACCGTTTCCTGCCTTCTGCTGATTTCCGGTAATCTTGCTCTCGCAGTCGATATAATAGCGCACTGCTGCCCCAAGAGTCACTCCAAGAGTTGTTATGTTTGTTGCATGTTGATTTGTCCTTACAGTTAAAGTTCCCAGAGCCGGGCCGACCTTTTCAGCAAGACTTGAATCAAGACTATCTTTTACATCACTAATCTGTGTCGCACAGCTGCGGATATCTGTTGTGCATTGCCCCAATGTTGCCACGGACTTCATCACTTCGTCCGGGTTAATATAGAATTTAGCCATTTCTGCCTCCGTATCTGTTTATGTTTCGGATTATAGCATACAAATCCTTGTAAATTCGGATTTTCTGACGAATGGCACTTGAAATGGGATGAATGGCATGTTTTTTACTTTTTTCTCCCGATCATCATTCCGATTCCGCCTGCAGCTGCGCCACCTACGATCATCAAAAAGGCCTCGATGGCGGCTTTCCCCTGCTGTTCCTCGGTGGGATTCAGCTCCAGGGAGCCGGTGTAAAGATACATGATTCCCGTAAGTATGAGTATTACTGCCGCCAGCAGCAATGCGAATTTTATAATCTTAAGAAATGTATTCATAATTACTCCTTATATTATGTAGAACCCGCAGTCCTCAGTAGTATAGGACTTAACCTGATTTCCGAACAGATCTGCCATCTCGAAAGGAACCTCCCCGGCTCTCACTTTCTGCCAGGCGGCCTTCACCTTCTCCACGTGGTCCGCAGGAATCTCCCTCACATCATGGGATGCGTAAATTGTGTCGTATTCATCCTTCATGGCGATGAGCTTATCAAGAGATGCCTCGTACTTCTCCGGATCTCTTTTGTCGCCAAACATGTAGATATGGCCCTTCTGCACAGAATCCCCGGCGATGAGTACGCGGTTCTTCACATCAAGGATGGCCACGCTTCCGGCGGTGTGTCCCGGAATGTGGATTATCTTAAGGGGCCTGTTGCCCAGGTCGATCACGTCACCGTCTGCGATCTCATGGAGGGCTGTCCCCGGATATCTGTTGCAGACATCGCACTTAACGTAGTCCTCGGGATGAATGTATATTTCGGTGAAAGAGCTTGTTGCTGAGGTGTGGTCTCCGTCTCCGTGAGTGTTTAACAGCATGATAGGCTTGTCTGTGAGGTTTTTTGCCTGCTCCAGGGCATCAGGGCAGTTCATTCCGCTGTCGATCATCACAGCCTTCTCATCCCCTGCCAGAAGGAAAAATCTCACAAAGCCGTCCTCAAAGCTCCAGGTGTTCTCGCCAATCTTAATTATTTCTGCCATAGTTTTTTGCTCCCCATTTTAATCTATTATTTTCTCATCAGTTCATTTCCGTGATCCTTGAGCCATTTGCGGCGCTCTTTGTAATCCGGAATGATCTTCTCCACCTCTGCCCAGAAACGGTCGGAATGGTTCATTTCCTTCCTGTGGCACAGCTCGTGGACCACCACATACTCCGTGATCTCGTCCGGCGCCCTCATCAGAAGGCAGTTGAAGTTGAGGTTACCCTTGCCGGAGCAGCTTCCCCAGCGGCTCTTCTGCATTCTGATGGTGATATTTCCATAGGTAACTCCCATCATTCTTGCGTATTTGTCCACCATGGGCGGGATGATGCGCTTCGCCCTGGTCACAAGAAGCCTTATATCCTGCTCTGTCAGCTCTTCCCCTTTGGTGGCCTCCTGCTGTCTCTCCTGCATCTTCCGAAGGCTCTTATCTATCCAGTCAGCCTTCTCCCCGATGAAGCGATTTATCTCCTTCTCTGAGACGCCATAGGGCGCCTTCACAACCACCCGAAGATCCCTGGTAACCTCTATAGCTATTGTTTTTCGTCTGCTTCTAATTAGTTCTATCTTCTGCATACTAGAATTATAGCAAACGCTGTCAATCACTATACTATTTCAGATGATTTATTACTTTTTTCTCTACTTGTTTTATATCTAACGGAAACGCCTCTGATTCCATTGAAAACAATAATGTATTCCCAATAGATAATCCACTCTTTTCATAAGCCCCCAACTTGGATAGCGATTTTATTGCATACTCGCCGTCAGTTACAAGACCAAAATGCTCCCAATATATTGTTTTTCTCTGTTCCACATTCAAAAGAGCAAAATCAGGAAATAACACTCCTCCTGCAGTAAGCTCATATTTCGGCTCATAAACATATGGAATTTCATGTTTATAAAACAAATCCGCTAATATCTTCTCTGATTTTGACCGCACATATTCACCCTTATTGGTTAAATATTGCCCTTTCTCCGGAAAAGTATTCTTTTCTCCTTCATGTGTACGCTTCCATTCTTCTATAAATTCTTTATCTGAAAGAACCACCGGTGTTACCATCTCTTTTCTTGCATCACAAAGACGATCGTAGACATCTGTGATCACATTCATGTCATACAATTTAATGAAATGTTCTATCTTAAGTCGCAGGCTGCGAACCTTTCATTTACGTGTAGTTCCCGTCTCATCCCTACACGCATTATTCTCATTTACTCTAATCTGCGTGTAGAACAAATCAAGATGCCACTTGGAACCACACGCAAAAAGCGCATACTTACTTAGATACGTGTAGTTTCTTAACACTGGGCCAATAATTTCTTTGGAATCAGCGTGATCAGACAAAAACGATCACAAAATGATTGTGTTGAATAAAAGAATTAAGGAAAGAATACTCCCATCCTGCTGATAAATCAAGGATTTTTGCTTTGGGTAAAAAAACAGTGCATTGGATTTAATTCCAATACACTGTCATAAGCATTTCATCATTATAATATTCTATGCAATCACTGCTGTGCCTTCTCGGGGTTCTCCAGCATCTCCTGCATGGTGTGCCAGCCAAGGACTGCGCACTTAACTCTGGCGGGCATGTGAGCCACGTCCTGAAGGGCTGCTGCCTCGTCCAGCTCCTCGAGAGATGCCTCGTCGGTAACTTCTCCCTTTATCATACCCATGAAGGTGCCTGCAAGCTTGATGGCGTCCTCTTTGGTTCTGCCGATGATCTGGTCTGCCATCATATCAACGGATGCCTGGGAAATAGCACATCCGCTGCCTTCGTACATGGCGTCCTCAATCTTGCCGTCTACTATCTTAAGTGACAAAGTAATATCATCGCCGCAGCTGGGATTAACGCCGCGAAGCACCAGGTCCGGCGCCTCCATCTTGCCCTTGTGAACCGGGTGAAGATTGTGCTCATTAACTATCTCTCTGTATAACTGCTTAAGCTCCATATCCCATGACCTCTCTTACTCCTGAAAGCTTCTCCAGGAATCTCTCTACCTCTTCCTCGGTGTTGTAAAAATACACGCTGGCTCTTGCTGTGGAGCCTGCTCCGATGAACTGCATAAGAGGCTGAGCACAGTGATGTCCCGCTCTTACGCATACATGGTCATCGTTAAGCACCGATGAGATGTCGTGGGGATGAACTCCCTCCATGGTGAATGTCACAATTCCGCAGTGCTTGGTGTAATCCTTTGATCCATATATTTTAATATAAGGCATCTTGGCCATGCCGTCCATAAGAAGCTTGGTGAGCCTGTGCTCCTGCTCCTGAATCTTGTCAAAGCCAACATTCTGAAGATACTTAATGGCTGCCGCAAGACCTACAGCGCCGCCCAGGTTCACGGTTCCTGCCTCAAACTTGTGAGGAAGCTCTGCGTAGGTGGCATCGGTTCTTGTTACATACTCGATCATCTCTCCGCCGGTCAAAAAAGGACTCATCTTCTCGAGAAGATCCTTTCTTCCGTAAAGAGCGCCGATTCCCATAGGTGCCAGCATCTTGTGTCCGGAAATAGCGTAGAAATCAACACCAAGCTCTCTTACATTGACCTGCATGTGAGGAGCGGCCTGGGCTCCGTCAGCGAGAACAACAGCGCCCTTGCTGTGGGCGTACTCTGCGATCTCTGCCACAGGATTGGTGATTCCCATTACATTTGAAACATGGCCTACTGCCACGATTTTGGTCTTATCTGTAATCTTGGAGGTGTACTCTGCTTCTGAGATAACGCCCTCTTCATCAGGCTCAAGGAAAACGAGAGTTGCTCCTTTTTTCTTGGCTACCATCTGCCAGGGAAGAAGGTTACTGTGGTGCTCCATGACGGTTACCACGATCTCGTCCCCTGCTTCAACGTTATCCATTCCGTATGAATAAGCCACTAAGTTGATGGACTCTGTAGTATTTCTTGTAAAAATGATCTCTTCTGACTTAACGCCGCCGAGGAACTGGGCCACTGTGCTTCTTGCGCTCTCGTAGGCATCGGTAGCTGCAACGCTCCAGTCATAAAGGCCTCTTAAAGGGTTGGCATTGGCTGTCTTGTAAACCTCTGAAATAGCATCCAGCACCTGTCTTGGGCGCTGGGATGTGGCTGCATTGTCAAAATAGATATAATCTCCTGAATTAAGGATATCGAAATCCTTACGAAAATCCTGGACTGTACTCATACTGTCTCCTATTGTTTATGTTTGTTCGGGTCATGAAGTCATAAGTACTTCTGCATGCGAGCATGCAGTACTTATAACTTATGACACCTATATCATAATACATTCTGTATATAGTAATTCACTCTCTCCATAAGGCCTGGCTCGGGGATGGTTCTTGCCACGCTCTTAAGCCTTGCTCTTATCATGATCCTCTTGGCTTCTTCCTCATCAATGCCTCTGCTCTGCATGTAGAAAAGAAGGTCCTCGCCCAGCTGACCGATGGTTGCTCCGTGTCTTCCGTCCACGTCCTCTTCCTGACAAAGGATAACAGGCATTGAACGGTTAACTACGTCGGGACTGAGGAGAAGTGCATCCTCCTGCTCATCTCCCGCAGAACCTGAGCTGCCGTTCTTGAAATCAATGGTTCCTCTGAAGGTCTTTTTTGCCTGATCCATCAGAACGCCCTTGAACTGCATGTTTGCCAGGGTCTTTTTGCCTCTGTGGTCTGCAACATAGTTGATATCAAGCTTCTCATCATCTCTGCAAAGATATCCCATGTTGGTGTTAAGCTCGGACTCTTTCTCAGACAGATTGATGTAGCTTCCTGTCCAGACCTTGTTTGCTCCAAGCTCGAGAGTTGTTATATTGATGGCGCCTTTGTTAAAAGCTGCGCCGCCGATGTCGTCAAAATGTGTAAAGCCCTTGCCCAGAAGCTGCGCCTTAACGAGACTTATCTTAGCGCCTTCCTCTGCAAGAAGTCTTGTGCTGACGCCAAGGAATCCCTCAGCATCAAGCTCTGAATTGTAATCCATGACTACAGTGATCTCGGAATCCTTCTTGGCGTGGATCACCTGTCCTGCCAGGACGCCCTGTCCCTTGTCCATCTTGAACTCAAGAACCACGGGCTCTGCTGCCTTAACGCCCTCTTCAACGGTGTATACGTCGACCTGGGCTCCCACAGCCTCCATGAGATTGTCCACATCAGCGCCCATTCCTGTTCTTACGGCCTGGGATGCGTCTCTTCCCGAAGTATCTCCGTTGGGCACTCCGGGAACGCCGGTGGAAACGTTGATCCTGTCACTTACTTTTCTGAAAAGTTCTCCTGCCTCGGCAAAAGATACCCTTTTTACGCTGACACCCTGTGGAAGGGCCTTGGCCTCAGGGCTTTCCAGCTTATCAATATTTAAATCAGATCCGGTAATGGCACTGTCGTTGACCTGTAAAAAATTGTAAGTCAGCACCGGCAGTACATTAACCTTTAAATTCAAGTCTTTTTTCATATCAGTACCTTACATGTTTCCACTCATCTCTAACTTGATGAGGTTATTCATCTCTACTGCGTACTCAAGAGGAAGTTCCTTGGATACAGGGTTCGCAAAGCCGCTAACGATCATGGCCTTGGCATCCTCTTCGCTGATACCGCGGCTCATGAGATAGAAGATAGCGTCGTCGCTGATTCTTCCGATCTTTGCCTCGTGTCCTACGTCCGCGTCATCTGTGCGGATGTCCATTCCGGGGATAGTGTCCGCTCTGGAAATGGAATCAAGCATAAGTGAATCGCAGGAAACGGAAGCCTTAGCCTTTTTGGCTGTGCTGTTAATGATTACACTGCTGCGGTAGGTTCCGATGCCGCCGTCCTTGGAAATAGACTTGGTGGAAATAACAGATGCAGTGCGCTTACCCTGGTGAACTACCTTGGCACCGGTATCAAGGTTCTGGCCCTTGCCGGCAAAAGTAATTCCCGTAAACTCCATCTGAGAATCGTCGCCCTTGAGGATGGTCATAGGATAAAGGTATGAAGTGTGGGAACCGAAGGAACCTGATACCCACTCCATTCTTCCGCCTTCCTCAACGATGGCTCTCTTGGTGTTAAGGTTATACATATTCTTGGACCAGTTCTCAATGGTTGAGTAACGAAGTCTCGCATTCTTGCCTACATAAAGCTCTACGCAGCCTGCGTGAAGGTTGGCCACGTTGTACTTGGGAGCTGAGCAGCCCTCTATGAAGTGAAGGTCTGCGCCCTCATCAACAATGATCAGGGTGTGCTCGAACTGACCTGCTCCTGCGGCATTAAGTCTGAAGTATGACTGAAGAGGAACCTCAACCTTTGCTCCCTTGGGAACATATACGAAGGATCCGCCTGACCAGACCGCGCCGTGAAGAGCTGCGAATTTGTGGTCTGTGGGAGGTACCAGCTTCATGAAGTGGCTCTTGATCATATCTGCGTAAGGGCCCTTCATGGCACTCTCTAGGTCTGTGTAGATAACTCCCTGAGCTGCAACTTCATCCTTCAGATTGTGGTAAACCAGCTCTGAGTCGTACTGAGCGCCTACACCTGCAAGAGACTCTCTCTCTGCCTGAGGAATTCCCAGTTTTTCAAAAGTGTTCTTGATATCCTCGGGAACCTCTTCCCAGCTGCCCTTCATGTCGGACTTGTGTCTTACATAAGAAGAGATCTTGTCCATATCAAGGCCTTCAATACTTGGGCCCCAGTCAGGAACCTGCAGCTCCTTGTAGATACCAAGGCATTTAAGCCTGAACTCTCTCATCCATTCAGGATCGTCCTTCTCCTCTGAAACCTTAAGAACGGTCTCCTCGGTGAGGCCTTCCTGCATACGGTAGAAGTCCTGCTCGTTCTCTATATCTTTAAAATCGTATAAGCTGTGGTCGATATCGGCCACCATCTGCTTGTTGTCCATATCAATCCTCGTTTATAAATCTCTCGAATCCGTGCTCGTTGATCTCGTCCACAAGGCTTCCGTCACCGGTGTGAACGATCTTGCCCTTAACCAGAACGTGTGTGTAGTCAACATGAAGTGACTCTAAGATCTTGGTTGAGTGGGTGATGATAAGAAGGGCTCCGTCCTTCTTTTTCTGATATTCCTCGATACCCTTGGAAACAGTTCTTACAGCGTCTACGTCAAGACCTGAGTCTGTCTCGTCAAGGATGGCAAATTTGGGATTAAGCATAAGAAGCTGAAGAATCTCAGCCTTTTTCTTCTCACCGCCGGAAAATCCTACGTTGAGATCTCTGTCCGCATAGGACTCATCCATGGAAAGGATCTCCATGGCTTCCTTCAGGGACTTGCGAAAAGACATAAGCTTAACAGGAGCGCCGGTCTGGGCGTGGTATGAATTCCTGATGAAGCTGGAAAGTGAGATTCCTGGAACCTCGTAGGGGTTCTGGAAAGAAAGGAACATTCCTGCCTTGGCTCTCTTGTCTGCGCCGCTGTTTGTAATGTCCTCTCCGTCAAAAAGGATGTTACCCTCGGTTACGTTGTAGTGAGGGTTACCCATGAGAGTGAATCCCAGGGTAGACTTACCTGCGCCGTTGGGTCCCATGAGTACGTGGGTCTCGCCGGGCTTGATATCCAGGTTGATGTTATGAAGTATCGGAAGCTCATTATCAATTGAAACCGATAAATCCTTAACCTGTAATAAAGACTGTTCTGACATGATAAATTTCCTTTCCCAAAAACGTATATAGATAAAACTACTGTTTCAAATCAAAGTTTTCCTACTAGCTTAGTAGGATTTATATTATCATCCCTTATAACTGTTGTCAAATAGGGATTTTTCCTACATTTGAAAAAAACACAACAGCAATCCATAGTTTATCATAAAAGTGCTTGACATACCATTGAAAGTTAAGTAATATATATTCTTGTCAGCACCACGCGGGTGTAGTTCAATGGTAGAACACCAGCCTTCCAAGCTGGATACGTGGGTTCGATTCCCATCACCCGCTTTGTGTAGAACACTTGGCGAGGTTTTCCACGAGCCTAGTGTGAACCATGGGTAAGCACTTAACGAGGTTCTTTCGAGTTTAGTGCGCATCCCACGCAGAACACTTGGCGATGTGTTTCACAAGTTTAGTGCGCATCCCACGCAGAACATCATCGGTTTTTCACAGCATCGTGAAAAGCCAATTTTTTTGCCAAAAATCTAAATGCAAATGATTTGCATTTGCATTTAGATCAGAGGCGAAGCAATCCGTGATATAACAACACCTACACCATTCATAAGGAGAAACCTATGGAACTTATTATCGACATTATAAAAGACGGCGTCATAGACTCTGTTAAGATCCTGCCTTTCCTTTTTATCACCTACCTGATAATGGAATACTTAGAGCACAAGACCGCGGATTTCACTCAGGACATCGTTCAGAAGACCGAGCACTTCGGACCTCTCTGGGGCGGACTTATCGGAATCTTTCCCCAGTGCGGCTTCTCTGCGGCGGCTTCCAACCTCTACGCAGGAAGAGTCATCACTCTGGGAACACTGATCGCCATTTACCTTTCAACTTCAGATGAGATGATCCCTCTTTTCATATCAGAGCATTTCCCTGTGGGAACCATGATCAAGATTCTCGCTGTGAAGGCCGTAATCGGCATCATCGCCGGTTTCGTTATCGACGCGGTGGTGCATTACTACCACAAGCTCAAGGGCAGAGCCCTCAACGATCCCGTGAACATTGAGGCCCTCTGTGAAAAAGAGCACTGCCACTGCGAAGAGAGCGAGGAGGAAGGACTCCTTGGCATTGTAAAATCAGCATTTGTTCACACCATGCACATTTTCCTGTTTGTACTGGCGCTTTCACTGATCCTCAACGCAGCCATTGAGCTCATCGGCTCCGACAACCTTTCAGCCATGCTCAAGACAAGCCCTGTGATCAGCCATATCCTGGCAGGAATCCTGGGACTTATCCCCAACTGCGCAGCATCAGTTATCATCTCAACCCTTTACCTTGACCAGATGATCACCTTCGGAACCATGATGAGCGGCCTTCTGGTAGGCGCCGGCATCGGTCTTCTGGTTCTGTTCAGGGTTAACGACGACAAGCGCCAGAACATCAACATCACTATTCTTTTATTTGTAATCGGAACAGTGATCGGTCTTCTTCTGGACCTTATCGGTATCAGATTCTGATATTTGTTTTTGTTTATTAGTTTTGGAGAAAAATCATGAACTGCAAGATACATCCCGAATCTCACGACGATATAATAGAAAAATTCTGGCCCGAGGGCTTTAAAAAGACGAAGCAGAGGATTGATATATTCAAGATACTTCATGCATCCGAGACACCTTTATCCGCTGCCGAGATTTATAACCAGCTTCTCAGCGATAGTGCCAAAGAGCAATACGCTTTCTCTACGATTTACAGAACCCTGCTGGCCTTTGAAAAAGCCGGCATTGTAACAAAGAGTGTCCTCTCCACCGAGGACAACGCCATTTACGAGCTTACTCTTGGCACCCACAAGCACTACGCAATATGCTTAACCTGCCACAAGAAGTTCCCTATCAGTGCCTGTCCTATGCACATAATCTCAGACGAAGTTACGAAGACACTTCCCGACTTCCAGATCACAGGCCACCAATTGGAAGTCTACGGATATTGCAGTAGCTGCAAAGTCGCACGCTGACTGGCTTTACCAGAGAGTGGGGTCAGTCATTACTACATTCAGCCTATTACAAACAGCAGATGTAATATTATATTCCTTAAATTTGTGAACAAGCCGGTCCTCATCTCTCCCTAGTACCATTGCAAGCGACCAATCTTGCTCTAATCCCAAATCATACAATCCATTCTCTGTAGTTAAACTTCTTGGCCAAGCCTTATAACTATGTGTTTCATTTTGGCATAAAATAATTCGCAATATTCTCATTTAATATAATCTCCATGTAAACATTTCATTTGATTAGAGGCGGCTTCACGAACCGCCTCTAGCCTTTTATCTCTACCAACCTTTTATTGAAAGTTCAGGGAACCTGTCAAAATATTTATAAAATATAACATTAAACTCATGTGTAAAAAAGCTTTTGTATATCCCTCCTAAGAAGGTGTAATATTAAATCTGTTAGATAATAATTTCTATAATTGAAGATAAGGATTCGCTACAATGCCATCAATCAATCAATCAATCAATCAATCAATCAAAAATCCGCCAAGTCACCACTGAAGTCAATCATTTTTTCCATATTTTTACTTATTGCCAGCATCTTTCTTGGTCTTATTTTTGAAGTATTTGCATACATGATACCAACAGACAGAATCCGTGAAAATATAGCCAGAGGAGTAGACATTTATCACTCCGAAACTAACTTTTACATGTTTTCAGATGGTTATCTGTCAACCATGAATGATAATGACTCAGATTCGGTTATTCTCTCCATTACGGCGTATTCTACAGGCAACCCACTAAAAGACGCACTTTCTTCCGAGTATCCCTCAGTAATATCAGGTGAAGAAAACGCTCCTAGAATATTAAATATATTATCATATTCACATTTCCATCCTGATCAGTACCAAATTCTCTCTTACTCGAGATACTGGCACGGATACGTCACAATACTAAAACCCTTCTTCTATTTCTTTGATTTTGCAGATGCCAGAGTATTTAATTACATCTGCCAGCTTTGCCTTTATATGTATGTTGGCTATCTGTTGATAAAAAACAATAAAAGTCAGTATTCGCTTGCATATTTTGTTCTGCTGGCAATATTTAATCCGGTCATAATCGCATTGGCTTTTCAATATTCCCCTTGCACGTATATCATGCTTATAGCTATGTGCATACTGCTAAAATACCAGACCTTCTTAGAAGAAAAGCATATGATTCCTTGGTTTTTTATGATATTAGGAATTATAACCTCATATTTTGATTTTTTAACCTTTCCCTTTGTCACCCTGGGAATCCCTACAGTCATTCTTATTCTTAACAATGATGCAACTGTGGTCAAATTTAAAAAATGTTTCTTGTGCGGCTTTTTATGGTGTTTTGGATACGTTGGCATGTGGAGTGGGAAATGGCTGTTAGGTTCACTTTTCTTAGATCAAAATCTTTTAGAAGAAGCAATTTATTATATTAAACACAGAACCGGCCATATTAATCCTGAAATAACCAGGCTTGGCGCATTAATAAATGTATGTAGTGTTCTTGCCAAATGGCCATATCTTTTGCTTTCAGTTGCCGTCTTTATATTTCTTTTTATTAAATACATTGTTCCGGTTATTAAGGCAAAAAAATTTAAGTATTTTTTGCAAAAAATACTCCCATTTATATTTGTGGGATTATACGGTATCATCTGGATACTTTTCACTTATGAACATTGTGACGAAAATCTAAAATTCTCATACAGAGAGCTGGGAATAACTGCTTTCTCATTTGTTTCCGGTATTATTTATGCAGGTAATGAAACTCTAACCCGAAATATCTAAAGAGTGGGGTCAGTGACCCCACTTTAGAAAAAAAGCCTGCAAACAACAAAACCTGATTCAATTCCTCTGATCAACACACAACATTTTCATCAAACATATAGCCGAACATATTTGATTACTTTTCTTTTACACTTTCAAGAATTCTGATGAAGTCATCGTAATAGTCGTATTTTCTGTCCTCGGGAATTAGTAATACGAACTGCAGGACTTCTTCAGGATGATCTTTTCTCTCGGCCAGATATCCATAACGATCACTGCCTTTGCCGTCCGTTCCCTCTGTAGTTGCATAGAACCATGAGCCTGTCATAATACCGTAGGAACGAATCTCACTCTCATATACTTTTCCGTATCTTTCTTCCCACTCGTTTTTAAATTTCTCCAGTCCGGCTTCTTCTGTATAAGACGGCTCCTCCGGATCACGATCACGATAGTAAAAACGTAATTCTATACCATCAGAGTCATCTTTAACACAGTATCTAAGATCAGTTTCATCGTCCATTTCAACTCTTTCAAAATATGAAGGAATTTCAAAAGTAAAATTATCGGCATTAACTGTTCTGGTGTCTGATGATCTGAATCCGTTACGGCTTGGTCTGTCTGAAGATGATTCCGCATTTGAGGATGATCCTATCAAAGCGCCTCCGAAAAAACAAAGCAATCTAAAGAGCACAACGCATGCGATTACAATTATGATTATCGCAGTATCGTTCTTTTTAGGTTTTGCACCATACATGTTCTGTGGTCCACGCTGCATATTAGGCTGGCCATACTGCATGTTTTGTGGATTGCTCTGCATATTCTGCTGTGTATTTGTCTGATTCTGCCAATTTAGCTGTATATTACTTGAACAATATCCGCAAGTGCAGCTCGTCGCATTTGCGCTGTATTCAACATCTGCCCCACAATAGGGACACTTAATTACCATTCTGTTAACCATTTTATTTCCCCAATCCATTACTTAATTTCAAAGTGCGCACACTTTTCGCAACATCATAACACCTGACCCTTGTACTTTCAATGAAATTATTGAACGTGCGTAATTAAGAGAATTTTTATCCTTTATAGCAACAATAACGATTATAATTATAGGTGCACACAATCAATATTTTTCAATTAGTGAGGGGTATTATATGAGTAAAAAATCCGGATTTATCAAAAAACTTTGTGGAATTATTCTTTCTGTTTTTGTTCTTTCATCATTTGTTGGAAATATAGAAGCTTTCGCTTATAGTGAAATTCCAGATTATCTTGACTTCGGCGACAGCGTTGTTTCCATCAACGCCGGAGAATCAAAGGAAGTGTGGCTCTACGCCCACTATGATTACACCTATTATCTTGGACCACATTCCAGCACCGGAACATATTGCGAGTGCAAGTTCAAGAGTGGAACCGAGTATATCAAGCTTCACATCGGAGCTGATGAGACTGAAAAAAACGTATTCTTCTACTTCTACATCGATGATCCCAAGGTTCCATCCAAGGATGTTCACGACAACATCGAGGTTTATGTTCAGAATATCACCGCTGCTCCGGAAACATTAGCAGTGCCCATCGCAGGCGGAACCGGCACTCTTAAGAAGCAGGGAAATATCGCAATGCTCTACAATGCACAGGGCATCGCAATGGCTTCCTTCTCCCTCACCAAAGGAGCAGGAAACATGGCTTCACTTTCCATCAAGGGTGTAGCAAACAACGGCTCTAACTATTTCAACGTAACTTCCGGCAGTGACTCCTCCCCGGTAATCTCCGAATCCGATAAAGCAGTCATGCTCGCCAACGGCTACGCCGGTGTCTGCGTAAACGGCAAATTCAAAAATTGGCCATAATTTAGCGGAACATATTTCCCCTGTCAGATCTACCTCTGCCAGGGGATTTTATTATTTCATAGCACAGGGCCGGGAGGATTTGGGAGGCGCAGCGGGAATGCTCGCGGACAAAGATCCGGGCTCAGGTTGAGGATGCCCCCGGATTTGGCGTGCCCTGCGGAAATATAAATTGTGAGACATTGGAGACGGGCAGATGATTTATGCGCGCCTCAGATAGCCGGACGGTCGAGTGTTCTGAACTACGTGAAATGAGACCGTCCGGTTAGATGAGGTGCCATAAATCACAAGCGGCTCCATGCGAACAGATTTATATTTTCGCAGGGTGCGACGAAGCCGGAGGGAGCCTCAACCTGTCGCAAACCTCCCTGCGGGCATTCCCGCTGCGCCCCCAAATCCCCCGGGCCGTCCTTCAATCATAAAACCCCCGCCACCGATTGGTGACAGGGGTCTCAATATGTACTGACTAAAGCAATTGATTATTAACTAGTTACTACGTGTTGTAAATCTAATTGAATTAGTGTCTATTAGTTGTTTGCAGACTCAGATGTAGCCTCAGAAGCAGCCTCAACTGCCTCCTCAACAGAAGCCTCCTCTGATGCCTCAACAGAAGCATCCTCATTAGCCTCTTCTACAGTTGCATCTGTAGCAGCCTCAACAGCTTCCTCAACAGAAGCGTCCTCAGTAGCCTCTACTGATACTTCCTCAACGGCCTCAACAGCCTCTTCTACTGTAGCCTCAACAGTTGCCTCAACAGCTGTCTCCTCTACTGCGTTCTCTTCTACTGCTGCCTCTCCGCAACCAGCAAGAACTGCTGCAGAAAGTGTTAAAACTGAAAGTAATGTTACGATATTCTTTTTCATAATATATAATCTCCTCTTTGTATACTGCTACTTCAAAACAGAAAGCAGTGACACCTGGTGCCACACAGTCTGAAGTAGTCAATTGCTTCAGTACAAAGTAAGATTATATACTCCTAAAAACGAAATGTCATGAATAAACTTGTGCATATTATATTAAAGAATTGCCAATTTGTTGTGCATCTTGCACAAGCTCTTTTCCCTCAAAATCAGTTGGAACCGCCGTCAGATGCTGAATCCGCGCCGCTTTCAGAGGCCGAATCACCGCTGGCTGCTGTATCCGCATTATCCGTTTCCGGAATGCTTATATAGGAACCGAATTCCGCCACAGACCCCCCTGATTCAGTGTCCATTTTAAGGGTAATGGACATTCCGTCCTCTCCCTGACCCACCAGATTACCGCAGGCAAAGACGTACTCTTTTCCATTCTCATCAGTGGCCACAAGCTCATAGTCCTTGGAATCCGCATAAACCTGAAGCATTATCCCCATGAGGGTGTATCCGTCTGTCAGCACCACATCATCTCCCAAAAGATTGTCTGAATAGCTGTCTGCAGAAACATCATGGAGCTTCAAAGAAGTCAGATTAACTCCCGTCTTATTAACAAGGTAGCACTCTATCTCCTGATGCTTGGCAGCTTCCACCCTGTCTGCCTCCTCGCTGTCGTAGGTCTTGTCCATGACTCCCACAATATCTTCATATTCGGAAATAATAGCTCTCACTGTGGGGAGATACTCATCGATCTTCTTGTCGCTCATCTTGGTAAAATCAACCGTCAGAGTCTCATCAACCCTTGCTGACAGCTCATCAAGCTTGGCCCTGTTGGACTCCTCGGTGAGGTCCAGATATTTCTGCTCAGCGCGGCCTCTGTATTCGATCAGTGTATTTCTTGCAGTCTCCGCCTCATCCAGCTTCTCGTCAGAAGGCTTGCAGCCCACAAGAAGAAGTCCGCAGACAGCGATCAACATCAATGTCTTAAACTTTTTTACATTCATTATTATTATTCCTTTTTCCAAAAAATAGAATGTCGCTTGCGACATTCTCGCGCCGAGCGCGGTTGCTGAAGGCAACATATTCCTATCGCGCGAGTGCGCATCCATAGCGGAGCGCTTTTTATGATATAGGAATTTCGGAGAAATTTCCTATATCATAAAAATTCCCGGGATCGCCCCAAAAGGCAATCCTAGGAATCCATTATACCCCAGAATCCGGTCCGTGGTAATAATAATCCATTATAAGTCCCACCACCTGAGTGTAATTAACCTTGCCCTCCAGCACTCCGTTGACCTTGAGGTTCGTGTCGATGAAGACATCTGCGGCTTTTTTAACTGTCTCGGTCTTGATCACCGCCTTCTTCTCGACCTCTTTCCACTCCTCCTCGGTGACGAACTGGTTGTCAAACCTGACCCTGTCGGAGATCTTTACATGGGAGTTGTAAACGTCCTTATCCACAGCCTTGTAAAAATCGTTGTTGATATAGTTCAGAACCCCCAGCCAGCCGCTGTACTGGAACACGATATCATCGGATCTGATGCAGGCCAGGAACCCGAAGAAATTGGCCTCGTCCTCGTAGATGTAGCCGTGGGTGTGGGCCAGCTCATGGCACATGGTGAAGGGCTTGTTCATTATCGCCATCTTGGAATTGATATTGGCTTCCATGGAAAAAGGGAAGTAGTACCCCTGCATGTACTGTTGGCACATAAATTCAGAAAAATACAGCTCCTTGGGAACTGAGAAATATCCGTCAAACCTCTTGTAATCATTGGAAAGAGCCGCAACCGCGCGCCTTGCGGTCTCAGTCATGTCGCCCTCGTAAACCACATTTCCCTTTTCATCCCTGGGCATCTGCTTGCTAAGTTCGTTGCACTTTTTTACCACAAAGTCACGAAGATCTGCCAGCTGCTGCAGGTCGTAGCTCTCCCCCGGCGCATAGAGCGGAATCTTGGAGGTGTGATACAGAACGAAGCAGTTAAGACTCATAATGACACAGGTTATGGCCAGAAGAACCGGTGTCACTCTGTAAAAAAAATCTGATATCCCATCAAGGACCTTTTTGGCCTCTTTAACGGATTCTTTTTTGGACAGGAAAAAATGGTATATTCCAAGAAAAATGGTATGTAAAAGAATAAACAGAACCGTGGTCGCCACATATATGACCACCAGAACCAGTAGCCACTCTCCCACGGAAAATGGTGCTATGCTGGTAATTCGCGAATATACGGATGTAAGCCTTGGAAAAATATTATCAACGTAAAAATCGGAAAAAGCTGTGCTCTTCCACGCGATCAGATTGAATATTCCACAAAGAACAAGTGTAAGAATAATAGGAAATGAAAAAGCCTTCTTCGTTTTCATGTCCGTAACCCCCGGTGCCCCAAATATACATAATATTTTACATTCAAAATATGTACTGAAAATGTCTAAAACAGGAGTAAATTGTTCATATTTTATACATATATTAGAACCATTTTAAGTTAGCTTAAGGTTAACCATGGTAAAATTATAATAGGAACTAATGATCACTTTTAATAAAGGAATTATTTCATATGAAACTTCTTCTTGCAGACGACGAAAAAGAATTAACAAACGCCCTGGTGGCTATATTAAAACACAGCAACTACACCGTGGATGCGGTCTACAACGGCACCGACGCCCTGGACTACGCTCTTGCGGGGGACTACGACGGCATCATCCTGGATGTCATGATGCCCGGCATGGACGGCATGGAGGTTCTGAAGGCCCTTAGAGCCAAGGGCATCTCCACACCGGCTCTTTTCCTCACTGCCAAGACCGAGGTGGATGACAGGATAAAAGGCCTGGACCTGGGGGCGGACGACTATATTTCCAAGCCCTTTGATATGGGGGAGCTCCTGGCAAGAGTGCGGGCAATGCTCAGGAGAAAAGAGGAATTTGCTCCCTCTGACCTGACCTGCGGAAACCTTACTTTGGACAGAAACGGGTGCGAGCTCAAGACCCCGGATCACGAGGCCGTGCGCCTTGCGGGCAGGGAATTCCAGATGATGGAGATGCTCATGACAAGCCCCGGCCGCATTATCTCCGTGGACACCTTCATGGACCGCATCTGGTCTGACGGCGAAGCGGACGTAAACGTAGTCTGGGTCTACATTTCCAACCTTCGAAAGAAACTCGCTTCTT
The DNA here is from genome assembly GCF_000621605.1 of Butyrivibrio sp. MC2021. Lineage (GTDB taxonomy): Bacteria > Bacillota > Clostridia > Lachnospirales > Lachnospiraceae > Butyrivibrio. The sequence continues at coordinate 176,027 of NZ_JHXX01000006.1, read as the reverse complement.
TGGATGCAACCTGTGAGATCAAGGCCTCAAGAGGTCTTGGCTATTCTATAAACGAGGTCAAATAATGGAAGCTGAAAACAGTATGGTAAAAAAGCTGCGGAAAAAGTTCGTGCTTACTGCGATGTTATCGCTGCTGGTCATTCTCGCCATAATGATCTTCGTCATCAACATCGTTAACGTGAACCGTCTTATTTCCGATGCGGACAACCTCCTTAACATGCTGACCCTCAACGACGGTGAATTTCCCATGCCCTTTGGGCCTGAGTCCAAGGGCAGAGGCCGCGGCCCCAGAGGTCCCATCGAAAATGATCCCAGTGCCTTTTTTGCCCTGGATAAATTAAACGACAACAGGTCCCGGGAGATGCCCTATCAGTCCAGATATTTCTATGTAAAATTCAACGCTGACGGTAAAGTCTACATGGCAGACACCAGTCACGTTGCTTCCGTTGATGATGACACCGCCATAAGCTATGGCAACGCTGTTTATTCCGATAAGAACCACAAGGGCTTTCATCACTCCTACAGATATCAGCAGCTGCTGGATACCGACGGCAACAGCATAATTGTTTTCACGGACCTGAGCACCTCAATCCTCAGCGCCTACACACTGCTGTATCAGTCACTGCTCATAGGCCTTTTTGCCCTGGTGGCCATGTTCATTCTGGTGTATCTCTTCTCCGGAAGAGCCGTGGCCCCCGTGGTTGAGTCCCTGGATAAGCAAAAGAGATTCATCACCGACGCAGGCCATGAACTGAAGACCCCGCTGGCTGTCATCTCCGCCAATGTTGACGTTCTGGAGCTGGAATCCGGCAAGAGCGAATGGACCGGAAGTATCCGCAACCAGATAAAGCGCATGAATTCTCTGGTAAAAAATATGCTGACTCTCTCCAGAATGGACGAGGAAGTGATGCATGTGGTCTACAGCGATTTTGACATGAGCAAGGCCGTGGAAGAAACCGCCAGAAGCTTTGAACCCGTGGCGGAATCCGAAGGCAAGGACTATCAGATAAATATAGAAGAAGACATACACATCACCGGGGATAAGAACGCCATAACCCAGCTCACATCCCTGCTCCTGGACAATGCCATTAAGTATTCTTCGGAAAAAGGAAACATACACCTTATGCTCTCCAGGGACAAAAATGTAGTTCTTGAGGTCTCAAACAGCTGCAGCAACATCCCCGAGGGCAATCTGGACAAGCTATTTGACAGGTTCTACAGAGCGGACTCCTCCCGAAGCAGAGAAAGCGGCGGTTTCGGAATAGGCCTTTCCGTGGCAAGGGCCATAGCCATCTCCCACGGAGGCGATATCCAGGCACTGCGAGATGGGGATGAGCTCATCAGATTTGTGGTAACTCTTCCGAGGCACCTTCCCAAGAGCATGATGGCTAGAATTAGTAAGTAAATAATAAAATGTGACAACTTTATACTTTTTTAAGATATTTTTTTCGTAAAAATGTCTGAGAAGTCCCATTAATACTGCATTCCTATGCTATAATTAATAAATCACAACTAAACTTAATTTTTACTGACTGGAGGGATGCGTATGTACAAAAGCGGGGACAAAGTTATTATTCTTGATTACAACCAGAAACCTCTCGTTCCACAAGTAGTAGCAGAGATTGAGGATGTGATCGCCGAGGACAGGGTAAGGCTCAAACTTCCTGACAATGCTTGTTGTATGGAGTTTGTTGATCGTTTTGAAAAGATTGATGAAGAAACCTATAATAAATATCTCCACGCTGTGCATGAACGCGAAAAGGAGCTTCCTGTAGACCTTCAGCTGGACATCAGGAAATTCGCTTCCAAGCATCCGCGCCGCAGAAAAGATGAGATCATAAAGATGTTCGACAGGGACAAGCGCTACGTTTCAGTGCTTAACGCCTACACCGGCCGTGCCAAGATGTACGGTGAAGAGAACATCAACGACCGCTTCCTTTTTGAATATAAGGAAGCCCTCTACGGAATTGTAGAGACAAGAACCTTCTTCCACGAGCTTGATGATTCCATCAAGGTTCCGGAACTGATCTGAATATAGCAAATTAAGAGCCGGCCTCATTTTGATAATGAGGACCGGCTTTTCTTATGTCATATGCAGTTGCTATTTCTGAGATCTGAGTCTGTGATCTGCCATTAGCTTCAGTCCCATACCGATGCAGATGAAGAAGTAGGGAGTCGATACAGTCTGGGGAAAAGACACAAGGCTGTTCAGGAAGTAGGCTCCGATAGGAAGGGCAAAGACCATGGCCAGTCTGGTATCTTCCTCTGAATTCATGCCCTCTGCGATCTTCATGAGATTCCAGAGACTTGAAAATATCATTCCAAGGTAGGCCGCTGCTCCCAGGATTCCGTTCTGGATAAGGATTGTAAAGAGCTCTGAGTGGGCATTGGTGAGCCTTGCGCCATCGAAGGCATCATACACCACCCGGGCAATCTCCTTATCTGTTTTGATAAAAGCAAAGTAACAGTCAGGTCCCACACCAAAGAGCTTTTGGAAAAAGGATTCCCCGGAAAAGACCATGGCTGAGATCCTCCAGATGACGCCCCTGCCGTTGCCGAAGTCATCACTGAAGCTGTTTTTTACATATAAAAGAACCACAACCCCTGCCGTGATGGCCACTCCTATGAGGAGGTAGCGGTAGATTTCCTTTTTGAAGGAAGCCTTGATCTCCCCAAGAAGACAGCTGAGTCTGTAGAGGCTGATTGCCGCTGCCGCCAGGATAAGTCCCACGTGCCTTGCGCAGGTAAGGATCAGGATGCTGTCCTCGTAGGTATAGCTGCTCTTAAGGATTATATAGAGAAGACCTGCACTCTCCATGGCTATTCCCAGGATAAAAAGCTGGCAGAGGAAGTTCTTAAAACTCTCTCTGTCCCTGAGGCCGTTAAAGGCAAGAAGCCCGAAGCATGCTCCCACCACCAGAAGGGCGCTCTCGCTTCCCTGAAGAAAAAGTGCCGCAAGGCCCACCAGCTCGTATATTGCGCAGAGGAAAAAGCCCTTGGAAAATCTCTTTTCCCTGTAGCAGAGCCCTGCCCCAAGGGGCACAAACACTGACAGAAAGCCGGTGAACCAATTGATGTTGCCGATGGTTGCCAGGTAGGAATTGTTTCTGCCGTTGATGGCAAAGGGGTAGATGCCGAATCTGTTGATGATGCCAAGGATGAACATCAGGAAGGGCACCAAAAGACTTATGGCGGCCACCCATTTACTGAACTTGCCGCTGCCTATGCCCCAAAAGGCAATGATAAAGGCCAGTGCCGCTGCAAAACCCCAGGTCAGAAAGCCGGTTCTCCAGCCATCCAGGCCGAAGAAGGCTACCTTCCTATCTACTGCGAAGGCAAGCGAAATGATGGATAAGCCGAAGAATGCCAGAAGAAAAGCTCCCTTTCTCGCGGTTACGATCAGCCTTTCTTTATCTATCTGTTTCCCCGCTTTCTTAAGCCTCAGCAGATAGATTCCGATTCCCAAAACACAGGCCCCCAGCGCAATCCCGCTTATCCACAGAAATGCCAAACCCTTAGCTTCGCCCAGCTTGTGATATCCGTCCTTCATGTATATTGGTAAAAAAACACACATCACCACTATGTAAATTGCTGTCAGAAACTTCATAAAATACTCCCGATTATTTTTTGGTCCCCCATCCTCGTCCACGGGGGCCGCCCCACAGCAGAACGTCAGAAATATTCGCCGCTCCTTCGCTTAGATTCATGGCACTCCCAAAAGTCCCCCTCGTGTCTGCGACTCAAGAACTCCGTCCGTATCTTCTGCAACCACCACATGCTCTAATCCGTCGGACGTCAGACATTGAGCCGCGGACAGACCCTCGGAGGATTTTGGTAGCGCTCATGAATCTTTGCGCTCTCTCACAGGACTCACATTTCTGACGTCCTGCTGCGTGTCGGCCCCCGTGGACGAGGTTGCATCGATAAATATAAATACGTGAAGATAAAATAATTACTTCCGGATCAATTCACTTATATGTGAATTATGTGGTTTTACTGAAAATTCTGTGCGTTTGCCTGTCTTTGGATGGTCGAAAGCAAATTTGTAGCAGACAAGGCACACATCCTTGATTCCCTGGGATTCAGAAAAGGCCTTGGAATCAGCACTTCCGTACTTCTGATCTCCGAGGATCGGATGTCCCAAATACGATAGCTGTGCACGAATCTGATGATACCGCCCGGTAAGGAGCTTGATTTTAAAGAGTGTCATCTCGCTTTCTTCAGCTACCACTTCATATTCCAGCTCTGCTTTGTCTACTCCTCCTGCGATAAGGCGACACTTTTCACCACTATCCAGAAGCACTGAACTGCCATCAAACGATTCCTTCTCTTTTTCAGTGAGGATTATCGCGTTCCCATCGCTTTCTTTACGTGCGATATAGTCAGTCAAATGACCTGATTTTTCCTGAACACTTCCAAAAGAAAGAGCATAGTAGTACTTATCCGTAGTCTTTTCCTTGATCTGCCCGGAAAGGCTCGTGGCTGCTGCCTTGGTCTTGGCAAGAACCAGAACGCCCTCCACCGGCTGGTCCAGGCGGCTTACGGTGGCGACGTATGGGGGCTTGGGTTTTCCTGCATAGGCGGCCCTGCGCTCTTTTCGCGCCAGGTAGTTCCTTACGTAGCTCACCACATCCATGCTGCCTACCCTTGCCCCTTCCGTGGCAACTCCGGCGGGCTTGTGGCAGGCGATTATGTCATTGTCTTCATAGACGATTTTTATCTCTCTCATCAAATCAACACTCTCGGATTTTATAAACTGAAAAAAGCGTCTACCAACGGCATTTACCGATGATAGACGCCAATGTGCATCTTGTATTATACCTTAAATCTGTAGCCTACGCCCCAAATTGTTTCAATATACTGTGGATTGGAGGTGTCGTACTCGATCTTTTCACGGATCTTCTTGATATGCACTGTTACAGTGGCGATATCGCCGATGGAATCCATGTTCCAGATCTTGCGGAAGAGCTCTTCCTTGGTGAATACGTGGTTGGGATTCTCTGCAAGGAAAGTAAGAAGATCGAACTCCTTGGTTGTGAAGCTCTTCTCCTGGTCATCCACATAAACTCTTCTTGCGGTCTTGTCGATCTTCAGTCCTCTGATCTCTACATAGTCGTTGGACTCATGACCTGAACCAACAAGTCTTGAGTATCTGGCCATATGTGCCTTAACTCTTGCCACCAGCTCTGATGGGCTGAAGGGCTTGGTGATATAGTCGTCGGCGCCAAGTCCAAGGCCTCTTATCTTGTCAATGTCGTCCTTCTTGGCGGATACCATAAGGATCGGCACATCCTTCTTTTCCCTGATGTGCTTACAAACTTCAAAGCCATCCATTCCCGGAAGCATAAGGTCAAGAATTATCAGATCAAAGTCCTCTGCAATAGCGGTTTCAAGACCTGCATCTCCGGTGTTCTCAATCTTTACCTCAAAGTCACTGAGTTCAAGGTAATCCTTCTCGAGGTCGGCGATTGCCTCTTCATCCTCAACAATAAGAATTTTGCTCATACACGTTCTTTACCTTTCTTTTTAATATGTGTCCTGGTCTACTGTTACGGCTTCTGTATCAGCCTCGGAGCTGTCTGCATAGTCCACAAATTTACGAAGGACGAAATGCATGCAGGTTCCCTCCCCCTCATGGCTTGTAGCCCATATATATCCGCCATGATCCTCAATTATCTTTTTAACTATTGATAGTCCTATACCGCTGCCGCCCTGCTTGGAATTGCGGGATGCGTCCGTCCTGTAGAATCTGTCGAAGATATTGGGAATGTCCTTCTGGGCGATTCCCTTGCCGTTATCCTCCAGCTCCACTCGGATGGAATCCAGCTCATCAAGGATCCTGATGTCGATCTGACCGGTGCCGTCGTCACGATTGAGGTACTTGACGCTGTTGCTGACGATATTGTTGACTACCCTCTTTATCTGCTCGGGATCCGCAACGATCTGGGTGTCCGGAGTAGTAAGGTTCGAATAATTCAGCTCAATCTGCTTATTTTCAAGGTCCGCGCCGATCTCCTCGATACAATCGCCGAAGTAATCAGCCACATTGAGCTTTACAAAATTATAAGGGATACGGTTGTTGTCGATACTGGAATACAGCGTAAGCTCATTTATCAGGTTGTTCATGTCATTGGCCTTACCGTAAATGATCTTGATGTATTTCATCTGCTTCTCAGGGTTGTCGGCAACGCCTTCAAGAAGTCCCTGGGAATATCCCTTAATGGCAGTGATAGGAGTCTTAAGGTCGTGGGAAATATTACTGATAAGCTCCTTGTTCTGCTTCTCTCGCTCTATTTTTTCTTCCGCGGATTCCTTAAGACGAAGTCTCATGTCCTCGTAGTTGCGGTACATGGCTCCAATCTCACCCTTTTCCTTGACGTCCGTCGGAAGGACATAGTCAAAATTGCCATCCTTAATATGCTGCATCGCCACGTTAAGTTCGTCGATGGGCTTGAAAAAGCTCCTTCCGATCCACATGGTGAGCAGAATACTGGTTAGCAAAAGGATCAGTATGATGGCGATACTCATGTACACTATCATGGAAGTAGTCAGTGCCGGTCTGAGCCCTGATACTATGTACAACGAGCCCTCTTCCCCTGTGGAAAAGATAAAGTCAATCTGCCTTACTAGTCGTCTTGAGGATGTGTAGTAGATTCCGTTTACGTTGGTTCCGTAGCCCGGAAGCTCCTTCAGTACGTCTCTGGCCCGCTCGTAGTCATCTACGTAGTAGACCGCATCCCCTTTTTTAACAATGATAAAAGCATACTTCTGCTCAACTTTACTGTTGAGTTCACTGAGAAAAAGCGTGTTCTCCAGTGCAAAAGGATCAACTAAAAGCGAAAGAGTGATCTCCTTGGTAAGCTCCTCCGTCATTTCAGAAAAGGCTCCGCCGGGGTCCGAAATCATGCCATAGTCCATGTTTCTGGGGTATCCAACGGTCTGCTGCCTTCCCACCAAATAACTTCCTAATACAAGGTACGTTCCTACTGCAAGTATAATCGGTATTATTACAACCGCTATTGATGTGATCAAGAGTTTAGTACGAAAACGCATAGTGCCCCCTACATCTAAATTAAGTATAACATAAAAAATGCACGGTTGTTAATTTTCACTTTATAATTATCAATTTTTTGAACAAAAATTATTTATATATTTATTACTATATTTCATAATATATTTAAAACCTTGTGCTTGCTATGTCTTTTAAGGTTTGATAAACTTTTATCGAATGCGGAAAAGGGTTTCCGCAAGGCAAATAGGAGCTGGAAACCGTTATCGCGCGTCCTTTGGGCGATTACGGATCCCGTATCCGAACGGGCATAGTCAGGTTTAAACTGATAATAATAGAGGAGGACTCGAAAAATGATTAATTGGAATAATCTTGATACTCTTGGTTCATTTAATGAGCTCAAGGGCGCAAAAAAGGTTAACCTTCAGGCAGTTATGGAAGGTGCCTCAGGAGCAGAGCGTGTAAAGAAGTACTCTGTACCTATGGCTGCAGGCCTTGCATTTAACTACGCTGCAAAAGAGGTTGACGATGCAGTTCTTGGCTCACTTGAAAAGCTTGCTACAGAGGCTCAGCTCCTTGAGAAGTTTGAAGCTCTCTACAACGGCGAAGTTATAAATACAGGCGAGAAGCGTCTTGTTCTTCATCAGCTTACCCGTGGTCAGCTGGGAGAAGACGTGGTTGCAGACGGCGTTAACAAGCGCGAGTTTTATGTTAAAGAGCAGCAGAGAATTGCTGATTTTGCTAAAAAAGTTCACTCAGGCGAGATTGCAAACGCCAAGGGTGAGAAGTTCACAACTGTAGTACAGATCGGTATCGGCGGATCTGATCTGGGCCCCAGAGCTATGTATCTTGCTCTTGAGAACTGGGCTAAGAGAACCGGCAACTTCAAGATGGAAGCCAAGTTCATCTCCAACGTAGATCCTGATGACGCATCAGCTGTTCTTGCTTCTGTAGACGTTGCACACTCACTGTTCATCCTTGTTTCCAAGTCAGGAACTACACTTGAGACTCTTACCAATGAGTCCTTCGTTACAGATGCTCTTAAGAAGGCCGGCCTTGATCAGAACAAGCATATGATCGCCGTTACTTCCGAGACATCACCTCTTGCTAAGAGCGATAACTACCTTGAAGCTTTCTTCATGGATGACTATATCGGCGGAAGATATTCTTCAACTTCAGGCGTAGGCGGAGCAGTTCTTTCCCTCGCTTTCGGTCCCGAAGTATTTGCTAAGTTCCTGGACGGCGCTGCCGCTGAGGACAAACTTGCAGCTAATAAAAACGTTCTTGAGAACCCTGCACTTCTTGATGCACTTATCGGTGTTTACGAGAGAAACGTTCTTGGATACGGCAGCACAGCAGTGCTTCCTTACTCCCAGGGCCTTAGCCGTTTCCCTGCACACCTTCAGCAGCTTGACATGGAGTCCAACGGCAAGAGCGTTAACAGATTCGGCGAGCCTGTTAACTATGTTACAGGACCAATCATCTTTGGTGAGCCCGGTACCAACGGACAGCACTCCTTCTACCAGCTGCTTCACCAGGGAACAGATATCATTCCTCTTCAGTTCATCGGCTTTAAGAACAGCCAGTGCCAGAACGATGTAAACATTCAGGACAGCACCAGCCAGCAGAAGCTCTGCGCCAACGTTGCTGCTCAGATCGTTGCATTCGCCTGCGGTAAAAAAGATGACAACAAGAATAAGAACTTCGAAGGCGGACGTCCTTCAAGTATCATCATCGGTGAGGAGCTGACCCCTGAAGCACTTGGTGCACTTCTTTCTCACTTCGAGAACAAAGTAATGTTCCAGGGCTTCGTATGGAACATCAACAGTTTCGACCAGGAAGGCGTACAGCTCGGCAAAGTCCTTGCCAAGAAAGTCCTTGCCCACGAAACAGATGGCGCCCTCGCTGAGTACAGCAAGCTTCTTAACATTTGATTTTGATCGGACAAAGATAGAGAAGGCCGTGGGCGCTACGACGAAATAAAGATTTGTTCGCTTCGCCGACTCCTTGATTTATCAGCACATAAAAAAAGCCGTGTCACAAAGCTTTCACGTTGTTCAGAGCAGCTTTGCAACACGGTTTTTTTATGTGCATAAATCATAGTCACAGTACGAATGACTCACAAATTTCCATTACGCCGCAGCGCCCCCGATCTCCTCTATCTTCTGCGCGTTGGAAACGTATATGTTGAGAATGCTTGCTTTACACAACAGGCTTCCCGCAGGTTTCGTTGGGCAAGTATATTTTTTGAATGAGCTGCCGCGCAGACTGCTTGCTAGTCACAGTAAAGAAAGGGCCTGCCCCCGCATAAATAGGATAAGACCACGGGAAAATGCTGGTCTTATCCTACATTTTATCGGTATAACAGTAATATATTATTGATTGAAGGTATTTTTTGTAATTTAATAGGATAAAATGCTTTATATTGTAGAATCTTATCCTATTTTTCAAGAAAAAATATAGGATAAAACAATTGAAACTGTAGAGTCTTATCCTATTCCGCTGTTTTAGCCACTCCAAATGAAGCCATATTGAATGTTACTATTCACAGTCTTACGACTGCTCATAGTAACATTCGGGGCGATATTAAAGTTTTGCTTCGCAAAAGATCGCCCCTCACTCTTGTATCATATTCTCACGAATCACGCAGCTAGTGCGTGATTCTACTATGAATAGTAACTATTGAACTACTTCCCGGAGCGGGAGCTTAGTCAAGGGACCGTGGAATAAACCGCAGCGGCAGCCCCCGTCCGGGTAGCCACAAAAATAGACTTCCGCGAGGATTTATGCCGCGAAAGCCCTTGATTAAGTGACACGGATCATCCTTGCCAGGCGGGGGACGGCTTCTTTATGCCGGCCCTCCTGCCTTCCGGCGAGGACGGGTTCGGGCAGCGCCCGAAATAAAGCTTAGGACCAGGGGATGCCCAAGTGGCGGGGATAGCCCTTCTCGAAGGGCCATCCCCAAGAACGTCCTCCTAGGTACTAGCACCTTCGGGTAGCCACAAAAATGCATAATTGGGGTCTGACCCCACTCTGTGCTAAAGCCAGTAAACATCATCGTTTCCCGGGTGTCAATTTGGTTAGATTGTGTGCAATTTCATAAACTCTTAAGCAGTTCCAGCGTCGCTGCCGCGCAGTCTTTCGCAGCCTTTGCTTCAAACACAGGATAGTCCACAACATCGCTGCCGTCTGCCTTGTCGGAGATGGCGCGGATGATGAGGAAAGGAATGTTGTTCAAAAAGCATGCCTGAGCGATTCCTGTGCCTTCCATCTCGCAGCACATTCCGCCAAAATCAGCTATGATGGTGTCCTTAACTGCCTTGTCGCAGATGAACTGGTCACCGCTGCAGACTCTTCCCTCAAAGATCCCAAGATCCGGCGCCGCAACCTTGATGGCAGCCGCAGCCTTCTCTCTCAAAGTCTTGTCTGCCTCGAAAGAAGCCACTCCCAGCTGGGGAACCTCTCCCTTTTTATATCCGAAAATTGTAGCGTCCACATCATGATAAACCGCATCTGTGGAGAGCACGATGTCTCCGATATTGATCCTTGCATCCAGCGAGCCTGCTGCCCCGGTGTTTATAACATGGGTCACACCGAAGGTATCCACCAGGATCTGCACACAGATTCCCGCATTCACCTTACAGATTCCGCTTCGTACAACAACTGCCTCTGTGCCTCCGATGGTTCCCTCAAAGAACTCCATAGAGGCCTTCTTAACGATATTTTTTATCTCCATGTTCTTCTTGAGGGTCTCTACCTCAACTTCCATGGCTCCGATAATTCCAATTTTCATGGGTTTTCTCCTTTATTCTTAATGATAAAATTAAACCGCATATTTATTATAATGCATGTAAACACATCTAAAAAGGGAAGCTCCTCATATTCCAAGGAACTTCCCTTAATCTGTCATATCGATCGTTACTGTTCACTCGCCACAGCTCGCTCCAGTAACGAATTCGCGCATTCATTCCAATTCGCCTGCGGCGAAGAATGCGCTCACTCCTGAATCATATTCTTACGCAGTCAGCGGCGTTGCGCTTCCTGCTACCTCTGAACAGTAACTATCGGTCCTTTTATTATTCCGGATAGACAAGATGCTTATCATCTATGTTGTAGAGAGTGTTGTCCAGATACCTTTTTGCCAGGAAATTGGCCATTCCCAAGTTCATATCAAGATAATTGCCACAGTCTCTGGGGCTTGCTCCGGGAACCTCTCCCTTAAAGTCCCTGATAAACTCATACATTCTTGTGATAAGAGGTACGATGTCCCTGGAATCAAGGTCTCCTGCAAGAACTACATAGAAGCCGGTCCTGCAGCCCATAGGTCCAAAGTAAATGGTTCTATCCTTGTACTCCTCATCGTTTCTGAGGAAAGTAGCGCCAAGGTGCTCCATTGTATGTACCTCTGCGGTATTCATGACGGGTTCCTTGTTGGGAGCTGTCATTCTAAGGTCAAAGGTTGTGATGGTCTCTGCTCCCACTTTGTCTTTTCTTGATACATAAATGCCCGGTTCAAGGTCTAAGTGATTCACTGTAAAGCTTGCTATTTTTTCCATTATGTTCTCTTCCTTTAATCTTTATTGGACTCATGGAAAACTTCATATGAATCGCGGAGATACCCTTTGATATTCTCGTAATCCCTGTTGGCGATGGCTGTGTAAAGCGTATCCACAAGGAAGAGCTGCGCAAATCTTGAACTGGTGATTCCGCTCTTTTTATCAATCTCGGGCGATGTGGCAAAAAGAACCTGATCGCAGCCTGTGGTAAGGGGATTATTTCCCAACTTGGTAATGGCAATAGTGCCGGCACCTCTCTCTTTTGCAATCTTGAAAAGTGCCATGATCTCTGCATTCTTGGCGTTGTCGCTAAAGAAAATCGCCACATCATCAGAGCAGATCTGGGAAATAGTCATGAGATTCATATGATGATCCTGGTTAAATACAACATTATAATGAATTCTCAGAAGTTTGCAATACAGGTCGTAGGCTGCAACTCCCGCCGTACCTACACCAAATACCTGGATCTGCTTGGCTCCCACGATCTTTGTTACCGCATCGGAAAAAGTTCCCGCGTCAAAAAGTCTGTATGTGGTCTGCACCGCCTGAACGCTGGTAGCACAGATATTATCTGCAATTGACTGAAGCGAGGTATATTCATTTACGTCCTTGAAGGAAATCTTGGGACCCTTGTCCGCCTGAGCCAGTGAGGTGTTGGCCTCTGCATAGTAGGCGTTCTTCAGATCCTTAAGTCCGTTATAACCTATGGCCTGCGCAAATCTTGTCCAGGCCGCCTGGGTTGTGCCGGAGAGCCTCGCCAGCTCTTTTATGGGATATTGGAAAAGATCATCCTTCCTCTCCAAAACATAGTCTGCCACCAGTCTCTCGGAACTGGGCAATGAGTTATAACAACTTTTGATCTTTTCACTGACAATGTTCATAATAACCTCCATTATTTGAAACCCTATATCATAAGTATATATCAATATTTCATTCATAAACGAAATAAAATTACAAACTTTTCATAAGATATTCTAAAACTTTTATAAACTGAAGACAAAGATGGATATTTGTGTTATATTTGATATTAGGAATGATTACTGATTTTGAGAAAGGGTCAATTTTTTAATTCGCAATAGCAGGAGGTTACATGGCGCTTAAATACAGCAAACAGAGAGCTATGATCAAAGATTTCCTGCAGGGCAGGAAAGACCATCCTACGGCAGAGGTAGTCTACAACAATATCCGGGAGATTTACCCCAAGATCAGCCTTGGCACGGTTTACCGGAATCTGGTGCTTTTATCCGACATCGGAGAGATCGCAAGATTCAGGGTTGGGGACGGATATGAGCATTTTGACTATGATGTCAGAAATCACAACCACTTTGTCTGCAACTGCTGCAAAAAAGTGGCGGACATCGAGATGGACGATATCAACGGCAAAATTGATGAGATCGCCTCCAAGTCTTTTCCCGGAAAGATAGATGGGCACAAAATCTATTTCTACGGCACCTGCGAGGATTGCCTTTTACAGAATCCGCAATTATAAATTCAAACATCATGTGCAAACAATTGCACTTTGCGCAGAGCGCGAGAAAGGAGATTTCTACTATGAAATGGGTATGTCAGGTATGTGGTTACGTTCATGAAGGCGACACTCCTCCGGAGGCTTGTCCTGTATGTAAGGCACCGGCTGAGAAGTTTACCAAGCAGGCAGATGACCTTGTATGGGCTGCTGAGCACGTTGTTGGTGTAGCTAAGGGCGCTCCTGATGATATTATCGAGGACCTTCGCTCCAACTTTACCGGAGAGTGTTCAGAGGTTGGTATGTATCTTGCAATGAGCCGCCAGGCTTATCGTGAGGGATATCCCGAGATTGGTGACTATTATGCTAAGGCAGCCTGGGAAGAGGCTGAGCACGCAGCAAAGTTTGCTGAGCTTCTGGGAGAAGTTCTTACAGATTCCACCAAGAAGAACCTTCAGATGAGAGTTGACGCTGAGAACGGCGCAACCAATGGAAAGACAGATCTTGCCAAGAGAGCTAAGAAGCTTGATCTTGATGCTATCCACGACACGGTTCATGAGATGGCCAGAGACGAGGCTAGACACGGCAAGGCTTTCGCTGGTCTCCTTAAGAGATATTTCGGTTAATCAGAAATATATATACTGAATTTTTGAAAGAGGGCAATCCTGTGTGATTGCTCTCTTTTTTTGCATTGAAATTGGTCAGTTTGCATGCGTAAAGAACAGACTGCAAGTTCGTAATATGGTGTATAATTGTTTTATATAATGTGTATGCATGATTGAAAGATGGCTAGATATTTATGAGGGATCACGATGAATAAATCTTCAGATAAGCTGTTATCAAGATTGTTTTTTTCAATACTACCGGTACAGATACTTATTTTTGCCATGGGCTCCATCAACACCATAGTTGACGGAACAATGGCGGGACGATACATAGATTCCACCGCGGTTGGAGTTATCGGTCTTTACTACTCCATGGTCAATATCATGACCGCTGCGGGCTCGGTACTTCTCGGCGGTACCACTGTTCTGTGCGGAAGGTACATGGGAAAAGGTGAAATCCACAAAACTGAAGGTATCTTTTCTCTGAATCTGACGGTGACATTCATTGTTGGAGTTATTCTTACTGCCTGCAGCCTTCTGGTCCCGGGACCAATAGCAGTTATGCTGGGATCCAGTGACGAGCTGAAGGCTAAACTTGTCCAGTATATTGTCGGATATGCCATCGGTATCATACCTATGCTCCTTGCTCAGCAGATAGCTTCTTTCCTTCAGATGGAGAGGCAGAGCACCAGAGGATATATAGGTGTTGCAGGTATGATCATTTCCAACGTCGCATTGGATATTGTGCTGGTAGGGGTTCTGCATATGGGCATTTGGGGCCTTGCCCTTGCGACTTCTTTCAGTAATCTGACCTATTTTATTATACTTGCTCCCTATTATTTTTCTAAAAAATGTCAGCTTCATTATGGCTTCAAAAAGATATTGTGGAGGGATCTGGGCCGCCTTATAAAAATCGGTATTCCCGGAGCCCTGCTTGTATTCTGTATAGCCCTAAGGGGCATGGTCCTCAACAGAATTCTTCTTAAATATTCAGGAAATGACGGCCTTTCAGCCATGTCATCCTTTAATATGATCTGCGGTTTCCTTATTGCATATTGCCTGGGAAACGGATCTGTTGTCCGCATGCTGACCAGTGTTTTTGTGGGTGAGGAAGATAAGCACTCCATGAAGAAGACTCTGAAGCTGGTCTTTACCAAAGGGCTTCTCATGTCGGTGGTGTTTACCATATTTATATTGCTCATAGCTCCTTTTGTGACATCCATTTTTTTCCCGGACAATACTTCAAACGTGTATAAGCTGGCCTATCAGCTTCTTATGATCTATTCCGCATGCATACCGCTGATCCTGATATGCCAGATCTTCACAAATTACCTTCAGGCCACCGGTCATGTAACATTTGTAAATATCCAATCGGTGTTCGATGGCTTTTTTTCCATGGTCATTCCGTCGATTATTCTCGCTCCCATCATGGGAGCCATGGGTGTCTGGCTTGCCAATCCGATCGGAATTGTACTGACCATACTTACGGTCCCGCTCTACAACATTATCTTTTGGAAGAGGCTTCCGAGAAATGTTGACGAGGTCATGTTCCTCAGACCGTCTTTCGGTGTGGCGGAGGGAGACCTTATCGATGTTCCTATTTCTGATATCAGTGACGCATCAGCTGCCTCAGAGAAGATCCAGAACTTCTGCGCTGAGCATTCCATGGGCAAAAAAACTGCCTATTTTTCAGCTCTTTGTCTTGAAGAGATCTCAACATATATCATTGAACACGGCTTTAAAGCCGATAAGAAAAAACATTCCCTGAATGCACTTTCAGTTTTTAAGGATGAGAAAGTAATTCTCAGGATCAAGGATGACTGCCAGCCCTTTGATCCAAAGGACATGGCGTATCTGACCTCGGGAGAAGATAACCTTGGTAATATGGGAATCAGGATGGTTTATGACATTGCGGATGAGGTTAATTACCAGAACATGCTGGGAATGAATGTCCTGACCATTACCATAGATGACAAGAATCTTCTTGAGAACAAAGAAACAGATTATCTTTTGGAAAAGAGATTGCGGGAGCTTAGCCCGGAGCTTCATACCAAATTCAGAAATACTGTTTTTACAACTGAGAAAATACTGTCGAACTATCTGCTTCTTTTCCCGGGATTTACGGACCACTCCGAGCTTCACAGTATGACGGTCATTGACTCCTGTAACAGACTTATAGGAAAAGAGCGGATAAATGAGCTGAATGCAGACGAGATATTTATTCTTCTGGTGGGCTGTTACCTTCATGATGTGGGCATGGGCATAAGGGAAGAGGATTTCCAGGAGTTCAGGGTAAGACTTCCGGAAAAAGAATTTTTTGAAAAGAATAAGGGTGCCAGCAAGGCAGATTTCGTAAGGTCTTATCACAATGAGTTCAGTGGCTTTTTTGTTGAAAAGTATGCAGATCTCTTTGAACTGCCTTCAAAAGAGCATGTTTTTGCGGTGAAACAGATCGTGCGAGGACACAGAAAGACAGATCTGATGGATGAAAAGGAATACCCTTCAGAGTTAAGGCTCCCAAACGGAAACACAGTATGTCTGCCCTATCTCGCGGCTCTTATAAGATTGTCGGATGAAATTGATGTTGTGGCCACCAGAAATCCTCTTGTTCTCTTCGATATTGCTATTTTGACAAAAGAGATCGATATTGTTGAGACCAGAAAGCTTCTGGCCGTCAAAAGCATGATGATGACAAACGATGCTTTTATTCTAAATTATGAGACAGAGGATGAAAATGTTTATAGATCACTTGAGGTTATGGTGGAAAAGATGCAGGATATTCTGGATTACTGCAGGGATGTAGTAAGTAAAAAGAGTAAATTCAACATCAGCCAGACAAAGGTTGTTCTGAAAAGAAGATAAACTATAAAGTCGCAATATTTTTCATTCCCATTTTGAAACCCTTATGATAAGATGGAGTGCTTAAAAATATAATTTTAAGCAAAGTAAGAGAAAAGAGGTATACAAAAATGGGTAGATATCGGGAGGTACATTCAGAAAAGGAAGCAAGGAAATATGCAAGGGGTTACGCAACCACAATATGTTGGTTTCTGTGGGCATTTTGCCTTCTTATCCTGATTTATACTGTTGGAATGCAGTATTCTGAGTACAGAAGTATCAAAGGGGCTACAACTGTTGTCGCAGAATACACCAGAGGCAAGGACTTTGAACATGCTAATTATATGGATGAGGATAACCACTATCATTCCTTCGACATAACAGGAATGGGCGCTGAGCATGATGGTGATTCCATTGTGCTTTACTACAAGGGCGATATAGATTCTGCACTCCCCCGCGTAGGTGCGGCAACCTGGATCAGATCTTATGTATTATTTGGACTTGCGTTTATATGCTTATCTATAAGATTGATCGTCATTTATAAGTCGGATCACAACGTCTATGACGCTAATGGTTTCTTCAGCAAACTGTCAGTGTCTCCGTTAATTAAGTTTTATATGAAAGAGAAATAAATACTGAGATTAATAAGAGAGTAGTCCGCAGACCACTCTCTTTTCGTTATTAGCAAGTCTTCTTATAAAGATCCCTTTTGCGGAGGCCGTTCTCTTTGGCCTTCATTAAGAAGCCCTTGTTGCCGTACATGATGTATCCGATGCGGGGGAATTTGTAGGACTTGGTGTAAATGTCCCCGATCACGCCGGAAGCATTGATGGCTTCTGCGGCGCGAAGGAGCTCTTCATATACAAATTTGCCGGGGCCGTGGTGACCGTATTTGATCACGTTGCCCATCATTCCGCCGGCGCCGATGGCGATACCACCGCAGTAGGTAAAGCCGCATTTCTCACACCAGGTCTTTACCATGCTGAGAAGGTTGCCTATCTGCTCGCTCTCGAAAAATCCCATGTTTGCAACAACATAGATCTTCTTATCCCTTGAAACAGCGCTGCCGGCGGCACATTCTTTTTCCAGAAGCTCCATGAGCTTAAGGGCTGTTGAAGGAATTCCATCAACATAGAGGGGCATTCCGAGAACCACTTTTTTAGCGGAAAAAACTTCGTCTCTGAGCTCATCCATCTTTTTAAGATAAGGAGTAACGTTGAGCTGAAGCTTCTCACCCTCGGTATTGTCTGCAATGATGTCCAGGAACTTCCTGGAGCGGGATTCATCTCCGCGGAGGCTGCAGTTTAAGAAGAGAGTCTCGGTCTTAACTTCCTGCTCCTTGGAAACTTCAGCGGCCTCTCCGGTCTCAGCCTCAGTCTCCCAGAACTGTATATCCTTGATACGTCCGTTGAAGTTGATGCAGACAGCCTTCACGTACTTTTTTGCCTTCTCCTTGTCCTCTTCAGTGAGGTTCTCGCCTCTGAAGATAAATCTGAAGGGCTTCTTCTCGTGGAATCTGGGCTGGTGGTGCATCTCGCCCTTAACCAGTCTGAAAAAGGGAAGAATATATCCGATGCTCCTGTCCAGAACATTTTTTACAAAGCTGCTGAATCCGCCGTAGGTATATCTGCTGATGACAACAACCTCATCGGCGCTGTGGATGAGCTGTCCCATCTTGTCATAGCCATCCTTGATAACGCACTGGCCCGGAGTCTTGAGCCAGCATCCAAAGCATCCTGCGCAGGGGGAGATGTCTCCCTTGTCTGAAATCACTTTCCAGCCTTCATAATCTGAAGCTATCTTTGCCCATTCTTTTTCATTTAAGTCGTGAATAATAAGATTCATAGGTCCCTCCATGCGCTAGATGTTTATCTAATATTTGATTGATGAATATAAAATATCATATTGTTTGATGGTTGCCAAATATAAATATTAGATTTTTATCTAACATAATATAAAATGCCTGTGAAAAAGGGGATGTTGACGGTGTATGGTATCAGTGCTACACTCAATTAAGAAACAAAAATAACGAGGAAAGCGAGGTAATCATAATAATGAGTGCAATGAGAATAGAGATTGTAACTGAATATGGAATGATGGCCTCGGTATGCCCATTTTGATATATTAGACTAGTTCTATTCTATATTAGCATTTGAACCGTGGCTTGTTTTGTCACGGTATTTTTATGCCCTTTTTTAGGGAAAAAACACTATGAAAACACTACAAATTAACGGAGAAAAAAAATGAATAATATTGGAAGAATTACAGAGATTCAGAAAAACAGCTATACAATCAGATTTATGGAAAAAGAAATTCCGGCTAAGCTCAAGGGCTCTTTTTACAATGAAAGTGCCGATAAGCTGCCGGTGGTGGGTGACTATGTTGAATTTGCCTACAACCCCATGGGGGATTCAATGATCCGGTCTGTATGCGAGAGAAAGAGCTTTTTGACCAGGCCGGATCAGGCCAAGACTGCCACTATGCAGTATATGGTGGCAAATGTGGACTACACCTTTATTGTCACATCATTGAATGAAGACTACAGCTACAACCGAATCGCAAGGTATGCCAGCGTTGTGCTGCAGGGGGGCTCCACGCCTGTGGTGGTTCTCACCAAGTCTGACCTTTGCAATAACGCAGGAAGGTATATAAGTGAAGTGGAATCAATTTCAGATAAGATCAGGGTCCATGCCATCTCTGCTAAATATGAGATTGGCCTTGAGGAGCTTGATGAGTATCTGACCCCCGGAACGACTATCTGCTTCATGGGCTCCTCCGGTGCAGGGAAGTCAACGCTTTTGAATGCTATTTGCGGAAAAGAGATAATGAAGACTTCAGAGATAAGGTCCTATGATTCCACAGGAAGACACACCACCACCCATAGACAGCTGATCACGCTGGATAACGGTGTTGCTATCATAGACACTCCCGGCATGAGAGAGCTGGGAATGGCTCAGGTTGAGGAGGGGCTGGATAACACATTTTCTGATATCCTGGAGCTGGAAAGTCAGTGCAGGTTCAGTGACTGCAAGCATGAGACTGAGCCCGGATGTGCTATTAAGGCTGCTATCGAAAGCGGGGAGCTTGATCCTGACAGGTACATGCTCTACAAGTCCTTAGGACAGGAGAACCAAAGAAACTACGCCAAGAAAAAAGTGATCTCCAAATGGGCAAAGGCCTCCAAGAAGTTTAAGGATAGCAACAATGTCTGGTGATGGATGAATATAGTTCATTGGTTGGCTGTCACCACAAGCTCGTAGTTGGGGCCGAAGGACCAGGATTCAAGGGTGTTTCTGGCGGAGTCCCGGAGGGTCCAGGTGCCGGATTTGATCTCGGGCTGCCCTTTCATATCCATGGTAAAGTAAATGGCGGTGCCGTCGGCAGCCTGTCCATAGAAAGCACCACTTTCATTGGAAAAAGTGCCTTTTACCCTGTGGGATGCGGAAACAATGCCGTCATCTCCTGTGATGGTGGCTATCCAGCTCTTCCCGGACTTTTTCATGGAAAGGGTTATATCGCTGACTTTTCTTCCTAAACTGTTCTTAAGGGAAAGGTCATAGGTTCCTTCGATATCCCCGAAAGTATCATTATAATCGCTCTCACTTATGCAGACATAATCAGGGTTAAGCTCCAGGGTATAGGGCACTCCGCAGTCTATCTTTATACATTTCCTGTCGTGGAGAATGCCGGTGCTGCCGGACTTAACAAATATCTCGCAGTCCTCAGCGGTGCCCTTGCTGACAAAGCTGCCATCTGCTGCCCTTCGCTGCACCCACCGGGAGGATACCCTGAACATGGCATCCCTGGTTCTGTCTCCGATGAAGGTCAGGGTCAGGTCATAATAGGTAAAAGTATCTTTTGAGCTGCTACTGTCATCAATCCTCATGAGATACTTAACATTGGCTCCGTTGCTCAAGGCTATAAAGATCGGGTCAAACTTGGAAAGCTCCACAACGGTCCCACGCTTGTTATAAACTGTGGGCGTAAGGCTCATCTCAATAATCCCGACCTCCTTGAGCCTGGGCATAAGATCAAAGATATTATCAACTTCAAACTGTTCGTAGGGCTCCATCCAATGGTCCGCAGCATAGGCTGTAACGGGGGTAAAAAGCAGGCAAAAAGCACTGCAAACCAGCACAGTAACCGGGGTTATTCTATTTTTTACAAATCTCTTAAAATTCTTCATACCATATTCTATCAGCGAATTGTTAATACCAAGTAAACCTAATGTTAAGACTCGGAAAAGAAATTCCAAAGAAAATCTATAGAATATTAGATAAAAATCTAATGTTTATATTTGAAAATCATCAAATGATATGTTACGTTATAATCATCGAACAATTATTAGACATCTATCTAATTCATAGTCTATGGAGGCAGTATGAATCAGTTTCATTTGGAAGTAAATTATGTTCCGGAGAGTATCACACTTCTCAATATGGTGGCTCAGCCCGCGGGGTTTGAGATTAATTTCATGAACAGTATCGCCGCTGAGTACGGCATAACTCCTGATGCTGAGGCAAAAGAGTATGTGACGATGCTGCAGGAGATCGAGGATGAAGCCCGGGTAGAATTTTCCAAGGATATGGAAGATATCCGCTTTTTCTGCGGTATGCAAAAGATTGGAGAAAAGGTTGAGACCTTCGCCAATGTGCTGATGCTGGCTGGTAACAATGCCCTGAGAGAGAGGTCTGTGGCGGATTATTATGATGAGCTTAAGGGGCTTTCCGAGGAGGAGTATACGAGGCAGTTCTACTATGAGGTTATGGTCTTTGGCACCAGGAGAATCGGTCAGGGAGCCGAGGGGGCGGTCACTGCCCTGGAGGTCTTTGATCTTATACAGCAAAAAGAGCTGTCGGATGCGGAGAAGTTAAGGCTTCAGAAGATGTTTATACACCACAGGGAGTACTGCGAGAAGTTCGCGGGGCTGATGGAGCGGGCTGCCGGGGTGATAAAGAAGTATGAGAAAAAGCTCCTTGCCAAGGGTAAAAAGGTGGCTGCGTACTTTGAGGGAGTTCTTGGGGGCTCCACAATGGCGGCTTATATCATGAAGGAGCTGTTCCTGGACCAGGAATATGGGAATAATTTTGAGGAATGTGATGTTTATATCTCTTACATAAAGAGCGCGGCTATGGGATTTTTCTTTGAGGGAGAGCCTGCTGCCAGGGCGGTGGTGAATATCGGAGCGGTTTATAACGACTCCATAAGGATCGGGGATCTTTTGAAGAATCAGAACAGCCTCAATGAGGACAAGGTGCTGATGATGCTTAAGCTGCTGGCTGATAAGAGTAAGTTTCAGATTTTGTCGGCCACGGTGGAGAAGGCGGCCTATGGGGCGCAGCTGGCGAATATGCTGGGGCTGACGACGGCGACGATATCTCATCATACGTCGGCGCTGCTGGAGCAGAAGCTGCTGACGCTGGAGAAGGTGGATACGAAGATATATTATAGGGCGAATCCGGAGATGATCAGGGCGTTGGTGGAATATGTGAAGAAAGAACTTTTGAAAGAGTAAAATGTCCCACATTGACCCGGACATAAAAATCCCCAGACTCGGAAGAGCCTGGGGATTAATTATGCTATGAATTACTTGATTTTTGCTGCTTCGACGCCTGCGTCGATGAGGAGCTGTTTGTAGGCGGCGAGCTTGGTTTTGTCTGAGATCTTGTAGGTGGCAGCGGGGCTGTTGCCGTAGAACGCTTTGTATCCGATGAGGATAAGGTTCTTGGACTTGATGGTAACAGTCTTTAAGTTGCTACAGCCTTCAAAGGCCTGATTGTCTATTGTCCTAACATTCTTGCCAATAGTTACAGTGGTTATAGCGGTGTTGTCCTTAAATGCACTTTCCTGGATGCCTATAACAGGAATTGCAAGACCTCTGTAAGTTACTGCGTCAGGAACTTTGATGGATTTAGCTGCTGCATCATTGGTTCCGGTAAGATATGCTTCAAAGGTTTCATCAGTAATAAGGATATATACATTATTCTTGGCATCTGTAAAGGTATCGATATACAGAAGCAGATTTCTGATGATCTCATCTTTTGCTGCCTTGTTCTTGGTTGTTATCTTGAATTTAGCCTTATCAGGTACCTGGGCAAAAGCATCTTCTCCTATCTTAACAGCTTCGCCTGCAATAGTAACCTTGTTAAGTGCTGTACATCCGCCGAAGACATCTGCTCCGAAGTTGTCGGTGGTCAGTACCTCAGTGTTTATTGTTACCTTCTTAAGTCCTGTGCATCCAAAGAATGCTTTATCGCCCACATAGCTTACCTTTGAAGGCAATGCTACGGAAGTGATTCTGATACAGTTCATAAATGCCTGGGCGCCGATCTTTTCAAGCTTGGACGGGAGCTTCAGATCCTTAAGGGCTGTACATCCCTTAAATGCTTCATCACCGATCTCCTGAACATTTGCGCCGAATTTAACCTTTGCAAGGCTGTTACATTCTGCAAATGCTTCGCTTCTGATGGTGGTGACATTCTTTCCGATGGTTACGGATATAAGATCGTCACAATCATGGAATGTATTGGCATCAATTCTTGTTACCTTATAGGTTACTCCGTCCTTCTTAACAGTTGCAGGAATAGTTATACTTGTGCTCTTCTTGTCCTTGTTTATTCCGCATACTGCAACTTCCGCCTTGCCGCTCTTGCGGTAATAGATACCCTTGTCCTCAAAAATGCACGGAAATACGACATTATTCTATCTGATTTTGCGGATACAATGTGGCTTTCTGAGGAAATATAATTTTAATTTTATCTAGTTTATCTGAAATTAATAAACTACTGAATGGATGGTCATTTTTAGGCCTGTTTCCCCGCCTCTTTTCGGGCTTCTTCCTCCAGGTGCAAAAGGGCTTCAAAATTATAAATGTCAGTTTTTAATTCGCTTGATCCACTTGCCGCTTCTAAGACGGATTACGCAGACGAAGCATTTGATGAACTGGTCGATCCTCAGCATGATAAATACCCAAAATCCGGGCCAGTTAAATACAAGGCCTGCCAGTGCTCCCATGGGGATACTGCATACCCAGAGGAAGATGATGTCCGCCACCATCAGGAACTTGGTGTCTCCGCCGCCCCTTAGGGTACCCTTGGTGAGGATACTGTTGGCCGCCTGGAACCAGATGGTAATAGCCACGGCGTGCATCAGGTCTCTTGCCAGGGCCGCGGTCTCGGGGGTAATCCTATAGGCTCCCACCACCAGGTCTGAGATGGCCAGGATAAGCACACATCCAAAGCCGCCGATGATGAATCCCAGTGCCGCAAAGGTATTGCCCTGCTCTCTGGCCTTTTCCACTTCTCCTTTTCCCAGGGTGATGCCTGTGATGGTACAGCTGGCCTGGCTGATACCCTGGATGACAACGGTGGCAAGGCTCATTACCACGGTGGTTATGGAGTTGGCCGCAACAAAGGTGGCTCCGATGTGTCCCATAACTGCTGCCACGGCGCTGTTTCCAAGACCAAGAAGTGTGTCGGAAATAAGAACCGGGATGGAAATTCTGATGTACTCCCCAAGGAGCTCTTTTACAGAAAGGGTCAGGTCCTTGAGCCTGAAGCCGATATTGGTGTCTACAAATAGCAAAAAGCCCATGATTATGGCGAATTCCACAACTCTTGCCAGCAATGTTCCCAGTGCCGCACCGTTGACGCCCATCTCGGGAGCTCCCAATTTACCGAAGATAAATACCCAGTTAAAGAAGATATTGATGAAGAAGGAGCAGCAGCTGGATAAAAGGGGAATATTGGCCTTGCCCACGCTTCGCAGCATAATGCTGGAGGTGACGGCATAGCCGTTTAAGTAATAACAGGGGATGGAGATAAGAAGGTAGCCTGTTCCCTGGCTGATGACATCCTGCTCCGATGTAAAGAGGCCCATGATCTCACCGGGCATCAGAGCCGTTGCCAGTGCAAAGCAGGTGGCTACCACAAAGAGGAGCCTATACATGATATTCACAGACCTTTTCATATTGAGCTTGTCCTTCATTCCGAAGAATCTGCTGACCAGGACGCTGGCTCCCATGCCAAGGCCCATGCACATGATCTGAAAGATGGTAATAAAGTTATTGGCCAGGGTGGCTCCGCTCATGGGGGCCTCTCCCAGCTGCCCCAGCATGATGTTGTCCGCCATGTTGACGCCCACGGTTATGAGCTGCTGAAGCGCTATTGGCAGCGCATAGGCCACCAGTGTTTTATAGAATTCTTTATCCCTTACAAAGACTTTCATTCGTTCACCACTAATTCAAAACTTTAAAATGCCTCTGTTCTTAAGCAAGAACAAAGGCATTTATATAATATCAGTTATTTGCGGTAACTACTACCTTTTTGTGAGGAGTTTCAAGCTCTCCCTCTGCTGTTACGGCGTAGATTTCCGCTTCGCCGGGGGTAACGCCTCTGATTACGCAGTAAACGCTGTTTGCACGGGTTACTCTGTCGAATACAACCTCAGCAACTTCGGGGTTAGAGCTAACAAAAACAATATCCTCTGCTGTAAGATCAGCATCCTCGCCAAGCTCAACCTTAGCATAGATTCCTGTGTCCTGCTTTCCAACACCGATCTCAAGATCATCTACATTTGAAAGAACCAGTGACTCAATCTTGTTCTGCTGTGTGCTTGCTGTAGTAACTGTTGCCATCTCCTCAAGGTCCTTCTCTGCGTTCATTGTCTTACCTGAAACAGAGTAAACAAGGGCGAAAACCAGTACCGTGAAAACTGCTACGCTTAACCATTTGATCACATTTTTCTTTTTCATTTCTAAATACTCCTGAATTATATATTTATAGGCGCTGAAATAGACAGCGCAACTTTGCTATTGTACCACTTTGTGAAAATCTTTCAAGAACAATTATCTCTTAATGTATTTTTATTTATTTGTTAACGGATTTTTGATAAAGATTTGCTATAATAAACTATCGCAGTATGTCCATCACTCCATGGAGATTAAGCTATGCTTGAGATGCAGATAAATATTCTTGTGGTCCTTATAATAGTTGTATATCTGATCACTATTGGCATCATTTTTTTCAAAACAAAGGAAACCATCGGTGATCAGAGGGAGGCCTTTGCCTTCAGATGCATGCTCTTTTCCTTCATGGTTTATGGCCTGGTAGACTTAAGATTCCTGTTCCCGACCTTCTACACGTCTTTTCCCGTATGGTTTGTGACACTGGTCACTGAGCTGGGATTTGCTTCCATGACCTGGGCATGCTATTTCTGGTTCATCTATGTATCCACAGACACCAGGCAGCGCCGCAAATATGCCATTAAATGGTATGTGGTGACCTCTATCCCGCTGCTGATCACTATGGCTCTCATCTTCACACCCTTCAATAAAAACCTCTTTGAAATAAATGAGATACTGCTGGTAAAGCCTGCAATCATTACAATTACCTGGTTTGACTATATTTACCTGATCATGGCCACCATAATATCAGCCATCAAGATGCACAGGTCCAAGACCAGGATTGAAAAAAGGAAGTACAGAACCCAGATCTTTTTCATCATCTTTTTTACCTTAAGCGGCTTTCTGATCGGTTTTCTTATGGGACTTCCCTCCATTGAGCTCTGTGTTATTCCCGTGGTGGTCAAGATCTTCGTTGATGTTCAGGACTCCAAGATCTATACCGATGCTCTCACAAGGCTGAATAACAGGATCAGGATCTCCGAATATTTTAAAGAGGAGATAAAAAACGTAAACGACACCCACCCGCTGTGCATAATTATGATAGATATCGATTTCTTCAAGAGTATCAACGATATTCTGGGACATGATGAGGGCGACAAGACTCTGATCGCCTTTTCAGACGCCCTCGCCAAAATTACAGCTTCCAAAAACGCCATGGCTTCCAGATGGGGCGGTGATGAGTTTATAGTTGCCACGAGAGATAAGGCCCTTACTGAGAATTTCAGGGAAAAACTGAATAGCAAGATAGAAAACTCCAAAGAGATCAGTTTTATCCCTTCCTTCAGCCTGGGAATGTATGAATGTACCGACACTTCCATAAGCATTGATCAGGCCCTTATAGAGGCGGATAAAAATCTATACAAGGATAAAGAGATCCAGCATCAGCAGACGGATGCCTTCCACGAAAGAATTAAGGCATTGAAGTCCTGATTTATTATTTATTCAAAAAAAAGCACTTGGCCCTCTCCTATGAGAACGCTCGGTGCTTTATTTTGTCTTATGATAATTACTGAATCTCTTCGTTGATGATCTGAACAATGGTATCGGTAGCGCTGTGAAGGCTGCTCTTACTCATGTTCTCGATATATTTCTCTCTGTTCTCATACAGATCCTGAATGGTCTCCACCAGGATATCCTCATCAAGATCATCGTTGTCGATCACCAATGAGAATCCCTGCTGCTCAAAGCTGCGGGCGTTCAGCATCTGGTCGCCTCTGCTGGCCTTGGTGGACAGTGGAATAAGGATGTTGGGCTTCTTAAGTGCCAGAAGTTCGCAGATGGAATTGGCGCCGGCTCTTGATACTACGATGTCAGCCATGGCAAAAATGTCCTTGAGCTCGTTCTTTACATACTCAAACTGCTTGTAGCCGGGAACGGAGAGCTTGAGGTTATCCATTTTCTCCTTGCCGCAGATGTGGACCACGTTGAAATCGGGAAGGAGTCTCGGAAGAGCGTATCTCACTGTCTCATTGACGGACTGTGCTCCAAGGCTTCCGCCGATGACCATAAGAACGGGCTTGTCATCGGTAAATCCGCAGAGCTTCTTGCCTTCCTCGGGAGAGCCCATTCCCAGCTCTTCTCTGATGGGGGTTCCTGTGAGAACCGCCTTGTCTGCGGGAAGAGACTTCATGGTCTCAGGGAAATTGCAGCAGATCTTCTTGGCGCCGGTCATGCTGAGTTTGTTGGCAAGACCGGGAGTCATGTCTGATTCGTGGACAATATATGGGATCTTGAGAAATCCTGCTGCCCTGACAACGGGAACGCTGACAAATCCGCCCTTGGAAAACACAACGTCGGGCTTGATCTTGCGAAGCAGGGTCACAGCCTCTGTAAAGCCCTTGAGTACTCTGAAGGGATCAGAGAAATTCTTGGGATCAAAGTATCTGCGAAGCTTGCCTGTGGCGATTCCGAAGTATGGAATATTGTAGTCTTCTATAAGCTTTTTCTCGATTCCGTTGTAGGAGCCGATGTAAAAGATTTCGTAGCCAGCCTTTTTCAGAGCCGGAATAAGGGCTATATTGGGAGTTACGTGTCCCGCACTTCCACCGCCGGTAAGTACTATAGTCTTAGTATTCTCACTCACTTTTTTATCCTTCTTCCACCAAAGTTACTGGTTCATTGCCTGCTCGATGGCATATGAGAGCTGATCCGGGCAGGAAGTGTCCTTGAATCCGCACTTGATGCCGCGAAGCTTGGCAATGGCGTCCTCGCCCTTCATTCCTTCCACCAGCTTGGAAATGCCCTTGAGATTGCCGTTGCAGCCGCCGGTGAAGGCAACACTCTTTATAATACCACCCTCAACCTCAATATCTATCTTAGTTGAGCAGGTGCCTTTTGTCTTATATACCATTATAAAACTCCTTTTATGTAAATGTGAATTTGTTTTTGCCAATCAATGATACCACGTTTTGCTGTATTCGCAAACTTTCGCCGAAAGCTCAGTTGTGAAGAAGCCCCTGCTCCTCGTAAGGGATGATGTAATCTGTCACCACGTCCTGGGAAAAATTCTTTACTCCATCCAGAACTTCCTCATAGTTTTCGAGGGTCATCTCGTCCTCTCCGGCGATGATCTTGTCCAGCATACGCCTGTTGATCTCGGGGGCAAAGTGGATGGTGTCCATATAAAGGTCCAGGTTGGTGGCCACTTCCCTGTCGTTCTGGAAGCAGAAGATACGGACGTTGTCATAGGATAAAAGAGCCTTGGTCATCTGCTTTTCATTGTAGATATAGGCATCTCTTTCTCCGGTTCTCACAATGCCGTCCCACCAGAGCATGGAATATGTTGGATAAAAGAATATAA
The DNA here is from genome assembly GCF_000621605.1 of Butyrivibrio sp. MC2021. GTDB lineage: Bacteria > Bacillota > Clostridia > Lachnospirales > Lachnospiraceae > Butyrivibrio. The sequence continues at coordinate 147,570 of NZ_JHXX01000006.1, read as the reverse complement.
ACTCTGTCTCGGGATGAGCTGCCACCTGCTCTGTCAAAAGAGCGATGTTGGCATCAAGCTCAGTCTGATACGCGCTCTCCTCCATCATGGGGATCACATCCTCCGCCCTGTTGTAGAGGCCCAGGGCCAGCTCCGATCCGAAGTTCTTCCATTTCGCCCAGTTATAGGAGAGGTTCTCATTGTAGTCTCCTATAAAGGAATTGGCCAGCTGATAGGGAATCTTTTCCAGAAGCACGTCCTTGTTAAAGAGGTACTTCACGTCGTTGAAGGGATTCTTGTCATACAGATACATGGGGCAGCCTGTGGATTCGTAGGTAGGCTCCGGGGATGCAGACAGCGACGAAGGATCGATATTGTAAAAAACGTATCTGATGTCGTGGCTCTCATAGGCGGCATCCAGAAGATAACACAGGTCCGCTGTGGCTCCGTAGCTCCTTATGGCCTTGATGGACTTGATGCCGTAGGCACTGTCATACCAGGAGTTGTCGTTGTTCTCCATAACGGAGGAGCCCACCAGCAGGGAGTCGTAGTCAAAGTTACGAAGGGTTCCGATGCACTGATACTCCTTGTCGTTGAGGACCGCCTTCAGCCCCAGCCAGGGCTTGTGATAGTGATAGAAGGGGTCAAAAACAAAGACAATGCCCGCCACCAGCACCATCAATGCCAGGATGGTTATCAGAAATCTTTTTATAAATGAAGTTGAGTTTGTTGTTTTTTCTTTTTTATTCATTGGTAATTCAGGTCTTCCTTAAAACTGGAAATAAATAAATGTGCTGACATTGGACAGGGACACAAAGGACCAGATAAAGATAATGGCAAGGCCTATCACTGTCCTGGTGTCGAACCTGGTCTCCTCTATGATCTCCTGAGTATTCTTCCTTGTCATAACGAAGCCGCTGACAATAAGAAGGATCAGGAAAGTCGCCACATATATAAGGTTCTGCATGCCATCACCCATATTCAGCTGGGTAAAAAGCTGTCTTGGCAGGTAATTCTCCGCCAGCTTCAGGTTCTCTGCGGTCTTGTAGAGGAACCCGGGATAGGTGAAGAAGAAAAACTGCTTAAACATCTGAAGAGCATAGGTCATATTCTGGGATCCGAAGAACACCAGAGAGATAACGAACATAATGAAGGTCAGGGCATTTCCCAGGAAATGAGGGATCCAGATAAGGGGCTCTTTCCTGAAGAGGAACTTGCCTGTTTTATTGCCCTCTTTATCCTTAACTCCCACGATACCCAGGTTGTCCCAGACTACAAGAAGGCCCTGCATAAGGCCCCAGCAGATGTAGGTCCAGCCGGCACCGTGCCACAGTCCTGACAGCACAAAGACGATGAGGACGTTTACCATGGTGCGAAGTTTGCCCTTCCTGCTGCCTCCAAGAGGAATGTAAACATATTTGATGAAAAATCTGGACAAAGTCATATGCCAGCGCTGCCACAGTTCCTTGGGCGTAGCTGCCTTGTAGGGCGAATTGAAGTTCACGGGGAGCTTATAATTCAGCATAAGGCTGACGCCGCTTGCCATATCGCAGTAACCGGAGAAATCCAGGTAGATCTGGAAGGTGTAGGAGAGCATCACGAGAATCCCGGTGATGGTGTCCATATAGTAGGTGTAGTGGAAGCCGTAGACCACCACTTTGGACAGTGTATCCGCCAGAATTGCCTTTTTTCCAAGGCCTAGGATAAAGGACATAAGGCCTCTCGCGAAATTATCGGGATTAAAGCGCCTCAGGCTCTTATCCTCGAACTGGCTGATCATCTCCTCATGGAATGCGATGGGTCCCTGGATCAGCTTGGGAAAATAGGCTGTGTACATGACGTACTTAAGGACCGGATAGTGGGGCGCCTTGCCCTGGGCCCTGTCCACGATAAAGGATATCTGACCGAAGGTAAAAAAGCTGATACCTATGGGCATCAGGATCTGTCTTGAGGTAAGGGCTCCGCCGGTAATGGCATTTACATTTTCCATGAAAAATCCCAGATATTTGAAGTAGAACAGCAAAGCCAGGTTAAAGATGACTCCTGCTGCCATGAGAACTTTTTTGCCGGAAAGCTTGTCCATCAAAAAGCTAAGCAGATAGTTCCCCGCCATGCTGACAAGCAGTATGACCAGGAAGGATGCGCCAAAAGAGTAATAGAAATACAGTGACATAAGACAAAGGAATACGTCCGCCACTGCATGCTTTTCAAATCTGTTAAGCAGATACCAGCCGGCTAAGAGGGCAGGAAGGAACAGCAATATAAATCTAAAGGAATTAAAACCCATTAAAAAATCTCCATCTGATGTATTTCAACGAAGAGTATATCATATTTACGACCTTTCATAAAAGGAAAAACGAGGCTTCGCATAATGCGAAGCCCCGCCAAAAACCGTTTTTACTTATCAGCGATGTTTCTTGCTGATGCAAACACCGTTTGCATCAAATGTGCACCAGTACTTGCCAACCCATCTCTGGGTATTCTTAACGATAACACCGTTTGATAATGCATAATACTCTTTGCCGTCAACTGTGATCCAGCCGCACTGTCTTCTTCCGTCCTTCTTGTCGAAGTAGTAGGTGTGTCCCTTGTAATCGAAGAATCCAAGCTTTAATGCGCCGGTAGCATCATCGCAGTAGTAGTAATTTGACTTATTTCTGCGAAGCTCGCCGAACCACTTCTTGCCGTCTTTGCCATAGTAGTAGATGGTGTTTTCGTCTACTCTTACGAACTGCTTGTCTACTCTTACTCCCTTAGCATCGAAGTAGTAATAGTCAGCACCGATCTTAACTTCTGTCTTCTTCTGGATAACGCCTTCCTCATCTGCGTAGTAGAACTTCTTGTCCTTTGTGAACTTGCCGATAACTACGTGTCCTTCAGCGTTGAGGTAATATTCCTTGTCATCTTCGGTAACAAATTTCTTTCTTACCATGTGGCCCTTGCTGTTGAAGTAGTACTTGTATCCATCTTTCTCAAGGAATCCAACGTGGAATGTTCCGTCAGGATACTTGAAGTATGTGCTGCCCCACTTTGTATAGAACTCGCCCTTTACTTCCTCATCCTGTGTAAGAACGATTGTGCCGAATACTGCAGGTGAACTCCATCCGTTACCTGTGTTGTCTGCCCAGTTAAGAGTTCCTACTCTCTTGCCGCTGGCATCAGCGTCGTTGATCTGGATATCAAGACCAACCTTAGATCCTGCTGCAGGTGCGATGTCTGTCCACTTAAGTGCTGCTACTACTCTGTAGCCGTCATCTGTTACAAATACATCTGAATCAATGTTCTCTGCTACGCACTTTGTGCCGTTGAAGCTGAGCTCATTTACATAGCTGATTCTGTACTGCTTGTCGTCCTCTTCATAGGAAGAAGCCTTAGCATTGTTCTCGTCTACGAAGATTTCTACTGAATCCTGCTCCCAAGCATCTGAAGCATCCTTGTTAAGGAGTGAATCCTGAACCTCTGCAAGAACATAGAGGTTTTCCTCATCCCAGAGGGCCTTAGCTGTTGCTGTTGCCTGTGCGCCGCCGTTGATAGCTACTACGAAAGGAGTTGCCTTTTCCCAAGCTGCGTCAAGCTCCTGTGCATCAACCTTTACTGTTCCGTTCTTTACTGCAAGAAGAGGCTTGATAACTGTCTCAGCGTAGTAATCACTTCTCTCGCCCTGCTTGAGCTGTGTATCGCCGAATGCGAAGTCCTTCTCACCGTCTGTTACTACTACGTCAAGCTTAACCTGGTTAGCAGCAAGCTTATCATTATCTACTGCAAGCTTAAGAACTGCAGCGTATCCCAAGTTGGTAACGGTTGCTGCTGATCTCTCTACAACAGTCTTCTTGATGGATCCGTCTGTTGCATAAAGAGTGATCTTATCTGTATCGTCTACAGTTGTATCTTCTACTTCAACCCTAACTGCAAGGCCGCCCTCTTCCCACATAGGAACGAAGCTTACTACGCCTGCGTCTGTTTTGAAATCATAGCTCTGACCTGCATCGAAGTCATCGCCCTGGAGCTGAAGAAGTGTTACGTTTCTAACCTCAGGCATAAGCTCGCCGGGATTTGCGATAGCATAGAATGCATTCTTAGCCTTGTAGTGATCATCGAAAAGAAGTGGATACTGTCTTGCGTTTCCTGAAGCACCGCCACCTGCTGAGTTAGCTGTCTGAAGCCAAGAGTGCTTATCTACTACACCCCAGATTGTCATACCTGTGATGTTAACGCCTTCATCCTTAAGTCTTCTGATTGTGTCATAGAGATCTTTATATCTCTTTGCAAGTCTCTCGTCTGTTGAATTTCTGCTGCCCTTGAAGTCAAGCTCTGTTACCTGAACCTGATCAACGATTGCTGCATATCTCTTAGCTGCTGTTCTGAAGGCTTCCATTGAAGGATCGTTGTTAGCGATCTGGTAGTGAGCCTGCATTCCGAAACCATCGATTCTTGCTCCGGGTGTTGCCTTAACATCCTCAAGGAGCTTGCAGATACCGTTAACCTTGTTTGTCATGGTATCGTTGTAATCGTTGTAGAAAAGAGAGATGTTTGCAGGATAGTACTTGTTAGCATATACGAATGCGTTCTGGATGAACTCAGGGCTGTTGTATACTCTCCACCATGATGAGTTCTCGTTGCCGTTTCTGTATGTGCCTGTGCCATCGCTGACTGCCTCGTTAACTACATCCCAGCCGTAGAACAGATCTTTGTACTTGCTGTCAGGAGCTGTGAAGTGGTTAGCAACCTCTCTGATGTAAACCTCGAGACGCTTGTTCATAACGTCAGGTGTTACATAAGGCTTGTTTGTATCGAAGTCCTCGTGGAAGATAAGCTCAGGAGTCTGTGAGTGCCATACAAGTACGTGGCCTCTGATCTTGATGAACTTATCAGGGTGCTCGTTGTTCCAATCAAGGAAGAAATCAAGGTATCTCTCAGGAGTCTCGAAGTTAAGTTCAGGGAAAAGAACCTCTTCGCCGTTGAGCTCATAGCTCTTAACCTTGTTTACATCCTTAACGATCATTGAGTCAGGCTTAAGCTCGTTACCAAGTGTGCATCCGTTGAAGTGCTTGGTTACAAGAGCCATCTCCTTGGCATCAGCGAACTCCATGTAGCTGATAGCTGTACCGATGATGAAATCGTCGCCCATGATCTTGGCAACTTCATCGCGCAGGTTAACTATGTCATATTCAACTTCGTTGTCTGAAGGCTCTTCAACAGCTGTATCCTCTACAAAAACTACGCTCTCGATGGTAGCTTCTACAGGGAATGACTTGTTGTCATCTCCGGCCATGAAAGCAAAGTCTGTAACAGTTCCTGTTGCTGAAGGATAGATTACATACTCGTTGCTGTTATTCTTGCCGTAGAATGCCTGAAGCTCTTTTCCTGCATCATCATAGATCTTGAATGCAAGAGATGCTGTCTGACCACTGGTCTTTACTGTGATGGACTTGATCTTCTCAGCATCGAACTTTCTGTTAAGGTGGAACCAGTACTCATCCCAGGTCTCAACAAAGGTAAGAGTATTCTTCTCAACCTCAGCGCCGCTCCATTTCTGGCTGAACTTCATGCTCTCAGGACCATAGGTAATGGTCTCCTCTTCGCCGCCTGTTGCGGTTAAATCCGGATTGATCTCTTTAATTGTGATGCTGTAAGGATAATTCTCCTCACCTGATGCCATTGACATAACGCCAAGATATTTAACATCACCGTCATATTTAGGTACTACTTCATATTCTGTGCTTCCGCTGTTGCTGTAGTTGGCCTGCATCTCGTTCATGCCTGAATCATACAGCTTGAAGCAAACGTTATTACCCTGATCCGCAACTTTAACTACTATTGTATTGCAGACAGCAGTCTCGAATCCCTCAGGGAACTCATAAACAAATTCCTGATACTGGCCAGCGAATGTGATCTTGTTTCCGCAAGTATCATTGCTGTTCCATCTGTTTACAAACTTAAGAGTGCTCTCCTCAGCCGGAACAGGCTCCTCCGGGTTATCAATGGGCTGTTCACCGGGCTCCTCACTGCCCTCGTTCCAGTCCTCGTCACCGTCTGATTCCAGCAAAACTGCTTCCTCTTCGGCAACATCAGTAAGTGACAATTCTTCGTCCGCTGCAAATGCCAGGTTTGCAGGTGCAAGTGAGCCTGCTACAAGAACGCCCGCCATTGCCAGGGACAACATCCCCAAAAACTTTTTGTGCATAGTTTTCCTTTCCCTCCTATAGAAATTTTTACACTTGTGCATTTATCCCCTAACGCACAATTCCTTATTCTGATTATTTAGCATTTTCGCACATATTGCTTCTCAGAATATGCTATTTTATCGTCATTTTTTGCCATGTTTTTGCAAAATAGAAAACGCCACCCACCGGGCGTTATAAACCGCGGTGAATGGCGCTTCTTTATTATTCTATTTCTCTGGGTTTTATCTTAAATTTGACAGTTGTTGTTCCGGTATAGTTTCCGGTGCCCTCAATTATTATGGTTCCGGTTCCCACATGCTTGTTGTTTTCATATCTTAAGATGTAGTAATCCTGATTGAAAACCAGATTCTTTTTACCGTCCCTGGCAACTATGTCATACTCATTTGGATTAATATTGTCACCTGTGTAGTAATAATCCTTTACAGTGAACTTTACCTTACTGATGTCCTTTTTCTTACCGGACTTAAGATCGCTCTTAACGGTGTATCGTCCCTGCACTTTTCCTTCATAGTTACCTTTGCCGGTGATCTCTATTGCCATATAAGTTCCGACGGATACTTTATCTTCCTTGGAATTGAGTGCTGTTCCGCCCTTCTTATATACAACATTTTTGTCATAGTCTGTGCCGGCTTTGAGTTTTACGCCATCGGAGTCATAAACTGTAAAGGTGGTTACGAAATTACCGGCCTTATCCTTGAAGGCTACGTCCTTGGCCTTTACTTTGCACTTGGAAATATCAGCCTTTACGACCTTGAATTCCTTACTCAGAGTGCCCTTGTAATTTCCTTTTCCCTTGACTGTTACTGTGGCGGTTTCACCAACCTTTTTGTTGTTTTTGTATTTAACTGTGTATTCGGACGAATACAGTTTTTCTCCTAAGGCGGTCACGGTTACGGAAGGTCTGCTGCCCTTCTTGGCATACCTTGCCTCCTGAGCACATGTCAGAACAGCTTTACATTCATCTGATGCCAGGTCGCAGCGCTCTACTTTAAAGGTCTTGGTAATTTTTCCCTCATATCCGTTAACGCCTCTGATCACAACCTTTGCTGTGCCTGCATAGAAATGATCCTTGCAGACATAGTAATAATTCACCTTCTTTTTCTGCTCGGAGCTCATATTGGAATAAGCCTCCTGCTCCACACCGTAGAGAGGCTCATCGGAGGACTTAAGGTAAACCCTGATATTCTCCTGATCAGCGTATTCTCCGCAGAAGACCTTGTTTTCAATGCCTTCCACTCTGGCCTTGGCAATGCTTATTGCCTTAATTTCAAAGCTGATAACTAATGTTCCGTCGTAGCCCTTACCTTCTTTAGCAGTTATAGCAATAGTAGCGGTTCCGGGCTCTGTGTTGTTGGTGTACTTATAGCTGAGGCTGTCGCTGACGAATTTTCCATCCTTGAAGCTGCCCACAACTGTCTTTCCGTCCTTAACAGTAAACTCAGGACAGATGGCCTTTCCGGTATAGGTGTAAGACTTGCTTACCCCTGAGATACTGAGCTTTGTAACAGGCTTGTCGGCAGTAATTCTCTGGGTAAATTCAAGCTGTCCTTCGAAGTTTCCGATTCCCTTTATGATAAGGGTATCTTTTCCCGGATCCTTAAAAGGAGTTCTTGCCTTTCCGTTCTCCTGGGTTATTCCCTTGTACTCAAGGGTGTAATCCTTGTTTTCCTTGAGTTTAAGTGTCTTTCCGTTGCCCTTTACAAAGGTCAGTACCGGCTTGGCCTTCTGCTCTTTCTGATTATATGCAAAAAGAGTATCTGCTCCCTGAACCTTAAGTTTTCCGGAAGAATAAGCCTTTTTAACATTTGCTTTCCTGATCTCAAAGGTAAAGGTTCTGGTGCCGTGATAGTCTCCCTTGAAGGTCACGGTCCCGGTAGCTGTGCCGACTTTTACGTTATTGCTGTACTTTAGTGTATAGCACTTATCAGGGTTCAACATGATGCTGCCTTGCATAATCTTGAATCTCGGCAGTGTCACAGGGCTTCCGGTATATTCCATATCCTCAACGCCCTTAATTACCACATCTTCTGATGATGCAGCTTTTTTCCACTGAGCAACAGCAGATACGTCTGAGGTTACATTACTTATGGAAGAACCTGTTCCGGTCCTGCCATCGCTGAAGGTGTACTTCCATCCGGCAAATTCATATCCTGTTTTCGCCGGGATGTCAGGCTGGTAGGACTTTCCGTATTCTACCTGAACCTCATAAGGCTTATCGGTTCCGTTATTGGGATCGATCTTTACCGTAAAGGTTTTCATAAGGACTTTTCCGTAAACAGTTAAGTCACCCTCAACTATATATCCCGCGGGAACAGGCTTTTTGAAGTCTTTGTCAAAATACCAGCCCTCAAATATAAGGCTGTATCCATAATACTTATTAAAATTGTCATCGTCTGTGTTAAACTCTGTTCCTACAAGCTGAGATCTGCTGAAAGTGTAATTCTGATTATACTGGGTAATCGGAATTATATAATCTATCTTTACCTTGCCCGGATTCCATTTAGCATAGATTGTCGTATCTTTTGTAAGAAATTGACTGCTGTATACCTGTTCCCTGCCATTATTATCATAATACCAGTTATCAAATGTATATCCCGCACGCTGCTTCTGCTCCGGTTTTAAGTACCTTTCACCATAATGGATCTTATCAACCTTGGGAGTTGTTCCATCCTTGCTATCAATAGTCACTTTCAGATATTTGTATTCCCATTTTGCATATACTGTAATATCTTCCTTGGGAACAAAATCCTCAGAAACCTTTTTAGTGTATGCTTTATCAAAATACCAGCCCAGGAATTTGTAATAACCGGTATTTTCATAAATAGCTACCCGACTCTCCTCTTGTAAAAATTTCCAGCCATTAAGATAAATCGAGGTAAACCGTGGAGATGATGTAAATGAAACCTCGAATTCAGAAAGAACATAGGTCACTTGTGGTCTAAACTCTGCCCAATAAGCGTATAAAACCATATCCTGTGTGACATAATCTGAAAAATTATATGTCTTGGTAAGATTTCTGTCGGAGCACCAAAGGATAAATCTGTAGCCTTTTTTTGTTGGCTTCTCCGGCTTTTTTACAGTGGCTTTTCCGCTTTCATCAACTATCTGCTGTGCTACTTTGCTTCCGCCGTTTGTTTTGAAAATGATCTTGTAGCCTTCATATTTAAGACCTGCATAAAGGGTCATTTTTCCCCTTACAGGATTCGCAAAGTTCCACTTGGTTCCGCTGAACTGTTCATCTTTAGCGGTATACCAGCCTCCAAGCTCCTGGCCGTTCTTAAGACTTATGCTTGGCGCAGATACTTTATCTCCCACGGACACTTCCTTGGTTGCCACAGTTTTTCCACTGAGATCTACAAAGGTTACTGTGGTCTTATTGTTTCCGTAGGGCACGAAGCTTACCAGTTCCTCATCATAAGTAAGGTTGTCGATGGCGTCAGACCAGCCCTTTCCGTCGAATGAGTAATAGACCTTCATCTTAGTGGACGCATTTTTAAAAAAGTAGTTGTCCAGTTCAGGATAATCCCCTGCAAAGGTTATCTTTTCAAGCTTGGGCATATCGTATATAGCATCAGCCGCAAAATTCCTAGTGCCTTCACTTAAGATGATTTCTTTGACATCAGTATTTTCAAATACTCTCGAATTAAAATCCTTAACTCCTGAAGGAATTGTTACTGATGTGTTGAGGTTACTGACATTATAAAAAGAATACTCTCCAAGATAGGTAAGTTTATCAGGCAGAACCAGCTTTCCATCCATACTCTTACATCCGCCGAATGCATTGTCACCAATATATGTAAGAGTTGAAGGAAGCTTCAGATCAATTGGGGTATTTTCACTTCCGCATAATCCGTGTTCTCCCAGATACTCTAGGCTGTCCAGCTTGATACTCTTGAATGACCAACCGTATTTAGAAGTATAAAATCCATAATCACCTATATATTTAACGCCCTTTGGGAACTCTCCTTCACAGGTAATATCTGAATTATAAAAAGCATATTCTTCTATTCTGGTAACTTTCCCGGGAAACTTGCAGTTTAAAATGGTTGTGTTGGCAAAGGCATATTTTCCAATCCTGCTGAGCTTTTTAGGAAATACCAGAGGATTTGTAGTTTTATTGACCGATTGAAGAGGATTAAAATTGTAAAATGCATAATCTCCTATGCTGGTGATTCTGGAATCCAGCACAAGAAATATTATATCTTCTCCATACCTATACCATTCCGGCAGGTTTGAAGGTGAATAGTTATACATATCGCCGTATCCCTCAAATGTAAGGGTACCTTTGTTCATTTTCCAGGTGATATTATCTCCGGCTTTATTAGAAACTTTAGCATTTTTATCCACCCAGGTTACTTCCTTAAAGTGTTTGGAAGCGTTTTTCCTGTTAGTTTCACTAAAGGTTGAGTTCTTTCCGTCATAATATACAATCACTATATCATCGGCAAAAGCACCTTCTCCAAGCTTTGGCAGGTCACCCTCAAATGTCACTGTCTTGGCCGGAGTAAGTTCGGCACATCCCATACTTTTTATGGTTTTAACACTGGCAGGGATAACAAAATTACTAATATACGAAAACTTGCAAAAAGCCTTCTCTCCGAAAGTAGTTATTGTATTAGGCCAGGTAACCGATCCCACATTTGCACGGTAAAAAGCCCCTGTTCCGATTTCTTCTATACCTTCTGAAAATACCAGTGGTGCGAAAGTACATCGCATTTGAGAAAAGGCATAATCACTTACCTTTTTTAATGAACCCGGAATTACAAACTCCTTACCTCCAACGTCAAAATCGGCAAAAGCAAATTTGCCTACACTGGAAAGCTTTGATGGTAATTTGAATTTTTCTGAACCACTACGTTTAATTCCAACAAATGCAGCTGCTCCAATATGGGTAATATCATCTGAAATTACAACATCTTTTATGCTTTTATAATATTGAAACCATGGAGCTGAGCTCTTATCAACAATTTCAGTATTTCTAAAGTAGCCTTCTTTATAGTCCCACATAGCTCCGCTACCGCCTATGGTAAGAACACCCTTGGTCTTGTTATAGCTCCAGGTGGCGTTGTCACCGCATTTGCCGCTGGTCTGGCCTGTATAGTCCTCAGTGAACCCGGCTGTTTCTTCATCAGAATCCTCGGAAACAGCCTCAGATGCTGTGTCTGAAGCTTCCTCGGAAAGAAGGATTTCTTCTTCAGGAATCTCCTCTTCAACCACTTCTTCCTCCTGAATGAGAATCTCATCCTCTGAATATTCTGATGAGCTCTCCTCTGAGCCCTCTTCAGGCTCAAGCACTATCTCCTCTGTTGTTGATTCTTCCGTGAAAAGTGATTCCTCATAAGAATCGTAAGATGCCGCCCCGGCTGTGGCCGAAAAGACAGCGTTGAACATAAGAATTGAACCGGCCACCCCCGAAGCCAGTCTGATAAAACCTTTTCTCATACCTTTGACTCCCAAAAAAAAAACGCGTTTTCTTTATAGTTGCTATAATTTATAACATAAATGTCATCATTTTAAAAGAAAAATAATAATATTCTAAAGTATGCGATATTATTCCCAAAAGATGGTATCATATGATATATGTCAAATGCTTTGAAATAGGAGTAACAATGAGTAAGAAAAATACAATTTTAGGACTTGGCATTTTTACCGCCCTTTTTGGCGGAGCATATGCCTTCGGAAATTACATATACCAGATCTCTGCTGTTCCCAAGCAGCACACAGATGAAGACGACGTAAGGGATTTAGCCCCTGAGATCACCAAGGGCCGCCGCTTTGTCAGAAATCACGAGCGCAGACAGGACATGTACATTGACAGCATTGATCAGCTCAAGCTCCATGCTTCCTACATTCCCGCCAAGGATGAGAGCCACAGATATGTGATACTTATCCACGGAATCTGGGATAACCACGAGGCCAACGGCGTTTACGCAGAGCACTATCTTGAAAAGGGTATCAACTGCCTGCTTCCTGACCTTAGAGGCTTCGGTAAGAGCGAGGGCAAGTATATCGGCTATGGCTACGACGACAGGCTTGATATCCTGGAGTGGATCTACTGGATCATCAAAAGAGATCCCGAGGCCAAGATCATTCTTCACGGCATGAGCATGGGTGCTGCCACAACCCTGATGACTACAGGGGAGTCCCTTCCCGAGAATGTGAAGGGTGCCATCGCAGACAGTGCCTACTCTGTACTTCGTGAGCAGTTTGCCGATACCTACAAGAGCTTCAAGGGCTCCTTCGTTCCTGTTCCCATCGCACTGGGCCTGGCAAGACTGCTGATCCTTCTTCGTGCAGGCTATGACATCAACAGGGTTCGCCCCATTGATGCGGTTCAGATAAGTAAGACCCCGACGCTTTTCATGCACGGTGACAACGATACCTTTATCGATCCTCACATGTGCTCAAGGCTCTATGAAGCAGCTAACTGCCCCAAGCAGTTCTGTATGATCCTTGGGGCCGGACATATCGAGGGCGTGGTCAAGGATCCCACCAATTACTGGAACAAGGTTGCCAGCTTCCTTATGAAGATTTCATTCTGAATATGACAAGAATACCAAAAACCCCTGAAAGCTCAGTGCTCTCAGGGGTTTTCAGTAATTTAACAGGATAAAAAGGATTTATATGAAGTTTATGCTATAGCCTCTTTCATGCTCTTTACGTATTCGCCTACGTATTTTGGAGCTTCTTTTCCGTATTTCTCAAGGATCTTGATGATGGCGGAACCTACGATTACGCCGTCAGAAAGCTTGGAGATGCGTTCTGCCTGCTCGGGAGTTGAGATTCCAAAGCCGATGGCACAGGGAATATCTGTGTTCTCTTTTACGATCTTTACCATGGAGCCCAGGTCTGTGGTGATCTCGCTTCTGGTTCCTGTTACGCCAAGACTTGATACGATGTACAAAAAGCCCTTGGCTTCCTTGGCGATCATGGCGATTCTGTTCTCTGAGGTAGGGGCGATCAGTGACACCAGGTCCACTCCGTACTTATTGCAGACTTCATCAAACTCCTCTTTTTCCTCGAAGGGAAGGTCCGGAAGGATGATTCCGTCGATGCCCACCTTCTGGCAGTTGGCCATGAATTTCTCTGAGCCGTAGGAATAAACCACGTTGGCGTAGGTCATGAATACCAGGGGAATGGTTACCTCTTTTCTGAGGTCCTCCACGAAATCAAAGATCTTATCTGTTGTAACGCCGCCGGTGAGAGCACGGAGGTTGGCTCCCTGAATAACAGGACCCTCAGCTGTGGGATCGGAAAAAGGGATTCCCAGCTCGATAAGGTCTGCTCCGTTGTTGGCAGCTTCTATAACTGTCTTTTTGGTGGTCTCAAGGTCCGGATCACCGCAGGTGATGAAGGCTACGAAGGCCTTTCCGTTTTCGAAGGCTTTTTTAATATTACTCATTGATATCCTCCCCTCTGTAGCGGGCAATGGCTGCGCAGTCCTTGTCGCCGCGGCCTGAAATTGTAACTACGATTATCTTGTCTTTGTCCATGGTGGGTGCTACCTTCATGGCATAAGCAAGGGCGTGTGATGACTCGATGGCGGGGATGATTCCCTCTGTCCTTGAAAGGTACTCAAAGGCGTCAACGGCCTCGTCATCTGTGATTGCCACATATTTTGCTCTCTTGGAATCGTGGAGATATGCGTGCTCCGGTCCGATTCCGGGATAGTCCAGGCCTGCTGAAATGGAGTAAACAGGAGCTATCTGACCATATTCATCCTGGCAGAAGTAGGACTTCATGCCGTGGAAAATTCCAAGTCTTCCGGTGTTGATGGTGGCTGCGGTCTCAAAGGTATCGATTCCTCTTCCTGCGGCCTCGCATCCGATGAGCTCTACGCTCTCATCCTCGATGAAATTGTAGAAGCTTCCGATGGCATTGGATCCGCCGCCAACGCAGGCGATAACTGCATCGGGAAGTCTTCCCTCTTTTTCCAGCATCTGCTCCTTGATCTCCTTGGAGATAACAGCCTGGAAGTCACGAACGATGGTGGGGAAAGGGTGAGGTCCCATAACTGAGCCAAGACAGTAGTGGGTATCGCTGATTCTGGAAGTCCACTCACGCATTGCCTCTGATACGGCGTCCTTGAGGGTTGCGGTTCCTGTCTTAACAGGGATGACCTCTGCTCCCAGAAGTCTCATCTTATATACGTTAAGGGCCTGTCTCTTGGTGTCCTCTTCGCCCATGAAAACAACACATTCCATTCCAAAAAGTGCCGCAGCTGTGGCGGTTGCAACGCCGTGCTGTCCCGCGCCGGTCTCGGCGATGAGTCTTGTCTTCCCCATCTTTTTGGCAAGAAGGGCCTGTCCCAGAACGTTGTTGATCTTGTGGGCTCCTGTGTGATTGAGGTCCTCTCTCTTTAAGTAGATTTTGGCGCCCCCCAGGTCCCTGGTCATCTTCTCAGCATAGTAGAGCCTTGAGGGACGACCTGCGTACTCGTTAAAAAGCTCCTGGAGCTCGCGGTTAAATTCCGGGTCATCCTTATATTTGTTGTAGGCTTCTTCCAACTCTATAACTGCATTCATCAGTGTTTCCGGAATATACTGTCCGCCGTGTATTCCGAATCTTCCCTTTGGATTGGTCATAATATTTCTCCTCTTTTTCCTTTTTAACCCGCTGCGTTTCGTACGTTATCCACAAAACGCCTCATTTTATCCACATCTTTTTTCTTATCAGTTTCTATTCCTGAGCTTACGTCAACGGCGTAGGGCTTTACTGTCTCTATGGCCTCTTTCACGTTTTCCGGGAAAAGACCGCCCGCCAGGAAGTAATCTCTTTTTATTCCCTGTAAAAGCTCCCAGTTAAAGGGCTTTCCGGTGCCCATGCCTGAATCAAGAAGGATGTAATCTGCCTTGGAATTGTTGGCTTTTTCCACATCCTGAGGCTCCTTTACCTTGAAGGCCTGTATCACGGGGCGGCCGGTGGCTGCCTTGATATTCTCTACATAGGCCTCATCCTCTGAGCCGTGGAGCTGGATGATATCTATCACATTTTCAGAGGAGAGCTTTTTTATGAACTCGGGGTCCTCATCCACGAAGACGCCCACCGCCTTGATCCTGGAATCCAGCAGTGCTTTCAGCTCTTTTGCCCTGTCTAAGGATACGTTTCTTACACTCTTTTCGTAAAAGACAAATCCCATGAAGTCAGGTAAAAGCTGATTCACAGCCTCTATATCTTCAGTTCTTGATAGTCCGCACAACTTGATCTTTGTCATTTGATTGCCTTAAGCTCCTGTAATAAAGCCTTTTTGTCCGGTGCTCTCATGAGCATCTCTCCTATGAGAACCGCATCAACTCCGATGCTCTTAAGGGCCGCTATGTCCTCGCCCTTGGAGATTCCGCTCTCGGATACGAAGACGTTTCCCTCGGGAACAAGGCTCCGAAGTCTTGCGGAATTGGAGGTATCCACATGGAAGTCCTTGAGGTTTCTGTTGTTGACGCCGATAATCCTGGCTCCCACAGAGACTGCGGTGTCTATCTCCCGCTCGTCGTGGGTCTCCACCAGGGCTGACAGGCCAAGTTCATCGCAGATATCCATATACTCTTTTATCCGGCTCTTCTCAAGGATGGAGCAGATAAGAAGAACTGCCTTGGCTCCCAGATTCTTGGCTTCGAAGATCATGTACTCATCTACGGTGAAGTCCTTCCTGATGCAGGGGATCTTCACTGTCTCTGTAATCTCCCTCAGGTATTCATCGGAGCCCAGGAACCACTTGGGCTCTGTGAGAACGGAAATGCAGTCGGCTCCTGCCTCCTCATAGGACTTGGCAATATCAAGGTATGGAAAGTCCGGAGCGATGAGGCCCTTGGAAGGTGATGCCTTTTTACATTCACAGATGAAGGACATTCCGGGCTTTTTCAGGGCTTCTTCGAATTCGAAACTGCCCTTTGGAAGGCTCTCCGCCTGTCTTCTTACTTCCTCAAGGGGTCTGTTCTTTTTTGCCTGCTCTGTTCTGTATACGGCGTACTTCGCCAGTTCATCAAGGATTGTCATGATAGCTCCAATTATGCGTTACTTACTTCAATAAGCTTGTTAAGTGTCTCTGTTGCCTTGCCTGAATCGATGATCTCTGCTGCCAGCTTAACGCCAGCAGCGAAGGTCTCTGCCTTGCCGCCGATGTAAAGGGATGCACCGGCGTTCATAAGAACTGCGTCTCTCTTTGGTCCCTTTTCTCCTGCAAGGATCTTTCTTGTGATCTCTGCGTTTTCTTCAGGAGTTCCGCCCACCAGGTCTTTTTTCTCACATCTTGTAAGACCAAAGTCCTCGGGAGTTATGGTGTAAACCTTGTACCAGCCGTCCTTGATCTCGCACACTGTTGTGGGTGCGCTAAGGGAGATCTCATCCAGCTTGTCCTGTCCGTAAACAACCATTCCGCGCTTAACTCCAAGGCTTA
Source organism: Butyrivibrio sp. MC2021 (assembly GCF_000621605.1). Classification (GTDB taxonomy): domain Bacteria; phylum Bacillota; class Clostridia; order Lachnospirales; family Lachnospiraceae; genus Butyrivibrio. Next base: position 131,013 of record NZ_JHXX01000006.1, on the reverse strand, counting down.
CAAGAACCTGTGCCAGGGGCTGAACCAGGTACTCGTCATATACACCAAGAAGCTGCATTGCGGGCTTGCCGGGGTTGGTAAGTGGTCCGAGGATATTGAACACTGTCCTGAAGCCTAGCTCTTTTCTTATGGCTCCTACATATTTCATGGAGGTGTGATACTTCTGTGCAAAGAAGAAGCACATACCAACTTTTTCAAGAAGCTCTATGCACTTCTCAGGATCCTGCTGGATGTTAACTCCGAGAGCCTCCAGACAGTCAGCGGTTCCGCACTTGGAGGAAGCTGCTCTGTTACCGTGCTTGGCAACCTTCATTCCGCCGGCTGCAGCCACAAGAGCTGAGGTGGTGGAAATGTTGAAGCTTCCTGCGTTATCTCCACCTGTTCCAACGATCTCAAATATATCCATTCCTGTCTCAACCTGTGTAGCGTGCTCTCTCATGGCAGCTGCGCAGCCTGCGATCTCGTCTGTTGTCTCGGCTCTTGCACTCTTGGTGGAAAGGGCTGACAGGAATGCGGCATTCTGAGTAGGGCTTGTCTCGCCGCTCATTATCTCATTCATTACCGCGTAGGCTTCATCATAGGTAAGGTCTTCCTTGTTTACGATTTTTACGATAGCTTCCTTGATCATTTCTTTGTTCTCCTTTTCATAAAAATTTAAGCGTCTTGGCTATTCTTCTGCCAAAACGCTTCTTTGAGAACTTGTCCTAATACACGAAAGTCCTTGGCAGAGAATAACCTCTGTCAAGGACGAATATTTATAATCTATCCGCGGTGCCACCTTGAATTCGTAGTGAATATACTACGCGCTTAATCAGGATACCATCATATCCCTCGCAACTGACGTATGCGATCCACGTTGCAGAATACTTTGTCTCTCTGTTATTTGGTAAAAGAGGCATTTGACTGCACCCTCCGCGGTCCATTTGACTACCTGTTTCTTACCCGTTCTCAGCAACCCGGGCTCTCTGTGTAGGCATTATAGCCGTTATCTCCGCTTCATCGGTTTAAAGTATTAACTTGAATAAATATTAAACCAGGCTCCTTTATCTGTCAAGAAAAAAAGATTAATTTTCTGCGAATATGTTGGCCATTACTGTGGCGTATATCTTTCCTCTGGACTCGTATACTATGACTCCGTAGCTTTCTTCGCCACCGGCCAGGTCATTTGAAACGTACTGCACAGGATCTTTTTCCGCAAATTCCTCTAAAAAGTATGTAACATTATCGATTGTTCCATAGTAAAAAGTGGAATCTCCGCAGTTGAAGCTTTCCTTCCGGACCTTGAACTGTCCATCCTCTTTGAATACCAGGTAGTGATCACATACAGATGAAGATCCCTCAAATGCGAAGTATGCAACGAAGTTTTCTTCAGGGACATAGCGGGGAATATTTGTGTCATAGGCATATATGGACTCTCTAACTTTTTCGGCATTCTCCATGAAGGGTACATGTTCATTCTCATAAAGTGTGATGTTGTAATTATGTCTTTCCATCACTATGGGAGTTTCTTCGTAGGATTCAACGAATTCTGCGGTGGTATAGTTAACAACTGTTCCGCCAATATATGGTATTCTGGCAGAATCATGTATATATCGGTCATCTTCCTCTTTATTGGAACAGCCCATAGCTGCTATAACTGTGGAAAATGTCAGTGCCAGCGCGATTATCTTTCTATAATTCACAGGTTTTCCTCTTTTCTTTTTCTGTTTTCTATTTTGAAAAAATGGGATTTTTGCTTGAACTTAAGGTAATGATAACATTTTATTACTATCACAAACACTTCTCATTGGGCAAGTTACAGCGGTTTATGTGGCGGACTTGCGTATGTTACTGATATACATTAGCTTTTGTGATATCATAGTTTTATATTTAGTGAATATAAGAAAGGCGGATTTTATGGGACTTAAGCTTGTATCATGGAATGTAAACGGCCTCAGGGCCTGTGTTTCAAAGGGATGCTTTCAGGAATTTATGGATAAAGAGCAGCCTGATGTGATCTGTCTTCAGGAGACCAAGCTCCAGGAGGGTCAGATAGAGATGGACCTGCCGGGCTACGAGGAGTACTGGAACTATGCTGAGAAAAAGGGTTACTCCGGAACGGCGATCTTCACAAAAGAAAAGCCTCTGTCAGTTACCTACGGCCTCGGAATAGAAGAGCACGACCACGAGGGAAGAGTGATAACTGCCGAATATCCTGATTACTACCTGGTTACGGTCTATGTTCCCAATGCAAAAGAGGACCTTTCAAGACTTGAGTACAGACAGGTCTGGGAGGATGATTTCCTTGCATATATCAAAAAGCTTGAGGAGAAAAAGCCTGTTATCTACTGTGGCGATCTGAATGTTGCCCACAAGGAGATAGACCTTAAAAATCCCAAGCCCAACCGCGGACATGCGGGATTTACAGACGAAGAGAGAGCCAAATTCGACAATGTGGTTGGCTCAGGCCTTGTCGACACCTTCAGACATTTTTATCCGGATCTTGAGGGTGCATATTCCTGGTGGAGCTACAGATTCAACTCAAGAGCCAAGAACGCAGGCTGGCGTATTGACTACTTCGTTGTTTCCGAGAGCTTTATGGATAGGGTAGAAGATGCCAAGATCTATTCCGATGCCCTTGGCTCCGATCACTGTCCCGTAGGACTTATACTGAAGTAAGTATTGAACTGGCTGATACAGTATGTTGTATCAGCCTTTTTGGAGGAGAAATATGTCTAATCTTGTCTTTAGCTTAAATGCCACACTGCCAATTTTCCTTCTGATGGTGCTGGGCTATATATTCAACAAAATCGGCCTCATCGACGATAAAGCTGCTGCCTGGATGAACAAATTCGTCTTCAAGGTAGCTCTGCCGGTGCTTTTGTTCAGCGACCTGTCAAAAGAGGATTTCGCTTCCGCCTGGAACGGCAAGTTCGTGCTGTTTTGTTTTGTGACCACAGCAGTAAGTATCCTTCTGATCTCGCTTTTATCTCTGATTCTTGTGAAAAACAAGGGTAGGAGAGGAGAGTTCATCCAGGGCTCCTACAGAAGCAGCGCAGCCCTCCTTGGAATCGCCTTTATCCACAATATCTACGGGGATGCGGGCTCAGGCATGGCGCCCCTTATGATACTGGGCAGCGTGCCCCTTTACAATATCTTCGCAGTTGTAGTCCTGATGGTTACTGCTCCCGCGGACTTTATTCTCGGGGATGAGGATGAGAATTCCCTTGAGCGGAAGTATGATTCCAAGAAGCTCCTTATGAAAAAGACTCTTTTCGGAATCATAACAAATCCTATTCTCATCGGTATTCTCTTAGGTTTGTTGTGGTCTGTATGCGAGATTCCTACGCCTAAGATCATCAGCACTCTTACTTCAAATCTTGGAGCACTGGCCACACCCCTGGGCCTTATGTCCATGGGCGCAACCTTTGATTTCAGAAAGGCCGCAAATGAAATAAAGCCGGCGCTATGCGCCAGCTTTATAAAACTATTCCTGTTAGTAGCTGTATTTCTTCCAATCGCAGTCTCCCTTGGTTTTGCGGGAGAGCAGATAGTAGCGATCCTTGTAATGCTGGGATCCGCCACAACCGTCAGCTGCTATATCATGGCCAAGAGCATGGGACACGAAGGGACCCTCAGTAGCAGTATCATCATGATGACTACCTTCGGATGCTCATTCTCACTGACCTTCTGGTTATTCGTCCTCAAATCCCTGGGAATTATCTGATCAATAATTTCCCTTGATCCTCTGGAGATTTTCATCTGTTTCCTTCAGCATTTCACGAAGGGACAGATTCTCATCATGACCGAATTCACAGATAGAATACTGAAGATGATTGATATATCTGCTGGTCTCTGCCAGGAGCTTGGCATTCTGGGTGGACATTTCCTGACGGAAAGAGTCTCCCTTGCCATCATCTTCGGTTATATCGATAACAGCGAATTCATCGCCACGGATTCTTCCGTAAATACTGCCTTCAAAGACCTCTTCCAGAATCTGGGCTACTCTCTTTACAGCTCTGTCGCCTTCCTCATGACCATACATCTCATTGATCTTCTTGAGGGATTCCATATGGATATATGCCACAATGGCGCTGCTTCCGGGCTTGAAGTTGTCCTTGAGGTAATCGTAGGCCTTGGCAAAAAAGCCTCGTCTGTTGAGACCGCCGGTGAGATAGTCCTGATCTCCGATGTGATCAAGAACGGAATCGTCCCTGGCAAGCTCCTCCTGAACCTCATAGAGCTCTTCATTGGTCTTCTTAAGCTCTTTTTCAAGATAAGCAACTCTTGAAGCACCGGTAACAATGCTTAAGAGGCTGTCAAAATAGTAGTCTGCTATAACTTCGGGTCTGAACTCTGTAATCAGAAGTCCCAGCTGGTACTCACCGACAAAGATGACGCCTGCGATGAACACGTTCTCCCTGCTGTTTGCAAATACTGAAAAGACCTTGTCTGTTTCCACAAGTCTTTCTTCTTCTGCGAATTCCTGGATCTTTCCGCCTAAAAGAGCGGATTTGGCACTGATGTATTCAGGCTTTTCCCAGGCGTACTTGATAACGTTTCTGATCTTTTTATCATAAAGGAATACTCCGCAGTCCTGTATTCCTTCCCTGGCTGCATATTCGGTAAAAGCAAGATATGCCTGCTCCTTGGGATATTTTCTGTGAAGGAGCTGGTAGCCAAGCTCGGAGAGAGTCTTAACACTCTTTCCAACGGGAGGCTCCACGAAACTGAAGGTCTGAAGCGGGGCAGGAGCGGGGATGCTGCCGTCTTTCACAAAACCAATGGCATCACATACTGCCTCGTAGCCCAGCTGCTCGAATCTGCAGGGCTCTGTGGTTACTTCATTGACGTTTTTGTAGCCTTCCTGCTCTGTGAGAGTGATCACAGGGACGTTGTCAAACTTCTTGAGGAATGCTTCTTTCTTGAGAATGGGCACATTCTTGCCGATTCTGTCTATGTCGATGATAACAGCATCCAGATCCGAAGTGTTGGCGTAGTCGAAGAGAGCAGCACTCTGATAGTCATAGGGCCTGTCTTCATCCACATCTTTTTCCGTGTAAAGGTATCTGCCGGGCATGATGAAGAGCTTGATTTTCTTCTCCTTGGCAGCCTGGCAGGCACCTATGCAGATTTTTTTAACGTCCTGATCCTCTAATTCAGATATCAACAGTCCAATATTCATATATCCCCTCGCACATGATACAGATCTGCTTTTTACGAATTACTCTTCAACATCCTCGGAAACGTCATCGATATTGTCGATATCCTTGTCTCCGTCGGAAATCTTTTCTCTTACCTTGGCAATCTTGGCAACTGTGACACCCTTGTCCAGATTGATCATCTTAACACCGGATGTAACACGGCCGTGAACTGTGATCTCGTCCATACGAAGCTGGATGATGGTTCCGCCGTTGGTGATCATCATGATCTCGTTCTCGTCTGTAACAGCCTTAACGCCTACTACATTACCGGTCTTCTCGGTTATCTTATAGCACTTAACACCCTTACCGCCTCTGAACTGGCTGTTGAATTCTTCAAGGGTTGTGCGCTTTCCATAGCCTTTTTCTGAAACGATGAGAAGTGAATCGCCCTGGGAATCAAGCTGCATACCAACGATCTCATCGGTATCGTCAAGCATCATTCCTCTTACACCGATAGAGGATCTTCCGGTGGAGCGCACGTCTTCTTCGTCAAAGTGGATGCACATTCCGTTCTTGGTTACAAGGAAGATCTCTGCATCCTTCTTAACAGTCTTTACCTCGATGAGCTCATCATCATCACGAAGAACAATGGCTACAAGACCTGTCTTTCTCACGTTGGAGAAGTCTGTGATAGGAGTCTTCTTAACGGTTCCCTTCTTGGTTACCATGAAGAGGCTCTTGGACTCGTCCTCGAAGCCTGTTACAGGGATCATAGCGGAAATCTTTTCCCCGGGAGCAAGCTGCAGGAGGTTGACGATAGCCATTCCTCTTGATGTTCTTGAAGCCTCAGGAATCTGATAAGCCTTGAGTCTGTAAACTCGTCCTGTGTTGGTAAAGAACATGATGTAATTGTGGGTTGTGGTCATGAGAATATCTTCAACAAAGTCGTTATCGATTGTTGTGATTCCCTTAATGCCCTTACCACCGCGGTTCTGGGCCTTAAAGTTGTCGATGGACATTCTCTTGATATAACCTAAATCGGTCATTGCGATAACGGTATTGACGTTGGGGATAAGGTCCTCAATGTCGATATCTGACTCGTCGTGTCCGATCTGTGACTTTCTGTCATCGCCGTATTTATCTGAGATTTCGGTGATCTCTTTTCTGATTACTCCGAGGAGGAGCTTCTCATCTGCAAGGATGGCCTTGAGTTCCTCGATCTTCTTGAGGAGTTCAGCGTGCTCCTGCTCAAGCTTGTCTCTTTCCAAGCCGGTGAGAGTACGAAGTCTCATGTCTACAATAGCCTGGGCCTGAACATCTGAAAGTCCGAAGCGGGCCATCAACTGCTCCTTGGCGATAGCTACTGTTTCACTGCCTCTGATGATTTTGATAACTTCATCGATGTTATCAAGGGCAATAAGCAGACCTTCCAAAATGTGGTTTCTTTCCTCAGCTTTGTTAAGGTCGTACCTGGTTCTTCTTGTTACAACTTCTTCCTGATGCTTGATGTAGTGCCCCAGCATCTCGGTGATGCTAAGGACCTTGGGCTCGTTATTTACCAGAGCCAGCATGATGATACCGAAGGAATCCTGCATCTGTGTATGTTTGTAAAGCTTGTTAAGCATGATGTTAGGGTTAACATCGCTTCGAAGCTCGATAACAACACGCATACCTTCACGGTCTGACTCATCGCGAAGGGCAGTGATACCGTCAAGCTTCTTGAGCTTAACCAGCTCTGCGATCTTGGAGATCATGTTAGCCTTGTTAACCAGGTAAGGAAGCTCGGTTACAACGATTCTGTTCTTACCGTTCTGCATAGGCTCGATGTTGGTAACGGCTCTTACTACAACCTTGCCGCGGCCTGTTCTGTAGGCCTCCTCGGCACCTCTTGTTCCGAGGATAATACCGCCTGTAGGGAAATCGGGAGCCTTGATGATATCAAGAACTTCTTCGATCTCTGTCTCTCTGTCCTCGAGAACTCTGTTATCGATCATCTTAACTACAGCGCCGATAACTTCACGAAGATTGTGGGGCGGGATATTGGTAGCCATACCTACCGCAATACCTGTGGTACCGTTAACCAGAAGGTTAGGATATCTGGAAGGAAGGATCACAGGCTCTTTTTCTGTCTCATCAAAGTTTGGTACAAAATCAACAGTGTCCTTGTTGATGTCGGCAATCATTTCCATGGAGATCTTGGTAAGTCTTGCCTCTGTATATCGCATAGCAGCAGCGCCGTCGCCGTCCACTGATCCGAAGTTACCGTGTCCGTCAACAAGACAGTATCTCATGGACCAGGGCTGAGCCATGTTTACCAAAGAACCGTAGATTGAGCTGTCACCGTGGGGATGATATTTACCCATGGTATCACCGACGATACGGGCGCACTTACGATGCGGCTTGTCGGGACCGTTGTTGAGCTCGATCATGGAGTAGAGGATTCTTCTCTGAACGGGCTTAAGTCCGTCTCTTACATCCGGAAGAGCACGGGCAGCGATAACGCTCATGGCGTAGTCAATATAGTCGGACTCCATGGTCTTCTGAAGGTCTACCTCTTTGATTCTGTCGGTAGTTACCTTGTCAAAAACGTCATCCGGCATTTCATTGTTGTTATTGTTTTTATTATCAGGCATTTCTTATCCCCTTTATACATCAAGATTCTTAACAAATCTTGCGTTCTTTTCGATGAAATCTCTTCTTGGTTCTACCTTGTCACCCATAAGTGTTGTGAAGGTAACATCGATATCAGACTGGGATTCCTCATCCATATTGACTCTAAGGAGAACTCTGCGTTCAGGATCCATGGTGGTTTCCCAAAGCTGCTCGGGATCCATCTCACCAAGTCCCTTATATCTCTGGATCTTGTTGTTCTGGTCACGGCCTACATCGGTAAGGATCTTATCAAGCTCCTCATCTGAGTATGCGTACCATACCTTTTTATTCTTCTCGAGCTTATAGAGCGGTGGCTGTGCAAGATATACATGGCCCTGTCTGATAAGCTCAGGCATAAATCTGTAAAGGAAGGTGAGCATGAGAGTGGAAATATGCGCACCGTCTACGTCGGCATCGGTCATGATGATGATTTTGTCATAGCGGAGCTTGGAAATATCGAAATCATCATGGATACCTGTTCCGAAGGCTGTGATCATGGCCTTGATCTCGTTGTTGGCGTAGATCTTGTCCACACGGGCCTTCTCAACGTTAAGGATCTTTCCTCTAAGAGGAAGGATAGCCTGGGTTGCACGGCTTCTGGCTGTCTTGGCTGAACCGCCGGCGGAATCTCCCTCAACGATGAATATCTCGCAATTCTTGGGATCCTTGTCGGAGCAGTCCGCAAGCTTGCCGGGAAGTCCGAGGCCGTCAAGAGCTGACTTACGTCTTGTGAGGTCTCTTGCCTTTCTGGCGGCATCTCTTGCTCTCTGAGCCAGGATGGCCTTTTCAAGGATAAGCTTGGCAACTGAAGGATTCTGCTCGAGATAGTAGGTGAGCTGCTCGCTGACGATAGCATTAACAGCGCCTCTTGCCTCAGAATTACCGAGCTTCTGTTTGGTCTGTCCTTCAAACTGAGGATCCTCGATCTTAACACTGATGATGGCGGTGAGACCTTCTCTGATGTCTTCACCGGTGAGGTTGTCCTCATTCTCTTTTAACATCTTGTTGGCTCTTGCGTAGTCGTTGAAAGTCTTGGTCAGTGCGGCCTTGAAGCCCTCAAGATGTGTTCCTCCCTCAGGAGTATTGATATTGTTTACGAAGGTATAAATACTTTCGTTGTAAGAATCGTTGTGCTGGAAGGAAACCTCAACCTGAACGTTATTCTTGTTTCCGTCAAAGTACATGATATCTGTGTAAAGAGGAGTCTTGCTCTTATTCAGATACTGGACGAATTCCTTGATACCGCCTTCATAGTGGAAGGTCTGAACTATCGGATCCTCGCCCTCTTCAACACGCATATCTGTAAGAGAAATACGAAGTCCCTTGGTAAGAAAAGCCATTTCTCTGAGTCTCTGCTTGAGAATGTTATATTCGTAAACTGTGGTCTCCTTGAAGATAAGGGCGTCGGGCTTAAAGTATACTCTGGTGCCGGATGCTCCTTCAGGGGCAGTTCCCACAACCTTAAGAGGGTAGCAGACCTTACCTCTTTCGTATCTCTGCTGGTATACCTTGCCGTCTCTTGTAACCTGAACTTCAAGCCACTCGGAGAGAGCGTTAACTACTGATGCACCAACTCCGTGAAGACCTCCGGATACCTTGTAACCTCCACCGCCAAACTTACCGCCGGCGTGAAGAATTGTAAATACGACCTCAACACCTGTAAGTCCTGACTTGTGATTCACGTCAACAGGGATACCACGACCGTTATCCTTGACAACGATGGTGTTATCGTGATTAATGGTTACCTCGATGTGATCACAAAAGCCTGCCAGGGCTTCATCAACAGAGTTATCAACTATCTCATAAACGAGATGGTGAAGACCTCTGCTGGCTGTGGTTCCGATATACATACCGGGTCTTTTTCTAACCGCCTCAAGTCCTTCAAGAATCTGGATTTGATCAGCTCCATATTGTACTTCTTCGTTAGCCATCTTTCGCTCCGTTTCTTAATTTTCACTACTTACTGTTCCTTCTGTAACCTTGAACAGCTTATCTATTTCAAATCTGTTATTAACAAATTCATCCAAACCGGTACAGGTGATGATTGTCTGAATATCACCTATGGTATTAAGCAGATAGTTCTGTCTGTTGGAATCAAGCTCTGACAGAACATCATCCAAAAGCAGTACCGGATTTTCCTTCTTAGCCTTTTTTACAATCTCGATCTCTGAAAGCTTCAGGGATAAAGAAGCGGTCCTTTGCTGTCCCTGGGATCCGAACTTCCTGATATCGATGCCTTCTCCGAGATTGCCGGAATTATCTTTTTTTTGAACAATAAAAGAAAAATCATCCTTATGGGGGCCTACTGTTGTCTGCTTGAGTGCAGCATCCTTGCGCCTTGCGGCCTTCAGCTTTTGTTCAAAATCAGCTGCCGTAACATAAGGCTCATAGTAAACGGACAGGCTCTCTTTTTGTCCTGTCAATTTCTCATGAATAGGTCTTATTATTTCATTAAGTTCGCCTATGAATTTTTCTCTAGTCTTGATGATGACGGATCCGTATTCGCACAGCTGCTTGTCCTGAACATCAAGAAGCACGCTGTTTTCCGGATGTTCGTACAGATCCTTAAGAACTTTATTGCGCTCGGTGACGAGCTTGTTGTACTTAGAAAGACTATTTAGATATATCTGATCCAGCTGACACAGCTCCATATCCATGAATCTGCGTCTCTCTGAGGGACCATTCTTAATAATGCTTAGATCTTCCGGAGAAAAAAATACTACATTAAGCTTGCCAATAAGATCCGAAGCCTTCTTGATCTTCTGACCGTCAATGGCAATTCCCTTGGATTTGTTCTTACGAAGGTGCATGTCCACGCGATATTCCGCGTTGTCTCTCTCGAGAATGGTTCTTACATGGCCCTCTTCCTTGCCAAATCTGATGATTTCCTTGTCCTTGCTGCCTTTATGGGATTTGGTGGTTGCAGAAACAAATATCGCCTCGAGGATATTGGTCTTCCCCTGGGCATTGTCGCCATACAATATATTTGTACCGCTGCTGAAATCAATCTTTAAGTTCTCATAATTTCTGAAATCAGCTAATTCCAACGACTTTATTATCATTTCTCTATCTTTACCTGTACGCCGTCATATTCGAAAATGTCACCATCATAGAGTTTACGGCCACGTCTTTCTTCAATTTCACCGTTAACCTTAACAAGTCCGGCCTGGATGTCATTCTTGGCATCCACACCTGAACCCTCAAGACCTGCCTTTTTAAGAGCCTGTCCAAGTTTAATAAAGTCATCCTGTTCGCGTAATTTAACTATTTCCATCTTTTTTACTTCTAAAACTTTCTAAATCTTTTTAATCAACTGTTGTAAAGTTAACCGGAAGAACAAGGTAAATGTAGGTTGATTCCTTGTCTCTGATAAAGCATGGTGCCTTAGGGTTAACAAGATAAATATCTACAATCTCGTCCTCGATTACACGAAGTGCATCAATGAGGAATTTGGGGTTAAAGCCGATCATAAGGTCTTTGCCCTGCTTGTCGATATCGATTTCTTCATCCATGCTTCCGATTGCTGAATTGATCTTGAGCTCCATCTTGCCGTCTGTCACTGAAATGATAACAGGCTTCTTGTCACCCTCTTTTACCAGAAGGGTAGCACGGTCGATACAGTCCAGGAACTCTTTTCTGTTGATGCTCATCTTGGTCTCGTAATCGGAAGAGAGCATCTGATCTATACTGAAATACTCGCCCTCAATGAGACGGGATACAACAGTAGTCTTATCAAACTCAAATAAAACGTGCTTGTCTGTGAAATAAATGCTGACCTTCTTCTCAGTGCTGTCGCTGAGGATCTTGCTGATCTCGCCCAGGGTCTTGCCGGGAACGATGACCTTCTTGTAAGGATAGTTGCCTCCGAGCTTCACCTTTCTGATGGAGATTCTGTGTCCGTCAAGGGATACGAGCTTAAGGTTCTCGCCGTCTACCTCGAAGAGCTCACCTGCCATGATCTTGTTGGCGTCATTCTCTGCAATTGAAAAAATGGTCTGCTGGATTACATTTCTAAGAGTAAACTGTGAAACCTCAACGCCGTCGATCTTCTCGATAGCGGGAAGATAAGTGAAGTCATCACCCTTCCTGCCGATAAGATTGAACTTGGCCTTCTCACAGCTGATAGTTACTTTATTGGATGAATCTGATTCTATGGTTACATCATTGTCAGGGAGTTTTCTTACAATATCTACGAAAATCTTGGCATCGATTGCAATGAAACCTCTCTCTACAATATTTCCTTCTACGATAGTCTGAATGCCAAGCTCCATATCGTTGGCAATGAATTTGATTATGCCTTCGGTTGCATCTATAAGAATACATTCAAGAATTGACATTGTAGTCTTAGAAGGAACAGCCTTGGAAACAATCTGCAAACTGCTTACGAGATTTGATTTAGAGCAAACGAATTTCATTTACGAAGTTACCCCCATCGGAAAATATATAAAATAATTATAAAAAAATAGTAAAAGTATTAATAAGTGTTGTTGATATGTTGAAAACCTATTCTATTATACAATTTTAAAGGCTTTTTTACAAATTTTTGGTTGTTGAAAACAAAAAAATTGATGTTGAAAATTAAAAAGTTATAAACAAGCCAAATTTTTGCATATGAGGGATAAAAAATCTATCCACCCATTAATAACAATTAATCCCCTGCCAAATCACAAGTTATCAAGATAGTTATCCACAAATTGTTGATAACTCGGTTGGAAATGTTTATAAAGAGGGATTAAGTTTCTTCATTATAATATCAAGGTTCTTGTTGAGCTCATCATCGATGGTCATTTTCTGTTTGATCTTGCTGATACCGCTCATAACTGTGGTGTGGTCTTTTTTTCCAAGGATCTTACCGATCTCTTCCAGGGAAGCATCGGTGTGCTCTCTGCAAAGATACATGATGATCTGTCTGGGAAGAACGATCTCTGAATTTCTCTTCTTGGAGACGATGTCTTCCTTCTTGGTGCCGTACTGTTCGCAGACAGTATCAATGATAAGCTGAGGTGTGATGACCTTGGTCTTGTCGGGATAAATGATATCCTTCAGAGCCTCCATGGCATTTTCCAGAGTAATATCTACATTATTAAGTCTTGAGTAAGCGATGATCTTGTTGAAGGCTCCCTCAAGCTCTCGAATATTGGACTTGATGTTGGTAGCAATGTAATCGATGATCTCGTCATCAATGTATCTTCCGCAGGTCTCTGCATTTTTACGAAGGATAGCCATTCTTGTCTCGTAGTCAGGAGACTGGATATCAGCGATGAGACCCATCTCGAATCGTGAACGGAATCTCTCTTCAAGGGTCTCCATCTCCTTGGGCGGCTTATCGGATGAAAGAATGATCTGCTTGCCGGCCTGGTGGAGCTCGTTGAAGGTGTGGAAGAACTCAACCTGTGTCTGCTCTTTACCGATGATGAACTGAACGTCGTCGACCATGAGAACGTCAACGGTGCGGTATTTGTCACGAAGCTTGGACATGCTCTCTGTCTTACCGCTTCGGATGGACTCAATAACTTCGTTGGTGAACTGCTCGGAAGTTACATACAGAACCTTGGCCTGATGATTGTGCTCAATGATGAAGTGACCGATGGAGTGCATAAGGTGGGTCTTACCAAGTCCCGGACCGCCGTACAGGAAAAGAGGGTTGTAGGAGATTCCCGGTGACTCCGCAACAGCCAATGATGCTGAATGAGCAAACTTGTTGTTGCTGCCTACAACGAAGGTATCGAATCTATATTTAGGATTAAGGTTGGAATGCTCAACGTTGGCATTAGACATATAGCGGCTTTCAGAGCTATTGTCATTTTCATTTTCCTGTGTTTCTTCATTATTAATAGTATCTTTGTTTAAAATGAAGATAACCTCAACCATGGAATCTAAGAATTCAGATATTGTAACCTTGAAGAAATCCATATAGTTCTTACTGATATAAGAAAGAGCCATGGGATTATCCTGAGGGATGAGAATCTTTACAGTATCCTGTGTTGCCTCATAAACAGTCAGCGGATCGATCCAGGTACGATAAGAAATATCAGTGATTCCTGATAAAGCTCTGATCTGTTTCTTGATTTCCTCCCAGTTAGATTTGAGATTTTGTGTGATTTCTGATGATGATTGCATGAAAAAACTCCCCAAATTACGCATAATTTTAGACTTTAACTATTTTATATTAAAAGGTTTTAAATATCAAATTGATCAAATTGTGGATAACTTTTTTTATTTTCGGTAAAAAAAATGATAAAAAAGTTCATTGTGGAAAAACCCCTCTTTTTCCACTTTTAGGTATCAACCGATATAAACCGCATGAATACTGAGTTTATTAATAGTTGTCAACGGATTAATAACCCTTTTATCCACAAAAAAAATCAAAAATGTGGATAAAAATGGGCACAAAATATTAATTCACAAGTTTTCCACAGAATCAACATTTTGCTGTGGATAACTTTTCTTTACACCATATATTGTTGATTATTATTTTGAAATTTTTTTTTATTTCAGATTAGATATTTTAAGGGTTTTTAAGGCTTGACTGACCTATTTTTATTTATTATAATTATAAAGATTTTTTCCACACGGATGTAATCAATTGATAATTTTGAGATGCATTTCATGTATTCTCATTTAACAGACCCTTATGGGTTAGTTTGTATAAGAAGGAGGTGTTTCCGAAATGAAGATGACATTCCAGCCTCATAAGCTCCAGAGAGCCAGAGTTCACGGCTTCAGAGCAAGAATGGCTACTAAGGGCGGCAGAAAAGTTCTCGCTGCTAGAAGAGCTAAGGGAAGAAAGAGATTATCAGCATGATTTTAAAGGCCGCAGTAATATGTGGCCTTTTTTCTTCTGTCTTAATTCTTTCAATTGTTTTGGTTATATAATAAGGAAACTTAATAATGCTTTTTTCTGAATCGATGAAAAAAACAGGTGATTTCCGTAATGTTTACGAGAACGGCAAGAGTTATGCCAATAAGTATATTGTAGTTTATGTGTGGAAAAATGAGACTTCTCGTAATCATCTTGGAATATCATGCAGCAAAAAAATAGGGAACAGTGTTGTAAGGCACAGATTTGCAAGACTTGTTCGAGAATCTTACCGGCTACATGAAGATATGTTCAATAGTGGTTTGGACATAGTAGTCGTTGCCAGAGCCTGTGCGTCTGACGCAAGCTTTTTTGATATAGAAGCTGCTCTTTTAAGCCTGGCAGGGAAGGCCCGCATAATGAAAAATGGCGGTGAAGAATGAAAAAAATACTTATCTGTTTGATCAAATTTTATAGAAAGTATTTGTCTCCATTAAAAAGAACGAAGTGTCCGTATATTCCGACCTGTTCTGAGTACGGACTAGAAGCAATAGAAAAGTACGGAGCCCTTAAAGGGGGACTTTTGGCTGTTTGGAGAATACTTAGATGTAATCCTTTTTCCAGCGGCGGATACGATCCGGTTCCGTGAGCTTTTAGAGGAGGTTGAATTTGGAGGGATTTTTATTAACCCAGTACACTGGGAAAATTGTTGGACCCGTAGCATGGCTTCTTGGCCATCTGATGAACGGAATATTCACAGTTCTTAATCTTATCGGTATTCCTAATATCGGTCTTGCAATCATCATTTTTACAATTGTTATTTATTTATGTCTGCTTCCGCTTACTTACAAGCAGCAGAAATTTTCCAAGCTTCAGAGCAAGATGAGTCCTGAGCTCAAGGCTATTCAGGCCAAGTACAAGGGCAAGAAGGACAACGATTCAATGCTTGCTATGCAGCAGGAGACCAAAGAGCTCTATGCTAAATATGGCGTATCCCAGACAGGCAGCTGCCTGCAGCTGGTTATTCAGATGCCTATTCTGTTTGCTCTTTATCGTGTTATCTATGCAATTCCCGCTTATGTTACTATCGTAAGGAATGCTTTTTATCCCCTTGTTGAACAGCTCAGAGAGACTGACGGTGCAGCTGATTTCCTTCAGAATCTGAAGGGTGCCGTAGGTTTTACCAAGCAGTTCACCAATACGGAGTTTGTTTCAGGTAATGCTAAGTACATTGAGAATACTTATATCGATGTTCTCAATAAGGCTTCAACAGCTGATTGGAACAGTCTTTCAGAGAATTTCTCAGGACTTGCTTCATCAATCCAGAGCACCCATGAGACTCTTAACAGATTCAATTCATTTCTTGGTCTTAACATAGGTGACACACCTATGTACATGGTTCAGACTGCTTTTTCCACCAAGCATTTCCTGCTTCTTTTAGGTGCGATCGCAGTTCCTGCACTGGCTGCTCTTACACAGTGGATCAATGTTAAGCTTATGCCTCAGGCAGCTGATAACAACAACGGTGGTAAGGTTGATCCTGATGATCCGACAGCTCAGATGGCTCAGTCCATGAAGACCATGAACCTTATGATGCCTATCATGTCAGCAATCTTCTGCTTGAATCTTCCCGCAGGTATGGGCATTTACTGGATTGCCGGTGCGGTAGTCAGATCCATTCAGCAGATCGTTATCAACAAGCACATTGATAATACAGACATCGATGCAGAGATAGCCAAGAACACTGAGAAGTATAAGAAGAAAATGGAAAAGATGAAGACTTCTCCTCAGATGAACCGCTATGCAAACATGTCTACAAGAAATATCAACAATACTCAGACTATCTCAGCTTCCAAGGAAGCCAATGAGAAGGCTCTTGAGAAGACCAGATCAATATACCAGGGAAAAGAGATCAAGAAGAATTCTCTTTTAGCCAAGGCAAATATGGTAAAAGAATTTAACGAGAATAATAACAAGCAATAATAATGCTTATGAATGTGGGAGGTTATAATGGAGTTCAAGGAGTTTACTGCAAAAAACGTCGATGATGCTATCACAGAAGCTTGCGAAAGCTTCCTGGTAACCAGCGACAGACTTGAGTATGAAGTAGTATCACAGGGTTCATCAGGATTTTTGGGAATCAATGCTAAGCCCGCTATCATCAAGGCAAGGGTTAAAGAGGAAAAGCCTGAGGTAGTTGAAGAGGTTAAGAAGCCTGTAGAGTCCAAGCCCGTTAAAGAAAACAAGCCTGCTAAGGAAGTTAAGGAAGTTAAAGAGAACAAGCCCGCTCCCAAGGCAGAAGAGAAGAAGGAAGAGAAGGCTAAGGCTTCCAATGTTAACGGTGATGAGCTCGTTGCAAGAGCCAATGCTTTTCTTGATGAAGTATTCGGTGCAATGAAGATGGAAGTTAAGATCAACGCCAAGTACAACGAGAATGACAGAATTCTTGATGTTGATCTTAGCGGAGATGAGATGGGAGTTCTTATCGGTAAGAGAGGACAGACCCTTGATTCACTCCAGTATCTGATTTCCCTTGTAGTTAACAGAGATGCTGCTGATTACATTCATGTAAAGGTTGATACAGAGAACTACCGTGAGAGAAGAAAGGCTACACTTGAGAACCTGGCTAAGAACATTTCTTACAAGGTAAGAAAGTCAAGACAGTCCGTTGCTCTTGAGCCTATGAATCCTTACGAGAGAAGAATCATTCATTCAGCACTTCAGAATGACAGATATGTTACAACACACAGTGAGGGTGATGAGCCTTTCCGCCGTGTAGTTGTTACACTGAAGAAATAATAACTATTAAAAAGAACCTGCTTCCTTTAACCCGTTGACAGAGTGAGCGGGTTCTTTTTATGTCTGTTGTGCTATAGTATTAATAGCGAGGTATGGGCTATGAGTTCAGTGTTGAATAATTTCGGAGATGATACAATTTGTGCGATTGCCACTGCTATGTCTGATGCCGGTATCGGTATTATCAGAGTCAGCGGAAAAAGGGCTGTCGAAATATGTGATGAGATCTATGTTTCCCCTAAGGGAGTACATACTCTCACAGAGCATAAGCCAAACACTATCAAGTATGGCTTTATTGTTGATGATTCAAAGTCGGAAGAAAACAAGATCATCGATGAAGTTATGGTTTCTTTTATGAAGGGACCCCATAGTTATACCAGAGAAGATGTGATCGAAATCAATTCCCATGGTGGAATGTTGGTGATGAATCAGATCTTGCAGCTTCTTCTGGACAAGGGCTGCAGACTGGCTGAGCCCGGTGAGTTCACCAAGAGAGCATTTTTGAACGGAAGAATTGATCTGACCAAAGCCGAAGCTATCATGGATCTTATCAGTGCACAGAACAATTTTGCACTGGAGAGTTCCAGGGAGCAGCTTCGCGGAAGTGTTTATAAAAAGATAAAATCCATAAGAGAGAAGATTCTTTATCAGATGGCATTTATAGAATCAGCTCTTGATGATCCTGAGAATTATGATCTTACAGGATTTCCTGAAAAGCTGGATGAGATAATAAACGGTCTTTCAAAAGAAATCGGACAGCTGTTATCCTCCGCTGATGAAGGAAAGATTAGAAAAGACGGAATTAAAACAGTTATTGTAGGAAAGCCCAATGCCGGCAAGTCCTCACTTCTTAATGCACTGACAGGAGATGAGAGGGCCATAGTTACTGACATTGCGGGAACTACAAGAGATATTATTGAAGAGACAGTTAGACTTGGAGACATTGTTCTTCACGTTATAGATACAGCCGGAATCAGAAACACCGATGACATCATCGAAAAGATAGGTGTTGATAAGGCAAAAGAAAAAGTTCAGGAAGCGGATCTTGTTTTGTATATCCTTGATTCCACTTCTGAGCTGGATGAAGAGGACAAGGGAATTATCTCCCTTTGTCACAATAAGAAGACTATTGTTCTTCTTAATAAAGATGACTTGCAGGATGATATTAAGATAACAGACGATATCGTTCGTATGCATTTTTCAGACTCAAAAGACGATACTTTACCCATAATAAGAACTTCAATGCTTAAAGGAAACGGTCTTGAAGATCTTAAGGATGCGGTATCGAAATTGTTCCTTAATGGAGATATTGTTCCTAAGCAGGAACTTTATATAACTAACCTTCGTCATAAGGATCTTTTGAAAAAATCATATGACAGTCTGCAGCTTGTAAAGCAGAGTATTGAACTTGGTCTCACAGAGGATTTCTTTACGGTGGACCTGACTAATGCTTACGCTTTTCTTGGAGAAATAATTGGTGAAGAAGTTGGTGATGATCTTGTTGAAGAGATTTTCTCCAAATTCTGTATGGGAAAATAATTTATGACAGAGATACGTGAAAAAATTGATGTTGCTGTAATAGGTGCCGGTCATGCCGGATGTGAAGCGGCTTTGGCCTGCGCAAGACTTGGCCTGGAGACTGTGATCTTTACCATGAGTGCTGACAATATAGCATTTATGCCCTGCAATCCACATATCGGCGGATCATCCAAGGGCCATCTTGTAAGAGAAATCGATGCTCTCGGCGGAGAGATGGGAAAGAATATCGACAAGACTTTTCTTCAGTCCAAGATGCTGAATACTTCCAAGGGTCCTGCGGTTCATTCCCTGAGATGCCAGGCTGACAAGATGGAATATTCCAAAGCTATGAAAAAAGTTTTGGAGAATCAGAAGAACCTGACTATAAAGCAGGCCGAGGTTTCAGAGATTCTTTTTGAAGAAGCAACAGAAGAAGAGAAGAAGAGCGGTTATCATAACACAATTGTCGGTGTAAAGATTTTCTCCGGAATCATTTATGAAGCCAAGACTGTTATTCTTTGTACCGGTACTTATTTAAAGAGCAGATGTCTAACCGGTGAGGCTATCACTTACTCAGGTCCCAACGGACTTCAGCCTTCTAATCTGTTATCTGATTCCCTTATTAAAGCAGGTATTGAACTTCGTAGATTCAAGACAGGAACCCCTGCAAGAATGGATGGCAATTCAATCGACTATTCAAAAATGTCTGAACAGTTTGGTGACACTCCTGTAATTCCATTTTCCTTTGATACAGATGCGAAAACTATTCAAAAAGAACAAGTTTCCTGCTGGCTTACATACACAAATGAGAAGACCCATGAAATAATCAGAGACAATATTCACAGGTCCCCGATCTATGCCGGAATCATAGAAGGTATCGGCCCCAGATATTGTCCTTCCATAGAAGATAAAGTTGTGAAGTTCCCTGATCATGAGAGACATCAGGTATTTGTTGAGCCTGAGGGAACCTTTACTAATGAGATGTACATTGACGGAATGAGTTCTTCACTTCCTGAGGATGTACAGCTTGCAATGTACAGAACAGTTCCCGGCCTGGAAAACTGTAAGATTGTAAAATCAGCTTATGCTATCGAGTATGACTGCCTCTGTCCCGGACAGCTTTCACCTTACCTTGAGATCAAAAATGTGAAAGGTCTTTTCTCCGCCGGACAGTTTAATGGTAGCAGCGGTTATGAAGAGGCTGCGGCCCAGGGACTTTATGCAGGAATCAATGCTGCAATGCAGATTTTCGAAAAGCCCTATCTTGAGATTGACAGGTCAGAGGGTTACATAGGAGTTCTTGTGGATGATCTTGTTACCAAAGAAAATCTCGAGCCCTACAGAATGATGACCTCAAGAGCAGAGTACAGATTACTACTTCGTCAGGATAATGCAGACATCAGACTTCGTAAAAAAGGTTATGAAGTTGGACTTATTGATGAAGATAGATATAACAAGTTAGTTGCTAAGATCGATGCTATTGATAAAGAGGTTGAGAGATTAAAGAAGACCACAGTTGGAGCTAATGCCAGAATTCAGAAATTTATGGAAGACCATGGAAGTTCCACACTTAAGACAGCAACTTCTTTGGCAGAACTTATCTGCAGACCTGAGTTTGATTATGAGTCTCTTGCTGAAATTGATTCTGAGAGATGTGAACTTCCCAAGGATGTAATTGAACAGGTGGAGATCACCATCAGATATGAGGGTTACATCCAGAGACAGGAAAGACAGGTTGAGCAGTTCAAAAAACTTGAGAAGAGACTTATCCCTGATGATATAAACTATGATGATGTATCAAGTCTTCGTCTTGAAGCAAGACAGAAGCTTGAGAAGTTCAGACCAAAGAATATCGGACAGGCATCAAGAATCGGTGGAGTTAATCCCGCCGATGTATCTGTACTTATAATTTACCTTGATTCAATAAACAGAGGAAACAATGATGAGAACTAAGTATGCTAAGATGATCAATGATTTTTCTAAGTTGGGATTATCATTGTCGGACAAACAGCTTCATCAGTTTGATGATTATTTCAATATGCTGGTGGAGACCAATAAGGTAATGAACCTTACAGCCATCACTGAATTTGATGATGTATGTAAGCTTCATTTTGTTGACAGTGTATCCGCAGCTGCATATTTTTATTTTTCAAAAAAAGCATATTCACTGGTGGATATTGGTACCGGCGCAGGCTTTCCCGGGATTCCTCTGAAGATCATGTTTCCGAATCTCAATGTGACATTACTAGATTCTTTGAATAAGAGACTTAACTTCCTTAATGATGTTATAGAAAAATTAGACCTTAACAGTGAGGGTAGTATACATACCCTTCACGGAAGAGCAGAAGATTTTTCTATGGCGAAGGAAGGTTCCCTCAGAGAAACTTTTGACATTGCTGTTTCCAGAGCGGTAGCTAATATGGCTACATTATCCGAGTATTGTTTACCCTATGTAAAGGTGGGCGGTAAGTTCATCGCTTTCAAGAGCGAGAAGGCCTCCGAAGAATTACAGAATGCAAAGGGTGCATTACATCTCCTGGGTGGTAAGCTTTCTGATTGCCAGGAGTTCATGTTACCGAATTCAGATATCAGCAGAACTATATGTATAGTTGATAAGGTTGAGAAAACTTCCAAAAAGTATCCTCGTAAAGCAGGGGTTCCGTCAAAACAACCCCTTCAATAATATATCTAGTGTCAATTAAAAAAATATAAATAAATGTTTCACGTGAAACATTTCAATTTAAAAGAGAATTAATACTAAAAATTGTTTCACGTGAAACATTAAGACCCAAGATATTGTGTAAAAACCGTGAAACATTAATAGAATATCGATAATTGTACTGCTTTTGAATACAATTAGACACCACAATATATAGAAAACTGACCGGATCACTTAAAAAGTTAAGCAAAAGAAATCTTAGTGTGCTACAATCATAGTAGTGTTTATAAATGAGTGGAGGAGAAATGGGAAGAATCATCGCAATCGCTAACCAAAAAGGTGGAGTAGGAAAGACTACTACATCAATCAATCTTGCAGCAGCTCTTGCTGAAAAAGGTAAGAAAGTTCTTGTTATTGATACCGATCCCCAGGGTAATACCACCAGTGGATTTGGTCTTGATAAGAACGAATTGGAAAACACCATCTACGAACTTATGATAGGGGAGTGTTCAGTAGATGAAGCAATCAACAAAAATGTTGTTGAAGGTCTGGAGGGATTAGACATCATTCCTTCCAATGTTAATCTCGCTGCTGTCGAGATAGAACTTATCGACGCAGATCAGAAGGAGTATATCCTTAAAGAAGCAATCGAGAAAGTAAAAGATAATTACGATTTCATTATTATTGATTGTCCGCCATCACTTAGTATGCTGACAATCAATTCTATGACTACAGCCAGTACAGTACTTGTACCTATTCAGTGTGAGTACTATGCGCTGGAGGGATTAGGACAGCTGGTTCATACAGTTAACCTTGTAAAAGAAAGACTTAATCCTGAACTTGAGATGGAAGGTGTAGTATTTACTATGTTCGATGCAAGAACCAACCTTTCACTTCAGGTAGTAGAGAATGTAAAAGAGCACATCGAGGAGAATGTCTACAAGACAATCATCCCAAGAAATATCAGACTGGCAGAGGCACCCAGTTACGGACTTCCGATCAATTTATATGAACCAAAGTCCGCCGGAGCAGAAGCATACAGACTTCTTGCCGATGAAGTAATAGCAAGAGAGTTCTGATTTTAATTAGTTGGAGGAGAACATGGCACCAAAGAATGCAAAAAGAGGTTTGGGAAAAGGAATTGATTCCCTTATCCCTGCCAAGGTAGCACCTTCCAAGGCAAAAGAAACCAAGGAAGCGGAAGTACCTGTTGAAGGACAGGTTACCAAAGTTAAGATCACCAAGATTGAACCTAACAGAAAGCAGCCAAGAAAGACTTTTGATGAAGATAAGTTATTGGAACTTGCAGATTCAATCAAGCAGTACGGAATCATCGAACCACTTACTGTTGTAGACAGAGGCGAACACTATGAGATCGTCGGTGGTGAGAGAAGATGGAGAGCAGCTCAGAAGCTTGGTCTCAAAGAAGTACCGGTAATAATCAGAAATCTTACTGAGCAGGAGATCGCTGAGATTTCCCTTATCGATAACCTGCAAAGAGAAGATATAAATTCCATTGAAGAGGCGGAAGCCTTCAAGCAGCTTATTGATGAGTTCGGTTACACTCAGGAACAGGTTGCTGAGAAGATGTCCAAGAGCAGAGTATATATCACCAACTCACTTCGTCTCTTGAAGCTCTGTCCTCAGGTAAGACAGATGGTAATCGATGAACAGATCACCAGCGGTCATGCCAGAGCACTTATCTCAGTGGAGAATCCTGAGGAACAGTTCCAGCTGGCTCAGCAGGTATTCGATCAGAAGCTCAGCGTTCGTGAAACCGAGAAGCTGGTTAAGAATCTTGGTAAGACATCCAAGAAGAAGGCTCCCAAAAAGAATGAAAGTCTTGAAGCTGTATATGCCAGTGTTGCAGAAAAGTGCAAGCAGGCCATCGGAACCAAGGTTGAGATTGTTTCCAAGGGAGACGGAAGCGGCAAGATCGAAATCGAATTCTATAGCAGCGACGATTTAGAGAAAATCACTGACAGACTTTGCAAAGAGTAATAAATTGTTTGGGGGATAAAACATGGAGAGCGGCATTTTTTCTGCGATAGGTCTGGCCAGTCTGGACCCTGCGATACTGTTTATTGTACTTTTGGTCCTTTTGATAGTAGTATTTGTTTTGTTCATTCTTCAGAGTAAGAAGTTGAAGAACCTTGAGAGGAAATACAATAAGTTCATGCAGGGAAAAGAAGCTGAGTCCCTGGAGGAAGAAATTGTTGGAATTTTCCACAACAACAGAGCTATCAAAGCTGAAAATGATAAAAACAGAAAAGACATAATTGATATCAACAAAAGAATGGCTCACACCGTTCAGAAAATCGGTCTTCACAAGTATGATGCTTTTGATCAGACCGGTGGAAAACTTTCTTATGCCATCTGTTTTCTGGATGAGGAAGATAACGGAATCCTTATCAACTCAGTGCACAGCGCTGATGGAATCAACTATTCATATACAAAGGACATCACAGCGGGAGTTGCCGATGTGGAGCTCACCGGTGAGGAGAGAAAGGCCTTTGATCTCGCACTGCAGAGTGTGAATAGATAAATTAAATTGTATACAATTAAAAATAATATAAATATTTTGGAGGAATACAGGAATGATCGACATTAAGTTTTTACGTGAGAATCCTGACGTAGTAAGAGAGAACATCAAGAAGAAATTTCAGGACGAGAAGCTTCCCCTTGTGGATGAAGTGATCAAACTGGACGAGGAGAGAAGAGCCAATCAGCAGGAAGCTGATCAGATCCGTGCCAACAAGAACAAGATTTCCAAGGAAATCGGCGCACTTATGGCTCAGGGCAAGAAGGAAGAAGGAATGGCCCTTAAGGATGAGGTTGCTAAAGAGGCAGCTCGTCTTGAGGAGCTTGAAGCTAAGCAGAAGGAACTGGATGAGGAAGTTACCAACAAGATGATGATCATTCCTCAGATCATTGATGAGTCGGTTCCGATCGGAAAAGATGATTCACAGAACGTAGAGATTGAGAAATTCGGTGAGCCTGTAGTTCCCGATTTCGAGATCCCTTATCACACAGATATCATGGAGAGCTTTGACGGTATCGACCTTGACGCAGCAAGAAGAGTTGCAGGTAATGGTTTCTATTATCTCATGGGCGACATCGCAAGACTTCATTCAGCAGTTATTTCTTATGCAAGAGATTTCATGATAGACAGAGGCTTCACATATTGCGTACCTCCTTTCATGATCCATGGCAACGTAGTTGCAGGTGTTATGAGCTTCCCTGAGATGGAGGCCATGATGTACAAGATCGAGGGCGAGGACCTTTACCTTATCGGAACATCAGAGCACTCAATGATCGGTAAGTTCATCGACCAGATTATTCCTGAGGAAGAGATGCCCAAGGCTCTTACCAGCTACTCACCTTGCTTCAGAAAAGAGAAGGGTGCTCACGGTATCGAGGAGAGAGGTGTTTACAGAATCCACCAGTTCGAGAAGCAGGAGATGGTTGTTATCTGTAAGCCTGAAGAGTCCAAGGTTTGGTATGACAAGCTCTGGAAGAACACTGTAGATCTCTTCAGATCCATGGATATTCCTGTACGTACTCTTGAGTGCTGCTCAGGAGATCTTGCAGATCTTAAGTGCAAGTCCTGCGACGTTGAGGCATGGTCACCAAGACAGAAGAAGTACTTCGAAGTTGGCAGCTGTTCTAACCTTGGCGATGCACAGGCAAGAAGACTTAAGATCAGAATCAAAGGTAAAGACGGAAACTACCTTGCACATACCCTTAATAACACTGTTGTTGCTCCTCCGAGAATGCTCATCGCATTCCTTGAGAACAACCTTCAGGCAGACGGTTCAGTCAGAATCCCTGAGGTTCTTCGTCCTTACATGGGTGGCAAGGAAGTTCTTGTTCCTAAAAAATAATTATTAGAAAAGAGGTAGTTTTTTTGCATAAGTTCTTGCGGGCAGTAGGGTTTTCCCAGATAAAGGACAGAAAAGAACTGATCAAGATGATAACCGCATCGATTCAGAATGCTGAGAAAAGATCCTACGTAACAACTAAAGATAATGTGATGCTTGCAGAGTTTGCAAAGGATTACGCAGACAGGATAGGTGTTGCTGTATGTGGTGAATTTGATGATGAAGATAAATTCATCTACGAATATTACTATCCATATCTTATTCCCACCGGTGTCAGCACCGAGGAGGATATCAATGTTGAACGCCACGCAGCACAGTATTCCTATGCCGGCGTTGTAAACGAACCAAGAATCGGCGTTACACTTATCTACTACTTACAGAATATGGTGCCCTATGTGAAGCTGGAAAATGAGAACAAGTTCCCCATCAAGGGAACGACCCTCAGTCTTTCCTCCCTTTCCGTCCAGGGCCAGATCCTTATGCCCATAGCCAAGACCGATGAAGAGAAGGCTGTGGCAAGGAAAAAGACAAATTACAGAAATAACCTTATCAATAATGCCAGACGAGGAGACGAATCAGCCATTGAGTCTCTGACTCTGGATGATATGGATCTTTATACTTCAATCTCAAGGAAGATCAGAAAGCAGGATGTCTTCAGTCTTGTGGACACTTACTTCATGCCCTACGGTGTGGAGTGCGATCATTACTCAGTGCTGGGTGAGATCATAGAATGTACCAGGGTTACCAACTATGTGACCGGGGAAAATATCCACATAATGAGGATCAACTGCAACGACCTTGAGTTTGACGTATGTATCAACGAGGTTGACCTTCTGGGTGAGCCTGCAGTTGGCAGAAGATTTAAAGGAAACATCTGGATGCAGGGTGTTATCAACTTTGCAGAGATGAATCCTTGATAATGCTGATAATCTACAAAAAGAAAGGAGATTAGTATGGCAACACCACATAACAGTGCAGAAAAAGGTGACATTGCAAAAACCGTCCTTATGCCGGGAGATCCGCTTCGTGCGAAATTTATTGCAGAGAATTTCCTCACAGATATAAAGTGCTTTAACGAAGTAAGAGGAATGCTGGGCTTCACCGGTAAGTATGAAGGAAAAGAAGTGTCTGTAATGGGACATGGAATGGGAATTCCTTCAATCGGTATCTACACCTACGAGCTTTTCAATTTTTATGATGTTGATAATATCATCAGAGTTGGCTCAGCAGGCGGACTTCAGGACAATGTCAACGTTATGGATATAATTTTTGCCATGGGTGCACACACAGATTCCAACTACGGATTCCAGTTCGGACTTCCAGGAACCTTTGCTCCCACAGCAAGCTACAATATTCTTGAGAAGGCAGTAGCCATTGCCAAGGATAAAGGCGTTACTTATCACGTAGGAGATGTTCTCTCCTCAGATGCATTCTATAAGAAGTGCAATGAGAGCGAGCTTTACAGAAACTTCGGAGCCCTTGCGGTTGAGATGGAGACACCTGCTCTTTACATGAACGCTGCAGAGGCAGGCAAGAACGCTCTTACAATTCTTACAATTTCCGATCATCTCTTCAAGGCTCAGGAGCTTTCCGCACAGGAGAGACAGACCAGTTTCACAGACATGATGGAGATCGCGCTTAAGACAGCTATACAATTATAATTGTTGGGGTTTTTATGGGAAATATTTCAGTAATACTCGTTTCTATTGCGGTTTTCACTGCATTGGTCCTGTATCTGACCATCAATCAGGACAACCGTGAGAAATGGGTAGGCTTTGCTTTTTCAATCGCAGCTCTCTCGGGACTTACCATATACGGATTATCATATTCCAGAAGTCCTGATCCCGGGATAGTTGAGGTTTTGAGAACAGTAATAGACACAGGCCGTATGTTTGCCGGCATGAATAACGTGGCGGTATTCACAGAGGTAGTGGGAGAGGGATCCCCCTGGCTTATTCTGTTCTGGAGCGCACACTTTTTAGCCTATTATTCAATGGCCAGCGTTTTTATCCTGGTACTGGGAAAAAGCGCCATCAGCAAATTCAGATCCTGGCTCCTTCGGATCAACGATGTGGAGCTTATTTACGGAATCAACAAGAGCTCTTTGGAATACGGCAGAACAGTAGCCGAGGGAAAAAGAGTGTCTGTGGTGTTTGTGGATACAGATGCCATGAAGTGGGAATCCGACATAAGGCAGATAGGTGCTCTTATCTACTCGGACCCTTCAGCCCTGAATCCTGACAAGAAACTTTTGAAGAGACTTGGGGTAAAAAAAGGTAAAGGCAAGTTCCATCTCACAGCCCTTTCAGATAATGCGGATCAGAATTTTGATTATGCTAAAAAGCTGCTGAGCAGCCTTGAGAAAGCAAACATCAATCCTGAACAGACAGGAATAACCATTATCGGAAGAGAAGAGATGGAGGGCATAAGGCTTCTGGCCAGTCCCGGATACTACGGCTACGGACAGGTCAAGGTTTTTGAAAAAACTGAGCTTATCGCCAGACTTCTTTTACAGAAATTCCCCCTCTGCGACGTGGTTGAATTCGATGATGAGGCAAAGGCACACAACGGAATCGAGATCGTCCTTATCGGTTTTGGAAGACTTGGTCAGGAAAGCCTTAAAAAGCTTGTGGCCAACGGCCAGTTTGAGGGAAGTTCTTTTAAAGTAAGAGTCTTTGATCCGAATTTCCACAACATAGACGGTTACTATCACTACAGATATAAGACCATGCTTGAAACCTACGACATAGAGTTTTTTGCGGCGGATGGAAGAAGCAGACAGCTGACTGACTACATTCTTGAGAACGCAGAGACTATCAACTATGTGGTGACAGCGGTGGGTGACAATGAACTTGGAAGAGAGATTGCCACCAATATTCTCGATCTTTTTCATGAGAGAAAGAGAGTTGTGCCGGTTTATCAGTGTACAAGCGACAGCGTATGGTGCTATAAGTACGGCGAAGAGAGAAAGATCTGGAGTCTCAACGACGCCGATATTCTCTACGGCGGCAAGATGGATGACAGAGCCAAAGAGATCAACCACTACTACTGCGGCGAAGAGGGTGATGTGGACAGACAGTGGGCTGAATGTGATTACTTCAGCCGCATGAGCTGCAGAGCCAGCGCAGACTTTTTGACAGCGCTTTTCAAGAGACTTGAGATCGTGGGAAAAGATTCCGTTTCTCCGGAGGTTCTTGAGAATCTTGCCAGAACCGAGCATCTTCGCTGGAGCGCATTCCATTATTCCATGGGCTTTTCCGGCATGACCCCTGAAACCCTCAAGGAGAGGGCGGAGCTGTTTAAGACTGACACCTCCATCAGGATTACTAAGGATATGGCCGGTAAGCAGCATGCCTGTCTTATTCCCTGGGAGGAGCTGGATGCTCTTTCAGATTTTGAGAATAAGATCACAGGAAAAAATGTTGATTACAAGCAGATGGATCGTGACAACATAAATGTCATGATAAGTCTTTTGGCAAAAGTTAAGAAGAAATAATAAAGATAAAGGTGCATGACCTTGGGGCCATGCACCTTGTTTTTATATTTCGGATTTAGCTTTTTCCTGGGCAGCGATAACCTTGTCGCAGAACTCGTCAAACTCAGGATCCTCCTGATATCTATCCAAATGTGCAAGTATATAATCAAGAGAAATTCTAACTCCCTCGTGGAAGGGAATGTTGGTGGTCATCTGAGGAACAAGGCGTTTGAGTTTGCTGTTATCAAAAATGACAGATACCGACTTATCTCCCAAAAGGCTTCCGGTGAAGTCATAGCCGTATTTTTCTCCGGCGTCAGCAAGAAACTTAGAGGCTACATAGTAAGGCTTTAACTCTACACCCAGGGCATCTGCGATGGTCTGATAAATCTGATTCCAGGACAGGATCTCGTCTCCCGTGATCTGGAAAGCCTCTCCGATAGCGTGTCTGTTGCCCATAAGTCCTGTAAAGCCAACAGCAAAGTCGCTGTTAAAGGTAAGAGCCCAAAGGGATGAGCCGTCCCCCTGGATGATAACAGGTTTGCCTTCCTGCATACGGCGGATCACCTGATAAAATCCTTTGTTTCCATGAACTCCGAGAGGGATAGTCCTCTCATCATAGGTGTGGCTTGGCCTAACGATTGTAATAGGGAAGCCTTCCTCTCTGTACTTTTTCAAAAGAAATTCTTCGCAGGCAATCTTGTTTCTTGAATATTCCCAATATGGATTGGCCAGGGTTGTGCCCTCGGTTATAACGTGATGAGCCGCGGGCTTGTTGTAAGCAGAGGCAGAGCTTATGAAAATATATTGTTTTGTCTTATCTTTGAAAAGTCTGTAATCCCGCTCCACTGCTGAAGGAGCGAAGGCAATGAAATCGCTGACTACGTCAAAGCTCATGCCTTCAAGTTTTTTTGCCACGCCTGCTTCATCATTTATATCTGCGGTAATGAGATTAACTCCTTCGGGAATCTCGTCTTTGCGGTTGCCTCTGTTGAGAAGATAAACATCCCAGAGAGGATCCTGTGAAAGGAGCCTGACGATTCCCATGGAGATTGTGCCGGTTCCACCGATAAATAGAGCTTTCATAGTTCGCCTCCCTTATACCATCATCTCATAGATCTTTGTGCAGTCGTCAGTGTTAAGAGTAACAAAGCCTGATATACTGCCGCCGAAGCGCTTAACATATTTTCCTGCGTCATTTTCTGTATCTTTTCCAAATGCAAAGTAGGCAGGCTATTGTTCAGGCTTTTATCGGAAGCCAGATCTCTGAGTAGTAATCAGGGTCCTGGGAGCCCAGTTTATACTTGGTTTCATCACTGTAGAATTCGATGTTGAGGCCCGCAGCCAGCTCATAATTGCTGGAGGGAAGCCACTCGTTGAAAACTTCGGTGTTAACGCTCTGCAGAGCCTGTGGCATCGCGCCGCGGCAAGGGAACACTGCCCAGGTGTACTCGGGGATTTCCCTGACTTCATATCCCTTTTCCCTGGCCAGATCTTCGTTATAGTTATCTGCGATATAGTAGCGGAACTGATCTCCGGGAATCTCGTCATCGCAGATACCATACTGTCCCATTATCTTGTTATCAGGATTTGCAAACACTTCGTCCCAAAACTTGGGAACAGTGCCATAGCTATTGGTATAATCGATGTTCTTCGATACGCCCATAATCTTAAATGCCGGTTTTTTCTCGATTCTGTAATCCATAGTTTTTCCTCCATCTAACGTCAGCTTGATATGCAGCGGTGGAAAAGCTTTTATGTTTCCACCCTTATTTCTTACATCAGTTGGGGTGATCCCATGAAATCTTGTGAACGCTTTGGTGAAGCTGTCTGCTGAATCATAGCCGTACTTTACGGCGAGATCGATGACCTTGATGTCTGTGGAGATCAGCTCTTCTCCTGCAAGAGAGAGCCTTCTCATCCGGACATATTCTCCAACGGTGTATCCGCATAGCATGGAAAAGCCTTTCTGGAAATAAAAAGCGGATGTGTTTACTTCCTCAGCAATTCTGCCCACCGTCAGGTCCGAAGTCAGGTTAGCCTCAATAAATTTGATTGCGTCTTCAATGATCTTCGTCCAGTTCATAAGTTACCTCCAACTTGATTGTATCTTTAGTATAGAGGATTTGTACAGCCCATTCCCGACATTAAATGCTTTCTTTTGTCGGCGGTTTTAAATTAGCAAAACAAAAGGAGCACGATGATATCGTACTCCTTGTTCTAGCTTGTTTTAGTTTGACTTATGCAACTGTGTCGTCATAAGACTTTTCCGGCTGTGTGGTCTGCTCTGCTGCCTTTTTAGCTTTTACTGAAATGATAACAGCAAATACAACACAGATCGGCACTGAAAGTAATAATCCCATAAACAGTGATCCAACAATGCAAGCGATGAAGCCGCCGATTGCAAGACCATTGAATTTCTTCTTAAGTCCAAGAAGAAGTGGAACTAAACCTACAAGTGCTCCGGCAACCAATGAGCCAACAATTGCACCAATTGCAAAAGCAACCTGATTTGCGTCCATATTTATTTCCTCCCAACAAATTTTGACAAAATTATATCATACAGGAATTTATATCACAATCAGAATCACTTTTTTGCCTGATCAATTTCCTGAAGAGATTGGGGTCAGACCCCAATCTCTTTTTTGTACAAATGGACCACAAACCCCGTCCCCCAGGTCCATCACCATACTATGTATAAATCCAATGGTCTGTTATAATTACGGGGAAAATAACGGAAAATTAGCATAGGTATTGGAACAAAGAGCATGAATTATTTATATTGTCCTGCAGGGAACTATGAGGATTTCGCCAGTGGAAGAGTGATACACGGCGCCAAAGGAATCCCGAATTTCCCTGTCAGATTAATTGCAGAAATTTTTGGACGGGCGATGGCGGTTTCACCTAAGAAAGACCATCTGGTGGTTTATGATCCCTGCTGTGGAGGCGCATATTCCCTGGCAATCATTGGCTTTTTTTACGGAAGCAGTATTGAAAAAATCTATGGAAGTGATATTTCCGAAGATATGATCGAATGTGCCCGAAAGAACCTGGAACTTCTTACTTATGAAGGGCTGGACAGAAGGCACAGCGAGCTTCAAAAGCTATATGAGGAATTCGGAAAAGACTCACACCGTGATGCAATAGGGAGCGTAGAGACATTAAGGCAAAGGCTGGGCGGAGAGATCGCGTCAGAGGCTTTTGTTGCTGATTGTACCAAGGCGCTTCCTGACATAAAGCCGGATATAATCATAACGGATATTCCCTATGGGAACCTCGTGGACTGGGGCGGCGAGGGCGAGATAAGCGCCATGATGGAAAGCCTGTACAATATAGCAGGCGATGGTACCATTCTGGCTGTATGTATGGATAAGAGCCAGAAGATTACCGGCGATAAGTGGCAGCGCACTGCCAAACAGAATATAGGAAAAAGGCGATTTGAGATTTTGTGCAAAAAACAGCTATAACCGATTGCACTATATTATTCAGCGTTTGAGGGCTGTATGATAATTCTTGTCAGGAGGACAGAGCAATGGAATACAGAGCAACAGTTGAGTCAGCAATTGACTATGGCAAACAGGAAAAAATGGATGACTGGATTCATCAATACCTTAACGCGGAGGGGAAAAACGTTCCTCTTTCGGAGGGGTTAAAGAGTAGCAACAAGTATTATTTCAGTCCTGCAAAGTTCCCAATAAGCCTGTTCAAAAGGTGTTCAGGTCCGGAAGATAATATGAAGTACTGCGTTGATAAGGGCTGGTGGGAGTACAAGATTTCTGAACTTACCAAGGTAATACAGTCGGGAGTAGAAGTAGCCCCCATCATTGTAAATTACGTGGACGGAGAGTTTGAACTGAACGATGGCAACCACAGGTTGCAGGTGTATCAGGATCTTGGAATCTCGCAAAGCTGGGTTATTATCTGGATCAATGAGGAGCAGGAAGTAAAAGATTTTATGTGCAAATATGGGGACTATGTCAAGAATTGCACAGTTATAAAAAGATAAGTTGGAGGGAACTTAAATGAAACTGTATATTATCACCGGATGCTGCGGCTCCGGAAAATCAACAATGAAGGATGCTTTAGCAGACATTCTCGACCAGAATAGATTTGCCTGTATAGACAGCGATGAAGTGGGCCTTAACTGGTGGGACTATAAGGGAACTGAGAGAGAATCCAAATATATAAGGATGATACTATGGCCAAGGCGGTAGAAATGGCAGGTGGTAAAGACCTTGTTTTTGTCTCCTGCATCAATCCTCAGGACTACATCGCAAGCCAGGAAATCCCTGAGTGTGTCGAGTCCACAGACTTTATTGTCCTTTGTCCCGCTGATGAGGAGATAGTTAAGCGCCTTAAGGCAAGACCTGAGGAGAGAGGCTTTACTTCTTACGATAAGATTGAACCCCATGTTGGTTTTAACAGGTGGTTTAGAAAAAACAAAGGGAAGTTTTCAATGTTCATCGACAATACGGATAAGAGTGTCGATGAGACAGCAAAGATGATAGAGTTGTTTTTGATTAAATGAAAAAGGAGCCTCAGACAGGCTCCTTTCGCCTAAAAATCAACCATAAACTGAGCTCTTTGTATAGCCAAGATGTTTTTCCATCATGAAGCATTTAGCTGCATTGACAATTCTTCCATGACCAGATCTATATTATTGCTTCTTACAAATAATAGTTTTTGATCTTTTCCTTTCACTGACATTAGCTTGTAGTATGCAGCATGAGAAAGAACTTCTGTGTTACAGATTATATAGTCCTTGTCTTTTACTGCAGCAGCAGGAAAGGTCTTGTTTTCGGAATTTAAGTATGTCCATTCCGGAAACTCAGTTTTCATTTTGCTTTGCCAGTTGTCGTGGCCTCCTATAACGACCACTTTTCTGCCTAACCAGTTGTCGTAATCTATATCTGACTCTTTTGGGCCTGCACTATTTGAATCATCTTTACTAAGCAAATATACATAATTCCGTAGCGCAGTAAGATCTTTTGCGGCATTTTCATGCTGCTTTTTCATAGATTCATTTTCTTCACGAAGGCGGGTAATTTCCTGATTTAGTGAAGTGACTTCTTCTTCAAAATCATGAAGAGAATTTTGGATGTAAAGTTTTTCTTTGTTAAGATATTTCTTTTCTAAAGATAATGATTCTTTTTCCTTTTCATAAGAATATTTTTCAAGAGGAGATAAAGTCTCAATAAAACTGGTTACACGTTTCTCAAGTTCTGCGATGTACTTACACAGTGATGAAATATGTAAAGCATACCAATAGTTTCTTTTATTCCATGTGGGCATTAAACCCAATAAGTTATTGATCTCCGAATCTGTGAGGTTATAATGAGCCAGTTTTCTTGGACTTATCCCATAACTTTGCATAAGCTGCCTAACCATATCGCTTTGAGGAGCAGTTGTAACATCAAAAGAAGAGTTTGGCATGTATATTTCTGTAGTTGATGACAATGTTCCATACTCACTTTTAAATTTTTCCAAAAAATCTTTGTGAGTATTGGTGTTTTCATTAGTTATTGAAAGATTTTTTTGACTATCAGATTGCTCTTCACATATAAATTCATCAATATAGCCTGCTAATGAATTAAGCATAATTAGCATGTCATAATCAAGGATAAGGGGTAAATCCATATTCTCGGCCAGGACTAACGATATTGGTACGATACACATTTTGTACAGGAAAGGAATGGAAGCAGTATTTAGCTCTTTTTTGACAATATCACGTAGAACATCAGAATTTATACCATTTGATCTTTTTAGAATCTTTTTTATATGAGGAAAGCCATTACTAATTAGTTCAATGAAGCTTTTATAGATATCCTCTGATTTTTCAATTCGCATTATTTCAAGCATTGCATAAAGCATACGAGAGTATGGAATAAGGTGAGCTCTTAAGTTGCTTTCAAATACAGTATTTTCTTTCATGTTTGTTAAGTAAAACGAATAATACTCCGGATGCTCAAGCCACAGTTCTTTTAGCTTCGTATGGCATTTTTCCTGGTTTACAATCCCGTAGATTAAATAGTAGTCAATTTTAAATGATTGAGAGCACTCCGACTTTAACAATGGAGTAAGATACCCGATATAATAAGCTTTGTCGCGGTCTGAAAGACTAGAATCGCTAAGAAATTTCTCTGTTTTACCAGCGGCTGCTATATCAAATATTTTCACAAGATCATCCTCGTCGAGAGAAACACTGTGAAATTTGGAATCGAAAGAGGCAATCTTATTATACAGATCAAGTTGTTCTATCACCGCTGACTCCATAATATGTTTTAAAAATATTTCTCTGGTTTCCGGAATAGATAAAATTTTCCTTACAAATGCTTTTTTGCCTGACACAGAATAGTCTAAGCCCTTAAATATTATTTTTTCCCCTAAATCCATTTTTCCTCCAACAAATATAAAAATATTAATAGCAAGTGGATAAATAAACGATCTGTTTAAGAAAACATTAGAATTGTTTAGAACCACAGGACTGTATTATAGAAAAATCGATTAGAAATGTCAACACGCTAATGGACCTGGGGGACGGGGTTTGTGGTCCATTTCGCTGTATCTACGATTCGTATACATCGGTATATCGTCAAAAATATACTCCATTTTGCAGACTTTTTCAGAAGCTTCAAGCTGCTTTTTTCTTCTAAAAGTTATTCCGATGAAGAGCTTATGCAGTTATCAGAAAAATCAGAACATGCCTTAAGCTTTGGTATAAAGACCACGCTTCTTGCCGGTATCTGTGTTGTACTGATTGGTTTCGTTGTCTTCATGCAACATCTGTCTGACCCTGCGACCATCGGAGCAAACCTTGCTGTAATGGTGCTTACTTCACTTTATGCCTGCATAATCTCTCTTATTCTTCTGATAATCAAGGGAAGGCTTCATCGCTTTCATGCATAGTCAGTAGTTCCTGAAGAGATTGGGGTCAATCTCTTTTTGGTATAAATGGACCACAAACCCCGTCCCCCAGGTCCATACATTCCGCCACTCACTTAAGTCGCACCGGAGAGGGAGAGGCTCTTTTTTTCTTGCGAGACGAGCATCCATCCGAAATGGGATAACATTGTGAAAAGGGGAGAAGTAACAGAATCTTGTGGGGGAGGCAGACACCCTTCGGCGGAATGGAAATTCGCGAGTCATTCGTACGACGATGATGATTTAGGAGCGCTTCAGACAGTCAGGCAGGCGAGTGTTCTGAACTACGTGAAATGAGACTGACTGGCTGGATGAAGCGCCCTAAATCACTGAGCCGGCGAAGCGAGCAAATTTTCATTTCGCCGGAGGGCGGCTTCCTCCCTCATAAGATTCAGCACATCCCCCTCTTACGCCAATATCCCCATTCGGATGGATGCGGACTCCCAACAGCACAAAAAAAGAGCCTCGGTAAAGAGGCTCCGGACTGTTCCCGATGCGATTCGAACGCACGACCTTTCGCTTAGGAGGCGAACGCTCTATCCTGCTGAGCTACGGAAACATGCTTGATAACCAAGACTTATCTATACTAGCACATACCAAAGAGTTTATCAAGAAATAATAGAGAATTCATATTTTATATAGTAAAATATAGATTAACAATAAACCTTATTGCGTTTGTGAGAGAAGAGGATATGAGCAAAAACTCAAACAGTTTGCTTTTTAGATTTGTTGCTATATTTATTGCATTTATCTTGATGGTTCTGACAGCCTGCGGCCTTTCGACTTACTTTATGCAGATGAGCACCTACCAGGCACAGGTGGAGCAGAATGCCCACAACCTGGCCAATTATCTCCAGGAGCTCATCAAGGCTGATAAACAGGACTTCATTGAATATCAGAACTGCATTCTTCGGTATAACGACAAGATTAAGGTTCCCTATAATTTCGATGGGGACTATTTACCTGCCATGGCAGAGTATTACAGCATTTTGGCTGAGGAGTATCCCGGAATGTCCGTGGATGACGACATTCCTTTTGAGGAACTCTCCGACAGAGCCAAGATCGCTTTTGCCGTGTATACCCATGAGTACTGGCTCAACGTATTTGAGAAGGCCAGAGATACCTTTGGCGCCAGATACTGCTATTACGTTACTCCATTTCCTCACGAAGATGAATACATGATATATATCATCGATTTCATGAGGGAGGAAGTCCAAATTGACGGCGAAAGCTGCATAGCTCTAGGAGTTGTTGCCGAGCATCCCAGGGATGAATTCAAGAACATGTGGCAGGCATGGGAAACCGGACAGGTACCTTCCGGCTATGATATCGCGGACAATGAGTTTGGCAAGACCTATGAGTATTATGCCCCTCTTATAATTGACGGTGAGACCATCGGCGTCATCACAGTTGAGATGGATGCGGTCCAGCTGAACAAGGAGATCCTCAGACTGACATACATACAGATTTTAGGGGCCGCTATTATGCTGGTACTCTGCGTTCTGTTACTGCTTTGGTTCCTGAACCGGAAGTTTATCAGAAGGCTGGGCTTTGTGGTTGAATGCGTCAAGGAATACACCATTGAGAAAAATCCCGGAATTGCAGATAAGCTGGATGATATAGCCAAAACGAGGGACGAGATAGGCGCCCTGGCAAGAGAAATCTCTGTCATGATAAGGGAGCTGGATAAATTTGTAAACAATCTCGTGAAGACCACCAGGGAGCTTACCGCCACCAAGAAGCATGCGGACGAGCTGAAGGCCCTTGCCAACAAAGACGCCCTCACCGGAGTCAGAAACAAGGTCTCCTATGACAATGAAGTTAAGCGTCTGGACCAGGAGCTTGAGTACGGCGAAAAGAGATTCGGAATCTGCATAATGGACATCAATTTCCTTAAGAAGGCCAACGACGAATATGGCCACGACAAGGGAAATATTGCAATCAAAAAACTTTGTGATATGATATGCAAAGTGTTCAGACATTCCCCTATCTTCAGAATAGGCGGGGATGAATTCGCCATAATCCTCAGAAACAGTGATTATGACGACGTAGAGGCGCTCATTAAGCAGTTTGATGAAAACATGATGAAGCTCGTCTCCGGAGAGAACTTAGCACCCTGGGAAAAGATCACTGCGGCTGTGGGATATGCCGTTTTTGACCCGGAGAAGGACCATTGCGTTGAGGATGTATTCCGCAGGGCAGATGCTGCAATGTATGAGAAAAAAGTACAGATGAAAACAGAGGGGAAAGTATAATCTGTAAAGAATGGGAAAAAGTTTTGGCGGGATAAAAAGAATACTAATGACACTAATGGCAGGAGCAGTAATGCTTCTGCTTTCGTCATGCGCAAATTCCGAAAGACAAAAGGCAGTGGAGTACATCTCTGAGAAGTACACCGTGCCCTCAGAGAATCAGCTTATCGTCTACACTTCTCACAAGGAAGAGGTCTATCTTCCCATAATCCGTGAATTTGAAAACAGAACCGGCATCTGGGTTGAGATCCACGCCGGGGGCACCGCAGAAATGCTGGAGCAGGCAAGACTTGCTTCGGAAAAAGGCCAGTGCGACATCATGTTCGGCGGGGGAATCGAAAGCTATGAGGCCTCCAAGGACCTCTTTTTGCCCTACAGAGCCCTGGACAGGGAAAAGCTTGATTCCAACTACGTCTCAGAGGGAAACTATTATACTCCTTTTACCGAACTTCCCATTGTATTTATCTATAATTCCAAGCTGGTGGACACCAAGGACGCCCCCAGGACCTGGTCCGATCTTTTTAATTCCAAATGGAAGGGAAAAATAGCCTTTGCGGACCTGTGGAATTCAGGCACCAGCTACACCATCGTCTCCACCATGGAGCAGCTCTTTGACGAGCCCGCAGACAGCCTTCTGCCCAGGTTCTATGAGCAGCTGGAGGGCAGAGTGCTGGGCTCCTCAGGCCAGGTAATTCCCAAGGTTTCAGACGGTTCTTTTCTTGTGGGCATAACCCTGGAGGAGACCGCCAAGAAGTACATGAACGCCGGCTATGACATATCCATGATCTACCCCCAGGACGGCACCAGCGCTGTACCCGACGGCTGCGCCATGGTAAAAAATGCGCCCCACAGCTATAATGCCGGACTCTTCATCGACTTTGTGGTGAGCGCCGATACCCAGAACTACGCCATGGAGAAGTTTTACCGAAGACCGGTACGAGGGGATATTCAGCTGCAAAAGAGCTACGGCAGGATAAAACAGATCGAGTTCGACATAGAAAGATCAGCCCGGGAAGAGCCAGAAGTTTTCAGTCTGTGGGATCAGCTCACAGGCAGGGAAGGGGGCTGAGCCATGAGATTTATAAGACAGTCCTTTAAAAGACAGATCTTCGTGGTGTTCCTTTCCGTCACGCTTTTGCTGGTCATCTTCGGCGGAATTCTGACCCTGCAGGGCTTCCAGGCCAGGGTAAAACAGGACTATGAAAAAAGAGACAGAGAGCAGGAGAAGATCATCGGGGAAAAGATCCTGAGTATGATCAGCCTCTCGGAGGCGGCCCTGGACGGCATCGAAGCCGATGAAGTCCTGGTGGATTCCCTGACTCCCGGAAGAAAGAATACCATTGAGATTTACGCCTCCCTTTATGACAAGACCAAGGATATAAGAGGCTTTTCCACCATAGACATGTACATGGGGGAGAACTGCATGTACAGCACCAGAAGCGGTTACAAGTCAGACCCCCTTCCCCTGGAGTACTCAGTTCTCAAGGATGCAGATACGAAAAACGGAAAGACCGCCTACGGCCTTGACCCGGGAAATGCCTCCGAGAGCGGAGCTCCCCTGATTCTGGCAAGAAAAATCGTGGATGGAAACAAGCCCGGTTTTGCAGTGATAAGAATAGGACAGGAGGCCATAGAAAGCGAGTTGGGAAGCCAGTTAAATGCCAAGGACGGCTTTATGCTCACCAACAGATTCTTCAGACCCTTTTGCCTGATAGGAGCAGCACAGGACGGCAAGACCTTAAGCCAGATCAGAGGAAACCTCATGGGGGGAATCCTCTACAACACAGGCCTTAAAGGGAACATCTACATAGAAGAGCTGGAGGACTACGGCCTTCTGACAATATATACAACGCCCCCGGCACTGGAGGAAAGTGCCATCAAGGCGGGCTACCAGATCATCCTCATACAGGTTGTCATCAGCGTTATCGTGTGCCTTCTGGTGGCTTCAAGGCTCAGCGGGTATCTCTCAAAGCCCATCGGAACTCTGGCCCTTGCCATGAAGCGCTTCAGAAAAGGAGATTTCGACACCAAGATAGAGCTCTCCAGAGAGGATGAGTTTGAGCAGCTGGCCACGGGCTTTAACAAGATGACCACACAGCTGAAGGAGACCATGGAAGAGCAGGTTCAGGCCGAAAGGCAGGTCAACGAGACCAGGATACAGATGATGCAGGCCCAGCTCAATCCTCACTTTTTGTACAACACCTTAGATACCATCAAGTGGGTTGCCAAGGCCAATCAGGTGCCGGAGGTGGCCACCATGTCCGCATCCCTGGCGGGAATCCTTCGTACCAGTATCTCCGAGAGCCAGTTTTGTCCTTTGTCAAAGGAGCTGGAGCTGGTGCAGAACTACTGCGAGATACAAAAGATCAGATTTGATGACAAGTTCCAGATAACCATAGATGTGCCAAAGGAGCTCCAGAGCGCTGTTATCCCCAAGCTGATCCTGCAGCCCATCGTAGAAAATGCCATTATCCACGGCATGGACGAATCCATCAACGGCCATATCTACGTGGCTGCCATAAGAGACAGGAGAGATGGGAAGGACCTTCTCAAGATCTCCGTCCAGGACGACGGAAAGGGCATCAGCGATGAGATGATGCAGGCCCTTAACAATGATGATGTGGAGACTTTGAAGGGCCATCTTGGACTTAACAATGTGAATACAATTATCAGACTCTACTACGGAAAAGAGTATGGTGTCATGGCCTTCAGGCCCACCCAGGGCGGAACGGTAATGATAGTAACTCTGCCTTATTCAGAAGAGGAACCCCAATGACAAAAGTAATGATCGTTGATGATGAAAAATACGTCCGCATGGGCATAAAAGGAGACACCGACTGGGCCCTTATCGGCTGCGAAGTGGTGGGTGAAGCCTCCAACGGCAAAGAAGCCCTTGAGGTGGCAGGGCAGGTGCAGCCTGACCTTGTGATCTCCGACATCAGAATGCCACAGATGGACGGCATAGAATTTACCGAGAAGCTCCTGGAGAGATTTCCTGACACCAAAGTCATTTTTCTCACCGCCTACAGTGAGTTCGAATACGCCAGACAGGCAGTGCGTCTTGGGGTATCCGATTATCTCCTGAAACCCTTCCAGGACGGCGAACTGGAGGCTGCCATACAGAGA
The DNA here is from genome assembly GCF_000621605.1 of Butyrivibrio sp. MC2021. GTDB lineage: Bacteria > Bacillota > Clostridia > Lachnospirales > Lachnospiraceae > Butyrivibrio. Next base: position 89,811 of record NZ_JHXX01000006.1, on the reverse strand, counting down.
CTTCTTCACCTTCATCCGGAGAACTCCGCCTCTGCAAAGGATCTGGAGGAAGAGCTGATCCCTCTTAAGAAAAAGAATGAGATCCAGAACCGCTACGTTCAGACCGCCATTGAGTATATCGAGAAGCACTTTGCGGACACAGATTTTTCCGTGGGTAAGCTGGCGGAATCCATGAGCGTCTCCGAAGGTCATATCAGCAGGCTTTTTAAATCCGAGACCGACACCAGTATCGGCAACTACCTGACCAAGTACAGGATAAAAAAGGCCATGGACTACCTGAAGGACATAAACGTCAAAGTCTACGAAGTGGCAGAAAGAGTGGGCTATCAGGACATCGCTTATTTTTCCAATACCTTCAAAAAGCTGGTGGGAAAGAGCCCTTCGGACTATCAGAGCAAAGGGCTTGAATGATCTTTTTTAATAATTGAATAAAGAAGTCAGATTTCTACAAAAAATATCAGAGTAGTCATCTGCAAATGTGAACAGACTATGAATAAACTGTAACTATACAGAGCCAAGCAGAAATATATGAAATGCTGCTATCGAACTTGTTCGAATAGAAGTATTTCATAATATTTCTATTTGGCGGATATCCGACAATGAGGAAGTGCTTGCACTTCCGAGTTTGGCTCTGTATAGTTACTTTTTTTATTCAAAAGGAGGGTAAATCATTGAAGAAGAAAGTTTTAGCTACAATTCTGACGTTTGCAATGGTAGTTACATCACTTGCAGGTTGTGGAAGCTCAGGAAACGGAGGATCAACATCTGCTCCGGCAACTGATACACAGCAGACAGCAACAGCACAGACACAGACAACTGACAATACAGCAGCAGCAGAGACTCCCGCAGCTGAGCCTGCAGCAGAGCTCACAGGTATCGATGCCATCATCGCAGAGGCAGAGGGCATGACCATGGAAGAGCTGGCTAACAAGGCCATCGAGGAGTCCAACGGAAAGACCTTCTACGGTGTAGGTAACAGTAGCCGTGGTAAGTCCGCACTTCCTCTTTTCATCGAGTATCTGCAGACCATCGATCCTAATTACAGCATGGAATTCGAGTGGCAGCAGCCCAAGAACAACAAGATCTTCGAGCAGCTCACATCAGATTCCCTTAAGAGCGAAGGCACTTTTGCCATGACTCTTATCCAGGACGGTAACCAGATCCAGTCCAAGATGGTTGATACAGCTATCTTAAAGACCTTTATCCCTAAGGAGTGGGCAGAAGCCAACGGCACCACAGCCGATGCTTACACAGGCTTCCTTCCTCTTCAGACTCTTAACAAAGTATTCATGTACAACAACACAGGTTCAGCAACCTATAACAACTGCTGGGATTTCGTTTATGACGGCGCACATCCTCTTTTCATGGGCGTTGACTCTGAGATCGTAGGAAAGAACTTCCTGATGATGCTCACAGAAGACAAGTACGCTACATGGCTTAAGGAAGCTTATGACGCTCTTGATGACACCAAGAAGGCATACTTCGAGCCCACTATCCAGGCTATGCAGGCAGATGCAGGCGACCTTGGCCTTGGCGCAAACGGCGCTTATGCTCTTGCATGGATCAAGCTCTGGGTTAACAACTACAACGAGCAGACCGACGACGGCCCTATCTGCAACACCCTTGTTGATGCTTCCGCTACAGATCAGGCAGGACTTCTTGTTTATTCAAAGCTTCGTTCCGTTGAGGAATCAGCTTCCGTATCAGTTAACAACATCAATGTAGCAGCTTACCAGGATGGCTACACAGGAATCGGCGGCTATGGCTATTGTCACTATCTGTTCCTTACAAAGAACAGTCCTCTTCCTTGGACAGCATGCGCATTCATCGCTTACATGACCTGCACAGAGAAGGGCTTTGAGGCCTGGGGTAAGGACATGGGCGGATATTCAGCTAACCCTAACGTAGCAGCTGAGATCGAGGCTACCTTCCAGCATTCACAGGGCGGCGGAGATGAGTTCCCTGCAAAGAACGACCGCGGCTATGACTGGTGGACAACAGAGGGCGAGCTGGTTCTCGAGGATCCTGTATACTGCTCAGAAGTATCCTTCACAGTAGGCAGCTGGATCGACGTTCTCGACCACTATTCACCCGGGGAATAATTAATATCAGATAACTAACGGTGGGGTCTGTCCTCGGACAGGCCCCATATAATGAGAAAAGGGGAAGAGCATGCAGCAAGTCGCAAAACCGGACAAAGGAGCGATTTTCAGGAATAAGGTTAAGACATGGTTTTCACAACCCCAGAATATAATATTGCTTCTGTTTGGAATTGTGTTAACCTTCAGTACCGTCGCACCTATCGTCGCAATAGTAAAAGATACCTTCGCGATCCATCCGGGAACCATTGATCAGCACCTGACCAAGAGGGCCACCGGATACACCATCGTCAACTACACAGACCTTTTTACCAGTAAGCTGGCAAAGACCAATCTGTGGAATCCGCTGTTAAACACAGTGATCCTTTCAGTGCTTACCTGCTTCATATCAATTCTTTTCGGAGGCCTTTTCGCTTTCCTTGTAACAAGAACCGATATGAAGTTCAAGAAGTACTTAAGCTCAATCTTTATTTTCCCATACATCATGCCCCAGTGGACTCTGGCTGTTGTATGGCAGCACATGTTTTATTCAAATAAGATAACCGGTACATCGGACGGTCTTCTGGCCGCCATTTTCCATGTGTACTTCCCCCATTGGTGGTGTCAGGGCGTGTTCCCCAGTGCCATGGTTCTTGGCCTTCACTATGCGCCTTTTGCCTATATCCTTATAGGAGGCATCTTCAAAAACATGGATGCCAACCTGGAGGAAGCCGCAACAATCCTGGATACTCCCAAGTGGAAGATCATGTTTAAGGTTACGCTCCCTATGATCAAGCCCGCTATCCTTTCCACCATTCTTCTGGTGTTCGGAAGCGCCATGGGAAGCTACCCCGTACCTCATTACCTGAATCTTACAACACTTTCAACCAAGTACATTTCCATGAACAGTAAGTACACCGGCGAAGCCAGTATCCTGGCCATCATCATGATGATCTTCGGCGTCCTTATCCTGGGAATGAACCAGCTCTCACTTAAGAGCCGCAAGAACTACACCACAGTAACGGGTAAATCCGGTCAGCTCACCAAGCTCTCCCTCGGAAAAGCAGGAAAATGGATCGTTGGAATCATTTTCATCGTGATCACTTTCTTTACCAGCATCTGGCCCATCCTTCTTTTCGCACTGGAGACCTTTCTGCCTAACCCCGGTGACTACAGCTTCCTGTACTCCGGCAACCTGGCACACCTGACCAGCAAGTGGTGGGTAACCAACGAAAATATCACAGAAAACGGAATGTACGGCCAGCCCGGTATCCTCTACAACAAGACCATTTGGCACGCCTTCTTCGGAACTCTTTTCCTGGCAGTTGTGTGTGCCCTGATAGCAGGTACCATCGGAACTCTCATCGGCTACGCCGTGGCAAAAAAGAGAAGGAACAAGTGGGCAAACTACGTAAACAACGTGGCATTCCTGCCTTACCTTATGCCTTCCATCGCCGTGGGAGCAGCGTTCTTTATCCTGTTCTCCAACGAGCATATCAATCTGTTTAACACATACACACTTCTGATCATTGCAGGTGTTGTAAAATACATACCTTTTGCTTCCAGGAGCTCCTTAAATTCCATGCTCCAGATCAGTAACGAGCTGGAGGAAGCAGCAGTGATCATGAATACCTCATGGATAAAGAGAATGACCAGGATCATCATTCCCATTCAGAAGTCATCCATCATCAGCGGATATCTGCTTCCGTTCATGACCTGCCTTCGTGAACTTTCACTGTTCCTGCTTCTCTGCACCCAGGGCTTCATCCTTTCAACGACCCTGGACTACTTCGATGAGATGGGATTGTATGCATTCTCAAGTGCCATCAACCTGATCCTCATCGTTACGATCTTAGTATTTAACACACTGGTAAACAAGCTGACTGGCGCAAGCCTTGACAGTGGAATCGGAGGAAAATAATAATGCCGGAAATCATTTTGGAAAATATCACAAAGCGTTGGGGAAAATTTTTTGGCGTTGATAATGTGAGCCTCAATATTCCCGACAATTCTTTTATCACACTTCTTGGACCGTCAGGCTGCGGAAAGACCACCATTCTTCGAATGATCGCAGGTCTTGAGACCCCCACCGAGGGCCGCATCACCATCGGCGACAAGGTTGTTTTTGATTCAAACGCAGGTATCAACGTGCCTACCAACAAGCGTAGGGTGGGCTTCCTTTTCCAGAACTACGCCCTGTGGCCCAACATGACAGTTTATGAGAACATCTCTTTTGGTTTAAAGAACATCCACGAGGAGATGCCTGTTCTGGACGTGGCTGCCAAGAGGGCCGGTGACATGGTAAGAGCCCTTCAGAACGGTCACAAGGTAAAAGAGGTCATCGAGGAGTGCCGCGACAAGAACGGCAAGCTGGATGAGAACAAGGCTTATGTTAAGCTCATCGACAACTACAGCCTTTCTATCTTTACAGCAAAAGAGCTCTTTGGCCTTGGAATCCACACATCATCAGATCCTCAGGCCGCAGCCAAGACCAAGCTCTCCGAGTATGAGAATAAGCTCTCTGAGATAAAGAAGAAATACGAAGCTGAGGGAAAAGGCTTAAACGACAAATATGAAGTAACAAAAGACGGAATGGCTATTCTGGAAAACAGAAAGCTCACCAAGGAGGAGATCGACTCAAGGGTAAGGGCCTGCTCCCGTATCGTTAAGATCGGAATGTTCATGGACAGATATCCCGCAGAGCTCTCCGGCGGACAGCAGCAGAGAGTTGCAATCGCAAGAACACTGGCTCCGGAGCCACAGGTTCTTTTCATGGATGAGCCCCTTTCAAACCTGGATGCCAAGCTTCGTCTTGAGATGAGATACGAGCTCCAGAGACTTCATGTGGAGACCGGTTCCACCTTCGTATATGTAACCCACGATCAGATGGAAGCCATGACTCTGGCCACCAAGATCTGCCTTGTCAGCAACGGTGTGCTTCAGCAGTATGCGCCGCCTCTGACAGTTTACAACCGCCCTTCAAACCTCTTTGTTGCGGATTTCGTTGGCAATCCTTCCATGAACTTTGTGGATGCCAAGGGAATGCAGGATCCGGACGGAAACCTGACCCTGACAATCTTAGGGGATAAAAAGGTAAGATTTATTCCTGAGTATGCCCTGGATATGAATGCCTGGAGGCATGTGAGAGATCAGAGCATCGAGGAAAAGGCCAAAGCTGAAAAAGAGCGTCTTTCCAAGAAGGGTGCTGTGGAAAAGAGTAACAAAGACGAGGTATTCAAATACCACGTTCAGAGAGTGGAAGAGCAGGACGACAGTATCGCAGACGAGCCTGTGATCACCGATGAGGACTTTGTTATCGGTATCCGCCCTGAGGCCATTGACCTTGATGAAAACGGCAGGATCGATGCCACCATTTACGGCGCGATGCCCACAGGTATGGAATCCACATTGAAGCTCAGAGTTGGCGAGTTCCTCCTTACAGGAGTTATCTTTGGAAATTCTCTTTTCAAAATCGGCCAGGAAGAGAAGATAAATATATCAGGAAATGACATACTCTTATTTGATCGAAAGTCAGGCAGGCTCATATGTGCCGGCAGTCTTGAACTATAATAATTAAAAAAGGGAGGGAATCCGGAATTGTTCCAGATTCCCTCCTATTTCATTTGTCAAAGTCTTTCGGGTTGCCCTGTAAATTACTTCTCAAACTCGGCTGCTACATCCTTAAGCAGTGCGCGAATCTCCAGGTGCTGCGGGCAGACAGCTTCGCAGCCGCCGCATTCGATGCAGGCGCTGGCCTTGCCACTGGTGGCTGTTAAATTGCCGTAGTACATGTTCTGGTTCCAGTCGTTGAATACCTTCTTGGTATTCAGACATGCAAACAGCTCAGGAATCTTGATGTCCATAGGACAGTGATTCTCCTCCACGCAGTAGTGGCAGGCTGTACATGGGATCATATCAAGACCCTTGTAGATAGCTGTAACCTTCGCAATAGCTCCAAGCTCTGCTTCAGACAGAGGCTTGAAATCCTTCATGAAGGAAACATTGTCCTTCATCTGAGCCATGTCGCTCATTCCCGAAAGAACAATTCTGATGCCCTCCTGGTGTGCCGCAAAGCGGATAGCATAGCTGGCATTGGAAAGACCGTCCCCAAGCTCCTCGTATACTTTTGCTGCTGCATCAGGGAGTTTCACAAGGCTTCCGCCCTTAACAGGCTCCATAACGATGATGGGCTTGCCGTGCTTTCTGCAGACGTCATAAACCTTTTTACTCTGAACAGAAGGATCATCATAATCCACATAGTTGAACTGGATCTGAACGACCTCAATCTCAGGATAAGTTGTAAGAATGTTATCAAGAACCTCAGCCTTGTCGTGGAAGGACAGGCCCACATGTCTTATTTTTCCTTCCTTCTTCAGTTCAAAAGCTGTCTCATAGGCCTTGCATTTTTTGAAGTGCTCAAAGTTCACAGCATTCTGTGCGTGCATCAGATAAAAATCGAAGTACTCCACACCGCAGGCCTCCAGCTGACTCTGGAAGAAGGGGCGGATCTCCTCCTGGCTGTGGAAATAGGGCTCCGTGAGCTTGTCTGTCAGAAGATACTTATCTCTGGGATATCTGTCTGTCAGCGCCACCTTGATAGCCTTCTCCGACTTGCCGTCAATATAGCCGTGAGCTGTGTCAAAATAGTTAAATCCGTTGTTAATGAAATAGTCGGTCATCTCCTTGAACTGCTCGATATCTACCTCCGAGCCGATCATAGGAAGTCTCATACATCCAAAGCCAAAGAATGTTTTAATTTCTGGAAATGATCTGTCCATCGCTTGCCCTCCGAACATGAATATCTATTCAACTGGTTCTTATATTGTATCATAAAAGATTATCGAATTTTAATATATTTATTATATATATCTTGGTATAATATAAATTGACACCTTTTCATAATTTTGATTCTTTTTTGTCGGATTTACAAGGATGTTATCATGGACAATATTCCTATTTCAGTAGTATTAGAAAACCTGCTTAGACTAAGCCCCGCCGGGATTTTCTGGAAAGATACAGAACGGCGTTTTCTTGGTGCGAACCAGATGTTTTTGGATTACTATGGCCTGGAGTCAGTGGAGAATCTGATTGGAAAAACAGACGAAGATATGGGCTGGCATATAGACCCGGCTCCCTTCAGGGCAGAGGAACTCAGAGTGATCCATAACAACGAGGTCTCCTACAAAGTTCCCGGACAGTGTATCGTCAAGGGAAAGGTCCGACAGATCCAGGCAACCAAGCATCCCCTTATCATGGACGGCAAGACCGTGGGTCTCATGGGATATTTTGTGGATGTCACCGAGACTATGGCAGAGAGGGACCGCCTGGCTGTGCTGTCCCAGACCGATGAACTCACAGGACTTTTGAACCGCAGGGCCTACACAGAGATCGCATCTCAGTATGAGCAGCAGTATTACAAGGAAGGCACTGATTTTGTGCTGTATATGCTGGATTTTGACAACTTCAAAAATATAAATGACAGGCATGGCCACGAATACGGCAATCTCATTCTTCGCTCCGTCAGCAAAGCCCTTACCCAGGCTGCATCGGATAACAGCGTGCTGTTCCGTTACGGTGGCGATGAATTTGTAATCCTCCATCAGTACAAGGATATGGAGGATATAGATACTTTGGAAAAAAAGCTTATGAAGGCCGTGGTGATACCCAGAAACATAGACGGAATAAGTATTCAGGTGAAGGCCAGCATCGGTCATTCCTGCTTTTCCGAGACCGGTTATCTCTCCGATATGATCGAAATGGCTGACAGGCGTATGTACGACATGAAGGCTGAACACAGGAAAGAAAATAAGTAGAATTTGTGAACAATTCGCGGATTTGTTGAAGTGAAGGTGGCGATATGCTAGGATTATTCTTGGCTTATCGCCATTTTTTTGAAAAAAGTATTGTGTTGGAAGGAGAATTACTAAATGGCAAACGAAGAGAATTTACAGCAGACAGAAACAGAGAAGATTCTTGAGGCAGAGGCAGTTCAGGAGAACACCGGATTAGGAATCGTAGGTGCGATCCTTGGCTCACTGGTTGGCGTTGCAGCCATCGTCCTCATCGGACAGCTGGGCTATGTAGCAGCTATCGGTGGCGTGGTTATGGCTCTTGCAACTTTCTTTGGCTATGAGAAGCTTGGCAAAAAGCTTACAACCAAGGGCATCGTTATCTGCACAGTCATCATGATCGCAATGGTATTTGTTGCAGCAATGGTTGATTGCACAATTGCTATCTGCAGCGGCATTGGTGATGTAGGATTCTTTGATGTATTCTTTAAACTGTTCCCATTACTCAGCTATGCTGATGCTATGGGTGAGTTCTTCGGAGAACTTGCACTTCTTTATTTATTCACAGCTCTCGGAGCAGTGCCTTATATCAGACGCAAGCTCGCTGAGAGAAAGCACATCAATGAAGTGTTAGACAAGTCCGGAAGAGCAGCTTAATTGCTATAAATATAAGCCTGTCTCCCGTTGTTTTGTAACGGGGCAGGCTTTTTTGTTTAATAGTTAGTCTTGTATTATATTATGTTTTATAAGAGGTTATATTTATGAAAAGACAGACAAAAAGAATCATGGCAATCATACTGGTTGTCCTTATGGTGGGCGGAACCGTGGCCAGCTGCGGAAGCTCACTGGGTGATAATGTAGAGGTATCTCAGTCGGGAGATGAGGACGGCGCAGACGCCGACTCTGACCCGGCCCTATCGGACACCGAGACGGCACAGGAAGCGCAGGAGCAGAAAGGGGTTGATGATATGGAGATAACAAGAACCATAAAGCTTGATACAAGCAAGATCCAGACCTTTAATGATACCAACGGCGACGGCTACGGCGAGTTTCAGGGCTGGGGCACATCCCTTTGCTGGTGGGCCAACAGATGCGGCTACAGCGAGGCTCTGACTGAGGCCACAGCAGAGGCTTTTTACAATGCAGACACCGGCCTTGGCATGAACATCGGTCGTTACAACATAGGTGGCGGAGACAATGTCACAAACGAGGACGTTACCGCTGCCATGAAGGAAGAAAATCCATTTTTACATAAAGAGCATATAAGACGCTCCGACTCAGTGGTTCCGGGCTATTGCAAGGATGTGACCAAGATTGATCTTAGCAAAAACAGCAGGGACTACTACAGGGAGAACTTCGAGAGAGCTGATTTTGACTGCGGTTTCGCCTGGAACTATGACTGGGACGCAGACAAAAATCAGATGAATATCCTCATCGCTGCGGCTAAGGCAGCAGGGGACGAGTTCATCGGAGAAGCTTTTTCCAATTCCCCGCCGTATTTTATGACGGTTTCAGGCTGCTCCTCAGGAGGGGAGGACCCTTCCGTGGACAACCTGAGAGAGGATTCCTACACAGCCTTTGCCTGCTACATGGCGGACGTTATGGAGCACTGGGCAAAAGAGGGCGTGATGAACTTCCAGAGCGTGGCACCCATGAACGAGCCTGCCACCAGCTACTGGAAGATGTGGAGCGACAAGCAGGAGGGCTGCCATTTTACCCAGGGAGAGTCCCAGTCAAGGATCCTGGTGGAGCTCAGCAAAGAGCTGGAAAGCAAAGGCCTTGAGAGCATCATTTCCGCCTCCGACGAGACCAGCATTGAAGCGGCCATCATGTCCTACAAGCACCTGACCCCCGAGGCAAAAGAGGTGGTGGGCAGGATCGATACCCACAGCTATCAGGGAACCCAGCGTGATATGCTCAGGAACACAGCCATGGAGGGCGGCGTGAACCTCTGGATGAGCGAAGTTGACGGAACCTTCTCCATCGGCAAAAAAGACACCGGAATGAGCGCAGCCCTTGGCTTTGCGGATGCCATCAGACAGGACCTGAACGGAATGCTTCCCAGCGCCTGGATCATGTGGGACGCAGTGGACCTTCACGTGGATTCCAATAATAAATGGGACACCTGCAAGAGAGAGGAAGCGGACAAGATAATAGAAGAGGGCACTCCTTTCTGGGGAATTGCCATCGCTGACCACGACAAGCAGGAGCTCCTTCTCAGCAAAAAATACTATGCCTACGGCCAGTTTTCCCGTTACATCCGCCCGGGCTACACACTGGTGGGCTCCAGTGATTTCACTGTGGCAGCGGTTAACAAAGAGGACAACAGTGCGGTTATCGTAGCCATCAACACCAACTCCGACGACCTTCTTTGGGAGTTTGACCTGTCCAAGTTCGATGTGGGCTGCAACAGTGTGACCGCCATCCGCACCAGCAAAGATGAGGACTGGGCCAATGTCACCAAGTTTGTGGGAACAAAGATAGATGGGAATAAGTTTTCCGCCTTTGTAAAGGGAAGCTCCATAACAACGTTTATTATCAGATAAAGAGAGAAAAAATGAAGATAGAAAATTTAAAGAAGCGAATCGTCATGTCATTGTTCGGCGTAATCACCTGTGCTTCGGTTCCGCCTTCTTTATGGGGCCGCTGATCGAAGTATTCAACGTACATATCACAAGACCAATTCTGGCAAAAAAATAACTTGGGGCCACAAACCCCAAGTTTTTTTGTGCAGATATTTATTTGTCTATTACTCTAAAAGTGACGGTCCTGGTTCCGGTGTAGTTTCCTTTACCGGTGATTATGGCCTTAATTTCTGTCCCTGCGGGGATGATGTCAAGAGGGCTGACCTCGCTTCCCGCGGAAGCACTAATGTCTTCAAGGCCCTTGGATTTCTTTTTAGGATTCTTATAGCGATGTACAGTGGTTTTACCTGCATAAACATATGTGATCTTTTTACTGTAATCTGTTCCGGCGGTAAGCTTTTTCCTGTTTTTATCATATACTGCGATCCCGGGAGCAGTGAGTCCGGGTGTGGCCTTGGCATAAACATAGTTTGCAGAAGCTTCCAGGGAGCTTATGTCTGAAAGGACAACCTTGAAGTCCTGTGTCAAAGAGCCTTTGAAATCACCTTTGAACTTAATGGTAACTGTGGCGTTACCGGGTTTTTTATTCTTCTTATAGGAAAGCGTGTAGTCAGTTCCCTTTGTAAGTCCAATGGTTTCACCCCAGCTTGTCCAATGAGTAATAACGACATATGGCTTTGCGCCGCCCTTTGTATAGGGGACATCTCCGATCGCATCGACCTTGATCCGTTTGCCGCCATCCGCATTAATATCAAAGGGCAGGATCTTAAAAGGCTTTTTGATAGTGCCGCGATAGTTTCCTATACCGGTGATGACTATAGTAGCGGTTCCTGCTTTGTAATTATTCAGGTAAGACACTGTATAATCTTTGTCTTTTACCAGCTTTCCGGCAGCATTTTTGGCGGTAAAATCAGCTTTGGAAGCGTAAATGATCATGTTATCCTGAGTAGCGGCAGTAAAGACTTCATATGTCTTTTTGCTCTCAAAACCTGTAATATAGCACTTCTTAATGGATTTTGTGCCTGTCTTCACCCACTTGGCGTAAAGCGTCACATTTTCATATAATCTTTTGCCAAAATCATATCTGGTCTTAAAACCGGAATCTTTGTACCACCCATCAAACAGGTAGCCACTGCTTGATATGGAGGGCTCTTTTACATAGCTTCCGAAGGACACTGTCTGATCCTTCAGAGTCTTGTCACAGCCTGTTACGAACTTAACTGTGAAAATATCAGCATCACCCTCAGGGATGAATCTGGAAGTATAACCGGGGGTCAGACTATCAATACTTTCATACCAGGTGCGATTATTCACAGGAAAATAGAGGTTTGCGTTTTTAAAGGCCAGTCTACCTATGCCCTTTAAACAATCTGATGGAAAGTGAATATCAACATTCTCGTGACCATATAAACAGCTTTCCAAGGGATAGAAGTCGGGAAGGCCTTTGCCCACATTGATGCGCTTTCTTACTTTTGGAAGGCCATAATCGTTGAGATCGGTAAGGGAGTCCGGGATGTCCAGGGTATCAACGGTTATACCAAAAAATGCGTCTTCCTCAATCTTTTTGACACCGGTTCCAAGGTTAACTTTAGTCAGGTTATCGCAGGATTCAAAGGCATAACTCCTGATTGTCCTGACGTTTTTACCTAATGTGACCGACTTTACGCAGGAATTACTAAAGGCTCTGAGTTCAATAGTCTCAGCGTTTAGTTCAAGGTGCTCAAGGTCCGGGGATTCTGCGCCAAAAAAACTATAGGTTCCGAGACTTTTGGTATTCCTGATAGCAGCTGCAAGTTCGGGTGCCTCCGTTGCCGATAAACAATAGAAGGCATAAGAGCCAATTTTTTCAAAAGATGTATTTGGGGCAACGCAGAAAGAATCAAGGCTGTCGGCGTTGTAAAAAGTATAGTCGCCTATTGTCTTAACCGAAGACGGAATATATATTTTTTTTACAGTGGCCGTACGGAGGAAGGCAAAATTACCAAGATACGTGATTCCGTTGCCAATCTCAATTTCTTTGACCTTTGTATAATCTTCATGTTCGATCCAGGGTGCAGCGTTTGAAAGGGCGTAATCGTACATGGGGCCTGTGCCGGAGATCACCAGCTTTTTCTTGCCCTCATAGGCTTCACTGTCCGTGATCTCCCAGGTGATGCCGACTCCGCATTTATTATCTTTTTTTCTGTTAAGGGGATAAAAAGTTATTTGCCCATTAATAAGCGGGAAACCGAGGTATGTGTATATGAATTGTCTGGCATACTCATCTGTCCAGCCTGATCCGGTGTGATAAACAAAGGTATGTACACGAATAAATCTGTGAGGATCATCTTTGTCCGTAATCTTCGGCGCATTCCCAAGGAAGATGAGCTTTCCTATGTTGCTGTTGTAAAAAGCCAGCACGTTAAATACTTCCAGGGAAGCGGGGAAAGTGATGCTGTCTGTGCCATTCCATATATATGCAAAAGAATATGCACCGATAGATTTAACGGATTTACCAATTGTAATATCAGTAAATCCGGCGTGCTTGTAAAAGGCATAGTCTCCGATGCTTGTGATCTTATCGCCGATCACAAGCTTAATGCAGGTGCCCTTGCAGCAAGGTGCCCAGGGAGCAGGTGACTCCTCGGTGTAATTGTCCATATCGCCGGAGCCTGCTATTGTAAGAGTGTAATTTGCGTATGACCAGGTGGCATTTGTTCCACACTTGCCGCTGGTGGCAGGCGCGACGTACTCAGTGAGCTCTGCGGATTCCTGAGCCTCATCCGGATAGGCGCCGCCGTCCTCTGCTATAGTGATCTCTTCAGAATCAGGATCAGCTTCAGAAACTGCTTCCGGAGCATCCTCTTCATTCAAAATATTGATATCTTCACCGGTGGCATCCTCGCCGGCAATAATTGATCCTTCTTCAGTTATCGTGGAATCTTCATCTGAAATGTCCGACAGAATTACTTCATCTGACTCTGCTGCGCTTACATCGGACGATGTAAACCCGGCATTAAACAGCATTACTGCACTCAGAATAAGCGCAGCACTTCTTATTATATTTCCCATTTTGATACTCCCAACAAACTTTTTTTAAACTGAGGGCATTGTACCACACGGTGCCCGGGACTTCAACGATTACAGCGGGCAGCAGAAGCTTTTTATCACAAGGCCTATATTGGCAAAAAAATAACCCCGAAGACATGAAATTGTCTGACACTATGGATGAATATCCTAAAAAATGATAAAATATTTATTGCCTACCGTTATTGACTTTTTAGGATCACATAGGGTTTAAAATATGCCAAGAAAGCAGAGCCTTAGCACAACCTATATCCCGGTGCATCTTCAGAAGCTGATGAAGCAGATTCCCGAATCTGCTTTTACTACTGTTGTTGCGCCCATGGGTTATGGGAAAACTACCGTCATCAACCATTTTCTTGAGGAAAGAGCCAAAAAACAGGACTGCAGTATCATCAGAATCAGCATTTATTCTGACAATCTGCCCGTATTTTGGAAAAGCGTTCAGGATGCCTTCAGATACGAGGGCTATCCTTTTCTTGATAACTATGCCTGTCCCACGGACCTTATCGGCGGGAACCTTGTTATGGATGCCATTTGCCGCGCTCTGGCCGGGGAAAAAGATATCTATATTTTCATTGATGATTTTCATCTTCTTTCAAAGGGGCGACTCCCCGGATTTCTGGCGAAGGTCGCAGACCGCCTTCCACCCAATATCCATGCCATAATTGCAAGCCGTGAAAATGTCATCAGCGATATGGAAGCCATAAAGCTTGGGCGAAAAGCATGCGTCATCTCCCCTGAGGATCTGAGGCTTGAGCGGGAGGAAATCGCGGCCTACGTCCACCGCTGCGGCATTGACATGTCAGAGGAGCAGCTGGAGGAACTGTGCTATTCCACAGAGGGCTGGTTTTCCGCGGTATATCTGTGTCTTCGCACCTATATGATCGGCGGCATCATTCCCGGCAGGGACTCCGATATTTACTCTGTTTTCACCACAGCCATGATAGATTCCCTACCTGAGGATATGCGCAGATTCCTGATAGTAATGGGCCTTGCGGATGAATTTTCCGTGGAAATGGCTGAGTTTATCACAAATAATAAGGCCTCCGGGGATATCCTCAAGAAGCTAGCCAAACAGAATGCCTTTGTAAAAAAGCTCCCGGACAGCAATAACTTCCGCTTCCATCACATGATGAAGGAATGTACAGAGAAGCTTTTTGACGAATTTGATAAAGAGGCAAAGGATTTTTACAGAAACCGCTACGGCGAGTGGTACGAGCAGCATGATCAGTATATTCATGCCATAACCTCCTACAGCTGCAGCGGAAATTATGATGCCATCCTCCAGGTGATTCAGGCTGATGCGGGAATTCTTTTGTCCTGCTGGGGCCCTGCCCAGATACTGCAGCTGCTGGATAACTGCCCGGTGGAAGTTCTGGCCAGATACCCCCTTACCATACTGGTCCTTATGAGATGCCTTTTTAATTTCAGACAGATCCCCAAGATGCTGGAGCTCAGGGACCTGCTGCAGAATGTAATAGAGAACAGTCAGGATATTCCTCCTGTTGAAAAGGGTAATCTTTTGGGAGAAAGTGATCTTATCATGAGCTTTCTCATGTTTAACGACGTCACAGCCATGAGCAGGTTCCACAGGTCTGCCAGCGAGCAGATGACAAGGCCCGCCATCAGTATAACCAACAAGGGCGGCTGGACCTTTGGCTCCCCATCGGTTCTTATGATGTTCTACAGACAGCCCGGGGACCTGGAAAAAGAGCTTTCGGAGATGGACGAGTGCATGCCCCATTACTACAAGGTCACCAATTACCACGGCTACGGCGCCGAGAGGATAATGAGAGCCGAAGCCCGCTACATGCAGGGGGACTTTGTTGACGCCGCCATAGCACTGGGGAAAGCTTATATCCAGCCGGAAAAATGCGATCAGGACAATATGAAGCTCTGCTGCGATTTCCTGGATATGAGGATGAACCTTTTTGCAGACCATGAGCTGACTATCAATCCTGATGACAGGAAAAAAGAGATACTGAAGAACTATAACGCAGGACTTATAAATATCTGGAATGCCTCCTGCGCCTACTACTATGCCCTTCTTGGGGATGTGGAAAAGGTGCCCAAGGTATTCAGGGAGCACCTTCTGGAGCGGGTTAACATCTTAGAGCCCGGAAGGCCCATGACAGAGATGATAGAGAACAGTGTGTACCTTGCCCAGCAGGACTATACCAAGGTTCTGGGCCGGGTGGACCGGCAGATAGCCATTTGCGAGAGGATGAACTACTGCCTGGTGAAGATCTACCTTCTTATCCAGAAGGCCGCCTGTTTAAACGCAGTTCACAAGGTCACCGCAGCTGGGAAAGTCCTGATGGACGCCCTGGAGCTGGCACAGCCGGACAATCTGATGATGCCCTTCGTGGAAAACTATGAAGCTCTTGAACCGCTTTTTGATGAAGTCCACAGCTTTTTTAACCACGGACAATTCATCGACAGGATAAAAGAGCTGTCCTTAGTCTGCAGAAAAAGGCTTGAGAAAAATTCGGGAGTGCTGGAGGTTCAGGTATTCTCAAAGCTCACCGCCAGAGAAGGGGAGGTGGCATCTCTCATGGCCAAGCGCCTCACCAACCACGAGATCGCAGAGAAGCTCTTCTTATCCGAAGGCAGTGTAAAGCAGTACAGCAACCAGATCTACTACAAACTCAACATTAAAGGAGACACCCGAACCAAGAGAAAGCGCCTGCTGGAGCTTCTCGGAGGAAGTGAATAAAAAACCTAACTAATGGTTAAGTGTTAAATATTTAAAGGCCACTGTAGAATTTTCTTACGGTGGCTTTTAGTTTGTTTGAAAAAGTTTTTCTGTGAGAGAGGTGGGATATGATGAGTAAAAAATTCTTAACGAGGTTACTGTCATTCATACTGGGCGCAGGCCTTGTATTGCAGCCTGTGGCAGCATACGCTGCAGAACCTGCCGAAGGGGAAGAGGAAGAACAGATAACCCTTGAAGAAGCTGTGGATGATGCAGAAATTTTGGAGGAAGCTCCGGAAGAGGAAATTGCAGTTGAGGAATATGAAGCAGACGTCCAAAGCTATGATCCAAAAGAGGCAGAGCGTCAGGAGGATAGCAATCTGTCCAATCTTGAATGTAGTGTTTATGGGAATAGGCTCTGTTATATGCGTGCCCGCGGAGCGGATATGTATATTTTGGAAGCAGAAGGTGAAGGAAAGAATTATTATTATGAAGAAAATGACGGCGTTATTGATTTGGATTATCATTTCCGAAGCCTTGAATTTAATTCGGGTACATACGCTTGCAGGTTTTATGGTATTAAAAGAGACGGGGGTATTGTTACCAAAGCAGTAGAATTCCAATATACCTATACTGCCCCTTATACATATATTAGAAAATTTTCAGCTACAGCCCATATTCAGGATTATTTTAATCGTAGAGTTCAAGGTTGTTATATCGAAAAAACCAGTGATCCCAGGTTGAAACTTGAATTCGAAGGGTGGACGCTGGAAAAACCGAAGGGGAGCCCCCATTATCTGTGGGATAAGGAAACACAAATTCTTCCCGGTACATGGTACCCAAAATTTAAGGTATCTCTTGAACCAAGCGCCAAAGCCAAGGAGCCTGATTTAGTGTTTTCTGAATTACTCAGGGTTACTATAGATGAGACAGAATACACATTTTTCCAGAGAAAAACAGAAAATGGTACAGTCTATCAATATTATAAAGGGCCCAGCCTTACTTTTGATCCGGTTCCCATTCAAAATCTAAGGATTGTAAATAATATGGTAAGTTGGGACCATTTTAATACTCCTTATCAGCATACGGTGTGGGATTATGTAGTTAGGATAATATACGGTGATATTCTATACGGTGGCGGAAAAGAAGAATTTATAACACGTAATAATTCTTTTTATAATGTTGATAAGTTCCTTCAGGAAAAAAATGTGGACTCCGGAAGTTATCAGATTGTTGTCTGGGCCAGGACTAGGGATGAAGTTGTAGAAACTCTACCAACCTCAATTTTTTATAATTATGTCAAACCAAAAGAAACCATTTCTACACTTAGTGTAAGCAGTAATGAAGATGAGATCATCGGATATAAAAAGCCTGTTAAAGACCCTGATATTGTAAATGATGATAAGCCTCAGGTCAGTGCCGGGTTCGGCGGATGGCAGGAAAAGATCGAAGGCCCGCAGGAGCAATGGGAGACCTATGATCTTGGTGTATTCAAAACCGGAACATACAGATATCTTGTGACAGTAAACTTTGATAAGAACTATGAAGAAGATTACGCATTAGATCCAAAATTAAAGCTGACTGTCAATGGAGTAGAGTTTACCAAAATAGATGATGATGATGACGAGATCACTTTTGCATCACCGGAAATAACCGTGGATTATCCTGAGCTTACCAATGTTAAATTTGAGGGAGATGTCCTCTCCTGGGACCCCGTAGATGACGAAGACCTGTGGTTTTATCAGATCAATGTGGGCAAACATCAGAAGATAACCTCCGAGTGCAGCGTAGATCTTAAAGAGATATGCGATGCACTCAGATACTATGGCGGAATCATTCCCATAGAGCTCTTTGCTATTGCATACGAATACAAGCCTATTACCCAGGTATACAGTTTTGATTATGAATATGACGGACCGCTTCCAAAGGACAGAACCGTTATTAGTGAGCTGACCCTGCAAAGCTCCATCAAGGGTATGTTCCGGGAGGGATATCCCAATTCAAATATGCTCTCCGCCGGGAACCAGTTCTGGATCGACTGCCTTGAGGGCTGGTGGGAAATTTATGAAGACGACGAGTGGAGCAGATATAACGAGCCTACGTTCGGAAAAGGCACCTATAGATACAAGAATAAGATCAGCATTGATGCGGATTACAAAGATTCCTATATGCTTGATCCCAAGCTCACTCTGACTGTGGATAAAAAGGAATGGTTCAGGTGTGAGACTGAGTACGATATCAATGATGAGGTCATATACATTGTATTTGTATCTCCTGAATATGTTCTTCCGCTTCCGGAAAAAGCAAAGATCACGACTATATCTGCAAGCTGTGAGGATCCAAGTGGCTATGTCATAAAGGACGCAGAGCAGGCGTTACCTGAGCTTACCAATATTGACAGAGAGGAAGTTGACATAAAGACAGCATGGGTACTGTATGAGAACGGAGAACCCAAGCAGCCTGAAGGAAATACCTTTACGCCGGGAGAGTGGCACCTCGCTATTGCAGTATTGGTAAAAGAGGATTATGAAGACATCTACGAGCTTGAAAGAACCACGACCTTAACCATAAACGGCGAAGAATGGACCAATGTCACAGGAAAAGGCGATCCGCACTATGGAGTATACTTTGTTTCTCCCGGGTATGTGATAGAAGATGATGAGCCTGTTGAAGTAACCGGAACCTGGCACTCCAAGTGGGGCACGACCTACTTTGAAACAGAGGAGGGCGAGAGGCTTTCAGGTCTTCATAAGATAGAGGGTGAATTATACCTCTTTAGCGCAAACGGAACTCTTCAGAAGAATGTGTTCCATGAAGAAGGGGAAAAGAAGTACTACTTCGGCAGCGACGGAAAGGCCGTAAAAGGCTGGCTTAGCAAGTGGAATGCAACTTACAGGTTCGATGATGAATTCGTTATGATGAAAGGCTTTGCCGATATCGATGAAGATACCTACTACTTCAATGATAAGGGGCATCTGGTTAAGAGCGGCTGGATAGAAGAAGAGGGCAAGAAATACTATGCCAAGTCCGACGGCAAGCTGGCCAAGTCAGAGACCATAAAGAGATGGGGCAAGAAATACAGCTTTGATGCCGACGGAGTGCTGCTTCCATAACATTTTTTGAAATTTTTTATGAGAGAGGTGGATAGTATGAGTAAAAAACTATTAACAAGATTGTTGGCACTGACTATGTGCGCAGGTCTTATTTTGCAGCCTGTGACTGCCTATGCACAGGAAGTGGATGCTGAAGCAGATCTCGAGGAAATTGTCCTTGAGGAGGCTGCGGAAGAAGATATTGAGGTTGGAGGCGGGCTCATTATTATCGATGAATTTCCTGAGATTTCCGGAGTGAGCATATCCGATAATATGCTGTATTGGGATCAGCTTGGCGAATGCCGTCTCTATCTCATTGAAATTGGTGATGTAAAAGAAGTTGTTAAGTATTTTCCACCCCTTGATCTTGAGTTTTTCTGTGAGATATCTGATGTACCCTTCGGTTCATATACAGTTAAGATCACGGCGGTAAACGGAGTGGAAGTTGATAGCATTGCACTTTCAAAGACTGCAGAAATACCCTGGGTTTATGGAAAACCTACCCCTTTAGAGAAGACAAAGATCACGAAAATTGAAGCCACATCAAATATGGGGGAATTTGTCAAGTTTGGTGAACCCACAAAGGCTCCTGATTTCACTTTTGCTGATTACGAAGGTATCGTAGTTACCGGAGGAAGATGGCTTAAGAGAACAAGTGGTGGCGAAAGAGTTGAATCAACTGAAGAAACCTTTAGTCTGGGCGATTGGTTCTATGAGGTAGAGCTGGGTATTGACGATGAACATAAGGATCTCTATGAGTTTGATCAGTACATGCAGCTATATGTGGACGGAGTAAGATGGATCGGAATAGATGTGGCTACTTTCCGTTGTCCCGGAATCTCAGTAATTGATGAGGAGAACCGAGTTACTCTCAAGGAGATAAATGCTACCAGCGATATTCCTGAGATATTTGTAAATGGCGGTACTTATAGGACTCCCAATATTACGAATGATGACGGAATAGTATATTTTTCCTCAATGTATACTGATAAGAAGGACGGAGACAACTGGAAAAATATATATGCCTTCGGACCTACTTTAACTGAAGGAGAATATGTATATTATTTCATAATGAGCTTAAAGGATGATTATGTATATACCCATAAGCTCACAGAAGAAACAAAAGTAATAATAGACGGCCTGGAATGCACTATGGTATCCACAGGTACCATAGTGGGCGACGGAATGATCATGGCAACTTTTAGAACAGGAGTTATCGAGATTAAGGGTGAAGAACCTATTGAACCTGACGATCCTGATGATCCCAATAATATCGAAGGCGGAACCTGGAAGACAAAGTGGGGCGCAACCTACTATGAGACTGAGGATGGTCAGAAGCTTAGCGGTGTTCAGAAGATTGACGGAGAGTACTATCTCTTTAGCGCAAACGGAACTCTTCAGAAGAATGTGTTCCATGAAGAAGGGGAAAAGAAGTACTACTTCGGCAGCGACGGAAAGGCCGTAAAAGGCTGGCTTAGCAAGTGGAATGCAACTTACAGGTTCGATGATGAATTCGTTATGATGAAAGGCTTTGCCGATATCGATGAAGATACCTACTACTTCAATGATAAGGGGCATCTGGTTAAGAGCGGCTGGATAGAAGAAGAGGGCAAGAAATACTATGCCAAGTCCGACGGCAAGTTGGCCAAGTCAGAGACCATAAAGAGATGGGGCAAAAAATACTCCTTCGATGAAAATGGAGTACTGCTGCCATAAGATTATTTTAAGAATAGTGTGAATATCTGACGAATGACAAATACTAACTAATGGTTAGGTGTTTATTTTGTTATGGGTATCTTAAAATTTATTTTGCAACGGCCGTAGAGTTTTGGTATTAAATTTCATTTTTGAGTGAGGTGGGATAGTATGAGTAAAAAATTATTAACGAAACTGTTGGCACTAACCATGTGTGCAGGCCTTGTAATGCAGCCTGTTACCGCTTTGGCCCAGGAGGAGCCTGAGGAGATCTTCCTTGAGGAGGATGATATTTTTGGGGCAGCTCCCGAGGAAGCGCAGTTACAGGAAACCGGCTATCTTGCAAGACTGAGGGATGAGAACGGCATTTTGATGTATGACCCTTATGAGGGGGCAGCACAATACGAGATTGAAATAGAGGGCGACTCTTATTACACAGAAGAGACAAGCTTTAATTTAGCCCAGGCCTTTTTTGACTTGGAGAAGCCTTTTGGCAAATATTTAATTTATATTGCTCCGCTGGATGAGGCCGGAGAGCGGATGTTCCCGCTTCATGAGTATCCTTTTACCTTCCAGACATTGCCAGCCGGAGAAAAGCACCAGATTACAACAATTAATGGAACATCCAATATAGGCGAGATATTCGTGGACGGCCATAAGTATCAGGACCCGGATTTCGTGATCCCTGCTCCAATAACAATTTACAAAATTGAATGGCTGAAATATATGCACGGAAGCTTTACTCCTGTCAGAGCTGATTCCAATGACTTTTTCTCTGCTGGGGACTATCGCTACAGACTGTCGGTGCTGAGGACTTCTGAGTATCAATACACCCATGAATTCGGAACTGAGCTGCATCTTATTATAGACGGCCAGGAATGGATCCGCGAAGGCGGACGGGAAACCTCCGATGGCAAGATTCTGGATGGCGTGTATGTTTCACCCACAATGACCATCAAAGAGGAGCCCGTTGGCCCTATTGATCCCGGTGATCCGGAAGATCCGATAATCATAGTAGATCCTCCGATAGACCCTGTTGATCCTATCGATCCTATCGATCCCGATGACGGCGAATGGTTCGAGAAGTGGGGCGCAATCTACTACATGACCGCAGATGGCCAGCTTCTTACAGGAATGTGGAACATTGACGGCGAGTTGTACTACTTCAATGAAAAAGGCATTATGCAGACCTGCGTTTTCCATCAGGAAGATGGAAAGATGTACTACTTCGACAGTGACGGAATGGCAGTATCAGGCTGGCTTGAAAGATGGGTTTCCACATATTACTTCGATGAAGACTGCGTAATGCAGATCGGCTTCGTTGATATCGACGGCGATACCTATTACTTCGACGAGCACGGCCATCAGATGCACAGCTACTGGGTAACTGAAGGCGGCAATAAATATTACATCCAGGCCGACGGCACCATGGCCAAAGGCATATCCATCCGCCGCTGGGGCAAAAAATACACCTTCGACGCCGACGGAGTACTTATTCATTAACGTTTCTGAATTCCAGGGCATCCGCATATAACAGTGCGGGTGCCCTTTTATGTCGCTTTTTCCCTACGGCATAAAAGTAATATTTTTTGCCAGAAACCCAAAAAAATGGGAGAAGAAAACCAGGCTGCAAATCTTATCTTCAAGATAATCATAGACAGGGACAATGGGGAGGGATTTGATGCGCCCTGCGGAAATACAAAATGCGAGACATTCGGATGACGACCTTGATTTAGTAGGCCTTCAGAGGACTGGCCGTCAAGCTGTTCTGAACAACGTGAAAGCTTGGCGGACTGGCCTATGAAGGCCACTAAACCAGGAAGTCAACGACGCGAGTATTTTGTGTTTTCGCAGGGCGCAGCGAATCCCTCCCCATTGTCCCGTCCTCTATTAATGATTGAAAGCCGCAGTTTTCATGGTTTATAATGATTTTTGACTAAGTTTCATGATGCGAAAGCATATTTATATATCGTGAATGAGGAGGTATTGTATGGAAAACAGACCTGCAGGTAGGAAAAAGAATGTGACGGAAGGCGGCTCCGGCGTACACAAAAGAGGCGACGGCCTTGGCACCGGTCCCGTAGGCAGCGGCAGCTTCGGCGGAGGAAACGGCGGCGGCAGCGGAGACGGCGGCCCCCAGAGATCCGGCGGAAGAAGCCCACTTTTTATGATAATAGTAATTGCAATAGTACTCCTGGGCGGCGGTGGCGGCCTTGGCACAATGCTTGGAGGCGGCGGTTCCACCGGCTCCCAGCAGGTGGTTCAGTATGACACCCAGCCCTCCCAGACAACAACCTCATCCCAGGGTTCACAGTCAGTATCCCTTGGTGGCGGCAGCGGCTCACTTCTGGGTGGCCTTCTTGGCGGAGGCTACAGCCCCTACGGCGGTGAGGGCCTCAGTTCAGCAGCCTGGAGCAGCGAGAGCAACACAGGAAAGCTCAACACACAGGTGGCTGCAGGTGCCAGAGAAAAGCGCACAGTGATCAAGGGCGACGGCTCCGATATCGTAACCATCATGGTCTACATGTGCGGCGCAGACCTTGAGTCCAGAAGCGGCATGGCAACCAAGGACCTTCAGGAGATGCTTCGTGCAGACCTTGGAGATAAGGTAAATCTTATCGTTTACACAGGCGGTGCCAAGAGCTGGCAGAACAACGTGGTTTCCAGCTCCACCAATCAGGTATATCAGGTAAAGAACGGCCAGCTCGTACTTTTGAAGGACAACCTGGGAAGCGTTCCCATGACCAAGCCCGAGACCCTTTCAGGCTTCATCAAATGGTCAGCCCAGAACTTCCCCGCAGACAGATATGACCTTATTTTCTGGGATCACGGCGGCGGATCCGTGGGCGGTTACGGCTATGATGAGAAGTTTGCATCCGCAGGAGCCATGTCCCTGGCCGGCATCAACACAGCCCTTAAGGACGGCGGCGTTACCTTTGATTTTGTGGGCTTTGACACCTGCCTTATGGCAACCGTTGAGAATGCCCTTCTTGTTTCCAACTACGCAGATTACCTGGTGGCATCAGAGGAGACAGAGCCCGGTGTAGGCTGGTACTACACAGACTGGCTCACAGCCCTCGGAAGAAACACCTCCATGTCCACCCTTGAGATCGGCAAAAACATCATCGACTCCTTTACCAATGCCTGTGCCCAGAGCTGCCCCGGTCAGAAGACCACACTTTCAATGATAGACCTGGCAGAGCTCTCCCATACAGTACCTGCAGAGCTGGCAGATTTTTCCAAGGACACATCGGAAAAGATCCAGAGCAGCGAGTTTGCCTCTGTTTCAACAGCCCGCAGCACCACAAGAGAGTTTGCGGCATCCTCCAAGATAGACCAGGTGGACCTGGTGGATTTTGCCATCAGAATGAATACCAAAGAAGCCACAGAGCTGGCAGATGCCTTAAAGAGCGCCATCAAATATAACAGAACCAGCTCCAACATGACCAACGCCTACGGCCTTTCAATCTACTTCCCCAGCAAGAAGCCCGGAAAGGTAGACGGCATGGTCAACACCTACGCAGCCATCGGAATGGACGACGACTATGCTAAGTGTATTCAGGACTTCGCAGCCATGAACGTTGCAGGTCAGGCTGTTGCAGGCGGAAGCGCCACAGCTTCACCTATGGGCTCACTTTTCGGAGATTATACAGGAAGCGGCAGCGCAGCCGGTGGCTCCTCAGCAGAGCTTATCGGCCAGCTTCTTTCAACCTTCCTTTCCAGCGACTTTAGCAGTATTTCAGGCCTCAGCGCCTCCAATACTTCTTTCCTCGGAAAGAGCCTTGATGTGGATAAGGCAGCCCAGGTCATCGCAGGCCATCAGTTTGATGCTTCACAGCTCTTCTGGAAAAAGAACTCAGCGGGAGAGGACGTTATCACTCTCACCGAGGACAACTGGAATCAGGTAAGCGACCTAACATTCAGCATGTACTACGACGACGGCGAGGGCTACCTCGAACTTGGTAAGGACAACGCCTTTGAGTACGACGAGGAAGGCAACCTTATGGCTCCCACAGACAAGACCTGGCTCGCCATTGACGGACAGGTGGTTTCATACTTTGTCATCGATTTTCAGCAGGAAGGCGACAGCTACGCCATCACAGGCCGTGTTCCCTGCTATGTAAACGGCGACAGAGCTGAGCTCATCATTGTCTTTGACTCAGAGAATGAAAACGGCTACGTGGCCGGTGCCAACTACGATTACGTGGAGGGCGAGACAGAGACTGTAGCCAAGAACGTGACAGAGCTTGAAGTTGGTGACACTATTGAGTTCATCTGTGACTACTACACCTATGACAAGAAGTTTGTGGACGCCTTCTACATCGGAGACCCCATGACTCTTGATAAGGACATGAAGGACCTTGTTATCAGCAACGTTTCTGTCGGCGACGGCCCCGTTATGGTGGGCTTCTGCTTCACAGACGGCTATCAGCAGCAGTACTGGACACCTTTTCTTAAGTATTGATCGGTAAAAAAATGGGTAGAAAAACGGAACTTACGACTCTGTGCTATCTTGAGCGGGATGACAAATACCTCATGATGCACAGAGTCAGCAAAAAGAACGATATAAATAAAGACAAGTGGATCGGCGTCGGCGGCCATTTCGAGGACGGGGAGAGCCCCGAGGAGTGTGCAAAGCGCGAGATCTACGAGGAGACAGGCTTTGACATCCCGCTGGATCAGCTCAGGTACAGAGCGGTCATCACCTTTATTTCCGATAAGGGCGACTACGAGCTCATGTCTCTTTTCACAGCCAAATGTCCCGCCGGAGAGCCAAAGGAATGCGACGAGGGAAGGCTCGAATGGGTAAAAAAGAGCGACGTCTTCGACCTCAACATCTGGGAGGGAGATAAGATATTTTTCCTTCTTCTTGAGGAGAGCGAGAAGTTCTTTTCCCTGAAGATGGCCTACGACCTGGAGGACAACCTCCGGGAAGCTGTTCTGGACGGAAAAGAGCTGGATTTCAAGGCTGTTTTGTCCAAGTTGTAAATACGGAAAGTTTTGATCATGGAAGAAAAAAGTAAAGATTTTCTTGCGGGCAGAGTCAGAGACCTGGCCACAAGAGCATATATGAACAACTTTGTCACTCACACGGACTTTTTGTCCGTGTCTGAGCTGGCGACATTTTATCAGATTCTGGCAAGCGAAGGGATCTCCTCAAACGTGCATGAATACTGCGGCGCGAAGTACGTAGTCTACGGCGGCTTTGAGGATGCGGAGAGAGCGATGATCTGCTTTTTGCCGGAGTATCTGGATGAGGAGGGCTTTCTTATGGCGGAGGCCGCGGAAAGTCAGGTCCTTAAGTGCATCCATGTGCTGCCGGTAAATGCGAAGTTTTCCGATGAGCTCACCCATAGAGATTACCTGGGAGCCCTGATGAATCTGGGAATAGAGAGAGATCAGATAGGCGACATTCTCACGGGGGAGAAGGAAGCCTATTTTTTTGTGACCGAAGAAATGGCGGAGATGATCTGCAAAGAGCTCATAAGGATCAGACACACCTCTGTGAAATGCAGCATCGTGAATCCTGCGGAGTGCACTATCCGTCCCGCTTTTGAGGAAAAAAGCGGAAGTGTTGCCTCGGAAAGGATTGATGCTATCCTTGCTTTTGTATATAATCTCTCAAGGTCAGAGTCCCAGAGACTCATAGAATCAGAGCAGGTCTTCATCGACGGCCGCACAGCCTACAGCGGCGGCTACGACCTGAAGGAGGGGGCACGGGTATCCGTCCGGGGCCACGGCAAGTTCATCTACCTGGGCCAGACCGGCACCACCCGCAAGGGCCGGTGCTTCGTGAAGGTTAAGTTATTTGTTTAAAAATTCTATATAAGGAGACGCTATGAAAAAAAGTAATTTTGTGGGGAAGCGCGTCATGGCCGCCGTTCTGGCCGTTATGACAGGTTTCATGATCACTCCCGGTGCGGCAGTAACCGCCAGAGCCGGCGAGGAAGCCGAATATGAAGAAATCATATTCGAAGAGCCGGCACAGCAGGCAGAAGATAGCTCTTTTGAAGAGCAGACAGAGCTTGAAGAAGCTGAAGTAATTGAAGGAACCGAGGAAACCGAAGAGACTGAGGAAGTAGAAGAACTCCTGCAGGAGGAGGAAATCAGTTTTGAGGCTGACTTAACCTTTGGGGATTACAGATACTATCTTTCCGGAGAAGATGCTGTAATCTCTCATTATTACGGAAAAGAAGCGGACGTTGTTATCCCGGAGGAAATTGACGGTCATAAGGTCGTTATTCTTGCCAATGACGCCTTCAAGGGAAAGAGCGCTCTTGAGACTGTTATAATTCCCGATACCGTTCAGAAGATCGGTTGTGGAGCCTTCAGATATTGCAGCTCTCTTCGCAAAGTGCAGCTTTCTAAGGAACTGACTTCTATCGATCAAAAGGCTTTTGAAGAATGTACAAGTCTAAGCGACATTACCCTTCCAGATAAACTGGAATACCTGGGCACCAAAGCTTTTGCGAAGGACAAAGCCCTTATAGAGATAACGATTCCGGCGTCTTTGAAAGATACCGGTGTAGATCCCTTTGAATATTCTGTTCAGAAAATGATCTTTGCGGAAGGAATGACAGCCATTCCGAGTCAAATTGCTGATGACGATTACTATTTAAAGGAAATCGTAATTCCCGATACAGTAATTTCCATCGGTGGTTATGCCTTCAGAAATTGCCAGAATCTGGAAGAAGTTGTGCTTCCGGATTCTGTTACAGAGATCAAAGAGTATGCCTTTTACGGATGTTCAAAAATGATACTTCCTTCAAAAAGACTTCCGGAAAATATCAGTTATATCGGATTCGGAGCATTTGACGGGGCAAGGGCTATCACTGAATTGACGATTCCCAAAGGATTGACCTCCGTAGGCCGAATGGCTTTTAGCAGCGTAAAAACCATGTATTTTGAAGATGGAATGACCGCTATTCCTGCAAATATGTGCGCCGAAGCAAAGATGCTTTCAAAGGTTGTAATACCGGATTCAGTAACAAGCATTGGATATCAGGGATTTTACAACTGTGATTGTTTAGAGAATATTGAGCTTCCGGAGAGGCTTGAAACTATCGGGGACTGGGCTTTTGCAAGTACCGATAAACTGGACAATGTCGTAATTCCGGATTCAGTAACCAATATCGGAAATTCAGCATTTAAATACTGTGATGGATTAAAGACTCTGCATTTACCCAAGTCCCTTGAGGCTGTTGGGGAAGGGGCTTTTGAAGACTGCGGCGGGCTTGAAAGTATCGTTCTTCCAATGGGGGTAAAATTCATAGGAAGATACTCTTTTGCTTTTTGCGATAAGCTTAAATCCATAGAGCTTCCGGAAGGTCTTGAGTATATAGGTGATAATGTTTTTAAATATGACCATGCTCTGGAAAAAGTAACTGTTCCATCTACAGTAACAACCATGGGAGCTAATATTTTCTATGACTCGGTTAAAAAGGTGGAATTTGCTCAGGGTATGAAAAATATTCCTGAAGAAGCCTGCTCCGGCGCCGATAAGCTCACTGAAGTCATTATTCCTGAAGGCGTGGAGACTATCGGTAAAATGGCATTTAAGAACTGTAAGCAGCTTGAAAAGGTTGTTATCCCGGATGGAGCCACAACCGTGGGCGAGAAGGCTTTTGAAGGTAACAGGCTTCTTAAGGTAACTGTTCCGAAAAGCCTGCAAAATATCGGGGATAAAGCTTTTGATGACTGTACTATAGTGCAGAAATGCGGAGAGGATCTCTGGTTTGAGGTCAATTTAGCTTTACATAGCGCACAAGTTGCAGGAACAGGTGAAATAGGAAATTCAACTGACAATGTTTTTGGAGCATTTATCTCGGATGTTAAGTTCCTGGAGCTGGGCGAAGGTATAACCGCTGTTTCAGACCATGCTTTTGAAGGAACCACAAACCTCAAGAGCGTTGTCATGGGAGACGGGGTTAAGACCATTGGAAAAGAGGCTTTCAAGGATTGTCCAAACCTTCAGAGAGTGGATTTTTCAGCGGGGCTTGAGACCATTGGAGACAGCGCTTTTTCCGGCTGTGCAGCTCTTAAAAATGTGATCTTTGCAGGGGATGCGCCTGTGGTTTCTGAGACAGCAATTCCCTCAGGCAGGATAAATGCTGTTTATCCTGCTGGCAATAAAACCTATAACAACACTTGGAAAGCCCGGTTCCCATACATGAAGTGGGAGACCTTTAACAATAACATTCCAAGAAAAGATATTGTTCTTATTCTTGATACCTCCAGGCCAATGTCTGATTATGGCCGAGGCGGAAACATGAAAGAATCAGCCATTTATTTCTGCGAAAAGCTGGGAGGACGTCTTAACAATGTCAGAATCAGCATTGTGGACGCTCAGGACTTTGAGAGTGTTGTTTTGGCCACCAATACCACTGATACTGTCAGAGAAAAAGATGCAATAAAGAGTTTAAAAATACATAACTCAAAGTCTTCTTTTGGTGAAGGTATGGAAGAGGCCTACAACATTCTGGCGGCATCAGAGGCTGAAAACAAGGCCGTTATCCTTTTTAGCTGCGGAGAACATAAAGGATACGAGAAGCAGGAAGCAATATACGGCTATGGCCAGACTTTCAGAGAGATTGGATGCGGCACCTACTCTGTGCTCATAACTCCTGAAGAAGAGGGAGCAACTAATATGCTTCTCTTTGCCGGCGCTGCTCAAAATATATGCTTTATCAATGATATCGACAGATTTACAGACATTTTTGCAGGTGAGAAGGTTGTAGAGGATCAGGAAAATGATTTCATTGCAGCCTTCACAGATCTTGCAGAAAAGCCCGAAGAGGGACTTTGCTTTAACCCTGAAAATGAGCGTTATGAGGCAGTGTTCAAGGGAGAAGCCGTTACACCAAAGGTTCTGGTTACATCGTCCCAGGGCATTCTCAAGGAAGGCACCGACTACACTCTTAAGTACAGCGGAAACACCAAATTAAATGCAAAGGGCAATCCCGCCACAGTGACCATCACAGGTAAGGGCAATTATTCCGGCAAAAAGGTGCTTGAATTCTACCTTTTACAGGATGAGTCCGAAGGACCAAAGGAAGGAACCCTTGCAGTTAAGGTTGAGTTCAAGGCTTCCGGGCATGTTTATAACGGAAAAGCCCAGACAGTTACCTGCACCACAGATTCAGAGGCAGGAGAGCTGGCAGTAACCGATGCTTCCGGCAAGCTCCTTACACTTGGGGAAGACTTTATTCTTAAATACAACTCCAATGTTAATGTGGGAACAGCCAAAGTCACAGTTCGCGGAATCGGCGAGTACACGGGCAGCGTTACCAAGACCTTCAAGATCACTCCTGATACTGCAAGCGAGATCGAAGCTTTGGTGGATGAGTCAGCTCCTGTTATCTATGACCCCAAGGGCGCTTCACCAAGGCTCAATGTTACAGTAAGCCGCGGCGAGGAAACACAGGTCCTTAAAGAGGGCAAAGATTATGTGATCAACTGTAAGAACAACAAGAAGGTTGGAACCGCCAAGTGCACAGTTTCCTTCCTGGGTAACTTCAAGGGACATGGAAAAATTAAGGATATTCCTTTTACAATTATTCCTGCATCCTTCAAGAAGGCGGATATAATTGTTCCCAATGTGGCATACAACTATAAAAAGGCCGGAACATATCGCTCTAAGCCTATCATCTCAATAGACGGCGTGCTTTTGAGCAAGAATGATTATGATGTTAAATATTTCTGCGGTGGCAGGGAACTTGAGAAGAAAGAAAAGATAACCCTTGATGTCTGGAACGAGGAATATTCAAGAAACATTGACGTGGTTATCACCGGAAAAGGAAACTACGAAGGCGACGTATTCTATTCAGATTACAATGTGATCCTGAGTTTAGCCGCAATTGACCTCTCCAAGGCCCAGATTATAGCCAAGGAACAGAACGCCAAGGGCAAAAATGTTCCCATCAAGACTCAGCAGTATACCGGAAGCGAGGTAAAACCTGAGGTTGCTGTTGTTGTCACTGTCAAGGGACGAAAGGTAAGAGTTCCTTCATACATGTATGAGGTAAAATACCTGAATAATGTCAAAGCCGGAAAAGCAACGGTTATGGTCGTTGGCAAGGGCGATGACACCGTAGGCAAATGTAAGACAACATTTACCATTGCAGCAAAGAAAATAAGATAAAAATAAGCAAACAAAAAGGTCATCGCAATCCCACCTGGGATTTTGATGACCTTTTCTTTATATTAGATCAAATGGTTAGATTAAATAAGCTTTCCAACGAACTCAGCTACGTCTTCCATCTTAGCTGTAGGCTCGAAGCGGGCAACTACGTTACCTTCGCGGTCTACAACGAACTTTGTGAAGTTCCACTTGATATCAGGATTGTTCTTGTAATCCTTGTCGATCTTCTTGAGCATAACGCTCATGGCCAGGGCTGAAGGACCCTTGCCGAAGCCCTCAAAGCCCTTCTGGCTCTTAAGGAACTTGTATAACTCGAGCTGGTTCTCACCGTTAACATCAGATTTCTTCATCTGAGGGAACATGGTGTTGTAGTGAAGCTGGCAGAACTGATGAACCTCTTCATCTGTTCCGGGAGTCTGTCCTGCGAACTGGTTGCAGGGGATATCCAGGATCTCAAGGCCCTGATCGTGATACTTCTCATACATAGCCTCGATCTCTTTGTAGTGAGGTGTGAAGCCGCAGTTTGTTGCTGTATTTACAACAAGTACAACCTTTCCCTTGAAGTTATCTAAAGAAAACTCGTTTCCCTGTCCGTCTGTTACAGAATAATCATAGAATCCCATTAGTATTCCCTCCTAAAAAATTGAAATCTTATATATAAGTTATTTGTTAATCGTTTCTTGATAATGCAATTATATTTTGCACAATCTAAAATGTCAAGCATGTTTTTATAAAATCGCATAAAAATATTTTGCAATTCCCACATAAGAAAGAGTAAAATCAAGAGTACAAGCGGATTTTAAGCTGTTTTATAAAAATACATTTTGGGGGATAAAAATATGATTTTTAAAGAATTTGAACTTAAAGAAGAGGGTTCATTAGAGGGAGCCAGGCTCACTGTTTTCATCCAGGAGCCCTCAAAAGAGTTGTATATAAGTAAGAGACCCATGGTGCTCCTTTGCCCCGGTGGCGGCTACGAGTGGACTTCCGACAGAGAGGCTGAGCCCCTTGCCTACGCCTTTATGGCCAAGGGCTTTAATACAGCCATTCTTCGCTATTCCTGCAAGCCCGCCCAGTACCCCACAGCACTTCTGGAGCTGGGAAGAGCCGTTCTTATCATAAGAGAGCACGCAAAAGAGTGGGAGGTTGACCCGGATTCCATCATAGTCCAGGGAGCCTCCGCAGGAGGACACCTGGCAGCCAGTTTTGCCTGCTTCTGGAAGGAGGACTTTTTATCAGAAAAGCTCCTGGGAGCAGCCACCAAAGCCAATAAGGAAAAGCTTCGTCCCAACGGCCTTCTTCTTTGCTACCCTGTAATCACTTCCGGGGAGCACGCCCACAGAGGCTCCTTTGACAATCTTATCGGAGGCAGATATGAGGAGCTGGGAGATAAGGTTTCTCTGGAGAAACAGGTCAACGGAGACGTTCCCAGGACCTTTATCTGGCACACCTTTACAGACGGCTCTGTGCCGGTGGAAAATTCCCTATTGTTTGCAACCGCATTGAAAGCGCATAATATTAATACAGAACTTCATATTTTCTGTGAGGGAGGTCACGGACTTTCTCTCGCCAATGAAATAACCGAGAGCCCCAGCCGCAAGGAGATCGTTCCTTCCTGTGAGGTTTGGATAGATCTGGCCGCCACCTGGCTCAAGGCCTATTTCAAATAATGAACGAACCCAAAAGAAAGATTTGATATATGGGCAATTTTATAGTTTTTGACCTTGAGTGGAATCAGGGTGAAGCGCCGGTTACCAGGGGAGATAAGACCCTGACCTTCGAGATCGTTGAGATCGGCGCTGTCAAACTAAATGAAAAAAGAGAGAAGATCGGCGAGTTCAGCCGTCTTATAAAACCCCAGGTCCATCAGCAGATGCACCGGATCACCGGCAAGCTCATCCACCTTACCATGGAGGATCTTGAAAACGGAGAGGATTTCCAGTCCGTGGCAAAAGAGTTCCTGGAGTGGTGCGGAGAGGATCCCAAGTTCTGCAGCTGGGGACCTTTGGATCTTACGGAGTTTCAGAGAAATCTGGACTTTTTTGGCATGCCTCTTTTGTCCGACAGACCGCTCCCCTTCTATGATGCGCAGAAGCTTTACAGTCTTGCCTACGACGATGGTAGGTCCAGAAAGAGCCTTGCCAATGCGGTGGAGGAGCTGGGACTTACAGAGGATATCCCTTTTCACAGGGCGCTGGCGGATGCTGAGTACACAGCCAAGATTTTCAAGAGATTCAGCGACAGGATCCTCCAGAGAATATCCTTCGACACCTATGTGACCCCCAAGACCAAGAAGCAGGAGATCCACATAGTTTTTGATAATTATGCCAAGTACATCTCCAGGGAGTTCGACACCAAGGAGGACGTGCTGGAGAACATGGAGATCATGAGCACCAGGTGTTATATCTGCCACTGCAATATCAGGCGCAGGGTAAAATGGTTCTCCCCCAACGGCAAGCACTATTACTCCGCGGCCTACTGCGACAAGCACGGCTTCATGAAGGCCAAGGTGAGAATAAAAAAGGCTGAGAACGGGAGACTCTTTGTTATAAAAACCTGCAAATTCATCACCCCTGAGGAAGTGGAGGCCATGAAGGCCAAACAGAGGAAGGTGAAAAAGAGGCAGAATCCCGAAAACAGCCAGTGATCAAAACTTCTTATTATTGAATTTAAGCTTTTTGGACTCCTTTTTCCTTCTGTTGTAGCGGATCCTGTCGCTGCGCTTGGCGTGGGTCTGATTGTAGATTATCTGGGAAACGATAATGCTTATCAGTGTAACCAGAAGGATAAGTCCGAAGGCACAGATAATAACGTGCTTCACATTTATATATACTGTTCCTGTAACATTAGCCGCTTCAGTCTGAGCGGCTTTTTTCATTGCTGAATAGCAGATCAGGGTTTCTCCCACGGGAGCCTTGTTGAAGGTGTAGGAAACCTTGGCCACGGCGTTGGGAGATATTTTTTTGTCCTCCTCTGTCAGGTCGTAGGAAATGTCGTAGGCGGTATCCTCTATATCTGCTGTCTTGGGAAGGATCAGGGCGTCACTTCCTCTGATTCCCAGGATGGTTCCAGAGCTTCCGAAGACGTCGTGTTCCGATTCGAAAAACAGTGAGTCGTCAGGCATGTATCTGCTGTCGTTATCAGCGATGTTCACAGTCCTGAAGTTGTTAAAGCCGTAGTCGAATAAGGTGACGGTGTCCGTAAACTGGGCCGGGGACTCGTCCTTAAGCACAACGCAGATAAGTCTCATGCCGTTTTTCTCGGCGCAGGTAACCAGTGTCTCCCTGGCCAGGCCTGTGTAGCCTGTCTTTCCTCCAAGGATTCCCTCGTAGCTCACTTCTCCTGTGATAAGCTTGTGCTTATTGTTAAGGTAGAAGTCGTCGGGCTGAGTGGCAGTGGGAGTAAAGTGATATCTCGGTGTGTTTCCCACCTTGCAGAGAAATTCGTTGTTAAAAAACTCTCTGGCGATAAGGGCCAGGTCATAGGCGCTGGTGTAGTGGTTCTCGTCCTGAAGACCGTTGGTGTTGTTAAAATGGGTGTTGGTGCAGCCAAGCTCCCTGGCTCTCTCATTCATCAGGTCCACGAAGCCCTCGATACTGCCGCTGACATGCTCGCCCACGGCATTGGCCACCTCGTTGGCACTTCCCACCATGATTCCGTAGAGGGACTGCTCCAGTGTCAGGGACTCGCCCACATCCATTCCGATGGAGGATCCGTCGTGGGGAACGCTGAACACCGCCTCATTGGAAAAGGTGATCTTGTCATCAAGGCTGGCATTCTCCACCGCCAAAAGACAGGTCATGATCTTGGTGGTGCTGGCGGGGTACAGCTCCTCGTGGATGTTCTTGGCATAGAGGATGGTTCCCGTTCCGGCTTCCATAAGGATAGCTGCCTCGGCGGGGATCTCAGGCCCCTCCGGCCATCCCGCAGTGTCATTACTCTGAATGGGAAGGAGCTTTCTCTCCTGGGCCTCGGCGGCATAGTCCGGTGTTTCCGCCAAAACTGTCATTGAAAAAGGCGAAAGCGCCGCAGTTCCCAGGGCCATCGCCATCAATCCTGCCACGGTCTTATATATGAAATTGTTCCTTTTATTCTTAATAAATCTGACCGCTCTCATAGTAAGAAAATAATACAATATAGAATCCCCAGAGTCAAAGCATTGTTGTGGCTATTTCGGACGAAAAAATGTATAATATTTATATATGTAACTGAATGTTTTTTGTTGCTTTCTTGGGGAGATTTGGGGTATGACATTCAGCATCACAAGTTTTTTATTCGTGGGGGCAGTTTTTCTTTTATTCTATTTCATCAGAAGGAGGGCAAGAGCCTATTTCCTGCTGGTGGCCAGCATAGCATTTATCGCGTATCTGGATGTACATTCCTGCATCTGGGTTCTTATGACGTCGTTAATTATCTTCGGACTTGGACATCTGTTGCAAATATCCCTGGAAAAGGACACAACCGCAGCAAGGAGCATACTTCTGCTAGGCATAGGCGCCTGCGTCATATCGCTTTTTGTCTTAAAGCACGTGGCCCGGTGGACCTTCACTGATGACATTTTCAAAAGTCTTATTATGCCCGTGGGCTTTTCCTACTATATTTTCCAGGCTATCGCATATCTTTCCGATATCTACAGAAAAAAGATAAAGGCTGAGGACAACCTTTTATTTTTCCTTCTTTATATGTGCTATTTTCCAAAGTTCGTCAGCGGACCCATTGAGAAGCCGGGACAGCTCCTGCCTCAGATAAGAAATCTCCATAAAGTCAGGATGTTCGATGACAAGCAGCTGTCCATAGCCTTTGCGGACATCATTTACGGCTTTTTCCTGAAGGTCATCGTGGCGGACAGGATAGCCATGTATACACCGAAGCTTCTGGAGTATCCCCATATTTTCGGGACTCAGTGGCTCTTTGCGGGGATGCTGATGTACACACTTCAGATCTACTGCGACTTTGCGGGCTACAGTGCCGTGGCGGTGGGAGTCAGCAGGGTCTTTGGAATCACCCTGACGGAGAACTTCCACGCACCCTATCTTTCCCCGGATATCACCACCTTCTGGAGAAGATGGCATGTTTCCCTGTCATCCTGGCTCAGGGACTACGTCTATATTCCGCTTGGGGGAAACAGAAAGGGCTTTAACCGCAAGCTCATAAACATCATGATCGTATTTATCGTCTGCGGCCTGTGGCACGGAGCGGGGATCAGCTTCATTATCTGGGGCCTTCTCCATGGCATCTACAGCATCATGGACAATATCTTTTTTGCAAAGATAAGAAAAGAGCATGGGGAGGGGCTTTTGGGGATTGTTGTTAAGGTGCTTGGCACGGTCCTTACCTTCTTTTCCGTGGCCTTTGCCTGGATATTCTTCGGAGCACCCAGCACCGGATATGCCCTTAGCTATATTGGCAGGATGCTTAGTTTCAGCACCGGCGGGATTCCTCTTGAGACCCAGACCCTGGAGCTGGGGGTAACTCTTATGGACAGGAACATTCCGGTCTACGCATTGGCAGTATTTCTTTTGGACCTGCTCCTTACAAAGACAGGGCTGCCCTTCGGACAGGCGGTGCAGAAGATGCCTATTTTTACCAGATATACACTGGAGTTTGTGATAATCATGGCCATAGTGCTTCTTGGGGTATACGGGCCGGGCTATAACCCGGCGGATTACATGTACATGGAGTTTTGATTCACTGATTATTCGGGGGGATGATCATGGGAAAAATGCTTAAACAGAAACTGCTACAGAAAAAGAACATCGCGAGGCTTCTTTTTATTGCTATCACTTTAGTATCGCTCTGGTACTGGGACGGGGTTATGTGCGTGAAAAACGACCACGGCATCAACCAGGCCAAGGCCATGTACCATCAGCCCAAAAACACCATAGATGTGGTGATGATGGGCTCAAGTCATATTCACTGCGATATTGATACGGGGCTTTTATGGAAAAAATACGGAATAGCCTCCTTTGACTACAGCGCAGCGGAGCAGCCTCTTTGGATGACTTACCACTATCTGATAGAGCTGTGCAAGTACCAGAAGCCAAAGGTAATGGTCCTTGACCTGTATTCACCGGCCATAAGAAAAGACGATTATCAGTACGACTGGATAAAACCCAATGTCCTGGGAATGAGATTTTCACTTAATAAGCTGCAGATGCTGGCGGTCAGCGTTGAATCGGATAGGTGGGAAGAGTTTTTCCCGTCTATGGCTGTGTATCACGACAGATTCGACGAGCTTACCCCGGAGGATTTCACCTATCCCCTGAGCGCCCACAAGGAGATGGAGAACTACAAGGGCTTTGCGCCACGATTTGAGAGAAATCCCCAGGAAGAGCCTGAGATTACGGAAAACCACAGCGGTGGTCTCACTGCCAAGAGTGAGGAATATCTTCAGAAGATAATAAAGTACACCAGGGACCAGGGAATCGAGCTGTTCCTCATAGTTTCCCCCTATGTGGTCACCAATGAGGACGAGCTGGTGTTTAACAGGATCCGTGAGATAGCTCAGATGAATGACATTGAGTTCTACAACACTATCTATGACTGCGCAGAGATGGGAATCGATTATGAGACGGACTTTTATGACGCATCCCACCTCAACTACTACGGTGCCACCAAGTTCACGGATTATCTGGGAAATGAGCTGAAGATCCGCTTTGACATCCCTGACAGGCGCGGGGACGACAGATATGACTCCTGGGATACCAATTACAGGAATATATGCGAAATGGCTGGGAAAAGCTCATAATGCTCAGACTATGCAAACTGCTCCTATTGGTGTAAAATTAATGAGTATATATGTACAAAATTTATTGTTTTAAGCACTAAGGAGTAACATGCGTTTACGTAATATAGCAGGATCCAGAGAAGTTATCGCGGACAGTAAGTTCACAGTCAAGGATCCTGAGAAGAAAAAAGGACTTTGGAAAAAAGAGGTTTTCGGCAACGACAAGCCTATACATATCGAGATCGGAATGGGCAAGGGCCGTTTTATCATGGACATGGCAGCCCTGAACCCGGATATCAACTATATCGGAATTGAGAAATATTCCAGCGTTTTACTGAGAGCTATCCAGAAGCAGGAAGAGCTTCAGCTCCCAAATGTGATCTTCATCAGGATGGATGCAGAGGTCATCACAGAGGTCTTTGCACCGGCTGAAGTAGATAAGATTTACCTCAACTTCTCAGATCCATGGCCCAAGGACAGACATGCCAAGAGGCGTCTCCCGTCCAGGGAATTCCTTGGAAGATACGACAAGATCCTGAAACCTGAGGGAGTCGTAGAATTCAAGACGGATAACAGAGATCTTTTCCAGTTCGCACTAGATGAGGTGGAACCGGCGGGATGGACACTGGACGCAGTGACCTATGATCTTCATCACGACGAGGTTATGAACCGGGGCAACGTGATGACCGAGTACGAAGAGAAGTTCTCATCACTAGGCAATCCAATTTACAAGTATATTGTAAGCAGAAAGGGGACAAAATAATGGACTACACGTTTAACAGTCAGAATTTCGAAGAAGAAGTTTTAAAGAGTAAGTTGCCTGTTCTCGTTGATTTTTCAGCAGATTGGTGCGGCCCCTGCAAGATGATGGCCCCAATGATCGATGAGTTTGCTGATGTGTACGAGGGAGAGCTCAAGGTTGGCAAGATCAATGTTGATATGTCTCCGGACATCGCACAGAAGTACAACGTAATGTCAATTCCGATGTTTGCTTTCTTCAAAAACGGAGAGGTTATCGAAACAGCAGTCGGAGCACTTAATAAGTCTAAATTACAGGGAATTATAGATAAGGTGCTGGCATAAAAGCCAGCACTTTCTTTAGGGAGAGCAATAGCCGTGGCAGATAAAATTACTAACTTTGAAGACTACAAAAAGCGCGGAAGCAGCGATGATATTGATATAGAGATTGTGGATCCCTATAACTTTTTTACCGAGGAAGAGCGAGAAGAGTATTTCAGGGAGAGACAGAAACAGCAGCAGGAGCAGCGAAAGAAAGAAGCCATAGAGAAGGCTGCCCAGCCTGAGATAACTCACGAAGAGCCTCCGGTGGTAAAAGAGCCCGGAAAAGAGCCTGAGGATCTTGAGAAGACCGGGCTTATCAGAAAGCACTACTACGAGAAAGAAAAACTTCGGGAAGAATATCCTGAGGATGAAGAGTACGAGGACGAAGACGAAGAGTATGAAGATGAAGAATACTCTGAGGATGAGGACTACGACGAAGATGAAGACTATGATGAGGACGAGGAAGACGAGGAGGCAGAAGGCAGGGACCTGATGCTGGTGGTAGTGAGATTCGCTTCCATCCTCACTGGAATAGTTATTCTGGCGGCAATTGCCTTTGGTGCCTACAAGTTCATCGGACACAAGCTCCGTCCCGACCCGGATGAGGAGCCTGCGGAGGAGGTTGTAGTGGCCCTGCCTGAAGGCTATCAGGAGACCAACGACATGGTGACAGTCACCGCTGTGAGCCTGAACCTCAGGACAGTTCCCAACTCCGGCAGCGATTCCACCATAGTAACATCTGTTCCCAAGGGAACAAGCCTAAAAAGAATCGCCCAGAGCAGTACAGACACCTGGGCGATAGTAGAGTACGAGGGACAACAGTTATATGCTTCCTCCAAATATTTAGCGGCTCCTTGATTTTAGCCATGAGTAGAACTTATCCACGGCTTCTGATAGGTTGTCACAGGATCTGACAAAGGTATCCGCGTGTGCAAGGACCTCTTCCTTGGAGGTGCCTACGGCATAGGCGGATATTTTAAGGCAGCAGTCCTCTTCAAGAGAGCGGTAGTCCATATTTACCAGCAGGGTCTCATGAAATGAAGAAACCGCGGTATAGAGCTCCGGATACCTCTTTCTGACGATGGCGAATTCGTCCAGGATCTGCTCTCTGCTCTGAAGGCAGAACAGCATGTACACTGCGTTGACCACCTCTTTTGGTTCCAGTGAGGTGTCCCCGGATTCATCCTCGGGATCCTCGTTGGTCACGAAGTACTCGCAGATCTCCTGCACAAGAGCACCAACCTTTGAATTATCATACAATTTTTGAAGTTCATCGAATTTTTTGTTTTCCATGATATATATTTTAGGATAAAAAGAAGGAAATTACCATGAAAATTGGAATATTCGATTCCGGAATCGGTGGATTGTCCGTATTACATGAGGCTTATCACCACCTGCCGGATCAGGAATATATTTTTTATGCGGATACCGAGCATGTTCCCTACGGCCTTAAGACCCCGGAGCAGATTAAGAGTTATGCCCGGGACATCACACAGTTTCTTATAGAAAAAGGTGCTGAGGCCATTGTGGTTGCCTGCAACACCGCCACCAGCGTGGCCATCAGGGATCTCAGAAGCAGCTTTTCCCTGCCGATCCTGGGTATGGAGCCGGCGGTGAAGCCTGCGGTGGAGGGCACCGAGGATAAGAGGATCATGGTCATCGCAACCCCGGTAACCATCCGGGAGGACAAGCTTCGGGACCTTCTTCACAGAGTTGACGAAGACCACAGAGTTGACCTTCTGGCCATGCCAAGGTTTGTGGAGTTCGCAGAAAAAGAGGAGTTCGAGGGCCCTGAAGTCTCCGAGTACATCAGGCAGCAGTTTTCTTCTTTTAACAAATCAGAATATTGCGCAGTGGTGCTTGGTTGCACCCATTTTAACTACTTTAAACCGTCTTTAAAGAAATATTTTAACGATAATGCTTTACTAGTGGACGGTAACTTTGGTACAATACATCACCTGGCGGATGTGCTTGGTCTTAAAATGTCGGAGACCCCCGATAATGAGGTGAAATTTGATGACAACCACAAGATGTTGTGTCAGATAAAAACCGACTACTATTTTTCCGGAAAAATGGTAGAAAATGAAAAAGACCTGGAACACCTCCGAAGACTGCACAACAGGCTTGAATTCGTGCGATCAAATTAATTTTGGGAATTGTCACTTTTAACTATTGAATTAAACAATATAGTGTATTATCATTAAAGTGTAACCACAAGATATAGTTGTCCTTGTGGTTACATTTATGATGTAAGAGAGAATTTTTTATAAGGGGGTTAATATGAAGATCATTAAGAGAAGCGGTAAGGAAGTTGCTTTTGACGGAGCCAAGATCATTGCTGCTATCGAGAAGGCCAACAATGAAGTAACTGAAGAGAAGAAGCTTACCGCCGGTCAGATCAGCGACATCGAGAGAAGCGTTGAGAAGCAGTGCGGATCTCTTACCAGAGCTGCCAGCGTGGAAGAAATACAGGATATGGTCGAGGACGGCCTTATGAAATCCGGTAAATTCGAGGTGGCAAGGAAGTACATCACCTACCGCTACAAGCACGCTCTCGTTAGAAAATCAAATACAACCGATGAGCAGATCATGTCTCTTATTGAGTGCAGCAACGAGGAAGTTAAGCAGGAGAATTCCAATAAGAACCCCACTGTTAACAGTGTTCAGAGAGACTACATGGCAGGAGAGGTCAGCAAGGACATCACCAGAAGATTCCTTCTTCCCGAGGATGTTGTTAAGGCCCACGAGGCAGGACTTATCCACTTCCATGACTCTGACTATTTTGCACAGCATATGCACAACTGCTGTCTGGTTAACCTTGAGGATATGCTTCAGAACGGCACGGTTATTTCCGAGACCATGATCGAGCGTCCCAAGAGTTTTTCAACAGCCTGCAACATCGCAACCCAGGCTATTGCCCAGATCGCCAGCTCACAGTACGGCGGACAGAGTATCACTCTTTCCCACCTGGTTCCTTTCGTTGATGTCAGCAGACAGAAGTTCCGCAAGGAAGTTGCTCTTGAGTTCGAGACTGCCGGCATGAAGATCAACAAGAAGCAGGTTAACGAGATCGCAGAGATGCGAGTTAGAAAAGAGATCGAGAGAGGATGCCAGGTTATCCAGTATCAGGTAATCACACTTATGACCACCAACGGTCAGGCACCTTTCATCACAGTATATATGTATCTCGATGAGGTTCCCGAGGGACAGCAGAGAGAGGATCTTGCAGTAGTTATCGAGGAGATGCTCAAGCAGCGTATCCTTGGCGTTAAGAATGAGAAGGGACAGCTGATCACCCCTGCATTCCCCAAGCTCATCTACGTACTTGACGAGGACAACATCCATGAGGATTCCAAGTACTGGTACCTCACAGAGCTGGCAGCTAAGTGCACAGCCAAGAGACTTGTTCCCGACTACATTTCAGCCAAGAAGATGAAGGAGCTCAAGAAGGGCGATGTTTATCCTTGCATGGGATGCAGATCCTTCCTTACTCCCGACAGCGAGGACAACGCCGAGGGCCTTTGCAACAAGGGCAACAAGGCACACGCCCAGAACTACAACGAGGGCGACCACAAGTATTACGGACGTTTCAATCAGGGTGTTGTAACCCTTAACCTTGTAGATGTTGCATGCTCCTCCTCCAAGGACGAGGATAAGTTCTGGCAGCTGATGGAGGAGAGAACAGAGCTTTGTAAGAGAGCCCTTATGTGCAGACATGAGAGACTTCTCGGAACTCCTTCCGATGTAGCTCCTATCCTTTGGCAGAACGGAGCCCTTGCAAGACTTCAGAAGGGCGAAGTTATCGATCCGCTTCTTTTCGGTAACTACTCAACAATTTCCCTTGGTTATGCGGGACTTTGCGAGTGCACCAAGTATATGAAGGGCGTATCCCACACAGATCCAAGAGGTAAGGACTTCGCACTTAAGGTTATGCAGTTCCTTAACGACAAGTGTGCTAAGTGGAGAGCTGAGACCAATATCGCCTTCAGCCTTTACGGAACTCCTCTTGAGTCCACAACCTACAAGTTCGCTAAATGTCTTCAGAAGCGTTTCGGAATCATTCCGGATGTTACAGACAAGAACTACATTACCAACAGCTATCACGTTCATGTAACCGAGCAGATCGATGCCTTCACCAAGCTCAAATTTGAGTCTGAGTTCCAGGCACTTTCACCGGGAGGAGCCATCAGCTACGTTGAGGTTCCCGATATGAACAGCAATATAGAGGCAGTTATCTCAGTTATGAAGTACATTTACGACAACATCATGTACGCTGAGCTTAACACCAAGTCAGACTACTGCCAGTGCTGCGGCTACGACGGAGAGATCAAGATCGTAACAGATACAGACGGCAAGCTGATCTGGGAATGCCCTAACTGCGGCAACCGCGACCAGAACAAGATGAACGTTGCAAGAAGAACCTGCGGCTACATCGGAACCCAGTTCTGGAACCAGGGAAGAACACAGGAGATCAAGGAGAGAGTTCTCCACATGTCCAATCCTGTACGCTAAATAGGTTATATTTCTGAATACCTTAAAGGGGGTTCAGAGGGAGAAAATATTATGATTTCATATGATAAGCCGGGGAGTATTCCTCGGCTTATCGCATAAGCGGAGAAAACTATGAACTTTGGACAGATTTATCTAAATGACGTAGCCAACGGCGTGGGCTGCAGAACGGCGCTTTTTGTCAGCGGCTGTACCCATCACTGCAAGGGCTGTTTTAATGAGGTTACCTGGGATTTTAACTACGGCGAGCCCTATACACAAAAGACAGAGGACGAGATAGTGGAGTCCCTTAAGCCTGATTACATCGCAGGCCTCACCATCCTTGGGGGCGAACCCATGGAGATCTGCAACCAGGAGGCTCTTTTACCTCTGATAAGGCGCATAAAAGCGGAACTTCCAAAGAAAACTATTTGGATCTACTCCGGTTATCTCTGGGAGGAGCTGACAGATAAGGACAACAAGCGCTGCCACGGTGAATATACGGATGAGATACTGGCATCCACGGATGTCCTTGTGGACGGCGAGTTCATGTTGGATAAAAAAGACCTGATGCTGAGATTCAGAGGCTCTTCAAATCAGCGTGTCATCGATGTTCCCCAGTCCCTGGAAAAGGGCGAAGTGGTGCTGTCAAAATACAACGACCGCGATACTTCCAGGATGCAATGATCCCTAAACCCCGTCCCCGGGGCTCATCAACTCATCTGTGCATATTCTTCTTTTGTGTAGAACTGTGTGGACTTCAGATACTTAGGAATATCCTTGGACTCGCCGTTGATCCTGATGTCCGCATACTTGTTGGCAATCTCAAGGACGTACTCGTTCTGGTCTGTAGGAAGCTTACCTACGATGGTAACTCTGATCTTGAGGTTTTCATCAAGGTTGGCAACATTGAAGAGGGATAAAAATCTCTTACATC
Source organism: Butyrivibrio sp. MC2021 (assembly GCF_000621605.1). Classification (GTDB taxonomy): domain Bacteria; phylum Bacillota; class Clostridia; order Lachnospirales; family Lachnospiraceae; genus Butyrivibrio. The sequence continues at coordinate 45,456 of NZ_JHXX01000006.1, read as the reverse complement.
TTCCCTTGAAGGAAATCTCGGGATCCAGATTATCAAGATTGGTGTTGTTAAACTCAAATACTATATTGAGCCAGCCGTCCTCCATATACAGAGCTGTGTCGCAGAACTCCTCAACATACTCTCTGTTCTGGCTTGCCCTTGAGATTCGTGAGAACTCCTCCAGCTCATCCACGAAGGTCAGGAAAGAACCTGTATTGATGCTGGCAATCTGATAGCTGTCCCTGGTGTGATCTGCGATGGAAGACAATATGGCATGAAGCGCCATTGTTCTGTTATCGGGGAAAGCGGTAATCTTGTCAGGCCTGTTATAATCAATATCCTGAAATGCCTGAAGGTTCTTCATAAGGAGGAATGCGCTCATGATACCATGCTGATAGGCTTCGAAATCGTTGTAATAAGCAGCCTTTCTGCTAAAGGGCGAATGGAAGTAGGTATTAACTTCGAAAGTATTCTCGATAAGAGCCCTCTCCTCATCGCTGACAGAATTAAGGACCTCCATGAGCTCATCCATCTCATTATTCAGGGCATAATTTTTCGGCATGAGTCTCAGGAGAAGTTTTAGCGTTTCTTCCGGCAGATTAGGCTTGTTAGATACATTAAGAATAGTTACTTTTGAAATGAAATCGATAAACTGATTTACAAACTCCTGCTGGATATTCTCATATTCAAAACTGAAATTGTCAAAGTTATGAATGGCGAAATAAGGTAGAACCTTATTCATAGCCTTATTGATCTTCTCGATCTTCTTAAGAGGATACCCCAGGTCATGGGTAAGGGCCGATACACATCTGACGGAGTCATCAAGGCAATCGGACTCGTCTGCCTGTTTTACCAGATCTTTCAGACGGTTTGCATGGCCATGGCTCAGGATTGGAAGCTTGTCCGCAACTTCCATGATCAATCGGTTGCCTTCCTTTTCCTCTCTATCTAAGTGGTACAATTCATAGAACTCCGGGTTATCGTGAAGATATTCACCAAGGAAATAAACCCAGAGGCAGTGAAGAGTGTGATCTCTGTAGAAAGAATCCGAAGCAAAGATCAGCTCCTCGAACTCCACATAGGAATCAAAATATTTAAAGATCTTGTCATATCCCTTTTTGTTAGGGGAAATATAGCTCATAGATGCCTCAAAAAGCTTCTTCCAGAGAACAACAGCAATCTGAATCTTGTTGTTCATCTTCTCTTCAGCGATCAGCTTCTCAAGAGCCTTCCTGATATCTGCCTTGATGTCATCCTTGCCCTGAAGGAAGGAAATCTCGTCCTTCTCCATGCGCTCAAGGTAAAAACGCATGACGGTTTTTTCGTCAATAAAATGTTCCACAAACATACCCTCCAAACAATATCTTAATACCGCTACTATAACGGATTTCAGTCTACCAGGCAATGAATGTTTGTTCAAAAACTTCATTACTATAAAGCGTTTATCGCTTCGTAGTGTTAAAGCGCATCATGCCTTGACAATAGTCATAAATACGAATAGAATCATTTTTAAATATATAAAAAGACGTTGAAGAGGATTAGTAGCTGCGTAAGCTTCACAGAGAGAGGGCCGTTTGGTGGAAGGCTCTTAGGATGAAACAGTGAACCTGCCTTGGAGTCCTGTATGAAAGCTAATTTACAGAAAAAGCGTAAATGCAGCGTTTCCCGCGTTAAGGGGTAGTTGAGAGAGATTCGCCTTTCCTTATTATTTTTGGATTTGGGGCGGATTTAAAAAGGGTGGTACCGCCGATGAACTTCGGTCCCTGATTTGGGATCAAAGAGCATCGGCTTTTTTGATTCCTTTACAACAAATCAAAAAGGAGAAAAAAGAAATGGCAGACAACAAGAAACTCGTATCTGAGATCACCTCCATGGATGAGGATTTCACACAATGGTACACAGACGTATGTATCAAGGCTGATCTCGTAAGTTACTCAAACATCAAGGGCTGTATGGTAATAAAGCCTGCAGGCTACGCAATCTGGGAGCTTATCCAGAAGCACCTTGATGCAAGATTCAAGGAGTCAGGCGTACAGAACGCTTACCTTCCTATGTTTATTCCTGAGTCACTTCTTCAGAAGGAGAAGGATCACGTTGAGGGCTTTGCACCTGAGGTTGCATGGGTTACTCACGGCGGTCTCGAGGAGCTCACAGAGAGATACTGTGTACGTCCTACTTCTGAGACTCTTTTCTGCGATTATTATAAGGGAGAGATCCACTCCTACAAGGATCTTCCTCAGGTTCTCAACCAGTGGTGCTCAGTAGTTCGCTGGGAAAAAGAGACAAGACCTTTCCTCAGAAGCCGTGAATTCCTGTGGCAGGAAGGCCACACAGCTCACGCTACCTTCGAAGAGGCTGAGGAGAGAACACAGCAGATGCTTGAGGTATATGCTGATTTCTTCGAAAACGACATGGCAATTCCTGTAATCAGAGGCCAGAAGACTGAGAAGGAGAAGTTCGCAGGTGCTGAGGCTACCTACACAGTAGAGGCTCTTATGCACGACGGAAGAGCTCTTCAGAGCGCAACCAGCCACAACTTCGGCGACGGCTTTGCCAAGGCCTTCGGTATCCAGTATGCAGGAAAAGACAACCAGCTTCACTATGTAAATCAGACTTCCTGGGGACTTACAACACGTTCCATCGGAGCTATGATCATGGTACACGGCGACAACTCAGGTCTTGTGGTACCTCCTAAGATCGCTCCTGTTCAGGTTGTTGTTATTCCTATCCAGCAGAAGAAGGAAGGTGTTCTTGACGCAGCTTACGATATTGCCAAGAGCCTTTCAGCCTTCAGAGTAAAGACAGATGACTCCGACAGAACTCCCGGATTCAAGTTCGCTGAGCACGAGATGAGAGGTATTCCTGTTCGTGTTGAGATCGGACCTAAAGATCTTGAGGCCGGCAAGTGCGTTCTTGTAAGAAGAGACACAAGAGAGAAGATCGAGTGCGCTATCGCTGATGTTCCTACCAAGGTTGGAGAGCTTCTTGACCAGATCCAGAAGGATATGTTTGAGAGAGCAAAGGCTCACCTTGAGGCTCACACCTTTGTTGCCCACAACAAGGATGAGTTCGCAGAGGCCTTCAAGGAGACCAAGGGCTTCGTTAAGGCTATGTGGTGCGGATGCCGCGAGTGCGAGGACAAGATCAAGGAAGAGTTCAATGTAACCAGCCGCTGCATTCCTTTCGAGCAGGAGAACATTTCCGACACCTGCGTAGTATGCGGACAGCCTGCAAAGAAGATGGTTTACTGGGGCAGAGCATATTAATCTGAAATAATACAAAAAAATAAGGCTTGGCGTCTGTTATATGGCGCCAAGCCTTTTTCATATGATAATTTAACTCCCGTTTATTAGTTTGCATCTGCATTATACAATATACGAATGGGTTTTTATACTTCAAAATATTCCATATTTATGCTTATGTAAGCTCTTACATTTCTGATTTTGTTCATTTATTATATCCCTATCAGCGAAACAAGTATGCGGATAATTTTTGATGGTTGTAACAGGAGGCAGTATGGGAGACGGAAGATTTGATCTTTTAACATTCGGAGAGATAATGCTTCGCCTCTCACCGCCTGATTACGAGCGCATCACAAGAGGTGATGTGTTTGATAAGAGGGCAGGAGGCTCTGAGCTGAATGTAGCATCCGGTGTGGCTCTTTTGGGACTTCGTACCGGCGTTATTTCAAGGCTTCCCCAGAATGCACTGGGAACCTTCATCAAGAACAGGATCCGTTTCGAGGGTGTATCTGATGACTATCTCATTTATGATGAGTCACCGGAGGCAAGACTTGGTATTTACTACTATGAGAACGGCGCAGCACCGAGAAAGCCCTCAATTGTTTACGACAGAATGAATTCCTCCATCACAAGGATTTCTCTTTCAGAGATTCCCGATGAGGTCTATTCTTCCACCAGAATGTTCCACACCAGCGGAATTTCACTGGCACTTAATAAAAATACCTGCGAAGTTGTCACAGAGATGATCAAGCGCTTCAAGCAGGGCGGAGCAATGGTTTCCTTCGACTGTAACTACAGAGCGAACCTTTGGAGCGAAGAGGATGCCAGAGCTGCCATCAAGAACATTCTTCCTTATGTTGATATTCTTTTTGTATCAGAGGAAACATCAAGACGCATGATGCAGAAAGAGGGAGATCTTGAGGATATCATGAAGAGCTACACCAAAGAGTATCCCGTCAAGATCGTATGCACCACTCAGAGAGAGGTCATCAGCCCCAGGAAGCATAACTTTACTTCAACAATATATGATGCCCGTCAGGACAAGTTCTTTACCGAGAAGCCTTACACGGACATCGATGTAATAGACAGAATCGGTTCCGGAGATGCCTATGTATCAGGTGTTCTCTACGGAATCCTCAAATATGATGATGTACAGAAGGCTCTTTCCTACGGAAATGCCACATCCAGTGTGAAGAACACCATTCCCGGAGACCTTCCCGCCAGCGACCTTCGTGAGATCGACAGCATCATCAGAAATCATCAGTCCGACGGCCCCGGCAGCGAGCTTAATCGCTAAAAGGCCACATTACAATCGCCGATTTACGTTCGCCATAACGTATTTCCTTTATAAAACCTCTAATTGCAAAAAGACCGGTTCCTCCCGGTCTTTTTACAATTAATAAATTACTATCTTGTCATCATATGGGAATAGTAGCGGCGCTTGTAGTCGTACATTCTCTTGTCCGCCAGAATGAATACCGAGTGGGTATCCTCTTCCTTAACTTCTGAGTTATAGGCGTAGCCATAGGATGTGCTGTGGTTTACTTCCGGATCTTCTTTGTCCAGCTCATCGAGTCTTTGCTTAAGGGCGTCCAGTCTTTTTTCCAGAACTTCTTTATCCACATCCTCCATAAGAACCAGGAACTCATCGCCGCCTATCCTGCAGCAAAAGCCGATATCGGAAAAAGTAGAGGACAGAGCCTCCGCAAAGGCTTTCAGGAGCCTGTCTCCGGCGGGATGTCCCGCGTTGTCGTTTACTTCCTTAAGGCCGTTTAGGTCAAGACTCAGGATACAGTAGTCTTTATCCGAGTTGTTGAATTCCAGGAATTTTTTGTCGCAGCTGGCCCTGTTGGGAAGGCCCGTGAGATTGTCCGCGTAGGCGATCTGTCTGAGGGAAGCGTACTCTCTTTTTTGCGAAAAGGCATGGGTCATGAAAATAAAGTAGTTAAGGAGCTGCACAACGGCGAAGAACATGGCGCCAAGGGGCAGCAGCACCAGGATGATATTCTGTCTGTAATCGATATAGATGTGGAGCGAGGAAATGATCGCAAATATAAGGAACATCAGGGTCAGAACGCACACTCCCGCCATCAGGGTTCTGGTGGAGGGGTTCTTTATCTTGTTTTTTACATCCGTGTACTCATAGGAGGCTATGATAATGATGCTTATAGCCGACATCCCAAGGTACGGGGACTGGAAGTGGTGAATATGCACGATTCCAAAGATATGCAGCACGATAAAAAGGGTGCTGAAGGAAAGGGATGCAATACCAAGAATAATGATAACCTTGTTGTTATACCGCTTATGGAGGTCATATATAAGCAGGTAGGTCAGTGGCACCATCAGGAACTGGGCCACATGTTCCGCAAAGGTGCTGAAGGCATTGGTCACCAGTATCTCAGCACATTCGTAGGCGGTGATGATCCAGACTCCGATCAGGATGTTAAGCAGGGAGCATATGACCTGAGTGGAGACCCCGGAGGACTTGGTGTAAAAAAGCAGCGAAATGGACAGAAATACCTGGCCGAAGATGATCAGGAAAACACCGGTAAACAGCGGAATATACACGGTGCTCAGATTGTATCTGTACAGATCGTCAAAGTCGCCGATCATGGGGCTTAAGAGATTGGAGGAGGTGTCGTTCTCCACCACAGAGAGCCTTATGCTCAGGGTCTGATTCTTGAAATCCGTAGGAAGAGCGACTTTGTTGTAGCCCATTCCCACAAAGGTATTTTCCCTCAGGGCTTCCTTATATTCCTTTGCGATCAGGGTATCATCCAGATATACCTCATAGGCACTGTACTGGGTCTTGAAAAAAAGGTATGGGAAAGGAACATTTGGTGCATTTAAAGGGTTGGCGTAGGTCAGAGTTATGGTATCGCCTCTTGAAAAGCTGGAGCCCACTTTGGTGCTGAGCTTTTCAAGGTTGGTATTTATGTACTGCTCATTGTGATAGGTCACGGTCCAGCCGTTTTTCAGGATAGTAATGGGATGCTCCGGAACGAAGACCAGGAGACGGTGCAGCAGGAACATCACAATGGCGATGATGGCTATGGAGGCGGATAGGAAGGATACTGTTTTACGCATGTAAAGTCACCTCCCTGTCACCCTGATGTTCGCGCTTCATCTCATACATGCGGTTGTCAGCCAGCATGTAGACCTCCTGGGCAGAGCCGTTGGGGACCTCGTGGCTGTAGGCATAGCCGTAGGAGACGCTGTAGGAAAAATTAACTTCTTTATGATTCCATTCATTTATCAGTGAATAAAGCTCGTGAATACGCTTGGTGGCGTTCAGAGCCCTGTCTTCTATCATGATGACAACGAATTCGTCGCCGCCCATTCTTCCGATGAGATTGGCATCCCAGAAGCAGTCGGAGAGGATGGTGGCAAAACCTGTAAGCAGGCGGTCTCCCTCGTGATGTCCCAGGGTGTCGTTGACCTGTTTTAGCTTGTTCAGGTCGAGACTTATGATGGTGTAGGCATCTTTTTCCTCCGTGAGCATTTTCATCATCTGCTCACAGCGGGCGCGGTTGGCCAGGCCTGTCAGGGGATCCGTATAGGCCAGATTGGAGATCCTGCTCTGAAGGGAGTCGTAGTTGGTGCTGTAAATATTGAAGAATAGATAGCTCACCAGCAGGCAGGAAATAAGGATCAGAGAACCGATGGTGATGCCGTTAAGCTCTGCGTAGACCTCGCCCTTGGAGCTGAAGTAGGTCAGGTAATTGTAGTTTATGATGTCATAGAGGGACAGCAGGGCAAAAAGGACTATTCCCACCAGGAAGATATTGTCGGAGCTCATGTTTTTCTGCTCCGAGTCATGCCTGGATTTCAGGTAAAAATGGATCAGCAGGAACACCACCAGGATACTTTCCGCCACGGTAAACACGTGAAGGATAATGGTGTAGGCCGCAAAGCGCCTTACATGCAGAATATGGAGTACCACCGAGGACAGGAACAGAAAGACGTCAAAGATAAACAGGCCGGTAAAGATCTTTTTGGCTTTGCCGGTGTGGACGGACATAAGGTAGCCCATGAAGGCTGTGGGTATGTTGTAGAGCGAACCGTAGTCGCAGATGATATTAAGCAGAGGATTGTCCACCAGACCGTCGATGATAAGGTAGAAGGACAGGATATAAAGACCCAGTGTCAGGGCGATAAGACCTGAGAAAAGAAGCCTCGTATCGTGATTATGGTAAAAGAACAGATAGGGGGACAGGATAATAAAGATGATCCCCAGGGTAAAAAGGAAAATTCCTGTAAAGAAGCTCACTCTGATATGCAGGGAGCGCTGGGTCATCAGGTCGGCTCTGGTGCCTATGGAAACCGGGGAGAGCCCCGAGAAGGCGGCCTTCATGGTGCCCGTAAGCTGGATCTTGAGGGTTTTTCCCTCATAGTCATCCCCCAGGGGCGCCACGTTGATCTTTTTCGGAACGGTGGTGTTGGTGTCGTAGTAGTCCTGGCCGAAGCTGTAGATAAGCTCCTGATCCAGATAAATATTTACAACGGCTCTTATGGAAAAATAGGAGACGCAGGGGTGTTCAAAGTCGAATTTCTCAAGGGTTCTGGAAATGGACACGGTCTCCCCCTCATTTACCATGCCAAGTCCCGAATTGGTCAGAGGCGCAGTGTAGGTAGTGCCGTCAGTACGGGTGATGGTCCAGCCGTCACTTAGTGTGAGATAATTGGGGGTAGTTCTGGTGATATGGTCGTTATAGCCAATAAAAAGAAACCCTGTGAAAAGTAGGGCAAGTAAGAAAAATGCTATTCCTGACTTGTGAGAGTGTCGATATTCCATACCAAAATCCTCTTTATTACACATATTTAGTATATAACCATCTGGGGGAAAATCCTATAAAATAAATGTAAATCTTATGTTATTCACATTTTTAGAGGTTTACGATATTATTTAGTTATGAAGATTACAATGCCAAAGAATGCGAAAATGATACTGGACACCATTCATAAGGCAGGCTTTGAGGCCTATATTGTGGGTGGGTGTGTTAGAGATGCGCTGCTTGGAAGGGAGCCCGGGGACTGGGATATCACCACCAACGCACTGCCGCAGGATATAAAAAAGCTTTTCAGAAGGACCATAGATACAGGAATACAGCACGGAACCGTCACTGTCATGGTGGACAAGGAAGGATATGAGGTTACCACCTACAGGATCGACGGCAAGTACGAGGACAGCCGCCACCCCAGCGAGGTCACTTTTACCAAGAATCTCACTGAGGATATGAAGAGACGTGATTTCACCATCAATGCCATGGCCTACAACGAGGAAGAGGGCCTGATAGACAGGTTTGGAGGAATAGAGGACCTGGAAAACAGGGTCATCAGATGCGTAGGGGACCCCAGGGAGCGTTTTTCCGAGGATGCCCTGAGGATCATGAGGGCAGTGAGATTCTCCGCCCAGCTGGATTATTCCATCGAGGAGAAGACCCGGGAGGCCATAAAAGAGCTGGCACCGACCCTGGAGAAGATCAGCGCAGAGAGGATACAGGTGGAGCTGGTGAAGCTTCTGACATCTCCTCACCCTGACAGGATAAGGGATGCCTATGAGATGGGCGTTACGGCGGTTATACTGCCGGAGCTGGACAGATGCATGGAGACGGAGCAGAACAACCCCCATCACATGTACAGCGTAGGAGAGCACATCATTCAGAGTCTGATGTATGTGCCTGATGACAAGGTTCTGAGGCTTACAATGCTTTTCCACGACCTGGGTAAGCCCCTGGTTGAGACCATAGATGAGGATGGAATAAGTCATTTTTACAGGCATGCCATCAAGGGGGCGGACATGGCCCGGGATATATTCAGAAGGCTGAAGTTCGACAGGGATACCATGGATCTGGTGTGCAAGCTGGTTTTGCACCATGATGACAGATTCCCCGCCGAGGAAAAATATGTCAGAAGAGCCATGAACAAGGTGGGAACCCGTGAGCTGGAGCTTCTTTTGCAGGTCAGATATGCGGACACCATGGCCCAGAGCGATTACGCCAGAGCGGACAATCTGGAGCTCATCGAGAAGACAAGAGAGGTTTACAGGGCTGTTCTTGAGAAGAATCAGTGTGTGAATATTAAGAGCCTTGCGGTCAACGGAGGCGATCTTATAGCCCTGGGAATCACTCCGGGAAAGAAGCTTGGAAGCATTCTGGAGCTTATGCTGGAGGATGTTCTGGAGAATCCGGAGCACAATACCAAGGAATATCTTCTGGGCAGACTTGAACTTTTTTCCGAAAAAGCGGAGCAGAGTATTTAAGGCGCTTTGTGTTTGGGCGCTATGAGGGGTAATTATGAGAAATTGCATGTATGCAGGAAGGATAATGACAGCACTTGTGCTGAGTCTTGCGCTGGTTGTTACGGGGCCCGGCAGTGTGATATCTTTTGCCGGCGGTAACGAGAAAGTGAACATCTCGCTGGTGGGCAAGTATGATTCCGCGGACACTGCGGCCATCAGGGCCATTGACCTGGACAAAAAGCAGATCAGGTTCAGGAACCATTCCACAGGCAGGACCTACACTTTGAACTACGACAACACCAGCATGATGTATGATAAGTACGGCGGGCCGCTTTCTGCCAGCCTTCTTGAGGTGGGTGAGGTTGTGGAGGTCACTTTCCTTAAGAGCACCAAGAAGATCACCACCCTCAATATGTCAGACAAGGTGTGGACCATTGAGGATACCAGGGACCATGAGCTGGTAAGGGGCGATGGCACCGCCAAGATAAAAAAGGATGTGTACAAACTGGATGTCAGGACCCTGGTCATGGCTGACGGAGATCTGGCTCTGGCAGAGGATGTTCTTGCTACGGACACCATAACCGCCAGAGGTATCGGCAGGGATGTTTACAGCGTTGTTGTTACCAGTGGTCACGGCTATGTGAGCCTTTCTTCGGACACCGTGGAGGACAGGAGCCTTGTGGGAGCCTGGATCGAGCTGGACAACGAGGTCATTCACAAGATTTCACCCAATATGCTGCTGAGTGCTCCCGAGGGAGATTACAAGCTGCAGATCCTTGGAAACGGCGCCAACTACCAGCAGGATGTGAAGATCGCCCGCAACCAGGAGACCGTGGTGGATACGGGCAATGTCACCATAACAAAGCCCAAGGAAGGTCTTGTGACCTTTGAGATAAAGCCTGAAGAGGCAGAAGTTTTTGTGGATGGTAAAAAGGTTCTGACAGGAACCCCACAGACCATTCAGTACGGCTACCACAATCTTAAGATCATGGCTGACGGGTATGAGACCCAGACCAAGTATCTGAAGGTGGGAACGCCCAAGTCCGTCATCAGGATAGAGCTTGAGCAGGAAAAGAGCAGCGAAGAAGCGGCTTCCAGTGCATCAACCTGGGATTCTGCAAGTAAATCAAATTCCAAGTCGGACAAGTCCTCCGAGAAAAAGAGCAGGAGCAGCAATGACTCAAGCAGGAAGGCCTCCAGCGCAGCCAGCTCGGCTTCTTCCAAGGATGTCAGCGGCAACGACTCCGGCAAAAAGAAGACTGACAAGAACAAGGTTATCAAGGGCTACAAGATCTACGTGGATGAGCCCGACGGAGCAGAGCTGTACTTTGACGGCAGCTATATAGGAATTATCCCCACCAATATGACAAAGGTGTCGGGAACCCATGAGATAATTTTGAAAAAAGAGGGCTACAAGACCAAGAGCTACAGGATCAGCGTGGATGAAGAGGAAGTAGACAATGTCTACAACTTCCCTGCCCTTATCAAGAAAAAGACAGATGAGGCGAGCAAGGATAAGAGTTCCGAATCAGCATCCCTTAGTTCTTCAGCCAGCTCCAGCAATTCCAGTGCCGATCCTTCTGAGGATGCCTCTGACAGCGGCTCAGGCAGCAGCTCAGCGGCGGATGAAGGCACAAGCGCAGCACCGGAAGAAAAGAGCAGCGATTCCGGCAGTGAAGACGGCTCCGGTTCAGCTTCCACGGGAGCAAGTAACAGAGATGACGAGGCCGATGACGCAGCCAGCACCGCTTCCGGGGACTAGAATATATTATTAAATGGAGATTTAAGAAATGAGATTAGATAAATATCTGAAAGTAACAAGACTTATCAAGAGGCGTACCGTGGCCAACGAGGCCTGCGATGCAGGAAGGGTCACCATCAACGGAAGACCCGCCAAGGCCTCTGCAGAGGTGAAGGTTGGAGACAAGATCACCATTGGCTTTGGAAACAAAGACGTAAGCGTTGAGGTCCTGGATGTACAGGAAACCATCCACAAGGAAGACGTAACTAACCTCTATAAATACATTTAATGCGATTTGACGTAGAATTTAGTGAGTATTACAATATATATAGAGTTTTTATGTGAAAATGTAAGATTGGGGTTTAAAAATGGCAAGAAAAGCACGTTACAAGAAGCGTGGATTTCAGAATAAATCCGGTATCATCCTTACCACAACAGTAGTTCTTTTCCTGGTTATCGCAGTAGCTATCAAGGGATACGGCCTTAAGCAGAAGGCTGACGGCCTGGCAGAGAAAGAGGCACTGCTTCAGGAGCAGATCGAGGATGAGCAGGCACGTAGCGAGGATATCGCAGAGTTCGAGAGATACACGCACACTCGTAAGTACATAGAGGATACCGCCAAGGAGAAGCTTGGACTGGTATATCCCGGTGAGATCATCTTCAAAAATACCGGTGAGTGACGACACAACTTAAGCGCAGACATTATCTGTCTGCGCTTGTTTCATTTTGGGTTCCCCGGACGGGCCTGCCCTAAGGCAGCCCCGGTGCATCGAAAAGCCAAAGTGCTCCGGCAAAAGAAAATACAATGCGGAAACGAGAAAATGAATCAGTTTGAGCAAAGAGTCCTTAACTTCATACGGAAAGAAGATATGCTCCGGGAGGGAGACAGCGTAGTCGTAGGCTTCTCCGGGGGTGCGGACTCTACTGCGCTCATGACGGTGCTCTTTGAGCTGAAGAGACTTCTTAAGATTGAGCTTGTGGCGGTTCATGTGAATCACGGAATCAGGGAAGAAGCGGGAGAGGACGAAGATTTTGCCCGCAGGTTCTGTGAAGAACGAGGAATAGAGTTCACTGCAGTGACCAAGGATATCCCAGCCTTGGCTCGTCAGTGGAACATGACTGAGGAAGAGGCCGGAAGGAAGGCCAGATACGAGGCTTTCGAGAAGGCGGCAGAGGAGATGAGAGAGAAGAACAGCGCCGGCCGTACTCTTATCGCCGTGGCCCATCATGAGGACGATGTGGCGGAGACGCTGCTTATGAACCTGGCCAGAGGTTCAGGAATTCGCGGAGGAAGTGCCATCAGGCCCGTAAGGGACAATGTTATCAGGCCCCTGCTTTGCGTATGCAGAAGAGAGATCGAGGAATACCTGGAGGAGAAGGGCCTTTCTTACTGCACGGATAAGACTAATGCAGAGAACATCCACACCAGGAACAAGATAAGAAACGTGGTTTTGCCCTATCTTACCGAGAATATCAACGAGGCAGCCCCTGAGCATCTGTGCAGGGCAGCGGCGGATTTTGCAGCGGCGGAGGAATATATACGGCAGCAGGCCGAGGAACTTTTTTACCAAACAGCGGACAACTCCCGGCAGGGGGAGATAAGGCTGAATGTCAGGGAGCTTTCGGAGAAACCCGGTATCATCCTGCAGCATCTGGTGCTTCGTATGTTTGAGGAGCTGGTTCCGGGCCGCAAAGATATCGGAAGAGCCCATGTGGAGACGGTTTTGGATATATTATCCACTACTTCGGGACAAGCAAGCATAAATCTGCCCTATGGTATTTTGGCACAGAGAAACTATAATGAATTTATAATGAGCATCCAAAGTTCGGAAAGGCATGATGGATGTGAAACGCAGACGGAAACCCGTTTTGACCTGTTAACGCTATTAAAAGAAAAAAATACACAAAAAATTAACATTAATTTACCCGAATTGGGTGTGGCGGAAATTGAAATTTTAGAGTACAATGGCAAGACATCCTACCCTACTGCTTCATATACGAAATGGTTCGATTATGATAGAATACAAAGGGCTGTTTTTAGGCGCAGGGAGCCACAGGATGAGATTATCCTTGATAAAGAGGATTCCTTTTACAGTAAAAAGCTGTCGAAATACATGACCGACGAGAAGATTCCTGCCTCCAGGCGGGATACCATGCTTGTTCTGGCCGACGGCAACAGCATTATCTGGGTTCCCGGATACCGCTACGGCAGCAAATATAAGGTAAGCTCAAAAACCAAAAGAATTTTGGCTATAAATATAATCAATGGAGGATATAACAATGGCTGAATCAGTTCGAATTCTACTTACAGAGGAGGAGGTTGACAAAAGGATCAGTGAGCTTGGCGCCATGATCAGCAAGGATTATGCAGGAAAGACCGTACATCTTGTATGCGTACTTAAGGGCGGCGTTTTCTTTATGTGTGAGCTTGCGAAGCGCATCACAGTTCCTGTAACCATGGACTTCATGTCAGCATCCAGCTACGGCAGCTCAACCAAATCCAGCGGAGTAGTCAAGATCGTTAAGGACCTTGATGAGCCTTTGAAGGACAGAGATGTTATCATCGTTGAGGATATCGTGGATTCAGGAAGAACCCTTTCTTACCTTATCAAGATGCTGGGCGACAGAGATCCTGCCAGCATCAAGCTCTGCACACTTCTCGACAAGCCCGAGAGACGTGTCACAGATGTCAAGGTGGACTACACAGGATTCGATATTCCTGATGAGTTCGTTGTAGGCTACGGCCTTGATTACGACCAGAGATACCGCAACCTTCCTTATATCGGAGTTGTAGAGTTTAATTGATAAAGGGGAGCAATGCAAGCATCGTTCATGCTTGCATGATAAGATGCTTACATTAGCGACCCGAACAGATATGAGGAAGTAGCACGGTAGTGCGGATTCCGAATATCTGTAGGATTGCGAGAGCGCAGCGGAGCAATCCGTATCAATTAAACGGATTATATAGAAAAGTATTGTACTAGGGGGAAAAAAATTGAATCGTTCGAGGAATATTAGTCCTATTTTTATTTTTGCACTGATTATGCTGGTATTCGTGGTAATACTGGAGTACGGCAGCAGTCTTATGACAGGGGGCAGCACCAACTATTCCCGTTCCAACCTTGAAAGTGACGTTGAGGCAGGAAGAGTACGCTATGTTGTCATAATGCCTAATGCAGAGACACCCACAGGATCAGTGAAGGTCAGCCTGAATGAAGCCAAGGAAGATATAATTTTTTACACCACTGACGTTGTTGCCCTGGAGGAATACCTCTCAGCCCATGACGTAACCGTTGAGGTCAAGGATGTTCCTTCGGAAAATGTGCTGATCAGTATCATTCCCATAATCGTGGGTCTGGTGCTGATGGTCTTCATCTTTAACCTGATGAGCAATCTTCAGGCCGGCAACTCCGGTAACAGCAAGATGATGAATTTCGGCAAGAGCAGAGCCAAGATGTCTACCGGTGAGGAAAACAAGGTCAAGCTGGACGACGTCGCAGGCCTCAAGGAAGAAAAAGAGCAGCTTTTTGAGATCATAGAGTTCCTTAAGGATCCCGGCAAGTTCACCCAGGTGGGAGCAAGAATCCCCAAGGGCGTTCTTATGGAAGGCGCTCCCGGAACAGGTAAGACCCTTCTTGCAAGGGCAGTAGCCGGTGAGGCAGGAGTTCCCTTCTTTAGTATCTCCGGTTCTGACTTCGTTGAGATGTTTGTTGGTGTAGGTGCTTCCAGAGTAAGAGACCTTTTTGCGGAAGCCAAAAAGAACGCACCCTGCATCGTATTCATAGATGAGATCGACGCCGTGGCAAGACGCCGTGGTACCGGCATGGGCGGCGGACATGACGAGAGAGAGCAGACCCTTAACCAGATGCTTGTCGAGATGGACGGCTTTGGAGTCAACGAGGGAATCATCGTTATGGCGGCCACCAACAGGGTAGACATTCTTGATCCCGCTATTCTTCGTCCCGGACGATTTGACAGAAAGATCACAGTTTCCAGACCTGATGTGGGCGGGCGTGAGGAGATCCTCAAGGTTCACGCCAAGAACAAGCCCCTTTCAGAGGATGTTGATCTCAAGCAGGTAGCTCAGACCACAGCCGGCTTTACCGGTGCAGATCTTGAGAACCTTCTGAATGAGTCAGCTATCAACGCTGCCATCAGCAACAGGAAGTTTATCAATCAGAATGATGTAAATAAAGCCTTTATCCAGGTTGGAATCGGAACCGAGAAGCACAGCAGGATTATTTCCGATGATGAGAAGAAGATCACCGCTTATCACGAGACGGGACATGCGATCCTCTTCCACGTGCTTCCTGATGTGGGACCGGTTCACACCATTTCCATCATCCCTACGGGCCTTGGGGCAGCAGGTTACACAATGCCTCTTCCGGAGAAGGATGAGATGTTTATTACCAAGCGGAGAATGCTCCAGGATATCATGGTTTCCCTCGGCGGCAGAATTGCTGAGGAGATCATTTTCGGTGATATCACCACAGGAGCTTCCAGTGATATAAAAAAAGCCACACAGGAAGCCAGAAACATGGTTACCAAGTATGGAATGTCAGACAATATCGGCGTTATCAACTATGATGAGAACGAAGAAGATGTGTTTATCGGATACGACATTTCTCACAGCAAGAAACACAGTGAGCTCATGGCCGGCGAGATAGACAGGGAGGTTAAGCTCATCATCGACAAGTGTTACGCCAAGGCCAAGGAGATCATCCTTCAGTACGAGGATATCCTCCATGCCAGCTCCGAGCTTCTTATGGAAAAAGAGAAGATCGGTAGGGAAGAGTTTGAAGCTTTGTTCGAGGGACATACCATCACAACTGATGTGGAAGTAGTTTTATAAAGAAAACCATTTTGTGAATTATTCACAAAAAGATGCTGTTGTTTTTAGTAAATTTGTGAAGTATGCGTCTTTACTCAGGGGTAGGTGGGTGCTAGTATAATATGCGTAACCCCCCAATACATTATATAGTTTTTTGCTATACCCCATAAGAAAGAAATACCTTCTCTAAAAAGACAGCTTGCCGCTGTCTTTTTTGCTATATTCATTTATAAAAATCGGGGAAAATATTTAAGTTATGAATACCAAAGCCTTTTTTCACGACATGACGCTGGATTACTTAAGACCGGCGGAGCCGGATGCAAACAGAATAACGAGAGTTCGTTTCAGGTGCGAAAAAGATGAAGCGCAGCAGATCGACCTCATCTGGGGAAATGAAAGACATACCCTTAAGATCTCTGAGACGGACGGAGAGTTTGATTACTATGAGGCTCAGGCTGAGGCAGGAACAAATCCTTTTACCTACTATTTTGAGATAAGAGGTAAGGACGGCAGCTATTACAAGTACGACAAGAGAGGCTGTTGCCACGAACCCATGGAGAGCATGAAGTTCAGGATCCTTCCGGGCTTCCATACCCCTAACTGGGCCAAGGGCGCAGTTATGTATCAGATATTTGTGGACAGATTCTGCAACGGAGATCCTTCCAATGACGTGGTCGACAGGGAGTACGCTTACAACGGCGGCTATTCCGGACAGGTCAAGGACTGGGATGCTTATCCCGCCACCAGCTTTGATTTCTGCAATTTCTACGGCGGAGATCTCCAGGGAGTTCTGGACAAGCTGGATTATCTCAAGGATCTTGGAGTGGAGGTTATCTATTTTAATCCCCTCTTTGTATCTCCTTCATCACATAAGTATGATATTCAGGATTATGACCACATCGATCCACACTTCGGCAAAATAATCGAAGACGGCGGAAAGCCCCTTCCTGAAGGGGAGCACGACAACAGCAGGGCAACCAAGTATATCAGCAGGGTTGCCAACAGAAAGAACCTCTATGAGAGCGACATGCTCTTTGCCAAGGTGGTGGAGGAAGCCCACAAGAGAGGCATGAAGGTCATCCTCGACGGCGTATTCAACCACTGCGGTTCCTTTAATAAGTGGCTGGATAAAGAGGGAATTTACGGAAATTACAACGGATATGAGAAGGGAGCCTACGTTTCAGAGGACAGCCCCTATCACAGCTATTTCTCCTTTAACGGAGGCAACTGGCCCAATAACAATAATTACGACGGATGGTGGGGCTACGATACACTTCCCAAGCTCAACTACGAGGGCTCCAAGGAACTGGAGGAATATATCCTCGGAATCGGCAGAAAATGGGTGTCCCATCCCTACAACGCAGACGGATGGAGACTTGATGTGGCAGCAGATCTGGGCCACTCTCCGGAATACAATCACTACTTCTGGAGACGCTTCAGAGAAGAAGTTCTGAAGGCCAAGCCCGATGCCCTTATCCTGGCGGAGCACTATGGCCCTGCCAAGGAATGGCTCTCCGGAGACCAGTGGGATACCGTCATGAACTATGACGCTTTCATGGAGCCTGTGAGCTGGTTCCTCACCGGAATGGAGAAGCACAGCGATGAGTTTCAGCCCTACAGAGTGGGCAATGCAAGACAGTTTTTTGACTGCATGTTGTACGCAGGGGGAGAGAACTTTACTACACCTTCACTGTACACAGCCATGAACGAGCTCTCCAACCACGACCACTCCAGATTCCTTACAAGAACCAGCCAGAAGGTGGGAAGAACAGAGACCCTTATGGCAGCTTCCGCCAACACCGGCATCAAGAAGTCGGTTCTCAGGGAAGCGGTTGTGATCCAGATGACCTGGCCGGGAGCACCCACTATCTACTATGGTGACGAGGCCGGCGTATGCGGCTTTACAGACCCTGACAACAGAAGGACCTACCCTTGGGGACATGAGGACAAGGACCTCATCAATTTCCACAGGGAGGTTATAAATATACATAAATCCTGTCCGGAGCTTAAGACAGGTTCAGTCAGAGAGCTCCTTGCGGACAATAACTTTATTGCCTACGGACGTTTCAACAGAACCGCAGCCACAGTGGTTGCTGTCAATAACAATGACTTTATGGTGACAAAAGAGATCGAGGTTTGGCCTCTTGGTATTCCAAGGGATGCCAAGGTTTCTGTTATGCTCAAGACCGATAATTCCGGCTACTACACCAGCAACAACGCATTTACAGCGGTGGACGGAACCCTGACACTGACTCTTTCAGCCAGGGGAGCAGCGATCCTCAGATACAACAGCTTCGAGGCAGTATCCAATGACGAGTTCTGGGCAGAGAACGAACTCGACTTCGGAGGCAACAAACTGCACTAAGTGTACTAAATTTCTTTATTTTTCCGTATTGTGGTTATATAATGGTAATAACCATCAAAAACACAAGTAAGGGAGAGAAACAAATGTTAGTATCCGCAAAAGACATGCTTGTAAAAGCAAAAGAGGGCCACTATGCAGTAGGCCAGTTCAACATCAATAACCTGGAGTGGACTAAGTCAATTCTTCTTACAGCAGAAGAGCTTAAGTCCCCTGTTATCCTCGGTGTTTCCGAAGGCGCAGGTAAGTATATGACAGGTTTTGAGACAGTTGCAGCTATGGTTAAGGCTATGGACAAGAGCCTTGGAATTACAGTTCCTGTAGCTCTTCACCTTGATCATGGTACATATGACGGATGTTACAAGTGCATTAAGGCTGGTTTCACATCCATCATGTTCGACGGTTCACACTATGACATCGAGGAGAACGTTGCTAAGACATCTGAGCTTGTTAACGTATCTCATCAGCTTGGCCTTTCAATCGAGGCTGAGGTTGGTTCCATCGGTGGCGAGGAAGACGGCGTTGTAGGAATGGGCGAGTGTGCTGATCCTGAAGAGTGCAAGAGAATCGCTGATCTCGGCGTAGATATGCTTGCAGCAGGTATCGGTAACATCCACGGCAAGTATCCTGAGGGATGGCCTGGACTTAGATTCGACGTTCTTGATGCTATCCAGCAGAAGACAGGCGTTATGCCTCTCGTTCTTCACGGCGGCACAGGAATTCCTGCAGATATGATCAAGAAGGCAATCTCTCTTGGCGTATCCAAGATCAACGTTAACACAGAGTGCCAGCTTTCATTTGCTGACGCTACACGTAAGTACGTTGAGGCCGGCAAGGATCTCGAGGGCAAGGGATTTGATCCTCGTAAGCTTCTTGCTCCCGGCGCTGAAGCTATCAAGGCTACAGTTAAGGAGAAGATGGAACTCTTCGGATCAGTTGGAAAGGCTTGATAGAGAGTTCATTTTTAAGAAATTGGGACGGGGCCCAAAGCGGACCCCGTCTTTTTACGTGGAGGGTGTATGCATAACGAACTGACAAAAAAAGATATTGAGGATATGGAGGCAGAGATCGAACACCGCAAGATAGTGGTTCGAAAGGAGCTTTTGGAGCATGTTAAGGAAGCCAGGGCTCAGGGGGATCTGTCCGAAAACTTTGAGTATTACGCAGCCAAGAAGGCCAAGAATCAGAATGAGAGCAGAATCAGATTCCTGGAGAGAATGATAAAGACAGCTAAGGTAATTGATGACAACGCATCCGAGGATGAGGTTGGCATGAACAAGTCCGTAACGGTTCAGATAGTGGAGGACGGCTCCGAGGAGACCTACAAGATCGTCACCACCATGAGACAGAACTCTTTAAAGGGACTTATAAGTGTAGAATCTCCACTTGGAAAACAATTACTTGGACATAAAGTAGGTGACCGTGTTAATATAAGAGTAAGCAATGATTACAATTACGATATAATTATTACTAAAATTGAGAACACAGGTCTCACGGAAGACGACGTTATAAGAGACTTTTGATCTCAAGAAACGGAGGCTTTATGCGCGTTTTTCAGCCAGTTGATCCTGAAGATATTGAAGATGGACCGTATACCTTTGTCGGCGATAAGATAATTATCACAAGTTCAAACGGCAATAAGGTTAACATCACCGCAGCAGCCTGGGGGGGTGTCGGTTACTTTTGGGATAAACGTCTTGTGCTTATTGTTGTTCGCAAAAACAGATACACAAGAGAAATGCTGGATGCTTCAGGAGAATTTTCTGTAAGCTTTGTGGACCAGCAGGAGTTTAGAGGCGCTCTTAAATACCTTAGCCTTGTAT
Organism: Butyrivibrio sp. MC2021; assembly: GCF_000621605.1. Taxonomy (GTDB): domain Bacteria; phylum Bacillota; class Clostridia; order Lachnospirales; family Lachnospiraceae; genus Butyrivibrio. Next base: position 25,237 of record NZ_JHXX01000006.1, on the reverse strand, counting down.
CCGGAAGGGATGAGGACAAGGTTGCGGGATCGCGCATGAATATTGGATATTATGAGGGCATCCCCTATGTCGAAGAGGCAGGGGAGGTCCTTGTATGCAAGATCGTCTTTAGGCAGGAACTTGATAAAGCAGGCTTCTTGGAGGAAAGCTTTGCTGAAAAGTTTTACAAGAATGAGGATGATGTTCATATCCTCTATGCGGGAGAGTTAAAAAAGATCCTGCTGAGATAAGTGGTTTTGTGAAATAAAAATGGGGATAAAGATATAAGACTGATTACTGAGAGGACATTATGAAGATCAGCAGCATCAAGAATATCTTTGTCGGCATAATAACTACCATAGCGGTAGTGGCAGGGGCGCTAAATGGTTGCGGACAGGCAGCGAACCCTGCTGAAAGTGCGCCTGAAGGAGCTTCAGAGGAGGCTACATCCCTGCAAGTGTCAGAGCAGTATATCGGAAAAGCTCAAGAAAAAAGTGATAAAAGCGAGGTCAGAAGTGCTGGTATCACTATTCGAATAGCATCCTGGTATGAGGAGAGCTATCTTAGATATCTCAAAGATTATTTATCAGCTCAGTTTCCCGAGTATAAGTTTGAATTCCTTTATTTAGACAAAAGTAATTATGAATCCCTTATGGATGACCAATTGGCCTGCAAAGCTGCGCCGGACGTGGTGTGCATTGACCCTTCCATGGCAAGAAAGCATGCAAAGGCGGGAAATATACTGGAGCTTTCTTACCTGACAGGCAATTTTTCCGAGGAGGGAAAAGAACCCTTCATGTATGACGGTAAGGTCTATGCAGTTCCTGATACCTGTAATTATGAGTGCTTCTTCTACAACAAGACACTCTTTGACAAGGAGCGTGTCAAGGAACCGGAAGATTTCATGGCTTATCTTCAGATGTGTGATTTCTGGAGGGTAAAAAAGCATATAAAGCCGCTGGCAGCAGGGCTTAAGGACGAGAGGCTCATTGCCAACAGCGCCATTCTTTTCCCAAATGCCGGATATTTCATGACTATGTACGGCAAGACCTTTGGAGACAGATTGCAGTTCGGAAAGGCCTCTTTTTACAAAGAGTTAAAGGAAGACCTGAGCTACTGGGAAATGATGCTGGATTACAAGGTGTTCACACCGGATATGTTCCTTATGGACAAAAGAGGTGCAATTGAAGAATTCGCTGCAGGAGAGGCTGCGATGGTGGTTGGAGATCCGTCGGACTACAACCAGATCATGAAGGCCAAGCCCGATTTCGAGGTGGGAGTCTTCTGCATCATGGACAGAAAGGGAAAAGACTCAGCCATGACAGGCGGAAGCGAGTGCGGCTTTGCAGTTAATGCCCATGGAAAAAACAGAGAAGTCGCCAAGGCTGTGGTGGCGTCATTGGCAACCATCAATGGCCAGGAGGCCCTGTGGAAGGACAGAAAGGGCAGCCAGACATACCTTGAGAATGTAAAGTTCAGAAACCCGGAGTGTTTTGACCAGATCACAGAAATAATAGATTCCAACAGGCTTGTGGCTCCGTATTATCAGTGGGGGCCTCACAGCCATGAGCTTTATGAGATATTTGGAAAAGAGCTTCAGCAGGTTCTTTTACGGAAAAAGAGTCTGGACGAAGCATTGCAGGATATGGATACCCAGGCACAGCTGATACGTGAAGAAGAATGACATTGAGGGACTCATATGGAAGCAAAGAATAAGAAGAGCTTAAAGATCCAGTTGCGAGTTACATTTGCGGTACTGATCGTCATACCTATCATTATACTTGGTGTGTATGCGTATGTGGTTGCCAGAAACAATCTTATACAGCAGACCAAGCTTGCCATGCGTGGAAATGCAGATGTTATCGCATACGGAATAGAGAACAATGTCAAAAGAGAAAATGACGTTATAAAGTTCTTTTCCTATGAGACGGAGTTCAGAAAGGCGCTTCAGCACGTGGATAGGGATGCCTATTCCTTCACGGAGCAGCTAAACAACGAGATCGAACCGCTTATCTGGTACTACTTAAGTAGCGATGTCAATATTTCTGAAATCCATATTTACTCGCATCTTCTGCCCCAGGACCATATCGGAGATTTTGCCAGTATCCCTTCTACTAACCAGGAGAAGGCATGGTATGAGGAGTGTAAAAAGGAATATTCAGCCATGTGGGTTACCGATAATCAGGGCGGTGTCTATGTAATCAAGTCGCTCCTTGATGTGGCGACCTCTTCGAATGTTATCGGTATGATCACTATCAAGGTCAATAATGACCAGTTTTTCTCCATCGTTAATCAGACCAGCTATTTATCAAATGGTATCTATGTTCTCAATAATAATGAGGAGACCGTTATTCATAAAGCAACGGAAAGCGAAGCTGTGGACTATGCCGTTTTGGAGACCATAAAAGATGGCAAGCATGAAGAGACGGCAGAGAAATTCAGCTATACCCAGAGCTTCTATCTTTTATCCTCCGAAAAGATCACTAATGACTGGACGGTTTATTACTATGTGGATCGCCGTGACATAACCACGGACGTATTCAGAATGCTCAGGACCGTTATTGTCATTGCCATCATAATCTTCGTTCTTTCCTATGGATCTGCGTCCATTTTTGCCAATAACCTCATCAAACGTGTCAACAGCCTTAATGCTGTGGCTAATGAGGTCAAGAGCGGAAACTTCGAAGTGGCCTACTACGACAGATATGAAGATGAGATAAGCATGCTGGCGGAGTCAATGACAGGCATGGCCATAAAGCTCAAGGAAATGATGGATGAGATCAACAAGCGAAATGAGGAGGATATCAAGCTAAAAGAGAGCGATATCCATTACAGAGAGTGGCTGTTTGACTTTGTGGTTGAGCAGAACAACGATATTCTTGCGGTTATGAACGGCGAGGACTTCGCTCCTGACTTCGTGACCTCCAATGTGGAGGCAACCCTTGGAATTCCTCTGGACGAGGTAAAAGAGGATATCAGAAATCTTTCAACGGTTCAGATTGAGGATGAGAGATTCAAGGAAAACGTCAAGATCAGTGACAAGATCGAAGAGTGCATGCGCACCGGCGATATTGTGGTCATGGAAGAGATCAAGTTTGAGAATGCCAAGACCAAAGAGCATCTGTATTACAGAGGCGTGGTAGTAAGCACCATCGATGATGGCGGTAAGCGTCTTGCCGTTGCCCTCTATGACAGAACCCAGGAGTTCAGGCGTAATCACCAGCTGCAGGAGGCTCTCCATGCGGCTGAGACAGCCAACAAGGCAAAGACCAGCTTCCTTGCCAACATGTCCCACGATTTCAGGACACCTATGAACGCCATTACAGGATTCAACCTCCTTATCGAAAAGCACAGCACTGAGCCCGATAAGGTTAAGGAATATACCCATAAGATCAGCCTTGCATCCCATAACCTCCTGGGACTTCTTAATGATGTCCTTGATATGAGTAAGATCGAGAGCGGCAAGACCACCCTTGATATTCAGGAGATGGAGATTAGAATGCTCCTGGAGGAGGTTAATACCGTTATCGGAATGCAGGCCAAGAATAAGAACCAGGAATATATCGTCAATCAGGACGGTCTTTTACACGACAAGTTCATGGCTGATAAGCAGAGAGTCAATGAGATCCTGGTCAATATCCTTGGAAATGCGGTTAAATACACCCCTGAGGGCGGCAGGATCGAGTTTACCATAGAGGAGTCCCAGACTTCATCTGAGGGCTTTAACAATGTGCGCTTCACGGTAAAAGACAATGGTATCGGTATGAAGGCCGAGTACAAGGATAAGATCTTTGATGCCTTCTCAAGAGAGGAAAAAGGCGCCACCAAGACCATTCAGGGCACAGGCCTTGGAATGGCCATCACCAAGAGCCTCGTAGAGCTCATGGGCGGTACCATCAGGGTTGAATCCGAGGAAGGAAAGGGCTCCACCTTTACGGTTAATCTGAGACTTCAGGTTGTGGAGACAGATTATCAGGATGCCTGGAAGAATCTGGGTGCAACTGTATTCCTGGGAGTTAATAACAACGGAATGGAGAACCGGTTCTTTATGGAACAATTGAAGAAGAGCCAGCTCGCCGGAGAAGTGGTTATGAGCGGAAGTGCCGCACTGGCAACCATCGCTGATTACCATGAAAAGGGCATGGAATTTGACTTTATCACAGTGGATGACTCCATAGAGGATATGTCTCTTGCGGAGCTTATTAAGAAGATAAGAGCCATAGAGGAAATGAAGGGCACCAGGATAGTTGCGGCAGTGGAAGATATGGACGCTGTGGAAGACGAACTGAAGGCTGCCGGAGCCAATATTGTGATACAGAAGCCTGTTCGCGAGTTCATTATGAGGCAGGCTCTGGAGGAACTGAAGGAAAAAGAGAAGGCTGAAGAAACCTCTGAGACTGCCACCAAGCCTTTGCAGGGCCTTAAGTTCCTGGCTGCTGAGGACAATGATATCAATGCGGATATCCTTATCGAGCTGATGGATATGGAAGGTGCCACCGTTACCCGTGGCGTCAACGGACAGGAAGTTGTTGAGATGTTCAAGAACGCCAATGAGGGCGACTATGACATGATCCTTATGGATATCCAGATGCCTGTTATGAACGGCTATGAGGCGGCTGCAGCCATCAGAGCCCTGGGCACAGACTGGTCCCAGAGGATTCCTATCATCGCCATGACCGCCAATGCCTATGCGGATGATGTTCAGCAGGCCTTTGACGCCGGCATGAATGCCCATGTCACCAAGCCAATAGATATCAGGATCGTGGAGAAGACGATTCTGGAATTCAAGAAATAATGGCATTAATACGCAATTAATGAGAAAATAATATGAGTTGGTGTAATCTATCCAAATACTAATGCGGAGGAATTATATGAACGGTATAAAAAAAGTTACGGAAAAGATTTCCTGGATCGGCGGAAGCGACAGAAGATTAGAGCGTTTTGAGAACATTTTTCCCATCCCGGAGGGAGTTTCCTACAATAGTTATTTTATTGATGATGAAAAGACTGCGGTTTTCGACACTGCAGATATCACCGTTTCAGATCAGTATCTTGATAATCTGAAAGAGGCTCTTGCGGGAAGAAAGCTGGATTATCTGGTGGTTCTTCACATGGAGCCCGATCACTGCTCGCTTATCAATACTGTAGTGGCCCTGCACCCCGAGGTTACGGTGGTGGGCGGAGCCAAGACTTTTACCATCATGGAGCAGTTTTTCCCTGAAGCAAAGGAATTTAATAAGCTGGAGGTGAAGGAAGGGGAGACCCTTTCCACAGGAACTCTGGAGTTCAGCTTCGTGGCAGCTCCCATGGTTCACTGGCCTGAGGTTCTTATGGCTTACGAAAAGAGCACCGGAGCTCTGTTTAGCGCAGATGCTTTCGGAACCTTCGGAGCCCTGGACGGCGGAATCTTTGCTGATGACTATGATTTTGAGAAGGACTTCCTTGGAAGTGCCAGAAGATATTATGCAAATATCGTGGGCAAGTACGGAATGCAGGTGCAGGCTGTACTGAAGAAGGCAGCAGGCCTTGATATCAAGATGATCCTTCCTCTTCACGGCCCTGTCTGGAGAAAGGACATCGCCTGGTTTATCGACAAGTATCAGAAGTGGAGCACCTACGAGCCTGAGGATGACGGAATTGTCATTGTTTACGGAAGTCTCTATGGTCATACCAAGAGCGCAGCTGATGCGGTGGCTTCAAGGCTTCGCGAGAAGACCGGCAAAGGCCTTAAGGTTTATGATGTTTCCGGCACAGATGTTTCTTACCTGATAGGTGAGGTATGGCGCTGCAAAAAGATCGTTCTTATGTGCCCTACCTACAACAATGGTATCTACCCGCCTATGGCAGCCTTTTTACATGATATGGAGGCCCTGGCGGTTCAGAACAGAACTTTCGCCCTGGCTCAGAACGGAACCTGGGCGCCTGCTACGGTCAAGCTCATGACCGAGAAGCTGGCAGCTCTTAAGAATGTCACTGTTCTTGAGACTAATCTTACTATAAAGAGCGCGCTTCACTCAGGGGATGAGGAAGCGCTGGAGGCTTTTGTAGATGCGATAATATGATGTAGGTGTCAAAAGTATCTTTTGACACCATATGATATACGAATTGCTCCATGACTATCGTCATTCTCGCAATTCTACATAATATAAAAATAAAAGGATTTATGTGGAGGTTTTGGTGTGAAAAAAGGGTTTGTTTTTAAGAAGTTATGCGCTGCGGTTCTCACTGCGGCAACTGTTGTCATGGCTGTTGGTGCCCATGATGTGGCGCCTTCTTCAGGAGTTGTGGCAGAGGCAGCAGGCAGAGTAGTTAGTATCAATTCCTGTCTCATCCAGGGAGGAAGCGTGGTGGTCAATGTATCAGCCAGCTCACTTCCCGGATCTGACGACGGGCTCTATTATCTTTATGCCGACGAGGTATATCAGGACGGAACAGTAGGTACAGTGGTTGCCACCACCCCAAGGGCTGAGGCAGGCACCTTTACCTTCGATCTTGGACTTAATACTCCCGGTTCCAATCTCAGTAAGAAATTCCTTGTAGCAGTTAAACAGGGCGGTTCCATGGTTCAGGTCAGTGATGAGCACTATATCACCAACCCTGAGGCTGTTGCCACACAGACCGTTGGAAGAAATGATCACGGTATCAAGGGAATCCTTCCCAACAACGCCGAGGCTTCTACCTTCAAGGATCTTGGTGTAGCACAGATGGTTTACAATCTTTACATGGGCGATATCGTAGGACCTTCATCAGACCCTGCCGTTGCTACAACAGAGTTTGCCTATGACGGAAGAGTTTATCAGTTCAATACAGCTGCTCTTTCCCAGTATGACGGCTTCGTTCACTGGTGCAAGGCCAACGGCTTCCAGCTGACAATGACCATCCTTAACAATAAGACTGCGGCAGGTGCTGATCTTATCCATCCTCTTTCAAGAGATTCCCATGTCTGCCCCGGCTATGCCATGAACACCAAGGAGGACGGCGGCACACAGCACCTTAAGGCTATCGCAGCTTTCCTTGCTCAGAGATATTCAGGCGGTTCCATCGGAACAGTTGATAACTGGGTTATCGGCAATGAGATCAATGCAAGAACAGAGTGGTACTACATGAATTCCACCAACCTTGAGCTCAATGTCAGCGAGTATGTTAAGGCCTTCCGTATTTTCTACAACGGAATCAAGTCTGTAAATGGCAATGCCAAGGTTTACAACTCCATCGACCAGGAGTGGCAGAGAAAGTCCAATCCCGGATGCTTCCTGGCTAAGGACTTCCTGGACAGATTCAACTATTACATGCTTCGTGAGGGTAACATCGACTGGTCACTTTCAGTTCACCCTTACAACGCTCCTTTGTTTGATCCTTACGCATGGAAGCAGCAGGCTCAGTATGTAAGCCAGAGCCTTTCTACTCCATACATCACCATCGAGAATATCTATCTTTTGACAGATTATATGTGCCAGGCTTCTTTCCTTAATCCTGCGGGACAGGTAAGAGATATCTCTCTTTCAGAGATCGGATATACTTCCAGCTTTGGCGAAGAGTACCAGATGGCATCAATTGTTTACGCCTACACAATGGCAGCCAACAATCCTTACATCAAGAGCTTCATCCTCTTCAGAGAGACCGATGATGCCCACGAGATGGAGAGCCACATCGCCCAGGGGCTTAAGAACCTTGACGGAACACCCAAGGCTTCCTACGGCGCATACAAGGCTATGGGAACAGCTGCGGCAGCAGGCTACAAGGCCCAGGCAGCAGCAATAACCGGTATGGACATCGACGCCATGGTTACACAGCGTATATTCATGACCCGCGGCGGCTGGTTCTTGAACGACTGATTGGAAATGAATAGTTGATTTTGACTAAAACCGACATAGTTTGCGCTATGTCGGTTTTTTGTTGCGGTTTGGGACGAAAAGAATAATGGTAAGGTGCATTGATGACCGGAGGACGTTCTTGGAGGGAACCTTCGAGAAGTTTCCCTCCGCCACTTGGGCATCCTCTCTGTAAGCTTTATCTCTGGGCGCTGCCCAGACCCGTCCTCGTCGGAAGGCAGGAGGGCCGGCGAAAAAGATGCCGGCCCCCCGCCGGAATAGGATTTGCCTGTGTCATGATATCAAGGGCTTTCGCGGCATAAATCCTCGCGCGAGACAATACATGGCTCCCCGTCTCGCTTTGGCGCTGTGGTTTATTCCACGGTCCCTTGACATCACTCCCGCTCCGGGAAGTGGCGTGGATAATCGCTGAAAAGGCTTAATTTGCAACTGATTCTACACTAACCACACGCACGGAGTGCATAACATAATCCGTGCGTGTGGTGTTTTTTGGAAAACAGCACGCAGAAAGAGCATTTATTATGCTGTGCGTGTATCGGTTTAGTTCATTGAACACGCAATCATACGAAGATGGCCAATGCGCGTGTAGTCACTGTGCCAAAAATCAACTTTTCAACACGCAAAAAACAGTATTGATGTGATATGCGTGTTGCTCTGTTGTTGAATGATACACGCAGAATGGTAGCCTCAATATTCTGGCGTGTTTATGGGGTGAAAAATCAGGGGAATAGGATAAGACCGACCATTCCGGTGTATCTTATCCTATTTTGCTCGGGGGGAAGAGAACTCTGCGTTACTTCAGCTGACAATTCCTACCCTGAGCGGGAATGAAGTCAAGGAACCGTGGAATAAACCGCAGCGCCAAAGGCTTATGGGGAGCCATGGATTGCCCCGAGCGAGGATTTATGCCGCGAAAGTCCTTGACTGAATGGAGCGACCAACCCTTAACCTCCGGGATGGCACCTCGAGTGCCATCCCTTGACTACCAAGGGGGGCTTCCGGTTGTCACAACGCATTCGGGTTAAAATGTAGCACTCGGGAACAGTCCCCAAACGCATCGCCAGACCCCTCATTAATGTTGAATAAACAATGGAATTTATGCTAGTATAATGTGAATGGAATTATAGCAAATATGCTACGTAAACATAACAAGAAGAAGTAGGTTGGGAAAGAAATGGGTTTAGATTTTGATTCAACAGAAAAAGAGCTTGAAGCGTTAAAGAAGATCACTGAGAGACAGAAGGAGCTTCTGGGCGGACTTTACGGGGATTTCTTTAATACAGCGAAGGCCACTGTTAATAACGCAAAGAATTCATTATCCGGCAACGGATTTAACTATGACGCCATCAAGAGAGAGGAATCCGATAATAAGACTACTCTTGAGTTTGACGGCGATAAGACAGAGACACCAAAGAAGCCTGAAAGCTTTACACCTTCAGCAACAAGCAGCGAGGACGCCATGTCCAAGGCCAACTCTGCACTGGATGAAGCCAAGGCTTTAATAGCTGCAGACAAGCACGCAGTTGCAGCTTCAGGACCCAAGGAAGAGGAGAAGCCCCAGGAGCCTGAAGAGGATCCCATGGAGACTCTTGATAAGCTCATCGGCCTTGCTACCATCAAGGATGACGTCAAGGAGCTGGCTGCTTTTGTAAAGGTTCAGAAGCAGAGAAAAGAGCAGGGACTTAAGTCAGTACCCGTATCTCTTCACCTTGTATTTACAGGTAATCCCGGAACCGGTAAGACCACCGTTGCCAGAATCATCGCCAAGATCTACAAGCAGATCGGCGTTCTTTCCAAGGGACAGCTGGTGGAGGTTGATCGTTCAGGCCTGGTTGCAGGTTATGTGGGACAGACAGCCATCAAGACCACAGAGCAGATAAAGAAGGCCATGGGCGGCGTTCTTTTCATAGATGAGGCATATTCACTGGCTCAGAAGGACGATGCTTTCGGACAGGAAGCCATCGATACCATCCTTAAAGCCATGGAGGACAACAGAGATGACTTCGTTGTTATCGTAGCCGGCTACACCAAGCCCATGAAGAAATTCATCGATTCCAACCCCGGCCTTAAATCAAGATTTAACAAATACATTGAATTCTCAGATTACAATATCGATGAGCTTGAGCAGATCTTCTACATGAACTGCGACAAGTACGATTACAAGGTAGATGAGGATGTGAAGCACCAGATCAGAGCCCTTATCACAGCCAAGAAGATCGAGAACATCGACAACTTCGCCAATGCCCGTGAGGTTCGTAACCTCTTCGAGGAAATCATCACCAACCAGGCCCGCAGAATTTCAGGCCTTGAGAATCCTTCCAATGAGGATATGATGACAATTACTTTGGATGATCTTTTTGATAAGCCCGCTAAGAGCGAAGAGAAGGCTGAGGAGAAATCCGAAGAAAAGACCGAGGAGAAGCTTGCTGAGGTAAAAGAAGAAGCTTCTGAGACAGAAGCCAAGGCTGAAACTGAAGATACAGAAGTAAAAGAAGAAGTAACTGAAGAGACTGCTTCAGAAGAAAACGAGAAAGAATAAATAATAAATAATATTAAAGGGCCTCGCCGGATGAATCATCATCTACAGCGAGAGCCCTTTTCTTTTTCCTTCAATCATCTTTGAAAATGCTTTCCGTAATTATTCCAGAAGTAGTTGTACTCTTCATTTCTTGCGAAAACGAAGGCATAGTGTGAATTTCTTTTTTCCTGCTTGAGACTGTTCAGGTAATCAGCCTGGTAGGGGGCTGAAAAATCATGGTTATCATAGATCACGATAAGAGGCACCTCAAAAAAGCTTTTGTCCGCCGCAATCTCTTTATCCTCATCGGTCTCAATGAAGCGAAGAGGTATCCTCACCAGCTCTGACATAAAGAAGTCTGAGATATCAGGCGCGGCCTCATCGATGGAGCTAAGATAGGTGCGGACCCATTCCTCGCCCATACCTGCTGCAGAGTACTGCTCAGCTGAGTTAATTGAAGGAGAAAACATAGGCAGATTCACCTTCTTTCCATATACAAGCTTTTTAACGGTTTCGGGAGACAGGAAGAATTCTTCCGCTATCTCCATAATTGACTGCCCGGCGCTGTAGCGGCTGCAGATGGCTGCGTTTCGCTTGTTCAGCTTCTCCCGGTAGCCTGAGGCTTCTCCCCAGCCCTTGGGTTTGTCTGTCTTGGGAATGTAGATCAGCTTCCCTTCAGCGTATTTTTGCACTTCCTCCAAGAGCCTGGCAGGAAGAATGTCCTTGGCGTTTTCGTATTTCATAAAAGTCTCCGAATTTATCCGAGTATTTTGTTCATGCGCTCCTCGAGAGCATTGATGGATCTTACGATGGACTCGCAGGACTCGATGTCATCAATGGATGCGTGCCAGCGCAGGGTGGCGATTCCCTTGTAGTAAGCCATGCACAGGAAGCGCTCCTTGAAGTTCCTGATCTCGATGTTTCTCTTCTTAGCATACTCGTAGAGCTTCTCAGGAACAAGAAGATATGGCTTGTTGAGATCCAGGATCGCGAAATCCATCATGTAATCCATGATTCCGGCTCTGCCCCAGTCAGCGCAGTAGGTCTTTCCGGCCTCATCTACGATCATGTTGCGGAAAAAAGTATTGTTGTTGGCCAGGTATCTCTGGTCCTCGCAGAAAGGCGCATACTTAAGGGCCTTATCCACGATGTCATAGTAGTAATCCTTCTGAAGGAATGTGGTTCCGAACATCTTGGTCCAGTTCTTCCAGTAGCCATCTTCCGGCTCCTCCACAACATCCTTTTTGATGAACTCCTCGATGGACTTCCAGGGTGCCTGATTGTTCTCATCAAACTCGCCGTAGCCGGTCAACGAAGAGATGTCGGTTCCTGCGATCTCAAAGATCATGTCAAAAAAGTTCTCATAGCACTTCTCAAATTCCTCAGGGCTTAGCTCATTGGCGTTTCTGCCCTTGGGACTTAACTCAATTTTTTCCTTAGTAAGGTTCTTTATAAAAATATCTCTGTTCATTATCTTATCCTTCCCCAATTGCTTGTTTCAAACGGTTTTCTGTTGTGTAAAGCGCTTTTACATTTTTTATATTATCAGCAGGGAAGGGCATTTCAAATAGGTAAAACCATTATAACGGAAGTATACCTATAGCAAAAAGAGGACATACAAAAAGCAACTATCGGAAAATCCTGACAGTTGCTTCTGCATATCCTCTTAATCTCAAGTCGGGGCGACCCGATTCGAACGGGCGGCCTCTACGTCCCGAACGTAGCGCTCTACCAAACTGAGCCACGCCCCGATAGCCAATATAGATTAGCAACATTAGAATTATATCATACAGGAGGGAAAAAACAAGATATAATTATATTGTAGACCTGTATATGAGCATAGGAGGGGGATCATGTCTCGTAAGCAAAGATTGACGCAGCAACAAAGAATAGCAATGCTTCTGATCATCTGGCGACTGCCGGAGTTCGTTACTTCTTTTTTAGCGGCCTGTGCCAGCGGCTCGGCTGTGGTGTGGCTGGAATTCGTGGAGTGCGCCAGCATCGTGCTTCCGGGTGCCATTCTGGCGGTCCTGTCCGGGAAGCTCAACAGGAATCTCAAGTACGTTTTTAACTACGGAACGGGCAAGGTGGAGGCCATCACAGCCCTCAGCTGTGAGATGTTTGATCTGGCGGGTATCCTGTGTCTTTTGTTTTTTGCGGTGAGGAGCATCATCATCGGGAAAGAGGAGAGCGGCAATCTCAGGTTCGCTCTGATAGTCAGCATTTTCGGACTTATCATCGACATCTTCATTCTTATCAGGCAAAAAAAGATCCTGGAGGAGAGTCACAGCAAGATGTACCACACCGCCTATGTCAGCGCCCAGAAGGAGTTCTTTTTTGACGCCGCATCTATCGTGACCCTGGTAATAACCATCATATTTGAAAATAAGCCCTGGATCAGATTTTTTTCCCCGGCAGCCTGCATTCTGATTGCGGTTCCTTTTTCCGTGATAGTGCTGAGGCATCTGCGTGAGTCCGTGGAGGAGCTTATAGACAGAACATTGGACGAGGACAGCCAGCTCAAGATTATCAAGGTTATAAACGAGCATTTTGACAGCTTTGAGGAGCTGGGGGCGGTAAAAAGCAGGATAACGGGGCAGCATAAATACATAGACATAGAGATGAAGTTTAAAGAGGATATGCCCTACTCCCAGGTGAGAGAGGTGGCAGATAAGATCAGTAAAAGAATCAGCGAAGAGATGGAGCACAGCAACGTCAATATAGTCATCATCTGAAATAAAAGACCCTTACACTACGGGAGATGTGTGTAAGGGTCTTCTTTCATATATATCGACGGAAGAATATGAAAGCGTAGTTAAGCTGCGTTTTCCTTTTCGCCGTTAGTCATATTTTTGTGCTGAGCAATAAGTGTCTTAGCTGCGATGTAAGCAAGTACCAGTGAGAGAGCAACCAGAAGAACAGCGATAACTGACTGGATAAGAGCCCAGTAATCAGCAGCTCCTGAGAGGTATGCTGTCATCTTGGCATTGATGGTCTGAACAAGAGAGCAGATGGTTACTGCCAGCATGAAGGTCATAGGGATGTAGAACATCTTGTTGTTCTTTCCTACTGCGCCGAGCCATGTGCAAACTGCAAGAAGACCGATGGCTGCAAGAAGCTGGTTAGCTGCACCGAATAAAGGCCAGATCTTGGTATAGCCGTTCATACCAAGGGCAACGCCCAGTACAACAGTGAGGGCTGTTGATACGTAAGGGTTAGCAATGATGCTTCTAAAGCCTGTTACATCCTTGTGGGTCTCGCCGTCGTTCAGGAAGAACTCCTGGAACATGTATCTTGCAAGACGTGTGGCTGTATCCAGTGATGTAAGGCAGAATACAGATACAGCAAGGATAAGAAGCTGATACATAATGCTCTGAAGTCCGGGAGCAAAGGTTCCGATCATGGCTGAAAGTCCGCCGGCAAATACCTGTGTAGGGCTTGCATAGGTGCCGTTTGAAGCTGCTGCCCATACGAAACCGATGGCGCAAAGTGAGATAACAGCTACAAGACACTCGATAAGCATTGAACCATAGCCTACAACCTGTGCATTCTTTTCGTTATCAAGCTGCTTAGCAGAGGTTCCTGATGAAACCAGTGAGTGGAAGCCTGAAATAGCTCCGCAGGCGATTGTTACGAAGAGAGCAGGGAAAGCTGTTCCTGTTGTGAATACGCCGGTTCCCTTAAGAGCTGCATCTCCGAAGGCAGGAACCTGGAAGCTGCCGTTTCCTGATAATACTCCGCCCACAACTGCAACCACGCCGGCTGCGATCATGAAGTAAAGAAGGAATGAGCTAAGGTAATCTCTGGGCTGAAGCAGGATCCATACAGGAGTTACGGAAGCAACAAGGATATATGCTCCAACAACCCACATCCATGTGTTGTAGGAAAGTGAGATGGGATGGAAGTTAAGTCCGATAGCTACGATAGCAATGATTCCCAAAACACCGAACACAGAAGCAATGCCGATGGGCATGTTTTTACGATAAAGTAAGAATCCGAATCCGATGGCAAGAACCATGAAAAGAATTGAGATCATGGCTGTTGACTCGTTGGCTGCCAGGGTAGCGCCTTCTACGGCAGCTCCTGCAGCTGTGGTATTTCCAAAGGTGCTGGCAACGATGGAGCTGAAGGCTGCCACAACCAGGATAAGTGTCAGATAACCGAAGGTAAGGAAAAGCTTCTTAGCTGCTCTTCCCATGGAATTGTCGATGATCTCGCCGATTGATTGACCTTTGTTGCGAAGTGATGCGAAAAGAGCACCGAAGTCGTGAACTCCTCCGAAGAAGATTCCACCGATGAGAACCCATAAAAGAACAGGAACCCATCCGAAAACTGCTGCCTGGATAGGGCCGTTGATAGGGCCGGCACCGGCAATTGATGAAAAGTGGTGTCCCATAACCACCGGGGTCTTGGCAGGAACATAGTCCATACCGTCTTCCAGCTCGTGAGCCGGAGTCTTTCTTGAAGGGTCGATTCCCCACTGTTTTGCAAGCCATCCGCCGTAGAAAACATAGCCTGCGACAAGGATCAAGGCGCTTGCAATAAGTAATACTGCTGCATTCATGATACTTTCTCCTCCTTATTCCCTTTTTGGGATTTAAAAATGCTCAAAAAGAGCGTTTTCAGCTCTTTGGCTGCATAGTTGGTAAGGCAGGTCTCGCTGTCAAGGAATACACAACCCAGCTTGCCTTCGCTGTGGCCTCTGAAATTCATAAGGTAGCCCTTATCAAAGCGGAACTTCCTGATGGCCTTCTGAATCTCGGGACTGGGAGTGGTCTCTGAGATGATGACAAAAGAGAGGTAGGAACACATGTGATCCTTTTCGGGATATTTCTCCCCTCTTCGTACCATCGCAGGCTCCATGTCCTGTTCCATGGTGCGCTTTACTTCATCTAATAATGTTTGATCAATGGAATCGGTTTTAATGAAAAGAACGTGCTCATAGGCTCTTATGGCCCAAAGCTTTGCTTCTTTTTTCAGAACATATTTCTCTCCGAGGGAAAAGAAGCGGGCATAGGCTGGATACACCTTGTTTTCCAGGGTATAGTCCTCGAAAATGTCGAAGTTTGCCCGATATCTGTCTAATAATACTCGGAAATATGCTTCAGATCTTGTCCCCATTGAATACTTTTTCTCCCAAATACTTGATTTGTTTTAACTTTATCACTGTGACGCATTATTGCAAGATAACAAAATTAATCTTTTTTGACATTAATTTTGTAATGTATTTGGAGTGAAATTATTTTTTTTATCAAAAAAGTGTTATATTGTGAGAGGTGGACAATTATTGGAGGAAAATGAGATGATCACGGAAATACATGACCTTACAAGCCCGGAGCTGGCTATCTACAGCGAGCAGTCGGAGGTAAGGCTTTACAGGATAAATGAACCGGAGCCTGGGATTTTCATAGCAGAGAGCCCTAAAGTGATAGTCAGGGCCCTGGATGCGGGCTATGAACCCATATCTCTTCTTCTGGATAAAAAGCAGGCAGAAGGGGAGGCAAAAGAGCTGGTGGCAAGGTGCCTGACAGAGTATCCGGAAATACCGATATATCTGGGAGAGGACCCGGTGCTGACCCGGATTACAGGCTTTCATCTGACAAGGGGGACACTGTGTGCCATGAGAAGGCGCGGCCTGCCGGATGTGGCGGAAATCTGCAAAAGCGCAGAGAGAATAACGGTTCTTGAAAATGTCACGAATCCCACCAATATCGGAGCCATAGTCAGGAGCGCGGCAGCTCTTGGCATGGACGCAGTGCTTTTTACCTATGACTGCAGCGACCCGCTGTACAGAAGAGCCATCAGGGTCAGCATGGGCACTGTTTTCCAGATTCCATGGACTTTTTTGCCCAGGGGAAATGCACCTGAGCTCTTAAGAAGCTATGGCTTTACTTCGGTGGCCATGGCCCTTAAGGAGAATTCGGTCAGCATCGATGATGAGCGGATACAGAGGGCCAAAAAGCTGGCGGTATTCATGGGAGCTGAGGGGGAAGGGCTTCTTGATGAGACCATCGAATCCTGCGACCACTGCGTGATGATTCCCATGTATCACGGGGTGGATTCCCTCAACGTGGCAGCAGCCAGTGCAGTGGCATTTTGGGCGGTGAAAAAAAAGGATTGACCCGGCCCTTGGGGCAGGGATTATTCTTTCCGTAAGAGATGGAAATTCGGAAAGGAGATAGCAAATGAGTATTGGGGACAGCAATATGAAAGAGACTATGACAACCGGCGAAATGGCGAGGATGGCCGGTGTATCACAGAAGGCACTGAGAGTTTATGACGAAAAGGGGCTCCTTAGGCCCGTGGGGTATTCCGAGGGAAATTACAAGCTCTACGACAAGAACTCTCTTATGATCCTGGAAAAGATCATTGCCCTCAAGCACGTGGGCTTCAGCCTTGAGGAGATAAAGAGCAATCTGGAGAACAGCGATCAGGAGTCTATTGAGGAGACCCTGAAGAACCAGCTGTCTCTTATGGAAAAGAAGATATATGAGATGCAGAAGGCTGCGGATTGCATAAAGGTGGCACTGGCAAGGCTCAGCAGCGAGCCTGACTGGGACAACGTGGCGGATGTTATCCGGAAGATGGAGATGTCCCAGGGCCAGGACGAGAGAAGATGGTATGCCGCAAGCCACGCCGCAGACGGCATAGAGTGGTATGTGAAGATCTATGATTCTCTGGATTTTGCGGAGGGCAACAGGGTTCTGGACCTTGGCTGCAGCTACGGACTTCTCTGGAGGGAAAACAGGGACAGGATACCGGAGAACTTCATTGTGGACGGCGTGGATATCCACGAGGGCTGGGCCGATGATTTCGAAGAGTATCTTAAGGAGCAGCAGGGCAAGCTCCCCGCAGGCACGCAGATGCAGATATTCTTTGAGAACCTGGAGGATGAAAAGACCTGGGAGCACCTCAGGCAAAACAGCTATGACCGCATTGTCATGCACTATCTGCTCTCATATTTTGAGAAGCCGGAGGAGCTTATCCGGAAGGCAGCAGGAGTCCTGGCTCCCGGGGGAATGCTTTCCTTTACAAATGTGGGAACAGGAGCAGAGCACAGCTACTGGATAAAATTCTTTGAGGAACATGGCTTTGACAAGTCCTGTGTGGAAAAGAGAAAGAAGCTCCTTGAAAAGAAGGAAGAAGAGTTTATTGATCAGATTTCAGGCTTTTTTACAAAGGTAGAGAAGGTTAGCCTTCCGGGGCCATTGTCCTATGATGACTCGGAGGTTCTGTTTGACAGGATCCTGAAGAAATATAAGGAGGGAGAGAAATACCTTTTATCCGTGAAGGAAAAAATGCTGGAATGTTTCGATAAGCTGATAGAGAGAGACGGCGAGATAGTGGTGGATATCAACTCTACCTTTATTCATTGCTTTAATTAAAATGGGTAATACGATAAGAAGCGCTCTGTTACTGGGTTAACAGGGCGTTTTCTTTTATAATTCTATAGAATAATGTTGCTTAATCATTCCATCTTCTTCAAACTCATTAACGAGTATTCCTTTGCAGCTCTTGGCTGTAGCGGCTGATGCAATATTAGCCTTATCACAGGCTATGATGACCTGGTCCATATGCAGCTGTTTGGCATATGCTAAGGCCAGCTTCAGCTGTTTTTTACCATAACCCTTACCGCGCTCAGAGGGTCTTATTCCATAAGCGATATTTCCGCCAAGCTTCAAGTCATCCGTAAGAGAATGATGGATCTTGATGCAGCCTATCAGCTTGCCATCGGATACGCGCCTGGAGAAGAACGTGCTTGTCTGTATCGGTCTCTCGGGGGTTGATACCCTTATGGCATCAATATGTCTGAGCCATTCATCATAATCATCATAGAAAGCCAGGCCGCCACTTCCGTGAACCTCCATGTCCCCGGCGGTAAAGTGCTCGTTTTTATATTCAAGGGCTTCCTCTTTCGTTTCTGCTGAGGGCTCAATCAGAAGCAGATCGTTGCCTTGCTCGGAGTAAGGATTATCAAGGTCAAAGGTTTCTTTGGCCATACTTATAGCGTCATCAAGCATCTGATTGCCTGCTACATCACTATAGTTCAAATACTTTTTGACCTGATTTACTGTAACCAGCTCTCTTCCATACACTTTTCCGGTGGCAGGATCGACGTGGCTTTCGCCTATATCCTTGATTCTGGCAATCATTCTGACCTGAGCATATTTATTGCCATTGTCATTCACCAGAAGATAACCAAGATAATGTACATCTGTCAGTTCTACGTTTACTTCTTCCACATATTCCCTGCAAAGAGTCTCTTCGAAAGACTCGCCATTCTCAGGCTTTCCGCCGGTCAGCTTGTACCTGCCGTCCTCTATGTGAAGAAGGGTTCTTCCATCATTGGAGAAGACAACGCCATAAACCTGCTTGACCGGAAGGCCCTCAGGAACGGGAGATTTAAACCATGTAAAAGTTCCAAAAAGCATTTTCTCAATAACTATGATTGACTCCTCGTGTTCGCCGATCATCTCCACAGAAATCTTATCCACTACAGTTTGAAAGCTGACATCGAGGTTTTTTACATATTCATAGGCTGCGTTTAACTCTTGCTCGCTGCCAAGTTTTCCAACAGTTATATGAGGGATGTAAGGAATATCGAGATAGAATTCTTTGAAATGTTCTGAATAAAGCTCATCATGTATGGCCTCAATTATTTCTTTTCCCTTTTCTATATCCAGAAAGAGATAATTGTCGGATGATTTGCTGAACCCATGCAATGTCAGTTCAAAAGGGCCTACGTTCTTTAGACTGCTTGTGAGCTTCTCTTCCAATTCTTCATTGGTCATTTCGGAATCAAAGGGAAAAACCAGGGTGATATGTGGGCGAACCAGCTTTGCTAAAGGATCGAATCTATCCCTGATTTCATCTATGATCTCTATATTATTGAATTGTGGAAATATCATTATTGTTCTTAGCATTATGATCCATCACCCCCGTCCCCATGGTCCATTAATTTCCATTATACACATTTGGCGTTGACTTCGCCCCTGGGGCAGGCTTTATTATTTCAGTATTACTTTAAAAAAGGCAAATGTGGAGGAAAAAGTAATGGCGGGACAGATGACACACATGGAAGTTGCTTACAGAGTCGCAGAAAAAATGAATATTTCTTCAGGAAAAGAGGAATTGCCGTAGCTTCTTAAAGCTTTCCTTGATTTCATTAAAATCCCAGGTTGACGCCTATTGCCGGGAACGTTAATAATAGGAATATCGTTAAATTCAAGAATAGCGGAAGAGAAGGAGCAGTAAATATGGCATCCAGCATCATGCATCTCGCGGTTACCTGCGAACTTACCAAACGTTATGACTTCAAGGATTTAAACAGGCTCAAATTCGGAGCGATTCTTCCTGATGCCGGCAAGGGACAGGCCGGACATATCAATACATTCATCTGGGGACGAAACAAGAAATCCTATAATTTTGAATTCTACAGAGAAAAATTTGGGGAGCTGATGAAGAACGACGACCTGTATCTGGGCTACTATCTGCATCTGGTGCAGGATATCTGCTACAGGCATTTTGTCTACGACAAGTACAAGTGGAACCCCATGATTCCGGGCAATGTGGACAAGCTCCATAAGGACTACTCCATAATAAACTACTATGTGGCTGAAAGGTATGGCCTTAAGAACGATATTGCTATTTCTGCGGGATTTGAGAACGAGGAGATAAACAGTATCGCAACCTTTGACGTTAACTGGCTGGTGGAGTCCATGGCCGGTTATTTTGAAAAAGTGGAAGATGACGACATTTTCTTTTTTACCAGGGAAATGGCTGACGAATATATCGCCGAGGCAGTGGAGCTCTGCGCCAAGGAGCTGGAGGCTCTTAGAAGCGGCGGGAAGCTGATCGAGAGCTACGACAACGCATGGGTCAACAGAGTATATTCTCTGCTGGAGACAACCCTGAACACCAGAGACCTGGGCGGATACAGGATTGACGGAACGGAGAACTATACCAAATACTGCCGTCTTATACGAAGCGATGTACCACTTCACCCTTCGGAAAAAGATATTGAGTTCCTTAAGAATACCGGAATCACAACACTGATCGACACCAGATCCCGGGAGGAAAAGGAAGAGAGGCCCCATGGGCTTGCCGGAATGGAAGGCTTTAATTACTGCGACATTCCTATCGTTGAGGGAAGCGGAATTCCGGAGAGCGTAGAGGCTGTGCCGGAGAGTTATTTCAAGATTGCCCATTCTCCCAACACCGGTGAGTTCTTCAGGACTATAGCCAACGCACCCTACGGAGTAATGTTTAACTGTCATGCGGGAAAAGACAGAACCGGCGTCAATTCGGCCCTTATCCTTTGGCTTTGCGGTATCAGAAAGAGCGACATCGTTTTTGATTATATGCGAACAAAAGAGAACGAGCAGCCCCGCTTCGAAATCATACATGAGAAGAACCCTGATATTGATATGAACATTGTTATTCCCAATGAGAACAATATGATCAGATTTTTTGAACTGATGGAAGATAAGTACGGCACAGCAAATAAGTATTTTGAGGCCATAGGTATCGGAGCGGATCTTCAGAAAAAGATAATCGAAAAGCTTTGTAATTGACGAAATGCCCTATTGACCTGGCCCCAGGGGCAGGCCTTATCCTTTCGGTAAGATAACAAAACAAGCAGAAAGGATAAAGCAAAATGAACATTGGGGAATATATTGAGAATTACAAAAAAGAAGGCGGCTACATAAATGTCATGAGAAAGCATGTGGGTCATGCGCCCCTCATCACCATTGGAGTAGGCACCATCATTGAAAATGAAAAGGGCGAGATCCTGCTCCAGAAGCGCAAAGACAACGGCAAATGGGGAATTATAGGCGGCGGAATGGAAATCGGCGAGAGCTTCGAACAGGGCGCAAGGCGTGAAGCCAGGGAAGAAGCGGGAATTGAGCTGGGAGAAATGAAGCTGTCTGCCATCTGTAACGGCCCTGACAGGTTTATCACTTATCCAAACGGGGATATTTGCTACGCCTCGTGTGTGGTCTTTCGGACAAAAGAGTTTTTCGGCGAGATAAAGAACGATCCGGAAGAAGTCTTAGAGCACAGATTCTTTGATAAAGATAATGTGCCGGAGGAAATAAACGATTTTGACAGGCTATTCATTAATATCTGGAGAGAGCCTGAAGCCGGAGTGGCGATATATAACGGAGAGAAGCTTTACCGGCAGTAACACCACAATCAAAGAAAAAGCCTCATGGCCTTGGCGGGCACATGAGGCTTTCATTATTTTTATTATCTTTTACGCTTTGCTTTTTGCTCTTTTGCGATCAACCAGGCTTGATACGATTACTGCGCAGGATGCATCACCTGTGATGTTCAGGGTGGTTCTTCCCATATCAAAGATTCTGTCAACGCCGGCAACCAGTGCGATACCGTCGACCGGAAGTCCTACGGATGTAAGAACCATTGCCAGCATTACCATACCGGCGCCGGGAACACCTGCTGTTCCTACGGAGGCCAGGGTAGCTGTCAAAACGATGGTCATCATCTGTGAGAATGTAAGATTGATACCATAGCAGGATGCAATGAAGATAGCGCAGACACCCTGATAGATCGCTGTTCCGTCCATGTTGATGGTGGCTCCAAGAGGAAGTACAAAGCTTGAAACTTCCTTAGATGCGCCGAGCTTTTGTGTGCATTCCAGGTTAAGAGGAAGGGTTCCTACTGAAGATGCACTGGAAAAAGCAAACATGATAGCCGGAAGCATTCCTTTGAAAAACTTCAAAGGAGAAATACGTCCAAGGGTGGAAACAGTGAGTGAATATACAACAACAGCGTGAAGCACGTAGCAAATGTAAGCTGTCAGAAGAACCATGGCAAGGGATCCGATAACCTGTGGGCCGTTGGCTGCTACAACAGGAGTCAGTAGACAGAAAACACCGATGGGAGACAGCTTCAGGATCATTTCCATGCATTTCATGGAAACATCGTTACAAACATTTATTCCAAAAATGGCCGGTTCGCCTTTTTCGCCAAGCAGGATTACTGAAAAGCCAATCAGAATAGCCATGACGATTACCTGGAGCATGTTGGCTTCTGTGATGGGCATCAGGAAATTGGAAGGGAAGATGCCAACCAAAACATCCATTCCGTTAATGGCTGCAGGTACTTCATAGGTAAGACTTGCGGTTGTCAGAACAGGGAAGCTTCCCTTAAAGAGATTACCAACAAACAGTCCGATGGTGATGGCAACTGCTGTTGTTAAGAAGTAGTAAACAACAGTAATTCCACCGATCTTTCCGACTTTTTTGATATCCCTCATGGATACAACGCCGGACAAAATGGAGAAAAGTACGATAGGACATACAATGAACTCAACCAGGTTCAGGAATATCGTACCAAAAGGCTTGATGTAGGTGGCTGCAAACTCAGCATGGTTTTGCAGCAAAAGACCACTTTTTTTGAGGCACAAATAACAAAACCCCCAGAAAACATCTGGGGGTTCAAAAAGCGATAGACGGGGCTCGAAGTAATAGCCCGTTTCGAAAACCGCATGGAAAGGAGGTTTTCGGCACTCTCCTCTTCAACAAAGACCACTTCAAAGACCACATTTATTCATCATCTTTTGATTGTTGAGGATATAGATAGGTTTTCCAATTTTCTGGAAATCCCATGGAACCAATATCGATATTTGAATACTTATCTATCAATTTCTCTACATTTTCAAGAAATCCTATCCAATGAGCATCTTTCTCAATAATATGACTTATACAGAGCAAAACTGCAAAAATACGGTTATTATCTATTCCTGCTTCGGTATATTGCTTATAAAGAATAGGCTTTTTAGCAAGTTTTGCATTGTATATCCTGCCATAGTGAGCACAGATATTTCTGACATAGGAGATAGACTCAATCCAGCTTTCATAATATGTATATCCGATACCAAAAGACTTTGCGATAGCCTTCTTGTCGGAGTTCTTCATGTTCTTAAAAAACTTAGATAAAGTACCAAAGCTGCATATCTCTACAAGAGCATACATGGGAAGATCTCTGCCCTCGTAGTTTTCCGTGAAATTCTTTACAAATGGAGCACGCAAGTTTCGCCTTATTTCTTCGTTAATATCTGACATAAATTGTTTATGATATTCTTCGTCAACAAAATTGTCTTTGTCCTTATATCCAAGTACACCATAGTGCTCAGATACGTAATTTCCTATTCTGCATCTAGCATTAATTTCTATTTTCTCAATCAGCGGGAAGAGTAACTGCCTAAAATTTGCATTGAACAGATATAATTCTGATATGTAATGACCTCCTGTCAAGAGAAAGCTTACAGGAATCCACCACATAATTATTTAGTTGTTTCTGAAGGCACCTTGAAAGGGCCTCGGGGTATCAGTTCCCGGCATTGGCCACTCTGATATACGTGGATTGGTTACCGACAGGTCAATGGTCCGCCGTGAGCTCTACCGTCTACCATCGTGGATCACAGATTGCTCCGTGCCAACATAGAATTATCGTAGATAGCTCGAACCTTGAAATGGCCGAAGCCCTTTCAAGATGTCTTCAGTTGTTGCTTTTGTTTTGGCCAGATGTAAATGGCGTAAGCCATCTTACATCTGCTTGATTACCCACTATAACAGTGGGATGATGATGTCAAGGCTGCGAAGCACCGCCTTGGGCGGCTTGGCCTTGAGATTAGCAGCGCACTGTTATAACAGATTAAGCTATATTATCGGTCATCATGCCCCACATAAAGCAAGCGAGTTCTCTTGCAACTGCCATTATTGCCACATTTCGCTTTTTTCCATTATTTAATACCATTTTGTAGTATTTGCGTTTCAGACGTTCATTAGCTTTATCTGCATATGCAATAACTTGTGGAGTATTTCCATTTTGACGAGCTTTGATTGTTTTGGATTTGTAACCAACTCTGCCTCTAGTATAGCATTGAGATGCTTCTGTTAACAGAGTTCGTACGTGACTATTTCCTGCTTTTGTAATGCTAAGCCTAGTGGTATCGTCTCCACTGGATGCTTCGCCAGGAACAAGTCCTATATATGAGGCAAACTTTTCTGCGGAAGAAAAACGATTAAAATCTCCGACCTCAACAATAACTGATAATGCAGAATGAGTCTGAATACCAATGAAACAACATAGCTTTTTTACAGATTCTCTGTATTCATCTACTGATGCAAGTTCTTCGATTCGCTTATCAAGACGTTCTATTTTATCAGTAAGCGTAGCATATGTAAGCAAGTACTCATCAAGAATCTCTTTATATAAACCTTCGGGTTTTAATGCTTTTAACCAATTGATATGTGCTATTGTCCAGTGACTTTTACTTTCGTATCTATAGTCGTGGCGAAGGCAAAAAGACTGAATTTGTTGTTTGATCTTTTTTAGTGCAAGTTTATGATCATTCCGCATGCGCAGATATTCTTTAGTCTGTTCATCTTTGGCAGTAGGAATATGTACTGGACTATAATTGTTTTGACACAAACATCTGCCAATAAGCTCAGCATCACGCTTATCAGTTTTTATTCTCTTGTTATTACGCTGAGAAAGCATGGTAGATGGCGCTAGTATCACACAGTTAACATTTCGGTCTGTTAGCTGATGATATAAAGTATAGCCAAGACACCCGGCTTCATAACCGCATATAAATGTAGTATCGTTACCGTAGATTGAGCGAAGGAATTCAAGATACTTTAAAACTGCTTTGTAATCTGCTGAAGTACGCTGGTAATACAAACCTTTTTCGACTTCAATTGTATAAGCGCAAAGTGTAAAACTTTCCTTATGGACATCCATACCTACGTAAACTGTGTTATTATTCATTTAGTGACCTCCTTTTGTATGCGGTAATCCCTGTTACCATTGACTCGACATCTTTAGTATACAGGTGAATCCACGTTGCTACAAAATGGAGGTCATTACATATTGTCTA
>NZ_JHXX01000005.1 GCF_000621605.1 Butyrivibrio sp. MC2021 | reverse complement strand
CTTCCAAGAATACATTTCCTGGATGTGTAGGTCTTCTAGTCATATATCTTTCCTCCTTCCTCAGTGATAATCCATATAGTCCACAAGATATGCATCCTGACCTTCAAAGTAAAAAGTCATTCTCCAATTGCCATTCACCGTGACAGCCCACATATCCTGCTTATCTCCTTTAAGTGGATGCAATCTATAGCCTGGCAAATTCATATCCTGAGCACTAATGCTGGCATCCAATCGGTCAAGCATTCTTGCCAATTTGGGCGCATGATCTGGCTGAATCCCCTTCTTAGAGCCAGTTTCATAAAAATCCTTTAAGCCTTTATGTGCAAACGATTTTATCATATCAACATTATAACCTGTAACGTTACAGGTGTCAAACTTCCCTTTCTGAAAAATCTGTCCAATACTGCAGATTCCATATAGCAGCTATGATTGTTCCAATTGTAACCACGGTCATCTGCGCTGCCTTAGTGTCATAGTTCTTCCAGATTGAGCATAAAAAAGCAATAGTCATGCAACTGAAGACAGAAGCAAGTATCTTGGCAATTACAAACATATGCTGCAGTAAAAGCGCAAAGAACACTGTTATGCCGAAAATAATCCAGTTGGTTACTTTATCATAGCCCTGGTTCCTTACAAGAAATACAGGAATGGCTCCGATAAAAATGGAATTAGTGACATCAACTCTTCTGATCAGGTACATTGCTACCCTGAGAAGCAACATAAACGGTAATAGAAAAATATCTAGTACAGCTGCCATATTCTTATCCTCATTTTTTCAGCTTGTTAAACTGATTCACATAAACTGCAGCTCTGCAATAGAACTTGAGCTGCTCCTCTCCGTCTTTTATAGTTGTGGCTCTCTCGATTCCCTTGGCTGTGCCCTTCTTGACTGCCTCGTTGAACATCTTGCCAAGGCGTGCTCTTACCTGTGCAGGAGATTCCTTGATCTTGTACTCTACAAGGATCTCATTAACATCTGCAAAGGTAGGAAGATCTGCCAGAGTGAACTCTTTATCCATCTTCTTGGCTTCCTTGATCATCTCACCAACGGCCACTGTATAGTCGTAGGTAGTTCTTTTACCGAAGCGCTCTTCCAGCATCTCGCAGATAAAATAGTTTACTGTGATGTTCTGCTTCTTAGCTTCCTTCTCAATACAATCATACATATCCTGTGTAAGTGATAGATTTACTCTTGGCATGTCTTCATCCTCCTATGAGTGTTGAACAGTTATGTTATATTTTGATTATATGAGTGTTGAACATATATGTCAAATGCTCTACATGGCTCTGCATGCCTGATCATGACTTACCTCGGACTGATAGTAGCTGCCCATGGTGGTAGGAGCATTGAAAAGAGCTGAAAGCAGATAATTCTTTATATTCCGAACCTTGGTAGTATTTCCCCTCATGCAGTCCATTACGTACTCTAGATGCATGTGGTTGAGCTTAAGGAACTTGGACTTAACCAAGTTTGTAGGATACTCGTTCTTGGAAATCCAGATTGTTGGATTCTGGCAAAGAACTGTCTCAAGCACCAGATCATAGATTCCTTCGATGATTTCTGTATCATGAGGATATCTTTCAAGCATGGTATCAAGGCAGAGATTATCCCTGACTATTTCGGCATAAGCGTTATACTCATCATTCAAATCGCTTTTCATCGAAGAGATATGATTAGTATTTATATCTCTTTTAGTATTATTAATATTAATATAATTAGGGTCGGATTCTACGTGGTCTAGAACCGGATTTTCGCTTGGTCTAGAACCCGAAATTTCCGTGGTCTTGACCCCGATATTTCCGGGGTCTGAAATTTCTATGTTTGTGCCAGAACTTGGTTTTTCCAAGGTCTGAACATCTTCATTTTCTCTTGAAGCAAAGTTCTTGAGATAGATCTTGGTAGGCTTCCCCTGGCCCTGCTTTTTGCGCTCTATGAGCCCATATTCCTCAAGACTCTTAAAAAGACATCTGATCTTATCTTCCCCACACCCCAGCATTTCTGCGGCTTCCTGCTGTGCAAAGTATATATATGCCCTCTGAAGCTCATCAAACCACTTATTTTTGAGGGATAATGACATTCTATCAAGCATAAGACCGTAAAGAGTCTTAGCAAGCGCATCAAGCCCACTAAAATAGGTGTTTGTGAACAAAAGCTTTGGTATTCTGTAAAAGGCAAGCATTTCTGATTCCTGACCGCTGAAATAGTCAAAAATAATTCTTTCGCTCACTCCTTTTTCCTCCCTTCAATGATTTTCTGCGACGTTCCATGGATTTAAGTGGTGCAATTTCTGCACTACCCAATCAGTTGAAATCTGTATCTACGATTGAAATTTTTAACGTAGATCTTGCTTGGCTTACCTTTTGCCTGAAGCTTATATATAAGTCCAAATTCTTCCAGTTCATTCATACAATCAATAATTGTGTGCTTGGAGAAATTGATATCTTCCTGAATCTTGCTTAATGGGTATATGATGTAAACTCTGTTTTCATCATCAAACCAATTGTGTTTTTTAGCTTCGCCCATGCGGTCCAAAAGAACTGCATAAAGCATTTTTGATGAAGCCGACAGGGAAGAAAAACTCTTCCCTGTAAGCAACTCCCTTGGTATCTCTACAGAAGCAAATTGCTGTGCCTGGGTATTATAAAAGTAGTCCATCATGTTATTGTTCCTCACTTTCCTGCGATGCCTTCCATTGCTCCAATAGACTTACAATTACTCTTTCAATCTCTGACTGTGAATAATAAGCAGGGAAGTATTTGTTAAGCTTACGTTCTGTGATAAGGATCTTCTTCCTGGTCTGTGGCGTGGATCTCTTTTGAATAAGGATGTCTATCATCTGTTCCTGTGTAAGAGAGTCATCATCACGATATTGGCGAAGGTCCATGAGCTGTTCCTGTTTAATCATGCCGTTTTCGTGGATATACTCCCAAATCCACTGTTGATAGGTTGGGTTAAAATAGGAGATTTCTACAGCTACTGCAATAGCTAATCTTCCTTCATCAACCATTGTTAATAACTTGGGAATTAGATATGTCAATCGCATATATCTATGAATTTGTGCTCTTTTCATTCCCACTGATTCGCCAACTTCTGTTGCCGAATGCAACTTTGTCTCTTCAAGAGACAAAGTTAAATCAGAACGCTTACCTTGATGATTTAACGCATCCATCTTCATTTTTAAGGCAAAGGCTCTTTCACTCGGAAGTATCTCTTCCCTCTGCATATTTGCGTTAACCATGGCGATTGTTGCATCATCATTGGTCATTTCCTTGATAATTGCCGGTATCTTTCGAAGCCCAGCTCGTTTAGCCGCGTGAAGCCTTCTATGCCCTGAAATCATCTCGTAAGTTCCTTCATCATCTGGTCTTACAAGAACAGGAGTAAGCACTCCGCTTTCCTTGATGCTTTCAACAAGTTCTTCCATCTTTTCATCATCAACGACCCTGAAAGGGTGGTTTTCAAAAGGATAGATAGTCATTACATCAAGATCTACAGTCCCCTCGGTGCTTGGAACACCGAGGAGCTCATCTATACTAGATAGCTTTACTTTCTGACCAACTCTTTGTGCCATTGTTCATAACCTCCCTGATAAATGATGTGTAAGCAAATGCTGCTTTTCCTTTTGGATCGTACTGATACAAACTGCTTCCTGAAGCACTTATTTCTGCAGCTCTTACTGAAAGAGGGATCTCTGTTTCAAAAACATTTATGCTGGATGAATAAGCTTCGTAGATCTGAGCCGCTATATCTTTTGCATAATTGGTTCTGTTATCCACCATAGTGATGAGAATCCCCTCTATTTCGAGTTTTGGATTGAGCTGACGTTTTACTCTTCCAATTGTCTTTATAAGCTGCTGAAGGCCCTTTACAGGAAGATATGCTGCCTGGCACGGAATAATTACCGAATCCGCACAGGCAAGTGCATTAATCGTCATCATTCCAAGGGATGGCATACAGTCAATAATCACAAAATCATAAGTATTTCTGGCGTTATCCACATATTCTCTGAGAATTGTTTCCCTGCTGATAACTCCAGTCATGCTAATTTCCAAACTTGAGAGTTCAATATTCCCCGGCATCAGATCAACACCTTCTGCATGGTGGATAATTCCTTTTGATACATCCACAGGCTCATCATTGATGATATTTACAAGGGCTGTGGCAAGAGAATAATCAAGTCTGTCCGGTTCATCGCATCCAAGACTTATTGACATGCTCCCTTGAGGATCCGCATCTATCATGAGTACCTTGTAACCTTCCCTGGCAAGCCCAATACCAAGATTCACGCTTGTTACTGTCTTCCCTACACCGCCTTTTTGGTTCGCAACTGCTATAACTTTAGACATCTCTTTTCCCCCTTATTCATCAAATGACTCAATAAACGCATCAATCTTTTCTGTGTTGCAGAGGACCACTCCCTTTACCTTTCTTGTTGCCTTGGCTTCCTTTGCAAGGCTTTCAAAAGTATGAAGTCCCATTGAATAGAGCTCTGCTCCCTCCGCGTACCTGACATATTTCTTTTTGCCTTCCTTAACGATTTCTGCTAAATCTTCGATTTTCTTTCTTCTAGCCATGAATACTTCCTCACTTTCGTTTCCTTCTTCACAAAATTGTTCAATGTACTGCTCGATCAAATCTAAATCCACAAGGGCAGTTTTCCGAAGCTTTATATTGGCTTTGGCTTCTTTTGCCAGAGTCACAAATGACCAATATGCCATGCTGTAAAGTCTGGCTCCGTCCTGATAGGTGCAATATCGATGTTCTTTTCCGACAAGATACTTGTCTAAGTCAACTGGTGGGGATTTTCCACGATTCATCTGTAACCTCCGTTTCTGGTGTTACGAGATGCAATTAAGAAGATCAGAATTTTGGGTACAAAAAAACCACATCTTCTCTTCCTTCGAGAAATGTGGTCAAATGCGTGATGTGTCTGAACCGATTATTCCTTTGACAATTACCCTGGGATAGAAACTTTTAAAAGTTCCTATCCCAAAATGCGATTTTTAAGCAAGTAGAAATTGTCTTTTGACACACCACTGATGTCCTATTTATTTTAGATAAAAACTACATACAAGTCCAAATAGCTCCGTACTCGTCCAATGAATTCGTTGTAAAAATGTTGCATTTTTGGATAACATAGTACGTCTATGGATTTCAGTGATTCCTAATGAGTCCGTGTGTTACTTCTGTGATTTCAAGGTCGGGAAATCCTTCCCCGCTCATTCATTGTTTTTCATTACTTCTCAGATGCGCTCACTTACTGCCTTAATCACATCCCTTATCTCCGTCTCTTCTCAAAAATTTACACCTATTTTCACAAATTGGGTGTATGTCGGGTGTAAACTGGGTGTATTAGACCGCATTCTTCTTTTTCTTCATAAAATCATCAAAATGCTCCATTTCAGCTCTCTTTAAATCTTTGGTTACATCCGCATAGATATCTAATGTTGTGCTGATATCCGAATGACCAAGAACCGACTGGATCACCTTGATATTGATACCGGACTCACAAAGGCGTGTTGTAAACGTATGCCTTAAAGTATGACAGGAAAACTTAGGAAGCAGGATCATGTTTTCATTATCCTTTGCTTTATCAAGCACCTCTTGATTGCAGTCCCTAATGATCCTACGAAGAGCCTTGTTTAACGTTCCCTGATGCTGAACATTACCGAATCTATTCACAAAAATAAAGTTGGTAAATCCATCCACTCTTGCAGTACACTTAATTCCTGCTAATCTCTGATACTCCTTTTCCTGTTCAAGTGCCTCTTTTACACTTTCAATGATAGGAATTGTACGTTCTCCGGCTTTTGTCTTAGGCGTATTTACCCCAAAGTAACATCCACCTTCTGCATGATTATAGTAAATCAACGTATGATTGATGCTGATAGAATTATTCTCAAAATCAACATCTTCCCAACGAAGTCCTACCGCCTCACCAACACGCAAACCAGTTCCCAACATCAAAGTAAAGATCGGGTACCAGTGATTATACTGAGCATTATTCTTGAGGAAGTTAACAAACAATTCCTGTTCCTGCACCGTCAAAGCTTTTCTTTTCTCTGTAAAGAGATTCCTTGACTGCTTTAATTCTTTAAGTGCATTATCAGAAATATTGTTTCTGAGATATCCATCTTCAACAGCTACATCTAAAACCTGATGCAATACCGTATGAATATTATCTACGGTAGCGATCTTTAAGCACCTCTCATCTATCAGTCTATTATAGAACCTTCTGATATCTGATCTCTTCAAGGTTACGATCTTAAGCTGTCCGATATCGTCCCTACAGAATTGCTCGTACATATACTGGTAGTTCATAAAGGTATTATCTTTCAATCCCTTTTTGAGCTGTACCCACAGATCATATACATCATTAAGAGTTGATTTTGATCCGGTCTTAATTCCATCGCTCTTATCCCTTAAGACCTTCTGTTCCTTCTCCCTAAGTTCATCAAGAGTCGGAGCATAAATCGTATGCCTCTCATGATCCGCTGTCCTCCAACGGTACATATACGATCCGTCACTTCTCTGTACTTCGTTTTCTTTAAGCACTCTGCCCTTAGAGTCTTTTCTTCTCTCTGCCATTTTGATATCTCCTTTCTCATAAATGACAGAAAGCTGACTGCCATCATTATAGCACATCAGCTTTCTTCCAACACTCTAAATTGAAAATGATTTTGATATATAATCATCGAACTGTTTTCTCTTAATGAGCCTTTTACGACCAACATACAGAACGAAATTACAATTATCTGAATCAGTTAATTCTCTTAACTTATGCTCGCCAATATTATACAGGCAAGCAGCTTCTTCAATTGTAAGTGTCGGCTTGTCTTTAATCTCCAGTTTCTCCATCCTAATCAACTCCTTTTAAGCAATCATCTTCAACATAATACGCTTTGAACAGCACTCCGGTATTTGTCAAAAACATTCCCTGATCGTTAGGAGATATTTTTTCCGCACCCTCTGAGTTATCAAGAATGATCTGCGAAAGCACTTTATCAGCTCTACCACATATTCTGTACCCGATATTATTCTTGATCTGACCTTTTAATACATCTGCATCCGGTCTCTGGGTAGCAAACATGAGGTGGATTCCAAAGGCTCTTCCCAGGCGAGCTATTGTTGAGAACTTGCTCTCAATCTGACCTACCAAAGCCTTCTGATCTTTATCAAGTCCAGTCTTATCAAGAACCTCCGCAATCTCATCACATGCTACAATAATCCTACACAAATCCGATCCCGTTTTTTTGTTATACTCTGCTATATTTGGAGTTCCTGCATCAACGAGCAAATGCTTCCTTTCTTCCATTATCTGCAAGATTCTTTCAAGCTGATTATCAAGTTCCTCCGGTTCGGTAATAATATGACAAGCTTTATGCCAAATAGCCGGATAATCTAATCCGCCCTTGAAATCTGAAAGATAGATAATCGCATTTTTCTTTTTTGCCTCCATAAGCAGAAGTTTTAACAACTTTGATTTACCTGATCCCGATCCGCCTCCAATAAGTAAATGAGGCGTTGTCGAGATATCAATACTCTCAATACCAAAATAGCTTTCTCCGAGTACCAGAACAAAATCATCATTACTTAAATATTCATCATTCCACAAAATCATATTTTTCTTTCCTCCATTGCCATTTACTGCCTTAATAACTGTATGTTGCTTATCTTTTCCGGGTAATACATCGACAATCTTAATATTCAAAGCTGTCTCTATTTCTGCAATGTGATCTTCATACCTTATAAAAGGAATTCTTGGAGAGTAAAACTCATAAATCATTCCGTTTTTATCTTTGGTTCTTGAAATAAGCATAGGAGATTCACCTTCATTATCAGTAAATCCTATGTCCAGAAGTTCACCTTCAATCTTCTTACTTCCAAACGGCTTTCCAAGAAACTGTATGATCCCGAACACTCCTACAAAGATCATTTCCGCAGTGAAAACATATAACACGATCTTAAATACCTTTCCAGAATACGGACTTCCCATTTTCTGCAAAAGAATCCTCAACGAAAGCATTGCTACAATCATTAAAGCCAAATACAACACAGGGATTAAGATAAGGGCTTTCTTTTTCTTGATACGTCTTGCTCCTGCTTTAAGCCTCTGATTATTCATTCTCTTTTTTTCCTCCGTACTTTTCTATTTCCCAGCTTCTTGATTTAAGAAACTGCACAATTGTTAAAGTGCCACTGTCGCATAAAACCTTGAACCAATCGAAACGATTCTTTTTTGCATAAAGTAAAAGCATTGCATAAGAAACCATATCATTTACAAGGCAGAACTCTATCATTTCTCCAATGGCTGTGTACTTGTCTCTTGCAAGAGAAATCATCGTATTGTAATCAGCACCTGATAACGAAATAACGTCATTCACATCGTATTGAGCTTTATCCTTGTTATCCAAATGGCAAAGGTATCTACTATAGGCTTTCGAGTTTTTTACCACCTCTACACCTACTCCGCCTATTGAATCGAATATTTCTTTTGCCTGATCTTTCGTTTTACAACCTTCAAACATAATCATCACATGATAATGTTCTTTTTTCATTTTGCCTTCATCATCAATATCCTTATCGTGAAGAGGCGATATAAATGCCGGTACGCAATGCTCTTCTAAAGTACGTTTCCAATCTTCAGAAGCTGATTCCGGATATACGACAGTCGCAAAATTTCTTGTTCTTTCTTGCATTGTCTTCCCTCCGATCATTGAACAATGATCACAAGGGTGTGTGTCGTAGTGGCACACCCTTGTCTCAAAAAATGCAGTGGCTTCATCGCCTACGGCGACTAGCCACCGCACCTGTTTTGTTACTTAGTTACCACCTGAACATCATCTGCTGTTACACTGAGCTTGTCATTGTATTCGCCATAAACCTTTGCAAACGGGTTTACAGGAACTACCTCAACACCCGTAGGTACATCAATCTGCTTAGACACTTTAAAAGTGATCTTCTCTAAAAGATTAGTAACCTGTGATCCATCTTTTGAAGGACCATAATTGGTTTTATCCTTAAAGATCGCTGTCTCCACTTTTGTGCCAAGAATAGCTCCAGTTTCATGATCTTTCCACGGTGTAACACCAGTACACATTAATGTTTTACCTTTCATAAACCCTTCAAAATCAAAATAAGTAAACATTGTTAATTTTTTCATTTTTATATACCTCGTAATCTTTCTGGTGCCTCTTTATTAGCACCAAACATAATCTGTTGTTTCGCCTTCCCTTGCATGCTATAGAAGGCTGTTCCTTGTAATCTCGATTACGAATTAAGGATACTTCTTTTTTTATTTTGCTTGAATTTACCCCTCTGGGAATTCTCCAAGTTTTTTCCAAGTTTTTGTGTTATAATGTTTTCCGGAGGTGAAAGAAAATGTCGAATAAGAATGCAGATACACTTAATACTCGTTTTTCTACTGTTCTAAAAGCACTTAAAAACAAAGGTGTTTCACAGCGTAGAATAATGGATGAACTAGACCTGAGCTTTATTACTGATGAAACATACTTTTCAAGTATTAAATCAGGTAAAAGAAAAAACATTCCTGATGAACTTATCAAGGCTTTACATCAAAAATACAATATAAATCCGGCGTATCTTAAAATGGAGTCTGATTGTATATTTGATACTTTTGAAGCAAAAATAGAAAGCTTTATGAATGTTATTGATGATTGGAATGTTCTAAAGAGCGATTCTAATGAATACTTACACCTAACTATAGATAAGAATATCGTTGATCTTTTAATCGAATTGTATAAGGTAAAAAAGGTGACTGATGATGGAATATCATCTTTTGAAAATGAGAAAGAATCTCTCAAAGAACTATATGAGGCTGAACCTGATCCCAAAGAGTATGTTCTTATCCCAAGAAACAATTTTATTGAGATAGTGACCAATACTGTTGAAAAAGAGAAATACTTGCATCAGGTTATAGATGCCGCTTTATACTCAGACTACCCTTCCGATGAAACTAACTAATTTCTCAATTTGAGAATTTTCTCTTTTCATTCTGAGAATAATGTGTTAAGATATATTCTCGGAGGTAAGACTATGTCTTTTGGAAGCAGATTAAAAGAATTGAGAATAGAACGTAACTCTTCCCAAAAAGAAGTCGCAGATGATATAGGTATCTCTATTACTGCTATTTCCCAATATGAGAGTGACAGTCGTTTCCCGAATGAAGAAATGCTAAAGCGTCTATGCATGTATTATAATATTTCGTCCGATTATCTGCTTGGATTAACTAATACAAAACATGCCCCTTTTAGCACGGATGAAATCCCTAAAAAAACACTATCTCCGAAACAAGTTGATTATATATATGACTTGATTGCTCTATTTAACAAATCAAACGAATCAGGAGGAGATAATCATGACACATAAAGAGAAAATCGACAAAATAAATGAACTACTATTAGAACTCAAAAAAGAAGCTGTGATAAATGTTATAGATGAAAATGGATGTGAAACAGATTTGCTCTTAGGTTGCATTGAATCAACTGATAATCCTAATGAACTGTATGCATGGTGCCACAGCAACAACGAATAATAAATCAAGAAATGAGGAAATAATTTTGGAACAGTTATCTCTATTTGATAAGCCCAAAACAAAGTTAAGCAAAGAAAATATAAACAATCCTGCCATTTTAAGAGATTTGCCATACGACAAAATCTATGATGCAGCCAGAAAAGAAGCCAGTCGTAAAAAGCCTGTTTTTTTCGTTCATAAATATTTTGCTCGAAGAATAACAAGTAGTTTCCGTATGATGATGCTTGGATGTCTTCTTCCTTACGATGCCGATATTTGGGATTATCTTTATGATGATTTTTCTGATGAGTCACTCGAAGATATCACAATTCTCGATCCCTTCATGGGTGGTGGAACTACCATTTTTGAGGCACTTAGATTGAATACCAAGGTAATAGGTAACGATCTTCAACCTTTATCTAAATTCGCAACAATGGCTTTGATAAAAGAACTGAATAAAAGCAAAATTAAGAAATATGAGAAATTGCTTGAAAAAACTGTTGCAAAGGACATTATGCACTATCAGCATACTAAATGTCCGTGTTGTAATAAAACCGCTGATATAATGTATACATTCCACGTTAAGAAAGTCAAAAGCAAGACAGACTGTGGTAGTCATAGACTATATTCAAACTTTGTTCTAGCCCTTAAACAAGATATTTTTACATTAGTCTGTCCTAAATGCGGAAATATCATTAAGCATAATTTCAAGGAAAATGGCGAAGCTGTATGTGACTGTGGTTTTACAATCCATGACCCTAAGGAGGGATTTGTTAATCACGGTGTTTTCACATGTGATGAATGCGGAGAATCAAAAGTTATAAGCGATTACACCCCGGAAGAAGGATATCCGCTTGATACAGAATTAGTGGCTATAGAATACTATTGTCCCGAGTGCAATTCTCACGACTACAAACGCATTGATGACGAAGACCAAGCCCTTTATGATGAAGCATGCAACAAATACGATGAAATTAAGGATACTTTACCGACGCCTGATCAGATTATACCTAATGGTTACAACACAAACCAAATACTTAATCACCACTATCAGTATTTCTACGAGCTATTCAATAAAAGACAACTGCTTGGTTTAGGGCTTCTCCTTAAAGCAATAAACGAAATAGACGATAATGATATTAAGTTCTGGTTCCAGCTGGCTTTTTCCGGTATGTTGGAAATGAATAATATGTTTTGTCGTTACCAAGCTAATGCATATAAGATTTGCAACATATTCTTTAATCATGCTTATGTCCCGATTACTATGCCTGTTGAAAACAATGTCTGGGGCACTAAACTTGGAACAGGTAATTTTACCAAAACAATAGATAAGATAATCCGTGGGAAAGATTTCTGTACAAATATTTATGATATTTCAACCGTAAAACGCAACGGCAAAATTGAAGTAATAAAAAAATATACTAATGAATCAGTTTTAGCAGAACCTACATCAAAATATGCAGATTTGAGTGTTAATAATCCTTTAATTTGTTGTGGTAATTCTTGCCATCTGAGTTTTATTCCAGATAAAAGCGTAAACCTTGTTATTACTGATCCTCCCTTCGGAGCTAATGTCATGTACTCCGAATTAATAGACTTCTTTCATTCATGGGATAGCAAAAGCTCTTTGTCAAGCGAGCTAGGTTTTGATCAACCATTATCTCCTAAGGAAGATGAAATAATAGTTAATTCCACAAGAGGGAAAACTCAAAAAGATTATGAGAACGGGTTAACCGATGTATTCAGCGAATGTCACCGTGTATTATTCGATAATGGGTTCCTGATTTTCTCATTCCATGACAACAGTATTGAAAGTTGGCTATCTATCTTACAAAGCATTAATAACGCCGGTTTTATTTTGGAAAAAACATATCCTCTTCACGCTGAAAGTAGAACTGGAGCTCATACCTCAAATAAGAATTCAATCGCTCTTGATATTATGCTTATTTGCAGAAAGAAAAACAACAACGCTTTCGTAACCATAACCGAAGACTTACATAAAGAAATTGAAAAAACAGCGTATAACCATACTGAACAAATAATAAAACGTTTACTCGCTGTAGATGCTGAAATAACGCTACCAGATATAAGCAATATTTTTGTCTCTGAGTTCTTCTGTGAATGTACACATAACAACATATTATTGGATTCAGTCATTAGCAATTCAATTTCTGATCTTCAAAAAAGCATTGATAATCTATATCTATACTTCGATGAATACACAATCACAGAAAGACGATCTGGCTGGTGGTCAGAACTGTACAAAAAGAAATGGGAAATGTAACCAACATTTCCCATTTTGACTCTAGTATTGTTTTCCACCTCTATCAGCATCATAAATAAGTAAAAGCTTATTATCTCTTACGGTTGTACTAATCGTAGCTGCTTGTCCTGACGAAGCACTTTGAGAATGCCAATCGCTATGATCTAACCATCCAAATCTTATTTTCTTAATTCTTGGGGTAAAATTTTTGTTCTTCGGATTAAACTTTTCAAAATTTACCGCAATATAGTACCCATCCTTTGTTTTTGACGAAGCATTTGAGCTATCTTCCTGTCCGTAGCTAGCATTACCAAATATATTATTTGGATTGGAGGATGTTTTTATTTCCGATGAGAATTGAGAATCTGTAAGGCAAACTAAATCTTTATCTTTCTTCTCAAGATCTCGAGTCCACTTTCCCGGATACTTTTTTTCCAGAAAAACTGGAATTAATTCGTGTAAATAGTTTCCAAGTATCTGTGGAGAAGGGAAAATATCTACACCAATTTGTAACTCTCCTGCAATTTTCGTTTTAAGAATTCCTTCCCAAGAATCCAAAACAACTTCTACTATATCATCCTTTGTAAGAGGATGCTTATCTACCAATTCTTTTGTTTTATCAAGCCATTTGCTTTCACTTAAATTCTCATATGGTGACATCATTTTATCTCCTTATCCATTATCCTTTTTCAACAGTTTCAAATAATTCAGAAATACTGATCCCAAAACCGTCAGCGATTTTTTTAATATTCTGAATGGAAATATTACGTTTACCGGATTCAACAGATGCATAATAAGTTCGATCCATTTCAATAAGCAAAGCGAACTTCTCCTGACTTAATCCTTTGCCTTCTCTTATTTTCTTACATGCATATCCGAAGCTCTTCTGTATCATTCCTCTACCTCCAGTCATAGATTAATTTCTTGTTGTATATAAGACAACGGACTATAAGCAACAACCGATGCAACATAAAAGACCAGTGGGGATTCCACTGGTCTTTAAGTCAACTTTCTGTCACTTTGCACTATTTGGGTGTAAACTGGGTGTGTTTTTGATTATTCAACACCTCTTAACACCTTATTTTACGCTGTTTTCTTACTGAATGCTCTTAAGTGTCGGGAACAGCAGTACATCTCTAATTCCCGCACTGTTTGTAAGGAGCATTGTAAGTCTGTCGATACCATAGCCGATACCGCCTGTAGGTGGCATACCGATCTCGAGGGCGTTGAGGAAGTCTTCGTCTGTGTGCTCAGCCTCTTCGTCACCGGCTGCTGCGTTGGCATCCTGTGCTGCGAAACGCTCACGCTGGTCGATCGGATCGTTAAGCTCTGAGTATGCGTTGCACATCTCCCAGGTGTTGATGAAGAGCTCGAAACGCTCAACCTTCTCAGGATCTGAAGGCTTCTTCTTGGTAAGAGGTGAAATTGCAAGAGGATGATCCATGATGAATGTAGGCTGGATCAGGTTCTTCTCGCAGAACTCCTCGAAGAAGAGGTTGATGATGTCGCCCTTGGTGTGACGATCCTCGAACTCGATGCCCTTCTCTTTTGCAAGGGCCTTGGCCTCTTCGTCTGTCTTAACGGTATCGAAGTCGATACCTGCATACTTCTTGATCGCATCGTTCATGGTA
The DNA here is from genome assembly GCF_000621605.1 of Butyrivibrio sp. MC2021. Classification (GTDB taxonomy): domain Bacteria; phylum Bacillota; class Clostridia; order Lachnospirales; family Lachnospiraceae; genus Butyrivibrio. The sequence continues at coordinate 216,683 of NZ_JHXX01000005.1, read as the reverse complement.
AGGCGCTCGAAAGGCTTGCCAAGGTCGATGATATTGTCGCCGTAAGGAATCTGGGTTGTGCCGCAAACCTTCTCGGCAAGGTAACGGAACATGGACTCTGTAAGCTCCATCATTCCCTCATAATCTGTATATGCCTGGTACAGCTCCATAAGTGTGAACTCAGGGTTGTGTCTTGTGTCTGTACCCTCATTTCTGAATACACGGCCGATCTCGAATACACGCTCCATGCCGCCAACGATAAGTCTCTTGAGGTAAAGCTCAAGAGAAATACGAAGCTTTCTCTCCTCATCAAGAGCGTTGTAATGTGTGAAGAAAGGTCTTGCAGCAGCTCCGCCCGCATTCTCAACAAGCATAGGAGTCTCAACCTCGATGAAATCTCTGCCTGCAAGGAAGTTACGGATCTCGCGGATGATGGCGGATCTCTTCTTGAAGGTCTCCATTACGTCAGGGTTCATAACAAGGTCAACGTATCGCTGTCTGTAACGGATCTCTGTATCTGTAAGTCCGTGGAACTTCTCAGGAAGTGGCATAAGAGACTTGGATAAAAGAACCAGCTCTTTTACATGAACTGAGATCTCACCGGTCTTGGTTCTGAAAGCAAAGCCCTTAACACCGATGATATCACCGATATCCATCTTCTTGAAATCAGCGTATGCCTCGTCTCCAAGGTCATTTCTTGAAACATAGAGCTGAAGGCGTCCGTCTCTGTCCTGAAGACCTGCGAAAGAAGCCTTACCCATAACACGCTTGGACATCATACGGCCTGCAAGAGAAATAACCTTCTCTGCGGGAACATCTGAAAGAGCAACGGGAAGTGCCTTGCCCTCCTCGTCTACAGGTACTACAAACTCAAGAGCATCAAAGTTGTCTCTGACCTGCTGTGTGTGATGTGTCTGATCATATTTTACGATCTGGAAAGGATCTCTTCCCTGAGCCTGAAGCTCGGCAAGCTTGTCTCTACGAACCTGACGAAGGCGTCCAACGTCTTCTGCGGGTGCATTCTGCTGATTGTTCTGCTGATTATTCTCTGCCACTGTTTTTCTCCTCTTTTTTTCTACTGATTAAGTAAATAAAGCCAGCGAAATATGTAAATCGCTGGCCCTTGTTTCATGTTATAAATCAAGCCTCTGATCTTGTGATCTCAAGTACCTTGTACTTAAGAACGCCGGCCTGTGTCTCAACTGAAACGGTCTGTCCCTTCTTGGCGCCGATAAGTGCTCTTCCCACAGGTGACTCGTTTGAGATCTTACCCTTAAGGCTGTTAGCCTCTGATGAACCTACGATCTTGTATTCAAGCTCCTCGTCAAACTCAAGGTCCTTGATCTTAACCTTGCAGCCGATGCTGATTTTGTTGAGGTCTACGTCCTCTTCTACTACTACTTCTGCGTTCTTAAGGATCTTCTCGAGAGCCTCGATTCTTGCCTCGATGTCGCGCTGCTCATCTTTAGCTGCATCGTACTCAGCGTTCTCAGAAAGGTCGCCCTGCTCTCTTGCTTCCTTGATCTTCTCAGCAACTTCTTTTCTCTTAACTACCTTAAGCTCATGGAGTTCGTCTTCGTATTTCTTAAGACCTTCATAAGTTAAAATGTTCTTCTTCTCTTCCATCTTTATTCCTACCCTTCATCTGAGATTTGAATACATGCATATATATTGATATTTCTTAGAAATCTATTTCAACTTTGGTATTATAATGTTTATAAAAATATCTGTCAATCACCTAAAATTCAGCATTACTCTGATTATGCGGCATATAAGAGTGTACGCAATTGCGATATGGCGCTATTTCTTTACATTTCTCCGATTTAGTTCCACAATAAAAAGGTGAGTATAAAACTTTTATTAAGAAGAAAAAGGATATGACAACTATGGTAAAAAAGCTATTATCTTACACCTCTGTTTTACTTATGACCGCTTCCCTGGTTGGATGCGGCAGCCCCTTTGCAGGGAGCAACAACACTCCTGAGCCTCAGGAAAACAGCGCCTCGGCAGCCACTTCAGATACAGCAGGCTCCGCCGAAGCCAGCGTAGCACCTGCCTCCGAGGACACCGCTCCTTTGGAAAAAGACATAATTCTGACCACCTACTATTACAGTTCCAAGAAAGACGACGTTGAAAGATGCACCGGTCATTACACCGATATCACCTTTTCAAGGGAGCTGGAAAAAAAGTATCCCAAGCTGGCAGAGATAGTGAACATCATAACTGACAACTGGGAGAGCTCTGTCAGAGATACCGTTGGGGATTTCGCCTACTGGTATGATGAGGAATATTCCTTTGACATTACTTTTTACAACGACCAAAGTATTGAGATCGTAAGATTTGACGACAGACTCTTCACAATTCTGTCAAACGACGAGAGCTACGGCGGAGGGGCGCATCCCAATCATTCCACCTACAGCTACAACATAGATCCTGTCACAGGAATGACCTACAACCTGAGGGATGTACTGGCAAGTCCCAGTGATTTCCCCGCTATTATCAGAACCAGGATGGAAAAAGAAAGTCCCGAGCTCCTGGAGGAGATCGACAGCTTCTATTATGAAGACGGGGATGTTTTTGCAGACAAACTGGATAATGACACCTACACCTTTACCGTGGATGACAAGGGTCTTCACATTATCTTTTCCCCTTACGAAGTAGCAAGCTACGCCGCAGGCACCATTGAGGTGGACTTCTCCTATGAAGAATATCCCGAGCTTGTGACAGAGTCCTTCAGAATGACCGCTCCCGCTGACCTGGAGAGCCGCATCGAAAGAGTAGATGGCGACACCACAGAGGTGGAAGCCAAGAGTGCCTATAATACCGAGGAATTTGATGGGGAGGCCGGACATGAAGGCGCCATCGAGGTAGCCAATCCCACCTGGGCCTACTACTTCAATGATTCCTACAAAAGAGATACAAAGAGCCACTACCTTACTCTCACCCAGACCAAGGAGGAGCGCTCCGACTGGCTGGATACTGAAGTCTGGGCAGCGAACCATGGCTTTGCAATGCCGGAATTTCCTTATGATGACGAGACCTACCACTATGAAGCCTACAATCCCTATATGGACGGCTATATGTACAACTCACTGGTGATATCTTCTGTGGAAAGCGGCGAGACCATTATCGACTATAACCTGGCAAAGGTCTGCAACGGCTATGATGAAAAAGAAAACCGCTCCTCAGATCAGACAGAATTCATCCGCTATGCAAAAGTTGTGGATGACATCCTCTATGTAGAAATAAGCCACTGGGGATATGCTTCGGAAGGGCCTGACAATGCTTACATCGTCGCCATCAATCTGAACACCAATGAGGTTATCTTTAGAAGTGAGCCCCTCAGGGCCAACGGCTACAACTTCAAGGTTGTGGATGACACCATTATCTGCGGCTACGGCTTCACGGCAGAACCAGATTACATCTACCTTCTTGACAGATATACAGGCAAAATGGTTCAGCAGATTCCCGTAAGATCTGCGCCTTACGTGTTTGAGATTGTGGATGATACGCTTTATGTGGCGACGTACAATACGGCGTATGAATTTACGATGACGAGATAAAAAAAAGAAATGGACCTGGGGGCTGTGGTTGGAAAGTGGACCTGGGGGACGGGGCGGAAAGTGGACCTGGGGGACGGGGTTATAGGGCCATTCACTGCAGCATTACTTTCCTGCAGGCTTCCTTCAGTGACTCCATATCCGTCATCTGATTGATTTCATTTCTGAACTTGGCACTTCCTGTCATGCCTGTGGTGTACCAGGATACGTGCTTACGCATCTCCCGGATTCCGATATATTCACCCTTGTACTGTAGCTGAAGATCCGCATGTCTTATGACAGTATCGTAAATTTCCTGATTGGAAGGGCGCTCACAGGCTTTCCCCGTTTCAAAAAAGCTTTTTATCTCCCTGAAAAGGAAGGGATTGCCCTGGGCGGCTCTTGCCACCATAACACCGTCGCAGCCGGTCTCCTCAAACATCCTCTGGGCACTCTCACCGTCCACCACATCTCCGTTTCCGATAACAGGAATCTTAAGGGCCTCTTTAACATCACGAATGATGCTCCAGTCGGCCTGTCCGTAGTAGTACTGCTCTCTGGTCCTTCCGTGGACCGCCACAGCTGCTGCCCCGCCCTGCTGAGCTGCAAGGGCACATTCCACAGCATTTACCATATCCTCGTTAAAGCCTTTTCTTATCTTGACTGTGACAGGTCTGTCGGAAACCTTCACCAGAGCCGCCACGATCTCTTCAATGAGCTCAGGCTTTTTCATAAGGGCTGAGCCCTCTCCGTTTCCCACAACCTTGGGAACGGGACATCCCATATTCACATCGAGAATGTCGTAGGGCCTGTCCTTGATCATCTCCACAGCTTCCTGCATGATTGCAGGCTCCGAGCCGAAAAGCTGCAGTGAAACAGGCTTTTCCTCAGGATGGATTTCCAGAAGCATGTTGGTGTTTCTGTTCTTGTAGATTATGGCCTTGGCGCTGACCATCTCCATGCACACCAGACCTGCTCCCATTTCGCTGCATAAAAGACGAAAGGGCAGGTCGGATACGCCTGCCATTGGTCCAAGGATTATATTATTTTCAAGGGTTACGCTGCCAATCTGCAGCTTGCCGTATCCACTCATAGTTCTATCTTTCTTTCATATGGAAGTTCTGCTCTCGCTTTGCTCGCCAGAACAAGCTGGTACACCAGGCTCGAAAATACCTCCCCAGGTGATTAGCTTTCATCATCTAAGATATCCGCCGGGTTCTCATGAAGCACATATATCCTGTAGTACAGTCCCAGGGCCTCGAAAAGATCCTGTCTCTTTCTTCTGACTTCTCCAACAAGGAGGCCCGCTGTGATCTCGTCGTAGGTGATATCCTCCTCGTCAGCATTGGTCTCGATACTGATGGTTCCGTCCTCTTCAAAGACGATGGTAAAGATTCCGCCTGCTTCCTGGGTAAAAAGAACGCTGATGATGTTCAGCTCCTTCTTGATGCTCTCGGGAATCTGCTTAAATACAGGGTTAAAATAATACTTCTGCTCATAGGCATTGGCTCCGCAAAGCACGATCCTGCCTCCCGCAGTCTCCTCAAAAACGCGGCCCTTGTTGGTCTTTTGCATCTCATCGATGAAAAGCTCCTCGCCGCCTTCCTTTATCTCTTTTTCCTCGAATTCTTTTTTAAACTCGTTCTCAAAATCCTTAGCGTTCATGAATAAATCCTCATTCTGTTATTATATCTGTCAAAACCTTCCGAATATCACTCCGGATCCTCAGTGTTCTCAAGGTCCTTGAGCTGAGGCTTGGTCCTTCTGTTCTTCTCATAGAGAATCTGCAGTCCGTGGAGAGTCAATGTGGGATCGTAGACATCGATCTCCTCCGTGGACTCGGCGATGAGCCTTCCGAGGCCTCCTGTGGCCACAACCTTCATATTGGTAAGGCCTGATTCTCTCTTCATCTCGTTGATAATGTACTTGCTCTGGCCGATCTGACCGTAGATAAGTCCGGCCTGCATGCTGGAAATGGTCTCTTTTGCCAGTATGGATGCGGGCTTCTTGATCTCGATCTCAGGAAGCTTGGCTGTCTGCTCCCACAGGGCCTTGGCAGAGATCCTGATTCCGGGAGATACCACTCCGGTAAAAAACTCGCCCTTTTCATTAACTGCTATGTAAGTGGTAGCGGTGCCATAGTCCACCACCAGCACCGGGCCGCCATAGAGCTCGTACCCTGCAACGGCGTCAACAATAAGGTCGGGGCCGATCTCCCTGGGGTTGTCGGTGACGATCTTGATGCCGGTCTTGATGCCGGGGCCCACGATATAGGGCTTCTTGCCGATGAATTTCAGGATTGCATTGACAAGAGCGTGCATCAGCTGCGGCACAACGCTGGCGATCATGACACCTTCAATTTTTTCCTTGTCGATCTTGTTCATGCCCAGCATGGCAAGAAGGTGAACTCCGTATTCGTCGGAGGTGTGGGCGGTCTGCGACATCATGCGGAAAGAGCAGACCAGTGTCTCCTTGTCATACACTCCGAAGGTTATATTGGTATTTCCTACATCAACGACCAGAATCATGTCATTTCTCCTTTTGTAAAAAAATGCAGTGTTTCAAGCGTAAGTATATAGTCCCCGGACTGTGACTTCCCCGGCGTTTATCTCTCTTGTAATACCCTTGGTATCTGTTACTATAAGGGCTCCGTCTGTGGTTATTCCCTTTGAAACCGCCTCGTACTGCCCTTTGGGATCCAGGATCCTGACTTCTTTGCCCATACTGATAAGGCGCTTCTCATAGCTGTCCTTGAGATAAGTCAGGTCGTAGGTCTTATTGTACAGCTCATAGTTTTCTTCAAAACGTTTCATGACACAGGCCACCACAAGACTTCTGTCCACCTTTTTACCGGTTACGGAAAAAAGTGATGTGGCGATGTCCCTGATACTCTCAGGAAAATCTGTCATGTTGACGTTGATGCCCACGCCGATGACCACGTTATTTATGGTGTTATCGGGGTTCATGTGAAGCTCTGTTAGTATACCACATATTTTTCTCTCGGCAAGAACCACGTCGTTGGGCCATTTGATGAAGGTTTTCGTGCTGTGACCGATGGCCTCCTCCACGCCCTCCGCCACGGAAAGCCCCATGATAAGGGTCAGCATGGAGATGCGATCCGGAGGCGCTGTGGGCCTTATAAGTAGGCTCATGGCAATATTGGTACCGCTGGGGGTCTCCCAGCTTCTTCCTCTGGAACCACGGCCCTTGTCCTGTCTGTCCGCCACCACCAGGGTGCCGTGGGGTGCTCCCTCTTCTCCAAGAAGTTTTGCATCATCATTGGTGGAGCCGGTTATATCTTTATACAGAATATTACGAGCAGCCCATTTTGTCTGAAGCTGCTCGGTGATATGCTCTTTACTTAGCATTTGTAGGCCCTGATTTCTTTTGAATAGTGTTGCTTCCAGTGAATATTGTAACACAAATGCGAAGTAATGTGGCTAGGCGAAATGGACCTGGGGGACGAGGGGCTGCGAAAATGGGCTGTGGGGACGGGGTTATGGGATCATTTTTAAGAAAAATGATCCCATAACCCCGTCCCCACAGCCCATTTTCGCAGCCCCTCGTCCCCCAGGTCCATTTCGCCGTCCCCCAGGTCCATTTCGCCTCTTGGTTGTCCTTAGTTCTGCTTAAGTGTCGCCAGCATGACCGCCTTGATGGTATGCATGCGGTTTTCGGCTTCTTCAAATACTATAGAGTTCTCAGACTCGAATACTTCGTCTGTAACCTCCATCTCATCCAGTCCGTATTTTTCCTTGATCTCCTTACCGATTCCGGTGTTGAGATCATGGAAAGAAGGCAGGCAGTGCATGAATACGCACTGGTCGCCGGCGTTCTTCATAATGTCCATGGTTACGCGATAGGGCTCAAGGTCCTTGATACGCTCCTCCCAGACCTCATCGGGCTCGCCCATGGATACCCAGATATCAGTGTAGATAACGTCCGCGCCCTTGGTCCCCTCCATGGGATCCTCGCAGAAATCTATAACTGCGCCGGTTCCCTCTGCAATCTCCTTGCACTCTTTTATCAGAGCCTCAGAAGGGAAATACTTCTTATTGGAAACGGCGGTGAAATGCATGCCCATCTTGGCGCAGGCAACCATCAGTGAATTGCCGGTGTTGTATCTGGCATCACCCATGTATACCAGGTGAATTCCTTTGAGCTTGCCGAAGTGCTCCCTGATAGTGAGAAGGTCAGCCAGCATCTGTGTGGGATGGAACTCATTGGTAAGACCGTTCCACACGGGAACCTTACTGTATTTTGCCATGGTCTCAACAATATCCTGGCCATAGCCCCTGTACTCGATTCCGTCGAACATTCCCGCCAGAACCCTTACAGTATCTGCGATACTCTCTTTTTTACCAATCTGGGAATCTGTGGGATTCAGATATGTGGAACCCATTCCAAGATCGCTGGCAGCCACTTCGAAAGAACATCTGGTACGGGTGCTGGTCTTTTCAAAAATAAGTGCAATGTTCTTGCCCTTAAGCTCATCATGAAGAATACCCTTTTTCTTCTTATCCTTAAGCTCTGCAGCCAGGTCGATAAGATAAAGGATCTCCTCCGGTGTGTAATCAAGCAGTTTCAAAAAGTCGCGTCCGTACAGATTCATTGTCTTTTCCTCCGTTAATGAATTGAAAATTCGTAATATGCATAATTTTAACATTTAATGAATATTTATGCAAGTTTTATGCATAAATATTTTTTTTGCAAAGCCACAACAGATACTAAAAAACCAGCAAGAATGCTCTTGCTGGTTTTTATGTGATACCCACTACTATTCTGGTGATATACGCATGACTTTGAATCCCTTTATCACCAGAAGACATGTGCTCCAATAATAATGCCTTCTCGACCGTTAACTCTTCTGAAGTGGAGTGCCCCACCTACTGTGGTCTCTCCGTTGATGGCCGCCTGAGCTGCCTGATAACAGGAATCTGAAATCTTGCCTGCGTTATATACATTGGCAACAGTTCCGTTCAGGGCCGGTGTAAACTGGCCTGAAGCATAGATTACACTGTAAATACTGTTCTGATATGCACCGCTCTTAACACGGTTCATAACTACCGCGCCTACCGCAAGCTTACCTTCATAAGGCTGATTACCTGCCTCACACTGAATAAGTGCTGCGAGAAGCTTGACCTCATCTGCATCTGCTGCCACTCTGCCGCGGTTCTTGGTAAGAGCTGCCTTCTTCTCCGCCTCTTCACGGATCTTGATGGCTGCCACAGTCTCTCCCTGGTCGATCCTGAACTCTTTGGTGACATAATCACTCTGAACAAAACCTGTCTCATCGTTAAAATCAACGGTGATCCAGCCATTGCCCAAATCTTCGATCATCTCTACAAATGTGTTCTGGGGGAGAACTCCGATAACCTGAGCGGTTTCGGATGCGTCTGATCTGACATTAAGCGCGCTTCCAAGACTCTTGACTACCTGTCTGCCTACGTCAAGTGCCTGTGCCTCTGCTTCCTCGTCGAACAATAAGTATTCATCCTTGGCCCAACCGATAAGATCTCCGGACTGTAACTTGGTCCAGCCGTCCTTCCTATCCAGGATCCTGCCTCCACAATCCTTGTAGAGCATTCCGACCTTGGTCGCATCCTCGCTGGGATTCTCTCTTACATTCATGGCTCTTGTAACATTGGCCATGACAAGAGTTGATTCTGTTGTTTCCTCCGTGGTCTGGGCGGAACTCGCAGCGGCTGATGACTTATCTGCATTCTGTGCTGCCTTAACCTCTGCTGCATCTTTGTCCAAACCAAGTGGTGCCACGGGGCTTAAAATGTTTGAAATACCGGTTGAAGGCTCTCCGAATGTTCCTGCATTGCGAGCCTCCACGGTTACTCCGCCGCCAGCCACAATAGTAGTGCAAAGACCGACTGTTAAAATCAGTCTCGTTATCCCGGCGGATAACCTGTTTACTTGTTTCATAATCTTAATAACCTCGAATGTTTTAAATTATTACAAATTTATTGCAATTTGTTAATGTCCTCAAAACATAGTCGATATTACCAAAATTATTAAATTTTGTCAAATTTTATGTGCATTTTTACAAGAATCAAAGGTTCTTGCTCTTGTCAATGCAGGCCAGAACAGCGTCCATAACAGTGCCTCTAAAGCCCTGTTCCTCTAATACTCTTACCGCCTCAATAGTAGTTCCGGCAGGGGAGCAGACCATGTCCTTGAGCTCTCCCGGATGTTTGCCGGTTTCAAGAACCATTCTTGCACTTCCAAGGACAGACTGGGCAGCAAACTCATAGGCCTGTTTTCTGGGCATTCCCTCTGCCACAGCCGCATCAGCCATAGCCTCGATGAAAAGAAATACATAGGCAGGTGAGGATCCGCTGACACCAACCACAACATCCATCAGTGACTCAGGCACAGTGTATGCCTTACCGAAGCTCTCAAGAAGCTCCATGACAAAATGGAAATCGTCATCCCCTACAAGATCGTTTCTGCAGACTGCGGAGCAGCCATCCAGCACCAGTGCCGGTGTGTTGGGCATAACTCTGATGATCTTAACAGGCTTCTCAAACTCTTTTGCCAGCCAGCTGATGGTCTTGCCGGCAGCGATACTTACCACGATCTTGTTCTCATCAATGCTGTCCATGATATCTGCGATGACAACCTTGAGATACTGGGGCTTAACAGCAAGAATGACGATATCAGCCTCTTTTGCCACGGCTGCGTTGGATTCCCGCACCTGAATGCCGTACTTGTTTGCAGCCTTAAGTCTTGTGGCCTCTGTAGCCGCAGTTCCGATAATCTCGTTGGGACCCATAAGTCCTTTTGCCAAAACACCACCGATCATGGCCTTCGCCATGTTTCCAAGTCCAATAAATCCAACAGTCATTTCTTAGCTCCTCCTTTGTCTTGATGCCTCAAATGTCAAAATAGCTGATGATGTGGCCGCATTCATGGATTCCACGCTGCCCTTCATGGGAATCAGAATGTACTCTCCCGCTGCGTCCGCGGTCTCTTTTGTAAGACCGTTACCTTCGTTTCCTATCAAAAAAGCTGTGGGCTTTGTATAGTCAAATTCGTCGTAGTTCTTTTTACCCTTGAGGTGGGCGGCGTAGGTGCTGATGCCGCTTTTGTGGAGCTTATCCAGCATTCCGGGGATATCGTCCACATAGATAAAAGGCATTCTGAAAATGGAACCCATGGTGGATCTGATAACCTTGGGATTGTAGATATCCGCAGAGCCCTTACTAAGGATAATTCCTGTAACTCCGGCTCCCTCTCCGCTCCTGAGCATGGTTCCCAGATTGCCGGGATCCTGAATATTCTCAAGAACAAGGATCAGAGGCGCCGCTTCCTTGTCGGCCTCGTTGTAGCCCTCTATAACTTCTTCCTCAGTGTAATGATACTGCCTTACCACCGCAAGAACACCCTGGGGTGTCTGGGTTGCAGCCATCTTTTTCATAACCTCGTCGGAAACCGGCTCCGCGCCGTATCTCCAGAGGATCTCCTTGTCATCCTCGCTGGCTCCGTCCAAAAAGCGCTCTGTGACATACACTTCCCTGACCTGCAGCACCGGTGCTTCCCTCAGCATCTTCATGCCCTCGATGACAAAGACATCGTCCTCACGGCGGGCCTTACTCTTCTCTATATAGCTAACGACCTGCTTCACGCGGTCATTGTTTACACTTGTGATCATATGTATTCCTCTTAAACCTGTTTGTGGGTTAGTTATTAGTATAACACAATTTAGACATGCAACCGCAAAAAAGGTAGAATGAAAGCATAACCTTATAGGATTGGAGCGCAAATGAACGGCACACTTCATGATAATGAAATAAGAGAGCCCCTCTTCGATTACCTCGAAGAAATCTACGGCAAGATAAGAATCATAGAGGAAAAGACCATGGGAAAGTCCCGGGCGGATATTGTGATGGTGCGGCCTGACAGACTCTGCGGGATTGAGATAAAAAGTGACGCTGACACCTATGCCAGATTATCCAGTCAGGTAAAGGACTACGATAAGTTTTTCGATGAAAATATCGTTGTAGTTGGAAGCAGCCATGCCCTACATATTGAAGAACATGTGCCGGAATACTGGGGAATAATCACCGTTGAAGAAGTTGATGATGCATTGGACTTCTACGAACTCAGAAAGCCCCGCCCCAATCCCAAGGCAGATCTTGCAAAAAAGCTCTCTATCCTCTGGAGACCGGAACTGTACAAATTGCAACAGTGGGCTGAAATGCCTAAATATAAGGAGAAACGAAAGGATTTTGTTATAGAAAAGATTCTGGAACGCATCCCGGATGAAACGACTGATCCTTCAGAAAAGAAACTCCCGAAGAATCCGATATATCCTGAGCTTCTTCACCTAAAGATTTCAGAACTCCTCTTTGAACGGGACTACACAACTGTGGAGGAGGACCTGAAAGAATATCGAAAAAGTGACCTGAAGAAAGCCCTTGAAACCGAAGCAGATCCTCAGCGACGCTTAGAGCTCATGGTAGAGCAGGCTGATCGCAGCAAGAACCTCCGTCCAAGAAAAAAACGACATTGCCGTCGCAAATAATTGAAAAAAGCTCACGTGGTCGACTGTTCTGAGCAACGTCGAAAGGAGACCACGTGGGCTTTTTGAAATTTAATGAATCAAATGACTTTTATTACAGAACCATTCGTCAGGGTATTAAAGGATACGAGCAATCTCGTACATATACTCGTTGATGTTCTTCTTCATTGCAAGAGCCTCGTCGATATCATAATCAACGAACTGGCCGTTGCGGTAACCAACTACTCTGTTGGTCTTGCCTGCTGCAAGGATATCAGCTGCATAGCATCCCATCATAGAAGCATATACACGGTCCTTACATGTAGGGCTACCACCACGCTGCATGTAACCAAGGATTGAAGCTCTTGTCTCAAGACCTGTAGCAGCCTCGATACGACGAGCCATTGAAGTTGAATGTCCGATACCCTCGGCATTAACAATGATGTGGTGTGTCTTACCCTTTTTACGGTTATCAATGATATTGTCAATGATGCGCTGCTCATTGTAATCATACTTCTCAGGAAGAAGGATATCGTCCGCACCGTTGGCGATTGCGCACCAAAGAGCGATGTATCCTGCGTGACGTCCCATAACCTCTACGATGCTGACACGCTCGTGGGATGATGATGTATCACGTATCTTGTCGATAGCATCCATTGCTGTATTGATGGCTGTATCGAAACCGATTGTATAGTCTGTGCAGGAAATGTCCAGGTCGATTGTTCCGGGAACACCTACAGTGTTGATGCCCTGCTGTGAAAGCTTCTGAGCTCCGCGGTAAGATCCGTCACCGCCGATAACTACCATTCCGTCTATTCCATGCTTACGGCAGATCTCTGCGCCCTTAGCCTGTCCTTCAGGTGTTGTGAACTCCATGCAGCGAGCTGTTCCAAGAATTGTACCACCGCGCTGGATGATATCTGAAACGCTGCGTCTGTCCATGTCGATGATCTCCTCATTAAGAAGACCCTGATATCCCTTCTTGATACCCTTAACCTTAAGTCCGTTGGCAAGTGACTTACGCACTACCGCACGAATTGCGGCATTCATTCCCGGTGCGTCACCACCACTGGTAAGAACTCCGATTGTTTTGATCTGCTTTGCCATTTTTGCTTCCTCGATTCCTATAAATAATCCCTATGTTTCTATTTCAAAACAATGATTGATAATTTTGTGACATTTTTTTCTACAATATATTATCGCACATTTTTTGAATCTGCAACGGAAACGTTTCTAAAATTCAGGTTTTTTTTACATTTATTTAGGTGTCAATGTTATAATCGTTACAGAAATTTACAATTTGGGGAATTATTATGGCATTTACGCATCTTCACGTCCACACTGAGTACAGCCTTTTGGACGGTTCCAACAAGATAAAAGAATATGTGAAAAGACTTAAGGATCTGGGCATGACCGCCGGCGCCATCACAGACCACGGCGTCATGTACGGTGTCATCGACTTTTACAAGGCCTGCAAGGCAGAGGGCATCAACCCTGTCATCGGCTGCGAAGTCTATGTGGCTCCCGGCTCCCGTTTTGACAAGGAGGCGGCCCAGACCGACGACAGATACTACCATCTGGTGCTTCTGGCGGAGAACAATACAGGCTATTCCAATCTTTCCCATATCGTCAGCCGCGGCTTCACCGAGGGCTACTACTACAAGCCCCGTGTGGACTTAGAGCTTCTTGAGCAGTACCATGAGGGCATTATCGCCCTTTCCGCCTGCCTTGCGGGAGAGATTCCCAGGAACGTGGTAAAAGGCGAGCCTGCCAAGGCAAAAGAGGCTGCTATGCGCCTGGACAATATATTCGGCCACGGCAACTTTTTCCTGGAGCTTCAGGACCACGGCATTCCGGAGCAGAGAACTGTCAACAACTATCTGCTGGCCCTTTCCCAGGAGCTGGATATTCCCCTGGTTGCCACCAACGACTGCCACTACACCTATGCTGACGACGCGGAGGCCCATGACCTGCTTCTGTGCATCCAGACCGGTAAAAAAGTCTCCGACGAGGACCGTCTGCGCTACGAAGGCGGCCAGTACTACGTCAAGAGTGAGGAGGAGATGAGACGTCTTTTCCCCTATGCTCAGCAGGCCATCGACAACACCCAGATGATCGCAGACAGGTGCAATGTTGAGATTGAGTTCGGCGTTACCAAACTCCCTCACTACGAAGTGCCTGAAGGCTACGACTCCTGGTCCTACCTTAATAAACTCTGCACCGACGGACTTAACGAGCGCTATCCCGATGATGACGGCACCCTGCGCAAAAGGCTTGACTACGAGCTTTCCGTCATCCAGAGAATGGGCTATGTGGATTACTTCCTTATAGTATGGGACTACATCAACTACTGCCGTCAGAACGGCATCGCCGTAGGCCCCGGACGTGGCTCCGCAGCAGGAAGTATCGTCTCCTACTGCATGCACATCACCAATATCGATCCCATCAAATATGACCTTCTCTTCGAGCGTTTCCTGAACCCGGAGCGAGTATCTATGCCCGATATAGACGTGGACTTCGAGTACGAGAGACGTCAGGATGTTATAGATTACGTCACAGAAAAATACGGCGCCGACAAGGTTGTTCAGATCATCACCTTCGGAACCCTGGCAGCCAAGGGCGTTATCAGGGATGTGGCCCGTGTTATGGACCTGCCCTACAGCTTCGGCGACACCATTTCCAAGATGGTTCCCTCAGAGCTCAACATTACCCTGGACAGGGCCCTGGAGATGAATCCCGAGCTCCGTGCCCAGTACGAGCAGGATGAGACCGTTCACAAGCTCATCGACATGTGTAAAAAGCTTGAGGGCCTCCCCCGCCACACCTCTATCCACGCGGCGGGCGTAGTTATCTGCCAGGCTCCCGCAGAGGACCTGGTGCCCCTGTCCCGCTCCGCTGAAGGAAATATCACAACCCAGTTCACCATGACCACCATTGAGAAGCTGGGACTTCTCAAGATGGACTTCCTGGGCCTTCGAACCCTCACCGTTATCAAGGACGCGGCGAGATTTGCCAATGAATCTTTGGGCAAAAAGCCCGGTGATGAGGGCTTTATAGATATCGACCGTATAGATTACAACGACCCTGCAGTGCTTTCTTCCATCGGAAGCGGCAAGTGCGACGGCGTGTTCCAGCTGGAGTCCGGCGGAATGCAGTCCTTCATGAAGGAGCTTAAGCCCCAGTCCCTGGAGGACGTAATAGCGGGAATTTCCCTGTACCGTCCCGGCCCCATGGACTTCATTCCCAAGTACATCAAGGGAAAAAATGACGCTTCTTCCATCTCCTATTCCACACCGGAGCTGGAGCCTATCCTGAAGCCCACCTACGGCTGTATCGTTTACCAGGAGCAGGTTATGCAGATCGTTCAGCAGCTGGCGGGTTACAGCCTCGGAAGAGCGGACCTGGTGCGCCGCGCCATGAGTAAGAAGCACGAGGACGAAATGGTCATCGAGCGTGAGAACTTCGTAAACGGCAATGCCGCAGAGAACGTTCCCGGCTGTGCCTCCAAGGGCATATCCGCCGAGGTGGCCAACGGAATCTACGACTCCATGATGGATTTCGCCAAGTACGCCTTTAACAAATCCCACGCAGCCTGCTACGCCGTTGTGGCCATACAGACCGCCTGGCTTAAATACTACTATCCCGTGGAGTTCATGGCAGCCCTTATGACCTCAGTCATCGACAACTCAGGCAAGGTTTCCGGCTACATCATGAGCTGCAGAAATATGAATATTCCTCTGATGCCACCGGATATCAACGAGGGCTTTGACGGCTTCTCCGTTACGGAAATAGATGCGGATGAAAATGACAAGCCTATCCCGGGCGCAGTCGTGACCTGCCCTCCCGGCAAGAAAAAAGCCATCAGATACGCCCTCACAGCCATTAAGGGCGTAGGAAGACCCGTTATCGCCGCCATCGTAAGGGAGAGAACAGCCCGGGGCAAATTCCGTGACCTGGATGATTTCCTCACCAGAATGCAGGGCAAGGACAGCGAAGTAAATAAGCGCGCCATCGAGAACTTCATCAAGGCCGGCGCCTTTGACTGCTTCGAGGGCACAAGAAAACAGAAGATGACCGTATACGCCCAGATCATGGACCGTCTCCACAACGCAGGCAAAAACAGCATGGCTGGCCAGCTTTCACTTTTTGACATCGCAGGAGACGCCCACAAGGATCAGTACAAGATCCCCCTTCCAAATGTAGGTGAGTTCCCCCGTGAACTCATGCTGGAATTTGAAAAAGAAGTGCTTGGAATCTACGTTTCAGGCCATCCCCTGGAAGAGTACATTGGCATCTGGAAAAAGAAGATCTCCAATAAGACCACGGACTTCTACCTGGATGAAGAGACCGGAGTTCCCGCAGTTCGTGATAATGCCAACGCCTGCATCGGCGGTATCATCAGCGAGAAAAAGATAAAATACACCAAGAACGACCAGATAATGGCCTTCATCACTCTTGAAGATCTGGTGGGTTCCGTGGAAGTAATAGTATTTCCCAAGACCTATGAAGCCAACGCCCAGCGCCTTAACGAGGACGGCAAGGTCTTCATAGAAGGAAGGATCTCCGTGGAGGACGACAGAGACGCCAAGCTTATTGCCTCCAAAGTCACCACCTTTGACGAGATCCCCAAGACCGTCTGGATCCGCTTCCCCAGCAAAGAAGCCTACGAAGAGAAGGCTGAACAGCTGGATAAGCTCATCGCCTACAGCGACGGCAGGGACGAGGTAGCCATCTACCTCACCGACACCAAACAGATCAAAAAACTCGGCAAACAGTTCAGCATCAAAGCCGACACCGCCATATTGGAGCGCTTCTCAGCCCTCCTCGGCAAAGAGAACGTGCAGCTGACATAACTAGATGTGACAAAGGAGTCAGTGGGGAGTCACCCAAAGTAGTACCTGGCTGGGTGTGGCAATGGGAGGCAGACTCAAATCGCAAAACTCTTACCGCAGCCGGAACATGAAATTATTTCAATGAGCAATAATAACGGACGAAACCCGCAAAAATGCGCCAGTTCTCGGACGAGGAGATAATTCATAAAATGAAAAAACCAGAAACAGCCGATTGCTATGAGCAACGTCGAAATGAGGCTGTTTCTGGTTTTTGAATTTTAATGAATTACGACACAGACGAAAACCAGCATTTCTGCGGGTTTCGCCCGTTATTATTGCGGATTAAATTAACCCTGTACTGCTGCCTTGAGCTCTTCAACCTTGTCTGTAGCCTCCCAAGGAAGGTTAAGGTCGTTACGTCCGAAGTGGCCGTAAGCTGCTGTAGGCTTGTAGATAGGACGACGAAGGTCAAGCATCTTGATGATTCCTGCAGGACGAAGGTCGAATACCTTACGAACTGCCTCTGTGAGCTTCTCATCTGAAACCTTACCTGTGCCGAAGGTATCAACAAGGATTGATGTAGGCTGTGCTACACCGATAGCGTATGAAAGCTGGATCTCAGCCTTGTCTGCAAGGCCTGCTGCTACGATGTTCTTTGCAACATATCTTGCTGCGTAAGCGCCTGAACGGTCAACCTTGGTGCAATCCTTACCTGAGAAAGCTCCGCCGCCGTGACGAGCTGCTCCGCCGTAGGTGTCAACGATGATCTTACGTCCTGTAAGTCCTGCGTCACCCTGAGGTCCGCCGATTACGAAACGTCCTGTAGGATTGATGTAGATCTTGGTGTTCTCATCAACAAGAGAAAGATCAACTACTGTATCGATAACATGCTTTCTGATATCCTCGTGGATCTGCTCCTGAGTAACCTTCTCATCATGCTGAGTTGAGATAACGATGGCCTCAAGTCTCTTAACCTTGCCGTTCTCATCATACTCAACAGAAACCTGGCTCTTGCCGTCTGCTCTGAGGTAAGGAAGAGTTCCGTTCTTTCTTACGTCTGTAAGCTTCTTGGCAAGCTTGTGAGCAAGGCTGATAGCGTAAGGCATGTACTCCTCTGTCTCGTTGGTTGCATAGCCGAACATCATACCCTGGTCGCCGGCACCGATTGCCTCGAGCTGCTCATCTGTCATGTTGTTCTCTCTGGCCTCAAGAGCCTTGTCAACACCCATAGCGATGTCAGCTGACTGCTGATCAAGAGCTACAAGAACTGCGCAGGTGTTGCCGTCGAAGCCCTTTGCAGAGCTGTCATAACCGATCTCGCAGATGGTCTCACGAGCGATCTTGGCATAATCAACGTGAGCCTTGGTTGTGATCTCACCTGTGATAAGTACGAAACCTGTGCAGGCTGTTGTCTCGCAGGCTACACGGCTCATGGGATCCTGTGCCATGCAGGCATCAAGGATAGCATCAGAGATGTTATCGCAGATCTTATCAGGATGTCCCTCAGTAACTGACTCAGAAGTAAAAATAAATTTATCCATTCTTATTCCTTTCTTGCGCATAAGCGCCTAAACAAAAAGTAATCCGCTTGTCTGGTGCGTGCTACACAAACAAGCGGAACTGACCGATTTCAGATCCTCTTATTGCTCGTTGTCCAAAATAATTGGGTTGCACGCTCAGGTTGGCACCTTCCTTGTTAAGGGGTTGCCGTGGCTTCTCAGGTCCTATGTACCTCCACCACTCTGAATAAGAGAACATTAAGTTGTAAACTAATTTGGACATTTTCATGTCCGTTACTGAATGATAACGCAAGAATAGGAATAAATCAATAGAAAGAATAAATTATTAGCACATTTTCTCAATATTATTTACCGCTTACTCTTTTGTATCTGTAATTAAATTATCAGGCCTTTAGTCGTTGGCATTGCCCTTGAAGATAACGATGCCCTTTTTCTTGAACTTCTTAGGAGTCTCTGCGGTAGCTGCGCCATCTGCAGAAACGGGCTTCTTAACTACCTTCTTAACGGGCTTTGGCTCAGCTGAAGCTTCTGCTGTCTTAGGTGCTGCCACCTTCTGCGCCGGAGCTGCCTTGGGTGCTGCCGGCTTCTTGGTAACTCCGGATGCTGCTGCCACCTGGGCAACTACGGAAGTCTTCTTGGGAGCAGCCTTCTTCTCTGCTGCCGGGGCTGCCTTGGGTGCGGGACGCTGAGCTGCCTTGGCTGCTGCCTCTGCCGCAACCTTGGCGGGATCCTGAAGCTTCATGGTAAGAGAGATTCTCTTTTTATCCAGCTCCACATCAAGGACCTGAACATCTACGATATCTCCTACGCTGACAGCCTCAAGAGGATGCTTGATGAACTTGTCTGTGATATGGGAGATATGTACAAGGCCGTCCTGGTGAACGCCTATATCTACGAAACAACCAAAATCGATTACGTTTCTGACTGTGCCCTTAAGAACCATGCCGGGCTTAAGGTCCTTCATGTCAAGGACATCGCTCCTAAGGATAGGTGCGGGCATGCTCTCACGGGGGTCACGGGATGGCTTCTCAAGCTCGGAGAGGATATCTGTAAGGGTGATCTCACCGATTCCAAGCTCCTCAGAGAGCTTCTTTTTCTCAGCCTCTGTAACCTTCTTGGAAAGGGAACCTACAGAAGCTCCGGCTGCCTGAGGCTGTGCCTGCTGTGACTTCTTGCCGGAATCCTTGCTGTCGTCTTCTACCACTGCAAAATTGCTGCCTGCAAGAGCTGCCGCAAGGGCTGCTCCCATGGCTGTGCCTGTATTCTTGATAACAACCTGCTTGGGCTTCTTCTGAGGACGGGGCTTTTCTGCGGGAGCGGGCTTTTTCTCAAGAACCGCCTTGGCTGCGTTCTTCTGAGCTGCTCTTACGTCGTCAAAAGTGATGCCCAGCTTGTCCATAAGCTTCAGTGTAGCCTCGTAGGACTCAGGGTGTACGCTGGTGGCATCCAGAGGGTTCTCACCGTCTGCGATACGAAGGAAACCTGCGCACTGCTCATAGGCCTTGGGTCCCAGCTTCGGAACGTTGAGAAGATCTGCTCTCTTCTCGAACTTGCCGTGCTCTTCTCTGTAATCAACGATGTTCTTGGCAATAACCTTGCTGATACCTGAAATATACTGAAGAAGAGGAGCTGATGCGGTGTTCAGGTCAACACCTACCTTGTTAACACAGTCCTCAACTACGCCCTCCAGGGTCTCGCCAAGCTTTTTCTGATTCATGTCGTGCTGGTACTGGCCTACACCGATGGACTTGGGATCGATCTTAACAAGCTCTGCCAGAGGATCCTGAAGTCTTCTTGCGATGGAAGCGGCACTACGCTGTCCCACGTCAAACTGAGGGAACTCCTCGGTAGCCAGCTTACTTGCTGAATAAACGGAAGCACCGGCCTCGTTGACGATAACGTACTGAAGGGGTCTGTCCAGCTCTTTTATCAGCTCCACGATCACCTGCTCGGACTCTCTGGAAGCTGTTCCGTTACCTACGGAAATAAGGTCTACATCATATTTATCAATGAGCTTCTTAAGCTCTGCCTTGGCCTCATCCACCTTGAACTGAGGAGCTGTGGGGTAGATGACCTTGGTGTCAAGAACCTTGCCGGTGGCATCTACGATGGCCAGCTTGCAGCCTGTTCTGAAGGCGGGGTCCCATCCAAGAACAGTCTTGCCTGCTATGGGCGGGGCCATAAGGAGCTGTGTCAGATTCTTGCCGAATACTGAAATAGCGCCGTCCTCAGCCTTCTCTGTGAGCTCGTTTCTGATATCACGCTCGATGGCGGGAGCGATAAGTCTCTCGTATGCATCCTGGTTGATCTCCTCGATAACGGGAGTTGTGACAGGATTGTCGTTCTTGAGCATCTTTTTGTTCAGGTACTGAAGGATCTGCTCCTCGGGAGCCTCGATCTTGACCACCAGGAACTTCTCGGCTTCGCCTCTGTTGAGGGCCAGAACTCTGTGGCCAAGAACCTTGCCCACGGGCTCCTCGTAGTCGTAGTACATCTCATAAACGCTCTGGGCCTTCTCATCCTTAGCCTTACTGGTGAGCTTGCCCTGCTCCATTGTTGCTTCTCTTATATATGTTCTAAAGTCAGCGTTGTCGGAAACATCCTCGGCGATGATGTCCATGGCGCCCTGAAGGGCCTCCGCGGGATCATTGACACCCTTTTCAGGATCGACGAAGGCTGCTGCCTCCTCCTGAAGGGGCTTGGTTGTCTCCTGGGCAAGAAGGATCTGTGCCAGAGGCTCAAGGCCCTTCTCCCTTGCAACGCTTGCTCTTGTCTTTCTCTTCGGACGATAAGGAAGGTAAAGGTCTTCGATTGCAACCATGGTCTCAGCCGCAATGATCTTTTCTCTAAGCTCATCTGTAAGCTTGCCCTGCTCCTCGATGGAAGCCAGAACCGCTTCTCTTCTCTCCTCCAGACCTCTCAGATACTTAAGTCTCTCGTCCAGATTACGAAGCTGCTCGTCGTTGAGTGAACCTGTCACTTCCTTACGATAACGGGAGATGAAAGGAATGGTGTTGCCCTCATCTATAAGCTTCACCGCAGCCTCAACCTGCCATTTCTCAACTCCAAGCTCTTCTTTGATCTTTAATACAATATCCATACTATCCTCGCTAACTAACTGAAAAAACTCTAGCCGCTTACGATAAACTCAGCGGTAAATTTTGCTGAACTTTTCATAAACAGCACGCACTCCCCTATTATACCAAGCCTTTGCGGCCATTTTCAAGACTTTACAAAAGCCCCGAAACGTTGTAAAAAACGCGGTTTTAATGTATTATCAAAGTAACAATGAGTAAATATGCGAGGAAGTATTGATGGGCGAAAACGGGGACGATAAGTATTTTTACAACAATTACAACTACAACCAGGAGCACAACGAACTGGATCAGCATGTGAGCCTCGCCAATGTGGCCATGGTTGCAGGACTTTTATCCGTTCCGTTTTGCTTTTTCGGATATATTGGCATCGTGCTGGGAGGCGTAGCTATCATGATGGCCATCCTTTCCAAGGGCATGGCAAAAAAGCTCCTTCCCCAGGCCAAAAAAGGTATTTTCTACGGAACACTGGGCATCATAGTGGGATATGCAGTGATAATATCCAGCTTCCACATGGTTATGACCAATCCCGAGATGCGCAAAGAGGTAAATACTTTTTCGGAACAGCTTTACGGAGTAAGCTTTGACGAGACGCTGCAGGAGTTAATGGGAACCCCCGGCAACTGACGCGCGTTCGGAAAAGAGGTGCCTATGAGTATTATCGGTGCTGTAAATAGTGGATATGGAGCAGTGGGATTCTTCGGATCTCCCGGCGCCGCTCGGGCTGAAGACTCCAAACCCATTCTTAATCCTTCCGAATCAACCGAGGTTCAACCCGGAAGGAAGTCCTCCCCTGCGGAATGTCAGACCTGCAAGGAGCGCAAATATCAGGACGGTTCCGACGAAATGGTATCCTTCAAAACCGCACAACACATAAGCCCTCAGGCCGCAGCAGCAAGAGTTCGCGGCCACGAAGCCGAGCATGTAAGTAACGCCTACAAGGATGCAGCCATGAATAACGGCAAGGTACTTCAGGCATCCGTTTCAATAAAAACAGCTATCTGCCCCGAGTGCGGCAGAACCTATGTCAGCGGCGGAACCACCGCCACCAAGATAAAATATACCAATGAAGAAAATCCTTACCAGCAGGCCAGAAAATCCCTGGACAGACAGGGCACTGTGGGAGCAAATATCGACCTTGCCGGCTAAGGCAGGGAGCACATCCAATGTCAGAACTCAAAACATCATCACAGCTTAAGGCTATCGCCAAGGAAAGGTCTTTAGGAAGGTATGGCACTTTGATCGGGGCCACGCTAATTCTCATCACCATCAGATTCATTGTGGGCAGCATAACTTCAGCATTTACCGCAGGTGCCACAGGAATCGTCCCGCTTATCCTCTCATGGCTTATCACAATAGTAGTCAACACGCTTCTCGGAGTCTTTATATCCGGTGAGGCTTATCTTTATATGAATCTTATCTATTCCCAGACCATAACCGTTTCGGATATCTTCTTCGGATTCAAGCAGCAGCCCCAGAAGGCCGTGGCCATCACAGGTATTCTGGAGGTCATCCTCAACATCCTTATGCTGCCTTCCTACCTGGTGCTGTTCTTTTCCAGAACCCAGGGGGGATCCGGTTATCCCATGACTTATCTCTTGGTATTGTTTGTGACCCTGCTGGCCATCATCTACGTCAAGATCGCATTTTCCCAGGTTTACTTCCTGCTCCACGACTTCCCTGACTGGTCCGTGCAGCAGCTTGTCACCACCGCTCTTCACATGATGAAGGGCAAAAAGCTCAAATATTTCCTTCTTAACCTGAGCTTCCTTCCACTGTATTTTCTGGGTATCATTACCCTTTTCATACCACTGCTCTGGGTCAATGTTTACACCTATGCCACCATGGCAGCATTTTATCAGGACCTGATGTCCGGCGCCGCAGCGCAGAAAGAAGAAGGTGAAAATGGACTTAATTGATGCAATCAAAGCTATCGATAAGCCACACGAGGACGACATTTTAAACAGACTCTTTACCCCCTGGGGCGAGAAGCTTAATAAAAATAATGTACTGAAGGAATACCCCAGACCTCAGTTTGTCAGGGACAGCTATGTGAATCTCAACG
The DNA here is from genome assembly GCF_000621605.1 of Butyrivibrio sp. MC2021. Lineage (GTDB taxonomy): Bacteria > Bacillota > Clostridia > Lachnospirales > Lachnospiraceae > Butyrivibrio. Next base: position 193,141 of record NZ_JHXX01000005.1, on the reverse strand, counting down.
GTTTCTGGGATTACTGCATTGTTCCCGATAAGGAAGGTGAGGAGATTCCCTCACAGGACATCATGGAGGGTAAGATCCTGGTTCCTTTTTCACCGGAGTCCATGCTCTCAGAGGTGGAAAGGCGCCTTGAGCCGGATCAGTATCTCTGGTACAAAAGAGAACTTCCCACCCTCACAAGAAAATTTGCAAATTCACGATACCTGCTCCACTTCGGAGCTGTCGATCAGTTCGCCGATGTCTATGTCAATGACAGGCTCATAGGCTCCCACAGCGGAGGCTATCTTCCCTTTACGGTGGACATCACAGGTTTCCTTAATTTCTCCGAGGATGGCGCTACAGCAGGAGGCAACAGCCTTGCTGTCAGGGTAAAAGATACCAGTGACTCCTCCTACCACAGCAGAGGCAAGCAGACTCTTCGCCGTGGCGGCATGTACTACACCGCCCAGAGCGGCATCTGGCAGACTGTCTGGATCGAAGAAGTCCCCGCCACCTATATCAGGGAAATCCACATAAGACCGGAGGAGGACCTGCAGACAGTTTCCATCGAGGTCTCCACCAACCGCCCCTGCAAGGTCACACTGAAGGCACCGGGCCAGGAAATGGTGAAGTCCCCCGCCTCCGGCGACAGCTACGAGACTGTATTTGCAGCAGATGCCTCTTTTTCCTCGGACACATATCCCAGCATGGGAGAGGATAACATAGGCAGCGGCTACTGCTACTACCATTTCAGACTTACCTTTAAGGAGCCCCATCTCTGGACCCCGGAGGATCCCTATCTCTATCCTCTGCACATCGAGGCTGAGGAGGATAAGGTCCGCTCCTATTTCGCCATCAGATTTTTTTCTACGGAAAAAGATGACAAGGGCATCACCAGATTTTGCCTGAACCACAAGCCCTACTTCCTGATGGGCGTTCTGGATCAGGGCTACTGGCCGGACGGGCTCTACACCGCCCCCTCCGACGAGGCTCTTATTTTCGATATCAAGGAGATGAAACGTCTCCACTTCAATATGATGAGAAAGCACATCAAGATCGAGTCAGCCCGCTGGTACTACCACTGCGACAGACTGGGCATGATCGTGTGGCAGGACATGGTAAGCGGAGGCTCCTCCTACGCCAAGCCCGTGGTGAGCTACCTTCCCACTCTTTTCCCGAAGGTCTTCGGAAGGATGAACGACGGTCCCGCCTACTACAAGACCTTCTCCAGAGGTTCCGCAGAGGGCCGCAGCGAGTGGCTTCGCGAGATGCAGAACACCATCCGCTATCTCTACAACGTGCCCTCCATCGGCACCTGGGTGCTCTTTAACGAGGGCTGGGGACAGTTCAACGCCGCCGGTGCCACCGTTATGGCAAAAGAGCTGGATGACTCAAGGCCCATCGATCAGGCCAGCGGCTGGTTTGATGAGGGCAGCGGCAGCTTTAGAAGTGTTCACAACTACTTCAGACCCCTTTCCGTAGAGATCGACAAGGAGGGCCGCGCCTTTGTTATTTCCGAGTACGGAGGTCTCACCTGTCATATAGACGGCCACTCCAGCGTGGACAGAGTCTACGGCTACAAAAAATTCGACACCCTTGACTCCTTCGGAGTTGCCTACTACAACCTTATCAACGCATCCCTTAAGCCCCTGATTCCCAAGGGCCTGTCCGGGGCGGTTTATACCCAGGTCAGCGATGTGGAGGAAGAGGTCAACGGCCTTATGACCTATGACCGTAGGATAACCAAGGTAAATCCTAATCTTGATCCGAATATGTCCAAGAATCTGAATAGCTAAGAAAAAGCCAAGTCATGATGCTGAAACAGCAACTGACTTGGCTTAATTTTTGTTCAAGGTTTAATATAGTTCCACTTGCCCGCTGAAGATCTTCTTTAGCCTGTTCCGGACAATGATGAAGGCCGGGATAAGGAAAGCATCCGCCAGAACCCATGCCACGGGGCTTGCCAGGCAGATGGCTGTAAAGCCAATGAGAGGCACAAGTAAAACTGCTATAAGGGTTCGGCCTATCATCTCCATTACTCCTGCCAAGATGGCGAACATGGAGTAGCCCATGCCCTGAATAAGGAATCGCACTATATTTACCAGTGCCAGTGGTATATAAAATGCGGAGTTCAGGATCAGGAACTTGTGGGCATTGTTGAGGCAGTCAACTTCGCCGGGATCAAGGAAGATCATGGCAAAATATCGGCCGAAGAAGAACAGTACCACGAAGGCCAGGATAGCATAGCCGCAGCCCAGCTTTATGGCTGCCACAAGGCCCTGGGACAGGTGATCCAGCTTTTTGGCTCCCACGTTCTGTCCGCCATAGGTGGCCATGGTTGAGCCCAGAGCGTCAAAGGGAATGCAGAAGAACATTCCCACCTTGCCGGCAGTGGTCACCGCTGCTGCTGCATCGGTGCCGAGACTGTTGATTGCGGTCTGCAGGATCACGCTGCCGATGGCAGTGATGGAATACTGCAGTCCCATGGGAACACCCATGTTGAAGAGGATGAAGAAATGGGATCTGTCCAGCTTCCAGTCCTCTTTTTTCAGGTGAAGGATCTCGATCTTACGGATGATAAAAATAAGGCACATAAGGCCTGAAATAAACTGTGAAATAACCGTAGCCAGGGCTGCTCCCGTGATTCCCATGTGGAAGGGCAGGATAAAGAGAAGGTCCAGTCCGATGTTGATGATGGATGCGATGATGAGGAACTGAACCGGGTGCTTGCTGTCTCCCAGGGCTCTGATGATGCCGGAGAGCAGATTGTACATGTAGGTTACGGGGATTCCGATAAAGATCACGATGATGTACTGATAAGCATATTCAAGAACGTCCGCCGGGGTCTTCATGGCCACCAGGATCTGCCTGCAGAAGATACTGACGATGACGGTCATGATTACAGCAAAAATGCTGCAGAGAATAATAGCATGAGAGACGAACCTTCTCATGCTTTTATAGTCTTTTGCTCCGAATCTCTGGGCCACGGGGATGGCAAAACCGTTGCACACACCCATGCAAAAGCCCATGATAAGGAAGTTCACGGCCCCTGTGGTTCCCATGCCGGTGTAGGCCTCTTTTCCCAGAAACCAGGAAACGATGGCGGTATCGATGATGTTATAAAGCTGCTGGAAAAGCATTCCCCATAAAAGAGAAATGGCAAATCCGAAAATGAGCTTCATGGGATCGCCCACAGTAAGGTCTTTTATATTATTTGTCTTAGAATTTGTACTCATAATATTTTTAATATGTGATAAGCGTTCCTGCCTTGCCCTTAAGTGCGTCTGCAACAGCATCCAGGGATGTGATGAGAACTGAGCCCTTGTTGTTGGCTGTAAGGAACTCGATGGCTGCCTCGATCTTGGGAAGCATGTCTACTTCGCCGAACTGTCCGGCTTCGATGTATCTCTTTGCATCGGCAACGGTCATATTGGTGATGGGCTCCTGGTCCTCTTTCCCGAAGTTCTTGTAAACGCAGGGAACAGAGGTAAGAATGATAAGTCTGTCGGAGCCAAGGTCAGCTGCCAGCTTACCGGCAATGGCATCCTTCTCGATAACAGCGGATGCGCCCTTGAGGACATGTCCCTGCTGGATTACAGGAATTCCGCCGCCTCCGCAGGCGATAACTTCCTGCCCCGCATCAACGAGAGCCTTGATGGCGTCAATCTCAACGATATCTATGGGCTTGGGTGCTGCGATGATCCTTCTGTAGCCGTTGCCGGGCTCTTCTCTTACGAAGTTGCCCTTCTTGATCTCTACATCAGCATCCTCTTTTGACATGTTACGTCCGATGGCCTTGGTGGGCGCATAAAAGGCCTCGTCATAGGGATCAACTGTAACCTGTGTCAGGATAGTGCTGACAGGCTTGGAGATACCGCGGCCGGTAAGCTCTGCCTTCAGTGAATTCTGAATATCGTAGCCCACATAGCCCTGGCTCATGGCGCTGCAAACGCACATGGGTGCTGCTGTGTAGTCGATATAAATTCTGTGAAGCTCAGTCATGGCCTTGTGGATCATGCTGACCTGAGGTCCGTTACTGTGTGTAATAACCAGCTGATATCCTGCCTCAACAAGATCCGCCAGCGCCTTCGCTGTCTTCTTGGTGGCATCCTTCTGCTCATTGGTGGTAACACCAAGTGCCTCGTGTCCAAGAGAAACTACCGCCTTAATATTTTCCATATCACCCTCCGTGTATAAAAAAGATATTCCTATTTTACCCCATCCCCGCTGTATTTGAAAGGATTAATCAAACAGATGTTGCCTGTTCTGTGTTAAGTGTCGGGAGCTTTGGCTGTGCCACATCCCCGCGGATCTCGATAAGAGGAGAAGCCTTGCCCTCTATGTAGTCACGGGTTATGGTCACGCGGCCGATGTTCTCGTCCTTGGGAATCTCATACATGATATCCAGCATGAACTCCTCGATGATAGCACGAAGAGCACGGGCTCCGGTGTCTTTTTCCATGGCCTTCTCCGCGATGGCTTCCAGGGCGCCGTCGTCAAACTGAAGGTCCACCTCGTCAAGAGCCAAGAGCTTCTGGTACTGCTTGAGGATAGCGTTCTTGGGCTCCTTCAGGATCTTGATCAGCATCTCCTTGGTGAGAGCCTGGAGTGTGCAGATGATGGGAAGTCGTCCCAGGAACTCAGGGATCATGCCGAACTTCTTCAGGTCATCAACGGTTACGTTGGTGAGAAGGTTCGGGTCGTTCTCATATTTGTCCTTGAGGTCCGCATCGAAACCGATGGAGGTCTGCTTGTTAAGTCTCTGGGTTATGATCTCCTCAAGATCCGGGAATGCTCCGCCGCAGATAAAGAGGATGTTTCTTGTGTTAACTGTTGCCAGGGGAACCATGGCATTCTTGCTGCCTGCGCCTACGGGAACCTCCACATTGGAGCCCTCCAGGAGCTTGAGCATTCCCTGCTGAACGGATTCGCCGCTGACATCCCTTGAAGTTGTGTTCTTTTTCTTGGCAATCTTATCGATCTCGTCGATGAAGATGATTCCGTGCTCGGTCTTCTCCACATCATTGCCTGCAGCCGCAAGAAGCTTACTTACTACGCTCTCGATATCGTCGCCGATGTAGCCTGCCTCTGTAAGGGAGGTGGCATCTGCGATGGCAAGAGGCACATCCAGAAGCTTGGCCAGGGTCTTAACAAGATAAGTCTTGCCGCTTCCGGTGGGACCCAGGAGAAGAATGTTGGACTTCTCGATCTCAATATCGTCCATGGTGTCTGTGGCAACTCTCTTGTAGTGGTTGTAAACCGCAACGGACATGACCTTTTTGGCCTGGTCCTGTCCGATGACGAACTCGTCAAGCTTGGCCTTGATCTTGTGGGGAGCCGGGATGTTCTTTATGTCAAAAGCAGGTTTTACTGTGCTTTCGCTCTTTTTCTTGATCTTCTGTGTATTGGGGATGCCGCCTCCAAAGTTGAAACCGCCTGGCATACCCATATCAAAGAGGCCCATTCCCGGGAAACCGCCTGTGTTCTTGTTAAGCTCGTTCATGAGGTTGGGATTGTTGAGCATGTTCTGATAGTCGAACTGGGTAACTGTATCCATGGTCTTGTGCATACAGTCATTGCAGATGCAGATGTTGTTGGGAAGATGGAACATCTGGCCAGCCTTGCTCTCAGGTCTTCTGCAGATAAAGCAGACATCCTCGTAGCCGGTATCGTTGTTATTGGTGTTGTTGCCTGAGCCGGTGCCGGCAGAAGTCTTGCCGGAATCATCTGTGTTTCTACTTGAATTGTCGCCATCTAAATCTGAAGTAAACTGATTGTTCTTATCATATTCTACAGTGTAGGGTCTGTCCTCGATATCAACCCTCTCATCATCAGTTACTTCTCTGAAATCAAAATCGTCATTTCTGTTATCTGTCATTTATTACTTACTCCTCTATATCTATTTAGTTTCCTTATTATTCTCTCAAAGTAGGTTAAACCTATGGGGTTATTATATTATCGCTACTTACGCTAATCAAGTTAAGTTTCTCTTAACAAGGCTGGGTGGTATTTGCAAGGGGGACGGAAGCTATTGGCGAGGTAAGGAAACATTTGGCCTCCCATAAGATTGTGGATAGCGAAGTTCCCCCTGGGTAATCAAGGGATGGCACTAAAGGTGCCATCCCGGAAGATAAGGATTGGTCGCTCCATTCCGTCAAGGACTTTCGCGGCATAAATCCTCGCTCGGGGTAATCAAAGTCCTCTCTTCAGGCTGTGGCGCTGCGGTTTATTCCACGGTTCTTTGACTTCATTCCCGCTCAGGGAAAATATGGCTGCTGAAGTAACGCAGAGATCTCTTCCCGAGAGCAAAATAGGATAAGATACACATAGATCTTATCCTATTTTCCTGATTTTTCACCCCCATAAACACGCCAGAATATAGAGGCTACCATTCTGCGTGTACTATTCAATGCCAGAACTACACGTGTTTCGGAACAATTATGCTCTTTCTGCGTGTTGTTTTCTGAAAAACACTACACGTAGGAATTATATTATGAGCTCTGTGCGTGTGGTTAGTACAGAATCAGCAACAGATCAAACCTTTTCTTCATCTTTCACGCCACTTCCCGGAGCGGGAATGATGTCAAGGGACCGTGGAATAAACCGCAGCGCCAAAGGCTTGGCGGAGAGCCATATACTATCTCGCGCGAGGATTTATGCCGCGAAAGCCCTTGATATCATGACACGGATAAATCCTATTCCGGGCGGGGGCCGGCATCTTTTTCGCCGGCCCTCCTGCCTTCCGGCGAGGACGTGTCTGGGCAGCGCCCAGAGATAAAGCTTACAGAGAGGATGCCCAAGTGGCGGAGGGAAGCTTCTCGAAGGTTCCCTCCAAGAACGTCCTCCGGTCGTCAATTCTCTTTACTATTATACTTTTAGACCTTTAGGCGAGGACGATGATTCATGGCAAAAAACGAAGCATTGATGGCCAGTCTGAACACTGTGAAAACCATCAATGCTTCGTTTTATTTTTGAGTAAATCTATTTTGCTTAGTAGCCCCGGACTTCCGGGATACAATTTAGTTACCTCCGCGCTGGTGACCGGACCCGGAATTTCTGTCTTCTGGCTTGCCGGGCATCTGCTGTCCGTCGTAGTGGCCGCTTGCTCCGTTGCTGTCGCCTTCGCTCTGGCTGGAGCCATCGCTGTTCGCTCCGCCAAGGGTCACATCATATGTCTCCTCGACATACTCATTTCCGTTCTGTCTCATTACAGTTATTGTAACTTCGGTTCCTGCAGCATAGTACTGAAGTCTGTTCTGTAGATCCTCCATGGAAGTGATCTCTTCGCCGTCAAAGGATGTGATAACATCACCCTTCTGAATGCCTGCTGCCTCTGCTCCGCCGCCTCTCTGAAGTTCTGCGATATAAACTCCCTGAGGAAGTCCGTAGATCTCTGAAACATCTGAGCTTACGCTGACGCCGCTGATGCCGATGTAGCCTCTCTGGCTCTCAGCTACTTTTAACTTGGTCTGCTCGTTCATGAGCTTCTCAATAATAGGCTGTGCTGCTGAAATAGGAATAGCATATCCCATTCCTTCGATTGTGTCTCCGCCAAGCTTGTTGGAGTTGATTCCGATTACTTCGCCCTGAAGATTAAGAAGGGCTCCGCCTGAGTTACCGGGGTTGATGGCTGCATCTGTCTGGATAAAGCTGCGGGTAACGCCTTCTGCGATCTCAACATCACGATTAAGAGCTGAGATAACACCGGTTGTAACGGACTGGCCATAGCCAAGGGCATTACCGATGGCTACGCAGGGCTCTCCGAGAGCCAGGGCATCGCTGTCACCAAGGGTTGCGATCTTGATGGTATCAAGAGTATCTGAACCGATGGCATCAAGGGATACTGCGATAACCGCAAGGTCCATATCTGAAGCTGTACCCTTAACTACCGCCTCGATTGTTGAGTCATCGGAAAAGATAACCTCGAGAGTATCCGCACCCTCGATAACGTGGTAGTTGGTTGCTATAAGAAGCTCTGAATCGTTCTGTCCTACGATGATTCCGCTTCCTGAAGCTGTTGCTTCATCCTTGTAGGTATATCCGAAATAGTTGCCTGAAACTGTATAGTTGTTGTGGATCATAACAAGGGCAGGCATAACCTCTTTTACCACCTCGGTAACATCGGTAACTACTGCCATTGTCTGGCCTGTAACTGTTGTTGTCTGAATGTTGTTGGAATCAGTCTTGGTAACAGACTTCTGAGCAGGCTGTTCCTGAACCTCTTCTGTCTCGGGAGCTGTCTCCTTCTCTTCAATCTGTGCTACCTGATTACTTCCTGAGATCTTGTTGTATGTGTAATATGCTGATCCGATGCTGACTCCAAGAAGCGTTATAGCTGCAAGAGAAGCTGCTATTATCTTCCAGGCATTGTTCTTTTTAGCCTCAGGCTTGGAAGTCGCAGTGGAATTGGTTGTTGCGCTGGCATACTGGTAAGTGCCGTAGGTCTGGCCTGTTACCGCGTCTCTCTCGGGAGTCTGTGTCTGGCTCTGGGTCTGAGTCTGTCCATAGCCATAAGGTCCGCTGAAAGGACTTGCTGTTGCGTTGGAACCTGTATATCCGCCAAATGCAGGCTTGGGCTCGCTGATGGCTGTTGTGTTCTCAGCGCTGCTCTGTGTCTCCTGAGTATCCTGTGCTGCTCTGCTATAGCCGCCGTAAGTTCTTGCAGGCTGTCCGGCGTCATAGTTGTTCACCGGCTGTGCATTGCCATAGTTTCCGGGCTGCTGAGCGCCATAGGTTCCCGGCTGCTGAGCACCATAGGTTCTCGGATCAGGCTGAGTGCCATAAGGTCTTGGTCCCTGCTGCGCCCCATATGTCCCACCAACATATGTCTGGCGATTCTGTCCGTAGTCATAACCCCTGTAATTAGGGTTGGGGTTCGGACTGTTATTGTAGGTATTATCTACATAAGAATTGCTGCTTGCAGAAGAATTTGTTCTTGTAAGTTCCTCTGTTGAAGAAGTATTTTCATTTCCCACACCATTTTTCAGTTCATTGTCGTTCTGTTCATACATGGTATATCACCTCTTCCTTTCGATTATGACTTAAAGTATAGAGGCAGTTTGTGAAGAAATTGTGTTGCAAATCTAATATAAAAATTAAGAAATTTAATAGTCCTCCTCCAGGACCTGGATTTCCATGTAGTCAAAAGAGATTTCTTCTATGAAAGCGTCCTTGCCGAAGCGGCATTTGTTGTGGAGCTGGAAGTCCTTGACGATGTTATCAAGCCAGATGGGCTTGGAGAGGTCCAGCTCGTAGCAGGCCTTTTCTATGGAATTCATCACCTTGTGAGTTCTGGTGTCTACTGTATCGTCGCAGATCACAGTGTCACGCAGAAGGTGGTTGTTATCTATAAGTTTTACCCAAAGTCTAAACATAATTTTTCTCCAAATAATTTATTGTATTCTCCCTTTTCCTTTACCAGATACATTTTGTTCCGGTCCCATTAGTTCTTTTATTATCTTCCTATACTCTTTTAGCATTATTGCTCTCCGGTAAAAAAATTGGCTGGGTATGCTTTGTGCACACTCAGCCACAATTATATACAATCGGGAAGGTTGGGACAATGGATTTTGATGCGGGAGGTTATGAAGGGCGGAAGGGGAGCCAACTAAACAATATTCCTCACAGTATCGGCCTTGGTAATACTCCGCTGGCACTGAGGCCGCTGATAAAGCTCTCTCTTGAGTGATTGATTATCAGCTCCTCCGGGAAGTGCACGGTCTCCAGCACTTTCAGGGCTCTGTCGAATTTGCCGATGTCGCAGGCGATGTGGGCATCGGTGTTGACGCAGATCTTGACCCCAAGCTCTGCGCACCTCTCGGCGATTTTGGCGCAGAGCTCCTGGTGGTCTCCCTCCCACACAAAGCTGTGCTCGTTGATCTCGATGGCTTTGTGGAGCTCTTTTACCCGGTTAAGGACCGTGTCCATGTCGAAAGCAACTCCCGCCCGTCCGATGTGTCCGATGAAGTACACCTTCGGATTCTCCAGGATCTTCAGATACATCTCCGTGGTCCTGGCAATGCCCGCCCCTTCCGCAAAACGCTTGGAATGGACGCTGGCAATGACAAAGTCCATCTTTTTGAAAACCAGCTCCTGCAGGGTAGGGTCACCCTCGTAGGGGTCCCCGATTATGGATTCCGGGCAGATGATGTCATGGCCGAAAAGATGTCCCTCCAGGTCCACCACATCAGCTTCGCAGCCCCGAAGGAGAGTCACCTTGTGCCACTCCCTGGGCCACTGGTCCACACCAAAGAAATACTGGTAGTTCTTTATATTTTTATAATCCGCATAAAGCATATCGCTGAAATGATCGGTGCTGGCCAGGAGCTTTAAGCCCGCCTTCTTGGCCGCCTTCACGTTCTCCTCAATAGTGGAGTAGGCATGCCTTGAATAAAAAGTATGAGTATGGGTATCACATTCGATTCGATACATATTTACCTCTTTCCTGTTATCCCCAAATACTCCCCCAGTTTTAGGCGATATACGGGAATTAAAACAAAATGCTTACTATGCAAGCATGTAAGCATTTCGTTTTATTACCTTTTATCGCTTATTATATCGGTCAAAACTTTAATTTTGTTAAGGCTCAATCCTCATATCCGTTAGGATTCTGGCTCTGCCATCTCCAGGAATCAGCGCACATTTCCTTGATTCCGTTCTCTGCAGTCCAGCCCAGCTCTCTCTTGGCCTTGTCGGCATTGGAGTAGCAGGTTGCAACGTCCCCGGGACGTCTGTCCTTGATCACATAAGGGATCTTAACCCCTGTGGCTTCCTGGAAGTTATTGACGATATCAAGAACGCTGTAGCCAACGCCGGTTCCAAGATTGTAGATGTTAAGTCCGCTGCCGGGCTCAAGCTTCTTAAGAGCCTTAACATGGCCCTGGGCCAGGTCCACAACGTGGATGTAATCACGAACTCCGGTGCCGTCAGGAGTGTCATAATCGTTACCGAAAACACTGAGCTGTGGAAGCTTGCCAACTGCAACCTGTGTGATGTAAGGCATCAGGTTGTTGGGGATTCCGTTAGGATTCTCACCGATGGTGCCTGACTTGTGGGCTCCGATAGGATTGAAGTAACGAAGGAGAACCACGTTCCACTCGGGATCGGCCTTCTGAATATCTGTAAGCACCTGCTCCAGCATGGACTTGGTCCAGCCGTAAGGATTGGTGCAGGTTCCCTTAGGGCATTCCTCTGTGATAGGGATAATCGCGGGATCGCCGTAAACTGTTGCTGATGATGAGAAGATGATGTTCTTGCAGCCATGCTTTCTCATAACATCAACCAGTGTAAGGGTTCCTGTAATATTGTTATCGTAGTACTCCCAGGGCTTGGCCACTGACTCGCCAACGGCCTTAAGTCCTGCGAAATGAATTACACTGTCAATCTTTTCAGCGGAAAAGATCTTCTCAAGACCCTCGCGGTCTCTGATATCTGCCTCGTAAAAAGGAACTTTTTTACCGGTGAGGGCTTCTACCCTGCCGATAACCTTCTGGCTGGAATTAGCCAGGTTGTCCATAACGACAACGTCGTAGCCTGCATTCTGCAGTTCAACTACTGTATGGGATCCGATGTAGCCTGCGCCACCTGTAACAAGAATAGCCATTTTCTACCTCTCTTTATCAAGTCTAATTTTATGTTTACTTTTGTCTTATTGTAGTGATACAACGCCGCTATGGCAACGTTCTTTTGTTACCAAGACCTGTCGAAATGTTAGATCACAGTTCAATGCCGTTAAGCTTGCAAAGCTCTCTTGCGGACTCAACAGAATCTTTTCCTGTAGGATTCTTGATAGGTGCGAACTCGTGCTCTCTTACTACCTCGTAAGGAAGACATGAATCAAGCTCATGGATCATATCAAGAACCAGCTGCTCAAACTTGCAGCCGTTGGGAGCCTCCGGCTTAACCAGCTCTGCGTTCTCATCGATATAAGGAATCTTCTTCTCAACTACGTGAAGAGGAAGTGTGTTCTGTGAAATCTCGTAAAGAGCCTTCTCGTTGAAAAGATAGTTAAGAATAACGCCGAAGTTGTAAGCGGGATCACCGTTCTCGTCCTTGGCATCAGCCATCTCCTGTGAAAGCTCGTAGTACTCAACGATTGAAGGCTTGCCATCCTCAAGACACATAACGCCTACCTTCTCATCGGGAGCGTTCTTTCTTACAACCTTGGCGCCGCAGTCAACGCCTGCGCTTACAGTTGCACCAACGAAGCAGGGATCTGCGATTCTCTGAAGAACGTTGTCCACTGCAAAAATATCGATCCACTCAATACCTTCCTTGAGGATCAGGTCACGAAGGCCTGCCTTAAGCATGGATGAATACCAGCCTGCGTTGCCGTTGGGAGATGTGGAGATTCTGCCCTTGCCTTCCATATAAACCTTTCCGTCGTAATCGGAAGCGGGAGCCATGTCCTGCTTGAAGAAAGTGATCTTCTCCTCAGGATATCCGAAGAAGTTGTGCTCCTTCAGGAAGCCGATAGTGGCATCATTGTTCTTTTCACTGGTCATGATAAAGAGTCTGATGTAGCTGCCGCCTGCAGCCTTCACTGTATCAAGAAGGTTCTCGATGATTCTCTGGAAAATATAAACGGGCTTGGTAAGTCCGATGTCATACATTCCCTTGGGGTTGTCTGAGCCAAGTCTTGTGCCCATGCCGCCTGCAAGAAGACATGCAGCAACTTTGCCGGCCTTAAGTGCCTCTACTCCGGCCTTCTCAAACTCCTCTTTTCTTGCCTCGATCTCACTCACCTGCATAGCAGCAAGAGGCTCGAACACTCCTCTTTCTCCGCCCTTGCCCAGGAGCTTGCAGTTCTCAAGAACCGCGAAATCTGTCTCCTCTATCTGCTGAAGAAGTTCTGCCTTCTCAGCCTCTGTGAGCTCATCATAGTACTTAAGTACATGTGTCTGCCCGAATTTTTCAAGCTTTGCTTTTGCTTCCCCGTAATTCATAGCTATTTCCTTTCCTATTGAATGTGTCATAAGCGCTTTTTTAAAATCAACCGATTTATTCTATCACAAATGAACTATAAGTCAAAGAGAGCTATTTAGTTACCATTGTATCTGACAACTGTGGCTCTTTTGACAAAAACATAATAAGCAGAGTAGGGCCTCCGAATGAGCTCGATACCGTTCACACAAAAAAAGAGTCAGGTACTATAGCAATCTACAGTAGCCTGACCCAATTCTATGTTATTTCTGTCCCGGTGTCCAGCCTGCGGGATCAACCAGCACACCGTTCTTGTCGAAGGTGCAGTTTACGTTATCAAGAAGTGCTGTCACGTTGGCCAGCATCTTGCCGTTGTTGGCGTCGTAGTAGTGCCAGCCGTCGGGCTGCTGTACCCAGCCCACAACCTGGTGGCCGTCTGCGGGATCAAGATAGTAGATGCCGTCTCCGATTCCGGCCTGACCAAGAACCATGCGACCGTCCTCACCGAAGTAGAAGGACTTGCCGTCGATGGCATTCCAGCCCTTTACCATTTTTCCGTCGGGACCAAAGTAGTATCTTGCACTGACATCTCCTGACCATCCGGTGAACATCACGCCGTTTTCACCGAAGAGATAATAAGCATCCCCTACAGGCTGAAGGCCCACAAGCATTACATAATCATCGCCAAAATAGTGAACACCGTCCTCCAGGGTAACAAAGCCCTTCTGGCAGACACCGTCTGCATTTGCGTAATAAACAGGGCCTCCCAGATTAAGAAGTCCGGTACATCTCACACCGTTTTCATTAAAGTAGAAACGAGCTCCGTCGATATCCGCAAATCCTGTCTTGGCGCGGCCTCCCTCATTGGGATCAAGGTAGTAGATACCGCTTTCGTCCTGGAACCAGCCGGTCTGGATAAAGCCGTTGGCCTCGGCATGATATCTACCGGTCTCAAGATTGATCCAGCCATAGGTCTTGCGCCAGTTGTGATAGTAGAAGGTATGTCCGCCCCAGCTGTTGAAGCCCTCACCTATTATCCTTGAAAAATAGTCTGAATAAAGGTGGTTAACATCAACCCTTCCTGCGATTCCCGCAAAGCTGCCGCGGCTTGAAGACTGCCACATAGCATACTCGCCGGCATATTCGCAGACAGGACCGTACTGAGCTATCCATTTGGCGGAAGCCACATTGGGCATTCTGTTCTGGAACCAGTTCTTATTGGAATAAACCATGGGCTCATAGCCGTTGGCGTTGATGATGCCGCAGAAGGTGTCGGCGATGGCCTGAAGCTGCACCGCACTAAGGCCCTTCTGGCAGGAGTCCTCTATATCTATTGCCACCGGGAAGGTGATGGCGTAGGGCGCGATCCAGGCAAGAACCTGATTGGCCTCCGCTGCTGCCTGCTCCGGAGTTGTGGCATAGGAATAGATATAAACACCGGTCCTTACTCCCGCTGCATTTGCTCCGTTTATATTGTTGACGAACTGTTCATCCAGTCCCTTTTTGGTGGTACCTACTCTGATCATGGCGAAACGAACGCCTGAGTTTCTGACCTGCTGCCAGTTGATGCCTCCCTGATACTTGGAAACATCGATTCCCACAGCTACTTCAGCGCCTCTTGCCTGTGAATGTACAGCCGCCGCAGGCGAAAAAGAAAGGAGTGCCACACATGAAAGCAGCATTCCTGAAGATAATAGTTTCTTCCCTATTTTTCCCAACATAATACTCCCCCGCAATATTGTTAAACATTTCTTAACAAATATTATACGGGAGAGCTTTACATAAGGTCAATGTAAAATAAATGACTGTCAGTTCACTAAATTCCTGGGAGTGCCGTTCATCCAGGCCTGAGCGTTTTTCTTAACTTCCATAAGGCATCTGGTGCGGGCTTCGGTGCTGGCCCAGGCAAGGTGCGGTGTCACGATAAGTTTTCCGCTGTCCTGAATCTTAAGAAGGGGCGAATCCTTGGCCATGGGCTCGGGGCTCAGAACATCAAGGCCTGCTGCCTTTATCTTTCCCTGATCCAACGCATCGAAAAGATCCTGCTCGCTGACTACGGCGCCTCTGGCAACATTTATAAGGATCGCATTTTTCTTCATTTTGTCAAAAGCGTCTTTGTTAAAGAGATTGCGGGTTCTGTCACTCAAAGGGCAGTGAAGGGAGATTACATCACTTCTCCTTAGAAGCTCATCAAAGCTGACCTGCTCATAATCGGTGCAGTCGCTGCTACCTGAGGAAGCATAGAATATAACCTTTGCTCCGTAGGCAGTGGCGATCTGTGCCACCTTCCTGCCGATATTTCCCATTCCCACGATACCGTAGGTCTTGCCATCCAGCTCCTCGAATGGAATATCCAGGCAGCAAAAATGGGACTGGGCCGCATAGTCGCCTCTTTTGACAAACTCGTCGTAGTGACGGAGATTTTCCATCAGGTAAAAAAGCATTGCGAAGGTGTGCTGTGCCACTGACGCGGTGGAGTAATTCACCACGTTGGCCACCTTGACTCCGTGCCTGTCGCAGGCGGGAATATTGGCGTTATCAAAGCCCGTTGCGAATTCGCAGATAAGCTCAAGGTCAGGAGCATCATCCAGGAGTTTGTCCGTGATCTGACTCTTGTTGATCATCAGGATCCGTGCGCCTTTGAGCCTTTCCTTGGCGTTTTCTTCTGTTACTTTGTCCTCATAATAAACTACTTCTCCCAGCTCGTCATAGATACTGTAGTCCATATCTGATCCGATGCTGTCTGTATCTGCAACTACTATTTTCATCTTTTGCCTCCTATGGAACAATCTTAATATTTTTGGTCAGTGATAAGCCAGAGCCGTGGCCAAACCTGTCTTAAACAATCCTTTTATTCTCATTTTCCCAACATAACTTTCTTCAGAATTTCCCCAACATAATAACATCAATGTCCCCCATCGTAAAGCAAAGAAAGTGAGGTCTAAGGCCTCACTTTCTCAAATATAAAGCTTACGCTTTCTTCTGTTTTCTTCTGCGGATCATGAATCCTGCTCCGCCTGCGGCTGCAACGCATGCCAGTGCCATTGCCACAGCTCCCACTTTCTTGTAAGGGAACTCTTTCTTGTCGATCTCGCCGGAGATGCCGGTTGTGGCATTTTCTGTGTCGTTATTTTCCTGGTCGTTTGTGCCTGTTACAGTGATGGGCTGCTCAGCTGTAGCCGGAGTAGTGCTTGGCTTACTGCTGGTAGGAGTCTCCGCTGTCTTGATCTCCTTGGTTGAGATCATTACGTCTGTGAAAACAAGAGTCTGCTTGTTGCCTGCTATGTCCTTGGCAATAAGAGTGATGTTCTGAGGTTCTTTGCTCTCTTTAAGAGTGATGGTCTCAACGTTTCCGTCTGCCTCAAGCTCTTTTCCCGTGAAGCTGTCTACAGCCTTACCGTTGTTGTAAACCGTGAAGCTCACAATGCCCATGTTGTCTGTTACGTCAACATTGAAGGAATGGGACTCTTCCTTGTAGATTCCGTGCTCTTCGATGTCCGCAACTACGATACTGGGAGCTGTCTTATCAACAGCGAACTCGATCTCAGCATCTCTGCTCTTGTTGTCCATCTCGTTGGTGGCTCTGTCCTTGGTGTAAAGAGTTACAGAGTAAACACCGTCTTTATCAAAATTGAGTCTGTCTACGTTGTAGGTATAGGTCTTCCAGCTGGTGTTGTCACCCTGTCTGTTTACCCTGTAATCAGTCTCGCTGTTGAGCTTTCTGAGGCTTCCGTCACGGGTTACAGATACGTCACGGGTAACAAGGTCATCTACGTTGATTTCTGTGATGGTTACATCTGTAGGATCGTTGGTGTAGTACTGCTCATTCATGGCCTTGGTGTCTTCGCCCAGAACGAATACTGAGCCGAAACGGTTAACGGAGAATACAAGGGTCTCCTTGGTCTCGTTACCTGCAAGGTCCATTACAGTGGCCTCAAGGGTATAGAGGTCGTCGGTCTTTTTATCCCTTGCGAAATCCGCGCAGGAGATAATGATTCCGTCCATGGATTCTGATACGGAGTTCTTTAACTGAACCTCGCCGTTGTTGGAGCCGATGACTCTGATGGAAGTAACCTTTTTATCCATATTCTCATCGGTGCAGTTGATGACAGGAGCAACCTTGCCGTTGTTGGCTGAGAAGTTCTCAACCTCAGTAAAGCTTACGAAAGGAGCCTTTCTGTCGATGACATAGGTGTCAAATTCCATCTCAACTACTTTGCTGTGCTTACGTCTTCTGTAGCAGATCTTGAAGCAGTATCTGCCGTCTTCGTCCATGACAGCCTTGGCAATGGTCTGCTTTCCTGCTGTCTCAAACTCAAGCTTGGGAGTTTTGGTAGGAAGACCTGCCTCGATATTCTCGATGTAAATGTATTTTTCAATGTTCTTTCTGTCGAAAACAACGCTCTCTATTACAGCTTCATTGTAGTAGAAACCGTTCTTTGGTGCGCTCTTCTGAACAGTCTTCTTTGCAGCGTTTGGAACCTCAGGCTCAATTGTGAAGGTATCACCTGAAACTCCATCACAGATAATGGCTGTGCCGCAATCATCTGTCACATTGCCGGAGCTTACGGAAACAACATACTTTCCTGTGCCTCTGAAATGAATTGTTGCGCTGTTTACGCCGTTTGCATAGCTGACATCGGTTACGTCATAATCGTAGGCCTTTCCGCTGTTGCCGCACTCAACGTCGCATTTTGCCTTAATGCAGCTCTTTACCATCTCTACAAAACGGTCATCTGTAAAAATGATTCCGCCTGATATCTTTACCTGCATGGTAACTTCAGTACCGAATTCGTAGATCTTTTCACCGTCCTCGATCATGGGTTCGGGATGAAGAGAATCCAGGGAAAGAACAGGTGCGTTAGGTGCATAGAGTACTTTTACAGTGGAGAAGTTTTCATCTATGCTCTCATTCTCAGCGTAATCTTTTCCCTTGACATTGGTGATGATGTACTCACCGGGTTCGCTGAAGCCGATATTTGCAGTTATCTGTTTTGTATTGCCCTCGACATTTCGTACTGAGGACTTCTGATCTGCGGAAAAATCGTACCTCTGATCGATGCAGTCTTTACGGTTACCCCTAAAGTTATAGGTAATGTATTCAATATCCTTGATGTGGTCATCTGTAGCACGGGCTGTGAGGCAGGTACCCTCGGTGTTGATAACGATGGTATTTCCCGCTGTCAGGGTGAGGTTGTCATCATTCTTTTCCTCAGCTGCTTTTACAACATCGGTTACAGGATACACACCATCGATATTTACAATATTCATGGATGTGTTGCCATCGGTGTTGGCAATGATCTTGCAGTGGGTACTGGGTCCGCCGGGTCTTGCCATGAGATGTGCGTTGATGGAGCCTGTATCACGGGGCTTGATGGCATATACAACCTTAAGAGGTGTAAGGGGCATCATACCCTCAGGAAGCTCACCAAAGGCATTTGACACAACTTCGCCGGTTTTCATATTTTCAATATAATCAACCGAAAGGGATTCGCCCCATCCATCTTCACCGTCAAACTGTGAAAATACGCAGGCGTCATCACTATGATTCATGTATGAAATACTGTATGTCAGATAATCGCTCTTAAGCTGAGAAGGGTTGATGTAAAAGAGCTGGGTGTTGTCATAGGTCTCGTCGGTTGTGCCGCCTTCTCCACCTTCTTCGTCCTCCTGGACCTCCTCAGGTTCGTCGCCGAAATCAAGCTCCTCAAGGGAAGGATAAGGGCTGTAGTCCTCAAGCTTCTTTACTTTGTCCCTAAACTCGTAGGTTACACGATTGTGTCCATAGTTTGCATAGCTCAGTATTTTGTGTGCAACAACATAAACATCCGATGATTTTACAAAGCCCTCAAAGGTATAGATGTAATATGATCCCTCTTCCTCGTAAGAACTGTTGATTCTTCCGATAGTGAATAAAGAATGTACCTTGCCTTCGCCGCTTACACCCTTAAGACTGAAATCCCTGTCTTTGATGCAGTCCCGGGGAAAGCATACCTTGGTTGTAACATTGCTGCCATCAAAATAATAAACGATAGAAAGTTCAAAGTTTTCGAATACATCTTCTTCTGAAGTGAAGGCGATTTCGTCCTCTTCTTCCTCATCTTCAGAATCATTTTCGCTTACATCACCTTCAGAGTTCTCGGATACGTCCTCATCCTCCCACTCTTCATCGCTGGAAGCACTGCTGGCAGCATCTGCAGCTTCCTCTGATGATGCACTGCTGGAGGCATCGGCGCTGTCATCGGATGATGCGCTGCTTGAAGCGTCTGCAGAGTCAGCGGATGTGGCATCTGTAGAGCTGTCAGAGCCTGAATTATCAGAACTTGCGCCTGTAGATGCGCCCTCTCCTGAATCTGTGTTATCGCCTTCCTCGGTGGATGCACCTGTAGAAGAAGCGTCCTCGCCTTCGGAGTTCTCACCCTCTTCTGAGCCTTCGCCGCTGTCAGAGCTCTCATCGGACTCTTCGTAGTTATCTCCGCCTTCGCTGTTGTCCTGGGACTCCTCGCCCTGATCCTGGGCGCTGTCGTCGGACTGCTCCTCATGGTTTTCTTCTGTGTTTTCTTCTGGGGTTTCTTCTGCATTTTCCTGTGAAGATTCTTCAGACTCAGCTTCTGCCATGGCTGCTATTGTCTCATCAGCAGATGCATGGATAGCTGTGAAATTGCAGGTAAGAATTGCAGGAACCAACAATACCGTTATAAGTCTTTTGCCAAAAAAAGACTTCATACTTTCAAATTTCATATTTCCTCCTAAAACCTCGGTTCATATTCGGTTAAAAATAAATTAACTAAATATAAACTTTTTATAAAACAGTACGCCGATTATAAAATAAAGGAGATTCAAAAAGCAATGAATTTTTTGTGAAAAATATATTCGTAATATTGTTAAAACCGGCGGGCAATTCTATCAATTAAACGAGAATTTTTACAACAAAAATAAAGAGATTACAAATCACTGACAATTTGCAATCTCTTCTCTATATTGTTTCTTTTTTCATCTATTTTTTTACGGTTATCTTTAAAGTCGCCTTCACCCCCGTGCCATCCATTGAATGAATTGTAACGGTTGTAGTTCCGGCCTTTAACCCCTTGACCCATACCAGACCTGCCCCATCAACGTGGGCATCTGCTATTCCTTTTTTGGAATATGTAATATAAACTCGCTTTAATCCTTTATTGGTATGGATATAAATAAAGTCCAGATTTTTTTGTCCTTCCCATACTGTCCGCTTATTATTTGCTATCGTCATAGTATTGTTTCCCGGAATAGGCATTACCAGCTGACTCGCTGTAAGATTTGAACCGTCAGTTGTGGATGCCTTCACCAGAATAGCATAATGATAGCTCCTGTTTTCTTTCCATAGCTCCTTGGACTGTTTTTCATAGGCCTCTTCGCCGACCATCTTAACAGTTCCTTTTTTGAAGGTAAAAAAGTATTTTTTGTCCTTTATCTTCTGCTGGGCATCCGCGCTGAGATTTATCTTCTGCTCACGTTTGTTGTCAAGACCGACAACCTCATAATCCCAGGCAATTTTTTTGACAGTGGGCTTGCCATACTTATTTTCAAAGGAAGGTGTAAATTTAAGGCTGCATCCCATGGCCACATAATCTTCCATTCTGTCGAAAGGGACTGTCAGACTAAGCTTTGAGGGAGGTGTGATAACTTTTATTTTAATCTTAGCTTTATGTTCGGTTCCGTCAGGATTCTTTTCTATGGCTGTCGCTATTACAGTTCCGGGATTTTTGGCCTTTATGGTTGCCTTGTTACCTTTGTAACTGATATCCGCAACATTTTTGTTTTCAAATTTCCAGGAAACATCGCCGCCACTATGCACTGAAGCAGTCAGTTCCACTGTCTCCTTCAATTCTCCTATGGCGTGGGTTGCAATAGTGGTATTTCCGGAGGCTGTGATATCCACATCCTTTATAAGCTTGACCTTTTTTTCCACACTGAGACCACAGGCGTCCTTTGCTGTGGCTACAATAGTGATCGTCTGATTCGCCCCGACTGTTTTCTTCACAGTAAGCTTGCCGGTGGTGGCACCGATAGAAACTCCTTCAATCTGTGTCTTTTCACTTATAGACCAGGTAACCTCTTTATTGCTCGCTGTTTTCGGTGTGAGATGTGCCTCATACTGTGCCTTTTTTCCGACATATACTTCGTCTTTGCCTGTTATTTGTATTTCAGTAACAGGTTGAATTACCTGTATTTTTAATTTGGCTTTATTTTTGGGATTTTCCACGGAAATAGCTGTTGCGGTTATTTTTCCGGGCTTTATGGCCTTGATCGTGGCTTCGTTGCCCTTTGTAGTTATATCAGCAACGCCTTCGTTTTTAAATTTCCAGGTAACCTTTCCTCCATGACTAACTGCAGCGTTCAGTACAACTGTATCTTTTATTCCTTTAAAGGGTTTCACTGCAATCACGGTTCCACCTGAGGTTGTGATATCCACATCCTTTACAGGCTTTTCCTTTTTTTCTGCGCTTATTCCAACTACATCATTGTCGGATACATCATTCTCATCAATAAAGTAATCTTCTTCGAACTCATCGGAGGGCCACTCGCTGTCTTCTGTAAGCTCCTCCAGGATCTCATAAGAATATTCCTCTTCAGATTCCACAGACTCATCCTCGGTAATGGGATCCGGAAATTCCTCATATATTTCCTCGGAAAGTTCCTCATCCTCAGGATATTCCTCCATTATGAAATCTGCATCATCAGAAATGCTATCCTCAAATATGCATGTTTCCTCTGCGGCATACGCTACCCCGGTGTTTGCGCAGAGAGCTGCTGCCATAACCATGGCTAAAACGGCTTTTGATAATCCCTTAATTTTCATTTTTTCTTCCCACAATACTTTTTTCAGTATAACCGTTTATTCCTTAACATCTATTGCTATAGGCTTGATGGTCTCGAAGGGCGCAGGGTTTTCATCGTTAAAGATGAAGGTGATCTTGTATGTAAAATAGCCTTCCGCGTCCTCGTGCTATTTGCCGTCGGGGGCCTGATAGGATGTATTCTCTTCATAGTCTAAAGAGACTATGTTGTAGCCGTTAAAGCAGCTGTAGGGGTTCTTAACAAGGACTACATCCATCTTGTAGGTGTAATCGTAATCCTCTTTTATGCCCTCGCACATTCCCACATTGGCGGAAAGGTGAATTTCATCGCCGGATTCAGCTACTTCATAATCGATAATGTTGGCGGTGTTGAAGCCGCTGGAAGCCTCTGCGGTGTCCAGGGGGCTGTTTGCATACTCAGGGAATTCGACGTATTTGCCGGTGATGCTGTACTGGAAGTACTCGATCTGATCTTTATCCATAAGGCTGTCGCCATCGTATATATTTGACAGATAACTGCAGCTGTACCATGAATTCTTGAGGAATCTGTCGACAAAAATGTCCTTCCAGTCGGCCTTTTTAACGAGGCTTTCAGAATCATACCTTCCAACTACGAGGAAGAGGGTTTCTATTGTCCCCCTGAGGTCATCGGTGAGTTCGAAAGCTTCGGTGTAATCGTATTTCTTTGCGCCGACTTTCTCAAGATATGCTGTTTCCCCCAGGTCGTTCATAAGGGGGATGTCGTAATCGGGTTCTGTTTTGGCTTCGACGGAAGCCTCTGTGGAGGCGGATGTTGACTCTGTAGCGTCCGATGATGCGGTCTGTGATGCAGACTCAGTGGTGGCCTCTATGGAACTGGATTCTGCGGTAAGATCGGAATTGACCGGCGCTTTCTCTCCGCAGCCGGAAAGGGCTATGGTGGCCAGAAGGCCTATTATTGCAATATTCTTTTTATTCATACATTTCTCCAGATTTTTGTTTTTTTTGGTAGGTAGGTACACTGGCGAATTCGTCCTCACAAAAAATCACCCCTGGCGGCGTGCCATCTCTATGGATTTTTGTGCCTGCTCCACATTATCTTTAGCTTCCTCAACCAAACTACTGATATGCTCCCCCAGATCCCCTTTAGCCTCAATATCAGAAGCAATATGGGCACTGATGGAGTTGAGCTCCTGCTCCATATCATCATAGGAAACTCCGGCAGCCACAAATCTATTGTTGTGCTGGAAAACCTGCAGCGCTATCTCGTTGTAGATCATCAGCGCTGTGATGGAATTATCTATTTCAGCAATATTTCCGTCGGCAATCTCTACCAGATTCTCCCAGAAAACATCAAAAGGAAGTCCCGGGTCACCGGTCTTGGGATCTCCGCCGATAGAATTGTAATACTCAGCTATAATGCGAAGCCTTGCAGCCCTGTCTCTCTGGCTGTCATCCAGATACTGGGAGGTCATGGCTATCTTGAGCCACTTAAGGGAAAGCTGCTTGTTTCCCACATCCTCGTAGCAGTAAAAATATGCCATTCCAAGCTTGTAGGAAAAATCATCATAGGCTGCACGGTTGGCAGCAAAAGCCTTCTCAATGGTGGTTCCGTCACAGCCGGTTATAAGGAGCCTTCGAAGACTCTCATCCTCCTCTGCGGTAAAACAGTCATCCGCCAGGATCCTGTTGTCCAACATCTCCTCAAAGGCCTCCGGATTGGTGGGCTGAAGCCTGATGGCTCCCGCAAACTTCTGGATTGCCTCTGCATCATCCTCTACACCAAGGGCATCCAGGATCATATCCTCGTAGCTCTCTGTGGCTGTAACCGTGGCAGCCTGGTGGAAGTAATAGGACAAGGAACCGCATAGCACTGCCCCTGCTGTCAAAAGAGCCACAGCAGCAACGCTCATTTTTGCTGTCTTTTTATAATCTCTGTCAAGCTGTTTGTAGTGCTGAAGATCATACATAACCTCAGCGCAGGACTGATACCTGTCTGCGGGGTTATTCTGAACGCACTTGGCAATGATCTTCTCAAGGCCTGAGGAAAGATTGGGATTCCAATACCTGATGGGATAGAACTCATAAGGCGGCTCATTGGAGGTGTGTCCTGTCAAAAGATTGTACATGGTGGCACCAAGACAATAGACATCCGTCCTGGCGTCTGTCTGTCCCATTCCTCCGAACTGCTCGGGAGCCGCAAATCCTCTTGTTCCAAGATATGAAGTGTCCCCGGCATGATTCGCCTTATATTCTCTTGCTGTTCCGAAATCCACCAGGCAGATACGTCCGTTGGGACGAAGCATGATATTCCCCGGCTTGAGATCTCTGTAGATAATAGCAGGAGTCCTGCTATGAAGATATTCAAAGACATCGCAAAGCTGGATACCCCACTCGATAACGTACTCCTGAGGCTGAGGCCCCATGGTAGCCAGGGCCTTATCCAGCGTATTGCCTTCTATATAGTCCATAACGATGAGGAATCGTCCCTCATCATCAATAACATCTACGATACTGGGCAGATATGGGTGGGACAGATTCTTTAAAAGATTGGTCTCGGTAATAAGACTCTGTCTGACCACCTGATAATTGGCAACGGCGTCCTTGCGGACCTCCTTGATCGCCCAGGGTTTATTTGCCTTCTCGTTCATAACAAGGTAAACGGTACTCATACCGCCCTGTCCTATAACGCTAAGGACTTTATATTTTCCATCAACTAAACTTCCGATCTGTAACATAATAACAATACTTCTTTCAGCCCCTATCAGGTGCCATCATCATAATATACTTCACCGGGCAGCTGCTCATCGGGATAATCACCTTCGTTGTAATCATCTCCCCAGTCATCATCAGCTTCCTCAACGTCTTCTACATCTTCTTCATCTTCTTCGTCTTCTTCGTAGATCTCTTCCAATAACTCATCGTCATCATCGGAAGTATCATATGCGGAAGCGCTTCCCCTGTTGCCTGCAGCCCTGCTGCCCTTTAAGGCATCCAAATCAAGCTCTGTATCTTCGTCCTCGTCTTCCCAGTCTTCCTCGAAATCATCATCAACTGTGGAATAGTCGTCGGCGTAATCGGATTCGAAGTCATCATCTTCATAGTCTTCGTCAAAATCAGGGGCAGGAAGATTGTCATAATACTCGTCACCCTCTTCCAAGTCCTCGTCATCATAATCAGAGTAAAAATCCTCAAGGCCTTCGCCGATGATGTCAACATACTCAGCCAGGTTCACATCCTTGTCAATGCACTCAAGGATCAGCTCAGTGATGGTCATGTCAGCCAGGTCCCAAACCTGAAGCTCAGGTTCTGACATACACAGCTGCCAAACAAGGAAAGCCTTGCCCTGAGAAATATGGTAAATGCCGGAAATAGCTCTGACTGAGCTGTCTGCGGTGATGGTCTGATCAAGAACCACAGCGTTATCAAGCTCGGACTCCATGGCGTCGGAAGCCACATATGCCAGATCTAACTGGAGCTCATCGGCAACTTCCTCGTCTCTGCTCTTTACAGATAAAAGCATGGCGCTCTGCTCGTCATTAAGATAACCCAGTTCCAGGGCTTTATATACGATCTCGCTTACAATGGTCTCGGCGTCCTGACCCTTAATGCTCTCTTCATAGTCCTCTTTATAGGTCTCCTCAAGCTGCCTCAGGACCTCTTTGCCGTCCTCATTCTCACCTACCACGGTAAGAACAAAGCCGTCCTTGTCCAATTTAACCGTAATAGAAGGGTTCGCATCGATGCATACGCTGGAGTATACCATTCTGCCCACTGCGAAAATGCCCAGAGCAATGATTGCTCCGCAGGTTCCAAACCACAATATAAGCTTTATATACCACTTAGAAAAAAATGATTTCATACTCTTCCTATCTCTTTACAAATCTAGATTTCGACGATATTTTGCAACTAATGATATCATTGATGGTATTATTAAACCATATCTGAAACCAAAAATCACAGAATTTTCAAAAATTAATTTTCCCTTTTTTTACCTGACAACATTCACTGAAATAGTGGCTTTTATCTTGTCTCCGGTTCCGTCTTTGGCCTTAAAGGTCACCTTGGTACTTCCCGTAGAAAGGCCCTTTATCCATACCTGATTTCCGGAATCCACCCAGGCATTTGCCACTCCGGGATTGCTGTATGAGACGTAGAACTCTTTTACCCCGTGGGCAGTTTTAAGAACAATGACATCTGTGTTGGTTCCGTTTACATGGACGCTACAGGATGTCTTATTGATAGAAATACTTGTATTTTTCTTCACCCTTTTTACCAGCTTCTGAGCTGATATTCCGGAGCCGTCGGTGGTTTCTGCCTTCACCACAATGGCGTACTGGTAAGCCCCGGTCTCATCCCAGAGCTTTGCAGCCTGCTTCTCAAAGTCCTTGGGGGAAGCCGCTGTGACTTTTCCGCTCTTATCCAGGGTAAAGAAATATTTCTTATCCTTTATAAGCTTCTGGGTCTTATCGCTTAAGGTTATTTTCTTCTCCTGTTTGGAGTCAAAGCCCACGATCTCATAGTCCCATTTGAGCTTGGAAATAGTGGGGGCTTCTTTTCCCTTATTGAGTACCGCAGTGAACTTCAGGCTGCAGCCCAGGGCCAGATAGTTGTCGCTTCTGTCCTCAGGCACAGTGAGGTCAATCGATGTCACGGGAACAATTACCGTTATCTTCACGGATTTACTCAGCTTGGAGCCGTCGGTAGTATAGGCTGTGACCTTGACACTGCCTGTGGATAAAGCCTTTACGGTGACCTTGTTGTTTTCGGTCTCCTTGATGCTGACAATTCCCTGCTTATCCATCTTCCAGGAAACCGTTTCGTTATTATCCGTGAATGCTGAAAGAGTAAGGCTTGTCTTATAGCCCTTGGCCGCTTCGGTGACAAGATTTGTATCCTCCGGAGCATTCAGAGTGAGAGTTTTGGCCTTGTCTTTTACGGTGATAACCTTTTTGCTGCTTACTTTCGTGGGGATTCCGGGAATCTCGGTGGCATGAGCAACCAGAGTGATCCTGGTTCCGGATTTTACATTTTTGGCTACACTTACTTTGCCGTCCGAACCAACCTTGACGCCGTCAACCTTGCCCTCGATTTCCCAGGTAACCTTCTTGTTATCGGAATTGGAGGGAACCGGAGTGGCCTTATAGCTTGCGCTCTTTCCTGCTGAAATACAGGTATTTCCGCTGATCTCAAGGTCTGTGGCATTCTGCCTGACAGTGATGGTCACAGAAGCGCTTTTTCCTGAGCCGTCAGAGGCCACACAGGATATCTTGGCCTTTCCCTTTCCCACAGCCTTGACGGTTACTGTATTGCCGGTGGATTCCACCGTGACAGCCTTCGGATTGGATGACTTCCAGGAGGGAGCATCCTTGGCCTGGCTGTTGTCCTTGCGGGTCTGCACTGCCTGAAGTTTCATTGTTTTATACTCTGAGCCCAGGGTCAGAGCCGCAGACTTAAGCGTTCCGTTTTTGTCGCTTACGATCTTATAGTGCTCTTGTACAGCGGTGGAATTTGCCATACCGCTCTGTATCACAACTTTGGTTATGGGGTTCTTGGAAGCTGTGACATCTGTGATTTCCGCCGCTTCTACGAATGATTCATCCCCTGAAACGTCTGACTCTTCCATGTCTTCCTCAGAAGCCTCATATGAAGCAGCCTCCGAAGCCTCCTCTGCCAGATCCACAGTGATCTCTTCTTCCTCTGTTTCCGAAACGGAATCATACAACTCCTCTTCGAATTCCTCTTCAGTCTCCTCAGTTGCTTCCTCATCCAAATTCCGGTCGCTGTCCTCCTCCGGAATCTCCTCTTCTATCTCCCAGCAGTACTCTTCCTCCTCCGGGAAAAAGTCCTCCTCCGCAGCAAAAGCGACCGGTGTCTGCATCATCAATGCTGCCGCCATTACTACTGCTGTTGTCATCCTTACAAGTCTTTTATGGATCATTTTGTCCCCTTTCCATGCTGTTTCCTACGAAAAATGCGCACCGGCGAAACACTTCCGGCGCGCATTTCACGCTACTATACAAACGATTATTTTTTAGTGAGCTTTCTTCTGCGGACTAAAACTCCTGCTCCGCCTGCTGCCATTACACATGCAGCCGCACCTGCAGCAGCTGCTGCTTTCTTATATGGGAAGCCCGGCTTTTCAGGCTTAACAGGTTCGATCACCTCTGGAAGCTTAGCGGGAAGTTCAGGCTTCAACTCAGCTTCAGGCTCCTTAACTGCTCCAAGAACCTCAGGAGTATCAACTACTGCCTCTTCAACTTCTTCTACTATCTCTTCCTCTTCTTCAACGATCTTGTCAGCTTCCTTGGCATTGACAACAATGTTCTTGTAAACCACTGTCTGCTTGTTTCCTGCCACATCCACTGCAACAAGTGTTACGTTGTGAGGCTTCTTGTTTTCCTCAAGAGTGATGGTCTCGATGTTGTCATCAGCCTTGAGCTGCTCTCCGGTATATTTACCGATCTCTTTACCGTTGTTGAATATTGTAAGACTTACAATGCCCATGTTGTCTGTTACGTCCACGTTGAACTCGTGCTTCTTCTCTTTGTATACGCCTCTGTCCTCGATGTCGGCAGCTACGATACTGGGTGCTGTCCTGTCTACAGCGAACTCGATCTCAGCATTTCTGCTCTTGTTATCCATCTCGTTGGTGGCTCTGTCCTTGGTATAAAGTGATACAGAGTACACACCGTCCTTGTCAAAATTGTTCCTGCTAACATTGTAGGAATAGGTCTTCCAGCTGGTGTCATCACCCTGTCTGCTTACTCTGTAATCAGTCTCGCTGTTGAGCTTCCTGATGCTGTCATCCCTTGTTAAAGAAACATCTCTTGTCACAAGATCGTCAACGTTAATCTCGGTTATGGTAACGTCCTGAGGCTCGTTGGTGTAATACTTCTCATTCATGGCCTTGGTGCCTTCGCCAAGAATAAATACTGATCCGAAACGGTTTACTGAGAATACCAGCTTCTCTGTACTTGTATTCTCCGCAAGGTCCGTTACAGTAACCTCAAGGATATAAAGATCGTCGTTCTTCTTTTCCCTTGCAAAGTCGTCGTAGGAAATAACGAGACCGCCTGCTGAACGGGACTTTTTGCTCTTTACTGAAACTGCTCCGTTGTTATAGCCGGTGAGCTTAACCTCTGTCTTGACGCTGTCTGCCTTCTCGGGAAGGTTCACATCCTTACAGGTGATAACCGGTGCGACAACACCGTTATTGGCTGAGTAGTTCTCAACCTCTGAATAAACAATTTCAGGCTTTTCTTTATCAATTACATAGGGGCCGAAGTTGATGGGGTTATATTCCACACCGCCCTGGGAATAATATGCCTGGAAAGCATACTTTCCGTCCTTTTCCATCTTGACCCTGACCAGTGTCTCTTCACCCTTGTCGATAAATTCCAGTGTAGGAGAGGCATTGGGTGTCTTGGCGTCATCATTGCGGACCTTAACATGGTCTTTTACCCTGGAGTATCTGGCCTTAACAGTGATCTCCTCCACAACGCTCTGGTTGTAGTAGAAGCCGTTCTTGGGCTTGATCTTGGACTGAGGAGTGGACTTCATCTCAGGAACCGCAGGCTCAATGGTAAACTGGGTTATCACTTCCCCTGATTTCTTCTTAAGGGTAACACCGCAGTCATCCACAGGTGAAGCATCTGAATAGGAAACAGTGTACTCTCCTTCTCCGCCGATGACGATCTTGGTTGTGCCGTCATTGGTTGTTCCGCTTACTGTAAAGTCCACAGGCTTCTGGTACTTGGCGCCTATATCGCTTCTTGTTACAACAATACTTTCCTTAACGTTCTTTTCAAGACTGGCCTTGTCAAAATATACACCGTTCTTGATGCCAACCTCGATAACTACCTCTGTTCCGGTCTCATAGGAAGGAATCTTCTGGAAAATAGGATTCCAGATCTTGGCTTCCGGCCAAACCTTGTGTACGGTAAGTTCCGGAGCTACCGGATCATAGGCAATGGTTACAGAGTTAAAGCTTTCGTTATCAACTGTGTTCAGGGCATAGTCTGAAGCCTCAGCACCGTTGATCATATAAAGTCCCGGCTTGTCGAACTTGAACTCTTCTTTTAATTCTGTCTTATCGCCATCTGTGCTCTTATTTACAGATACAGTCTTTCCGCTCTCGTTATCACCAAAGCCACCCTTGAAATTATAGGAATAACCGCCGAAATCCTTGAGGTAATCATCCTTAACCTTGATATAAACCGTGGTATTGTTGTCGGTAATAAGTTTGTCTACATTGGGCGAATTCTTAAGTACAGGACTGCTCTTATCTGTAGACTTGCTCCAGTCAATGGGCCACCATGGATTCTTTTCTACATATTCCACGGAAGCAGTTGGGTTGACGCTGTCAACCACCAGGTAGTTCTCAGTTCTGGTTACTTTGGCATCGCTGCCGATTCTTCTGGTGTCCGTGCACATGATTCTTGCAGGAACCTGAACATTACCGTTGCTGTCTGTAAATTCAGCTAAAAACTCTTCTTCGGACTCCTCTACAGGAACAACGCTATAGATATATTTAAGAGGACGAATAATGGGTGCCTCTGACATTCTGTCGACCTTGGGGTTCTTGGTCATATCCATATAAACCACTGAAGGGTTGTCTGCGGCAACTATCTTGCAGATCTGGGCAGGCAGTATCTTGGTAGGTGTTAAGCCATCTCCATCCTGAATGAGGGATGCGCCAACCTCAACCATGACATCTATTCCATTCTCAGCGGCATCATATCTGCTGACATTGGAAACAGAATATTTCAGATCCTTGATACCGGATCTCTTGGGATTGACATAGTAGGTATTATGGGTATCATACACATCTTCACGATCTCTCTTATTCTTTCCTTTGGAAGAATAGACTGTGTATCCCTCAAGCTCTCTTTCTGTGCCCTTACGGCTATATCCTGTGAAATTGCCGCATTTAGGATTAAAGCAGCTGACAGCATAGTCACTGCTCTCATCCCTGTCGCAGGGAGCCGCAGCAAGAAAGAACTGTTTATCACTCAGATTTTCATTAACGTGGTAGATCACGCTGCCCATAAACTCAGTACAGGTATAAGAGTAATTCCAGTAATTATTACATGCCAGTTCGCGTTTGGTATTGCCCTCTTTCCTGTATAAACCAATGAGCTGCCATCCGGGAATTGTACAGTCACTGCTAAAGCATATGTCTGTAGTACCATCACCGTTGTCAGTCATGTATACTTCCAATTCTTCAACGAAAGCCTCTACCTCTTCCTCTTCAAACTCCGCATCCTCAGAGTCATTGGCACTGATATCCCCGGAATTCTCGGAGATATCCTCATCCTTCCATTCCTCACTGGAAGCGCTGCTGGCAGCATCTGCGCTGTCCTCGGATGAAGCATCGCTTGACGCATCACTTGAAGCATCTCCTGAAGCATCGGAAGCCCCTGAAGAAGCGCTGCCGGAAGCATCAGATGAGCTGGAAGAAGAAGCGTCAGTTGAGCTGTCTGTTCCCGGAGCATCAGAGCTGGCACCGGTTGAAGCGCCCTCACCTGCGCCTGTATCTCCGCCTTCCTCAGTGGAAGCGCCGGTAGATGAAGCATCGGAAGCCTCAGGCTCAGACTCTGAACCCTGGTCCTCCTGCTCTCCGGAATCCTGACTGCTGTCCTCTGTATTCTCAGCAGGCTCAGAGTCCTGTCCATCATTATTTGTTTCATCACCTGAATTCTCTTCAGCAGTTTCCCCATATTCTACTGAATCCGCAACTGCTGCAACCTCGTCGGCTGATACCGAAATGGCAGTGAAATTACACCCCAGAACTGCCGGAACCAGTAGTACAGTAAGAAGCCTTTTCCCCAGAAAAGACCTGATTCTGTCAAATTTCATACACCCTCCTGATTGCACTTATAAAATAAAAATTATATTACCATTTTATAAATTTTATATAAACACATGACCGATTATAAGTTACTGTCTGAATAATTGCAATATATGCCGGAGTATTTTCTGATAATTAATTATTTCTCCACGCACTTAACGAAAATCGCAGAATGATTGTCGCTGGCACCCTTTCTGCTAACCTGCTTCTGTACTGAGTTTATCAGCTTTTCGATGCCTCTGTTTTTCCCGGTAAAAAAGACCTTTCCGGGAAGCTTTTTGATTGTGGCAGGATTAAGCTCCTTGTACACGCCGTCGGTGCAAAGGAAGAACTCGTCGTTCTTTTTGAGCTTGCCCATGCTCCTGTTATACTTGATGTTTTCACTGACTCCCACAGCCTTGGTAAGCTTGCCGTTAGCAGCAGCGTCATCACGCGTTATCTGATACATATGAAGCTTTTTCTTCTTGTAAAGACGACTGTCCCCGGCTGAATACACAGCATATCTGTCCCCGCTGATCACCAGACATACCAATGTACTGCCGCAGGGTCCCTGAGCATTGTACCTGTGGAAGATCTCTTTGTTGACAGCTGAAAGGATCTCCTCGATCTCATCAAAAAGTACCAGGGGCTTATCAAAAACCCTGTCCCTATTGGCCTGCTGCCACATCCTCAGGCTTCCGACAATCTCTCTGGAGGCCAGTTCCCCATGCCTGTGTCCTCCCATGCCGTCTGCGACGCAGAATATAGCCAGATTCTCTGTGATCAGTGATAAAACAGAGTCCTGGTTGATCCCGTCTCTTGATCCTCTATCCGTATAATTGGCTGCTAATAATCTCATCATCAATGACCTTCCGTAATTGTTATTGTGTAGGAGTGTCTTCCTATTGTCACAACAGAATTGTTAACAATAAGCTGCGGGATTGTGGGTTTAAGTAATACTCCGTTGACAGCGCTACGATTCTTAACGTCCTTAAGGTCTGTATAATAGAAAGTTCCGTTCTTGGCTGTTACTGTCGAATGATGTCTGTGTACCGAATTGTCATCTCCGATAATGATATGGTTGTCTTCCATACGTCCGATGGTGAGCTCATCGATAAGCTCGCATCTGAAGCTCCTGTACTCATCATCCTTGTCAGTAAGAAGGAACATATATTTCTTTCTTCCGTCGGAAACAGCAGGTGTGAGCTGCTCTGTTCCGTTGTTCTGGGCTCCTGTTCCATAGCCGAAAAGCTCTGTTTCTCCTGCCCCTGAGCCCAGGTTGACTGTGGGCATCATAACCTCTTCCGGCTTTTTCTTTTTGGCTCTTATAAAATGAACCAGCAACATAATAAGTGAAATAAGGATAAGAAGGCATCCTACTATAGCCGCAATGATATGGGGCTGTCTGAGCTTATCCCAGAGGGTTGGCTCCGGCTCCGGTTCGGACTCTTCAATGAGCTCCACGGGAGGCAGAGGCTTATCCTCCTTTTTCTCCTGATAAACAGGGAAAGGGGTCTGAACCATAAAGGAAATGCTGCTGCCGTCAGCAAGCTTGAGCTGACTGTTCTTTCTCTCACCGTCCCAGGCATCTTCAGGGATCTTGGCCGTAAGCACGGTGATTCCCGAATCCGCAGACAGAATAGCCGGCACATCGCCGATATTATCTTTATCTATAAGAAGACACTCAGCTCCTGTCTTTCTTGACAGAGCGAACATGTCCTCCAGAAGAGGAGCGTTTTTGCCGCTCTTTACACCAAAGGAATAGATAGGATAGTTCCTGTTTGCCAGAAGATCTGCCAGCTCACCGTTGGTGTAGCCGATCTCTTCATCCTTTACTCCGTCGGCAAAAAGGATGATCCTCACATATCCCTCGTAATCACGGGAATCGATCTCATGAATGATGTCGTAGAGAATTGTGTTAAGATATGTCTTCTGATCATGGTATTCTATGCCCTCCACCAGCTTGTCCAGAGCCACATAGTCCTCTGAAAAGTCTGTGGTGAGGTAGTGCACCTGTTCATCAAAGGTTCCCACCTTAAAAAGTTCATTGGGTCCGTGAGCCTCGATGATCTTCCTGATGGAATCCTTGATGGGTTCCATTAATGCCTTGGTCATAGACAGAGAATTGTCCAGAAGAATGAGAGTCCTTACAGGACTTACATCTTCGCCCAGGCCACATGTACCGATATCTGTACAAAAATCCTTTCCGATCTGATAGGTACTACTTCCGTCAACAGCACCGTTTCTGATATATGCTCTGACTGTATCGTCAATTACGAAGGACTGCATCAGCTTGGCCTCACCCTCGGCCCTGACCTCCACGGTAAATAAACCTCCTATCAGAGAAAATGCTATACATGCAGCAAGTGCAAGATTGATTAATTTCTTAAAACTCTTCATAAAAAACTCCCATTATTTCCGGATACGCCAAAAACAGTGCACGAAGGCACTGTTCCCGGTCAAGAATATACAAATTTAGGTATTAAACTTCCATTACGATGTCAGCTGAAAGAGCCTGTGCCTTAGAGATGTTATCTGTCTCGCCCTCTTCGTACTTGTTAGCGATGTCGATAAGGTCTGTGCTGTAAGCTGAGCAAAGGTTGTAAAGTCTGTCCATATCGTCTGAAAGATCAGCGAATCTGTCTGTATAGCTCTTCTGAGCCTCGCCACGCCATACACCTAATGTTCCGCCGATAAGTGTAAGCATTTCTCCTGTAACCTTTCTAAGGTCATCTGCGTGTGTCTGGAAATTAGTAGCCTCTGTTCTTAAGTCAGCTACGTCTGATACTCTTAAATTCTCTAATACTGCTGCCATTATATTAATCCTCCTGTAGGTTGATAATTTTCAAAAATTACTTTGATGCGATGCTGATGTTTGCTGTCTCAGTAGCCTCATACTTTGCAAGGATCTCTGTAAGAGCCTTGATATATGTTCCAACTCCGTCAAAGAAATCAGCGTAGCAATGTCTCTCTTTGCTGTAAGTATCCTGGAAAGTCTCGCTTGCCTTACCTTCCCACTTTGTTGTAAGGTTCTTTACCTCTGTGTCGATATCCTGGGTGTATCCCTGGTATGTTGCGTTAAGCTTTGTTAACTGATCGATGATATCCTGTAATGCCTGTGAACTCTGTACATAAATTTCTGCCATTTTAATTTTCCTCCTTTAATGACTGGCTATTCTTATAGCATCCAGCTCTGCCTGCATTATTCTGGCTGCCATTGCTTCGATTGTGTCTGCCACTCTTCTTACGTCAGCGGCTGTCTTAATTACTTTTGTCTTTTCTTTGTCTGCCTTACTTGTGTAGGTATCAGCATTTTCTCCTGTCCAATCTGAGCGGACCTTGCTGATTGCGCCTGCCATCTCGTCTTCTGCCACATTGTCCATATTAGAAGCAATCTGGCGAAGTCGGTCAGCCTGAGCCTGGGCTCTTTTGAAGTCCATATAAATTTGTGCTTCAGTCTTCATTACCGGTTCTCCTCACTTTTTATCACTTCATTACTATATCTGTTGACAATGCCTGTGCATATCCTACTGCAGTCTCCTCAGCGTCCTCATAAAGTCCTGCCATCTGAAGAATTCTTGTTGGATAAGTACGAAGTCTTAAAATCAAATTGTTAATCTCTGTTACCTGATCTTCAAAGTTCTGTCTCTGAGTATTTCCTGCCTCACCTTCCCAGTAAGAAGCGGTTCCGGAAACCTCCTGCTGAAGAGCATTGACATATTTCTGCATGTCGTCGATATCTGTGTTGATATCTGCTGACTTAGTCTTCATAGATTCAGGTGTTACACCGAGTGCTAATGAAAAAGCCATGATTATCTCCTTCTAAATTACAAGTCGTTAACTATTCCTGCTACGTTGTTCTCGCAGTTTGTGTACTCGGAATGAGCGAATTTCAATTCATTGTACACTCTGAGCACATCGCTAAGCATCTGCTGTGTTTTCAGTTTATCCTCATTGAAAGTAGTCTTAAACTGCTCATGAGCTTCGCCTTCCCACATATTATTAAGCTCGTTCATATGAATTACCATCTGATCAAAGGACTGTGCCAATCCCTTATTTCCGGCATCATAATCCTGAATATCGCCATCAAACTGTGGCAGGTTGTTTGCAATAACGTCCATCCATTTACCCTTTCCGATTAGTGAAACAGCCCTGAAAGCTCTTCAAGTGTCCCATAATCTATTTTATTAGAATTGGCTGACTCCCCACCGTTGCCGGTAAAGTCATGAAGCGATGAACCGCCTCCGAAGGTCCAGCCACGTCCCTCCTGATTGTCTAATATGTTCTCCTCAGCGTTCTCATACTCACGTACGACCCTGACACCGGCATCATACAATCTGCCAAGTGCATTTGACTCCTCAAGTATCCTGCTGCTTATGTACTCCAGAGTCGGAAGAACTTCTGCTATTCCGCTAAGATCCGCAATGTTGTGACTAACGTCATCAACCTGACCTTTAAGACTCCTTAGCGTTTGCTCTACGGAAGAAAATGAAACCACCGCCGAGCGAACATTCCCGGTATTTATGTAGAACATTTTTTATCTCCCTCTGTCTGAAATTACTCTATCACTTCTGGAAAAAAAATGTTGCTTTTCTGACGAATGACACTTGAAATCGGACGAATGACACTTTTTTATATCAAAATGAGCTTTTTTCCACTCCGAACGGCACACTCCGAAAGGGTGTTGTCGATGGGAAGACGGCTCCCGGTCTCAGTGCTGTAGAGCCTTAGCTTTGTCTGATCCCCGATAAAGGTCATCTTCTCCTTCTGCTCTATCATGTCTGTTATCTCAGTTATCACCGAGTTGATTCTTACCTTCTCGTTAAGACTGAAGTTGTAGGTCTTATCGAGGGCAGGTACAAATACATCTACTACTATCATTTCTGTTCCTCCGTCAAAAAGCGCACAAACAGCTCTTTGTCATAGACTTTGGGGGTGTTTCCCTCCCCGGTGGCAGTGATGGTAAAGGGCTCGCCCTCTCTGACCACCACTCTGAGCTGTGCTTTTTCTGCGCCTCGAAGATATCTGTCAACCACGGTCACCACCTCGGGGATGTCCAGAACCTCCTCCATGGGCTTATCTGCCGGGATCTCCTCAGCGGCCGCAGCCTCGCCGGTCTGCTCCTTGGCAGGCATGCCCTCGTAGTCCGTGATGTTCTCAATCAGCTCCCTGGCATCTCCGATCTCAAGCCTTGCTCTCTCAGAGTTCATGGTGTCCAGGTTCATGAGAACCCCGCGGCCGTCCTTCTCATACAAAAACTGCTGTGGCATGGCGCCGTTACCTATATGGTAGATCCTGGCTGCTCCCGCGATTATATCCGCTATTTCCCTTGCATCCTCGGAAAGGGCCAGCTGACCTGACTTATCCGGAACAAGAAGGCCGTCACCTATCATTTTTGCCATAGCCTCCTTGAGCTGCCTGTCGCCGGCTTCCACTTCGCTTATGGCGTCCGGCATCAGAATGCCGTCCACCTTTCTCTGGTAAAAGATGATGAGAAGCTGCTGAAGGGACATGTAAATAGCTTTGCTTCCTATATTACTCATTTTTCATTCTCCCCCTGACATCGGCGTTGTATCTTCTGGAAACCGGGATGAACATATCCCCCTCCAGATACAGTGTTTTCTCTGTTGCCTTGTACTGCGTCACATAGTCCATGTTTACAATGATTCCTCTGTGACACCTGAGGAAATTGCCCGGAAGCACCGTCTCCAGATGCTCCAGGGTGTCGTAGTAGCCGTACTCCTCGTTCCTAAGCCTCAGGTACACCTTCTTGGCCTTGGACTCAAAGTAGAAGACCTGGGAAATGGGGACCTTGATGTTGCCCTTCTTGGTCTCCACCATGATCTGGGTCTCATCCTCCGTGTTCCTGATATCAAGAGAAGCTGTCAGGAATTCACTGATGTTCTTCTCCAGATCCTCCTCGGAAAGAGGCCGCAGGATCAGTCCTGAAGGCATAATTCCGGGCCTGATGTATTTCATGGGGGAAACGGTCACATCCACCGCAAGAAGAAGGGGCGCAGTGGCAAACCTTGCCCTTATCCTGTCTATGGCGCTTCCGTTTTCTCCGAACTCCGCGATGACTACATCACACAGATCCATGGTCTGCAGGGCCTTCTCCAGGTCTTTTTCCCCGGAGCAGGCACAGAATCTGATTTCGTCATCGGTGAGCATGGAAACAGCATCAGAAACGAGATCTTTTATCTTATTCAGTTCTTTTTCATCACTGTCAAATAAAATGGCAGATATCATTTCAAATTACCTTTAACAAGTGGAAGTACTACTTCCTGTGTAACATCGCCGTTATCGGCCGCCAGCATACCTCTGCCGGCAGGACGGGCGTTGTCCACGGTTCTTCTTTCCTGATTCTCGAAACTCATGCCGGCAACCGACGTTGAGTGTACGGTTCCACCGAAGTGGATACCCTTCTTGTCGCCCACATACATCTTGTAGAGCGGCAGTGAAGGAGCCATGCCCAGATTCTCCTTGTCCACAGTGGAGAACCAGAACAGGTTGTGGAGATATCCCTTGCTCATGATCATCTCCATGTTGAGGTTCAGGTTGGCTGGAACATTCGGCTCTGTAGGCTTGGTAACCCTGATGACAAAGTCAGGCAGGTTGTTGATAAGCACGAAGATCTGGCCGAACTTCTGCATCTCCCTGAATATCTCTTTTTCTTCCATATTCTGTCCAAGAAGCTGTGCCTTGAACTTGTTTCTCACAGATATATCCTGTACAAGAAGCTTGGACAGGAAGCCTGCAAAATCAAGCTCTGTGCTGATATGCTCAACACCAAGCTCCTCTGCGAATCTGGCCAGGGTCTTCTCGAAGTCAACGATGACAACTCTTGCACCCTTAGCCTTGGCAGCACAGGCGATAACCTTGAGGGTATTGGTCTTTCCTTTTTTCTTGGCACCGGTGATGAGGTAGGAATAAACCTCTGAGTAGTCGATGCCGTATATAGCCGCTGTCTTGGCATCGTAGCCCAGGGGCAGCTTGTTCTCTGTGCCCAGCATACGTCTGACATCCGGCACTTTTCTGAACTCGTCCCAAACAGGCTCCTCCGGGATCTCCGGTATGGGTCTTGGCATAAAGATGTCGTCTCCGCGGGAGGTCCATGCCTCCTCCATCTTGGCGGCCATGGTGTTGAATACCTTGGCGCACTCAGCATCATTTCTGCTCTTAAGAGGAAGAGCGGTCTGGAACTCAAGAACTCTCTCACCCACTTTGGCGATACCACGTCCGGGGATTCCGGCCTCGGGTCTCATTCTCAGGCGGGAGGTTCTCATATAGCCTGTATAGTCATAGGAATTGTTAAGCTCAAGACAGATGGTTGTCCTGAAGTTCTGTGCCATGTTGTTGGGCACTTCTCCGTTACCGCAGCCCGCAGCTGAAACCACCAGGAAGATTCCCAGGGTTGCACCTTCCTTGATAAGCTGCTGAAGGATTCCGTTGTATCTGTCGGAAGCTCTGTTCATAAGAGCTGCGAAGTTATCGATGATGATGAACATAGCGGGCATGCTGTCCACTTCTGAAGCAGCCTCGTAGTGCTCGTAACCGGTCTCGCCCAGCTTCTGCTTTCTCTCCGCCAGGACCTGAGTCATCATGATAAAGAACTTCTCAAGCTTCTCGTTGGTGTCATTCTCAGTGACGATACCTCCGATGTGAGGCGCCGCCTTGAAAGGTGAGAACTTACGAACTGAAAACTCCAGAGCGTAAATAACAACCTCTGCCGGTGAATATCTGGTAATAAGCTCATATACAAAGGTCTGAAGGAATGAGCTCTTACCTGTGGCGGGTGCACCGATAAGCAGGAGGCTTCCTGCCTTGGGGAAGCTGACAGTGTACATATCCTGTCTCTGATTCTCGGGATCGTCATAAAGTCCCAGTCCCACATTGATATCTCTTTTGCCGCCGTGGTCGGGCCATGCACCGTTGGTAAAAATGGTCTCGGGATTCCTTGGAAGTGAACCCTGAGGCAGCTCATCAACTGCCATAAGCATAGGCAGAAGAGGCAGGAACAGGCTGAAGTCGTGGTTATAATCGTTGGCCTTGGCCATCATCTTGAGGTAGCCCACAACAGCTTCCAGCTGAGTTCTCTCGGGCTTCTGAGGAAGCTTTTTCTTGGCGTTGGTGAACTGGGCCTCCACATCCAGGATCTTCTCCGGATCAAAGCCCTGTATTCCTATGCATTCAAAGAGAGTAATGAGATTCTCTCTGTTGTTTTCTGTATCAGGATAGTCGCACTTACGGCTGAAGAGTTTATCCAGGACGCGGCCTGCGATATGCTCTTTTTCCTCTCTTGTGGCGTTGTTAAGGGCCTCGGGATCATCCCCGTAGACTTCCTTTACCACATCAAGGAGCATGCCGATCCACTCCATCTTCTTTTCCTTCTGACGGATGGTTCTGGCGTGGTTACCCTCGATAAAGGAGGTACCGTTGATATCCAGCATGGTTGCGATGTCTGTGCTGACATCCTCTTCGTCGTCGTAGTATACAGCTCCTGAGAAGCCTGACTGGAACAGCTCATAGAGCTCGTCGTTACCAACCTGCAGGTAACATCTTCCTGACTGGGTGAGGTAAGCCGCATCGGACTTGTGGAGCATATCCATGGAGTCCTGTCTGCTCTGAACCCTCAAGCAGAGCTTGAATCTGGAGTTGGCCCAGATATCATCGCTGACACTTCCCGCAGGCTTCTGGGTAGCCATGATAAGGTGGATACCCAGGGAACGTCCTACACGGGATACGGAGACGATTTCCTGAATGAACTCAGGCTCTTCCTTCTTCATCTCCGCGAACTCGTCGATAACGATGATAAGGTGAGGCAGGGGAACCTTGGCCTCGTTGTTCTTATATAACTTGGTGTAGTCTCTGATATCTTTTACACCGTAGGTCGCAAAAAGGGCCTCTCGTCTGTCCTTCTCACTCTGGATGGAAAGAAGGGCTCTCTGGATCTGATTTCCGGAGAGGTTGGAGATCTGTCCGATCATGTGGGGCAGCTCTTCAAAGAGGTTCGCCATACCACCGCCCTTATAGTCGATGATGAAAAAGCTGACATCATCAGGGCTGTAGTTGATGGCCAGTGAAAGAATGTAGGTCTGCAGTGTCTCAGACTTACCGGAACCTGTAGTTCCCGCCACAAGACCGTGGGGTCCGTGGTACTTCTCGTGAATATCAAGATAGCAGGGCGCTCCGCCGGCCTTCTGGCCCACCAGAGCCTTCATGGACTCGTAGGTACGGTTCTTTTTCCATCTGGTGAGAACATCCAGGTCGTCCAGTTTTTTGATGCCGTACATCTCAAAGAAAGTTATGGAGCCGGGCACATCACCGCCGGTCTCCATCTCCTGAACCTCAACACAGGCAATGCGCTGGGCAAAATCGTGGGCCTGCCTGGTGGTGATGCTGTCAAACTTCACCGTGGTTCCCTTTTCCAGGTCCTCTGAAGTTCTGTAGATACCGCTGTAAATGTTGTCGTTCTCGATGATATACTCGCAGGCGTTGGGGAGCTGCTCGTAGTTCTCAACCATATAGATGGTGGAAAGGCCGTACTCAGGCTTGGGTGAAAGCAGGTACTGGGTCAAAAGCTCTCCCTCAAGGAACTCGGGAGCTGCCACGATCACCACGTAATAGGGCTTGGGAAGCTGATCATCCTCCTGTTCCGGTGTTCCGCCGTTCTCGATCCTCTGACGGATCACTTTGTTAAGTTCAAAGAAGACCTCGCTTACGGTCTCCTTGTTGGATGCGATAAATCTGAATTTCTTGGACTCATTCCATACGTGGGGCAGCCACTTTACGAAATCCCACTCTCCGCTGAGACTGGTCTTTTTCTCGTTATACACAAGGGCGATCTTGACGTCTGTGTAGGAGTCGTTGGCTGCGATCTGGGTAATAAGGCTTCGAACCACCTGAACGCCGCCGGCCATGGTACGTCCGCCTACAACGCCCACCAGTCTCTCCTCCAGCAGGTCTACGCAGATAGGCACATCCTTAAGGGTGGCGTAAGTCTTTTTCAGGTTCTCAGGGATCAGAGTCAGGTTGTTCTCGCTCATGGAGAACTTCTCAGCGGGCACCTCGATGTCCACCTGGAAGGGCATGTCGCCGATTCCTACTCTGTGGGACAAAAAGTCAGGCTGACTCATGTTTCTTCCCCATAAAACCGGTGTGTTGGGGCCGTACATGCAGGCCTCCTCTGCG
Organism: Butyrivibrio sp. MC2021; assembly: GCF_000621605.1. Classification (GTDB taxonomy): domain Bacteria; phylum Bacillota; class Clostridia; order Lachnospirales; family Lachnospiraceae; genus Butyrivibrio. Next base: position 151,405 of record NZ_JHXX01000005.1, on the reverse strand, counting down.
GGAACGTATCTGTCTCTGAGGATTTCTGTGTTTCTCTCATACTTTGATCTGATGAGTTCTTCCTTCTGTCTGAGGTATTCGCCGTACTTCTCGTTACGCTTTTTCTCGTATTCCTCATACTCCCTGCGGGCGCGCTTCATACCGGTGATACCTCTGATAGCGCCGATGGTTGCTGAGGTTGTGGCGGTTACCATACCCATGTACATGAACACGCCTCGGTTAACGCCGGAGAGTCTGGATGCCACCACCATAAAGGTACAGCCCACCATCATGGGAAGGGCCATAACCAGGGCTCCTCCGATGGCGCCGAAGATACCTGTCTTTCTGACCTCATCCTTGGGCTGCGGTGGCTCGTCGATCTTGACGGGCTCTGAATCTATCTGACTGAGCCTTCTGGGGGCTCTGTTGAACATGGTAAATAGTCTCTTTTTATTGACCTTCTGAAGAGGAACTTCCTTCTCCTCCGCAGGCAGGAGGACGTTCTCATCCACTTTTACCCCGCTCTCAAAAACATTGACAGCGAACTTGTTGCCAAGAAATACCATGCGAAGACCGAAAATGTCCACGCAGTCGCCGAAAACCAGCTTCTGGCTGCCGATAAGTCTCCTGTTATTAAGGAAAGTTCCGTTGGCACTCTCGTTATCTGAAAGGATCACATCCCCGTTATTGATGAAAATAGCCGCATGAATAGCTGAAACCTGATTGGTATTCATGTAGTCGTAGCAAAGGGTTGTGTCGCTGTTTCTGCCTATGGTTATGGTTGAACCCTGGGATGGAACGTAATAGTGATTGTAGGCAGCAAAATAGTCCTCTACGTTGTTGGCGATCACGGTGATGATATGATTTCCTTCAACAAGAAGCTTGAACTCGTTCTTTTTGCAGTTTGCATCGTCCTGAATCGGGCTGGCATAGCAGTCGACCTCAGGGTCAAGACACTCAAGGTCGTATCGCTCGGACATGCGGAAATACCACTTGTTGTCCCGAACCTCCATCCTGAGCTCTATATCCTTGCTGATGCCAAAAAGATTCTCAGAAATAAGAACTGTATGATCTGCATCATTGATAGCAGGTAAAAGAAAACGCTTAAAAGCGTTCTGACTGTATATCGTTAAAACTGTCCCCATGTTACTTTTTTCTCTTCCCAACAAAAAATGTTCCGTACCTTTTTATATAAATTAATAAAAAAATACGGAACAATAATACCATAAATTGGACAAAATATACCCTTTTTAATTTCGAATTTTTTGTTAACAAAATCCTGTTACCAGCATGAATACTGCCGCCACTAGTTAGTTGATCAAATCAATATACTTCTACAAATTCTCCATCGATATAAACGAATATGGAACCGGTTGAATCGGAATATGCCAGTTTGCCATAGTACTTGGCCAGTGTGACACAGTCATCGGAGACTCTCTCGGTGGAACTCTCGGTGTTGTATACGCTGTAGAGCCTGCCGTCTTCCACAAAATAGAGCTTGTTATCCTCGATGTTCCAGGTGAAGATAAGACCGTAGTCCTCTTCATCATAATAGTAATCGGGAACCACGCACTCCAATTCACCGTCATTCAGGTAGTAGATGTCATCCTCGATCCAGAGCCAGATGTTCTTGAAATCATAGCTTGCATAGAACATTTCGACATAATCAGCATCATATAAAACTTCGTTCTCGATGCCTTCATCGGTGACTTTGGACTCGTACACAACTCCCTTAAAGCCGTAAAGAAGCTTCCTGCTTGAGGCATCAAACAAAATGTTATTGACCTGATCGTAGTTGTAATCAAGGACCGCTGCGCCTTTGCCGTCGGAGTTTACGATGAACACGTCGCCTTTTCTTGATATGAAGAACAGATCCTTAAGTGATTTTACATCCAGAACTGTTGCCCAGAACTGGCCGTAGGCCTGGTGGATAGCCTCGGTGTGCATGTTGGTCACATAGGTTCCATCGTAGACCTTGGCTGCTTCATCCATCTCAAAGTCGCAGTAGTAAGCGCCGTCTTTGCAGCTCACAAGGATCTCATCCAGATCACCGTCCACGAAATAGTTGTTGAACTCTTCGCAGGTAAGGACCTTCTTTGACTTGCCGTCAATGTATCTGTAAATCTCGGTCTGATCGCTGTTGGTGTAAAAAAGATTGCCGTCATTATTTACGGAACATGCCCTCAGGTAGCCTTTTTCCAGCTGCTTCTCCTCCTTGTCGGGGCCTGCTATGCAAAGGACCATGTTCTTGGAATCCGTGAATCTGGTGTAAGCAATTGTCTGTCCGTCGGGAGAGATAACCGGTGACAGCTCTTCCACATTGTCAGCCACCTTCTGGCTAAGGCCGGTGGATGTATCAAAGAGGTAAAGGCTTCCCACATTGACATCTTTATTCTTTCCCAGGGCTTCGCCCGTCGGGATAAGATAGAACATCTCGCCGCCGTCCAGGGCCAGCTCCGCACACTTGGCTCCCGGAGCGAACTCTGCCGCAGCAGTATCGGAATTGATGTAGTAGAATTTGCCTTCATCGGAAAGAGCCATGCCCTGGGTGAAGCTTCTGTTGGTGGCCATATCGCAGTCCTGACCGAAAAGCTTGTCATTGGACTTGCCCTCTGAATTTACAATTAAGTCTTCGATGGCCACGATCCATTTTTCTCCGGTGAAATAGTTATGATCACCCTCGTACTTGGGAGCATCCACATGGACGTACTCTATCTCTTTTTTCTCTTCGTCCTCTGCTTCCTCCTCATCATAGTCGTAGTCGTAATCATCGTCATCATCATAATCGTAGGAGTAGTTTTCATAGTCTTCGAATAAATCCTCATACTCCTCATACAACGAGCGAAGGGGATCCACGATCTCCCTGGTGCGTTTATAGAGCTTCCAGGCGGCAGAGACAAAGCTGATCAACATAACAAGCACCGCCGCAATGATCAAAACCACGATCAAGGTACGTTTATTATTATTGGGCGCCGGAGCCGGCTGCTGCCTGTAATATTGATTAACAGGCTGATTCTGTATAGGATTAACGGGCTGATTCTGCATTGGATTTACCGGCTGATTTCCGGAATTCACAATGTTTGGCGCAGGTACACCGCAGTTTCCGCAGAACTTATCACCCTCTTTAATTTCACATCCGCATTTTGAACAAAACATGTTTTATCCTCTCTTAACAGCAAGACCTGAGTTAATTCTATCACCATCCCGCCATTAAATATAGCCACCGGTAGTGACTCCGGTGGCTATAATAATAGATTTAATTGTGATGATCCTTACCATGTTCGGAGGAACCGATTCTTACAAGAGCTCTATACAGCTTGGCTTCTGCTCTTACGCGAGCTTCCTTGTCCAGCATCTGATCCTTCAGTCTCTCCTCGGCCCTTGCCTTGGCCTCTTTGGCTCTCTCTACGTCAATTTCCTCAGACCACTCCCAAGTGGTGGGGAAAACCTTGACCTGGCCCTTCATGACTGAAAGCATTCCGCCGATACAGGCTGCTTTTCTCTCTTTGCCGTCTGCCATGGTGACTCTGGCTGTGCCCATTCCGATGGCGGTACAGTAGTCGGTGTGACGGGCAAGTATCTCAACATCTCCGTCTATTGTACGCAGAAGCAGCTTCTCCACTTCTCCATCAAAATCCAAGCCGTCCATGGAGACGATCTCTAAATGATAAGTTGCCATATTATTCCTCGTTTCGTGATCCGGCGTTACTTCTTAGCCTTCTCAAATACTTCGTCAATGGTTCCAACAAGAAGGAATGCTGACTCAGGAAGATCGTCGCACTCGCCGTTTAAGATCATCTTAAAGCCGCGGATGGTCTCCTTGAGAGGCACATACTTTCCGGGAAGACCTGTGAACTGCTCAGCAACTGAGAAGCTCTGTGACAGGAAGTTCTGAACCTTACGAGCTCTGTAAACGGTGAGCTTATCCTCTTCAGAAAGCTCGTCCATACCCATGATGGCGATGATATCCTGAAGTTCACGATATCTCTGAAGCACCTGCTGAACTCCCTTTGCTACTTCGTAATGCTCTTTTCCTACGATATCGGGAGAAAGGATACGGCTGGTTGAATCAAGAGGATCAACCGCAGGATAAATACCCTTTGATGCGATATCTCTGGAAAGAACGGTGGTAGCATCCAGGTGAGTGAAGGTTGTAGCAGGAGCAGGGTCTGTAAGGTCATCGGCAGGTACGTATACGGCCTGAACCGATGTGATGGAACCCTTCTTGGTTGATGTGATACGCTCCTGAAGAGCACCCATTTCAGTAGCCAGTGTAGGCTGATAACCTACGGCTGAAGGCATACGTCCCAGAAGCGCTGAAACCTCTGAACCAGCCTGTGTGAAACGGAAAATGTTATCGATGAAAAGAAGCACGTCCTGATTCTTAACATCACGGAAATATTCAGCCATGGTAAGTCCTGAAAGACCTACTCTCATTCTAGCCCCGGGGGGCTCGTTCATCTGACCGTAAACCAGAGCGGTCTTGTCAATAACTCCACTTTCCTTCATTTCGCCGTAAAGGTCGTTTCCTTCACGGGTTCGCTCTCCAACGCCGGTGAATACTGAAATACCGCCGTGGGCCTTAGCTACGTTATTGATAAGCTCCATGATAAGTACGGTCTTACCTACGCCGGCACCGCCGAACAGACCGATCTTACCACCCTTGGCATAAGGGCAGATAAGGTCAACGACCTTAATACCTGTCTCAAAGATCTCTGTAGCAGGAACCTGATCTTCAAAGGAAGGTGCGGGACGATGGATTGCCCATCTCTCTACCCCTTCTGGAGCAGGCTCATTGTCTACAGGCTCTCCAAGAAGGTTGAAAATTCTTCCCAGACACTTGTCACCAACCGGCACAGTGATTGGGCTTCCTGTATCCTTAGCATCTACACCACGAACAAGACCGTCAGTGGAACTCATGGCAACGCAGCGAACTACATCGTCACCTACCTGCTGAGCAACCTCAGCTATAAGTCTGCGGTCACCGATCATGATCTCTATAGCATTGTGAAGATCCGGAAGCTCACCCTCTTTAAAGCGGATGTCAAGTACAGGGCCTGTAACCTGTATTACCTTTCCAATATGATTTTCACTCATTATTAAACTCCTTAATATTGTTATGTATTTCAAGCATTTTCACAAGGAAGTTCTGTTCTCGCAAGGAAGTTCTGCTCTCGCAAGGAAGTTCTGCTCTCGCAAGGAAGTTCTGCTCTCGCAAGGAAGTTCTGCTCTCGCAAGGAAGTTCTGCTCTCGCACTTCGTGCTCGACAGAACAAGCTTCGTACCTGGGCTCAAAAAAAACTTCGCCCGGTTCTCAGCTTTCAGCACCGGCCACAATTTCTGTGATCTCCTGCGTAATGCTTGCCTGACGGGCTCTGTTGTAGTACAGACTCAAGGTATCGATCATTTCCTCTGCGTTGTCGGTGGCTGCTTCCATAGCTGTTCTACGGGCAGCAAGCTCACTGGCATAGGATATGTTGATACTGGAATAAAGGATTCCCGCCAAGTACTCCGGAACAATTGCATTGAACACTGTCTCTGAATCGGGCTCGTACAGAATCAGTTCTCTTGGCTTACCGTCTGACTCCTTACCCGTTGTCCTAAGATCGGATAAAGGAAGCAGTGATGAAGCTGTGGGAACCTGGGAAAGCATGGAAATAAAGTTCGTATAGCAGATATGAATATGTCCGAACTCTCCCGAACAGTATGCATCGCAGACAATCTTGGCAATCTGGAAGCAATCTGAAACGGTTATCTTGGCAACCTCCGCGTACTCCTCTGTGAAAAGAGGTACGTTTCTGTGCTTGAAGTATTCCACAGATTTTTTTCCAATGGGAAGAACCGTTACGTCATCTCTGCCCTTGGTCTCCTGCTCCATGAACTTAAACAGATTGGAGTTGTAACCGCCCGCAAGACCTCTGTCTCCGGCAATTACTACGTACAGCCATTTCTCGTTGGCTCCTGCCTTTGTGTAAGGGGAGCGGAAATCCGAGTTGGAATTGGCTATATCTGTCAGGGTTCCAAGCATGGTCTCCAGATAGGGCTTGGAGGCATCGGCTCTTTCCTTTGCCTTACGAAGTTTGGATGCAGCCACCAGCTGCATGGCCTTCGTGATCTGCATTGTGCTCTGAACGCTCTTGATTCGGAGTTTAACAGCTTTCATTGATCCAGCCATTATTTTTTCCTCCTATCGTAATCAGCCCTTCTGCTTAAGGAACTTATCTGTATAAGCGTCCAGTGCCTCTTTTAACTTAGTCTCTGTATCACCCTCGAGCTTTCCTGTCTCACGGATGCCTTGCATGGCTGCGATTCCGGAAGGATCTGCATCAAGGAAGTCATAAAGTCCTGCTTCGTATTCAGCTACGTCGGTAGCTTCTACCTTCATCAGGATGTTATTGACTACGGCATAGAGGATAGCAACCTGCTTCTCTACAGCAACGGGCTGGTTCTTGTCCTGCTTAAGAACCTCAACGATTCTTTCACCCTGTGCAAGACGGTTCTTGGTATCTTCATCAAGATCTGAACCGAACTGTGCGAAGGACTGCAGCTCACGATACTGTGAATAAACAAGCTTCAGAGTTCCGGCAACCTTCTTCATGGCCTTGATCTGAGCGTTACCACCTACTCGGGATACTGAGATACCGGGGTTAACCGCCGGCATGATTCCTGAGTGGAAAAGCTCTGTCTCAAGGAATATCTGACCATCTGTGATGGAGATAACGTTGGTAGGAATGTATGCTGAAACGTCTCCGGCCTGGGTCTCGATGATAGGAAGGGCTGTAAGTGAACCTCCTCCGTTCTCATCAGAGAGCTTGGCTGCTCTTTCCAAAAGTCTTGAATGTAAGTAGAAAACGTCTCCGGGATAAGCTTCACGTCCCGGTGGTCTTCTGATCAGAAGGGAAAGTGCACGGTATGCTACAGCGTGCTTTGAAAGGTCATCATAGATGCAAAGCACGTGTTTGCCCTTGTTCATGAAGTACTCACCCATAGCACAGCCTGTGTATGGAGAGATGTACTGCAGAGGTGAGGGCTCTGAAGCTGTAGCGGCAACTACGATGGTGTAGTCCATGGCGCCGCCCTTTTTCAGGTCTTCTACCAGTGAAGTAACTGTAGAACGCTTCTGTCCTATAGCTACATAAATACAGATAACATCTTTTCCCTTCTGGTTAAGAATGGTATCTATAGCGATTGTGGTCTTACCTGTCTGTCTGTCACCGATGATAAGCTCACGCTGTCCTCTTCCGATAGGGATCATGGAGTCGATAGCCTTGATACCTGTCTGGAGAGGCTCCTTAACGGGCTGTCTTGCGATGATTCCGGGAGCAGGTGACTCAACCGGTCTGAATTCTGATGATTCGATGGGGCCCTGTCCGTCAATGGGCTGTCCGATAGCGTTAACAACACGGCCAATCATCTTCTCGCCTACAGGAACAGATACAACTCTTCCTGTACGCTTAACGGTCTGTCCTTCGCTGATTCCGACATCCTCGCCGAACAAAACCGCAGATACTACTGTTTCCTCGAGGTTCTGGGCCATTCCGAATGTACCGTTCTCGAACTCCAGAAGCTCACCGGACATACAGTTCAAAAGTCCGCTTACTCTGGCGATACCATCACCAACGGTAAGCACTGTACCGGTCTCATTCTGGATGATTGCATTCTGATAATTCTTTATCTGGCTTCGAATGACCTCGGATATTTTTTCTGGTTTTAGTTCCATATCATCCTCCGATGTAATAGTTGAAAGATTAGATGACTATGTCATCAACTTTTCTGCGAAGCTCGGATAACCTTCCTTTGACTGATCCGTCAAAGAGCTGTCCCTCAAGATCTACTCTGACACCTCCAAGGATATCAGGATCTGTCTTCTGCTCTAGCAGAACCTTCTTACCGCTGATCTTTTCAAGTTTCTCTCTAAGCTGCGACAGCTGAGCATCTGACAGCTTAACCGCTGCTGTAACCAGTGCATCCGCTATCCCGTGAGCCTCATTATAAGATTTTCTGAATCTCTTATAACACGCTGAGTACTCACGAAGCAGTCCTTTTTCTATAAGAATCTTGATGAAGTTCAGATGGTAAGCTTCGAGGCTGCCGTCAAAGGCCTGATCCACAAGGGATAACCTCTCATTCTTTGGGACTGAAGGCTCCGACAGGAGGGTGATGTAATCGGGGTTCTCTCTGAGGATCCCTCTCACCGTCTCCATTTCGCCCAGTATTTTCTCCGTAAGGTTCTCTTCCGCTGCCAGATCATACAGGCTCTGCCCATAAAGATCTCCAGCTTTACTCATTTTCCTTACTCCTTTTCTACGAAAAATCCTTATGCTCCGACTTTGCTTATGAAGTCTTCGATAAGTTTCTTATGATCAGCTTCGTTGATCTCTTTCTCAACAACTTTTCCTGCAATATCCATTGCCAGGGAGCTGATCTCATCCTTGGCTTCGTTGATAGCCTTTTTCTTTTCCTGTTCGATATCAGCTGCGGCCCTTGCCTTGATGCCGGCTACTTCTTCCTGCGCATCGCGAACCAGAGTGTCTGCCTTGTTCTGGGCCTCTCTCTGGGCGTCGGATACGATCTGTGCAGCTTCGGCATGAGCATTTGTAAGGCTGCTCTCATACTGTTCTTTTAAGGAATCGGCTTCTGTCTTAGCCTCTCTTGCCTCTCGAATCTCTTTATCCGCAAGATCCTGTCTCTTCTGCAAAATGTCGTTGATAGGCTTGAAGAGAAATTTCTTGATCAGATAAACCTGTAAAAACAGGTTACAGATCTGAATGATAAAGGTCCAGGGTACCAATGTAACCAGATCCTGATCTTCTGTCACGGATTTGGTATAACCTGTATAAAACAGGACTGCTACAAACAGGGCAAGAAGCGCAATGAAAAGCCATAAGGATTTTCCGGCTTTGTTCTTCTCGTTCATAGAAGCAGCACCTCCTTAGAATATTTGATTACTGTAAGTAGTTCATAAACATTCCGGGTGCAACGAAAATAAGAAGAAGACCGGTAACGAAACCATAGATACCGGTTGTCTCAGCAACCGCACAACCAAGAAGCATGGTACCTGTTACGTCGCCCTTACATTCAGGCTGACGTCCGATAGCTTCAAGAGCCTTAGAAACGGCAGTTCCTTCACCAATACCAGGTCCGATACCTGCGATAAGTGCACATCCTGCACCTATACCACATCCTGCAAGTGCAATACCTCTAGCCAGTAACTGAAAATCACCCATAATTTTGCCTCCTAAAATGATTTTTATGTGTTTTTTTGTTATTCAATTTTTGATGAATTTTACTTTTAGGCGTGATATCCGGATTGCTAAAAAACTTTGAATCCCTATATCACCCCTCTTCTGCTGCATTAGCAATGTACATTACTGTCAGCATACAGAAAATGAATGCCTGCATACATCCTGAGAACCAGTCAAAATAGACACCGGTCACAGCAGGAATTCCCAATCCCAGAATAGGGATGTTTGAAAGGAATGCGCCTACAGCTCCGGGTATAAGCTTAAGGAGTGCTGCAGATGCAAGTCCAAGTGCCCAGTAGATAAGGCCGTCGATTACTACTCCGGAAAGGATATTTCCAAAGTGACGGCAAGCCATACTAACAGGCGTTGCCAACTCTGACAGAATATTAAACGGGGTCATAACTGCAATTGGAGTCGTGAATCCCTTCAAATATCCGCCAAATCCGTTGGTCTTGATCTTGGTAGATGTGATCATTACGAATACCACAACTGCCCAGGCTGCTTCTGTTGATAGGTCAGCTGTCGGACTTCGAAGTCCGATAAGGCTAATAAGATTTGATATAACGCTCGTGGCAAAGAGAGCAGATACGAAAGGTATCAGCTTATCAAACTTATTACCTCCTGTGTTGTTGCGGACAAAATTGTTGCCCGTTTCAACCAGCATTTCTGCAAAAGCCTGCCTTTTCGAAATGTTTTCTACCTTCAGGTTCCGGGTTAAGAAAATGCATAACCCCGTGAGAATGATCATCACGATCCAGCTAACAATCAGTGTCTGGGTTATCTTGATGTCTCCCAGGACAGGAATGCCAGTCTTGATGGTAAAATAGACCTTGGCGTAATCAACTTCGAAACCATTACTCATGCTTTCGCCTTCAACCTCCTTTCCCCGCAGAAACGATTCCGCGTAGTTTTATGTATAAACTTGGAAAAAACAGCGGAATTATTCCCGCCGCTGCGTTGAATACCGGTAAAACAATAGCCAGTATCCCCCATAGAAGCTGGAGAAGAATGCGGTTCCTGTAGCTGACGCCCATTCTGGCCCTTGCCATCTTCTCATCATCCATGGATGCCACCTTTTGCACAGTAACAGCCATCCAGAAAAAGTTACCCACCGCAACCAGAAAGCCTCCAATGGCTCCCAGGATCACAGTGTAATTAAATGGAATATTATAATTAAATGGTGTCCAGTTCTCCGGAATAACCATGTGCAAAACAAAAAACACTAAAAGCATTATTATCACGCAGACTCCTGTGCCCAGCGCAATATTCCCCGTTTCCTTCTTTACAGCATCCTGTAATTTCATACTATTTAACTCTTCTCCCCGAAATATTTTTGATGAAGACCGCTATTTAAACTACGGATCAGGCATCAGATATGCCTGCTGAAGTACACTTCATCCTTTCCGCGTTTAATCTTTTTCTTTTCTTCCTTTTTGGTGACTGATAAGTACACCTTGTAGGCGGTCATCCAAGATGATCCCAGGCCCATGATAAAGCCCGGTATGTAAACCCACGCCGGCGCAGATGCCTTGGTGGTAAGCAGATAACAGACAAACAGACACATGAGAAGCGGCATAATAAGCGACAGGCCCAGCTGGCCTACCATCGCGAACTGACCTACAAGTTTTGACATCCCTTTCATATCCATGTTAAGTCCTGCCACTCTCCTTTCTTTTATGGCTTATCGAAAAATCGTGAAACAAAGCCAAAATATGCGCATACTAATGATAGTATAACAAATTAATAATACACTTTTTCCCCTGATTCAGCAATAAATGTTAGACAATTTGTGGCTTTTTCATGATTTCGTATAAAAAAGCCGGAAACCACGCAGACTCTGTGCCCGTGCGATCTCCGGCCTTGTTTTTATAAAACTTTTATCAAAATTTCGGCTATTATCTAGCTACTTTCACCTTGAGAGTGATGGTCTGGCTCTTAGCTGCAACGCCATTTCCCTCAGGAATAACTGCAAGCTTGACATTGTAGCTTGATCCTGCCTTGATGGCTCCGGGATCTGCAATTGCTACGAAGAGGTTTCCGCTCTTTACATCATAGCTTACGTTAAACTTATCCTTCTGATCCAGCTGGTTCAGAGCAAAGATTGCTGCGCCCTTAGGTGCTGTAACCTTTGTAACAGTCATTCCCTCTGTGCTCATGTCAGAGAGCTTAACCTCAACTGCTGTAAACTTGGAAAGCTTAACAGTTGTCTGCTTAACAGTGATGCTTACAGGCTTAGCATCAACGAATGATTCGCCAAGAGCTGTAGCGATCCTGAATACAGGGACTACTTTGTACTTGCTGCCTGCGCGGTAATCCTCGTCAGCCTTTGCGTAAACCTTTGCAACGCCTGCAGCTGAATCCCACTTGATCTCAAAGAGATCTGAATTTCCGTAGAACTCCATGCCTACTACTTCTGCATTTACGTTCTTAAGAACAGGTGTAACTGTTACATAGGTATTGGTGCGGTCAATGAGATTGATGCTTCCCTTTACCTTGCCGGTAGCCTTGGCTCCTGCTGTAACTTTAAGAGTAAAGCTTGAAGTCATACCCTGGATCTTGTTGATCGCATAGCTTGCTGTGAAGCTGTAGCTTCCCTTCTTGATAATGCCCTTGCTGACAGCTTCATCAACAGTCATGGTGTCTGAATCCTTGAAGGAAACTACGATAACAGGCTGACCAAGTGCATTCTTCTCAAAGCTGTAATCAAGGAATGCAAGAATGTCATTTGCCTTCTTGTTCTTTCCTGTAAGCTCAAGATTTCTGATGGTGTAATCCAATGCATTCTTAACGGTTACAGGTGCCTCTGCGCGGCTTATTTCTGCAATATACTCATCACTGTTGAGGCTTGCCTTGCCGATCTTAACAACAGGCTTCTTGTCATTGAGTGTAAGTTTTGCATCAACAACAACTTCTCTGTCTGTTGCATATGCTGTCTTAGGATCCTTTGCAAAATCAGGATCAACAACGCTGATCTTGGCTGTGCCGCTCTTGGTGGTTGTAAGTGTGTAAACTCCATTGTTCTCATCCAATGTGAAGCTTGCGTTAGCCTTTACATAGGACTTCTTGGAGGTTGCAAGTGTTACTGCTGCATCTGTCAAATACTCACCGGTTGTCTTGTTGAGAACTCTGAACTCAGTGTCCTTGATTCCAAGCTGTGAGTAAAGTGTGCTGTTATCAAGCTCGATCTGATACTTAGGAGCCTTGGTCTCTGTCTTAACAGTGAACTTGACTGTCTTGTCATAGGCCTTCTTGTATCCTGCAAAGCTTACTGTTACTGTGAGCTTCTTGTTAAGCTTCTCTCCGCTGTTGAATCTCTTCTGTGCAGCATTTGTCATGATGATCTGATAATCACTGCCGTTTGAAGAAAGAACAAAGTCACCTGCTGAAGCTGTAAGCTTAGCTGAAGCATCCTTGGATACTGCTGTAAGTGCACCTGAGTTCTTGCTGCTGCCTGCCTTGTAGAAGAGATTTACCTTCTTGGTCTGCTTAAGTGTTACAGAAGGCTTGCTCTCTGTGATCTTAACAGAAAGAGGTCCGATCTCATCTTCGCCGCTGGTAAGCACTACCTTGTAGCTGCCGTTGGCAATCTTAGGTGCGTTTGTTGTTTCCTTGCCGTCCTTGTCTGTATCAGCCTTAACGCCGATTGCGTAAACACCGCCGGTAACCTCGGTTACTTCGAAGATGTCCTTGAGATCCTTCATTTCCTTGGATCCCTTGAATACCTTGGATACAGTAACCTCTGAAAGTGCTGTGTCCTCAAGCTGTGAAACAACAAATGATACTGTGTCGTTCTTAGCCTTATCAATTGTAAGCTCGCTTACGTTGATATCAAACTTAGGTCCTTTTACCTTGACCTTAACTGTTGTCTTAACTGTGCTGTCAGTAAATGCTGTGAGGTTGATACCTGTTGTTCCGTTGGCAACTGCTCTGAATACGCCTGCGGAATACTTAACAACCTTGGTGTCAGCTACAGAAACCTTAACTGACTCGTTGTAGCCTACGCCTACTACCTTAAGTCCATTGAGCTTGAAGAGATCTCCGGCCTTCTCAACAACGATAGTGCCATCCTCATCAAGTGTTGCGCCTTCTACATTAAATTCAAAGTGGAAGGAATTTGCTCTTGTGGCAAATGTAAGAGGATCACTTGTTGCTGTGAACTTCTTGCCGCCAACAGTATACTTCATGGTTACAACATAGCTTGCAAGACCATCCTTGGATGTAGCCTGTCTTGAAAGTGTGATCATGCTGCCTGTTGCATTTTCCTTAAGTCCCATCTTGTTCTTATCAGCAAAGCTGAAGGTGAAGAGCTTGTCTACAGATTCAAGTTCAACCATAGGACTTAATACAGGAATTGCTGAAACAGTTACTTCCTGCTTGTCATCAATATCTCCGAAGAGACCTGTCTCAGCATCGTCGGAAATAAGTGTTACACCTTTAACCTCAACAAAGTTAACAACTGCTGTATCAAGCTGACCAGCCTTTGAGATGATATCAAAGGAAGCTGTTGTTCCGTTGTAAGGAGCTGTAGCCTGATCTTTGTTTACCCAGTCATAACCCTCAGGAAGCTTAGCACCGTTCAATGCCTTAGCCTCAACGTCTGCAAGGGTCTTAACTTCTTTTGCGAATACAGTAAACTCTACTGTTTCGGCAACGTCTTTACCATTTGCTGTTGCACCGATCTCTCTGTCCTCGATGAACATAAGAAGTGCCTTAAGATCGGGATCCTCAACGTCCTCTGAGCTGCGAACCTGTAAGAATCCGTTGAAGTCGATGAAACCGGCTTCATTTCTGTTTACGAACTTGCTGTTTGCAGTATCAACACCCAGATCCTTCATATCTGTGCTTACGAAGATCTTGTCTGTTGCCTTAAGTGAAGAATCAACTGCATTTACAGACTCATTTCCATTCCAGAAGAAGTTGTTCTCATTGTAAATCTTTGATCTGATCTGAGCGCCAAGCATGCTGATGCTGTCCTTGGCTGTCTTCTTGTCACCGATTGAAAGGAGTCCCTTTACTGTGTAATCGGAATTAACTGACTTAGCATAGTTGTTAAGTGTAAGGTTTGTTCCGTTTGCATAAGAGGTACTGTTAAATACCTGAATATCAGGACAGCTGTTGGAGTCGATACCGTTTGCCTTGTTGTAGAATGCATAGGAATTTCTCAGTACATGGTATCCGCTCATGCCGTCGCCGCCCAGCTTGAATCCGTTACCGTTACCGGCTTCGAACTCTACTGCCTTGGCAGCATCCTTGTGGTTAACTGAAAGCTCAGGGCTCTCAAATACTTCATAATCAGCGCCGTTTCTGTAACCAAGGAGGTATCCGTTCTTGTATGTGACACATCCGTCAAGGGTTACTGTTCCGATGCTTCCTGTCTGAACCTTTGCAAAAAGATCCCAACCGTCATCAGCGTTGTATGCTGATACGCAGCCTACGAATACGTTGCCTTCGCCGCAGGTGATCTTAGCTGCAAATCCGTCCGCATCCTCGAAACCTGCATCATAGTTGAGGTATGAAGTACAGTTGAGGATAAGGTTGTCTGAAGGCCACAGGTCACGTCCAACGTTACCGTCACGGGCGATCTCAAGACCTGTATTACCGTTCTTGTATGTATTAACACGATCTACGATGTTATGCTTACCGGCGACAAGGATACCCTTCTCACCGTTCTTGGAAGCTGTAACATCGAAGTTCTTAAGGAACCAGTAGTTACCTGAAAGAACAAATGCACTGCCTGAACCTGTTGCGCCTGCAAAGCTAAGAACCGCTCTGTTTCCTGCTGCTACATCCTCAGGGTTTGTCTCCATGGTGATATAATCTGCAGCAGTTCCGTCTGTACCTCTGTTGATGCGGATGTTCTTGTCGCTTCCGTCGTTATCTCTTCCCAGGTTGTATGTGCCGCCTGCCAGGTAGATTGTCTGGCCGGGAGCTGCAAAGCTTACTGCGTCGTAAATTGATGCAGGAGACTCAACAGTACCTTCTCCCTTTGCTCCGGGTGCTACATAGATAATATCTCCGGCAAAGGTCTTGTACTTAACTGTGAATTCACCTGAAACGCTCTTTGCCTCAGGATCAGCGCTGTTAATTACAAGATACTGATACTCACCGGGCTTATATCCGGCTGCAGGAGTAAATACATAGCTGATCTTGTTGTCGCCAACCTTGAGGTTAGTTCCAACTGTTGCCCACTTACCAGCCTTTACGTCCATTTCCTGAACTGCGATCTTGTTGCCACAGGTAACTGTGAGCTTACCGTCTGCGTTAGCATTAAGGATAAAGTCGTAATTAGCTGAGTTTGCACTTGATGCTGACATAACCTCTGTTGTGAGGGCTACAGGTTCCATAGCACGCTCCTCAGCAGGATAATCGCTGTCAGGATCAACTGTCTCAAGAGTATACTCAAGCTCTGTCACTGCTGACTTACGAGCACTGAATACACCGACATAGATGTTCTTCTTGTCGATCTGTGTAAGGTTTGTTCTGTTCTCGTCATAGATAACCTTCTGGCTGAGAACTGCATAAACCTTGCCGTCAACTGCTACTACATTCTGTCCGTTGTATGTTCCGACATAGGAGATGCGCTTTCCTGAAGCATTCTTGTCGTAAACTACCTCGATCTCTTCCTCTGTTCCGATTGCATCGGTTGAGAGATAACGAAGTACATAACCGGTGTTGTTTCTCTGGATCTGATATCTGATCTCGCTGATAGGTGTAACTTCTACTTCGCCGATCTTTTTAACAGTCTCATTAACTGCCTTTGCAGCCTTGGAAGGATCAATGATATTGAGCTGTCCGTAAGGAACTGCATTTGCGTTACCAATTGTTTCAATTGCAAAATTCTTGAAAGCACTTCTTACTTCTTCAGCTGTGCTGTCCTTGGTGATTCCGGGAAGCTGAGCCTGTACTGTGCTTGCAACTGTAGTCTCAAAGGTTCCTGACTCTGTTGTGAATCCCTCAGGAGTTGTGATCTGGCCGCTTTCTGCCTTGTTCTTCTGATCGAAGGTTACGCCGTCTCTTGCGATCCAGCCAAGACCAAGTCTCATCTTCTCCTGGAAATAGTTCTCATTGTCTGAGGTGTTCTTAACGACACCGCCCACATAATTGCCCTCAGCATCCTTGATCGCAGGATCCCAGGTGTACTGGATCTGAGTAGCTGCTGCCTGGTAAGAGTTGTTCCAGAATGCAACATTTGCTCCATGCTCGCCTACTGCATCGGCAACCATGAGACCGAAGCCTTCCTGACCGTTGTCATATGGCCACTTCTCAACTTTGAGCTTAGCAGTATAAGTGAAGTTGTCTGCAGGATCGATCTTGGTGTAGTAGTATCCAAGTCCGTCTGTACTTCCGGGAACGATCTTGGTTGAGCTTGGTGTGTCGATTGAAACGCTTCCGTCAGCATTAACTGTTGCCTTGTCTCCTGTGGATGCATTGCTTCCGTAGCTTGCAAAGCTCCAGGTTCTGTCGTTAGCGCCTGTTACTGTAACTTCCTTGGTTGCAGCATCGGATCTCTCTTTATCTCTTACTGCATATACCTTAACTGTTACAGTCTCTCCTACGGTAAGTCCCTCAAGAACTGCCTCACGCTGGGTAAGTCCCTTAGCGGATGCAACGATCTTTTCTTCCTCACCGGAAACTGTAACTATCTCAACGTCATAAGTCTTAGCTTCGTTAACCTTGGTCCATGTAACCTCAAGTTTAGCCTTGCCTGCCTTGTCTGTACCCTTGTTGGTTACAGCAGTGATGTTGGGCTTAACAAGAGGAAGTGCAAAGAATGTAGGTGATGACTCAGCGCCAACCTTGTCCTCTTCGCCTTCACGGCAGAGGTAAGGAACAAAGGTGTAGGTTCCTGAAGCTGTGAGATCGAAGGAAACCTTCTTCTCAAGCTTGTCGTTGGACTCAGCACTCTTGGCTGTTGCCACAACGTCATCCTTTTCATCCTTCATTTCAACGGCAATATAATCACCACCGTTGTAGTTTACAAATGCTTCTACTGTCAGATTGATCTTGGTGCCATCGGCAATGATCTCTCTGATAACAGGGCCGGGAACATCTGACCATGCGCCTCTTTCAGGCTTCTCAGCTGAACCTGACTCAGCAACAGTTACACGGAACAGATAGTTGTTTCCGCCGCTGCTTCCCAGGTAGTAGGTTCCTGCATCTGCAAGCTCCAATGTTGAAATATAAGCAGAGTTCTTGGTCCATGTGCCAACAGTTGTTGCAACTGCAGTTCCGTCACTGCCAAGGATTGTCATCTGACGGCTGTCGTCGCCACCCTCTGCCCACCATACCTTAACGGTTGCGGCACCGGATGTTGTGAATTTAACAGCGTTCATGGATGTTGAAGCTGTTCCACCAAAGTTGATTCTCTGAGCTGAAGCATATCCGTCTTCCCAGGTCTTGTTGCTTGCGTCAACCTTGGACTTAGCACTGTAAAGGATCTCAAAGTAATCGCCGGTTCCTGCCTTCTCGGAGGCACCGTCAGCCTTTGCTCCTGCTGCGAATGCAGTAAGGTCTGAAGACTGAAGATCATACTCTGTGGTAGCTGATGAAACAACATTTGCCTCTACCTTGAAGATGTAGTTATTGTTTACAGCGTTACCAAGATAGTAGGTTCCTGCTTCATCAAGAGTGAACTCTGAAATATAAGGTGAATTCTTGGTCCATGTGCCGGAGGTTGTAGCAACTTCATTTCCCTCAGCATCAAGGATTGTGATCTGACGGCTGTCGTCGCCGCCCTGTGCCCACCATACCTTAACGGTAGCTGAACCGTTGGTTGTGAACTGAATAGCATTCTTGGTTGTTGATGCTACACCGCCAAAGTTGATTCTCTGAGCGGATGCAAATCCGTCTTCGAAGGTCTTGTTGCTTGCGTCAACCTTGGACTTAGCACTGTAGATGACATTAAAGAAGCCATCTGTTCCTGCCTTCTCAGCATCGCCGTCTGCCTTGGCACCTGCTGCGAAAGCTGTAAGGTCCTGTGCATCAAGGACGAAGGTTCCGCCCTGTCCTGCGTTAGGATCTACGATCTCATATTCGAAGGTTGCGATCTCACTGTTTGCGCAACCCTCAGCCATAGCAACAGCCTTGATGGTTGTTGACTTGCTGATAATGATAGGTCTTTCGTAAAGTGTGCTTTCATCTGTAGGATCGCTTCCGTCTGTTGTGTAGTAAATGTCAGCACCCTCTGTCTCTGTGCTGAGAGTGATAGCACGGCTCAGGGTATAAGAGCCGCTCTTTAAGTTGGCTACAGGAGCTGCTGCCTGCTTGCCTGCGATGTCATCAAGAGCCTTGGTAAGAGCTGTTGCCATGGCGTCAACCTTGGCCTGGTCTTCAACAAGAAGTCCGAAAGAAACAGTATCAATAGCCTTGATAAGTGCATCCTTCTGCTTAGGCTTAGCATTTGCTATAACTGCTTCATCAAGTGCAAAGTAGCGAAGAAGCTGCTCATTTACATCTGCATAATCTGCGCCGAGGTAGGAAGGAGTCCAGTCAGGGCTGAGATAATCAGCTCTTGTGTATCCCTCATCACTCTTAAGTTCATAGTTATCAGCGGTTCCCTGATTGTCAGAACCGATGTTGGTAGCAACACGGCCTGTGAGGTCTACCTTAGTACCGTCTGTAAGTCTTGTTCTGTACTCATGAAGTCCTTTGTTGAAAGAAGGAACTGTGTTCATTGTTGTCCAGCCCTTGTCAAGGATAAGACCCTCTTTCTCAATAACGGTGTTCATGAATGCTACTTTCTCGTCGGTGGTTCCCCAAGGTCTTCCGAGATATGCGGAAGCAACCGGCTCGATGCCCTCTCTCTTATCTGTAGTGATTCTGCAGTAGTCAAAGAGATATCCCTTGGTTGCGCTGCCCTTGCTGGCAACGATTACAAGATTCTCTGCCTTTCTGTCTGAGAAGCCGTCAAGAACAAGCTGGCAGTTGTCAAAAACAGCATTGCCGTCACCGCAGATAAAGTCTGTGGTTCCTTCAAGTACACAGTTGTAGTAGTAAGAATACTCGTCCTTATCACCTGTGTAGATGGTATCCTGGCTGCTGATGAAGCTACAATTATAGAACTCAATATTGTTTGCTCCACGGTTGTACATTGTACAAGCACGCTCTTTAGCCTTGTAGGTTGTAGGATCTGCTCCCTCAGCCTTTCTGTCAAGAAGGCTTCCGGATGTAGCTATATCATTCTTTTCAGCCTCTGAGATATAGAAGTTGAAAGAGTTCTCAAATGTGATGTTCTCAGCCTTAAAGCCTGTTGCTGTGCTCTTAAGGTTGACGGTTGATCCCCAGTTACCGGGAGTCTGACCGATGGTTGCGCTATCATACTGGTCAACAGCATGTGCCTCATCATAGAAAAGATGATTCTTGTCTATATCAGTGTTGAGGTATGCACTGTAGTATGCATCGCCGCCAAGTCCGTAGTACCAGCTGATGGTTGAACCCTCAGTGCGGGCACTCTTAAGTGTTACGTTGGGAACGTCAACAACTACCTGCTCCTGATAGTACTCATCTGCAAGAACGATGGCTACTCTCTGGTCATCAGCGCGCTCCATAAGCTTAATTGCTTCCAGAGCATCATAGATAGTTGTATAGTCAGCTTTTTCTTTGCCGACTGTAATCTCTGCCTTGTAAGCTACGGCAGGCTTAAGTGCAATATCTCTGAGATACATCTTCTCGCTTACGTCTGCACCCTTTACTTCGAAGTGCTCATAGGGCTCGTAAGGACGCTCGGAAGTAACCTGTGTTACCTCATAGAGACCGTCACGAAGATTGAGCTCAAGGGTGCTGCCCTTAAGATCAGCAAAGCTGTACTCATAATCATCATCAAGGTTCTTAACAGTAAGTGCTGTTACAGTGTCTACCGCAACAAGGTTGTGTGTAACTGCCTCAAGGCTTACCTTGTAAAGAGCCTTGGCTGTTGCCTCGAGATTAACCTCTTCGGTCTCTGTCTTCTGAACCTTATCGGTGCACTCATAGTCGTTGGCACCTGTGAGCTTTACAGAGTACTCCTCATCCTTAAGAACTACTGCTGTATAGGTATAGTTGTAATCATCCTCACCCTTGGTAAGTATAAGGTCAACGCTGTCAAGTGAAGTCTTGGCAGGAACAAGAGTAACCTTAAAGTCCTCAGCCTTAACATCATTGGCATTGTCGATCTTATTGATCTTGAATGTACCGGTGAGACCAACAACATCCTGGGCTACCAGTGCAAAATCTCTTTCCTTGGTCTTGTCATTGCCGGTTGTAAGGTCAAGCTCATTGCCGCCCTCAGCGCTGTCGATACCGTACTCAAGAGTACCTGCTACACTGACAATATACTTGAATCCGTTGGGAAGGCTTACTGAATAAGCGCCCTCTGCAACAGCTGCGGTAATGATCTCCTCAGTCTCCTGGTTCTTGAACTTAAGACCTGTAACCTTATCAGCGCCCTCGCCTGTGATCTTTCCGGCCACATCAACGATGGTTACTGCATCAGTCTCAACAAGCTCAAGGCTCTTGATCTTGAAGTTACCATGGGAAAAAAGTGGAATGAAACGGCCTTCTGCATCACCGGCCTTGTCCACTACATAATCAGCAAGATCTGCCTTGAAAGTAACTGTCTGGTGCTCAGCATCATCAGCATTGTCCACCAGTTTAACAGTTGAATCAAAGTCACCGAGAGTTACATATCTTGAAGAATCCTTATCCTGAGGAACAATAGTGATGGTCACTACGTTGGTATCCTCTGCGATAGGAAGATAGATAACACCTGTGGTGTCTGCTGTAGTATTATTCTTTACATTAAGGTCAGTATTGGCATCGAGAATAACTCTTCCGCTGCCACCGCCAACGATGATTCCGCTTAAGCTGTCACCGGCTGCGGTTTTCTGTCCCTTATTCTTTTCGGTAGCAAAGTTCCACTTGCTTGTAGTGGTCTTGATACCGTCTTCTGTAGCTGAAGAAGTGGTAAAATCTACCATGTCGTCATATGCTGCCTCAAAGGTAGCCTCTTCTTCATAATAAGCTTCTTCAGAAGCCTCTGCGTCTTCGGACTCCGCCTCTTCAGGCTCTGTTACTTCTTCCTCAGTCTCCTGAGCGTCCATAACGTCCTGAATTTCGTCTTCCAAAACGTCCTCGAGGAGCTGCTCGTCCTCGACCATTGTAAGCGCAGTATCCTGCTCAGCTGCGTATGCCACGTTCGTCGGAATAGCCGTAACGATCATGAATGCGCTAAGAACGGTTGCAAGCAGTCGCTGCATCTTCATGTTTGTCTTTCTCACTTTCTCTCTCCTTTCGATAGTGATTGTACACACTTACTTATGACATGTATCCCCAATTTATAATGTAAGCACTTACATCCTAACACATGTAAGAGCTTACAACTAGAGTCTTAGGCACTTTTTACTAGTAGAAAATAATCGCTGTTTTTTGGAAAAAAAGCACAAAAAAAATACCGGTAACCATACATGCCCCCTAGGGCTTGTGGTTACCGGATTCCTTATCACAACTGGTTGATTGTCGAAATTTAACAAATTTAATTTGCCAAAATCAAATTTTATCAGTTGTATTTTCTGTTTACTCGTTTTCTTCTACTGCTGTTGTCTTGATGTGAAGCTCCTCAAGCTGCTTGTCTGTTACATATCCGGGAGCGCCCATCATGATATCCTGTGCGTTCTTGTTCATAGGGAAAGGAATGATCTCTCTGATTGTATCCTCTCCTGCAAGAAGCATAACCATACGATCTACGCCGGGAGCGATTCCTGCGTGCGGAGGTGCTCCATAGCAGAATGCGTTGTACATGGCAGGGAACTTAGCCTTAACGTCATCCTCACCAAGTCTTACCATCTCGAAGGCCTTGATCATGATCTCAGGATCGTGGTTACGAACAGCTCCTGATGAAAGCTCGATTCCGTTTACAACAAGGTCATACTGATCTGCTGTGATGGAAAGAGGATCGATCTCACCTCTCTCAGCCTTAAGAAGGGTCTCAAGACCGCCTGAAGGCATTGAGAATGGATTGTGGCAGAACTCAAGCTCTCCTGACTCCTCGCCGATCTCGTACATAGGGAAGTCAACGATCCAGCAGAACTCATATTTCTCTTTGTCCATGTGTCCGGGAACTGCTGCGCCGAAGGTCTTAACGATAACGCCTGCAGTCTTCTGAGCAGCTGAAAGCTTGCCTGCAGAAAGAACTACGAGGTCTCCTGCCTTAAGTGAAAGAGCTGCTACTACGCTGTCCTTGATAGGAGCAACGAACTTGGAGATACCTCCAGCAAGCTCTCCGTTCTCATCCATTCTGAACCAGTAAGCCTTGTTTCCTGACTGAACCTCAACATCGCCGATGGTCTTGTCGATGAACTTGCGGCTCTCCTTGAAGTCAGAAACTACAACAGCCTTGATTCTTACTTTTGTATCTGTGCCGCCCTCGGCCTTGGTTGCGAAAGGTCCGAAACCGCAGTCCTTAAGAGCCTCAGTTACGTCTGTAACTGTCAGGTCGATTCTAAGGTCAGGCTTGTCAGAACCGTATTTTTCCATAGCCTCAAGATAAGGAATTCTTGTGAAAGGAGACTTGGAAGCACGGTCATAGGTGCCATACTTCTCAAATACAGGAGGAAGTACATCCTCACATACAGCAAAAACGTCTTCCTGAGTAGCGAAAGCCATCTCCATATCAAGCTGATAGAACTCTCCGGGGCTTCTGTCGCCTCTTGCGTCCTCATCACGGAAGCAGGGTGCGATCTGGAAGTAGCGGTCAAAGCCGGCTGTCATAAGAAGCTGCTTGAACTGCTGAGGAGCCTGGGGCAGAGCATAGAACTTGCCGGGGTGCTTTCTTGCAGGTACAAGGTAATCTCTTGCGCCCTCAGGTGAAGAAGCTGTAAGGATAGGAGTTGTGATCTCCATGAATCCGTGCTCCATCATGGACTGACGAAGGGCTGCGATTACGTTGCATCTGAGGATGATATTCTTTTTAACCTCAGGATTTCTGAGATCGAGATAACGATATTTAAGTCTTGCTGTCTCATCAGCCTCTCTTGAGTGATTGATCTCAAAAGGAAGCTCGTTGTAACGGCATCTGCCGAGAACCTCTATAGACTCAGGTACCACCTCGATATCACCGGTCTCCTGCTTGGGGTTCTTGGAGCTACGCTCTCTTACAACACCCTTAACAGAGATTGTGGATTCCTTGGTGATGGCCTTGGCTGTTTTAACCATCTCTTCTGTCTCAAGAACAATCTGTGTTGTGCCGTAGAAGTCACGAAGAACTACGAAGCCAAGGTTGGCGCCGACTTCACGCATGTTCTCCAGCCAGCCGACAAGCTTAACACTTTCGCCGACATTTGCCATGCGGAGCTCACCACAGTTATGTGTACGTGATTGCATCATAATATTTTTACTCCTTGTTTTATCCTACCCTATAGTCCGCAATCCTCATTTTATAATCCGTAACGTCGCTCATAGCGCTGGACACTCCGCTAAGCCCTGAGCATATCGCTTCGTGCAAGGGCACTCACGATATAGGTCTTATCTCCGTAGCACTAAAATCGCTCCTTATACGTATCATAAAACGACGCTTGCTCACTTACAGCGTTAGAAATTAAATAATTGATAAATATATCTGCTACTATTAGCCGGTACAAATTTGTGTGTGTTGAGCTGGTAGATGTTTGCTGTCGGCCGGCTAATTTGTGCTCTGAGGTTACGTGTTGATGACACGTAAGCTTACGTGATACCGAATAATCGTGCAATATCACGCAATACATTGTAGAACAACATCTAAGTTGTTGCAACTGTCATTTTTCTCTAGACTCTCTTGCTTCGTGATTTCGCAATTTCATTATGTTTTGATGGCGGGAGTTGATTGGTTCAGAGGGTCCGGTTGTTCATAGTCTTGGCCGGGCTGCAACCGGGCCGGGGATTTGGCGGGGGCCGGGGGGATATGAAATGCGAGACATTCGGACCGAGTCTATGGTTTATGAGCGCTTCAGATATTCGGTCCGGCGAGTGCTCTGAACAACGTGAAATGAGCCGGACCGGATAGATGAAGTGCCATATAACCAGGACAAGGACGACGCGAGTATTTTATATTCCCCCGGGCCACGACAAATCCCCGGACCGGTTGCAGTCCGTCATAAAACAAAAAACCGGCATCGGAATAATCCAATGCCGGGTCATCAACATATGAAATTGTGGATCACTTTACTTTGTTTCCGCCCCATTCGACTACGGTGAAGCCCTTACGCTGTGGTGCGCTGAGGAACTGAGGATTGATCTTGATAAATCGCTCTGTGGGGTACCAGGCCATGAATACTCGGATCATGGTGTCGGGCTCAGGAGTTACGGTAAGCTTGGCGTTCTTGTTATAGGTCTTGCCCTGGAAGCTGATCATATTGTAAGCGTTGTGCTCCATCTGGGGAACCCAGAACTCCATGAACTCCTTGGCCTCGCTGTCGTTAAGTCCCAGCTGAGGAAGTACTTCCTTAAGGAAAGCCTCTGTATCAGCTCCTTTGATGCAAAAGCCTGAGTAGAAGTCATACTCAAACTTGGGAGCTCCCTCCCAGAACAGGTAATCGTACTGCTTGCCCTCAAAGGTGATCTTGCCGTCCTTGTTGGCTGTGCAGTTCCATACATTGGGCTCATTGAACTCAGGAATGAGCTCCGTGAGATCTCCGTTGTAATCAAGACGCACGGAAACTGCAGTATTGTCTTCCTCCGGATAAAGATAGATGACAGGCTTCTCATCTACGCCATAATCACCGTTTCCGGCAGAAGCACCATTGCCACTGCATCCTACACACATTATAAAAACTAAAAGTCCTGTAGTTATAAGACCCAAAATACTTTTTTTACTCATAGGCACCACCCCCTATAGATAATTTTATTGTAAACTATGGGGAGTTTGGTGGAAATGCCAATAACGCCGATAAAATCGGGATTTTTTTGTTCACTTTTTCGGAAACGTTTACGTTTAACACTCTGCATTTTTATGTGGTGAAAGTCTTATTCTTCTTCAAGCTTGACCGGCAGCTTGCCTGTGGGTTCATATGCTCCGAAGGCGGCGTAAATTGCGGCGGTGACGGCTCTGTCGCTGTAGGAGGCCATGAGGGCGTCGACGCCTGGGAAGCGGGATAAGTCGTAGGGCAGGGCGGTGCTGAGGAGGACGGATTCTGCGCCTTTTTCTGCGGCGGATGATATAAAAGCGTCGATATAGTCCGCTGCTGATCCGGTGTAGCTGCCTGTTTCCGAAAGTTTGTAGTTGTCGGTGGAGGACAGGATGATTGCTGCCTCCGCGCCGGCCACATCGGCTGCAGCACTTCCGGTGCCCCGGCCTTTGTACTGGATAAGGGTTATGTTATCGGAGGAGGTGATAAGCTCCTCTGTTTTCAGTCTTTCAAGGGCTGCATTTATATATTTCTTCTGGGTGCCGCTGTAGTAGGCGATCACAACCTTCTGCCCATCAGCTATGGGAATGGCACCGTCATTTTTAACGAGGGTTACTGCCTTTTGGCAGATCTCCCACTCTGTTTCCGCATTCTCCGCTGAGCCCACTGTCTCTTTTGCCAGAGAGGTGATGGTCTCGGTATCAGGCTCTGTCCGGGGTTCAAGAAGGCCGTATTTGCTCTTAAGTCTCAGGATCCTTGTGACGGATTCGTCCAGTCTCTCCATGGGAATCCGGCCGTCCTCCGCCATGGCTGCGATATCGTCGATGTATTTTTCCATTGACGCAGCTCCGGTGGGGCCTGCGATGTATCCGGGCATCAGCAGCATGTCCACACCGGCATTTATGGCAAGTCTTGCGCTGTCCAGGGGCGCAAAGTGCCTGGAAACCGCCTCCATCTCCAGGGAATCGGTTATGACAATGCCCTCGTAGCCCAGCTCTCCCCGAAGGATATCGGTGATCATGGTCTTTGACAGGGTTGCAGGCAAAATGACCTCCTCCCCGTCGGCTATGGAAGTATAGGTCTCATCGGCATCTCCGGTGACCTGGGGAAATCTGATGTGAGCTGTCATGACGAAATCCGTGGTCTTGGCTGCCTCCCCAAAGGGCACCAGTTCGCAGCTTCTGATCTCCTCAAGGCTCTTTTCCACTGTAGGAAAGCCTGTGTGGCTGTCGGTCTCTGTGTTGCCGTGACCGGGAAAGTGCTTGACTGCTGCCATCACGCCTTCATCATGAAGTCCCTGGATATAGAGGGAAGCAAACTCCGCCACAGTCTCGGGATCATCGGAAAAAGACCTGACTCCGATAATGGGGTTACTTGGATTGTCGTTGACATCGCTGTCCGGGGCAAAATCCAGATTGATGCCGCAGGAAATGAGCTCTTTTCCTATAACCTGAGAGCACTTCCGGGCCATGAGAGGATCTCCCGTGGCGCCAAGGGCCATGTTTCCGGGCATGGTGGTGCCGTTGCATAATCTTGTAACGGGGCCACCCTCCTGGTCCGTTGCGATAAAAAGACCTGCCGCTGCGCCGCCACTTGCATTGGCCGCCTGAAGGCCAGAGGTAAGTACTGCGGTCTGCTCCGGGCTTTCCATATTGTAGGCAAAAAGGATAACGCCGCCGAACTGATTTTTACTGATAAAATCTGAGACTTCTTCATTAAGAACTGTGAGATTGTTGCCTTCCCACTGGCGGATAGCAGGCATGATCATCTGGGAGACCTTCTGCCTGGTGGTCATGCCGGAAAGAATCTCCGCGATCCTGGGATCATCTTCCTCCTGCGGTGCTTCCTCTTCCGTCACTTCCTGAACCGATGAAGCCTCCGAGGCTACCTCGGAGCTATTTTTCTCCTCTTCAACAGAAGCTGTCATCTCTTTAGATACAGAAGAAGCGGTGCCTGAATCCTGCTCTCCGCTCTCAGTCACCGTTTCAAATATTGCCGCCTCATCAACGGGCGTATCACCTGCCCCGCCGCAGCCCGTAAGGACAAGGGCCAGCAGAAGCGCCGGTATTCTATGTGATAGAATCTTTCTTTTTCTCAAAGCAATTCCCCCGATAGTACTTTTGACACCTACATCATATCATAAGTTTACCATACCTTCGGGGACTATCATTTATATTCGGTTGAGTAATAGGGAATGATAAGGCTCTCGCCGGCCAGAAGAGTGCTGTCCTGGGCGAGATGATTGATGCTGCAGACCTCATTGATATAGGCGGCAACATCCTTGTAATGATCATAGGAGATGTTCTCGCAGGCGATATCCCACATGGTATCTCCGGCATGAACGGTGATCTCCTTATAATATTTGAACTCAGGAGTATAGGTGTTGTCCTGAGCGTCAAGCATCAGTGTTGATACCAGAAAAGAAACTGTGAACACTATAGCCGCCGCAATAAGAGCCAGTGCCATCTTCTGGCGTCTCACAATACGCTGTCTGCGAAGCTTATTCTTATAAATTCTGATCTCGCTCTTGGATAAAAATCTCGGATCATCATACATCTTTGCCGCTGCCATCAATGCTTTACTCATAACACACACTCCTTCCTCAAACTCAGGATGTAATCCAATATCTTTAGCTTACATCCTAAGTTTGCACCCGAAGGTGTCCTATAAAAACACCACCACTCCCTCACGTAGCCAAAATGGTCCTATGCCCCCGTCCCCGGGGGTCATCATTCTCCTGATGCTGCCGGCATTCGGAAATCAACAGAGCTATCATCTATCGTAAATGAATATGTATATCTTGATGGATTTGATTCTGTTACAAGACCTGAATTGTAATCCTCGTCAAGACCCGCCCTATAGGGATCCCAGCCGGTTATAACAAGTACAAGTGAATGTCCTTTTTCAACAGTATATACAGTGGGTTGCAGGTAAAACGTGTAGTCATAGTACTCTCCACCATTCATCTCCTCAGTTTTCAAAGTGTACTCGGATGAATCGTATCCACAACCGTAGTTTTTCAGATCTGTGTATCCAAAAGTTATAAGCTTTGCAGTGGTATTGCTCTGTACATATTCCTTTATGTCTACATGACCAATACTTCCGCCATCAATTTTTTCTATTGTTTTGACAGGTACTGTGTCATGCAGTCTTTGCTTGGTCATGTATGCCTTAAAGTTTGTCTCATAATCTATAGTATCTATCAGCATTGCTGATACCATAAGCCCATCCATGTCTACATCATTTGTTGCCATCCTTACATGAATCTCGGGAACACCGTAAATTGTCTGATCTTCTTCAAAACTGTATGTATAGCTGACTCCTGTTCCTTCAGAAAGATTGAGATAATATTCATCTCGTGTAAATGGCTTACCATAATCATCCGTTGAGTTCACATACTGATCATAGTATTCCGCTATATCATTGGTATCAACAGTTGATGTTTCCCCTTCTGTACTCTTGCTGACATAGTCAACAGATGTGTATTCAAAATCTCTCCAATTCTCATATGTCCTGAATGAGCCGTCAAGATTGTTCTGAACAGTAACCTCAGGCATATTTTCTATTCCATTGTCGACATCATAGAGATAGTGGGATAGCCACTTATTCATAATCTCCTGCCACAGCTCATTCCCAACCATAATACCGTCTAGTAAAGCGTGACCGTTCTGATGCAGCACCAGCTTAAAAGTCTGCCCTGCTTTTTCAAAGGCCTGCGCCATAAGATCAGCCTGTTTGGTAAAAACATTAAAATCGTTGAGCCCGTGTACAATAAGCGCTGAGCAGTTAATATCATCTGTTTTATGTGAGTAATCAAGCCAATCCCAGACTTCTGCATAATCACCGTTTGTTGCTTCCTGATCCTGTGACATCTGCCACAGAAATGATGCATAGTCATCATTAATAACGGTCCAGTCATCATCTAAATATGCTGCGCCGCTATTATAAGCGGCAAGATAATCCTCATAATTTACATCATAATTCGTAGGCGCACCCTGAGAATTAGTATAGTCATACCAGCTTGCTATTCCGGCAAAAGGAATTATAGTTTTTAACCCTTCAACACCGGTAGTAGCTACCTCATAGGGCAAAGTTCCGCCATAAGAGCATCCGGTCATAGCCACATTTCCATTAGACCAGTCTGCCTCAATCTCAACATTGTTATACGGATCAGTGTATGCAACTCTGTTACCTGCCAACCATTCAACTACACACTTATGGGAGTCACATTCAAGATCCATACCGCAAAGCTCAAAGCCTTCTGAGCCATATGTACCTATGCCTCCACATTCAGCTACCGCAAATCCTCTGATCAGGTAATAGTCATAGGAATTTGCCAGGTAAAAACCCTGCGCACCGTCTCCATTGGGGACATAATAATTCCAGCTTTCAGGATCGGCATTTTCTGCAGCTTCCAGAGTTGTCATCTTATCTGCCGGCACACGCTTTTGTCCCGCACCATATAGGTTGTCATAATCAAAAGGCGTGGGATTATATAATTGTCTATCGGATTCATCGTTATCTTCTACAGTACCGGCGCCATATGGTGTTGGATCATATATGGTTGCAGCCTTAAAATTGCCCTCTGCCGCTGCCCGTGGCACCTGCATAAGCACTTTAACAAGATCTGCATTACCGTCAGCATCCGTGTCGAAATCTGTCTCGACATATACGCAATATCTAAGGATATCGCTATTTTCATTTGTATAATAGGGATCTCTGAGATCTGAGAATTCAAGAATTGGCTGAGCCTCTCCATCTTCAAATTTTAGAGAAACCGGCTCTTCTAATGCTGTTTCTTCTGCCCCCGGCTCTTTTGATGTCGGCGCTTTTGAACCACAACCGGTCATGGATACTGCCAAAAGTGTAGCAACCGACACGCATGATAAAAAGGCAGCTTTTCTAATTTCCCTCATAAGATGCTCCTTTCAAGTAAGTTTTCATCCTGTGATTTTATTTCCCGTCCGTAAAACTAGTAAATGAAGCTTTCTCGACTATCGGGTATTCGCTTTTTTTGTCTGCGAAAGCTTTTATCATAAAGCTCATGTTCCTAGCCAAATTCCTCATGGTCTGCAAGCCTTCCAGATCTTTTTTAACATCTTCAGCAGAGAATCCATGCACCATATTCCAATATGTACTCGATGCAACAGGCATTCCACTGATCGTGAAATACTTATTCAGGACATCAAAACTTGCTGTATTTCCACCTCTTCTACAGCTGACAACAGCCGCCCCAACTTTCATGTGCTTGTCAAAAGAAGTGCTGTAAAAAAGCCTGTCCATGAAAGATATGATAGTACCGTTAGGCGAGCCGTAATATACCGGGCTTCCGACAACAAGCCCATCAGCCGACTCAAATTTTGGAGCAACCTCATTCACAAGATCATCGTTAAAGACACACTTTCCCGTCGAGCTGCAGGAGCCGCAGCCAATACATCCACGTATTGCCTTATTGCCCACTTGGATAAGTTCTGTCTCAAATCCTTCAGCTTCAAAAATTCCAATCATTTCTTCCAAAGCGGTTGCAGTACATCCATGCACATGAGCACTTCCATTCAGTAATAATATTTTTGACATTCGAGAGCCTCCTTCACTGAATTTTGTTTTTGTTAGTTTACCGTTACCGTAATCTTTCGTGCAATATTCACTATTTTCTGCCCATATATATATGAAAAAAAAATATACTTCTGCTTTTATTATAAAAGAATACTTACTAAAACATGCGTTAACAAGTGTAAAAAAAACATTAATGACTATGTTGCAAAAAAAAATAACTCCGGACATCAACTAATCAAATTTTGATTCCAGAGTTATTACAATCATCCCTCTTTTACTGCATCCAGAGGATCTCGATATGACATTGTTCGTTGCTATATGATAATGGGCGGCATTCCTTATTATGTATCCTCATTTAATCTGTGAATAGTTTGTGAAACTTTGTTTCAATATATTATCAAACTAAGGCATGTTTATTATACTATGTGAGAGAGAGAGTAATTATGCAGTGAGAATATTATACGTGAGTGAGGGGCGATCTTTTATGAGGCAAAACTCTAATATCGCCCCGAATTGTTACTATGAGCAGCCGAAGGACTGTGAATAGTACGGTAAACATGCTTCACTGCCAGTATTAAGGGGTGTACATTGAAAGAAGTAATTGACGAATATAAACATCTGGACCGGCTATGCGGCAGGATCTATGGTAAAAAGCACGGAGTTTCACAGTATATTTCCGATATGGAAGATACTCCGCTGTACATTTCAAGAAGCATAACCGGATGGAAATCCGACCTGAAAAATCTAAAAAGGCTGAGGCAGATGCGAAATGTGCGAAACCGGAACTCCGCTCGCGGTGCTGCATTCACCAAGGAAGATCTGGAATATCTCAACGTATTTTATCATAGGATTCTGAATCACCAGGATCCGCTTTCCAAGAAACGTTCCTTATGCAAGAACAGCCGGGAGGTGCACAAGCGCTACCTGTTGGAGAAAAAGCACCAGATAGCCGCGCTTCTTTGGAAATCCAAAAATCGGATTTCCAAAATGAGAAATAGAAAAATCCGGGATTCTCTTGCTTATTGGGGACCGATTGCCTTTGCAACTATTACTATGGCGCTGGGATATTTTATCGGACGAGGCCAGTTCTAGGCCTTAATGTTATAGATGGGCTTCATAACCTTCTCGCCAGGGGGACCGGCGGAGACTAAGAGCGTCATGTTAAGCCGTAAGTACTCCTGCCGCTGATACAAAAGGATTATTAAAAGCCAATGTACATGATTTGCCGGAAGGGCGAATTTTCTCATGAGATGCGCGGCAGTCCCTTTAAGGGATAAATTGCTTCAGGATCCAGAAGATGCCGGCGATTGCCAGGGTCACCAGGATCAGGTAGAGCACAAAGGCTGCGATGTAGAGCCACATGAGGATCTTCGCGAATTTGTTCCTGGGGGCGGTGGTCCTGGCTATTATCATAAAGACCACAGCTGCAATGGTGCAGGATCCTGAGATAAAGGAAGGAAGCAGATTGGCTGTTGCCACAAACTCCTGCATAAAAAAGCCCGCATCCGAAGAAGTAGTAAAAAGCGTCTCGGTAGATGCAGCTATTAACGGAAGTATTACAACCCCCAGAATCCCCAGAATCAGTGAAATAGTGCAAAGACGATTAGCCCTTTTCTCCTTTACCTGCTCCATCATCTGTTGC
The DNA here is from genome assembly GCF_000621605.1 of Butyrivibrio sp. MC2021. GTDB lineage: Bacteria > Bacillota > Clostridia > Lachnospirales > Lachnospiraceae > Butyrivibrio. The sequence continues at coordinate 119,130 of NZ_JHXX01000005.1, read as the reverse complement.
TGATACTGTTGCTGCTGCAGATACGCCTGATACTGCGGATCCATATTGTAATTGGGCTGGTACTGCTGGTATTGCTGATAATTATCCTGTCCATAATTATTTTGCCCGTAATTATTCTGCCCGAAATTATTATCCATAGAATTACCTTCTCTACACTAATTTTCTCTAGTTTAACACGTTCCAGCGCCTTTCTCTACACGCAATCCATAATCTTAATACCCATTTCTTCCCCATACAGTAGCCTATACCAGTCATCCCCCAAAGGTCCAGCAGGGTATCTCCTGATATAATTTTGCCCTTCCTGTAAGTCGTGCACCCTGGCTTTTCGTAACTATTTTGTATCAATGCACAGGGGAGCTTGTGGCGTGGCCACATCATGTTAAGGCGGAAAGTGTGAGTCATTAGCGCTTCGACTATGATTTATATACATAAAAAAGTCGGAATAGTAAGCTGCTCTGAACAACGTGAAAGCTTTCTATTCCGATCTTTTTTATGTCTCAATAAATCAAGGAGAAGGGCTATGCGAACAATTTTCGTCTTAACATGATGCGGTCCGCCACAAGCCCCCCCGTCCTGACTACCAATTACTTAAACGCCAGCTGTGCAAAATTATAGAAGCCAAGATACCAGATGTTGAAGTCGTGTCCGCCGCTTCTTTCCTGCCATACAAAGTTCTGTCCGTCTACAAACTGGTTGCTGACAGAAGGCAGATTCTTGGCTGCAGCTGATGCGCTTGAATAAGCAGTTCCATCCTGAAGTCCGCAGATGTTGTAGAACATGTGGATAGGATAAGGATTGCCGTTAAGCTTATTAGCTGTTGTAGCTGCTGTGTTGCTGGTAGGTGCTGCGGAGAATGCTCCGAAGTAACTGAACAGGTCAACACACTCGCCGATACCAATGTTGATGGTCTGCATTCCACCCATGGAGAGACCTGCGCAAGCTCTGTGGTCTCTGTCTGTGTAGGTGCTGTAGTGTGAATCGATGTAAGGAATAAGGTCGTTTCTGAGCTCTTTTCCGAAGTTATAGAAAGAGTCTACAGAGCCGCTGGCTGATGCCTTGCCGTTAGGTGTAACTACGATAAAGCCGTCGATGTCGCCATAGTATGCAAGGTTGTCCATGATAGCCTTAACTGTTGAGTTGTTACCTGTCATTCCCCACTCGTTCTCGTTACCGCCGATACCGTGAAGAAGGTAAAGAACGCTGTACTTCTTGTTGCTGCTGTAGTTAGCAGGAAGATAAACGTTGGCCTTCTTGGTGTAAGTGCGGTTGTTGTTTGAGTAGTCATGTGCTGTGTAGGAAATGTTTACAATTCTTCCTGATCCCTGGCCGTTTCTTACTGCTGAGTACTGTGAAGGAATTGAGTTCTTGATCACAGAGTAAGGATCAACTGTAGGATAAACAGGCTCGGGCTCCGGCTCTGGTTCGGGTTCAGGCTGTGGCTGAGGCTCAGGCTGAGGTGTCTCAGAAGATCCGCCTGATGAGCTTGTTCCGTTGCTCTCAAGGGTGTAACCAAAAGAGTTGCCGATCTGGCCAACGCCGATTGAACCAAACTCAATGCTTGTTCCGTTAGGAATTGTTCTGTTCCAGTCAACAGGCTTGATCACATAGTAATCACCGCTTGTTGCAAGATTTACGTTCCAGATGGAATCGATGTTAACCTGGCTCTTGTTGAGCTTCAGGGTCCATCCATCAACTGTGCTTCCTGTGTTATTGGAGATCTTGTAAGTAACCTGGTATCCTGATCCCCAGCTGTTGATTGAATAGTCGAGCTCAAGGCCGCCCTCAACTACGATAGGCTCGGGAGTAGGCTCCGGATCCGGTGTAGGCTCAGGAGTAGGCTCGGGATCGGGCTCTACTACAGGCTGCTGAGAAGATGAAGAATCAACCTTCTCAAACTGCCACATCTGGTTGTTTCCACCGTTGTAGCCCCACTGGCATACATTGGTGCCGTCTGCTGTCTTCTTTTCATAAACATCAAGAACCTTGGCACCTGATGTAGGCTTGGTTCCGATTGCGTATACGCCGCTCTTGTCAGTTGCTCTGAGAACGAACTGCTGAGCATTGCCGCCGTAAGCCTGATAAATACCAACGTTGGTTCCGTTGTCTGTCTCGCCGTTGGCAAGGTCAAGCATTACATTGCCAAGCTTGTTGGTAAGTGTTACATAACCGTCGTTAACATTGTTGAGATACCACTTCTGAGCGTCAACGCCTGTGCCGGACTTGATAACTACGTTCTTCCAGCCGCTTGCATTGTCTGCGTCAACTGTGAGGTATTTCTGTGAAAGAGTGTTCTTTACATAGTACCAGCCGTTGTCAACATGACCTGTTGTGAAGGATGTTGAAGGCTGAGGATCCTGTGAAGGATCGGGAGTAGGCTGTGTTGAGCCGCCACCCTGTCCGGGCTTGCCGAATACATCGAGATAAGCGTTGATCTGTGCATCGTAAGCGCCCTTAGGATTGCCGATGGTTGACCATGGAAGGGGCTTCTCGCCTCTGAGCCATGTCTCTGCATCTGAAGGTCCCCACCATGTGATGCAGGAGATGTTTCCACCGTTCTTCTTAGCCTGGTTGATATTCTTGAAAAGATTGTATGTGTAGTTGTTAAGATCCTGGTCGCCTTTGTTCTTGATATCAAGCTCAGTGATCTGAACCTCAAAGCCTGCTTTCAGGAATGCGTTAAGAGCCTGAGTGTAGTAGCTTACTGAAGGATAGCTTGTTGAAAGATGTGACTGCATGCCGATACCTGCGCATACCTTCTTGCCCTGGTTGATGTAGTTAACAAGCTTGATCTCATCGTTAACTACCATGTAGGTGTTGTAATCGTTGTAGAAAAGCTTAACCTTGTCAGTGAGCTTGAAGTACTCAAGGCACTCATAGGCATAATTGAAAGCCTTCTTTACATATGTAGCGTTGGTCTTGTTGTTGCCGTAAACTGCTTCCCAGCCTGAGTTTGATGCGTGCATGATCTCGTTAGCAACGTCCCAGAAAACAACAACCTGGCCGTACTGGCTTGAATAAACGTGATTGAGAACTGATTTTACATAGAACTCAAGACGAGCGTCCATGGTGCTCTGATTAACAAATCCGCCGTTGCCGGAGTAGTTGTTTCTGAAGAACCATGTAGGAGTCTGTGAGTGCCATACAAGAGTGTGGCCTCTCATCTTAAGTCCGTTCTGATAGCAGAGCTTCATAGCCTCATCAACTGTTGAGAAGTCGATCCTGGGTACATAGCTCTCTCTGTAATTGGATGGAATGTAGTAGCCAAGGTTCTTGGCTTCATTCACAGAGATAAGAGTTGCCTGTCTGCTGCCCAGCAGATAATCCGGCTTGAACTCATTACCAAGAGTTACGATGTTGGAATCCTTTTTGATAGCATTTACTGTGCTCTGATTCCTGAGCATGTAGGTATGTACGCAGTTTCCTGAGTAGCCATACTTAGCTCCGTAGGTTTCCATAAAGTTGTAGCTGGCTGCGTTGACATCAGTCTTTACAGATAACCCCAGTGTACTGACGAGAAGAACAAGAATCATCAGTTTTGCAAAAAAACTTTTACACACTTTTTTCATACTTTTTACCTTCTCTCCTTATTAAATTATGCCGCCTTCCGAGTTGCCAATAATCCCCCAACCATCAGCAAAAAGGCGTTTTTGCTATAGCGAATTAATCATAGCAATTAGGCACCGGGTATACTCCCCAGATGTTGCGATATGTTACGCATGTGTTGCTAATTTTCGAACTATTTCGTAATTTTTAAGTAAAATGCATTTTCAAAATAAGAAAAATACTTTCAATAGCAAGATTCTTGTATGAAATAACGTCGTGTTTTTGCACAGAATTTCGTGTTAAACCAATTGAATCCCCCTCTGTTTCCCGGTTAAACTAAAGTGCTGGAGTAAAATAATTCACTGTTTTTTCTATATAAAAGAGGCAAAGTGAGATGAAGAAAAGATTATTATCAATAATTATGGCAGCTTCAATGTTCATGACAAATGCAAGCCCGGTCTACGCTGCAGAGGAAGCTGACTTTGAACTGAGCGAAGATATATTTGTAGCGGAGGCAGAAGATCCGGATGACAGCCTTCTCTTTGCAGAACCCGAAGAATCCAAAGAATCTGGTGAAGCCGAAGAATTCGAAGAGGCTGCATTCAGCGAAGAAAGTGGCGATCTCCCCGAAGACTACATCCAGGGCGCCACAGGCTATGTGCTTCCTGAGAATCGCCAGGAGATCTTTGACTACACCGAGGGCGATAACTCTTTTCTCGGAAATGAGTCTTTTCCCGCATCCTACACCACAAGCCTTCTTCCGCCCCTCAGAAGCCAGGGATCTTTGGGTCTTTGCTGGGCTTTTTCCACCGTTGCCCTGGCCGAGATAAATGCCCTGAAAAAAGGCATCGCCTCAGATATCAATCTTTCCGAGCTCCACCTTGCTTATTTTAATTCCAATTACGTAACTGACCCCCTGGGAGGCACAGTGGGGGACTATATAAGTGACCCCGAGAACGCCCTGGACGGTAACCACTATTCCAACGCCATGAATACAGTGACTAACTGGCTGGGCCTTGCCTCCGAGTCTTTGGTTCCCTATGGCACCTCATCCTACGTGGCATCCCGCGGAATCCAGAATGAGCTGGCCTATGAGGACAGAATCCACGTTCAGGGCTTTGACCTTATTCGCATGGATTTCGACAGCTTTATAAAAAGCGGAGATCTTGATATCCTTGCCCCCATGAAAAAAGAGATCATGGAACAGGGGGCTGTGGGCATCTCCTACCGCTCACCCAACGGCTACTCCCCCACAACCACCAGTGATGTCTACAATCCCGAGTATGCAGCCTTTTACGACGATTCAAATCTTTATGCCAACCACGCCGTAACCATCGTGGGCTGGGATGACAATTTTGCAAAAGAGAACTTCTCAAAAACCCCCGCAGGAAACGGCGCATGGCTTATAAGAAACAGCTGGACCACCCAGGGGGGCCTTAATGATATGGAATACGCAGGCTATTTCTGGATGTCCTACTACACCAATACCATTGACCCTGACGTCTACTCCATTGATGTGGAGGATGCCGCCAACTATGACAACAACTACCAGTATCAGCTCACCTCCGGCGTTAGCCTTCGAGATGCTGTGGCCGCCAATGTTTACACCGCCCACGCAGAGGGAGGTTACTACGGCGAAGAGCTGAAGGCTGTGGGCTTTCAGGCCTATGCCAAGGGACAGACTGTTACCATCAGGGTCTACAGGAATGTAGATACCACCCCTGACACCGGAACTCTCGTACCCGAGGCCACCACTACCTATGTCACAGAAAATCCGGGCTATGCAACTGTAGCTTTGGATAAACCGGTGAGCCTGGCCGCCGGAGAAAAGTTCGCCGTTGTCCTTGAGGGCAGCGTAACTTACGCCTTCAACTATGACTATGACACTTATCATTCCACCGCCAGGGCCGGGGAGAGCTACCTTTACACTAACGGAGTCTGGCAGGACTATGCGGAATCCGGCAACTTTGTGATAAAGGCTTTCACCAATAATCTCACCTCCGAAGATGAGGTGCTTCCTACAGATATTGAATTTACCAATATAACGGAGGAAAGCCTCAAGATCTCCAGCGAGCAGCGCTACAAGCTCACCGCCAGGGTTCTTCCCGCTTCCTCCACCAGAAAGACCATCACCTGGTCCAGCTCAGATCCTGCTGTTGCTACTGTGGACAACACAGGATTCCTTGTGGGTAAAAAGGCGGGAACAGCCACCATCACTGCAAAAGTAGAGGGTACTGAGGTCCGGAACTCTTTTACCGTAAATGTTACAAGTGAGCTCATCGCCATTGCCATCAGCGGTTACAGCATTTCATTTTATCCAGAAAAAGAGATCACCTTCCTCGCTACTACCACACCCAGCGATTATAAGTCTGAGAACAAGATAAAGTGGTCCTCCTCTGATCCCAAGGGGATCGACATCTCCGAGGATGGAAAGGCCAAGGAATTCGGCCCCGGCTGCTACACCATAACCGCAGAGCTGGACGGCATTACCGGCTCCAGGGATTACGCCTACGCACCCACCTCCTCTTTTATCAGATATGACATAGCTTCCGACAAGTCGGTGACCTTCAGCTGGGATCGCCTTGCGGGAGAAAGAGAATATACCCTGTATGACGGGGAAAGAGTGGTTACAACCTTCACCGGAGACGGCAGCGACAGCTACGAATTCACAGACAGCTACTACGTGGGAAAAAGCGATACATCCGCCGAGTACAAGCTGGATGTTATCTACGGCCTCCCGGGCAAAACAGGCTACCGCAGCACCGTTCCCTGCACAGTGACCTTTGGAAATACCCACACCATTACTTACCACATCGAACATGCCACTCAGAATCCCAAGAATCCCACAAGCTACGTAACCGGCAACTACTATGAGCTCTACGTTCCCACCCCGGATGAGGGCTATGCTTTCGGCTTCTGGTCCACAGATCCTGCGCACAAGAACAATATCAGCAATATTACAAGAGACCTTGATAAAGATCTTGATCTCTACGCATATGTTTATCAGGTAGAAAAAACTCCCGATGACCCTTCAGAGGATCCCGGTGAGCCTGACGTTCCCGGAGAGGATCCTGAGGATCCCAAGGACGAGCCAGCAAATCCCGGGCAATATGCCACCCGCATCAAGATGAGCAAGGTTAAGGTTGCAGATCTTCCTGCTTCTACCGAGTACAACGGCACGCCCTACCAGGTTCCTGACACCGCAGTTCTTTACTACGTGGATAAGAGCACCAAAAAGGGAGTAGTTCTCACAAGATCCGATGACGGCATCACCGGAGACTACACCGTAAGCATCACCGGCGGAGACAAGGCCGGCAAAGCCACAATATATTTCACAGGAATCAATGGTTTTGAGGGAAGCATTAAAAAGACTGTAACCATCAAGGCTTACGACTTTAATAAAAACAACGGCGGACGCCTTAACGTAAGTGCAGAGAACGCCATATACAGCAAGGCCGGAGCAACCCCCGCCGTAACCGTTACATTTTTTAACGGCATTGAAACAATCGAATTAAAGGAAGGGGTAGACTACAAGCTCTCCTATAAGAACAACAAAAAGCCCGCCGCCAGCAGCGACAAGAAGGCTCCTACCGTAGTAGTTAAGGGCATCGGTAACTTCAAGGGAAAGGCCACAGATACCTTTGCCATTGCACCGGCTCCCGTGTCAGACACAAGGCTTGTTGCAAAGGATGTGAAGTACAAAGCCAAGGGCAAAAAGGGATATTTCCTTTCCAAGGCTGCCCTTTATCAGGAAAACAAAGCCCTGACGGAGACCTATGACAAGTCGGCCCTGGTCTACACCTATGCTACAGACACAACTCTGGGAGATAACACCACCAGAGCCGCCGGAGACATTGTTGCCGCCACCGACCTTGTACTTTCCGGAACCGTCATCAAGGTCAGCATTCCCGCAAAGGCTGTGAAGCTCACCGCCAAAAGCGGCTTCTACCTCGACGACGAAAACGCCATGATAACAGGCACATACACAGTAAAATAAAAACAAGCCCCGAAGTGCATCAAGCTGCATTTCGGGGCATTCTTTACATTAAAACTTAGATATGAACCTCTCGAACCTCTCCATAGCGGTCTTGAGGTTCTCCAGTGAATAGGCGTAGGAAATTCTGATATATCCCTCGCCGCAGTCTCCAAAGGCATTGCCGGGAACCACTGCAAGTTTTTCCTCCTGAAGAAGTCTAGTACAGAACTCGTCGCTCTTCATACCGAACTTCTTGATGCAGGGGAACACGTAGAAGGCTCCGTAGGGCTCAAAGCAGGGAAGTCCCAGTCTTTTGAACTCATTGAGGAGGTATCTCCTTCTTCTGTTGTACTCTTCCCTCATGACCTTCACGTCCTCGTCGCCGTTGCGAAGGGCCTCCACAGCCGCATACTGGCTGGTGGTGGGAGCGCACATGATGGCGTACTGGTGGATCTTCACCATCTGCTTCATGATGACTTCCGGTCCGCAGGCATAGCCAAGTCTCCAACCGGTCATGGCGTAGGCCTTGGAGAAACCGTTGATAAGGATGGTCCTCTCCTTCATTCCCGGAAGGGATGCGATGGACACGTGCTTGCTCTTATAGGAAAGCTCGCCGTAGATCTCGTCGGAAAGAACGTACAGATCCTTCTCGATGACAACCTTGGCTATCTTCTCCAGGTCCTCCTTCTCCATAATGGCTCCCGTAGGATTATTAGGGAAAGGAAGTACCAGGATCTTGGTCTTGTCTGTAACCTTCTCCAGAACCTCTTCTGCAGTCAGACGGAATTCATTTTCCTCTTTTAACTCGATGATAACGGGCTTGGCGTCCGCCAGAATAGCGCAGGGTTCATAGGAAACGTAGCTGGGCTGAGGAATAAGAACCTCATCCCCGGGATCTATCATGGCGCGGAAAGCCAGGTCAATGGCCTCGGATCCGCCCACGGTGATAAATACTTCACTCATGGGATCATAGTCGATTCCCTGAGTTCTCTTTATGTAATTGGCAACTTCTTTTCGCAGCTCAACAAGTCCGGAATTGGAGGTGTAGAAGGTACGACCCTTCTCCAGGGAATAGATACCCTCATCTCTGATGTGCCAGGGTGTGTCGAAATCCGGCTCGCCCACGCCCAGAGAGATAGCGCCTTCAGTCTCATGAACTATGTCAAAAAACTTCCTTATTCCGGAGGGCTTGATGTCTACGACTTTACTTCCTATGGGGTTTCTCATAGTGACATCATCTCCCTTGTATCTTCATACTGCTTGGTTAAAATAGTTCCGTGGTCCTTATATTTTTTAAGGATAAAATGGGTAGCTGTGCTCTGAACAGTGTCCAGGGTGGCCAGCTTGTTATTGACAAAGCCCGCAACCTCCTGAAGGCTCTTGCCCTCAACGATGACCATCAGGTCGAAGCCGCCGCTCATAAGGTATACGCTGGTAACCTCGGGATATTTGTAGATTCTCTCAGCGATGCTGTCAAAGCCAAGGCCCCTGGTGGGTGTAACCTTAACCTCGATAAGGGCGTCAACCCTCTCCAGGCTTGTCTTGGACCAATCTATCATTGTATTGAAGCCGCAGATAACGCCTTCATCCTCCATGGCCTTGAGCTCATTGGCCACAACGATCTCATCCGCGCCGATCAAAACTGCCAGTTCCTTGATGTCAATTCGGCTGTTCTTCTCAATAACCTTAAGGATTTCTTCTCTTGTCCCCATTGTATTCTCCTATTCTATGCTAAACTCTGTTATATCTAATCTTACACTACTTTAGTACATTACTAAAGCGCCAATTGTCGTTATGAAAGAGTTCTGTGGATTTCGTCAGCCTGAGGCATCTCCAGGAACCTGCTCTCGTCATTATTCACAATGATCTTGTCGTTTCCTTCCTGCAGATAACCTACAACCGCCGCCGGAATGCCCGCCTGCCTCAGCTCATCGGCCAGCTTCTCACCGTCCTCTGCGGTAAAAAGAAGGGCTCCTCCCGACAAAAGCTGATATGGATTTATCTCAAAAAACTCACAGATCTCCACGGTCTCCTGTCTCATTGGAATGGCCTTAAGGTCTACCTTGAGGCCGCATCCCGCTCGGGCCGCCAGCTCCCAGAGAGCAGCAAAGATGCCGCCGTTGGAAGCGTCGTGGATGGAGGTGGCTCCCGCCTTGATCGCGATCTCCGCTTCCTTCCTGATATCCATAAGTCCTTTAAATCTCACTGCGTCGTCCACAAAGGGCGCAGGATATCTGGTTGTCAGCTCATCATATCGCTCCGCCGCCAGCATGGCTGTGCCCTCCAGGGCCGCCCACTTGCTGACAACAATGGCCTGTCCGGGCTTACCCTTGCCTTCCGCTATGGCAGCGGCCTTGTCATCCTCCGCATATCCCACGCAGACAGCTGTGATAACAGCTCTGTTAACCGCTGTGGTGACCTCGGTGTGGCCTCCTGCGTACATAACTTCAAGCTGCTTTGCTGCTTCCAGGCAGTCCGCCACGATCTTTTTCAGCTCCTGCTCCTCCGCCTCTGCAGGAAGGAGGACATTTACGCTGACATGATCCGGGGTGATTCCCTGGGAAAAGAGGCTTCCCGCCGCCTTCATAACCGCATAGTAGCCTGCGTCTGATATATCCGCAGTCACCGTGTTCATGGCGGAAAAGCTCTTTTTATCTGAAGAAAAAGCGCAGTCTGTCCCTACAGCTGCGCTTGCATTCTTTTTATATTCTGTCTTTAAGGGCTTTAAAACTGAGCGTTTCAAAGCGTTCTCTGTTATTTTTCCAATTCTCATGGTATCGGCTTTCTTATCCGTTGTTTACTGACTCCAGATCCTCAGCGGGGGCCTGCTGTGCTGCTGCGGCAGCTGCCTGCTGCTGTGCAAGAAGGGCATTGGCTGCGTTCACCGCATCGGCGGCTGCCTGATTGGCTGCCTCTGCACCCTCTGTACCTGCGGCGTTCCTGGCTGCCAGAATAGCTCCTGCCACAGCCTTGACTGTTCCCACATCTCCTGTGGCGATGGCTGTGTTAAGCTGTGCCATGGCATTTTCGTCGGCGCCTGCGGTTCCTACGGTAACAATCTTGGGAACCATCTTGTAGGTGCTGGAGTTAACTACTGTTTTCTCGGTAACTTCGCCGTTTTCCCTGACGATCTTCCAGAGCTGAGCCTTGTAGCCAAGGTGTGCTGACTGGGTTCCCACGTATCCGATTCCCTGGGAGCTGTCAAATCTGAACTCGTCTGCGGAAGCGGGGATGGTCTCAAGAACCTCACTCTCATAAGCAACCTGGTGAGTGGAAGGTCTTGTCTCTACGCCGTATACGGTGAAGGTAATGTGCTTATCCGGAGTTGTGTATCCATCGATGTAGATGGGGTGCTCCGTGTTATTGATAAACTTAAAGTTCTTGCCTCCGGACTCGGCAATGGCCGCATCCGCTGAGGGTGAAACGTAATTGACGATCATTGAATGGTTGTGGCGCTCAGTGACCTCCAGCTCCGCCAGAAGCACTGCGTTGTAAAGAGTTGTGGATACCTGGCAGATACCGCCGCCTACGCTCTCAACAACAAGGCCGTTGAGGTATGAACCTGCGGGAAAATATCCGTTGGCCTCTGTAAAAGGTGTGATCTTTTCAAGTACAGAGAACTCCTCTCCGGGATAAACCGTGGTTCCGTTTATAAGTGAGCAGCCATTGGCCACGTTGGCGCTTCTGGCTGAACCTGATGTCTTGTAGCTGGTGGTGAAGGTTCCCAGAACATCCTTGACCAGGGCAAGCTCTTCGTGGCTTCCCAGGGGCTTATCCTCTTTTACCGAAAGCTGAATATGCTCCGCATCCTGGCTCCACTCGCTGCCGATGACGTTCTTGATGATGCCTGCGGACTCTGCTGTATCAACAAAGCAGCCCGCCTGTCCGTCTGTTATATTAAAGCCCTCTGCAGTTTTGGTAAGTAAGAAATTCACCTTTTCCTGATTGAAGTTCTCACTGCATCTGTCTAAGATGGCTGTAAGGGCCTCGTTATCATATGAAAGATTGAGATCGAATACCTTGCTTGAATTCTGAAGATCCTTCAGAACCTTATATCTCTGGACAATGTTGCCGTTGTGGCCAAGCTGATAGGCCTCATTGACAACACCCTTATTGGCCCAGGCAATGCCAAGCTCGCTGCCTGTTACCGTTAAAGACTGGTCCGTTGCTGCCGCCAGTGTCAGCTTCCTGCTGCGAAGCTCCTCCACGCGCTGCTCCACGGCTGCGCTGGCCTCACTGACTGTCATTCCCGACACATCAACGGTTCCGATATAAACACCGTTTGCAATAGTCCTTGTATCCGCCGCCTCTGTAACCATTCCCGGCAATAGGAATGTCAGCAGCAACACAAGCACCGCTCCTCCAAATAGTTTTTTCATAATGCTTCCTCTGTGCTATTATGTAAAAAGAGAATCCATGATTTTACTGAAAGGATATTATAGATGAAATTCCCTATTTTAGCAAGTTTCATACTACTGTGCATATTCTCTGCAATCGGCATGAGAAGGACCTCTCGGAAGTTCGAAGAAAAGGAACAAAATTTTTGGGAAAGAGAACGGGAATCCAATAATGTCAGGAAAAAAAGTCTCGACACCCTGGAGTACATTCACATCCCCTACGACCTTCTTCCCTTCGGTACCGCCGAGGACAACGGCATCCTTTTATCTGCCGAAGAGGAACTGCTGGCTCTGAAAGATGAAAAAATTGTAAATTTCACCGGAATTTCCAATACTGACCTTAAGCTGGAATACGGCACTGCCAATATCACAGCTCTCACCCAGTTCGACCAGAACTATACAGCCCTGGTGGTTTCCCTGCAGAAATGGGGCGAAGCCCTCTACAACCTGGGCCGCTTCGAGGATGCCTGCCAGGTACTGGAATTCGCAGTTAAAACAAGAACTGACATCTCCGCCACCTACAGACTTCTCATCGATCTGTACAAAACTAAGCTGGGCTTCAATGAAGCCACAATAAAAAGCAAGCTTGAAGGCTTGCTTCCCATCGCCAAAAATCTTAACGCCCTGAGCCGCAACCAGATCCTCAACATGCTGGCCGCAGAAGGCATCGAAAGTGAAGATGACATCGGAGCGTAACTGAGTCAATGGGGACGGTTCTCAGTTATATACTTTCCACAAATCTCATGAACGCTTCCTGTCCCTCGGGAGTTCTCTTGTAAACTCCTGCATTCTCAAGGACATGCATGAATACTTCTCCAATCTCGTTCTGAACAATTTCGTCGATATTATCCTGATCTATTTTGTCATATTTCTTGCTGAATTCATCCACCCAGTCTGCGTGCTTCTCAAGGACTTCGTCGGCGCGAAGGTCTTTTCCTGCAAGGATAGCCTCCTTAAGGTCTGCCATCTCGCCCTTAAGTCTGGCGGGAAGTACTGCAAGACCCATTACCTCGATAAGGCCGATGTTCTCCTTCTTGATATGATGAAGCTCGGCGTGGGGATGATATACCCCAAGAGGATGCTCCTCGGTGGTGATATTGTTCCTCAGCACCAGGTCAAGCTCGTAGTTGTCTCCGCGTTTTCTGGCGATGGGAGTGATGGTATTGTGAGGTGTTCCATCGGTTTCAGCAAAGATGAAGGCAGCTTCATCGGTGTAGCCTCTCCACTTTTCAAGGATCACGTCCGCAAGAGCAATTATGCGGTCTGTGTCAGGGGCTGAAAGCCTTATTACGGACATAGGCCATTTTACAATACCGCTCTTAACATCCTCAAAGCCCTTGATGATGAACTCTTTTTCCACGGGAGCCTTGGCCATGGCGAAGGTGTAATGTCCGCCCTGGAAGTGGTCGTGGCTCAGGATAGAACCTCCAACAATGGGAAGGTCCGCATTGGAGCCCACGAAGTAGTGAGGGAACTGCTTTACAAAGTCAAAGAGTTTGCAGAAGGTTCCGTGCTCGATTTTCATAGGAATGTGCTTTGAGTTAAAAACGATGCAGTGCTCGTTGTAGTAAACATAAGGTGAATACTGAAATCCCCAGGGGCTGTCCTGGATGGTTACAGGAATGATCCTGTGGTTTTCCCTGGCGGGATGGTCAACTCTTCCTGAGTAGCCCTCGTTCTCCCAGCAAAGCTGGCACTTTGGATAGCCTGACTGCTTGGCATTTCTTGCAGCAGCGATGGCTTTGGGGTCCTTCTCCGGCTTGGAGAGGTTGATGGTGATGTCCAGATCCCCGTACTCTGTGGGCGCGATCCACTTCATATCCTTTGAGATACGATATCTTCTGATATAATCAGTATTTTTTGAAAAATTGTAATAGAAGTCCGTTGCCTTCTCAGGGCTCTCCTTGTAGAGCTGGTTGAACTTCCTTATTACAGCGCTGGGTCTCTCTGTGAGTGTGCCCATGAGCTTTGTGTCAAAAAGGTCTCTGTAGACAACGCTGTCATTTTCGATAAGGCCGCTCTCAGCAGCATAGTCGTCAAGGACCTTCAGAACTTCCTCAAGAAAAGTGCCGTCCTCGATTCCCGCAGCCGGAACCTTCTCTGAAAGAGCTACGATATCTGCCTTTTCATAGTCAGCAGCATCAAGTCCCATCTGGATCAGAAGGCTGTTGAGGGTGTAGATGATATCTTCTTTTTCTATTAAGCCTGTGGCAAGGCCGTAGGCTGTAAGATTGTTAATTGCTTCCTGAATTTTCATGGCATTTACCTCATTACACCACCATTGGTCCGTTGCCGATCTCTACGGTGTAGAAGGTTGCATCATATCCGATCTTCTTTTTATAGTTCTCGCCCACAGTTTTCTTGAAGTTCTCGATGGCTTCATCCTTGACGATGGAAACTGTGCAGCCTCCGAATCCGCCGCCGGTCATTCTTGAACCGATGACTCCGGGGATCTTCCAGGCTTCCTCAGCCAAAGTATCAAGCTCAACACCTGTTACATCATAGTCATCACGAAGGGACTCGTGGGACTGTCTCATGAGCTCTCCGAAGTGCTCAAGGTTACCTTCCTTAAGGGCCTTAACAGCCTCGATGGTGCGCTGGTTCTCGTAAACAGCGTGCTTAGCCTTTTTCTGCATATCGGGATCTGTGAGAAGGTGCTTATTTGCCTCGAACTCCTCGATGGAGAGGTCACCCAGTCCCTTTATATCAAGGCTCTTCTGAAAGATAGCCAGAGCTGCCTCGCACATGCTTCGTCTTGCGTTGTACTGGGAATCTGTGAGCTTGTGCTTCTTGTTGGTGTTGGCGATAACGATCTTGGCTCCCTCAAGCTTAATAGGTGCATATTCAAATGAAAGGTCTGCTGTATCAAGGAAAATAGCATTATTCTCTTTTCCCATGGCGGAAGCAAACTGGTCCATGATTCCGCAGTTGCAGCCGTTGTAGTTATTCTCGGAATACTGTCCGATAAGAGCGATATCCTGATTGCTTACCTCAAATCCGTAGAGGTCTCTTAAGATAAAGCCTGTGAGAACCTCAAGGGAAGCGGATGAAGAAAGGCCTGAGCCGTTGGGGATATTGCCGTTGATGACCATGTCAAAGCCCTTATCAAGCTTCATTCCTCTTTTTGCAAAAGCCCAAACCACGCCCAGGGGATAGTTGGTCCATCCGGCCTTAGGTGAAGGAGTCTCAATGTCATCCAGAGAAACCTTGTATACTCCGAATCTGTCCTGGTTAACAGAAAACAGCTGGATCATTCTGTCATCTCTCTTGGCTGCAGCGCCATAGGTTCCGATGGTCAGTGCGCAGGGAAAAACGTGTCCTCCGTTGTAATCGGTATGCTCACCGATGAGATTGACTCTGCCCGGTGCAAAATAAGCCTTAACGCCTTCTTTTTTGCCGAACTGCTTCTCAAAATTCTCCAGCACTGACTTCTTCATTTTCTGGTCGATCATAAAAACCTCCTGTAAATCATACCCTTTTATATGTTGTTTATGTTTTATTCCATCTTTTCTCTATTATAATGATATACGAATTGCTCCATGACTTTTGGCACCTATATCATTATAATACATATTTCCGCTCCTTTTACCATGACGCTTTGTTTCCGAAAGCTGTCAAAATGTTAGATAGAAAAAGAGAGCCACACATCTCTGCGTGGCTCTCCGCATATACTCATGTATGATTTAGTTGTTCTGAAGCTTGGCTGTCTCAAGGAGCTTGTCACGAAGCTGTGTCTCGATCTGAGCAAGCTCAGCCTCGGCCTCACGTCTCTTAGCCTTGCCTTCTGTCTGGATCTTAAGAACTTCATCAAGGGTTGTGATAAGAGTCTCGTTGGTGTGCTTAAGAGTCTCGATATCAACAATGCCTCTCTCAGCTTCCTTAGCGCTCTCGATGGTAGCAACCTTAAGGGCGTCTGCGTTCTTTCTAAGGAGCTTGTTGGTCATGTCGTTAACTTCTCTCTCAGCCTGAGCTGCCTGTGTAGCATGCTCGATACCGATGGCGATAACCATCTGGTTCTTCCAAAGAGGAATGGTGTTAACGATGGTTGACTGGATCTTCTCAGCCATTACTGTATCTGAAGACTGTACCATACGGATCTGTGGTCCGGTCTGCATTGCGATGGTTCTTGTAAGCTCAAGGTCGTAGATCTTTTTCTCAAATCTGTCGCACTTGCTTGCGAAGTCCTTAGCCTTCTCAGCGTCCTCAGGAAGTCCTGACTCTGCAGCCTTCTTCTGAAGCTCTACGAGAGTAGTTGCACGCTCCTCCTCAAGTCTCTTCTTACCTGCAAGGATGTACATTGAAAGCTCCTTGTAGTAGTTGAGGTTAAGGTCATACATTCTGTCAAGGAGCTCAACGTCCTTCATAAGAGTAACCTGATGTCTCTCCAGCTCATTGCTGATGGTCTGAACGTTGGTCTCAACCTTGGCATATTTAGCCTTCATGGCCTCGATCTTGTTGGCACTCTTCTTGAACAATGCCTTGATGCCCTTCTCGTCCTCGTCGATCTCGAAGCTCTTAAGCTGAGTAACAAGGCCTGTGATCATATCGCCAACTTCGCCCATATCCTTGGTCTTAACGTTGTCGATGGCCTTCTCTGAGAAGTCAGCCAATTTCTTTTGTGTGCCGACACCGTAGTTCATGATGCCTGTGCTGTTGTTGATGTCGATCTGCTTGCTGAAGTCCTCAACCTGCTTGAGTTCTTCAGGTGAAAGCTGTGCCTCAAGGGCTACATTGCCGTTGTCCTTGGCCTCAGCCTTAGGTGCTTCAGGTGCTGCCTGAGCCTGTGCTTCCGCACCGAATGAAAGTGAAGGTGCTGCGGGAGCTGATTCAAATTCTAATTCTGCCATCTTATTCTCCTCCAAAACAATATTATGTTTTTATGTACTATTATTATGTAACGCTCTCAATCAGGGCTTCATCTGCATCTGAGCTGCAACACCCTGTCCCTCTGTAGTAAGTCCGTCCTGAGCCATCATGGACTTCATAACGGAGATATCTGAAGAGATGTCCCATGCCATATCCTGGAAGAGGCTGTCCAGAAGATTCTCGAAGGCCTCATTGATGGTATCCATGGCGGAATCGATCTCTTTCTTGGTCTTAACAATGTTCTCTCCCACATCGGGCTGCTTGTCCAGCTCAACATAAGCTGTAAGGAGCTTTCTGGTGGTGGGGAGATAATAATTCATAAGCTTGTGAAGCTCATCTGCGCTGTCGGGATCCTTCTCAACCTGAGCGAATATCCTGTTCATGATATTCTCAAGGCGATAGAGCTTGTCGGACATCTCGTCGGTGTCAGGAATGATGTCGTTGATCTCTCTGACAAACTTAACGTAGTCCTCGCCCTCAGCAAGAATTGACTGCTCCTTGGTAAGAGCCTTGCTTCTTGTAACTTCCTGCTGTTTCTCTTCTCTCTTTTCTCTGGCGAGTCTGTCCTGCTCGGCTCCGAGGTACATCTGATATGCATTGTCTGTGATCATGCAGGTGGTCTCGGAAGAATCAAGCTTGGCTCTGGGAACGTATCCCTTTTTGATAAGAGCCTTGATGTCCTTGAGGACCTCTTCATCGGTCTTAAGTGTAACCTTGGCAAGGTCGCTGATCTTGAAATACTCGGCGTCCTTGAGAACATTTCCGTAGAGATAAAGCTTCTTGGCCAGTTTGAGCTTGCCGATGCCTCTGAAAGTCAGAAATGCGCAGGCTGCAAGTAATCCTCCGCTGATGATCATGCCGGGAATGAGATTGGATGCCACCATTCCGGCGAAAATGGGAAGCGCAATGGTAAGTCCCACAGATCCGCCAAAGATGATCTCTCCGACTCCGTTGTACTTACTGATCCTCTTCTGTAAAAAAGGATATGTGACCTTTCTGACCTGGGGTGCAGCATTACCTCTTGTAGTATATGTTGTCCTGGCAGGCTGCCTGTAATTACGGCTTGCGTAGGTCGTTCTTTTTTCTATGCTAACTGTTTTTAAAGTCCTGCTGATGTCTGCCGCCAGCGTGCTGTAATCGTTTCTGTCGATGGCGCTGGTAACACTTTTTAAAATATCATTTCCCGCATCAATCAGGTCCTGTGTCTGTTTATCCACGTCTTCCTCCATAATAAAACACTTTTACATCTCACAATTTTACAGCATTCATTGCAAAATAACAATGCAATCTTGGCCCCAGAAATTTTATCCGGACGGGTGGTGATGGCGGTAGTTTCGCCCTGCCCCCGCAAAAATAAAATCTGTTCGCATCGCCCGACTCACTGATTTAAGGCACTGCATCCAGGAAGTCAGGCTCATTTCGACGTTGCTCAGAACACTCGCCTGACTTCCTGTCTGCAGTGCTCTTAAATCATGGTCGTCGTTCGAATGTCTCACATATTTCATTTTTACGGAGACATGGCAACCCCACCACCTATCACCAACCTGTGCAGTTTAAATAGTCAGGGCTAAGATTTCATTTGTTCTTTAGTAAAGTACATGCTGTAAAAATATTGTGAGATTTTATAAGTTACGCAGAGTCCCTTTGGGGTTTTGACTCACTGCTTAGGGTTTTGGTTTCCCTTAAGGAGTGAGGGACTCTGGGTGGGTGCTTTTTGCGTTGAATGGGTTGGTATAGTGTAAAGCAGTGGAACTACGTTCTAATTTCATAGAGTTTGCCCTCCTCAACATATATGATATTATTAGAGTTAGTTTCACTGATTATCAGTTTAGCAGAGGTTATTCAATGGAAAAAGCATATAAATTGCTATTTGGGACGGAGGAATCCGACGATTTATACGTATATTGCTGTGGACTTTCGCAGACTTTGGCGAATCACAGTTTCGGCCCGGCGTTAAAGCCCCATTTCATGATACATTTCGTTATGAACGGCAAGGGAAGCTTCACCATCGGCGGCAAGAACTACCCGCTGCAGAAGGGCTACGGCTTTCTTATCGTGCCGGATGAGCTGGCCTACTATGTCTCAGATGAGAAGGATCCCTGGACCTACGTGTGGGTGGGCTTTGGGGGAAGAAGAGCCGAGGCCATCGTGTCGCAGCTGGGTCTGTCCCTGCAGCAGCCGGTATTTAAGAGCGACTGCGGCCCCGCCATCTATGACCTGGTGAAGGACATGATGGACCACAACACCTTTTCCGTGGAGGACTCCCTGAGAAGAAACGGCCTTTTGTCCCTGTTCCTGTCGGTTATTGCCTCCGGTATCAGCGTCTCCCAGAGAAGCGATGAGGGAAGCGCCAACTACTATGTAACCAAGGCCCAGGCCTTTGTCCGCTCCAACTACTGCAACCCCATCAAGGTCACGGACATCGCCAACTACGTCTGCATCAACAGAAGTTATCTTTACACATTGTTTGAAAAAACCCTGGGGATCTCCCCCCAGCAGTACCTGACCAGCTATCGAATAGCCAAGGCCACAGAGCTGCTGCAGCTGACCCAGCTCCCCATAGAATCCATCGCCATATCCTGCGGCTACTCGGATCCTCTTGTTTTCTCCAAGGCCTTCCGCCAGGAAAAGAAGATGTCCCCCTCCGCCTACCGCAAGTCCCTGCCCAAGAGCAATCCCGTGATGGATGAGGACCACCTGCTTCTCATGGAGCAGCTCATCGAGGCCAGAAGCCACGAATCCAACGATCCCAACTGATCATTTTGCAATAAAATGAATGTCGCTAGCGACATTCTCGCGCCGAGCGCGGTTGCATTCATGCAACACATTCCTAACGCGCGATGTGCAGATCACTTGGCGAGGTTTTTTCGAGCCTAGTGAAATGTCATACACAGTAGTGCGCATCCATAGCGGAGCGTTTTTATGTAATAGGAAGCAATTTCCTATTACATAAAAAAGGTCTGTCGCACCGGTTGATCCGATACGATAGACCTTAATTTTTTATGGCATAAGAAGCTGTGTCTCGTCGCCGTTGTCAGTCATAAGAACTGTCATGGCGCCGCTGTTCTGAAGACCGGGATTCATTCCGAGCATCATCCTGCCTGTGTTGCCGGTATTATTTTTGTTGAGCTGTCCTGAAGTGTTCCAGGAAATAACGGCTCCGGAAGTGCGGTTGTACTTCATATCCGCCTGAACCTGACCGGAGGTGGCTGCCTGTCTGATCATGCCCACTTCCTTTTTGGCCTCCGAACCTGTAAGAACAGCTATATAATGTCTGACATCAAGAAAGAACCAAAGAAATACCGCTGCCAGCAGCAGGATAAATCCCAGAACTCCCAGGACTACAGACAGATTCTCGTAAAGTGCTATTGTTTCCATACCTTCGCTCCAAAATATTCCCAAAATAAAACCAGAATCATCATAACATCAATGAAGCGAAAATAAAAACTATAAAATTTCGAATTTTCTGTGAAGGAAACTAGATATTCATCAGGCTCAAAGCGGCATCATCCGCAACCAAAGTAAAATCAGGGTGAAGCTGCAATATGGAAGCGGGAACCCAGGGAGTATCGCCAGACCCAGTCCTACGCCCGCTGATCTTCAGCGAATCACCGGATTGGTGATGGCCAGGTTCGTGCAGTCGTCCTTTGCCAGGAAATATATGTAATTGGAATCACTGTAGTCATCTATGTTCTCAGTTAATTCCATGCTGTAATCGTAAAATCCGTTCTCCGGCGCAGCCTTCAGCTCCAGCTCTTTTACCACACCGTTCTCGGTGCAGATCTGAAGACAGGAAAGTGGCCTGTTGGCATAGAGCTTTATATCTATCTCAAGAGCATTCGCTCCCTTGGACAGTTTTTCCCCGGGACCCTTGCCGTTTACGGTGGTCATAAGAATGGGTCCGTTGGTCAAAAAGCTGTGTCCCGCCCGCAGGGCATCCATCACGTTCTGAGCTGTATGGGTCTCCTCTCTGGGCTTATTGGTTCCAAGATTTACATAGGTCCTTACGCCGCCGCTGGTGAGGTTGGTCTCTGCCCATTTCTCCAGGATTGGAAGCAGGTTTTCAAATATCTGTGAAAAGACCTGAACTTCCTCCGGATATTTCTCGGAAAGCTCCTTTGTGTTCAGCTGAGTCATGGTTCTCAGGTCCATGATCTCGTCATACAAAACGTGATAATCATCGGCGCAGATGTTGTGGGTGTCGCTTCCCGTGGTGGCAGGAAGGAAAAGCCCCTTTCGCATGCACTGATGCCACAGGGTTCTTGCCAGGTCATTGGTGCTGCCGCTCATCATGGGATTGGAGCCGTTCCAGATCTCCATGGTCTCGAAAATATCCAGCATATCGTTAAAATCAGGGTTCCAGGAGATGGCCTTCTGCAGGTCCCTTGGGTGATTTATCTGGGCCAGTCCGCCTTTTTCCTTGATCTCGTCCGTAATTCTCACAAACTCGCTTCTGAGGTACTCATCGGTTCTGTCCTCAGGTTCCGGTATCTTGTAAATAACGTCGGTATCCACGCCGAGGGCTATAACATGGCCGTTGGAAGTGGAAATCTCCTTGGAAATAATAGGGATGAAATCGTATCTCTCCCCGGCTTTCCAGGCCTTGTGGCAAAGAATGTTGTGGTGGTCGGAAAGTGCTCCGAAGCCAAGCCCCATGGCCATCATAGAATTGGCCACCTCTGAGGGAGCCTCCACCACGTCGTCATCGCCCCCAAAGGTGGGGCTTGAGTAAATGCTGTGGTGATGGATGTCTCCGGCGATAAAGCCCATCTTATCCAGGTTGATAAAGCGGTTCAGCTCGTAGTTTTTCTTAACCAGGCCGCCCTTTTCCACCTCTATATAGTCTTCTATAATTTCATATTCACTGCCCCTGGAGACTTCAACCACATATCTTCCCACAGGAAGGAATCTGTGAAGAACGCCGTCCAGGCCTGTGATATCCCTTATCATGGTGATCTTGCCGTTTACACGGTCGAACTCCTCCGGGGTCTCATTTTCCAGGAGCTTGAAGAACTTCACCTGGGCGGGAATTCCCCTGCCGTGGCGGGTGGTCTCGACAAATACGTCTCCCAGAGCTTTGCAGCCTTCGGGAATTCCGTTTCTGTGGAAGCGGTTCCTGAAGTTCTTGGCAGGGTAGTCCACTTCGTTGGTTCGCCTTGGAGCGCTTGGGCAGACCACTCTGGCGCAGCGGATGAAGTTGTCCAGGCGGTCAGCGGTCATGTTCTCAAGAACCGGGTCTGAGATGCCTCTCTCCTTCTGGATCCCCTGCATTAAACCTATAGCTATAGACAGAAATTTCGTTTCTTTACTCATATTGCCTCCACTTATACTACCCATTTTATGGATGTTACAGTGCACAATCTACGCGCTTTTTATGCTTTCCCTGCTGTCGTAGGGAATCTCGATAACCCTGACGCCCTCCTTTGTCATGACCTTCTCAATGGGCATAACATCAGAAAAAATCTGCATCTGCGCTCCTGTCTAAATGCCGTTTTATCCTTCAAGTATTATCTTTAACTGCTCCTTGATAAAACCGGGGATCTCCCATTCAAGTTCCTGCCAGGGGATGTAGTCATCGTGGTTTATCTCTCTTTCCTGGAATCTCATCACAGGCTCAAAGGAGAACTTTTCTTTTATGTACCGGGCCACCTTCCGGTTCTCTTCCTGGGATAAATGTATGTCCTTCAAAAATTTCTCGGGAGCATCAAGGCCGTTTATGCCGCATAGCCTGTCGCAGGCTTCAAAGAGCTCCGGATAGAGGTACATAAGCTTTGGATTTGACAGCATGGCGTGCTTTCCCGGCTGGGAGTACATGATAAGCCTGCTGCCCTTCGGATAAATAACCCTTGAGGCTGCCCCGTCATGGATCAGATATTCCTCATCCATCTCACCCTTCTTGAAAACGCTGGTAAATCCCGGGGCCGTTGCCCTCAGGAACCTTCCGTGGTAGCTTCCTTCCGCTCCCACCATGTTCTCGTCCTCATCCATATAAATCCAGATATGCTCCAGATCGTAGAGATGCTGAATGTCATAGTCCAGATAGTAAGCGTATTCTATGACCTTCACAGTCCCCTTATAATTCTGAAAATCAAACTTTCTGTTGAAGGACACGCTTCCCGCGCCATCCTCCTCATACACCTCATACCCAACCTTACGTATACTGAAAGGTTCTCTCTCATCCATATACAAAATTGGGGCATGTAAAATTACGCACTCTTTTTTTTCCATGTTATCCTCACTAAGGTAGTAAATTAAGAAATTGAAGCCGCTGGCTCAGGTAATTCCCGGCTGTATCACATTTTATACTCGTTTTTTTGCCTTATTTCGAAAAAACATTGCATTTTTTGTCCTAAAAGTACTGGGAATTTTTAAAATCCTCTGCAGAAAGAGGTTTGCCATAGTAGAATCCCTGAAGGCAGGTGATGCCCATTTTCCCAAGAGCCTCTGCCTGTTCCCTGCTCTCAACACCTATGGCGCAGACCTTGATATCAAGCTCCATTGCCATGCTCACAATGGCCTTTATCAGTGTTTTTACCTTCTTGTCCTCTTCTCCCAGCACCAGGGATGGGGACAGATTGATGGCAGTAAGGCCGCAGTCCTGCATCTGACTAAGGTTGATATTTCCACCGCCGAAGTCATTGAGCACCAGGTGATAGCCGTACTTATTAAGGTCCCAGAGGGTCTGCCTCACAGCTGTTGAAGCTCCCATAATGGCTTCATTGCTGATCTCCAAAAGGATCCCCGATGGATCAAGGCCGTCGCTCTCTGTGATCTTTCTAAGCCTTGTGAGAAAATCCTTGTCCAAAAGCTGCAGTGGCGACAGATTCACAGAAACTGCAATATTTTTCCCATCCTCATCCCGCCATTTTTTCTGCTGATCAAGGGCTGTCTCAATTATCCACTTGCCAAGGCGGTTCATAAGTCCCACCTCTTCCGCTATGGGAAGAAGCTCATAGGCGGTACATTCCTCCTCGGACTTTAATCTTGGCAGCACCTCCACCGCCACGGTCTTTCCGGTGCCGGCATCTATCCTTGGCTGATATCGCAGTTCAAAGTCTTTTGCCGGATCTGCATCCTTTAGCCTGTTCTCAAGGGATTTATGCTTCTCAACACTGGCCACCAGCCCCTTGTCGAACCTCTTGAAATCATCCTTATTGGCGCTGTGCTTGACGGAATACATGGCCGCATCCGCATAGCGGATCAGGTTATCAGTCTCTTTGCTGTCATCGGGATAAAGGGCATAGCCAATACTTCCGGACAGGGTAAAAATGTATGTATCCAGGTTAAGGGGCGTGTTAAAAAGCCTCTGAAGATGGACCGCCGTGGCATCTAGGTCCGCCTCGGACTCAACCCCATTTTTTACAATCATGAACTCGTCTCCTCCGGTTCTGAAGGAAACATAATCCGAAGGAAGGGCCAGCATACGGGATCCAAATTCCTTAAGAACCCTGTCCCCCATATCGTGGCCATAGGAATCGTTGATGGGCTTGAAGGAGTTAAGATCGGCATAAAAGATCGCAAATTTCCTGCCGCTGTCCTGGGCCTGTCTTACGGAGTCCGCCAGGATGACAGCGCTATATCGCCTGTTGTAAAGCCCCGTCAGAATATCCCTCTGTTTCAAAAGCTGCTCGTTCAGGGCTCCGTTATGAAGTACCGAATATGTCAGCCAGTAAACCAGCATAGGCAGCACGATAAAGAAGAATTCGTCCCTGTCTATATGATTGGTACAACGCAAAACAAGAGAAGCCAAGATGCCTACAGTAACAAAAATACTGGTTCGCTTGGCAGTTCTCTCCGAGTATTCATAGCCCTTTAGCTTGAAATCATATTCTTTTTTGACCTGAAAATACAATCCACAGGCCATGAGCATCATGCACAGCACGTAAAACAGGTTTGTATAGTCATTTTCCGGATCCTGCCCTATGGCCTGCAGATAGGTGTAGGGAATATCAAATATGATATAGACAAAAATACCCAGGATCATGATATTTGTGGGCTTGATTCCGCCTCCGGCCGCAATCATACAGTACATGTTAAAGAGCATTATCAGGATAAAAAAATTGATGCTGAAATAAAGATAAACTCTTAGAAGCTCAGATCGTGTAAGAATCTCGTAGGAGCCGAGATAAATAAGAATATGTCTGAAAGCCACTAAGCCAAAGCTTGTAAAGACAAACACATTTACAAGAAACTGGTATAGCTCTGTTCTTTTTAATTTTTGCAGGAAATAGACAGCGACTGATGTGCCAAAGAGATAATTGGGAAAAAGATATATTGTGGCTATAAGTTCGCCCATGGCGAATTTCCCGGTTACAGCCTCATCAAAGAACATTATGATATCCGCCAGTGCATAGAAAAGCACTCCGCAGGCCAGGATAAGTGAAGAAACCCAGTATCTCCCAAGCCTCTTTAAACAAAACAGCATAAGTACGCCTGTCAGCGTAACCGTTACCGGCGAAAACAGGAGCATAAAAAAATTGTTTCTTAAGAAGGTACTGATGCAAAAGCACCCATAAGAAACAAGGATCGCTATTATGAGCGTTCTATCTATTATATTTGTGAGATGTTCTTGCTCTACATTTTCCATAAAGTATATCCATAATCGCAAAGCGCTTCGAACCGATAATATTATAACATATAGCCGATAACTTTTTTATAAACTAAGCATTAAAAAAGTCTCTAAAAAAGGGATGGTCTCCCGAAGGAAACCATCCCCTGATAATCATATTATTCTAAGCACAGGCTCTTAAATCAAAGCTTAGGGCCGGCAGCAACAAGTGCCTTACCTGCATCGTTGCCTTCGTACTTCTTGAAGTTCTTGATGAATCTCTCTGCAAGATCCTTAGCCTTTGTCTCCCACTCAGAAGCATCAGCGTATGTATCTCTAGGATCAAGGATTGCAGGATCAACTCCCGGAAGTGATGTAGGAACTTCGAAGTCGAAGATCGGGATCTTCTTGGTCTCAGCCTTGTTTACATCGCCGTTAAGGATGGCATCAATGATACCACGAGTATCCTTGATGGAAATTCTCTTACCTGTTCCGTTCCAACCTGTGTTTACGAGGTAAGCCTTAGCTCCGCTCTTCTGCATCTTCTTAACGAGCTCCTCACCGTACTTTGTAGGATGAAGCTCAAGGAATGCCTGTCCGAAGCATGCTGAGAATGTAGGTGTAGGCTCTGTGATTCCTCTCTCTGTTCCTGCAAGCTTAGCTGTGAAGCCTGAAAGGAAGTAGTACTGTGTCTGCTCAGGTGTCAGAATTGATACAGGAGGAAGTACTCCGAACGCATCAGCTGAAAGGAAGATAACGTTCTTAGCAGCAGGGCCTGAAGATGTAGGATTAACGTTGAGAACGATGTTCTTAATGTGGTTGATAGGATAAGATACACGAGTGTTCTCTGTAACGCTCTTATCGTCAAAGTCGATTTTGCCGTCTGCAGCTACAGTTACGTTCTCAAGAAGAGCGTCTCTCTTGATAGCGTTGTAGATATCAGGCTCAGACTCCTTGTCAAGGCCGATAACCTTAGCATAGCAGCCGCCCTCGAAGTTGAATACTCCGTTGTCGTCCCAGCCGTGCTCGTCATCACCGATGAGAAGTCTCTTAGGATCTGTAGAAAGTGTTGTCTTACCTGTTCCTGAAAGGCCGAAGAATACAGCTGTGTTCTTACCTTCCATATCTGTGTTAGCTGAGCAGTGCATGGAAGCCATGCCCTTAAGAGGAAGGTAATAGTTCATCATTGAGAACATACCCTTCTTCATCTCTCCGCCGTACCATGTATTGATGATAACCTGCTCACGGCTTGTGATGTTGAATGCTACGCAAGTCTCGGAGTTAAGTCCAAGTGCCTGATAGTCATCAACCTTAGCCTTGGAAGCGTTGTAAACTACGAAATCAGGCTTGAACTCAGCGAGCTCTGCCTCTGTAGGCTGGATGAACATGTTCTTGATGAAGTGAGCCTGCCATGCAACCTCAACGATGAAACGAACTGCCATACGGGAATCCTTGTTAGCACCGCAGAAAGCATCTACTACAAAGAGTCTCTTGTTGCAAAGCTCTTTCTTTGCAATGTCCTTAACCTTAGCCCAAACTTCCTCGCTCATAGGGTGGTTATCGTTCTTGTACTCGTCAGAAGTCCACCAAACAGTATCCTTTGAGTTAGCATCCATTACGATATACTTATCTTTAGGTGAACGACCTGTGTAGATACCTGTCATAACGTTTACTGCACCGAGTTCTGTGTCAACACCTACCTCGTATCCTGTAAGATCTGACTTCTTCTCTTCTTCGTAAAGAAGCTCGTATGAAGGGTTGTAAACCAGCTCGGTTGTGCCTGTGATGCCATACTGAGTTAAATCAATGTTTGCCATTCTGTGACCTCTTTTCTTATAATATTTTTTCGCGCAAATAGTCTGATATTATCAGTTTAAAGTTATTAAATTAAACAATATGCAGAAAATTCGCAGATACACTGTTAAAGGTTGGGCCAAATTGAGCCCACTACTACATTTATACTACAAAGGCAAGATTTTCACAAGAATTTCAGGGCAAATTTGTATAAAATAACTGTAAATTTGCCCCTCTTGATCATTATTCGTTACTATTCACAGTCTTACGACTGCTCATAGTAACATTCGGGCTTACTCAGAAATCCCCAGCTCAAAACACAGCACGCTGTGGGGTTCCATCTCCACCTGGGTCTTATCCTTCAGCATCACGCCCTCACCGGTCCACATATTGGCTGCAGGAAGCTCGCCCTTGGCCTTGATCCCAAGATTCTTGAATTTTATCTTGAACTTCTTTTTGTTCTCGCTGATGTTAAAGAAGGCCACGTAGGCCTTCTGTCCGTCCTTGGTCTGGCTCTTCCAGGTCACCAGGTCGTCCTCACGGGATATCTGCTTTGCCTTCCTTCCGTAGCGGTGCATATCAAGGACTCTTGTGTTGGTCATAAGATGCAGGGTGAAGTCGTCGTTCTCACGCATCTCTCCGCCGAACATAAGCGGGGATCTGAACATGCACCACAGTGTCATGAGGATCCTCTGCTCATTCTCTGTAAAAGAGGTATAGTGACCGCCGCCCTCTTTTTCTATAAGGCAGAGCTTGCCAAGGGGAAGCATGTCGCAGTCGGGCCAGTGGTCCTTGCAGCCGATGCCCTCCCAGGCGTGGCATCTCTCGAACATGCCGTAGAGGTGCTCCCATTTATCCCAGAAGTCGTCGGTCATTCGCCACATGTTGGCATTTTCCAGAAGGAAGTCCTTCTGATCCACTCTTGCGGGCCCCGGTGAAAGGCTGAGAACCATGGGTCTTCCGCAGTTTTCGATGGCCTTTTTGATCATGG
The DNA here is from genome assembly GCF_000621605.1 of Butyrivibrio sp. MC2021. Classification (GTDB taxonomy): domain Bacteria; phylum Bacillota; class Clostridia; order Lachnospirales; family Lachnospiraceae; genus Butyrivibrio. The sequence goes on along the minus strand of NZ_JHXX01000005.1, from coordinate 91,015 downwards.
CGATCTCGGAAAAGCCTGCTCCCGGCGCCTCAGGGCCAACGTCTACTCTGGCGATGTCGTCCACCTTTACATAATCAACGCCCCATTCGGCGTACATTTTGAAAATAGAATTGTAGTATTCCTGGGCTCCCATGACAGAAGCGTCAACTCCGTACATATCGGTGTTCCACATGCAGATGGAGCCTGTCTGGGCGATATCTCTGGCTGTTGCTGTGGTTCCAAGAAGCCCGGTGTTCCTGTGGACAGCCTGTCTCGGGATTCCTCTCATGATGTGGATTCCGAATTTCAGGCCCATGTCGTGAATCTTCTCAGCGATAGGCCCAAAGCCCTTGCCCCCTGCAGAAGAGGGGAATCTGTTCACTGCGGGGATAAGTCTTGAATACTCATCCATCTCCAGCTCTGTGAACTTGTGATACCAGTGGGAATCCGCCGTGGGCTCGTACCACTGAATGTCGCAGACCACGTACTCCCAGCCAAATTCCTTAAGGTGATCTGCCATATACTGAGCATTTCCAAGGAGCTGCTCCTCATTTACGCTGGCTCCGTAACAGTCCCAGCTGTTCCACCCCATTGGGGGCCTTTTTGCTACATAATTTTTCTCTGCCATAGTAATCTCCCCGTTGTACCGCCAAATCATTCTTTATCTAACAATGCCTGATAAATCTCTCTTTTTCCCACGCCTCTGTCTGCTGCCACCTTCTTCATGGCGTCCTTGTGGGATATTCCCTGATCTTCGTAGATCTTCATATGTTCTTCTATGCTCATCTCCTGCCAGGAAAGCTGCTTCTCAGCATCCTGCTCCTGGAGACTCTTGCCCTCGATGACCAGCACGTACTCGCCTCTGGGCTCATTTTTTTCATAAAAAGAGATTGCTTCCTGAATTGTAGTAGGGTTGGCCTCCTCGAATTTCTTGGTAAGCTCCCTGCAGATGGTGATACGCCTGTCACCCAAGGTCTCAAGAAGGTCCTTTAACACAGCCTTCAGATGGTGGGGCGCTTCATAGACTATCATTGTCCTGCTCTCGTCCTTAAGGTCCTCCAGGATCCTTTTTCTCGCCTTTTTATCATCCTGGGAGGGTAAAAAGCCCTCGAAGCAGAACCTTCTGGTGCTGAGGCCCGAAAGGGTAAGGGCCGTGATGCAAGCGGCGGGCCCGGGCAGGGAAGTTACAGTGATTCCCGCCTTCTGGCACTCTGCCACCAGCACCTCTCCGGGATCCGAGATAGCCGGGGTTCCCGCATCGGTAATAAGGGCCACATTGGTGCCCTCCTGCATTTTCTGAATAAGCCACTGAGCCTTGTCATACTTGTTGTACTCGTGGTAGCTTGTCATCTCTGTATGTATATCGAAGTGATTAAGCAGCTTGATACTGTTTCTGGTGTCCTCCGCTGCGATCAGATCAACGCTCCTGAGGGTCTCCAGGACTCTGAAGGTCATGTCGTCCAGATTGCCTATGGGAGTCGCACATAAATATAACTTTCCTGCCATATAATTTCCTCAATACCCGTAGATATCATAGATCTCGGGAGTGTACTTGCCCTGACTCTCGTAAATGATCAGGGGTTTCTCAACGGTGAGTCTGGACCTGCCGCCTCTGGCTCCCTCTATGAGCACCATGCTGGGCTCCTTGTCAACGTAGGGGTACACCAACTGCATCCTCTTGGGCTCCACCTTGTACTGATGCATGAGAACCATGATCTCCGCCAGCCTGAAGGGCCTGTGGACCATGTAGAACTTGCCGCCGCTCTTAAGACATCTGGCTGCTGCCGCGATGACGTCCTCCAGGTCGCAGAGAACCTCATGTCTTGCGATGGCCTTGGGGGCGTCGGGATTCTGCAGGCCGTGGCCTCCTATCATGTAGGGCGGATTGCTTGTTATAACGTCAAAAGAGGCAGCATCAAATAAATGTCCTGCCTCCTTGATATCGCCATTAACTATTTTAACTTTATCCTGAAGGTCGTTAAGTAAAACGCTTCTATTAGCCATATCAGCGCTTTCTTCCTGAATCTCAAGACCAATCAGCTCTGAAGCCTTGGTCTTGGCGGCCATAAGGATAGGAATAATACCGGTTCCGGTGCCAAGGTCAAGCACTCTCCCACCCTCGGGAGCTGAGGCAAAGCCTGACAACAAAACCGCATCCATTCCAAAACAGAATTTCTCCGGATCCTGAATTATCTTATATCCGTTCCTTTGAAGATCGTCCAGTCGTTCACCGGGCTTAAGATCAATTGTCCCCAAGCTTTGACTTTCCTTCCTGTTTCTCTATCTTCTCAAGTGCCTCCAGTTCCTTCATCTCTTCGGCTTCCTGGGCACTCTTCTTTCCGTTGTTGTTCTTTTTCTTCTGCTTCTTCTTGAAGAACTCTATCTCATCCAGCTTGTACTCGTGTACTTCCTTCTCGTCGTCCACTTCAACCAGGATCTTCAGGGTCTGACGAAGGATGTTAACGCTGGAAACCTCGCCCTCAAGGCCGTCCTTAGCCTTGCAGAAATCGCCAACGCCGGGCATCTTGCGGTTGAGCTCTTCGTATACGTCCTCTTCGTTCTTAAGACAGCACATAAGTCTTCCGCAAACACCGGAGATCTTGGTGGGGTTCAGGGAAAGGCTCTGCTCCTTGGCCATCTTGATGGAAACCGGCACGAAATCTGAAAGATATGAGTGGCAGCAAAGGGGTCTTCCGCAAATGCCGTAGCCACCGATGATCTTGGTCTCGTCTCTTACGCCGATCTGTCTGAGCTCGATTCTTGTCTTGAAGACAGAAGCCAGATCTTTTACCAGCTCTCTGAAATCTATTCTGCCGTCGGCAGTGAAGTAAAAAAGAATCTTGTTGTTATCAAATGTGTACTCTGCATCGATGAGCTTCATCTCAAGATTGTGCTTTTTGATCTTCTCAAGGCAGATCTTGAAGGCCTCTTTCTCTTTTTCTCTGTTGGCCTTTTCCTGCTCATCATCTCTGGTGCTGGCTGTTCGAAGGACTGTCTTAAGGGGCTTGATAACCTCCTCGTCGGGGATATCCCTGGGCTCTCCCACTACGGTGCCGTACTCAACGCCTCTGGCGGTCTCTACGATAACGTGGTCACCCTTCTTGATCTCATACTTACCCGGTGAAAAGAAATATATCTTTCCGGCGGATCTGAATCTTACGCCGATTACTCTTGTCATAAATACTCCTTAATGCCCAGAAGCATCAGCTCCAGGGCTAAATCTATATTAACATTGGATTTTATGCGATTTTTCGCAGTTTCCATGTTCTTGATGATACTGTCGATTCCCTGATAGGAGACAGTTTTCGTAACACTACTAATATACGATACCTTGTCGGTGAAAATCAAGTGAACATCCTCACCTGTAGCCTTATAGACCAGCATGTCCCTGAACAGGAAAAGAAGCACATCCATGAAGTCCTCCAGGGCTCCCAGGTCGATACCCTTTTTGGCGGTCTTGGAATCTTCCTCCTCGGGCTCCAAAATGGCGTGAACTCTGTTCATGATGTCGTAGATCTCAAGGTTTTTCAGCTTGCTTACTAGCTCTATGGTCTCGTTCTTTAACTTGTCGAATCTCTCATTGGAGGCTAAGCTTATGGCTTTTCCCACATTTCCTCTGGCAAAAGAGGCACAGACCATGGCCTTGTAGTCCACGATCTGACACTGCTCCATCAGGAACCTGGTAATGGAGTCGTCCTTGGCAGGCTTCATGGGAAGCACTATGCATCTGCTGGTGATGGTGGGAAGGAATGCGTTGATGTTATTGGTAAGGATTATCATCACTATGTAGGCCGGGGGCTCTTCCAGGGTTTTCAAAAGAGCGTTCTGAGCCGCGGGAGTCATTTTTTCCCCTTCGGGAATGATGTAGATCTTGTACTGACTCTCGTAGGGACGTATAACAACATCATCACGGAGCTTGCCCCTGATGTCGTCTACACCTATGCTGTTGGGCTTTTCGTGGGTGATTGTGATGATATCCGGGTGATTCTCGGAAAGTGCCTTGATACAGGAGGGACACTCATTGCAGGCTTCGATGTATCTGCCGTCGTCCCTTCGGTGCTCGCACTGGAGAGCCTTGGCGAAGATCCTGGCGATGTACTCTTTTCCCGACTCGTTCTCCCCTGCGATGATATAGGCGTGGGATACCTTGCCTGTCTTAAGAGCATTCTGCATATGCTCCTTCATCTGCTGCTGATCTATGATATCGGAAAAATCTGCCATTTTCGTCCCCACTCCTGATTACAAACTTATATATCGAGCATGACTTCCAATGACCTTTTTCCTGCCACGTCTTACGTGAATATGTCCAGCAAAAGTCCCTGTATCTGCCCTATCTTAGCCAGAATGGCTATATTGTCCTTCTCGTCCTTAACAAGCTCCCTGGCCAGCGCATCCAGCTCATCATCCACCTGTCTGATGATTCCGTATACTCTGTGGCGGCCCTTCCTGTCCAGGAAGTTCTCTCTGCTGAATTCATGGGATCTTGTTACGACTTCGTTTAAGAAATCCTTGATAAGTATGCGATACCGCTGCATGTCCTTGATGTCGTTGCGCTTTTTTATGCGGTCCCCCTGCTGGACTATGTCCTCCAGCATCAGGTTCAGGCGCTCCGCCAGGCCGGTATCCTCAAGCTTACTTGTGAGCACAAATTTAAAATCCCCATTGGCTTCCTGAACCTGTTCAGGTGCCTGGGGCTGATTGGTAGGTGTGATATTACTAATCTTAATATCCATAAAATCGCCCTCCAAACCAACGTGCTACCTCTAGATATTATACCATTACATAGTGGTTCTTGAGTAGAAAAATAGGTATTGCTGCATTATGCCGTTGTATGGTGTATACTTATCGAACATGAAGCCGCCGGGATATTGCCGGTCCAGGACGCGGTTGATCCAGACATCTTTGGGGAAGGCGTCGAGTCTGTGGTAGCCGAAGAGGATCTCGCAGTTGGCCACCTTTACGCCTACGCCGAAGAGCTCCAGGAGGCGCTCCATAAGGCCGGCATCGTCCAGGTCTTTCCAGCTCTCAAGATCCACATAGCCGCTGGCAACTTCCCGGGCGGCCTTCATGACGTACTTGTCGCGATAGCCCAGGCTGCAGGCGGCCAGGTCCTCCATAGACAGGGATGCGATCTCTTTTGCAGTGGGGAAAGCGTACAGAATCTCGCCCTCCGGTGTTTCTCCTGCCTTGCGGCCCACCTTTGCGCAGAGCTTCTCGATGGAAGCCTTGATGGCGGGAATGTTCTTTCTCTGGGAAATGATAAAGGAGATAAGCATCTCCCAGAGGTCCTGCTTCAGAATCCTGATTCCTTTGCCATATTCTGCGGCTGCATAGAGGTAGGGATCCTCCGCCGGGTCTATCCTTCCCCGAAGCTCGCTGTAGCTTAAGCCCAGATCGAAGTACTCCTTCCAAAAGCCCTCGTACTCTTCCTCGCTGCAGCTAAGCTCGTACTCCTTTTCTCCGACCTTCTTTATAAAAAGATACTTATCAAGAGCCATGACAGTAAAGCCCTCGCCGCAGGCATTAAACCTGAAGCACTGGCCGCTGTCGGCAATCTTCAAAAGATCAAAATCATCATTTATGGTAATCTTCATTATTTTCCTACTTTCTCCATGCTGTCCAGATATCCTCTGTCCCAGAGCATGATGTTCAGCTTGGTGGCCAGCTCCACCGCAGGCTGGGTGAAGTACTGATTGGTCATGACCACACCCACCATTCTGCCGTAGTAGTCACGGCCGGCGTAGACCTCCTGCACTGCCTTGACACCGATGGGCTTGTCGTAGCACTTGCACTGGACCGCATAGGTTATGCCGTCCTTCTCCGCCAATATATCGGCCCCGAAATCTCCGCTGCCCCTGGTGACCTCCGCCTCCACAAAGCCGTTGGCCTTGAGCAGATCCGCACAGTAATACTCAAAATCGTGGCCCTCCATCTCGTCCATGGGAAGAGGCCTGTTTTTTCGCTTTCTGATGATCCAAAACAAAAGGACCGCCAGAAGTACTATACCCATTCCGATAAAAAGAAATGTTATCTGTCCTATCATCTGACGCCCCCTTTAGTTTTCGTTTATATCTTCGCTGTCCTGTCTCTCTGCCTGGCCCCGGATGTACTCAGCGTGCCTGTCCCAGGACTCCCATTTTTCATCCCCTCTTCTGTCGGGAATGTCATAAAGCACTTTTATCACCTGTCCCAAAAAGTCGGAATATACGCAGCTTCCCTGATAGTTAAGATGGGATCCGTCGTTGAGACATGTGCTGAAATCAAGCCCCATGGAGTCATACCAGTCGTTGAAGTCCTCGAAGCGCACACCCTGCTCATCGGCGATCTCTTTTATCCTGTTGTAACAGCCCGCCTCTTCGTAGTTGATATAGTAGGGATTCACCACCAGATACAGCTCGATGCCGTTTTCCCTGCAAAAAGCAATTATCTTCAGCAGATACTCCCTGGTCTTCTCCGGAATATCCGTAACATGCTCATATTCGTGGTAGGGCTCCTCAAAGACCTCTGTCTTGAAGTGAGGGGTAAAGCCCTTGAATTCCTGCCTCTTTTCCCGGGACATGAAAAGATACTCAAAGTCATATTTGTTGAACTCCTTGTATCTAAGGTGATAGGTCACAAAAGAGGGGAAGTAGTCCCAGAGCTTGTCCGGCTCGCAGGAGGCCTTTATCATGTCGATCTTGTTCTGTGAAAATCTGATGCCGTTAAGGTTGTCCGACAGATAATAGTACTGATACTCGTCATGGAACAATGCCGGCGCATAGAGATCCAGCACCGCCAGCTTGGGAGACTGAGTTTTGCAGAGCTCCTGCAGGTAATAATATGTGATCCACAGAGGCTGCTCCGCGGCGCTGTAGTCGTAGGCCGCGATACCGTAGTTTTCCCATAAAAGAGCGGTGTTGATGTCGTAGTGGACATGGCTGGAGCCAAGGAAAACCACATCGATGGTGTCCTCGGGCTGGGCGTAGAGGTCCCTGGCCTGGCGGATGCCATGGATGGTCTTGAAGCTAAGAAGCCTGTCCGCAAAAACAAAGGTCACCGAAAGTGCCAGTAAAAGCGCTATGAACTTGATCCCTTTTACTATCCGAGATTTCATAATATCCTTTCAAAAATATGTTAAAAGCCCATGTAAATAAGCCTTGATTCCAAAGCCGGGCCATAGATTCCGAAAATAATGATCGCCACCGCCAACAGGTAAAAACAGATGTATCTCCTTCCCTGGGGAAGCTTTGCCAGTATCTCAGGCATGTTGGTCTGTCTGTTGTAGGCGAATCTGTCCAAAACACTGATGATAACAACAAGTATCGCCATCACCCATATCTCCACAGTCTTAAGCTGGAGATTTTCCATTTCTTCTGTAAAAGTCTTGAACCAGAAGCCATTGGTAACGATAGAAGCTATGTATCTCAAGGCTCCGGTAAAGGAGGTGGCCCTGAAAAAGATCCAGGCGAAGGCCGCTTCTATGAAGGTTATGAGCCTTCCGGAGACGCCGCTTCTAATTGCGGTCCATTTTCTCTTTCTGGCCTCCAGGTCAAAGGCTGAATAAATCCCGTGGAGAAGTCCCCAGAAAATGAAGTTAAATCCCGCTCCGTGCCACATGCCGCACACAAGGAATACGATCATGGTGTTCAGTACTTTTCTGAAATTGCCTTTTCTGTTGCCCCCCAGGGGAATGTAGATGTAACCAAGAAACCAGCTGCTAAGGGATATGTGCCATCTTCTCCAGAACTCGGTGATATTGCTGCTGCAATAAGGAAGATCAAAATTCACCATCAGCTCAATATCAAACATTTTGGAAAGGCCCATGGCCACATAGGAATAGCCCGCAAAGTCGCAGTAGATCTGGAATGTATAAGCTATGGCACCAAGTAAGAGCACCACGCCGCTGCACTGGGCATAGCCCTCAAAGAGCTTATCCACGTAGATGCCAAGCCTGTCTGCGATCACCACCTTCATAAAGCATCCAAAGAGCATGAAATACAGGGCTTTTTTCCATCTCTCAGGATCAAAGAACCTGGCGTCACATGCTTTTTTCAGCTCCTTGGAAAAATTCTCCCATCTCTCTATGGGTCCGCTGACAAACTTGGGGAAATAAGTAAGATACAGGATAATATCCAGAGGATTTTTCTCCGCCGGAACGTTCTCCCGCTTGATATCCGCTATATAACTAATAACCTGGAAAATATAGAAAGAATAACCCGCCGGCATGAAGAGCTTTTTGAAAAGCTCTGAGTCTTCCGCGAATCTGCCGAAGTAGGCAGGAATATATTTAAGAATAAAAAGACTGGCAGCCGCAAGGAAGATAGCCCCGTAGGTGATCCCCAAAGAGAGCCTCTTTTTACCCTGCTCCGCAGTCTTTTCCACTAAAAGGCCTGCTGCCCAGGCCAGAACTGACACCACAATAACGCTTACACCGGCAGCTCTGTTAAGTCCGAAGATATAACAGATGCCTGCCAGCATAAGAAGCACCTTCCTGGCACTGCCCCGCAGGATGTAGAACAGCAGGGCAACAGCTATAGCATATGCAAAAGAAAATGCCGTTATGGTCATAAAAAGTCAGTACCTTTCTGTTAGTTAAGCTTGAGATCTCCTTCCTTAACCCAGCCAAGCTTCTTAACAACCGCATGGATTGCAAGAGATAAAACAGCGGGAAGAACAAAAGAGATAAGTACAAGGCCAAGCCAGTCAAAGCCTGTGATTGCAGCCTTGGCGCCGCTTGCCACGTCGTTAACCCAGCCTGTGTAAACACCGATCTGACCTACCAGTCCGCAGGTTCCCATTCCTGATGAAACAGGAGCACCGTTCATCTTGAGCTTGAAGATGCAGGTTGCGATAGGACCTGTGATGGCTGAAGCCAGTGTAGGTGCGATCCAAACTCTGGGGTTCTTAACAATGTTACCCATCTGAAGCATTGATGTTCCGATTCCCTGTGAAACAAGGCCGCCCCACTTATTCTCCTTGAAGGAAATAACAGCAAAGCCTACCATCTGTGCACAGCATCCGGCAACGGCTGCTCCGCCTGCAAGACCTGTAAGGCCAAGGGCTGCGCAGATAGCTGCTGATGAGATCGGAAGTGTAAGTGCCATACCTACGATAACGGAAACAAGGATTCCCATAAGGAATGGCTGAAGCTCTGTTGCCCACATAATGAGCTCGCCCAGCTTCATAGCGATTTTGCCCAGCGGAGGTGCGATAAGCCATGAGAAAAATACACCAACGCCGATGGTTACAAGAGGAGTTACAAGAATATCAACCTTGGTCTCCTTGGAAACTGCCTTACCAAATTCCGCAGCAAGAATAGCTACGAAAAGAACTGCAAGAGGGCCGCCTGCTCCGCCCAGTGCGTTAGCTGCAAAGCCAACAGTGATCATTGAAAACAATACAAGTGGTGGACACTTAAGTGCGTATCCGATAGCTACTGCCATGGCAGGACCGCTCATAGCAGATGCAAGACCGCCTACTGTGTAGTCAGTTCCTGCGATTGTTGCAACGGTCTGAGTCAGGAACGGAATGTGGAACTGTGTTCCGATGGTGTTGATGATGGTTCCGATCAGCAAGGAACAAAAAAGTCCCTGTGCCATTGCTCCCAGCGCATCAATTCCGTAGCGCTTCAAGGAAATTTCGATGTCTTTCTTCTTAAAAAAACTCTTGATACTTCCCATGCTTTTTCACTCTCCTCGCCGGCCCTATATTTAGTACTCTCACCGCCGGCTATTTTTCACATTAGCATAGATTGTATCAATAGATTGGATTTATGAAAAGTAGTTTTTTGCACATTATTGAATTTTTTTGTAAAGATAGTAGGTAAAATCGTAGCCGTACCAGCCGTAATCCTCTGAATCAATGAGCTGGTAGTGGTCGTCAATGAACTCGGGAATGTAGTCCCTGACAAGGATATAGTCCACCAGGCCCTCCCTCACGTAGCGCTCCTGCTCCATATAGGGGTTATTTTCCGGCTCGTCGATATCCAGGGTCTGGGTCTGGAACCATCGGCAGCTGGGGACGATATCACAGAGGGTGTAGAGTCCCGCGTCAAGACATCCCACGTTCAGCAGTGTGGGATCCTCCGTCTGAAGCACCTCGTCCCTGAATCTGAAAAGGAAAAAGTCGTCCTTGGAAACCTTCATAAATGGTATGTTCATGGAATTTGTGTAAACAAAGGCCACTGAAAAAGCCAGGCACAGAGCAGTAAGTACAGTCTGGGAAGTCCTTGAATTAGTGTTAAGAAGTTTCTCAAGTATCACCGCTAAAAGGCAGGTTCCGAATGCCGCAAATGCTGAAAGGGGCAGGGAGTAGTATGGAATCTCTCTTCCTCCTCCGAATATGCCCAGGAATGTGAAGGCAAAGAGAACCGGCCCAATAAGTCTCTGCAGGAGCTTTTTCCCTTTTCCGAAAAATGTAAACATAAGCCCCGGGATAACGAAGATGAAATACTGCCAGTTGGCAATGATTCGCCAGTACAGGACCTTGGCCAGGTTGTAGACCTTATCGTAAAGCCCCGCTCCGGTGTCATCAAACTTGCTGTAAAGGAACACGTTGATATACACATATCCCCAGTACCACTCGTAGAGAGCCCCCTGAACTCCGAAATAGATTATCCAGGGAACGAAGGGGACGAACATGCCAAAAAGGAAGACAAAACAGGCCTTTATGCCCTTCAAAAATTCTTTCTCTGCCACATAGGAGAAGAAAACCATCATCATCCAGGCGAAGAAAAATCCAAGACCGGTGTATTTGATGTTGGCCACCATGCCGGCAAGGATGCCGCTGATGAATACCGTTTTAAAGGACATGACCTCCCCGGGATATTTGTTTTTAAAATAATCCGTCACAAGATACAGCCCCCAGATATAGAAGGGAAGGCATACCTCCTCAGCGGCTCCGCCCCACCAGAAGCACCTGGAGCACACTGTCGCTGCAAAGGCTACCGGCGCCAGGGCAAAGGCGATACATTTTTTGCCGTAAAGACTTATGATGCTGTAGAAGCCGGCGATATCCAGGGCTCCCAGGATTATCTCCATGATGAAGACGCCGAGGAAGGTGGTGTGGGACACCAGATAACATAGGCCGTAAAAGAAATACAGATACATGCCCTTCTGGTCAAAAATGTCCCTGTAGGGCATCCTGCCGTTGAAGATTCCTTTGCCCACGCTGAAGTAGCTGTTGGCGTCGTCCCAGTTGTTCAGCGGATACAGGAACGAGGACCTGGAAGCCAGCATCAGACACAGGCCCGCAGCCAGGATGAAGTATAAATATTTGAAGAATTGTTTCCTTTTTTCCATGTATTTTATGCCTTTTAAATTTCGTTTTTATGTCATCACAACATACTACATCATTGTATGAAATTTTATGGCTTTTCTCAAACTAAAAAAATAATATTTCTTTAATAGATTTTAAAGGCGGAAGTAATATTCATGTCGTATGATGTAATGGTCAGTTCCAATAAATCAAAAATACCGGAGGTACCCTGTATGAGCGATGAATTCAGAGAAAAGGCAATTAAACTGATAGTTGAGTTTGGCGGAGGAAATGCAGATGAACTTAAGGGGCTGGACGATAAAGCCCTTCTTGATAAATACTGCAGTGTAACAGGTGAATCCGCAGAGGATTACAAGGACGCATAAGAGTTTAGGTGCCCCAGTAGGGACGGTTTCAGCGGTTCGCTGTTTCCACTCGCTATTTCACAAGGAAGTTCCGCTCTCGCTCCTTCGGAGCTCGCCGGAACAACCGCGCCTGTAGCACTCAGCCTTCGCTACCGCTCGCCTTCGTCAACAGGACGACGGTTTCAACATGCACAGTATGCCCGAACATATCACAGGGCCTGACTTTCTTGATCTCGTAGCCGCCGTCCACCAGGATTCGAAGGTCACGGGCAAGGGTGGCACTGTCGCAGCTGACATATACGATGCGGTCTGGGCCCATCTTCAGCATGGTCTCCAGGCACTTCTCGTCGCAGCCCTTGCGGGGCGGATCCACCACGATAACGTCGGGGTGGAGGCTGGCGGCCTCTTTGTTTTCCTTCATCTGCTTCTCGTAGAAATCAGGAAGAACCTCCTCTGCTTTTCCGCAGAAAAAGTCTGCATTTGAAAGTCCATTTCGGACAGCATTCTTCTTAGCATCTTCAATAGCAGCGTCTATTATCTCAACACCGTAGACGTGGCCTGCTGCCTTGGCCATGGAAAGAGTAATGGTTCCTATACCACAGTACAGATCCCATACGGTCTCCTTGCCTGTAAGGCCCGCATACTCAATGGCCTGTCCGTAGAGCTTCTCGCACTGGACAGGATTTACCTGGAAAAATGACAGTGGAGAAATCTCAAATTCGAGACCACAGAGAGTGTCACGAATTGTGGGCTCTCCCCAGATGGTATGTATCTCGTAGCCCATGATAACGTTGGTGTTCTCAGTGTTGATGCTGACGGAGATGCTGGTCATTCCGGTAACCTTGGACAAAGCCTCGCAAAGCGCCTTTTGTCCGGAGATAAACTCAGCTCCGTCCTTCTTTGACCCCCTGTAATTAATTACAAGGCAGACCATGATCTGTCCGCTCTTAAAACCCTTGCGGATAAGAACGTGACGAACCAGGCCCTTTCCGGACTTCTCGTCATAGGGCTGAACATTGTTCTTCTCCATATGTCCTGTGATAATTTCCAGGATCTCTTTATTCTCAACCGTGCCTATAAGACAGTCACTGACAGGAATGATGCTGTGGGTCCTTCCTGCGTAAAAGCCTGCGATGATGCGGCCGTTTTTATCTTTTCCAATGGGGAACTGAGCCTTGTTTCTGTATCTCCAGGGCTCCTCCATTCCGATGATGGGCTCCATAACTGAGTCCACAAAGCCTTCCTCAAAACCTCCAAGGCGAACGATATTGTTGCGAACCTTGTTCTGCTTGAACAAAAGCTCCCTCTCGTAGCTCATGCTTTGGGTCTGACATCCGCCGCACTGGCGGGCAATGGGGCAGCTGGGCTCAACTCTGTACTCGGAGGGCTTAATCACCTCCTCAAGATGAGCGTAGGCGTAGTTTTTCTTGGCCTTCATGATCTTGGCCCTGACTGTATCTCCGATTACCGCATCTTTAATAAAGAGGGTATAGCCCTCTATCTTGCCTATGCCCTCTCCGTCGCTACCTATATCTGTAATTGTTACTTCCAGAATGTCGTCTTTAACGTGCATCTTCTCTTTTGTCATATTATAAACCTCGATCAATTTGACCAGTGCAATCTGTGGAGGTCGCCCTCTCTCTCAAGCCCTGCAAAATCGTTCTGTCTCAGAGCCTCGTAGAGCACAATGGCTACCGAATTGGAAAGATTCAGGGACCTGATCTCCTCCCCCATGGGGATCCTGATGCAGGTCTCCTCGTTCTCCACCAGTATCTCCTCCGGGATTCCGGCGCTCTCTTTTCCGAACATGATAAAATCGTCCATGCCGAAATTCACTTCCGTGTAAGCCTTCTTAGCCTTGGTGGTGGCGTACCAGATCTTCGCTCCCGGGTGCTTCTCACAGAAGTCCTGATAGTCCACGTATCTGGTGACGTCAAGCTTGTCCCAGTAGTCCATTCCTGCCCTCTTTAGCTCTTTTTCCCCGAGGCGAAAGCCCAGGGGCTCGATAAGATGAAGGCTTGTGTTGGTTGCAACGCAGGTTCTTCCGATGTTTCCCGTGTTCTGCGGAATCTCCGGCTGATGTAAAACTATATGCATATAAAAATTACTCCTCTTCCTCATCCATGGCTTTAGCCTTTGGAAGTGAGAAAATAAATTCTGTGCCCACGCCCTCGGTACTGATGACGTTGATGTTCTCCTCATGGGCCTTGATTATCTCTTTTACAATGGAAAGGCCAAGGCCTGTTCCCTTCTTGTCCTTACCGCGGGAAGCATCTGACTTGTAGAATCTGTCAAAAATAAGCTTCTGGTCCTCCTTGGGAATACCGATTCCGCTGTCCTTGACGGAGACAAAGACCTTGCTGTGCTTCTCCGTGGTCTCGATCTTGATGGAGGAATCGTGATGACTGAACTTGATGGCGTTGTCCACAAGGTTGTAGAGCACCTGCTGGATCTTGCTGATGTCCGCGTTGACCAGCATCTTCTCATCTGTCAGCACCAGCTCAATGGCGATCCGCTTATCCCTGCAGGTTCCCTCGAAGGAAGCAGCAACGTTTCGGATTACCTGGTTGATGTCAAAATCGCTTTTGTCCAGAAGCATGCCCCTGGTGTTCAGGTTGTTAAGTGTAAGAAGCTCGTTGGTGAGCTTGGTAAGTCTGTCGGTCTCGTTGATAACAATGCCAAGATATCTGTCGTACATCTCCTCAGGGATGGTGCCGTCCTGCATTGCCACCAGATACCCCTTGATGGAAGTGAGGGGAGATCTGAAATCGTGGGATACGTTGGCGATGAACTTCTTCTGGTCGTCCTCCTGACGGGCAATTTCGCCTGCCATGTAGGCCAGGGAAGCTGCCAGATATCCCATTTCATCCTCGGACTCCACAGTGAACTCGTAGGCCATATTGCCGGCAGCGTACTGCTCCGTGGCCTTGGTGATCTTGCGAAGGGGCACGTACACCAGCTCCGTGAAGAAGATAAGGATTATCATGGACAGCAGAAAGAGCACTATCAGCATCAGGTAGGAAATATTCAGAAAGTCATTGGCAGTGACCTGAATATCAGCTATCCTCTCATGTACCACCACATAGGCCTGAACCTTGTAACCTCCGGTTATGGGGGCAAAAACGCTGAGCATATCCTCGTCAAAGGCTCCGAAGAAATCACCGGTGGTGTAATAGTAGCTTCCCGTGACGGTGGGGTCGAAGCCATTTACCACGATCTCATCGCCGGGGCCAAAAACTCTTGAGGAGTCAAGAACCAGTCGGCCCGAGGGGTTGATGATCCAGATGGTTGCTCCGTACATGTACTTGGAAAGAGCCACCATCTGCGTGTGCACCGCCTCCAGTGAGGTCTCACTGTTGTATAGATCTGCCGCATAGGTATTGGCTATCTGGGTTGCGATCTGATACATGGTGTCAGCCCTGTCACGGCGTATCCTCTCGTAGGTCATGCTGTAGACAAAGGTCGCCACCACTATGAATCCGAAGATTCCGAACAGCAGATAGGCCAGCAGAAATTTTAAATAAAGAGTTCTCTTCATTTACTGTTGTACCTCAAACTTGTATCCGATTCCCCAGATTGTTGCAAGACGCCAGCTGGCGTGATCGCTTAACTTCTCACGAAGACGCTTGATATGTACGTCAACGGTTCTGGTATCTCCGATGTACTCGTAGCCCCAGATCTGGTCAAGAAGCTGTTCTCTTGTAAAAACGTGATTGGGTGAAGCCGCAAGGAAATACAAAAGCTCCAGTTCCTTGGGGGGCATATCAACTCTCTCACCCTGATAGGTTACGGAGTAGTTGGTCATATTTATCTCAAGATCAGGGTATCTTACCACCTTGTCGTTAGGCTTCTCAGGCTCCGGAGCCTGTACCTTGGATCTTCGAAGGACCGCCTTAACCCTTGCCACCAGCTCCTTTGAATCAAAGGGCTTCTCCATGTAGTCATCAGCTCCCATCTCAAGACCGAGAACCTTGTCAAAGACCTCTCCCTTGGCAGAAAGCATGATAATGGGAATCTGGGATCTGGTCCTGATCTCCCTGCAGACCTGGTATCCGTCGATTCCCGGAAGCATCAGATCAAGAAGAATAAGGTCCGGATTAAAGGTGTCATAGGTGTTGATCGCAGACTCACCGTCATTGCAGATCCTGGTCTCGAAGCACTCCTTGATAAGGTAAAGAGAGATCAGCTCTGCGATATTGTTGTCATCATCAACAATTAAGATTTTCTGTTTGTTTACCATCGTATAACCCCCGCAATAATGATCATTTTATAAAAGTAACGATTGTAACGCCGGCATCACCCTCGCCGTATTCCCCAAGCTTGAAGGACTTCACATAAGGAACGCCCTTCAGGTAGTTGTGCACTGCCTGTCTGAGGATACCGGATCCCTTGCCGTGGACGACTCTGACGTTATTAAGATGAGTCATGTAAGCGTCGTCCAGATATTTATCAAGAGCAGCAATGGCGTCATCGCTGTTTTTACCTATAAGATTTATCTCTGTTCTGATGTTGGCAGCCTTGGAAAGGTCCATCTTGCCGCCACCGCCGGAGGTATGTCTTCCGTAGAACTTCTTCATGGCAGTCTTGCCGTCGTCATCGGAAACCAGCACCAGGTCACGGATATTGGCCTTGGTCTTCATGATTCCGCACTGTACAAAAAGATTGCCGTCCTTGTCAGGCTTGGAGCTGATGGTTCCCTTAAGTCCCATGGATACTATCTTTACGGACTCGCCCAGCTTGAGCTGTGACTCCTTGAGGATAGGATGGGTCTCCTTGGCCTGCTGGCTCTTGGAGGAACCTGCAATAGCCTTGTTCTTGTCAGAGATCTTCTGACCAACGCTGGTCCTTGCTCTCTCCAGGTCTGCGATGGATGCTCCGGGGCCTGCCTTTCTGAAGGTCCTGATGGTGTCGTCCGCCAGGTCCTTGGCCTCCTGCAGGATCTCTCTTGCCTGCTCGTTGGCCTCGCGAAGGATTTCCTCACGCTGTCTGTCCAGCTTGTCGGTCTTTTCCTCCAGGCGCTGATGGAGCTCCTTGGTCTCCTTTTTGTACTGCTCTATCTCAAGTCTCTCGCTCTCGATGACCTTGCGGCTTCTCTCAAGATCTGCCAGAAGGTCCTCAAACTTTTTATCCTCGGTGCTGATCTGTCCCTTGGCGGCCTCGATGATCCTCTCGGGAAGGCCCAGCTTCTGGGAAATAGCAAAAGCGTTACTCTTTCCGGGGATTCCGATAAGAAGCTTGTAGGTGGGGCGCAGGGACTCAACATCAAATTCGCAGCTGGCGTTCTGAATGCCCGGTGTGTTCAGGGCATAGACCTTCAGCTCGCTGTAGTGGGTGGTTGCCATGGTGCGAACGCCCCTGGAATGGAGGTCGTTCAGTATGGAAATGGCAAGGGCCGCACCCTCTGTGGGATCAGTTCCTGCACCCAGCTCGTCGAAAAGACAAAGCGAATTCTCGTCGGCGTTCTCCAGGATGGAAACAGTATTGGTCATATGGGATGAGAAGGTGGACAGTGACTGCTCGATACTCTGCTCATCTCCGATGTCGGCGTAAACCTCCTCAAACACAGACAGCTCTGAGTGGTCTCCCGCGGGGATTGCCATACCGGCCTGTCCCATCAGTGTCAAAAGACCTACTGTCTTGAGGGTTACAGTCTTACCACCGGTGTTAGGTCCGGTGATTATCAGCATGTCAAAATCCTTTCCAACATAAACATCGATGGGGACAACCTTCTTTTTATCGATAAGAGGGTGTCTTCCCTTCTTGATGTCGATGGCGTGATTCTCATTAAAGGTAGGAACCATGCCGTTTATCTCCAGGGCATAGGATGCCTTGGCAAAAACAAAATCCAGCTCCGTCATGATATCGGAGTCAAACTTGATGTCATCCACGTGCTCCGCAACCCTTAGGCTGAGCTCCTGAAGGATCTTCTCAATTTCGGCCTGCTCCTGCAGTGCCATCTCCCGGAGCTTGTTATTCAGCTCTACAATTGCCGCGGGCTCGATAAAAAGTGTTGAGCCTGAGGAGGACTGGTCGTGGACAATACCGCTGACCTGAGACTTGTGCTCAGAACGGACAGGGATACAGTATCTGTCGCCTCTCATGGTGACCACCGCATCCTGCAGGTAGGTTCGAAGGGAACCGTTGATCATCCTGTTGAGCTGCTCATGGATACGGTCGTTGGTGAGCATGATGCCCCTTCTGATGTGCTTAAGGGCGGGGCTTGCGTCGGACGCGATCTCATCCTCGGAAATAATGCAGCGTCTGATCTCCGCTGAAACAAAGGTCAGGGGCTCCAGCATGCTGAACATCTCTGACAGGGAGTCTGTGTTCTCATCATCTCTGGCGGGACGGCCGTAGCTTTTTACCCTGTTTACGTTGTCAAGAAATGAAGCCAGCCTGAGGAGGGCTCCCATATCAAGGGCTGCCCCGATCTTCAGGGCCTTGAGGCTTCCTGTGAAATCTCTGTTATCGCCAAAAGAGGTGGAACCCTTCTTAAAAATTCTGGCGATGGCGTCACCTGTCTTTTCCAGGTTCTTTCTGATCTCTTTAATATCGGAACTTGGAACCAGCTCACGGCACATCTTCCGGCCCGGTTCGGAGCTGGCATGGTCAGTGAGCCTTTCTATAATTTTGTCGTACTCAAGTACGTGTAGTGCTTTTTGATTCATTGGTGTCTGGTCCTTATTAGTCTATCTTGGTCTGAAAAATATTGGTTTCAAAGAATTTGTTGTATCCCTGCCAGCCGGGCTCGGTGATATTGCCAAGAAGCTCTGTAAAGGTCTCCATCTTGGCATCGGTGTTGTCTGCCATATTAAGGGCAACCGCCTCGATGATGGAAGGCTTCTTGGGTGAGCCGTACTCGAACTCCCCGTGATGGGCCAGGATACAGTGCTGGAGCTGCTGCTTCAAAAGCTCAGGGAAACCGGGAATAAGGCTTGCCTTGGTACCGATCATCTCACAGCCCATGACGATGTGTCCCAGGAACTGTCCCTCGTCGGTGTAATCGTTAACAGGGAAAAGGCTGATCTCTCTTACCTTACCGATGTCGTGGCACATAGCTGCGGTGAGAAGCAGGTCCCTTTTAAGCATGGGATATGCTGTGCAATAGTAGTTGCAGAGCTTGGTCACACTCAAGGTGTGCTCCAGAAGTCCGCCGATAAAGGCGTGGTGCACTGTCTTGGCAGCACTGCTTTTTTTAAACAAAGTGATAAAGCTGTCGTCTTTTACAAAGAAAAGCTCTAAAAGCTGCTTCAGATATGTATTCTCGATGGTGCCGATGATTCCCAGAAGCTCCTTGTACATCACCTCGATGTCCTTGGAGGATACGGGAAGATAAAGAGCGAGATCAAACTCACCCTCCCGGCACTTTCTTGCTCTTTTTATATTGACCTGGAGAGCTCCGTTAAAGCTGGTAACTTCACCGAATACGTCGATGCAGTCGGTGTCATCGAACTCATCTATTCCTTCGCTGTTGGGCTCCCAGACCTTGGCGTCCACGGTTCCGGTCTTGTCCTGAAGGGTTACAGAATAGTACTCCTTGCCGTTCTTGGTGGTGGCGGAAAGCTTGTGCTTACACATATAGATATCTGCAACTCTGTCGCCGGGTTTCATGTCCTTGATGAACTTCATTAATATTTCCTCATTTCTAAATCTAAAAAATATTTATTTTTCCAAAAATCAATTATGGGTGGAGCTCTCCAAAGTCACCTCAATATCAAGGCTGATATAGTCGGAAGGCGCCTGTCTCATAACAGTAACTGTAATTATATCATCCGGTTTAAAGCCTGCAAGCTTATTAACCAAAAGTTCATAACTCGCAACTTCCACGTCATCTATGGCAGTTATGATATCGCCGCTCTGAATGCCCGCCTTCATGGCCGGGGAGTTAAGCTCTGTCTGGGTTATATAGGCTCCCGCAGGAATGTTCTGCTGCGCCCGGATATCATCAGGAATCGTGGTTCCGTGAACTCCCAGGTATGCCCTTTCGTGAAGATTGGAAAGGTCCTCGATAAGGCTCTTAAGCTCAGTAATTCCCACCGCACAGATATTGTTCTTGAGATCCTCCGTGGCATGGGACATATCGATTATTCCCACAACCTGTCCTGTCAAGTTGATCAGTGCACCGCTGCCGGAGCTGCTTCCAAGGATGTCGGTGGTCAGGAGCTTGTAATCCGAATCCGCCATGTCCAGGGGCATCTTTTCAGAAGTGATGATGCCGTAAGCTATGGAATCCTGGACTCCGATGGGGCTTCCCACCGCGATTACCGGTCTTCCGGTGATGCTGTTGGAATTGGAGCTTCCAAGGGGCGCCACAAGAATATGATCCATGGTGCCATCAGGAATAACGGAATGTCTCACTGTTATAACGCAGAATCTGCTGATGGAATCCGCCAGGCGTATAGTGGCCTGGGCTGAAGTGTTATCACAGAAGGTAACCCTGATGCTCTCTGCTTCCTCCACCGCGCTGTAGGGTGCCAGGATAAAAATGCTGATGCCGTTGTCCGCCACAATAACACCGGAGGTGGTTCCGCTGTTTTCAAAGGATTCGCTGAACCAGTTGGCATCGCTGGTCACTGCAGTTACCTTAACCATGCTGCGGTTGGCGGTGGTGGCCAGATCCTTAAGAGAATTCATCATCTTGCCGTAATCGGAAGAATCAAAGGCGTAGGAAGCAATGGCTTCATCGATCTGATCCTTCTGGCTGGCTTCAAAGCTCTGAGCCTCACTGGCGGCAATCTCGTTGTCATCCGCAAACATCTCCTCCGGTGTCAGCTCGTCACTGGCTGATTCCGCAGGAAATGATACCTCCTCAGGCTCCTTTTCCGGGAACATCCTGTCACTGAAAACAGGCTGAAGAAAAAGAAATGTGAAACAGGCAACTATGCCAAACAGCACTGCCAGAGTCACCGTTATCATGGTTCTCCGAAAGAGCTTCTTTTTATTGATGGGACGCTGCTTTATCTTCTCGCTGATAAAGTCAGTATTGGCCAGGGGTGCCTTTTTATTCTCGTCGTTATTAAGGGGCATAATATAACCTTCTTTGCTTATATTTTGGGCATTTTGCACCTATACTTCAACATTATAGCATACTTCTCGGAGGCTACTAACCGAAATCGTTTACTGCGGATTGGTCAATAAAGTATTAAATGTTTATTATAATACGCTAAACTGATAACTTTTCTTTATAATTTGGACTATAATCCTTGTATACGATGCCTTAATGGCAAAAATGGAGGGTATTATGGCGAAAGAAATCAAAGAGAAGAAAACAAATGCTCCAAAAATCGGTTTTTTTAACAGTATCAAAAGCTTACTCATTATGCTGCTGGTGGCTATAGCAGTGGTTCCCTTGGTAATTTCCACCGCGGTGAGCTACTTCACTTCCACCAACAAAGCCATGAAGGATGCCCAGGAATCCCTGGAATGGCAGGCAGTTTATATCAGGGCTTCCTTCGAGTCCATTATTGAGCAGAACATGGACCTTATCCGTCAGGCCGGGCAAAACCCTACCATCATCGCGTATGTTACAGCTCCTGAAGCCGGTATCGGAGACGACGTTATCCTAAGTACACTTCAGGGTGTAGATTCGGTTCTTAATGACGGCAATGCCACAACTCTCACCGGCGCAGACGGCATGCAGCTCTTCCGTACTGATGGCGGTAAGCTGGTTGATGTTCATGAAAGAGATTATTTCAAGCAGGCAATGGCAGGTCATGCCTATATTTCTGACGTAATCATCAGTTCTTCCACCGGTGCCAGACAGGTTACCTTCTCAGCTCCTGTCACCGACGGAACCAATGTTTACGCCATCATCCAGAGAAACTACAATCTGGATGACCTTCATACTTTCCTGGAAAAAGAGGCCAAGGATGCCTTTATCGTTGACAGAACAGGCCGTGTTGCCGCTCATTCCCAGTATAAGATCGGAAACGGTGAGCATGAAGAGGAAATGAGAGATAAATCTGAGTTCATGACCTCCGGCAAGGACAGCGGTTTCTACTTTGTCGATACCGGCAAGGGCTATGATGCCTATGTTGCATATTCAAAAGAGCCCAACACCGGCTTCATGGTATGTGCAGCAACAGATTCCAACTCCGTTCTTGCTTCTGCAAGACAGTCCGCTATGATCCTCATAGTTCTGGCTGTTGTAATGGCCATCATTGTAGCCGTGATCTCTGTATTTGTAGGAAAAGCCTTTACCGACGTTCTCAACGTTGTCAGCGAATCTTTAGCAGAACTGGCAGAAGGTCGTTTCCATAAGATAGATAAATTCCAAGGTCGAAAAGACGAGTTCGGCCTTATGATAAACAGCACCAACACTGTTGTAGACAGACTGAGCGCCATAGTTACAAATATCAAATCCTCAGCTGCCAGTGTGGGCAGTTCCTCCGAGGAACTCTCGGATATGGCCAATCAGATCTCCCAGACCGCAGAGGACGTATCCAATGCGGTTCAGGAAATTGCTTCCGGTGCTACCCAGCAGGCTGACGAGATTCAGAACGCTTCTGAGAATGTAGGAAGAATCGGCGATGCGGTTGCCGATGTTCAGTCCTCAACAGACAGTCTCTCCAATCTGGCAGAAAAGATGAAGGAAGCTTCAGAAGTTTCCAGCAATTCCCTTTCTTCACTGCAGGATTCCTCAGCCGGAATGACAGCCAAGATCGACGAGATCTCAAAGACTATCGCAGCTACTCAGGAAGCTGTTGCTAATATCAACAACAAGGTTGAGGGTATCGCATCCATCGCCACCCAGACCAACCTTCTGTCACTGAACGCCTCCATCGAGGCCGCAAGAGCCGGCGAAGCAGGAAAAGGCTTTGCGGTTGTTGCTGAGGAGATCGGTAAGCTTGCAGATGACTCCAAGGAAATGGCTGATGATATCAGAAAAGAGATGGATATCCTTCTCGACCAGTCCCAGGCTGCAGTTCAGGCCGCTGAGGACGTTAAGCAGGGCAACCAGGATCAGCAGATCGCTCTCGGTGAGACCCTTGACGCCGTTAACGGAATGTTAGCTGATATCAGCAGCACCGTAGGCGGAGTAAAGCTTATCTCCCAGGGTGCAGACACCTGCGAATCTTCCAAGAATGCCGTTGTTGACACCATGAGTGCTCTGAGCGCCATCTCCGAAGAGAATGCAGCATCCTCAGAAGAGACCGGTGCTTCCATGCAGGAGCTCTCCGCAACAGTTACTACCCTTGCAGGTTCCGCCAGCAGCCTGAAAGATGTTGCCGAGGAACTCAATAAGGAAATGGAATTCTTCAAGTCATAATACATCCTTTAAATATATTAAACGGGACGGTTCCCCGGTAAACAGGGAGCCGTCCCGATTTTTATTCTCTTATTTTGTTGTTATGCTCTTTGGCGCTATCTTGAAGGTTGCCGTAACGGTTCCGCCATAGTCCCCCACTCCGCGAAGTGTGACAGATGCGGTTCCCTTATTTATATTGTTCACATAGCTTCCCGGTACAATCTCGTAGTTCTCAGGAAGTATCAGCTCTTTTCCCAGAGTCACGGAAATGATGTCATCCTTATCAAGATAAACCGGACGTCCTGTGTAATACTGATCGGCGATCTTGACCTTGGCACCGGCTATGCTGGTTCCCACAAAACGGAAAATGGCACTGCCCTCTCCCTGGAAATTACCGATACCTATAACCGTAGCTTTGATGCGGGTTCCCGGCGGAACGATGTCCGTGGAAAGAACGAAGTCTCCCTCATTTCTGATTTCTCCGTTAACCTCCACTGCCTGGGCGTAGGTATACTGAATCTTCTTACTGAAATCCGTGCCCACCGCCAGCTTTTTGCCCTGAAGGTCGGTGATGGTCACTGTGGTCTTGCAGATGTTTTTCTTGTATTTATAAACCACATCAGAAGCGGTGACCTTAAGGATTCCCAGGTTCTCTGGCTTTATCTCAAATTCCTCTTTGATGCTTCCCTTAAAGCTTCCCTTGCCGGTTATGGTGACGGAGGCCTTGCTTCCTGCACCGGTCACTGCTGTGTTATTGGCATATTTAAGGCTGTAGTCCTTGCCCTTTACCAGCTTGTAGCTGACGTCGTCCTTGTTATACTCAAGGCTCACCTGGGGCTTTACGCCGCCCATGCTGTAGTACTGAATCTTTTCCAGTCCCACTGTGATCTCAGGGCTTTTCACAGTGCCGCTGCCCAGGGACACTTTATTTATGGTAAAAGACTTTTTGCTAGTGCCACCAAAGGCTCCTATTCCGGTAAATACCACTGAAGCCTTTTTTCCTGCCTTGATATTGTTAAGATAGGAGACTTCAAAATGCTCTCCCTCTCTCAGCTCGAAAGTTCTTCCCTCAGGACTTGTGTAAGTGAGTCTGTAATTGCCCTCCTGGGTAACGGGGCTTCCTGTAAAGTCCTTCTGCGGGCTGATTCCCTCTACCTTCACATTCTTCATGGGAATCGCGCTGACCTTGAAGGTGAACCTGGCGGTTCCTGTAAATCTGCCGGTTCCCCGGATATATACCGATGCGGTGCCGGCCCTGTCGTTGTCGGTGTACTTCTCAATGACATAGCCGTCCTCTTCGCTTAAGGCTACAGGCGCCTTTTTATAGGTCACTGTAAGGAGGGGTTCCGCACTTTGGAGCTTTCCTTCCTCATCCAGAGCAAGTTTCTGGGCTTTGATGGCCTTTACCTTCAGCTTGCTTACAGGAATCTGCTCTGTCTGCTTTTTGAGGATCGTCTCGGTAAAGGTGGCTGTTCCTTTGTAATTGCCCTTACCTATCACGGTCACGATATAGTCTGTGTCCTCATCTGCTCTACCCTTTAAGTCTCCCTGATAGCTGTAGTCATAATCCTTGCCCGCTGTAAGAAGTGTTGTTCCGGAGCCGTCCTCTTTAATATAGGATACATCGGTCTTGCCCTTCTGGACTTTGCCGGTGTATGAAAGCCTGATATCTGGAGCCATGACCTTTCCTGTGATCTCCAGAGGTGCGATCTCAAACTCCACAGTTCTGGTGCTGTCGTAGTTACCCTTGCCTGTTATGATAAGCCTTGCTGTTCCTGCGTTGGTATTGTTCTTGTATTTAACAGTATAGTCTGTAGCAGGCCTTAACTGCTTTTTCCCGTAAAAGACTCTTATTCCCGGGAAGGTCACAGGCTTTCCTGTGTAGCTTACGCTCTTTTCCACGTCGTAAACCATGATCTCAAGAGGGGCCTGATCAGGGCTCTCGTACAGGGCCTTGATATCGGCGTTCTCAGGAAGATCCAGGTCTCCCCAGTCCAGCTTCTCCTCCAGCTTCCAGCCGGCATAGAGCACGGTGTCCCGGCGAAGTCTGTCATTTTCAAAGTCCCACAAAAGAGTGCAGGCCGCATCCTTGTACCAGCCTGTAAAGATATAGTCCTTGAGAACCGGTGCCTTGGGTTCTCCTATTAGAGAATCATAAACCGCAGTAACGCTGTCAACGCTGCTGCCTCCGCGGCTGTCAAAGGTCAGGGTGTAGTACTGTATCTCCCAGATGGCATACAGAAGATCTTCGCCCTCAGTGAGAGTATATTTATTTCCGGGCTGATAGGAATCACCGCTGCCGTCAGCTGCGGTATTCCATTTCACGAATTCGTGGCCCGCATTGGTAAAGCCGCACTTGGCCACGGTGACATCCTGCTCTGTGTAGCCCTTGGTGGCTGCGGTTTTGCCGGTTCCGCCGTTGGCATCATATTTCAACTGGTCGCTGACTCTGGAAAAAGGTCCGAACCAGAAATCAAAATCCACGTTGGCAGTGCCCACCATTCCTGAGGGAAAGCCTGTAAAGGAGCTGGTGAACTGCCAGGCCTCCAGCCTTCCGCTGTAGCTGGTCTCATAAATCCCTGCGGAATTGGGTTCCACGTAATTGGCCATCCAGATGTAATTGGAAGAATTTATATCCGACAGCACCATGTCCTGGGCAAGCATGCTCTTGTTGGCATAGATTCCGGCACTGTAGCCTTTGCTTCTCATGACGGAGCAGAAGCGGTTTACGATCGCTGTATGCTGCTCAGGGGTAAGTCCCGCCTTACGAAGTCGTCCCGGGTCTCCGCTGTATTCGTAGTCAATGATAACCGGGAGCTTCAGGATATTTTTGTAGGGCTCTATGAGGTCATCACAATACTCCGCTTCCTCTCTGGCTTCGTCCTCTGATGTAGCCTGGGAAAAGAAGTACGCTCCCACCTTAAGTCCTGCTGCAGCTGCATTCTGAGCGTTATTGGCAAAGCAGTCATCGGGCTTCATATTGCCCGCATCGCCCCAGCCTCTAAGGCCTGCTCTGATAAATACGAACTCTATGCCGTATTCATTTTTCATTCGCTGAAAGCTTTCCAGGGAAACATTTTTCTGATAGGAGGAAATATCTATTCCGTAGTGGATATCCACTCTCTTGCTGTCATCATCAGTCTTGTAATACTTGGGGTAACTGTATTTCCGACTGGGATTGAGTTTGAATACATGGGGGTCAGTATTCCCACCTGATAAAAAAGAATAATCCCCATCCTCGGGAAGCAGAAGGGGAATGGAATCCTGCTCCGTCTCTTCCCTGGGGAAATATTTGTAAAGCTCCGGATCATCGCTGTAGTAGGTCCAGACCTGTCCCTCCTCATCGATGCTCTGATAGTCCCCGTCCTCGTTCATGGTCAGGTTGTATCTCTGAAGCCACTCCTCCAAATCGGAGTCTGACTCCAAACCATCCTCGACTGTCTCCGTTTCCGGGCTTTCGTAATCCACAAAATCGGCATCACTGTCAATAATTATCTCTTCCGTTGTATCCTCTGCAGCGCTTACCGGCATCCCGGTAAAGGCCACCATACAACTAAGTATTAATGCACAAATCCTTTTCTTCATACTTCTCCTCGTTATAATCAACGCTTAGGCGGTTCAAACCGTGCCTGCAGCTCCTTTATCCGGGCCACAAGTCCCGCGTTCTCATCAAAAAATTCCACGTATCCCTGCAGGGATCTTGCCTTCTGCTGCAGGGTTCTGGAGTGGCTCCAAACCAGGATCGCAGACCTTCCCTTTCCGTTTTTGGCTTCCTGGATCAGATTGGCTCCGGCGCTGTTTCCGTCAAAGGCCACCACCAGCGAAGGGCGTCTTTCAAAGACCTCATAGTTAAAGCTCTTGTAGATGCCCATTCCTTCAGTCTCCGTAGACACACGAATATTGACCTTCGCTTCCTTTAACCGGTCTATCTCTTTTCGGGTCAGGAGCGCAGGCACAACAGAATATATTTTAAACTTTTTCTTATTATGTTCAAGCAGATATTTCTCGTAGCCTGAGAGCTTGTGTCCGATTATGAAAAAGGCTTCCTCGGGATCCGCGAATTTCATCAGATCCTCCAGCTGCCTGGCCCCCTCCGGGGTCACCTTGGTGGCGCGGCTCTCGGTGTTAAAGCTGCCTCCCAAAAGGATAATGGGGAAGCGCTCCCAGGAAAGCTCCTCGATCTCATCCTTCAGCTCCCTGTTGGCGTCAAACTTGGGAACGGTCTTCTCATTGCCCTTGGCGATCTTCACGGTCTGCATCTTCTCAAGAAGAACCTCTTCCATGTCACGGCCCTTGAGCATCTCGTAAAAGGCTGCTTTTTTCTCGGAATAAGCTATGCGGCTCTTTTCGATGATGTCGCTCTCCGTCTCCTTCATAAGCCGCAGGTCCTTCTCTGAAAGCTCCAGCATACGCTCCAGTGAAAGCTCCTCATCGATGGAGTTGGAGCCGTAAAGAGCTGCTCCGTCTGAGCCCTGAACGCACTTTATGCCCTGCTTTAAGTACTGACGAAGAGGGTGTTTGTCCAGGGAGTTCAGGTTATTTAGCCTTACATTGCTGGTTATCTGGAACTCCAGCACCACGTTGTTTTCCTTGAGCTTCTTAAGAACCTCTTTTCCCTTCTGGGATCTGAGGGAATAGGTATAAAGTCCGTGTCCGAGCCTCATCCTTGGCATCTGCTGCCCCGGCGCCAGAAAGTCCTGGACGCACTGAATGGACTTGGCGATGTTGTCCTTGTGGCTGTCATTTTCTCCCGCATGGACCCTGATGACAAAGCTGGGATCCTTGGCGGCGATCTTCACGATTTCCTTGAACACAGGCCGAAGAGTGCTGATATCGTTTATCTCCTCTCCCACAAAGTCGCAGCCCGCAACATAAGGATCCAGAGCGGTGGCCTTTAGAACAGCCAGGTTCTGCTCCAGATAATCCGCGGGAGTCACGGCATCTTTTACAATGGTGAGGGGAATCCTTCGCATGGCAGCCAGGAACCGGATCATCACGCCGGTCTCCTGATATATTTTAGGCATGACCTCATGGACCTGCTGCAGCATCTCGATGGACTCATACTTTTTTACCAGAGTGGTATCACTGATCTCGGCGTAGCAGACACCCTGGCGCTTGTAGTAGCGGGCGATCCACAGGAGCTTGTCCTGGAATATGGTATTGTTGCAATAGTCGGGATTTTCCCTGTCTATGAGCATCTGCTTCAGGTAGCGCTTAACGTCCTCATCGGGGATCTGCTCCACGTTGTGAAGCTCGATCTTTTCATCGCTCTCTTTTCCCTTGCAAAAAACATAGCGGTAGAGGTAGACCTTCTCAAGATTGGTAAAAACGGCCTGTCCGTCCTTGATAACAGCCAGGGAGCCCCGGATCTTGACGATGTTCATCTCGGCGTTACCCAGGTTGTTAAGGATAAGGTCCGCAAAATTGATATAGGTGTTGTCGTTGATCTTTCGATCCAGGTATTTGCCGGTGAGCTCTGAGGTTATGAACTGCTTGGCGACCTTGCTTCTCTGGGCGTTGACCCTTATCCACTGTTCCTCGGTGAGCTCCAGTCCCAGTTTTTTTACATAATAAAGGGGGTATCTGATCTGATGGCAGATTCCCAGGGCGATGAGCATGTCTCCCGTGAGATTGCCGTTCATGTGGGTATGAAGATCCGCCCGGAATTTCAGTTCTTTTTTCACAAAGGTCTTGAAAACAGTCTTGTCAATGCCCAGCCTGTAATCCTTGGTCTGACTCATAAGAGTCTTGGAAATAGCGGGGATGGCGGCCTTCATCTCGACCCGGGCGTCGGAATAGATCCTGGCAACCTCGATGTCTCCCAGGCTGAAGATGTAGCTCTCCTCATTATTGGCATCAATAAAACAAGGAACCTCGCCCCGGATCACCAGCATCCCCTTCTCGTCCTGAGAAAGGGGAAGGCCGCAGATTCCCGCAAGATTCCTTATAAGATTGCCTGTACCGTGATTAGGTGTGGACAAGACATAGCGCATCTTGTCCAGGTCCTTATACAGACTAACAATAATATCTTTTTCGTTATCCAGAAAAAAGCATGTGAAGTAAGTCATAAACAGATTTCCTCTATATGATTATTTCCCCAATTACCTTCTCCTTTTTGTATAAATATATTATCAGGCAAACCTCGTTATAGCACAAGGTGTAACATCCTGGTTGCGATGTTGAAGTAAACCAGAAGTGACAGCGCATCTACGATGGTTGTGATCATTGGCGACGCCATAACCGCAGGGTCGAAGCCGATGCGGGATGCTATCATAGGGAGGCAACAGCCTACCAGCTTGGCGATGAGCACTACGATAAGCAGTGTCAGGCAGACAACTGCTGCCACGGGAACCTCCAGCTTGTCCAGCACAAGAAGCTTGATGAAGCTGGCCCCGGAAAGAGTCACTCCGCAGAGGAACGCTACTCTCATCTCTTTCCAAATGATCTTGAATATGTCGTCGAACTCGATCTCTTTCAGTGAAAGTCCACGGATAATTGATACGCTGGCCTGGGAACCGGCATTTCCTCCGGTGTCCATCAGCATGGGAATGTAGGCTGTAAGCACAACATAAGCTGCCAGGGCCTCCTCAAAGCTTGTGATGATGGCACCGGTAAAGGTGGCGCTTATCATCAGGAGCAGCAGCCAGGGCATTCTGTTTTTGTAGGTTTCAAATATACCAACCTTGGGATAGGGCTTGTCGGATGGCACGATAGCTGCCATCTTCTCGATATCCTCGGTGGCCTCTTCTTCCAGGATGTCCACTACGTCATCGATGGTGATGATTCCCACCATTCGGGTCTCATTGTCCACAACAGGCATGGCGGTGAAGCCGTATTTCTGGAACATTCTGGCCGCTTCTTCCTGGTCGGTCATGGTGTTGATGCTGATGACGTTAGTGTTCATGATGTCCCCGATGATCTCCTCGGGTTTCATGATAAGAAGGTATCTAAGGGCCACTGTGCCCACAAGGATTTTCTGTTTTGTTACGACGTAGCAGATATTGATGGTCTCGGAATCCACGCCCTTTTGCCTTATGCGGTCTATAGCGTCGCTTACGGTCATGTCCTCACGAAGGTCCACGTACTCCACGGTCATGATGCTTCCGGCGGAGTCTTCAGGGTATCTTAAAAGATGGTTAATATCAGCTCTTGTCTCAGGGCTGGCATTAGCCAGGATACGCTTAACGACGTTGGCGGGCATTTCTTCCAAAAGGTCCGTAGCGTCATCGGCCATCAGGTTATCGATAATATTGGATGCTTCACGATCTGACAGTGAACGGATGATGTACTGCTGTGCATCAAGCTCAAGATAAGCAAAAACATCAGCTGCCATGTCCTTGGGGAGGATTCGGAACATTTTAAGTGATTCCTCATTTTCCATCTCACCCATCGCAGCAGCGATATCTGCTGTGTTCATTTCGGAAATGGTCTGACGAAGCAGTGTGTATTGCCTGCTAGAGAGAAGATCCTGTAAAACTTCAACGATTGTCTTTTCTTCTTCCATGGTAATCTCCTTTGTATGTGGTTTTTATGGTACTTCGACCGGGAGCAGGATCACTGCCGCATTTATGTGAATCCGACTTCATTAAAAACCACCACCTTTCGCTTCGAGATTACATGGAAGAATCGCATTTCCACGCACTTTAACTATATCACAGTGACAGAACTCTGTGCAAAATTTTTCTGTTACTGGTTTCCCTACGGCATGAAAATAGGATAAGATTCGGGGAAAATGCTGATCTTATCCTATATTTTATCGCTATAACGTCACTCAATAGTTGGAATGTAGCGTTTTTGAAAATAAAATAGGATAAAACGCCTCATATTAAAGAATCTTATCCTATTTTTGTAAAAAAAATATAGGATAAAACAATTGAAACTGTAGAGTTTTATCCTATTCCGGTGTCAACACACTATAGCTTCAAGCAATTATTGTATTCATGTTATTTGGTTATTTCATAGGTACAACTTATTGCATAAACAGATTTGTAATTACCAAGTCCCCTGATTCTTACTCTGATCTTGGTTCCCACTGGTAGAATTTCCTTGCCGAATAAGTAATTGCCTGTGGAAGCGTTATAATAACTCATATTCTTGGAATCATAGTCTTTTCCGGGTGTGAGTTTTTTGCCGTTGGAGTCTTTTACTACTATAGTTGTCTTAAAGTTACCTTTGGACTTCTTGTACTTTACGTTCTTTGCAGTAGCTGTACAGTATGCAATGTGTGAGAGCTTTATCTTAAAGTTCTTCTTGATGGTGCCCTTGAAGTACTTCTTGCCGGTTATAATGACGGTGGGAACATCTTTTCCGGTTCCATTGTTTACTTGGGTGTTGTTCTTGTAGGTAAGCTTATAATCCACACCCTTTTCAAGAGGTATTACCTGTCCGTTTGCGCCCTTAAAGTTAACCGTTACGACAGGCTCTGTCTTGTCCTTGGTGTAGGTTGCATATCGAGGCACAGTGACAGTGCATACATCATTGATATCAGCCTTGTCGATCTTGAATTTCAGGGTTTTCTTTCCGGAATAACCGTTCTCCTGAATCCCCTTGACCACTACGGTTCCGGTTCCAGGATATCTGTACTTATTCCATTCCAGAGTGTAGTGAACGCCTTCTTCCAGAATCTCGTCGCCGTACGCAACAGTCAGCTCCTGGTCATTATGGGGCGCACCGTCAAACACACAATTCTGAAGGCCGGTTACCGTAGCATTGGAAATGGCTCTGGCCTTCACCTTAGGTGTAGGGGTTGTTTCAGCTTTATCTTCGATTATCTCAGTTATCTCTAATTTGCCTTTGAAATTACCTATTCCATCAACCTGAATCATATATTTTCCAGGCTTCTTGAAATATCCGGACTTATTTTCATCCACATAATGCAAGTTATAATCGACACCTTTTTTCAGGACATACTTCGCATCCCCTGTCATCAATACAAGCGTGGGGGCGAATTTATGTACTTTGCCATCATATTTATAGGTCGGATCAGAAATCGTGCGAAACCGCTTTCTGTTTCCAAGATCAACCGCAGAAATATGCTGAGTTATCTCAAGCTCGCCGGTACAGTTACCCTTTCCTTTTATCTTAAGAGTATAATCTCCGACACCAATAAAGTTATTGTCTTTGTAATAGTCTACAGCTTCAATAGTGTAATCCGCATCTTCATGCAGTGTATCGTATCCATTTTTATACTTAACCTTGATAACAGGAGAGAGCCTCTTACGTTTTCCCGTGAACTCCATCGAAATCACTTTTTCATATGAAATCTTATCGGTATCCTTGGAAAAATTGATAACATCAGCCTTTTCCCACTTTGAATAGACCATTGTATCTTCAGCGATGGGCTGTTCAAAATCAAAAGCCACTGTACACTTTTCGTTGGCAAACCATCCAAGGAATCTGGCACCATTCATCGCAACAGGGTAATAAGCTGTCTTTTCTCCGTATTTCACGTCTATATTCTTACTGCTGTAAGTGTCATTCAAGTCATTTGCGTTATATGGAGTAACAAATTGTACCCTGCAGTTATCTTCAGTGGTCTTGGCATAAAGGGTCATGTCATGGCTCACCGTGGTGTTAAAGTTCCATTTGGAGCTATTTGAGATTCTGTTTTCAGTAAACCATCCTAATAAGGAAGTCCCTTCAGTAAGCTTAATATCTGTAGGATCAGTGGCCTTTTTACCCGATGCAACTGACTTTGTACTTGTGTGTCCATCTGGGTATACAAACTTTACCTGACAGTCACTGAAAACATTAAAATCAAGTTTATTGTATGAATATTTGGCAGGCCACCCTTTTCCGCTGGGATAACAGACACTTATCTTATGTCCCGACTTGTTCAGGGACTTAAAGACATCCTGCATATTCTTAAAATACTTGTTATAAAAAGTCACCTGGGTAAGAGCTTTTGAAAAACTGTATCCTTCAATTGTCCCTACAGATGTCACCCTACCTCCGTAAATAAGCTCAGTAATCTCCGTTCCGGTAAAGACCTGATTTTCAATAGAGGTGACACCAAGAAGCTTAACTTTTCCTGTCAGCTTGGTGCAACCGTAAAAAGCTTTTGCTCCTACATAGGTTACGCTGTCTGGAATAAAAAGCTCTCCGGACAGGGTGGTGTTATTCTTAAATGCACCAGCCCCGATGTA
This sequence comes from Butyrivibrio sp. MC2021, assembly GCF_000621605.1. Classification (GTDB taxonomy): domain Bacteria; phylum Bacillota; class Clostridia; order Lachnospirales; family Lachnospiraceae; genus Butyrivibrio. The sequence continues at coordinate 58,043 of NZ_JHXX01000005.1, read as the reverse complement.
GGTAAGACTGTCCGGAAGGGCCGGAGACTCAATAGTGTATCTATTCCCAGCAAACACACCACGGCCGATGTGCTCTATCCCTTCCAAATCAACATTCATACGAATATTATCAGGCCAAGGATAATCGCCTATGTATTTTACGCCCTTTGGAAAAATCGCATCATAGTCATCCATTAGAGTGCTTGAACAGAAAGCATAATCACCGATATAAGCCACCTCTTCCGGAAGTACCATTTCCATTATAAAATCATTCTCAAATGCATGATCTCCTATCCTGGTAAGTTTAGGAGGAAGAACCAATGGATAACCGTAATCATTATTCACACTACGAAAATCGTAAAAAGCATAATCACCGATGCTGGTAATCCTTGAATCCAGCTTGATAACATCATAATCATCTCTCTCGGGAAACCAGTCCGGAAGATTATCCAGAGAATAGTCATACATCGTCCCGGTTCCATTAAGCTCAAGTACACGATATATGTACTCTCCTGCGACAAAAGTGCTCATGCTCCAGGTTATGTCATTACCTGCTTTGTGGTCTGTTACATAATCAGAGGGCCTCCAGGTTGAAGCCACAAAAGCCTTCTTTGCATTTGCGATGGACTTCTCAGAGTATGTACTGTTACCTGCAGGATAAAAAACATAACTAGTATGTCCTCCAAAGGCATTTGTTTCCAGCTTCGGCATATTGCCTTTAAAGGTTATATTCCTAAAGTAACTACTTTGATTGTCACTTTTATAATAGGCACATCCCTCTTCTGCAATATACTTAAGTGTTGAAGGAAATTCTATGTCATACGGCCCCCTAAAAGAATAAAGGCCTTTCTTTTCAACCCTCTCAACGCCCTCTGGAATAACAAGTTTTAATGCCACCGCATTGGAAAAACACTCCTCAGGAATTACCTTTACACCTTTTCCTATTATAATTGTTCCACCCGAATAATGATGAGGACCATCCTTACTAGCATTCATATTAAAATTTTCAAAGGAGCCCTTTCCCAATTTGGTTACAGAATCCGGAATTTTAACGGTATCACTAAAACTGTTAAAAGAGCAGTCCTTAAAGGCATAGTCTCCAATCTCAGTAACGGAATAACCAATGTAAATTGACAACAGCATCCCATTCAAGCCCTTATAACCTACACGTTCAAAAGCATAGTTTCCGATTCTGGTTATGCCATCGCCTACGGATATCATCTGGATCTTGGCATTATATTCATGCCAAGGCGCCGGTTCCTCCTTGGTATAGTCATACATGGCGCCGGTTCCCTTGATAAAAAGGGTGCCGTAATTGTCGATGGACCAGGTGGCATTTTTACCGCACTTACCGGATGCCTCAGTAATTTCAGTTAATTCTGCGTCTTCGGCATTTTCCGCGTCTTCGGCATTTTCCGCGTCTTCGGCATTTTCTGCATCTTCTTCGATATCGAGAATAGTTTCATCCTCGTCCTCCAAGGATATCTCTTCTTTGTTTCCCTCATCCCCCTCTATAGCATCCTCAGATGTCTCATCCTCATCGGTGAAAACATGTATTTCCTCGGATCCCTCAATGGAATAATCTGAAGCCACTGCGGTCATTGCGCAGGGCTCCAGTGATGAAACCGCCAGCACTACATTTATCCCCATAAGTGCCAGGGTCTTAAGAACTCTTTTCATACTTTTTTATCTCCAAAATATTTTTTTACAACACAGCGAAGACATTCTAGCATAAATTCCTTTATGTGTCATGGAAAACAAAATTGGGTTATCATAGTAATAGAACATATTTCACAGGAGGCGATCATGCCAAAGGGATCCAATCAAAAGCTTAAACTATATTACCTTGCGAAAATAATGGTGCAAAAGACCGACGACAGCCACTATCTCACCATGCCGGAGATTCAAAAGCTCCTGGCAGAATACGAGGTCTCTGCGGACAGAAAGAGCCTTTATGACGACATGGAGGCCTTAAGGGTCCTGGGCATCGACGTCATCGGCGAGCAGCAGGGCCGCAAATACTACTATTATGTTGGCGGCAAGCACTTCGAGCTGGCGGAACTAAAGCTCCTGGTGGATGCCATCCAGTCCTCCAAGTTCATAACCGAGAGAAAGTCCTCGGAGCTGATAAAAAAGCTCACTGCCCTTGTAAGTGAATATGAGGCTGCCCAGCTCAAGCGCCAGGTGGTGGTTCAGGGCCGCGTCAAGACCATGAACGAGAGTATCTATTATCTTGTGGACGAGATCCAGACCGCCATGCTCAGTAACAAGCGCATCACCTTCGAGTATCTTACCTGGAATCTCAATAAGGAAATGGTCCCCAGAAAAGAAGGTCTCTATGAAGAGAGCCCCTGGGCCCTTACCTGGGATGACGAGAATTATTATCTTATAAGCTACGATACGCCCCAGCAGAAGATCAAATTCTTCCGTGTGGATAAAATAAGAAATATCACCATTATGGATAAAAAAAGGGAAGGCCGTGAGGAATTCGAGCAATATGACATGGCCGCCTGGGCCAGAATGAACTTTGGAATGTTCGGCGGAAAAGAGACAATGGTAAAGATTGCCTTCAACAACAGCTTTGTGGGCATCATGATAGACCGCTTCGGTAAGGACATGACCATCCGCCCCTCAAAAAGAGAGGGCTGGTCCGAAACCAACGTGGAAGTGGCCATCAGCGACCAGTTCTTTGGCTGGATCTTTTCCCTGGCCACAAATGTGGAAATACTGGAACCTGCAGACGTACGACAGAGATATAAGACAGAGATTGCAAATCTGATGAAGATGTATAAATAAGAAGGAAAAAAGCTCGGGGCTTCTCTCAAAGAAGTCTCGAGCTTATCATTTTTATCATTTAATTATTTAACCCATCTTGTGTGAGCGTTCTTTACTTCAGGAAGCTCTTCAAGGCTTTTGCAGATGCTCTGAAGCTGCTCATATGAACCATCCTCTACAGAGAACACATAATAGCTTCCGTAAGGACGATACTCCATAGTAGCATTTGCCATATTCTCTACATTAGCAACAGCACTGCTGTTATAATCAACATCCTCGTTGAACTCTACAACAAATACATTATTTGTATCACGCTCGATGTTTGCCTCAGCAAAACTCTGGTGTCCTGTGATTGCCATAACCATTCCAACAAGTACTGATGTAAAAGTAATAACTAAAGCTTTCATTTCTTATCTCCGTGTAAACTAAATCTAAAAAATTTATTAACTGTTTCCGACAAGTGACAATATATCAAATACGCTTATACTTGTAAATGCAAAATCCGGAAAAACAATAATTCATTAACGGCGTGCAGAAATGAAATAAAATACATCCCAGAGTCCATCTGCTTTGCAGCGATTTTTGCGCAACCTCAGACACAAAGAATTCACATTTTACCCGATCAAAAAAGATTGTTGCGAGACGCAAAGTAGAGTGCGTACATATGACTCCGTCACCTTTCATTAGCCAATACACAGATGAGAGACAGATAACATAAAAAATCCGCAGTTCTCGGACGAGGAGATAATTCATAGAACTCAAAAACGGAACACCGCTGACTTCTCTGAGCGAAGTCGATAGGAAGCGGTGTTCCGTTTTTGAGTTCTAATGAATTACGACGCAGACGAAAACAAGTATTTTTTATGTTGTCTGCCTATCATCGTCCTGCTATTAAAGTGCCTCGTGGCATGTACGTGCGATAACGTCAAGCTGCTGTTCCTTAGTAAGGTTGATGAACTTAACAGCGTATCCGGATACACGGATTGTGAAGTTAGCGTACTCAGGCTTCTCAGGATGCTCCATAGCATCGATGAGCTTCTCCTTACCGAATACGTTAACGTTGAGGTGGTGTGAGCCCTGGTTGAAGTATCCGTCAAGGACGTTAACCAGCTTGTTAGCTCTCTCCTCGTCGTCGTGACCAAGAGCGTTAGGGTTCATGGTCTGTGTATTTGAGATTCCGTCAAGAGCGTACTCATAAGGAATCTTAGCAACGGAGTTAAGTGAAGCAAGAAGTCCGTTCTTCTCTGCGCCGTAAGATGGTGATGCACCGGGAGCAAATGAAGCGAATGCAGGTCTTCCGTCAGGTGTAGCACCTGTTGCCTTACCGTAAACTACGTTAGATGTGATTGTGAGGATTGATGTTGTAGGCTCAGAATCACGGTATGTGTGGTGCTTCTCGATCTTCTTCATGAAGGTCTTAAGGAGCCATACAGCGATCTCGTCTGCTCTCTCATCATCGTTACCGTATCTGGGGAAGTCACCCTCTACCTTGTAGTCGATAACAAGTCCGGACTCGTCACGAACAGTAGAAACCTTAGCATACTTGATAGCTGAAAGTGAATCTACAACGTGTGAGAAACCAGCGATACCTGTAGCGAATGTACGTCTTACGTTTGTATCGATAAGAGCCATCTCAGCTGCTTCGTAGTAGTACTTGTCGTGCATGTACTGGATAAGGTTCAGGATGTTTACATAAAGTCCTGCGAGCCAATCCATCATGATGTCATACTTGTGCATAACCTCGTTGTAATCAAGAACCTCTGAGGTGATAGGAGCCATCTCAGGTCCTACCTGCATGTGCTTGCCGTCCTTTGTAAGGAACTTCTCATCCTTACCGCCGTTGATAGCGTAAAGAAGGCACTTAGCAAGGTTAGCTCTTGCTCCGAAGAACTGCATCTCCTTACCTGTCTGTGTAGCAGATACGCAGCAGCAGATGCTGTAGTCATCGCCCCAGATAGGTCTCATAACATCATCGTTCTCGTACTGGATAGAAGATGTTGTAACAGAGATCTTAGCAGCATACTTCTTAAATGTAGCAGGAAGCTTTGATGTGTAAAGAACTGTAAGGTTAGGCTCAGGTGAAGGTCCCATGTTCTCAAGGGTGTGAAGGAATCTGAAGTCGTTCTTTGTAACCATGTGACGACCGTCCATACCAAGTCCGCCAACCTCAAGTGTTGCCCATACGGGATCTCCTGAGAAAAGGTTGTTGTATGAAGGAATACGAGCGAACTTAACCATTCTGAACTTCATTGTCATGTGGTCAATAAGCTCCTGAGCTTCCTTCTCAGTAAGAGTACCCTCACGAAGGTCTCTCTCAATATAGATATCAAGGAAAGTTGAAACACGTCCAACTGACATTGCAGCACCGTTCTGAGTCTTGATAGCTGCAAGGTATCCGAAGTAGAGCCACTGAACAGCTTCCTTAGCGTTCTTGGCAGGCTCGGAAATATCAAAGCCGTAAACCTTAGCCATTTCCTTCATGCCCTTAAGAGCTCTAACCTGCTCGGAAATCTCTTCTCTCTGACGGATGATGTGATCAAGCATTGTTCCGTCGCCGCAGTTGTTGTAATCTTCCTGCTTCTTCTGGATGAGGTAGTCGATACCGTAAAGAGCAACTCTTCTGTAGTCGCCTACGATACGTCCACGGCCGTATGTATCAGGAAGTCCTGTTACGATGTGGCTGTGTCTTGCAGCTCTCATCTCAGGTGTGTAAGCATCAAATACTGCCTGGTTGTGTGTCTTGTGGTACTCTGTGAAGATCTTGTGGAACTTCTCATTTACCTTGTAACCGTAAGTCTCAGCAGCTTCCTCAGCCATCTTGATTCCGCCGTAAGGCATGAATGCTCTCTTAAGAGGCTTGTCAGTCTGAAGACCTACTACTGTCTCGAGATCCTTCATGGACTCGTCAATATATCCGGGGCCGTAAGCTGTAAGGCTGGAAACAACCTCTGTCTCGCACTCAAGAACGCCGCCCTTCTCGCGCTCCTCTTTCTGAAGCTCCTGTAATCTGCCCCAAAGCTTGTTGGTAGCATCTGTAGCATCAGCAAGGAAGCTCTCATCTCCATCATAAGGTGTGTAGTTGTTCTGGATGAAGTCACGTACGTTGACATCATCAAGCCAGTGGGTTCCTTTAAAACCTCTCCATGCTTCTTTCATAATATAAAACTCCTCTTCTTCAAACAATTTTTGCTTGTTAATAATTTGTCACTTTCGTTTTCCGAAGAGTATATTAGCAAAGAGGAGTTTTTCTAACATTGATTGTAATCAAGTTTTGACATGTTCACAAATTAGTCACATTTTTAACAGGATGTTTTTTTGATAAAAATACTCTGCTGGAATTCATTGTCCTTTTTAAGCTTTGAATCCCTGTCAAATATCATTCCGGTAAAACCGTGGCTGCCAAGCGCACTATAACCGGAGGCCAGGTCTGTGTCCATAATGTCATAATGTGTGTTATGGGCGATCAGAAGGCCGCCATCCTTTACATAAGTATCAATTTCATGAAGGTGCGCATTATATTTTTCAAAGGGATACATATCTTTCAAATCTGTGATATGTTTTCTAATAACTTCCATGGGAAGTCGCTCCAGCACAGCCATGCAAAAGACAGCATCATAAGGGCCGTATTTTCTTATGTTTTCCGGCTTCGAATAGATAAAATGTATATTGCTGTCGCATTTTCTTTTTCTGCAGATCCTTAAACTGTCTCTGTTAAGCTCCGCTCCGACAATAACCGCATCCGGAAAATATTCTCGCAGGGTGACCACTTCTTCCCCTGTGCAGCAGCCATAAGACAATATTCTGATGTTTTTCTTATTCTGCTTAGCAAAAAAATCTCTGCATGCAGCAAATATCTCAGGATATCTGTTAGCCCAGGTTCTTTGCGTGGTCTGCTGGACCCTGTCCTTGTTAAAAGTTTCCATGGCCCACTGTGAACGTACGGAAGGGATAAGTACCACTCTCAGCACAGACTTCGCGCCATGAAAAAGCGCCCAGACACATCTAAACACCGGATTGGATGAATATTTAAGTTTGGAGCGAAGTTTATTCTTTAGTCTTTCTTTCATTATTCACTTCCCTTGAGCGCTTAACCACATGCTCCACCTGTAAACAAGTTAAAATCGCTCTATCCAGACGACTATCATCCTCTACCTTATTTCGGCCATACACCCAGTCTTCCAGAATTTCAAAATTCAAGTACTTTTGCCAATACTCTCTGTCCAGGTATCCCAAATATTTTTTTCTCCTGTTTATGCTTTCATCGCTGACCCTGTTCTTTTCATACTCCTCCCTAGATACTTTGGGCAGATTACTATAACTAAAATCTTCTTTTGTTTTCAAGGAATACAAAGACTTAGGCATCAGATCTTTAAATGCTTCTCTGAATATAAATCTGTTTATAAAGCAATCATGATACAGATATCTTGGAATTCCCAACGCAAAATCTAAAACCCTGTAATCAAGGTATGGAATCAAATATCTCGTACCGGTGCAGGCAGAGAAAAATGCCAAGACATCAAGCCTGTTCCGGCTACCGCTTTCTTTAACATATTCTATTGGGTCATAGGCAAAAGTAAGAGGCTTGATCTTCTTTTTTTCAAATCTTTTTTTAAACTCCGGTGTGAAGACATCTGACGCAGTATGTTCCGCAAAATAAGGTGCTTTCAGCTTTTTATTGGCAAGCTTCTGATTCTCATAAATCAGTTTTATCGTCTTAGCTATCCTATGCTTTGAAAAACAGGTCCTTGAAAACATCAGCCTAAGATACCGATAATATTCATGATTGTAATACAATTCGTAGGGGTTTGACCTGTGGCTTACACCTTCATCTCCACCATGACCTGTAAATACAAACTTCACTCCATGATTCTTCATAAAAGATGCCGTTTCAAAAATAGATGGCGTATTGATGTATTGTGGAAATGCAAATGATATAATAGTCGGAAGCTCTTTATAACTGCCTTTGTCCAACGGAAAACTCTCATTCATCAACGGTGTATCGAGGCTGACAGAAAGCCCGCCATAATTACAGGTAATCCCTGCTTTTTCGCATATATCTTTGACAACCAATCGTTCGTCATTTTCAGCCATTGCCAAATTGCTTTCATCAGGCGACCAGGAATAATAGAGACATTCTTTATCCATTTTCGCCAAGACAAGGTCTATAACGCCTGAATCAAGACCTCCTGACAGTTCAGCTCCAATTTTACAATTCGTAGCATTGGCACGAATCTTTATCGCATCCTCCACCAGACGTCTAAGTTCCTTTGCATAAGCATCCCGGTTCTTCATTCGATATTTCTTTTGGCCAGGTATATAGTAATGACCTTCCTTGGCAATTACTTTATCTTCACAAAAATTAAAAGTTATCCACCCGCCAAATGGCACACAGTTTATATTTTCATATTCTGTCCTGTTACCAATCTGGGACTTGCCCATATACAAATATGCAAACAGCCAGTCTTCGTTAACCTCGGCATCAACGTCACCTACTGACAGTATGCCTCTTATATCAGTTGAAAAAATCACTCTGTTACCATCGAAGTAGTAAAACAGAGGTCTTACTCCTAAATGATCCCTAAAAAGAGTTAGTTCTTTCCTGGAATTGTCCCATAATGCACCTGAATAGTCTCCATTGATATTCTCCAGGGCATTAATCCCTTTTTGGCATATGCGATCAAACAAAAAACGTTCATCGGACATACCCTTTTCGGTATCAGAATATATCAGCGCATCAAAAACACTCCGATTCTCATCAGTAGTAAAGAGTCTTTCTTTGTCTTCACAATTCTTTAAAGCTTCCGGTTTGATGCCCAAAAATAACTTCTCATCAAAGTATTCCTGCTTATCACAATCCCCATAGCTGTCATTCCACCTAGAAAGGCCTTTATACAGTTCTTTATCAATAGCGTTTTGAGAAACGCATCCATATATCCCACTCATAGTTTTCCATCCATTTATTTTTTTCTAATATAACATAAAAAAATAGAGCTCATCAATTTGATGAGCTCTGATAATAATAAAATAATTATGACAAATCGTTTGTTGGATCCTCTGGATCTTGAGTATTGGCTTCCTGGCCCTTGCCATGCTCTTCTGGCGGATTGCAACCTGTAGCATCATGTGCACCACCCAAAATAAGGGGACAAACCTCTCTGTCCAAAGGCCAAAAACCATTAGCTGTTGCATTAAGATCAAGTGCTGCGATCTCAGGTGTGTTCCATTTCTTCATTGTAAATCTCCTCCAACTCTTTAATTTATATATTCTTGATAAATGATATTCTATTGGACTATCGTGTATTGGTCTACACTTCTAACAGCATTGTAATAACTTTTATTAATTGGCAGTTGAATTGTATTAATTGTGCCAAAATACTCGGTATTTCATAGTTTTATTGTCGCACTATTTACCAATTTGCACCCCAACTTTGACGGCCGTTCATTTACTTTATTTTCCAAAATTCGCTTTTTCAAAAACTTGATTCAACGCAAAGAACTGTTCTGTTATACTTTATGGTAGTGGAGAAATCCATAACATAAGTATCTGATCAAAAGGAGTTTGTTAATGATAAAAGGCGCAATTCATTCAATAGAGACCTTCGGCAGTGTTGACGGGCCGGGCATTAGATTTTTAGTATTCCTGAAGGGCTGCAAGCTCAGGTGCAAGTACTGCCACAACGCAGATACCTGGGATCCGGGTTCAGAGGATATGCGTACAGCCCAGGAGCTGCTGGACTTTGCCGAGAGATACAGAACCTACTGGGGTGAGGATGGCGGCATCACCGTCAGCGGCGGAGAGCCCCTGCTTCAGATAGATTTCCTTCTGGAATTTTTCAAGATGGCCAAGGAGCGTGGCATCAACACCTGCATAGACACCGCTCTCCAGCCCTTTACAAAGGAAGAGCCCTTCTTTTCAAAGTTCGAAGAACTCATGAAATATACAGATCTGCTTCTTGTGGATATCAAGCATATCGACAGGGAAGAGCATATCAAGCTCACAGGACTTCCCAACGACAACATCGTGGAGGGAATGAAGTATCTGTCTGAAATAGGCAAGCCCATCTGGATCCGCCACGTGCTGGTTCCGGGCATTACCGACAACGATGAGTATCTCCACAAGACAAAAGAATTCATCGACACTCTTTCCAATGTAAAGAGAGTTGATGTCCTTCCTTATCACACCCTGGGACAACACAAGTTCGAGGCTCTCGGAATACCTTACCAGCTTGAGGGAGTTAAATCCCCCACCGCTGACCGCGTCGAAAACGCCAGATCCATTCTAAACGGGTAATAATACACAATTTGTCCGTCCTAAAATCACTGTGATACGTAGATTTCCCTCAGGGCATCGCGATCTAAAACTTTGATCTTGCCGTGGCCGGTGCGGGTTATGAGTTTCATTTTTTCCATCTCCCGGAGCTTGCGGCTGACGGTCTCGGTTCTAAGGCTGACACTGGCTGCAATGTCGTCCAGCTTCAGAACAATGTCGTCTGTGGCGCTTCGGTCAACTCTGTACATCAAAAATCCCGCCAGTCTTGCCATGGGATCCTTGGTGGAAAGAAGCATGTTTCTTTCGTTGGCGTCGTGAAGCTTTTTGCTCAGAAGGATGATGGTGTTCATGGCCGCCGTAGGGTCATTTACCACCTTGATGAAATCATCCCTGTGGATCTGGCAGATGGAAGCATTGGTAAGGCACACCGCGGAGTAGGGATAAATACTGCCGTCCAGGAACATGCCCTCCCAGATGATATCGTGATCCGCCAGGATGGTGATGATCTGCTCTCTTCCCAGGGAGTCATAGCGGCAGAGCTTGACCCTGCCCTTCCTGATGATACAGATGGAATCTACCGGCTCACCCTCTCTGAAAAGATAGCTGTTCTTCTTCAGGGTCTCGTGAACGGAGTGTTCCATCAGACTCACCTGGGCATTAACAGGAAGTCCCTCGATAAGAGGCACGCTCTCGGTGCAGAATCCACCGCATTCCTCACAGATGTTGAGGCCTACGATGCCTCGTTTAAGCTCATCTGTCTGGCTTTCGCTATTTCTTTTGTAAATTCCGTTACTTTTTTTCTCGTTCATAATTTTTTACTGTCTGCTCCAAAGGTAGCAGTAAGCCTGTGTTCTTGCTGCAAAGGGCTCAGTCCTTAGAAGTTCTCTGACCTCTTCTTTGGTGTACCAGCCGGGTTCTATCTCCTCCAGAGTAGAACTGCTCTTGGCAAAAGTTCCCTCTGCCTTTCCTACGCAGCACACATTCTTTTCATTGGAAAATCCCACTGCACTGTAGCTCTCGCCGATCCAGTCGTCGATGGCAAGAAGATCCAGGCCCGTCTCTTCCTTGAGCTCACGGCGTGCGCTCTCTTCCGGAACCTCACCGGGATCGATAAGTCCCGCAGGGAAGTTGTAAACCCAGGCCCCCGCAGCCATTCTGAACTCTTTGTTGATAAGGATCTTTTCTCCGGTCTCGTCATGCATAATAAGCACAACGGCATCAGCCTTTTTGTTATGTATGTCATCAAAGCCCTTGAGATCAGGGTTTCTGCTGATGATCTCATAGACCTTGTCCTGATTATCCACTGTTTTGTAATGAAGGTCGTAGCGGGTGATAAAGTGGCCCTGCTCCTTCTTCTCCAGGTATTGAAACTCCATTAGTTTACTCCATCATACTATCGCGATTTTTAGCATGCTCCGTAGACAATCTGTCTCAGCGCGCGGACAAAATTGTAATCAACTCCGCCCTCGATCTGCTGCATGTAAATAACTATCAGCTCCTCGGTGGGATCCACGAAGAAATATGTTCCCGCGGTGCCATCCCAGCCGTACTCTCCGATGCTTCCGTTGGAGGTGGCTGCTGAAGGGTCTGTCAGAATTCTGAAGTAATTGCCGTAGCTGTAGCCAATGCAGCTCTCCAGATCCAGCGCATCCTGCTGAAGGGCGTTCAGCTGAGGGCTTGTCATAAAGGCAAGGGTCTTCTTGCCGATTAGTTCTTTGCCGTGATAGGAGCCCTTGTTAAGGAGCATCTGGGCAAAATGGGAATAGTCATTGAGGGTAGAGTAAAGGCCAGCTCCGCCGCTTTCAAAAAGGGGCTCCCTTGTGGGATGCTCCATGGAAAGACGTCTTCTTACGTCATCCTCGGCTCTCACTGCCTTGCCTGTCTTGTCCCTTCTGTAGAGAACTGCAGCTCTGAAGGCCTTGCTCTCATCGATCTTAAAGCCTGTATCCTCCATGTTAAGAGGGGTAAAAATCTCTTTTTTCAGGAATTCAGAGTATTTCATTCCGGTGATAACTTCGATGACACCGGCCATGATATCCGCTGAAAAGCCGTATCTGTAGCCCATTCCCGGCTCAAAGGCAAGATATCCTTCCGCCAGCTTGTTGCAGAAATCCACGTTGGACTTAAGGATTCCTGACTGTCTCTGGGCTGTTGCCTCCTTGAAGACCTTGCCCATGGATCTCTCGGCTTCGCCGAAGTCCCCGGGGTAAACGATTCCGGAGGTCATGTTCAGAAGGTCCTTGATAAGGATCTGCTTCTCAGCCTTCTTGATGCCCTCGGGAGATGCCACCTTGCAGTCCTTAAATCCCGGCAGATAATCCGATACTCTGCTCATGAGATCCAGTTCGCCTCTCTCATAGAGCATCATGGTTGCCATGGCTGTAATGGGCTTGGTCATGCTGAAGATCTTGTATATGCTGTCCTCACGGTCCGGCTCTATGTGGGTTTCATAAACTCTTTTTCCCTTATGCTCAACCACCAGGCCGCAGCCCTGAATCCGGCCCTTCTCTCTCTGACTCTCCAGGAGAGTTGTGAGCCTTGATAATTTCCTTATGTTCATATCTATCCTCTCAAATATCTATAGCTATTGAAAAACACAGGAGCATTGACTTCTCCTGTGTTTCTAACACATTATAATCGTCCAATCAGTACTTAACTGCAGGAAGTTCGTACTTCCTCTGGTAGAAATCAACTGCCTTGTCGAAGTCGTCTCTCTTCTCAGCCTTCAATGCCTCAAGATAGCCGTGGGCATCATAGGCATCATCATTGACCTCGATGATACCAACTGCGATATTGCTGCAGTGGTCCGCGATCCTCTCAAAGTCTGTTCCGATGTCGGAGAGGTCAAAGCCCTGCTCAATGGTACATTTGCCCTTGCGAAGTCTCCTTACATGACGGCGCTTAACTTCCTTCTGGATGCCGTCGATGGTCTCCTCAAGAGGCTCGATCTGCTTGGCCACATCCATATCAAGGTTCTCAAAGCTGTGAAGTGACAGCTCCACGATCTCCTGAACCGCTGCAGAGAAGATATCCATCTCTGTCTGGGCCTTGGGAGAGAACTGTCTCTTGTTGTCGGACATATTTTTTGCCTTCTGCATGATATTGAGGGCGTGGTCACTGATTCGCTCGTAGTCAGTGATGCAGTGCAGAAGAACGGAAAGTGTATGGCTGTCCTCCTCACCCAGGTGGTGGGAGTTGATCTTCATAAGATAGGTTCCCAGCTGATCCTCGTAGCGGTCCACCTTTCTCTCAAGGTAGTCAACCTCTTCCGCGATCTCGGGATTAAAGTCATTGATAAGTCCCACAGCCTTAACCAGCGCATCTCTGGACATGGTAGCCATTTCCACGGCTGCAGTTCTGGCCTGCTGAAGCGCGAAGGGCGGGTTCTTGAGGAAGCGCTCGTCCAGAGTACGGATACTCTCGTGCTCCTCCTGCTCCTTTTTCTCCTTATCATCGATAGGAATAGTCTTAAGAGCCATGCTGACAAGAATACCTGCAAAGGGCATCATAAGCGGTGTTGCCACCAGATTGATAAGTGTATGGATTCCGGCGATGCCCACCATACCGCTCTGATTGTTCATAAATGCGAAGTGTACAAAGGCGTTGACTGTGTAGAAGATGATCATAAACAGTGAAGCCTTGATAACATTGAAGTACAGGTGCATGAGAGCTGTTCTCTTACCGTTCTTGTTGGCTCCCAGGGATGAGAGGATGGCTGTAATACAGGTTCCAACCTCAGCGCCTACTACCACGGGGATAGCCATGCTGTACTTAACATCAACAGAAAGGGATAAAGCCTGCAGTACACCGATGGTTCCTGCGGAGCTCTGAATTACCATTGTAAAAATGATACCTACCATGAATCCGATAAGCGGATTGGAGAAGGTTGTAAGGAATTCCACGAAGGAATCCACTTCCTTAAGGGGTGAAACCGCGCTGGACATGCTGTTCATACCGAACATCAAAACGGAAAAACCAAGAAGTACGGTTCCGATATTCTTCTTTTTATCAGTCTTGGCAAACATGTAAAGTCCGATACCGATGATCGCCAGGAAAGGTGTAAAAGAAGCGGGTTTCAAAAGGTTTATAACAAAGTTGTCACTGCTGATTGCGTTTAATGAAAGCAGCCATGCGGTAAAGGTTGTACCAAGGTTGGCACCGAGGATAACGCTTACTGCCTGCTTAAGAGTCATGATTCCTGAATTAACAAGACCTACAACCATTACGGTTGATGCTGATGAAGACTGAACCAGAGCCGTTACTCCGACTCCGAAAAGATATGCTATGACAGGATGCTTGGTAACCTTGGCAAGAACCGCCTCCAGTTTACCTCCCGCTGCCTTGGTAAGGCCTCCGCTCATAACATTCATTCCATAAAGAAACATGGCAAGACCGCCTACAAGTCCTGCTACCAAACTGAACATTTCTAGTGTTGTCATTTTTCCTCCGATAGGTACTCTCTCCCAAACGGCCCACACACCGCTCTGTACCTACAATTTTATTTACCTTTTCTATTGCTACAGATACATATTACATGATAAAGGTGTCAAAAGTCAAAGGAAGTGCTTAACCATTTTTATATAGGTTCCGTATTTGCACTGGCTAAGGGCCACCTTGGTGCCGTCGTAGCTGTGTCCGTAGATATTTTCCTCGACTTCGGTCTCCTCAACCGGGGTAAATCCCAGCTTCTCACATAGGTGCAGGGAAACCTCGTTTTCCTTTTTTACCAGAGTCTGTACGTTATCAAATAAAAGAATCTCCTGGCCGAACTTCAGGATCTCGCTGCAGGCCTCATAGGCATAGCCCTGCCTCTGGAACTCTTTTCCGATAAGAAATCCCAGCTCCACATCCTCAAAACCGTTCCTGACGGAATATCCGGCCCTTCCTATGATCCTTCCGTCGCTTCTGCGGACCAGTGTCCACACTCCGAAGCCCATCAGGCCGTAAACCTTCTCTATATAATCCTTCTGATAACGCTTCTCATCCGCGGGATCATCAAAAAGCCCCTCCATATACCTGGTCATGTCAGGGTCCGCATAGATCTTGTAAAATTCATCTATATCCTCAAGGGTGGTCTCCCTTATGATAAGCCTGTCGGTACGGATCACCTCCCAGGGCTCCCCGGCGTATCTCTGATAGGTCTTAACAAAAGAATCGAAATCAATATCTGTAAGATTGGAAAAAATATACTTAAGATTCCTGAAATGCTCCCCGGTATTAAGTTCATGCCAGAGGCCTATTACATAATACCCCTGGTCAAAAAGCCTCTCCGCCAGCCTGCCGGAATCGCAGATCACCAGCATTTCCTTTTTATCCCCGGGTAATACAAATGAATCATCCTCTTCAGAAATGAAGCAGGACCCGGCTTCGATGCCGTTTTCTTTTATATATTCAAGAGTTTCTTTTATATCTCCGACTATTTTTTCATTCTTTTTCGTGCCATCCTTCAGCACAAAAGCCACTGTTTTCAGCAATTCTGTTACCTCGTTACATGTTTATCACCTTCATTATAAGGCAACGTTTCCATTTAATAAACATCAAAAAAACGCAGCCCGCATATTTACTGCCTTGGGCCACGTTCATAAATTGTTTACAAATAATTAAAAGATTCGTTACTCAGAATCATCTTTTGTACATATCGGCTTGTTAATATAATATTGTCAGATGAGTTAAGACAATACCAAATTAAAAAACTTTTTCATAATATGCCAGGTAAGGAAGCTTACCTGGCATCCTCCCTTTTTACAGGGTCTTTTTTTTATTAATCCCTAGAATAATTACTGAGCATTACCCTGAAGAAATCTCTCAAGATCTGCTACTGCTGTCTCCTCATCGCTTCCTTCAGCGATAACTGTAACTTCCTCACCGGAATTTAAGTTAAGTGTCATCATTCCCATGATGCTCTTGGCGTTAACCTTTCTTGACTGAGCCTCGATGTGCATTGTACTCTCGTACTTGGATGCAAGCTGAACAAGCTCTGCAACCGGTCTTGCTTCAAGTCCTCTTGGTAACTTGATTTCGATAGATTTTGTGATCATAATTCCCCTCCTTGCGAGCTTACACTGTGTAAGCTAAAAATGCAGGTGTTTCATAGATACATTGTATCAGAGCCTAATTTTCTCAGCCAGTTCGCTGAGCTTGCGAAGTCTGTGATTGACTCCGGACTTACCCACCGGTGGATCAAGGAACTTCCCTAGTTCACCAAGCGTTGCTTCAGGATGTTCGAGCCGAACCTCGGCCATCTCCCTAAGTCCCTCCGGAAGCCTGTTAAATCCGTAATGGTCTCTGATATAAGTGATATCCTCAATCTGCTTGGTGGCTGCGTTTACAGTCTTGGCAATATTGGCCACATCACAGTTGACACGCCTGTTGATGAAATTCCTCATCTCCTTGACAATCCTGAGATTCTCAAGATTCATGAGGCTCACGGGAGCTTCCATTATATTAAGAAGATCCACGATTCCGGCGCCTTCCTTGACATACAGTACGAAGTATTTCTTCCTCTTGACTATCCTTGCCTCTATGTCAAAGCTCTCAATGAGCTGCTGGAGCTGAAGTGCCTGTCCCTCATAGTTACAGACAAACTCCAAATGATATCCCTTGTTTGGATCGCTGATGGAGCCTGTGCACAAAAATGCATCACGTAAAAAAGCCCTTTTACAACAGGAATTCCTGGTGACCATAGGGCTCGCCCCGTTTTCAAAACCTCTGACGTGATGGTCCTCATCCAACATCCTGATGGCACCAAGGACAGACGTTAAACTCTGTCTGTCGGTAAGAACCGGGCGGTAAACTCTGCCTCCGTCCTTAACTTCAGGGGCATTCTCCAAAAAGCTAGTTCTTATATTAAATGCTTTTTTTAATAATGTAAAGAACTTTCTAACTGCCAGCTCATTCTCATCCTGCAAAAACAGCGCAACCACGCCGCTTTCGTCGGAGGCTATGTAACCCTCGCAGGCAATGATGGCAGAAATCTCCGCCAGCTGACAATGCCTGGAATTTCCTATTTTGGCAGCAAGTTCTTCCTTAACTTCTGCTGAAAAAGACATATTTAGCTATCCTATTTATTGTTCTTAATATCCCTGTGAGCAAGCTTAAGTCCGAAGTTGCCGCCGCTGTTCCTCAGTCTGTCAAAAAGCTCATTGGCTATGGTTACGCTTCTGTGCTGACCTCCGGTACATCCGATTCCCACCACCAGCTGGTATTTTCCCTCCTGAACATATCCGGGGATAAGGAATTTGAGCATATCCTCCAGCTTGTCCAGGAACTGTCCGCACTCCGGGAAGCTCTTTACATAGTCCTGAACTCCCTTGTCGTTTCCGGTCTGGTGCTTGTACTCATCAATGTAAAAAGGATTGGGTAAAAATCTTACATCAAAAACAAGATCCGCATCTGATGGAATTCCATATTTGAATCCGAAGGAAAGGATGGTCACCATCAGTGAATTGTAGGCCTTGTTTTTTACAAATATTCTGTCAAGCTCCTCCTTGAGTTCCCTGGTAAGAAGCTGTGAAGAATCGATAACGTAATCCGCACGCTTTTTTACCTCGGAAAGAACCGCTCTCTCCTTGGCAATGCCGTCCTCGATCCTGGCTCCCACATCATTGACATTCATGGGATGTACACGTCTTGTCTCCTTGTAGCGCTTGATCAACACCTGATCGCTGGCCTCCATAAAGAGGACCTCCACA
This sequence comes from Butyrivibrio sp. MC2021, assembly GCF_000621605.1. GTDB lineage: Bacteria > Bacillota > Clostridia > Lachnospirales > Lachnospiraceae > Butyrivibrio. The sequence goes on along the minus strand of NZ_JHXX01000005.1, from coordinate 40,328 downwards.
GGAATCCCCCTTTGCTTAAAGGAGTCGATCATTCCCGCCACCTCTTCAAAGGCCTGTCCGGCTCTGGCGTCGATTCCCAGAACCACCTTGTTGATGGCGTTGTCGGGCATGGTTATAAGGTCGGCAAATTTCTCTATAAGTGAAACCGGAAGGTTGTCAACGCAGTAATAGCCGGCATCTTCAAGCATATGTATGGCTGTGGATTTACCACCTCCGCTCATTCCTGTAACAATAACAAATCTCATAATCAGAATTCTCCCAGCATTATGACCTCAGGTTCCAGTGTTACCCCTGAGTTTTCAAGTACCTTTTCTTTTACATCGCAGATAAGTCTGTAAACATCGGCAGAAGTGGCTTCTCCCATGTTCACCACAAAGCCGCAGTGCTTGTCGGAAACCCTTGCGCCACCCACCTGGTAGCCTCGAAGCCCAGCATCCTCAATGAGCTTTCCGGCAAAATAGCCCTCGGGCCTCTTAAAGGTTGAGCCTGCACTGGGGTATTCCAGGGGCTGCTTCTCTTTTCTCTTGAGAGCCAGGTCGTTCATGGTTGCAATGATGGCGTCCTTGTCACCTTTTTCCAGGGAAAGGATCACCTCAAGGACCACATAGCCCTTGTTCTTGATGGCACTGGTTCTGTAGCTGAACTCCATGGCTTCGTTGCTGAAGATTTCGATCTCTCCCTCAGGACTTAGAACCGTGACACTCTCCGTGATCATCTTCATTTCACCGCCGTAGGCTCCTGCGTTCATGATCATGGCGCCGCCGATGGTTCCCGGGATTCCTGCCGCAAACTCAAAGCCCGTAAGGGAATTCTCCCTGGCCAGGGCCGCGATCTGTGAGTTGAGACAGCCTGCCTCGGCACGGATCCTGGTTTCATCCACAACTTCAAGGTTCTTGAGGTTTGAAAGAGAAATGATAACTCCCTCGTAGCCCTTGTCAGAAACCAGAAGATTACTGCCGTTACCAAGGATATAGTGCTGCTCTCCGCTCTTCCTGATGATATCCAGGGCCTCCAGCAGCTGCTGCCTGTTATCGGGCCTTATAAAAAGGCGCGCAGGCCCACCGGTTTTAAACGTGGTGTGCCTGCTCATGGGTTCGTCTATTAATATGTTTTCTTCCGAAAGTATCCCCCGTAGGGACTCTAATAATTCTTCCTTCAAAAGACTTCTCTCCATTAGTATAAAAGCATCTTTGCTGCGCCGTATACGCCTGCGTCATTTCCAAGCTTGGCCAGAGCGAACTTTGCATCGCCGCAGCCCGGGAATACGTACTTCTTGAAGCTTGGCATAAGAAGGTCAAAGAGCATGTCTCCTGCCTTGGATACACCGCCGCCCAGAACGATGATCTCAGGGTTAACTACGCTGGCTGTGATGGCAATACCCTTTCCAAGGTAGTAGCCGTATCTCTCTGCGATCTTGGTGGCTACAGCATCGCCCTTCTTGGCTGCATCGAAGATGTCCTTGCACTCGAAAGCGCCGCCGCGAAGAACGCTGTCCTCTTTGGTCTCAGCCAGGATTCTCTTGGCAATTCTAACTGCGCCTGTCGCGCTGGCATACTGCTCAAAGCAGCCGTGCTTGCCGCATCCGCAGGTATCAGGCTCATCATCCACAAGATGGATATGTCCGATCTCTCCGCCTGAGCCCTTGGCTCCGCTTAAGATCTTGCCTTCGTTGATGATTCCGCCGCCAACGCCGGTTCCGAGAGTTACAAGAAGCATGTTCTGATAGCCCTGTCCGCCGCCCTTCCAGGATTCTCCGAGAGCTGCTACGTTAGCATCGTTTCCTGCCTTAACGGGAAGCTTAACCTTGGAGTGAAGCTCGTTGACAACGGCTCTGTTCTCCCAGCCCAGGTTAACTGCCTGATAGCAGAGGCCGTCAACATTAACGGCACCGGGAACGCCTACTCCGACACCGACTACGTCTGCGTCGTTGATGCCCTTTTCATTTATCTTGGCTCTGATAGCCTCGGCAACGTCTGTTAAAACAAACTCGCCGCCGTTATCTGTTCTTGTGGGAACCTCCCAGAAATCCACCTTCTCGCCGGTCTCTGTAAGAAGTCCGATCTTTGCTGTTGTGCCTCCAATGTCTGCTCCGAATACGTATCTTGCCATCTTTTTTCGTCTCCTCTATTTTATTTAGTCATCCGCCTCGTCATCTTCGTCTTCATTTCTTCGACGTGCGAGCGAATTTTGTACGCGGTTGTAAAGCTCCTGAGCTGCGTTGTAGCCCATGGCCTTCTGTCTGTGGTTGACAGCTGCGGACTCGCAGATAACAGCCAGGTTACGTCCGGGTCTGATGGGGATTCTGTGGCATACGATCTTGTTTCCAAGATACTCTGTATACTCCTCCTCAAGGCCCAGTCTGTCATACTCTTTATCCTTGTCCCAGTCCTCAAGCTTGATAACCAGGTCGATGGTCTGGGTCTCTCTTACGCTGGATACACCGTAAAGAGTCTTAACATCGATGATACCTACACCTCTCATCTCGATGAAGTGCTTGGTGATATCAGGGGCTGTACCGATAAGGGTCTCCTCACTTACACGGCGAAGCTCAACAACGTCGTCCGATACAAGACGATGTCCTCTCTTGATGAGCTCGATGGCGGTCTCGGACTTACCGATTCCGCTCTCACCGGTGATAAGAACGCCGACACCGAAGATATCTACCAGAACTCCGTGTATGGAAATACAAGGAGCAAGCTTGACATTAAGCCATCTGATTATCTCTGCCATAAAGGCTGAAGTGGATTTCTTGGTCAAAAGAACGGGTACCTTCTCCTCCATTGCTATCTTGATAAACAGCGGGTCCGGAGCAAGCTCCCTGCAGAAAACAACACCGGGAATATCGAAAGAAAGGAATTCCCTGTACATCTCTTCCTTTTTGTCATCAGGAAAAGATTCCATATATGTATACTCAACGAAGCCGATTACCTGAAGACGAGTGGCCTCAAAATGCTCGAAGTAGCCTGCCAGCTGAAGGGCGGGCCTGTTGATATCGGGCTGACTGATCCTGATCTTCTTGATATCAAGCTCAGGGGTCAGGTTTTCAAGCTTCATTTTTTCAATGATAGTTTTAAGACTTACGCTTGCCATTATTATCCTCCTCCAAGAAAAGTGTGCACGTGAACCAAACTCACACGGCTTCATAATAACACAGTTGTGGTACTTTTTCCACTGGTGCCAATCTCTGCTGGCTGTTTTTCCCCGCAGAATTTATAATAGTGACATGAGCAATTTTGATATCAAAGAAGAATTAAAAAAGCTCCCCAACGAACCGGGAGTCTATATCATGCATGATGAGAACGATACCATCATGTACGTGGGAAAAGCGGTGAATCTGCACAATCGTGTCAGGTCCTATTTTCGCGCCAACATCGGCCGCGGACCTCAAATCGATCAGATGGTAAAACAGATCGCCCGCTTCGAATATATCGTCACGGATTCCGAACTGGAGGCTCTGGTGCTGGAGAACAACCTCATCAAGGAGCACTGCCCCAGATACAACACTCTGTTAAAAGACGACAAGACCTATCCTTATATTAAGGTAACAGTGTCCGAGGATTATCCCAGAGTCCTTTTTTCCAGACTTATGAAAAAAGACAAGTCCAGATATTTCGGCCCCTTCACCAGCGCCGCTGCGGTTAAGGATACCATCGATCTCATCAACAAGATCTACGGCCTTAGGACCTGCAACAGGGTTCTGCCCAGGGACATCGGCCTGGAGCGGCCCTGCCTCAACTACCATATGAAGCAGTGCTGCGGCCCCTGCACCGGCAATGTGACCAAAGAGGAATACCGGGAACGCATCGACAAGGCCCTGGAATTCTTAAACGGCAACTACGGCCTTATAATAAAAGACCTTCAGCAAAAGATGGAAAGTGCCTCCGAGGAGCTGGACTTTGAGTCCGCCGCCAAGTACAGAGACCTTCTAAACAGCGTAAAAGTTGTGGCCCAGAAGCAGAAGATGACGGATTCCTCCATGGAGGACAAGGACATTGTAGCCATTGCTTCCGATGAAAAGGACGCTGTGGTGCAGGTTTTCTTTGTCAGGGACGGCCGTCTCATAGGAAGAGAACACTTCTATATGACACACGTGTCTGAAAATCCCCAGGCGGAGATCCTTCTTAACTTTGTAAAACAGTTCTACGCGGGAACTCCTTTCATCCCAAGACAGCTCCTTCTTCCGGAGCCCATTGAGGATATGGAGATCATAGAAAAATGGCTCTCCCAGAGAAAGGGAAGCCGCGTATACATCACAGTTCCCGAGCGCGGCGAGAAGGAAAAGCTCATGGAGCTGGCCGCTCAGAACGCTGCCCTTGTTCTTTCCAAGGATAAGGAGCGCATCAAGCGCGAGGAAGGAAGAACTATCGGCGCGGTAAAAGAGATAGAGAATCTCTTAGGAATAAAGGGCCTCAACAGAATGGAGGCCTACGATATCTCCAACATCAGCGGCTTTGCCAACGTAGGTTCCATGGTGGTCTACGAAAAGGGCAAGCCTAAAAAGAGTGATTACAGAAAGTTCAGGATAAAATCCGTGGCAGGCCCCGATGACTACGCCTGCATGCACGAAGTTCTCACAAGGCGCCTGTTACACGGCATCGAGGAGCGCCACGATATGGAGGTTCGCGACATAGATGCTCAGTACGGCAGCTTTACCAAGTTCCCGGATCTGATTCTCATGGACGGTGGTCGCGGCCAGGTCAATATCTGTCTTCAGGTGCTGGATGAGCTGGGCATAAACATCCCCGTCTGCGGCATGGTCAAGGATGACAACCACAGGACAAGGGGCCTCTACTTTAACAATGTGGAACTTCCCATAGATACCAGGTCCGAGGGCTTTAAGCTCATCACCCGTATCCAGGACGAAGCCCACCGCTTCGCCATAGAGTACCACCGCTCCCTCAGGAGCAAAGCCCAGGTAAAGAGCTCCCTGGACGACATCCCGGGCATCGGGCCCGCCAGAAGAAAAGCTCTGATGAAGCACTTCCATTCCATAGAAGATATCAAGAACGCTTCCGTGGAGGAGCTGTCCCAGGTTCCGGAAATAAACGAGAAAGTGGCACAGCAGATCTTCGACTTCTTCCATAATTAAGTAATAGAACGCAAAAAATCCCGCAGACCTTAAGTCTGCGGGACTTTATTATCTTATTTGTCAAAATCTTCCGGTGCGTGTGAAAATCTTCCGCCGCTCTGGGCCTGAGACTGTGATGAATTCTCATTGGCAAAGATTCCCTCGTTATAATCGATTCCGGTAGAATCCTCGAAAGGGGCTTCGGATGAAGGCTTTGACTGGTCGTCCTGACCGGGCTCCTCCTTCTTTTCCTCTTCTTCCTTTCTTTCTCTCTTATCGGGAATATTGGCGCCAACCAGTGCTGACTCAGCTCTTGTGGCGTAAATTCTCTTTTTCTTAGCTGCCTCTACCTCTTCCTCGGTGGGCTCTGTAAGACCCTCCGCCTCGCGGTAGATCTTCATGAACTCCTTACCTGTGATGGTCTCTTTTTCTATAAGGAAGGCTGCGATCTTGTCCATGGTATCAAGGTGTGCGCTGACAACCTTCTTGGACTCCTCATAGCACTCAGCCAGAAGCTTTTTAACCTCTTCATCGATAAGAGTTGCGGTCTCATCACTGCACTCAAGGATCCTGTTGCCGTCCAGATATCTGTTCTGGATGGACTCAAGCTGCATAAGACCGAATCTGTCGCTCATACCGTACTGGGTGATCATGGCTCTTGCAATGGATGTGGCCTTCTCGATATCGTTGGAAGCGCCGGTGGTTACTGTATTGAAGATGATCTCCTCCGCAGCACGTCCGCCCAGAAGCACCTTGATCTCCTGAAGGAGCTCTTCCTTGGTATTGAGGTTCTTCTCATCATCCGGCACATGGAGCACATATCCCAGAGATCCCATGGTTCTGGGAACGATGGTGATCTTCTGCACGGGCTCTGTATTGGTAAGAACAGCGCTTACAAGGGCATGTCCAACCTCGTGATAGCTTACAAGCTTTCTCTCCTCCTTGCTGAGGATTGAATTCTTCTTCTCTTTTCCTGCGATAACCTGCTCAAAGGCCTCCATAAGATCCTGCTGGCAAACATACTCTCTGCCTGCCTTAACCGCATTGATGGCCGCCTCGTTGATCATGTTGGCAAGATCTGAACCAACGGCTCCGCCTGTGGCAAGAGCAACTTCCTTAAGATCAACGGTCTCATCCATCTTAACATCCTTGGAGTGAACCTTGAGGATATCCTCTCTACCCTTGAGATCAGGCTTGTCAACCACGATACGTCTGTCGAAACGTCCGGGACGAAGAAGAGCCTTATCAAGGATCTCAGGTCTGTTGGTGGCACCAAGGATAAGTACACCCTTGGAGGAATCGAAACCATCCATCTCGGAAAGGAGCTGGTTAAGAGTCTGCTCACGCTCCTCGTTACCGCCGCCATACTTGTTATCACGGCTGCGGCCGATGGCATCGATCTCGTCTATGAATATGATACAGGGGGCATTTTTACTTGCCTCTGAGAAAAGGTCTCTTACACGGCTGGCACCAACACCGACGTAAAGCTCGATGAAGTCTGAACCTGCCAGGGAATAAAACGGCACATGGGCCTCGCCTGCAACCGCTTTTGCCAAAAGAGTCTTACCTGTTCCGGGAGGTCCCACAAGAAGGGCTCCCTTGGGAAGCTTGGCACCGATCTTGGCGTACTTGGCGGGATTGTGAAGGAAGTCTACAACCTCCACCAGAGACTCTTTTGCCTCGTCCTCACCGGCTACATCCTTAAAGGTAACTCCGGTCTCTTTCTGAACATAGACCTTGGCATTGCTCTTGCCGACACTTAAAGGACCGCCGCCCTTGCCCATTTTTCTGAATATCATGGACAAAAGGAACCACATGATAAGGATAGGTGCGATGTACAAAAGGATGAAGTTGAGAATAACTCCCGAACTGTCAGGAACTTCGCTGCTGACTGTAACTCCCAGCTTCAGCATCCTGTTGGTAAGCTCCGTATATTCCTCGGCAATACCTGTATATCGGGTATTCTTCATATTGCCGATGCTCCAGATGGAAAGCCTTCCGTAGCCCTCATCTGCGAGCTCTTCGCCGTCGGTTTCTTCCAATGCATAGTTGGCTGGTTTGCCCTGCTCTTTGTTGAGCTTCTTGATCTCATCCACAGTCTTCATTGTGATGTTGATCCTGTCGGACTCAATGACAATGTGATCAACATAGCCGCCCTCGGCGTACTCAATGAACTTGGAATAGGTGATCTCCTTGCTGGTGTTCTCTGAGAAAGCTCTCAGGAAATAAGTCATGAGCAGCATGGTGATAAGTGCCGCAACCAGAAGAAGAATCAGGTTTTGTCTTCTTGGTGAGTTGGAACCGTCCCCCATGGGATTGTTGTTCCTCTGTTTGTTATTATTATCCATATTTTCTTTCCATTCCTTGTTAAATACTACTGTTTAATATAATACGTAATGTGTTATGATGTCTACGTAGGTTTCTGCAACTTACGTACTTTTATATTTCTTATTTTGCGATATTATATCGCACACAATTTAATATTTCAACATCAATACTCATTAATTATATAAGATTTATTAATAAAATTGTAGTTTAGCAGTAGATTTTCCCCTGCTAAAATTATATAATATGACTTTGTTTTGATTCGTAATATCTATTTCTATTAAATTATCATTAACTAATATCTCGTCTTAAATCAGGAGGAAAAAAGAAAATGGCTGTCAAGTATATCTTTGTTACAGGTGGAGTTGTGTCCGGACTTGGAAAAGGGATCACTGCCGCATCACTGGGAAGGCTTCTCAAGGCAAGAGGCTACAAGGTGACGATGCAGAAGTTTGACCCCTATATCAACATCGACCCCGGAACCATGAACCCTGTTCAGCACGGAGAAGTATTCGTGACCGAAGATGGTACAGAAACTGACCTCGACCTTGGACATTACGAAAGATTTATTGACGAGAATCTTGATAAAAATTCAAACGTTACAACCGGTAAGATTTACTGGTCCGTTCTTCAGAAGGAGCGTCGCGGCGATTACGGCGGACGCACCGTACAGGTTATCCCTCACATTACCAACGAGATAAAAGGCAAGTTCTATCGCAACTTTACAGACGACGAGACCCGCATCGCCATCATCGAGGTAGGCGGAACCGTGGGAGATATCGAGTCACAGCCTTTCCTTGAGGCCATCAGACAGTTCCAGCACGAGGTTGGACATGAGAACGCAATGCTTATCCTTGTTTCTCTTATTCCTTACCTTCGCTGCTCCCAGGAGATCAAGACCAAGCCCACACAGTCAGCAGTTAAGACCATGCAGGGAATGGGACTTCAGCCCGACGTTATCGTATGCCGCAGTGAGATGGAGCTTGACCAGGAGACCAAGGACAAGATCGCTCTTTTCTGTAACGTTCCCAGCAGCCACGTTCTTAACAACCTTGACCTTGAGTATTTATATGAAGCTCCTCTTGCCATGGAAAAAGAGCACCTGGCTCAGGTTGCCTGCGAGTGCCTCAAGCTTGATTGTCCCGAGCCCGACCTTACAGACTGGAAGGCAATGGTTGACACTCTCTATTCATTAAAACACGAAGTAAGAGTTGCTCTTGTAGGAAAATATACACAGCTTCACGACGCATACATTTCAGTTGTTGAGGCTCTTAAACACGGCGGTATCTCCAATCAGACCGCAGTAGATATCAAGTGGGTAGATTCAGAAACTGTTACTCCCGATAATGTAGCAGAGATTCTTTCAGATGTAGACGGACTTATTGTTCCCGGGGGCTTCGGCGACCGTGGTATCGAGGGTATGATCACCTCAATCAAATATGCCCGTGAGAACAACCTTCCATTCCTTGGTCTTTGCCTTGGAATGCAGCTTGCCATCGTAGAGTTTGCAAGAAATGTAGTAGGCTTCACAGATGCTCACTCCATCGAGTTTGATCCTAACACACAGCATCCTATGATCGCTCTTTTACCTGACCAGAACGGAGTTGAGGATATCGGCGGAACCTTAAGACTTGGCTCATATCCCTGTGTTCTTGATAAAGAGTCCAAGGCCTTCCAGCTCTTTGGTTCAGAGAACATCACAGAGCGTCATCGTCACAGATACGAGGTTAACAACGACTACAGAGCAGTTCTTGTACAGAACGGCCTGAAGCTCTGCGGATTATCTCCTGACGGAAGAATCGTTGAGATGATCGAGCTTCCTTCCAATTCATTCCACATGGCTACACAGGCTCATCCCGAGCTTAAGTCAAGACCTAACAGACCACATCCTCTTTTCTCAGGATTCATCAAGGCTTCACTGGAGCACGAGAACAAATAAATTCAGACATAGCAAAAGGCCTCGTCCACGCAAGTGGTTGAGGCCTTTAATTTTCTCAAATTATACTTCTTTGCCGGGCTCCAGAGCCTTTTTCTCGTTCTTGATCTCCCAGTGGATAAGGAAGGTCAGCACAGCTCTGAGGGTTATGATGGCTCCAAGGATACCAAGCTCAGCCCAGTCCCGGACCACAACGGTTCTAAGGACCTCGCCTCCCAGCTTGAATTCCAATGCCAAAGCAATGCCCTGAGCCAGTTCCAGTCTGATGAAGTCGCTCTTTTTTATCCACAGAATAAAGCTCTTGACGCCGGTGAACACAAGGATACAGATTCCGAAAAATTCCAAAAGAAGCGTGGAAAACTCAACCACGTACCTCAAAATACTTTCCGCTGTAAGATAAGCACTTTCCATAGCCGTCCCTCCCATCACTTCTATTGTAGCAGACTTTCTCCAAAAAATAACGCCTTAGCGACTTTTTTAGGCCGCCAAGGCGTATTTTTATGATCATTACTTAATTTCTATATTGAGCTTATTAAGATGCCATACTTCATCAACATATTCCTGGATTGTTCTGTCTGATGAGAACTTGCCGCAGCTTGCGGTGTTAAGAAGAGCCATCTTAGCCCAGCGCTTCTTGTCAGCGTAGGCATCGGAGATACGGTTCTGGGCCTCGAGATATGCCTCGAAGTCCTTGAGGATAAAGTACTGGTCAGCCCTGTTGCCGCCTACCGAATTAAGGAGGCAGTTATAAAGCGGTCTGAAGAGCTCTCTGTCCTTGGAGAAGGTGCCGTCCACCAGCATATCCAGCGCCACCTTTACGTTAGGATCGCTGTTGTAGATATCCTGAGGATTGTAGTTGCCGTTTCTCTCATAGTCCATAACCTCCTGAGAAGTAAGACCGAAGATAAAGGCGTTCTCTTCACCCACTTCATTGACGATCTCAACGTTAGCACCGTCAAGAGTTCCCAGGGTAACCGCGCCGTTAAGCATCATCTTCATGTTACCTGTTCCGGAAGCCTCCTTGGAAGCTGTGGAGATCTGCTCTGAAACATCAGCCGCAGCGAAGATAAGCTCCGCATTGGATACTCTGTAATCCTCGATAAATACTACCTTGAGCTTACCCTTGATATCCTTGTCGTTGTTGATAACATCAGCAACTGAGTTGATAAGCTTGATGGTAAGCTTGGCTGTGAGGTATCCCGCAGCAGCCTTGGCGCCGAAGATATAAGTCTTGGGATAAAAATCTTTTCCCGGATGAGTCTTGATATCGTGGTACTTGTACATAACTGTCAGGATGTTGAGCAGCTGACGCTTGTACTCGTGAAGTCTCTTAACCTGTACGTCGAAGATTGACTTGGGATCAACCTTAACTCCGTTGTGCTCTAAGATATAAGCGGCAAGGCGCTCCTTGTTCTTGAGCTTGATATCCATGAACTGAGCCAGAGCCTTCTTGTCGTTGGCAAATTCTTTCAGCTTTTCCATCTGGGACAGGTCTGTGATCCAGTCGTCGCCGATCTTCTCTGTTACCCAGTCAGCCAGAAGCGGATTTGCATGTAAAAGGAATCTTCTCTGGGTGATACCGTTGGTCTTGTTGTTGAACTTCTCGGGCATCATCTCGTAGAAATCCTTAAGCTCTCTCTTTTTCAGGATCTCTGTGTGGAGCTTGGCAACGCCGTTAACGGAATGACCGCCGACGATAGCCAGGTGAGCCATCTTGACCTGATTGTCATAAAGAATAGCCATGCTGCGGATCTTGGCCTGAACATCGATTCCTGCGCTGTTTGAGTACTGACGCATGATCTGGTCAACGAATCTTCTGTTGATCTCATCAACGATCTGGAAGATTCTGGGAAGCAGTCTCTGGAACAGATCCATAGGCCATTTCTCAAGAGCCTCAGACATGATGGTGTGGTTGGTGTAGCAGCAGGTGTTCATGGTCACATTCCATGCATCATCCCAGGAGAGATAATACTCATCCATGAGAAGCCTCATAAGCTCTGCCACCGCAACGGTAGGATGTGTATCGTTAAGCTGGAATACAGCTTTTTCGTAAAAATATCTGATATCGTCGTGGTGCTTAAGATATCTCTTAAGGGCTGTCTGAACAGAAGCAGAGATAAAGAAATACTGCTGTTTAAGTCTCAGCTCCTTACCTGCGATGTGGTTATCATTGGGATAAAGCACCTCACAGAGCTGGCTGGCAAGGTTCTCCTGCTCTACAGCCTTCTGATAGTCGCCCTTGTCGAAGGAATCCAGCTGGAAGCACTGAATAGGCTCCGCATCCCAGATTCTGAGGGTATTTACAACGCCGTTGCCATAGCCAAGAACCGGCAGATCGTAAGGAACCGCCCTTACTACCTGGTAGCCCTCCTGCCTGAAGCAGGTTCTGCCATAGTCATCTGTATATACATTTACGTAGCCGCCAAACTTTACTTCCTTGGCGTACTCGTTTCTTCTAAGCTCAAAGGGATTGCCGTTCTCAAGCCATGTATCCGGGGCCTCAACCTGGTAGCCATCCTGAATGACCTGACGGAACATTCCGTATTTGTAGCGGATACCGCAGCCGTAAGCCAGATATCCAAGTGTTGCAAGGGAATCCAGGAAACATGCGGCAAGTCTTCCGAGACCACCGTTTCCAAGGGCCGGATCCGGCTCCTGATCCTCAACAAGGTTTACATCAATTCCCAGCTCGTCCAAAGCCTCTTTTACCGGCTTGTAAGCCTGTAAGTTGATAAGGTTGTTGCCAAAGGCTCTTCCCATAAGGAATTCCATGGACATGTAGTAGACGATCTTGGGATCCTGCTCATCCGCAGCTTTCTGGGTGGTCATCCAGTGGTCAACTATGGCATCCTTGATGGCGTAGGCTGATGCCTGGTAGAGCTGTTGGGGCGTAGCCTCCTCCATAGTCTTCCTGTACAGTGTCTTAACGTTGTACTGCACGCTTCGTTTGAATAGGTCTTTGTCAAAAGATAGTTGTTTTTTCTTCATAAAGCCTCCTCGTTATTGCGTGTAATAGATTTTTCCTCATTTCCTATCACAATAAAAAATACGCACATTTTGCCAAAAAATCAAGCTTTCCTTGAACAGGGCAAACATGTACGTATTTATTTTACCGCAAAAGCGGTTACTATTTTATTAAATAACAGTAAACATTAATGGTCATGCAAATCTGTGAGATATCACAACCAGATTCTTTCCATCCTTTTTGAAGGTGAAATAGGAAGCATTTCTGCCTCTGTAGCCCTCCTCATCCTCTGTGTAAACGGTGTAAACATCACCCTTTTTGGTTCCGGATACACATTTGAACCTGGGGAAGCATCCGTCTGAGCGCTCTACATAGTAGCTATCGTACTTTTCAATGTAAGTAGCCTTGTAAGGCTTTCTGGCCTCTGAATAATCAAGACCTGTGTTCTTCTTTACAAAAGCCTCCAGATCTCCCCTCTTTATCGCAAGCACATCTCCTGTCGGCTCATAACCAAGCTCCTGCTCAAATGCAGCATACTCCTCATCGGAAATATCCCCAACTACTGCGATGCCGGCGCCGCTGTAGAAAACATCATTCCAGTCGATATCCTGGGCTGTCTCATATTCTGACATCAAAAAGCTGCCGTACTCGCTTGTTCCGATGATCTGCTCTATCTCACTAAGTTCTTCCTGTGTAAGTGCTACCTCAGATTCCCCAGAGCCAACCTGCTCAATCTGATTGACCTGTCCCTCTTCAGGCTCTGCCTCAAGGCTTTCAGACTGCACTGCAATATCTTCCAGGGAAATATCGGAAACCACCTCATCCTTTGATACAACCTGTGTTTCTGTAGCATCCTTGCCGCAGGCTGTCATGGATAAGATCAAAGCTCCGGTTAAAAACGCTGATAAAACTCTTTTCATAATGACTCCTCGAATTATTTAGTTATTTACTACCTTTGCAAAACGCAATGTCTCTTTGTCCCATGTGGGATGAAGAGGTCTGTACTTCATCTGGCTCTTTGTGCTTGCAGCCTCAACAACCATTCCGTTACCTGCATAAACAACAACATGGTGGATTCCACTGCCGTTATCCATGAAGATAAGGTCTCCGGGCTGAAGCTCGCTCTCGCTGCTAAGGTGCTGGATGTGTGAATCCTTGTAGTACAGATCTGTTGCTCTGCGGTAGTCGAAGTTGATTCCCTGCTCTCTGTAAAGAGTGCGAACAAATCCTGAGCAGTCGAAATCAATTATTCCGTCGCCGTCAGCATCTCCGCCGTCAGCTCCGTAAATATACTCGCCATTTCCTTCCTGAGTATAGTAGATACCCTTATCAACAAGAGCCTGTCTCTGTTCAGGTGAAAGTGCTCTGTCGCCGTTATCCGGATTCGGTTCCGGTGTGGGCTCGGGTGTGGGCTCCGGTGTGGGCTCAGGAGTAGGTTCCGGTGTGGGCTCAGGAGTAGGCTCCGGTGTGGGCTGTGGTGTAGGCTCCGGTGTAGGTTCCGGAGTAGGTTCCGGCTTAGGCTCGGGAGTAGGCTCCGGTGTGGGCTCAGGAGTAGGTTCCGGTGTAGGCTCCGGTGTGGGCTGTGGTGCAGGAGTATTCATAGGATCCTTCTTAACAAAGAACTCCTTAACCTTATTCTCTCCTTCTGTGAAGATAGTAACGATTCTTCTCAGTGCATCAGACAGAACATTGATGGCACTTGCTTCCTTCTGAGTGTTAACCGATAAGGTCTCAAGGGCCGGGGCCAGTTCTGCCAAACTGCTGTCCAGCTCGCATTTTACCTGATCTATCTCAACTGCATGTTTGTTAAGTGCCTGGGAAACACTGTCCAAAACATTGCAATTCTGTAATACAACTGTTGGTTTAATACTAAAACGTGACATTTAAATCTCCTTTTGTAACCATTTTATTTCAAAGAACTATCAGTGGGTTCTTGCATAATCACCATCGAAGAAGAGCTCTAACTCATCAAGGATTCTGTTTGTCCAGCCATCTCCGTAATCACCCCACTTCTCAAGTCCCTTATACTCGTTGATAAGCTCATTATAGAAGCCATCACGGTCTTTGCCGCCGGATCTGAGGAAGTTGTCTAAAGCATGTCCGCCGTTGGCAAGGGCAGGTCTGTTATAGATTGCAAGATACAATGCGTCATACTGCTGCTGAGTAGGTGTAAATCCTGTTCTGGAGCAGAGTCCGTCTACAACGCCCTTGTAGTATGTCTCTTTTGCCTTATAGATCTTGTAGCTGGTATCGGCATCAATTACCTGACCAACCTGAGTTACATCTATTCCGTAATTATCCTTGTACCACTGGATGGCGTCAGCGTCGTTTTTGTCTACTGTTATTCCGAAGCCAAGGGTGTACTTGCCATCGCCGATATCCATTATCTTCAGGCCAACAAGATTGCCGTTTTCATCATAAACACCGGCTCTTCCTACTTCGTATGCGCACAGAATATCAAAGCCTTCATCGCTGAGGCCGTTAGCAGGTCCATCCTGAGGCTCCGGTGATGGTGTCGGGTCGGGAGTAGGTGTTGGATCCGGTGTAGGTGCTGGATCCGGTGTAGGTGTGGGTGCAGGTGTAGGCTCTACTTCCTCCTTAGGATCCGGTGTAGGCTGTGGTGTTGGATCCGGTACAGGCTCGGGTTTAGGAATATTGATAGGATCCTTCCTGACGAAGAACTCCTTAATCTTCTTCTCTCCATCTGTGAAGATAGTTACAATTCTTCTCAGAGCATCGGACAGCACATTGATGGCTGTTGCTTCATTTTTTGTATTTAATGATAAAGTTTCAAGGGCCGGGGCCAGTTCTGCCAAACTGGTATCCAGCTCACATTTTACCTGATCTATCTCAACTGCATGTTTATTAAGTGCCTGGGACACATTATCAAGAACATTGCAATTCTGTAATACAAGTGATGGTTTAATACTAAAACGTGACATTTGAATCTCCTTTTGACTCTTTTTGTAATGCGTAGTCATTGTAGCACTTGTTTTTTATAGTTTGTTGGATTTCTGACGAATGACACTTGAAATCGGACGAATAACACTTTTTAAAAATTTCCACAAAAAAAAAGAGAGCTGACTCGATAAAAGTCAGCTCCCTGAATATTATTTTTTATCAAACCTTCTCAACACCGATTGTTACTTTCTCGCCGTTGATATCCCACTCTTTTGCGTTGGCAACGTCTGAACCGTAAACCACCTCGTTTGCAAGAACCTTGGTGGCGATGCTGCTCTCGTTGGCCTTAACGATCTCAGCAAGCTTGTCGTTTCCGTTCAGTGAAACCTTGATGTGATCCATAACTTCGAAGCCTGAATCCTTACGCATGGTCTGAACCTTACTGATAACCTCAAGGACGAAGCCCTCTCTGATGAGTTCCTCTGAAAGGTTGGTATCAAGAACCACTGTGATTCCCCAGTTCTCCTGAGAAATGAAGCCTTCCTTCTGAGCCATCTCGATAAGAAGATCTTCCTTAACAAGCTCTACATCCACATCGTTCACATTGAACTTGATAACGCCGTTGGTGTTAAGCTCATCCATTGTAGCGTTTCCGTCGAGGGTCTCAAGGTAAGCCTTGATAGCTCCGATGTTCTTGCCATACTTAGGTCCTAAGGTCTTAAGCTGTGGCTTGAAGGTGTAGCTTGTAAAGTCGCGAACGTCATCTGTAAATGCTACGTTCTTAACATTGAGCTCTTCTCTGATGATGTCTGTGTAGAACTCGCCTACAGTCTGCTCAGCCTTAACATACATCTGTCCGATAGGCTGACGGTTCTTGATGTTAGCTGCATTTCTTGCTGCACGGCCAAGAACTACGATATCAAGAACTTCCTCCATGTCCTTCTCAAGCTTGGAATCGATGAGTGAC
The DNA here is from genome assembly GCF_000621605.1 of Butyrivibrio sp. MC2021. GTDB lineage: Bacteria > Bacillota > Clostridia > Lachnospirales > Lachnospiraceae > Butyrivibrio. The sequence continues at coordinate 24,166 of NZ_JHXX01000005.1, read as the reverse complement.
TCATCTACTGCAGGGAAGTCGCAGAGGTGGATTGATTCAGGTGCATCCTTGAAGCTGTTGCGAACAAGGTTCTGATAAATCTCCTCGGTCATGAAAGGAACCATAGGAGCTGCTGCCTTGGATACTGTTACAAGAGCAGTGTAAAGAGTCATGTAAGCAGAAATCTTGTCCTGCTCCATTCCCTTAGCCCAGAATCTCTCACGGCTGCGGCGTACATACCAGTTGGACATCTCGTCGACAAAGTTGTCAAGAGCCTTACCAGCCTCAGGAATTCTGTAGTTATTAAGGTTCTCATCTACAGCTTTTACGCAGCTGTTAAGCTTACTAAGAAGCCACTTATCCATAACGGTAAGCTTATCAAGCTCCAGCTTGTAGTTAGCTGCATCGAAACCGTCGATATTAGCGTAAAGTACGAAGAATGCGTAGGTGTTCCAAAGAGTTCCAAGGAACTTGCGCTGTCCTTCCATAACGGCGTCACCGGAGAATCTGCTGGGAAGCCATGGTGCGCTGTTGGTGTAGAAGTACCATCTGATGGCATCTGCACCGTATTTCTCAAGAGCGTCGAAAGGATCAACGGCGTTGCCCTTTGACTTACTCATCTTCTGTCCGTTCTCATCCTGAACAAGACCAAGAACGATAACGTTCTTAAATGCAGGCTTGTTGAAAAGAAGTGTAGCCTCTGCGTGAAGTGAGTAGAACCATCCTCTTGTCTGGTCTACAGCCTCTGAGATGAACTCAGCAGGGAACTGCTTCTCGAAGAGCTCCTTGTTCTCAAATGGATAGTGGAGCTGTGCAAAAGGCATTGCTCCTGAGTCGAACCAGCAGTCAATAACCTCTTTTACCCTGTGCATCTTCTTGCCGCACTTAGGGCAGGTGATCTCAAACTGATCGATATAAGGTCTGTGAAGCTCTGTGGTCTCAGCGGACGGATCTCCTGAAAGCTCAGCCAGCTCTTTTCTTGAACCTACTGAAAGCTGATGGCCGCAGTCATCGCACTCCCAGATATTAAGAGGTGTTCCCCAGTATCTGTCACGGGAGATCCCCCAGTCCTGAATGTTCTCAAGCCAGTCGCCGAAACGTCCCTTACCGATTGACTCAGGAACCCAGTTGATCTCTTTATTGTTGCGGATAAGGTCATCCTTAACCTCTGTAACCTTGATGAACCATGATGAACGAGCGTAGTAAAGAAGCGGTGTGCCGCATCTCCAGCAGTGAGGATAATCGTGCTCCATCTTAGGTGCGGAGAAAAGAAGTCCTCTTGCGTCAAGGTCCTTCAGAACCTCAGGATCTGCACTGATGGCACCCTCGTCCATTTCCTTCTGAGTGGGCTTACATCTGTAGCCTGCAAAAGGAGTCTCAGGCTTGAGCTTACCTTCGCTGTCTACCATCTGTACAAGAGGAGCATCATACTTACGTCCTACTCTTGCGTCGTCTTCACCGAATGCAGGAGCGATGTGTACGATACCTGTACCATCTGACATAGTTACGTAGTTGTCGCAGTAGATGAAGAATGCCTTCTTGTGCTGCTTGTCAGCCTCGTCCTTAGCGCACTGGTAAAGAGGCTCATACTCTTTGTGCTCGAGGTCTGTACCAACGTAGGTCTCGAGAACTTCGTATGCTGCCTGTCCTTCCTCTTTTGCGAGAGAACCAAGAACAGTATCAGCAAGAGCCTGTGCAAGATAATATGTATAGCCGTCTGCTGCCTTAACCTTAACGTAAGTCTCGTCAGGGTTTACGCAGAGGCCGATGTTTGAAGGAAGTGTCCAGGGTGTTGTGGTCCATGCGAGGAAGTAAGCATCTTCACCTACAACCTTGAAACGTACAACAGCTGTGCGCTCTTTTAATACCTTATAGCCCTGTGCTACCTCGTGAGATGAAAGAGGGGTACCGCAGCGAGGGCAGTAAGGAACTACCTTGAAGCCCTTGTAAAGGAGGCCTTTCTTCCAAATCTCATTAAGAGCCCACCACTCGGACTCGATGAAATTGTCATCATAAGTGATGTAGGGGTGATCCATGTCAGCCCAGAAACCAACTGTGCCGGAGAAATCCTCCCACATTCCCTTGTATTTCCATACGGATTCCTTACACTTCTTGATGAAGGGCTCCATTCCGTACTCTTCGATCTGCTCCTTGCCGTCGAGGCCAAGCATCTTCTCAACTTCCAGCTCTACAGGAAGACCGTGTGTGTCCCAACCAGCCTTACGGGGAACTGTATAACCCTTCATGGTTCTGTAACGAGGGATCATATCCTTGATGGCACGTGTAAGAACGTGTCCGATGTGGGGCTTACCGTTAGCTGTAGGGGGTCCGTCATAGAACATATACATCTCACCCTTGCTTCTTGTGTCCACACTCTTCTGGAATATGTCTTCTTTTTTCCAGAACTCTTCAATCTTCTTCTCTCTGCCGACAAAGTTCATGTCAGTTTCGACTTTGTTATACATATCTTCTCCTTTCTCCCTTTGCGTTAGAATCAGCCCCAAACTCGAAAATGCTACGCATTTCCTCGTTCGTGTTGCTCGCCATATATTGATGTACAAATGCATGCGAGCATGTATTTGTACATCACTGCATGGCTCTGCTTCTCACGCAAAAAATAAAGTCCTGCCCTCGTAAAAAGGACAAGACTCATGAATAATCTCGTTATACCACCTGTTTACACATACGCGCCAAAACACTGTTTCGGTTGAATACGCTCTTCGTTAACGCCAAAGAATACGTCAGGATCTACTGATGTAACCTTCAATCCTGCAGCTCAGAAGTGATTTTCACATGGTAGTTACTTGCACTGCCTCTCACCTGCCGGCAGCTCTCTGGAGCTTTCTCAAACCTGCTACTGTCTTCGTCACAGCCTTTTTTACATATATTGCACATATAATACTACTGTTTACTGTATATTGCAACTAGAATTAATCTATGGACCGGATACCATCATGAATAATAGATTCCCAGGATTTCGATAAGCTTTCCGTTCTCGTCAAATCTGTAATAGCAATTCACGCTGTAATTCTTCATAAGTTTAATGAAGTTCTGTTTCGGAACACGGGCACCGTACACATCGTTTACAGGATAAAACAGGGAGATATATACATCATCAGCCAGTTCGCATATTCTTTCAGGCTCATCATACAAAACCATCTCATCCACCGGCACATCTTCCATAGGCTCCTCATGGCCTCTTTTAACAACGACCTTTCCCTCTTCATTAACAGAAAGTGTACCGGCCTCCATTCCGGCACTGAAGCCTCCGGAAAAATGGCTGTAATCGTCATCTTCCTGGGGGAAATCAGCCAAAGTCTGCCTTCCGAGGAGCTCCTCATAGCTTAAGAAATTATATCCCGAATTATCCTTTTTCGAATACTTAATGCCTTTTTCCTCAAAGGCGATCCCGGATATGTCCGGCGTAAGAGCTGCATCTCCGGCTTTGTCCGAAAGAAGCTTTTGAAGCTCCTCCACAGTTCCCGGATAAAAGTCCATGATATTGTGCTCTTCTCCGGTCTGAAGATTGTAAAGATGGTAAGCATCATGGGAGGTTTCTTCACCCTCCGCCATCCGGGTGCAATTCTCGGATACAGCCAGATATGTATCATCAATAAGCTTTACTGAATAAATCCGGTATATTTCACTCTTATGGGTATGCTTTTTGCAATCATCCTCGGTATATCCCGCCGCTGCGTACTGGGCATTAAGCTTCTCAATTTCGGCCACTCTTTCATTTGTGTGCGCCATCAAGGTTTCATTAGCCTGATCTACTGTTTCTGAATACCATCCCTCGAATACATAGTACTCTGACACAAGCTCATCAATAACCGCATTGCAGCGAGGGCAAACAGCCTTGGCTGTCACAGACTCAACATGTCCATATCTTGCCAGTCCGAAATCCATCGGATCTATGCCCAGACTATGCTGCGTATTATCGGCATCATCCATGTCTGCAATACACCAGTCCACAACACCGTCAACACGGTCCCTAAATATCAGCTTGCCATTCCTAATGATAAGCGAATCCAGCGGAACCCCTCCGCTATAGTAGCCTAACAGGGAACCTATTACTTCACTTTTGCTAACCAACATCTTATCATCGCCGCTTTTTATATCATAGGAATGAAGATCAATTACATAGCTGCCATTAAAATATTTGTAGTACACCTTTTCGTTCTGATACTCCAAAAAGAAGCGGGAATAGCCCACTGAACCTTCTATCGGAGGAAGATAATCATACTTTTCCTTATCTATATCAAGATAAAAAGAGCACTTCGGATAATCGAAACGGGATGAAAAAATAACATACTTCGAATCATAATCTATTATCTCAATATCGTCTTCATCGGGAAAACCCTTGAGCAGAGCAGCCTCTCCATCAGCATTTATCCTGTAAAATCCATCATCCTTTTTTCCAACAATAAATCCGTATTCTCCCAGGATTCGCTCATAACATGCAAGTTCATATTCCTCACCTGGCAATATGCATTCATAATTGTACAGCTCATGGAAAAAGGGATACATACTGCTGTCCGTTTCTCCATGATAGTTCAGTTCGCCTTTCTCCTTGAGGATCTTATAGACGATGTACTGCTCTGAAGTATCATATATTGCATAAAAAGCCCCGTCATAATAATCAAAGGCTACCAGAGTGTCCCAGTGGTCACGGTCAACTATCATCTTGATCTCTTTGGATCTTTTATCAACCGCAAATACTGCATCTCTTTCTCTTGCCGAGCTCTCAGCATCTTTCTTGGAGCACAGCAAGTACAATATACCGCCCTTTTCCAGAAGCAAAGTCACAGGCTCATATTCACTGCCCTTATCTTCAAAAATAGTCTTGAAATCAGCCAGATCGTATTTGGCTACAGTTTCATCCTTCAGATTCACATATACCGGCTTGTCATCCTGCTCAGTCGGATAAAACAGCAGCTTGTCAAAAAAGTCATCCTCATATTCTTCTGCAACAAAAGAATCCTCTTTTGCCTTGCCGCAGCCCGCAAGCATTGTAGCCGTAAGGCCTACACAGACTGCACTTGTAAATACTTTCCCCAACTTCTTGTCCCACATACTTTTTTCGCTCCCAATCACATTTAATTATGACTTATATGCCCCTCTATTTTTTTCATAAGTTAACCCCTTACCTCTATCACTACGATTTCAGGATGGTTAAAAAATCTGGGATAGGGCATGCGCTCTCTGCAAAGGCCTCTGCTGACTACCATATTGGTTCCGTTACTGAGGGTGTAGAGGCCGTCCACATATTTAGGCCAATATCCCTGATCCGGAGCCAATGTTCCAATGCCGGTAAAAGGATTTATCCACTGTCCGCCGTGGGCGTGGCCGGAGACTACCAGATCAAAGTCGTAGTCGTCATAGTAATCCACTCTTTCAGGGCGATGAGATAAAAGAATCTTGTAGTTATCGGAACCTGAACTTGCCGATTCCAGCTGCGCTCTCCACTCCTCATCGCTCATGTATGTGGGATCGTCCACACCGCAGATCTCATAGGTCTTTCCCTTTATCTGAGTGGTAACGTAATTTCCATCAAGCACGGTTACCCCAATACCTGTCAGGTATTCCTTAAACTCTTTTTCCATGCCGCTCCAGATCTCGTGGTTTCCTGTAACATAATAGCAGGGGCATTTCTCAGCTATCTGCTCAAGGAAGATCTTGGCATTGTCGTTCTTGAACTTGTTATCAAGGATATCCCCGGATAAAAGAACTGCGTCCACATTGCCCTTCTCGATCATCTTCAAAAGACCCTTCTGGTCCTTCCCGTAAAAACAGGAGTGAAGGTCCGTTACAAGTGCAAAGCGGGCGGAATCCCCACTATTCTCCGCATCTCCAAGGGTAATCTCCTCCGTTACCGGCACTTCAAACCAGATGGTAAGTATAATGATCAGCGATACAATTGTCCTTAAAATTGGAAATCTCTTCTTTTTCTTTTCTTTTTGTTCTGACATAAATAACCCTCAACAAATTCTCATTTATTTATGAAAACTAAAAAAGTCTCACATAGCAAAAGAATAGTACACAAAAATCTGTCAAAAAACCACCACTACATCAGAATATACACAGAAAATTCGCAAAATAACGCAAAAGAGCTTGCTTCCGTTATTGGCGGAAACAAGCTCTTTGAAGACATATTTAGAATGTCAGATTACTCCTTGTCCAGGAACTTGTAGGTAAATGCTGCGAGAGCTGCACCAACAAGGGGTCCTACGATAAATACCCATAAGCTGATGATGGGTGCTGTGTTCTCTCCGATTGCTGCGAAGATTGCAGGGCCAAGGCTTCTTGCAGGGTTAACGGATGTTCCGGTAAGGCCGATGCCAAGGATGTGAACCAGAGTAAGTGTAAGACCGATAATAAGGCCTCCTACTGATCCGTGCTTAGCCTTAGGTGATGTAACACCAAGGATTGTAAGAACGAATATAAATGTAAGAACAATTTCTACGATAAGACCAGCGATAGGGTTTCCGCTTACGCCGTCAAGGCCGTTGGCACCGAATCCGCCTGTAGCATCATCAACTGCGCCCAGGGCAAAGATGCCTGCAAGGATAGCAGATCCAACAACGCCGCCCAGGCACTGGGCGATAACATAAGCGATAAACTGAGCAAGGTTCATTCCACCTGTAAGGAAAACTGCCAGTGATACAGCAGGGTTGATATGGCAGCCTGAGATATTACCGATGCAGTAAGCCATTCCAACGATTGTAAGACCAAAAGCAAGAGCAGTTAAAAGATAACCGCTGCCGCTCATGGCATCGCAACCTACCAGCATTGCTGTTCCGCAGCCCATTACTACAAGTACACAGGTTCCAATACATTCAGCAACATATTTCTTCATACTTTCTTTCCTCCTATTTTATGTGCTTTGCCGCACATTATTCTTATTTCTCAGCCTTTTCCCAAACAGCGTAAACAGTCACTTCATCCTTGTACTTCTTGCCTAATGTTCTGAGGTCTGCAGGAAGTGGCTTTTTACCCTTAGGATCAAGGGAAAGTCCCTTTAAGGTATAGCCTTCTCTTGATACTCCCTCTCTAAACCATTCAACTGCCATTTCAACAGTCTGATAATCTGTAACAGGGAAAGCGTATCCCTCTAAAACTGATACCTTGCCGGTCTTGGTGCCCTCATAATCCTCGTATACACCGCCGTTGGTATCAAAGGTAAGTGTGTAGTATTTCTGAAGGAATACAGGTATCACTGTAATATCTGCCTCATTATCGGCATTTATCTGTGTAACAGTCTTGTAGCCATACTTCTCTTTATACTTAACGCTTGGGGTTCCCTCACAGTCAGACTCTACAAGGACATAACCTACAAAATCTGCTCCAACAAGATTCGGAAGGCTCTTGAGCTTGTATTTCTTTCCGTAATAGATTGACTGATCAAAAGAGTACAGATCAGTGGAATCAGCCTCAAGATCATATTCTATTGTTGTTCTTGTATCTTCTATATCATCAGAAGACTCAGGAGAAATGATCAGTGCCTCCAGGTCCTGTCTAAGGTGATACTCTTTCTTTGCCCAGATGCAGTAAAGTGTTGCTTTGGACTTATCTGTAAGCCAGGAATAATCATCTTCAAAAATGCATTCATCCTCTGTTGTTGCCTTGGGATTCAGTGACAGGCCCACAAACTCATAACCTTTTCTTGCAACTCCTGCTTTTGAGAAGCTTGCCTTTACATCTACTCTGTCGCCTTCTCCGGAATAAATTCCCAAATTCAGCTTTTTCTTGAAGGGTTCATTGTAATAGGTTACGCCTTTTGCATTGGGATCAACGCTGATGTCGTAATAAGCCAGCTCATATACTGCCTCCAGGTAAACTGCTGTCCTGGCCTTTGACTTTATGGCTGTAACAAAATAATCAACATCGCCCTCTTCATTTATGTATTTCTTCTTTTCAAAAATGTTGTCTTCATCTTCAGACCCATGCCATCCCTTAAATACATAGCCGGGCTTAACAGCCTTGGGAAGCACAACTCTTTTTCCTGCCTTGTAATAATTTACAGGCTTGGTGAGCTCACCGCCGTCAGTGTAATAGGAGATGGGATAAGTCTTTGTCTTGGTTACAGCATAAAGTGCCAGTTCTCCCTCTTTATCGTAGCAGCCTCTATACTTCTTTCCTACAGCAAAGTCTGCCTTGCCGCCCATTGTCTTGGAGAAACCTACAATAGCGGTTCCTGCGTCATAATAATCATTTAAATAATCTGCTGCAGCAGTGAAATCAATCACATCCTCATAACTGAAAACCGGTTCAGTAGAAAAGTATTCAAAGCAGTGTGTAGGCTGAGTCTCAAACTCTTTGCCATCGCTGTAGTAGAACTTCATTGTATAGCTGATCGGTTTCCATTCAGCATAAAGATGAAGAGTTTTTCTGTGTGCAAAGCCTATGAGTTCAGTAGCTGTAGAATTTTTCTCAAAATGCCACTCCTCATCCTTTGTTCTCCAGCCATCAAGAGTATATCCCTTTTTGCTGAAAGATTCTGTGCCTTCACCGATGATATCATCTGCGTTTTCGAAATTATAAGTCTTCTTTACGGTGCGATTCTTGCCGCCGTTATTCTCATGGAATACGAAGGTATATACTTCATCCTCCCAGTCGGTGACATTGACCCACTTGCCGAAAAGCTCAAGGTTGTCAGACACAACAGCCTTCATATCCGCTTCCTGTGTGCATGCCTCGTCATAAAACCAGAAATCGTCATATCCGTTTTTGTAGATCCACTTAAGAAGATAATTTTCATCATCCTCCTTAGCGGCAATAAGTCTTGCATCCTCAATGGTGGACTGCTTCTCAGGATCTTTGCTGTCATATTCCACTGCAGCTGTAAATGTAAGTCCATCGATATGGAATTTCACATTATATGTAGCAGTCTGCGCAGGATTCTCCTCCCCGGGAGTTTCTTCGCCGGGTGTTTCTTCACCGGGTGTTTCCTCGCCCGGAGTTTCCTCTCCGGGAGTCTCCTCACCGGGTGTCTCCTCCTCAGAGGTCTCTTCCTCAAATGCAGCAGAATTTACGTTCTTGGGAGCATTGCCCTTCTGCCATACTGCGTAGATTGTAACAGTGCCGTTGAGCTTCTTGGAAAGTCCGCGAAGGTCTGCCGGTACAGGCTTTTTGCCCTTGGCGTCAAGGTAAAGGCCCTTGAGGGTGTAACCTGTTCTGCTAAGACCGTTCTCAAACTTGTCCATTGCTGAATAGATCTCGTCAGGGTTGGTGAAAGGCTTTGCATAACCTTCGATAAGTGAAACAGCGCCTTTTTTGGTAACTTTGTTCTCTGTATAGGTTCCGCCGTTTGTATTGAACTTGATCTTGCAGGCATTTTCAGTATAGAAACCACGAACAACAAAGCTGCTCTCATTGTCTGCTTTTACCTTGGAAACTTTTCCTGTATTCTTGTCAACTACCAGTGAAGCATCATTAAGCTCCTCCACTGCCCACTTCATAAATGTACATCCGGGAATCTGGATGGGCTTGAGAGAATAGCTGCTGCCGTAATAGATTGTCTCAACCTTGGCGAATTCTCCTGCCTCTTCATCTATGCAGTTAAAAGAGTAATCATAGAGTTTTTCTTCTTCATTAAATGACTTTGAGTCGATGATTACAACCTCATTCAGGTACATGATCTCGTAAGGAATCTTCTCCCAAATGCAGTAAAGTGTAGCACTTTTCTTGGTTGTAAGAGCTGAAAGGTCATCTCCGGAAACGAACTCACCCTTTTCCGCTGTTGCCTTGGGATCCAGTGAGAATCCAATGAAGATGCTTCCTCTCTTCTCAGGTGATTCAGGAAGGTATTTGCCCTCTTCTATAAGAGTGCCCTCGTAATCAAATACACCAACCTTCATCTTTTTCTTAAGGGCTGTCTCTCCGTCAACAACGCCCTTTCCGTTGGGATCGATATAAAGTGTGAATCTGATGGGCTCAAAGATGGCCTTGAGATTAACGGCGGACTTGGCTGTCTTCTTGAGAGCAACCACTACCTCATGCTTCTCGCCATCGTAGTCCTTGACAGTCTTGGTCTCGAAGATAGTGCTGTCAATGTCATCTTCAGGCTCCCAGCCCAGGAATCTGTAGCCGGTCTTCTTAGCTGTAGGAAGTACAACTCTTTTGCCGGGCATGTAGGATATAACTTCCTTGGAAAGTTCGCCATCCTCCAGCTCATAGTTGATGGAGTACTCGCCTGCACCCTGAACAGGGTAAAGAACGATCTCGCCCTCTGTGTTCATGAGCTTGCTGAACTTCTTGCCAAGGGCATATTCAACCTTGCCGGTATTGCTCTTGGAAAATCCAACTACGGCAACGCCCTCGGGAAGGGTTTTACTGATCTGCTTTGCAGCGGAAGTAAAATCAACGGAATCTGTGTACTTGATTCCTGTGTATCCCTCAGGCTGGAACTCCAGCTGTTTTCCGTCTGAACCATAGAAAACGATAGAATACCGGATCTGATCCCAGTTGGTATAAAGATCGATCTTGGTATCCTTGTTTGCATCTGCCAGAGCAACCACGTCATCAACAGTGGCTCCGCTCTCAAGCATGCCCTTGGCATATTTGTAGGTCCAGCCTGTTATCTTATAACCTGTCTTGATAAAAGAAGCTGCAAGCTCCTGATCCTTATCGGCGAAGGTATAAGTCTTTTTCTCCTGATAGTCCTTGGTCTTGGTCTTGTCGTGATAGACAAAGGTATATTCCTCATTGGCCCAGGTGCTCTCCTCCTCGGGCTCAAGAGAAGGCTCTTCTGCGGGATTCTGTTCAGGCTCCTCTGAAGGTGCCTCAGGCTCTTCTGTCAAAACAGCCTCTTCGGAAACAGCCTCTTCGGAAACAGCCTCCTCTTCCTGAACATCCTCGGATTCCTCTTCCTGAGTATCCTCGGGCTCCTGATAATCCTCCTCAGCCTCAGCTTCGGGTTCTTCATTTTCTTCTTCCGGGATTTCTTCCAGAACTTCCTCATAAACGGCTTCCTCTGAGGCGAATTCAGAAAGCTCCTCAGCCGCTAATGAAGGGACACTTGACGAAACAGCCATAACGGCAGCCAGGGTCAAGCCAAGAAATTTTCCCATAAAATTTCTTTTCATACACAATTTCTCCCTTAATAAAATATGTTATCAAACATACTAATTTTATGCCGCAACTGCTGTAACGTCAACCGTCAAAAGCCCTAAAATCCGCTTATTTACTGATTATTTTAAACTTCTGAATTTTATAAACTTATCATTTGAATTATGGCGCCGGCAACGGTATGATTTAACATAGAACTTGTATTCTCAGATGCACATCACTGCTTGTTTTGCTACGGAAAGGACTTCTATGGACTTCGATTTTTTACTGGACTATCGCACCACCGATACAGAAGCTGAGATTTTCTGGGATATGCCCCTGGAGGCTGTTCCCGGCTGCAGGTATCTTATCAATCTGAACGGCGCCAACATAGACGCCATCGAAAAGACCCACATTTCTCTCACCGGGCTGACTCCCGAGACAGACTATGAGGTGGAGATCCTTCTGGCCACCCCCGAGGATGCCAGAAACGGCATGCCGCCCATGCCTCTGGGAAGAGTGTATTTCTGCACCGGCAAGACCAAAAAGAGAATTGATATAACCGCCGCCCCCTACAACGCCGTAGGCGACGGCATGACCATGAACACTGCTGCCATTCAGATGGCCCTTAACGACTGCGGCCCCGGCAGCTATGTCTATATTCCCAAGGGAGATTTCCTGACGGGAGCCCTTGATATGCACTCCGATTCTGAACTCTACCTGGAGGAAGGAGCTCTTTTGCAGGGAAGTGTGAATCCCGAGGACTATCTCCCCAGGATTCGTAGCCGCTTTGAGGGCTATGAGATGGAATGTTACAGAAGCCTTATAAATATGGGCTTTCTGGACCACACCCAGGGCTACAACTGCTCCAACGTGGTCATCCGGGGAAAGGGCTCCATTTTAGGCGGAGGCTCCACCCTTGGCAAGTCCATTGCTTCTTTGGAGGAGGTTCGTCTCAAGGACTTTATCAACTCTCTGGGAGATCGGATAAAAGAGTATGAGAAGCCGGAAACTCTTGCTAACAGAGCAAGAGGCCGCCTTATCAACATGAGTAACTGCCAGAACATCTGGATCCACGGCCTGACCCTTGGTTTTTCACCGGCCTGGAACCTGCATTTCATCTACTCGGACCAGATAGTTACGGACCACTGCACCATCAAATCCCAGGGTGTCTGGAACGGAGACGGCTGGGATCCTGATTCCTCCACCAACTCCACCCTTTATGCCTGCGATTTTTATACAGAGGATGATTCCGTGGCTATTAAATCCGGCAAAAATCCTGAGGGGAATGTGATAAACAGGCCCACTGAGCACATCCGTGTCTTTGACAGCATCTGCCACTTCGGCCACGGCCTCTGCATCGGAAGCGAGATGTCCGGAGGCGTTGAGGATGTAAGGCTCTGGGACTGCGATATGGGTCCCACCTGGTCCGGCATTGAGATAAAGGCCACCAAAAAGCGCGGCGGCTACGTAAGAAATATTATTGTAAGAGACATCACCGCATCCCATGTTCAGATGCACTCCGTGGGCTACAACGACGACGGAGAGGGCGCTCCCGTGCCTCCGGTATTCGAGAACTGCCTGTTCGAGCGTATGCATCTGCTGGGCAGGTATCTTGATAACAACAACGGAAGCAACACCTGGCACGACTGCCCCTCCATTGACCTTCGGGGCTTCGACACACCGGGCTTCCAGCTGAAAAATGTCATGTTCAGAGACATTTCCATGGAGAATCCCGCTGCGGGCGTGGATTCCATACACATGGAGTTCTGCGAGAATGTGAGCTTCGACAGGATCCACAGCGTTCCGAGAACTAAATAAGCATAAAAAAGCCCTAATCAGGGTAATTTTTTGCTTATTTACAATATAGACATCAATGTGTCCACATCTTCTTTAGTTGTGGCCCAGTCTGTGGCGAAGCGGATAACAGTGTGGGTGTCATCATATTTTTCCCAGAAGCTGTAGCCCACTTTTCCGTCAAGCTCTTTAAGCTTGGCGTTGTCCATAATGACAAACTGCTGATTGGTGGGAGAATCCAGGAAGAGCTTGTAGCCCTTGGCAAGCAGGCCTTCCTTAAGAAGCTCCGCCATATCTATGGCATTTTTGCTGATGTCAAAATAGAGGTTGTCTGTAAAGAGGGTCTCAAACTGAAGTCCCAGAAGCCACCCTTTTGCAAGAAGGGCTCCGTGCTGCTTGATGATAGGGGTTGGGTGCTTTACAGCCTCAGGCCCTGTGAACACCACCGCCTCTCCGAAGAGGGCTCCCACCTTGGTTCCGCCGATGTAGAACACATCAACAGCCTCTGCTATATCCTTGATTGTCACATCGGTCCTGCGGCTCATAAGGCCGTATCCAAGCCTTGCTCCGTCCAGGAAAAGAGGGATCTGATACTGTTTGCAGACCTTGGAGATATCAGTGAGCTCTTTTTTGGTGTAAAGAGTTCCATACTCTGTGGGATGGGAGATGTAAACCGCTCCCGGGAACACCATATGCTCATGGTTGTCATCCCCATAGAATCTCTCAAGAAGCTCTGTCAGGGCCTTGGCGGAGATCTTGCCTATATTGTCCCCGTATTTGTCTGTATCCGTCTCTTCCCCGCGGTAGTCCAGTGTCAGGACCTTATGTCCGGAAAACTCGACGGCGCCGGCCTCGTGGGCTGCGATATGTCCCGTGGAAGCTGCCACCACGCCCTCATAGGGCTTAAGCAGCATGTCGATTATGGTCTGGTTGGTCTGGGTTCCGCCCACAAGAAAGAACACCTGGGCATCATTAATGCCGATGACCTCTTTTATCTTCTCTGCAGCTGCTTTGCAGTGGTCGTCGGTGCCATAGCCCGGGTTCTGCTCAATATTGGTCTCAGCCAGCCTTTTAAGAATCTGTGGATGGGCACCCTTTGTATAATCACTTGAAAAAGATATCATTTTATCCGCACCTCTTTTTACTCAAAAAATCATTCAAAGCTGATTCCGTCAAACTCTGTCACGTCCTCTATAGCCTTCACCAGGTTCTCAAGGCCTTCTCTGTCCTCTTCGCTGAATCTGTTAAGGCTGGGGCTGTCGATATCAAGAACTCCGATGACCTTGCCGTCTTTTCTGTGGATAGGAACCACGATCTCTGAGTTGGAGGCTCCGTCGCAGGCGATGTGACCCGGGAACTCATGGACGTTGGGCACAAGAAGGGTTCTATCCTCTCCTGCCGCTGTGCCGCAGACTCCTTTTCCCAGGGGAATTCTGATGCAGGCAACCTTTCCCTGGAAGGGTCCCAGAAGCAGAGCGCCCTTATCCATCAGGTAAAAACCTGCCCAGTTAAGGTCTTCAAGGTTCTCATAGATCAAAGCCGAGGCGTTGGATAAAACCGGGATAAAATTGGGCTCATCCTCAGCCAGGGACTTAAGCTGCTGTGTCAGTAATCTGTAATCTGTCATAGTTTTTTCCTCGCAAATATCCAAAATAATTACGTAAAAAAGAGTATGAATCCAATGAATTCATACCCCAAATTCTAGCACGCTTTTATCTTGTGCACAATCTTTTATTTCTTCTCTTTATTATCCGGCCACAACCTTGTTTCTGCCTGATTCCTTGGCTTCATAGAGCCTGTCGTCGGCTCTGTGTACCAGCTTCTCGGCGCTGATGCCCTTTTCATAGGCCACAGCTCCCATGGAAACAGTGACATTCATGTGATTTTTTCTTGAAGTAAAAGTGATATTTTCCGTCTCTCTTCGGATATCCTCCAAAACATTTACAAAGTCCTCATAGGAATGCTGCGACGAAATAAGAATAAACTCCTCGCCGCCCCATCTTCCGCAGATAATGCCCTTATTTTTGTAGCTTCTGAATATCTCCGCCAGCCCCCGAAGCACAGCATCCCCTGCTGCGTGGCCATAGCTGTCGTTGACCTGCTTAAAGAAATCTATATCAAGGATAGCGATGGAAAGCTTTTTATCCTCAGTATCACTTTCAATCTCCTGGGACAGGATCTCCTGACTCTTCTGTCTGTTAAAAAGTCCCGTGAGGAAATCGTGATCCGCGGCCCACTGGAGCTCTTTTGCCTTCAGGAACATACTGTAGTTATAGAAGGAGGTGTAGGCCATGATGGATGCAAAGGTCAGGAAAGAATTCACATGATAAATAAATTCAGCCATGTCCCCCTTCAGCTCATAGGTCGTAGGCAGCATATGGTGATTTCCCAGAAACACCAATACTTCAAAAGCGATAATGACCAGCACCGCAAAAAGCCCTATCTGAGCCCTGGGCTTTCGCTCAACTCCCGGAAGGAAAAAGGGCAAAAAAACACTGGCGAAGATTCCGAAGAGCCACAGATGGTATCCGCAGTCTATTCCAAGAAAAATCGTCGCCAGAATAACATGGAGAAAGACCTCCTGCTCCATGATATATATTGTGATGGTCGTATTACCTTTGAGGATATAAGCAATGCTGACAACATAGCTCAGAATACTTGCTATGTTGATGATGATCATTGGGGTGCAGCCCAACCACAGATAGAAAACTTCCAGAAAACAATGGGTCACGCCAAGAGTGGCCGCCACCCACAGATACTGTTTCCAGGATAGGTAGTCGCCGACCTCTTTGTCGAGATTTGCTTTGGCTCTATCGAGCATTTTTTCATCGGAATTACTCATAGTATAATTGTAATTTCGATGAATTATATATGCAAATTAACAAATAATTAAGCAATTATTTATGCATTATAAACAAGAGATCACAGCTCGTCGCATACCTGGAAGATCACGAATTTCAGATAGTAGGAAGCGGCTCCGCCCCAGAGAATGGGATGGTCTGCTGCCTGCTGACGGAATTCCACCTGTTTAAGGCGCTTATGGGCATCCCTTGCCGCATCGGCGATGGTCTTAAGGAAGAGCTCCTCATCCATAAAATGAGAGCAGGAGCAGGTTGCCAGGTATCCGCCGTCCTTAACCAGTCTCATACCGCGGAGATTGATCTCCTTGTAGCCGGTAACGGCCTTCTTGATGGATGCTCTGGACTTGGTAAAGGCAGGAGGATCAAGAATAACAACATCGAACTTCTCGCCCTTTTTCTCCAGGTCGGGAAGGAGCTCGAAAACGTCTGCGCACTGGAATGTTGCCACCTTTTCAAGGCCGTTGAGAGCCGCATTCTCCTCCGCCTGCTTGCAGCCGAGGTCCGAGGCGTCAACACCGATAACTGAGCTGGCCCCTGCTGCCGCCGCATTCAGAGCAAAGGAACCTGTATGGGTGAAGCAGTCCAGAACCTTTTTACCCTTGCAGAGGCCTCTGATGGACTGTCTGTTGAACTTCTGATCCAGGAAAAATCCGGTCTTCTGGCCGTTCTCAACGTCAACATAATACTTAACGCCGTTCTCCTCTATCATTACTTTGGTGTCAAAGGGCTCTCCGATAAAGCCCTTGCATCTCTCAAGGCCCTCCAGCTCTCTTACCTTGGCATCGCTTCTTTCATATACGCCGCGGATCTTGACACCGTCCTCCGCAAAGACCTTTTTGCACTTGTCGATGATAAGGTCCTTCATGCGATCCGTACCAAGAGCCAGAGACTCGATGACAAGAACATCTGAAAATTTGTCTATGGTGATTCCGGGGAGGAAATCAGCTTCTCCGAATATGAGTCTTGTGGAGAGTCTGGTAAATTCATCTGCTCCGGGCCTGTAATCGGGGGATGTCCTGTCAGCAGAAAGATACTCCTGCATGTAGCTCTTCATGACTTCCTTCCTGTGGTTCCAGGCGTCACGGACTCTTCTTTCGATGAGCTCCTCGTTCACAGGATTCTCCTTTTTCCTGGACATGACGCGAACTCTGATCTTGGAGTTCATATTGATAAAGCCGTATCCCAGAAAATATCCGTCAAAGTCGTGGAGCTCCACGATATCTCCGTTTTCGAATTTACCCTCGATCCTGTCGATCTCGTTGTCATATATCCAGGCTCCGCCTGCCTTAAACTCACGGCCCTCGCGCTTTTTCAGGATTACCTGTGCGTCGGAACAGATTATTTTACTCATATATATTTCACCTTTCTACAAACAAATCAAAAAAATTTTAAAATATATGTTGACAATACAACAAATTTATTCTAAAATCAATTCGTTGTCGCCACTAATAAATGTGGACGGCGAAATGCGATAGTAGCTTAGTTGGTAAAGCGCCACCTTGCCAAGGTGGAGACCGCGGGTTCGAGCCCCGTCTATCGCTCTAGCGAACTTGATGTACCAGCTGACGCATCGTAGTTCGTTTTATATATACGCGATAGTAGCTTAGTTGGTAAAGCGCCACCTTGCCAAGGTGGAGACCGCGGGTTCGAGCCCCGTCTATCGCTCTATATAAGAGAAGCCCAGATCTTTTGATCCGGGCTTTTTTGTTGCTTAAAACAAGGTATTCTGTCAGGTTTCTTCAAGCTGCATTTTTTCGAAATTGCAGAGTATCCAGCTTGTCATCTTCCTGTTAACTTCAAACAGCTCTGCGAACTTATCCTTCCCTTCGAACCAGGAAGTTGCCAAGAGCTGGTTTGCCAAAATTATGTAGGGAACAGCCTCTTTTTCCTCTTCTGAGAGGTGCACTACGCAGTCGTATCCGTACATGATCTCCTTCATGACCTTGGTCCACTTAATGAGTTTCTCTTCGTTGCCATCTTCGTAGGTCTCGGATAGTATCGCTGTTGCTGCGTAGCAGGGATCGAAGATCCTTACATTCCTCTCGCTGAGGTCAAAGTCGATGAAGCCCCATTTATCCTCGGCTACAATTATGTTATGAGGATTGGGATCTCTGTGGATTATCTGCCTTGGGAGCTGAGGATACAGTCTTTCCAGTGCCTTCATAAGCTCTTCACCTATGAGTCCGTTAATCGGGAACATATCTTTTAACTTTGGAAGAGCCTGGTCTCGTACTACACTCAGAGTATCTCCTTCATCTACAACTACATCTATTTTCTCCAGCGAAAGATCAAGCTGACCCACGATCTCGCCTATGAAACGAGCTTTTTTCTCATATTCATCCAGATAGACATTGCTTGCCAGGATGCTCTCTCCCTGCACTCTCTTGGCCAGATAGAAGTATAACTCTCCGTTTTCGATATACTCTTTTCCCTCCAAAGTCGGGACGATCATAAGAGAAGCAAGCCCCACGTTTTCGAGGGCTTTGGATATATCGATTGCTTTGAGCACGTTGCCCAGATTGTTGGTGTACTTGATGACGTGATCCTCTCCAACATATTTGGCAGTCTCGCTTATCTTGCCTGTATCTCCAAAGACCACGTCAGCTACTTTTTCATCCTGCAGTCCCCAGAAACTCAGTATTTCTGCTATCTTTTTACTGCTTACCATTATTTGTTCCTCCTGTAAAACGTTGATCCTGTATGGCTTTTTCGCCGTAAACTTCCGGAGGTATTCTGCCGGCGTATATCCGATCTCGCGCACAAATGATTTGTAGAATCCGGCGTAGGTATCAAATCCGTGCTCCAGCGCCACATCCGTCTTTTTGCGGCCTGAGCCGATCTCATAGATGGAGTACAGAAGTCGCCTTCTAAGGATGTACTGCATGATGGGCATTCCTATGACGCTCTGAAAAACTCGGTAGAAATGAAACACTGAATACCCTGCCAAGTCCGCCAGTTCTACTGCACTCAGTTCTGTCTTCAGGTTCTGATCGATATAATCAATAACGTTCTGAATCTGATCTTTGTACACGTCGTCACCTCCTTTCTTATGTTTCTCGTAGCTACATGAAAAAGCATACATCACGAATCACGTCTCAGGATTTCCTGTATTGCTATTTTACACCATCCATATTGAAAAAGCCCCAGGGAGCGCACCCATGGCTTATGTCAAGAGTTTTCACAATTTGTTCACGGTGACTGGCACCACTTTTCGGATGGTTCTGAAGAAATCGATATTTTCTGACTTATAAGCAGTTGTATAAATTAATAGTTTAGTATCAAACAATTAATTGATTATTGGTCTGCTACATATCCTTCGATATAATGAAATCACACCGGTGAATTCATCTAAGGAGAGATTAAATATGAGGATAATGTTAGGCGACAAAATCAAGGAATTACGTAAAAGAGACAGAAGAACGCAGGATGATCTTGCAACAGCGCTAGGAATAACAAATCAAGCTGTATCGCGATGGGAGGCCAATAAGGCATATCCAGATATGGAAATGATTCCTGCTATAGCCAACTACTTCCATGTTTCAATCGATGAACTGTTCGGTTACAACAATGATCGTGAAAGTACTCTTTCAAGATACATTGAGAAAGCGAACAGACTATTGGAGCCAGGCGCTATTCCTGATAAAAAGCAATTAAAAAGGCACGAACAGTTTCTTCGAGAAGCATTATCTGAATTTCCAAACGAATGGCATTTACAGGAAAGACTTGGAATGATTCTTTGGATAATGGCTTCGGCTGATAAAAGGAAAAAGAATGATACTGCGACATTAAAAGACGCTGCTGAACTATTTGAGCAAGCTTATCAGAACAGTGACGATGCTCACATGAAAGAGCGTATTCATTCCTCACTTATTGGCGTACTTGGTACACTCAGAGATTATCAGAAGATAAAAGAGATTGCAGGTCAAAGTTCTTCTTTATCAAGTTGCAGAGAGTTGGTGCGTACAGTGCTGTTACACGACAGCAATTATGACCGATATGTAAGTGAAGCTTTTCTTGCACTACTTCATCAACTGGCAGATGTGCTAAACATGAATTTTGAACACTTTGCAACTACCAACAATCCGGAGATCTATCTTTCGCTTGTTATGCTTTATAAGTCTGCTTTTGGAGATGGTAATTATGGATGGTTTAATAGCGATATATGCTTGCTTTACTTGAATGCAGCACGTATTTGTAACAGAAATAAAGATTATGAACAAGCCATAAGTTGCTTTGAAAAAGCCCATGATCATGGTGATTGCTTTACAGAAGCCGCCAAAGAGCCCATAAAAAGGCCGACCAGTGCAGGCATAAGTAACGCAACTGAATTGCCTTCCCGTTTTGTCTATATTAATGAAGGAACTTTTAAACAGTATATCGGGCTTTTCTCAGAAGATGTCATTTCTAAACTGCGAAGCAATCCCAAGTACGCAGCAATTCTTTAATCAAGAATACTACCGGTATTTGTGGGCGGAGCCCACAAATGCTGATATTATAGTAACTGTCGGTATGGAAAATAAAATGCCGTAATTTATGGAAAACTACTTGCCGTTTACAACAGCCTTCTAAAGGAAGAGGGAAAAAGAAATAAATTTTTACAATCCATCAAACTTGTCGGATTATTTTGCGACTTATAAGTGAAGCTTCAAAAGGGGTACCAAATGAACAAAAACAAATTAACAGAATATGCCGACATACTAATGAAAGTTGCCATAAGTAAATGTGACAATCTCGAAGATGCTAAGGATCTTGTACAGGAGACGTTATTAGCTGCACTTACATCCATCAATAAAGGAAAAGAGATATCTGATACCAAGAACTGGCTTATGACGGTACTAAACCACAAGTATTACGATATGCTTAGACAAAAATATAGAAAACCAACTGTGTGCATTGATGAAATTGGCGAAATACCTGATGAAAGCACTTTTGATGAAAGTGCTGAAGACGCAGAGAACATTCGTCGTTGCCTTGCTACACTTACCGGTACCTACCGTGAAGTCCTAGTACAATACTATATGAATGGTAAGAGTGTATCAGATATATCTCAGCTGCTCAAAATTCCTGAAGATACAGTTAAAACCAGATTATTCACAGGCAGAAAGCATATTCAGAAGGAGTTTACAATGGAGACTTATACTAAGCAAAGTTATGAACCGGATGATCTTTTTATTTCTAACTCAGGTCTGATTGGATATAATGATGAACCTTTTTCTCTTGTAAGGGATGATCGTATTACTATGAACTTGTTGATATTGGCTTATAAAAAACCAATTACACTAAGTGAATTATCTAAGGCTATCGGCATCCCAACTGCTTATATTGAACCAATAGTCGCTAAGCTTGTTGCAGGCCAATTGATGAAGCGGGTATCTGATAAAGTATATACTGATTTTATTATCTACTCGGAGCAAGACCGAATGGCTAATCTTGACCTTCAGTTAAAACTAGCAAAAGAGCTTTGCGATGGAATATGGCATATTGTTTCCGAAGGTCTTGTGAAACTACGTCAGAATGAGTTTTATAAACAACAAAGTATGGATCAAGCGCTTAAATTAGAAAGCTTTTTCTTTTTGAGAACCATTACATCAGCTACATTAGACGTTAGAGATGAAGCCGGCGGAGGAAGAGAACCTTCAGAGCATTACCCGGAGAGACCTAATGGAGGGAAATGGTATGCTATGGGGAACCTTTATCCACATGGTTATGATTATGAAAATTGTCCTTACAGCAGATACAATATGAGTGGTGAATGCGTTCATACACAGCAAAATCTCCTCGGTGCAAAAGAAGTGAGTATGTGTAGCTATGATACAGATTCATCTGTTTTGGGAGCAAACTATCATGACAACAGCGATGATGCTTATCTAAAATTTGTATATTCTATATATCTAGGAAAAACAGACATGATGGAGATGCTTGATAATAAGATGCTGAAAGACATTAATCAGATTCTGGAATTCAGTATCATGTATCGTGATGAGGAAGGTAAGTTAAAAGTCAATATTCCAGTCATTACTATGTCAGACAGGTGGGAATTGTATTCACTTAGTAATAAATATAAAAAGGAAATTGTTGAAACCTATCACGGCAAAATGATAGAACTTGTTAGAAAGCCGGTTAAACTTCCAAAGCATCTTAAGTCAGTTCCTAACTGGCTAAAATATCTTGTGTGCTGTAGTTATTTTCCTTCAGCAATTATAAGCGAAGCAAAAGATAGAGGTTTGTTTCTTAAAGGATATGATAAACCAGCTCCAGCAGTAATTCTTTGCGTTGAAAAATAGCATAGTAACTTTTTATATGTATTTCCTCGTTAACTACAGCCCCTCAAAGTAACGCACCTGAGGGGCTAGTTATATTAATCACTTACATACTACTTCTTTTTCTGTTCACGGTGACTGGCACCACTTTTTTAAAGCATTAAAACGCAGAAAATAAATCGACAAAATGTTTATTTCAACTAAACAGAGCCATGCTCTCAAATAGAAGTTGATCATCAATTAAGAAAAGGTTGACTAGCCCAAAAATCATACATATAATATAGCTAACAGAACCCGACACGCCTCTCATTATGATGCGGACCACGTCGGGTCATTTTTTTAAGGATGAAAATATGGCAGAAACATTAAAAAAGCATCAACAAGCCATGACAATTGACGAACAGATTGAGAATCTTAAATCGTTAGGGTTGCAAATAGATAATGAAGAATATGCAAAAAGGATGTTGAATGACATATCCTATTTTAGGCTTATAAAAGCCTTTAGCCTAAATCTAAAACCAAGAAATGGTTCTTATCACAAGGATGTTAAATTCAGTCAGATAGTAGACAATATGTAATGACCTCCATTTTGTAGCAACGTGGATTCACCTGTATACTAAAGATGTCGAGTCAATGGTAACAGGGATTACCGCATACAAAAGGAGGTCACTAAATGAATAATAACACAGTTTACGTAGGTATGGATGTCCATAAGGAAAGTTTTACACTTTGCGCTTATACAATTGAAGTCGAAAAAGGTTTGTATTACCAGCGTACTTCAGCAGATTACAAAGCAGTTTTAAAGTATCTTGAATTCCTTCGCTCAATCTACGGTAACGATACTACATTTATATGCGGTTATGAAGCCGGGTGTCTTGGCTATACTTTATATCATCAGCTAACAGACCGAAATGTTAACTGTGTGATACTAGCGCCATCTACCATGCTTTCTCAGCGTAATAACAAGAGAATAAAAACTGATAAGCGTGATGCTGAGCTTATTGGCAGATGTTTGTGTCAAAACAATTATAGTCCAGTACATATTCCTACTGCCAAAGATGAACAGACTAAAGAATATCTGCGCATGCGGAATGATCATAAACTTGCACTAAAAAAGATCAAACAACAAATTCAGTCTTTTTGCCTTCGCCACGACTATAGATACGAAAGTAAAAGTCACTGGACAATAGCACATATCAATTGGTTAAAAGCATTAAAACCCGAAGGTTTATATAAAGAGATTCTTGATGAGTACTTGCTTACATATGCTACGCTTACTGATAAAATAGAACGTCTTGATAAGCGAATCGAAGAACTTGCATCAGTAGATGAATACAGAGAATCTGTAAAAAAGCTATGTTGTTTCATTGGTATTCAGACTCATTCTGCATTATCAGTTATTGTTGAGGTCGGAGATTTTAATCGTTTTTCTTCCGCAGAAAAGTTTGCCTCATATATAGGACTTGTTCCTGGCGAAGCATCCAGTGGAGACGATACCACTAGGCTTAGCATTACAAAAGCAGGAAATAGTCACGTACGAACTCTGTTAACAGAAGCATCTCAATGCTATACTAGAGGCAGAGTTGGTTACAAATCCAAAACAATCAAAGCTCGTCAAAATGGAAATACTCCACAAGTTATTGCATATGCAGATAAAGCTAATGAACGTCTGAAACGCAAATACTACAAAATGGTATTAAATAATGGAAAAAAGCGAAATGTGGCAATAATGGCAGTTGCAAGAGAACTCGCTTGCTTTATGTGGGGCATGATGACCGATAATATAGCTTAATCTGTTATAACAGTGCGCTGCTAATCTCAAGGCCAAGCCGCCCAAGGCGGTGCTTCGCAGCCTTGACATCATCATCCCACTGTTATAGTGGGTAATCAAGCAGATGTAAGATGGCTTACGCCATTTACATCTGGCCAAAACAAAAGCAACAACTGAAGACATCTTGAAAGGGCTTCGGCCATTTCAAGGTTCGAGCTATCTACGATAATTCTATGTTGGCACGGAGCAATCTGTGATCCACGATGGTAGACGGTAGAGCTCACGGCGGACCATTGACCTGTCGGTAACCAATCCACGTATATCAGAGTGGCCAATGCCGGGAACTGATACCCCGAGGCCCTTTCAAGGTGCCTTCAGAAACAACTAAATAATTATGTGGTGGATTCCTGTAAGCTTTCTCTTGACAGGAGGTCATTACATATCAGAATTAT
>NZ_JHXX01000004.1 GCF_000621605.1 Butyrivibrio sp. MC2021 | reverse complement strand
CAAGATCACTGGTTCTGAGGCAACACCAAAGGCTGGATACGTATTTGAAGGCTGGTATAAGGATGATGAGAAAGTAGCAGATACAGCACAGATCAGCGCAGCTACTGTATATTCACTGCTGAATACCAGAGAGAAAGACGGACTTCCTGCAGATACAACCTTCGAAGCAAGATTTGTAATTGACGTTAATGACACCTACAAGATCAGCTATGTATCAGCCGGAAACGGATCAGTAAATCCTGAGGAAGAGATCCATCAGGTACTTGATACCCAGGATAAGATTGCTGGCTCCGAGGCAAAAGCAGATGCTGGCTATAAGTTCGATGGCTGGTATAAGGATGGCGAGAAGATTGCCAATGCAGGCGAGACTATCTCCGCAGCATTCGTATATGCAAACCTTAACACCAGAGAGAAAGACGGACTTCCTGCAGATACAACCTTCGAAGCAAGATTCGTAACAGATGATGAAGATACCTACAAGATCAGCTACACAACAGATGGTAACGGATCAGCAAATCCTGAAGATGAGACACATCAGGTACTTGATACTCAGGATAAGATAGGTGGCTCCGAGGCGAAAGCAAATGCTGGATATGTATTTGAAGGCTGGTATAAGGGTGAAGAGAAGGTAGCAGATACAGCAACAATCAGTGCAGAGGTTGTATATGCAAACCTCAACACCAGAGCAAAAGACGGACTTCATGATGATACAACCTTCGAAGCAAGATTTGTACTTGATGTTAATGACACCTACAAGGTAGAATACAAGACCGATGGAAACGGAACAGCAACACCTGCAGAAGAGTCACATCAGGTACTTGATACTGCATCCATCACAGGATCCAAGGCGGAAGCTAATCCTGGATATGTATTCGATGGCTGGTATAAGGGCGATGAGAAGATTGCAGGCGCAGGCGAGACAATCGCTCCCGCCTTCGTAATCGACAACCTCGATAAGAGAGAGGACGGACTTCCTGCAAAAGTAACAACCTTTACAGCTAGGTTTAAACTTGACGAGAATGCGAAGTTCACAGTAACTTATCTCACAGACGGAAACGGAACAGCAACACCTGGTGAGGAAACACATCAGGCACTTGTAACAGTATCTGATATTACCGGTTCTCTTGCAAAGGCTAAAGAAGGTTACAAGTTCGAAGGCTGGTACAAGGGTGATACTAAGATTGCAGGGGCAACAGAGCAGTTTAGTCCCGGCCTTGTATATGCAAATCTTGAAAAGAAGGCAAACGGACTTCCTGACAATACAACCTTTACAGCTAAGTTTGAAAAGGATGAGAGCCAGCAGAAAGAAATTGTTTACACTGTAAATCATGTAGTTGACGGTGAAATTAAGGCAACTGATAAATTCACATTCAAGGTATGGGTTGGAGATCCTGACACAGTAAAGGTTACTGCAGCTAGTATCAAGCCTAATGAATATGAAGGCTATGAGTACACCAAGACCGTTAATGCAGATGGTGGAGCAGAGATCAAGGCAGATGACGAAGTTGAGAATAAGACAGTCATCAATGTAATCTATGATCCTGTAACAGTAACCATCCGCTATGAGTACAGGCCAGGTCCCGGAGTGACACTTCCAAGCGACCTTCCTGAACTTCCTGCGGCATATGAAGCCCAGTTCGGAGATATCATCAACGTACCGGATGTACCTACCTATAAGGGCTACAGCTTCACAGATTGGGAGATGGAAAAAGACGAGACTGACACCGGAATACTCAGCTTCATCAGTGAGATATTCGGAACCGTTTACAAGTTTATGGCGGGCCTTGGAAGAGAACAGGTAGGCGCAAGCACAATGGTAGCACCTGCATATGATGTAGTTATCTACACCATCGTTACAAAGAATGCTACACCTACACCTCCCGGACCTACACCGGATGATCCGACACCTACACCTCCTACACCTCCGACACCTACACCGGATCCTGCACCTGCAGATCCTACACCTACACCTGCAGCTCCTGTAGCAGCAACACCTGCAGCAGGACAGGCGGTTCTCGGTGCAACACGTGATGATACCACAGGTAACGGCAGAGCAGTTCTCGGAGCAAGAAGAGGCAGAACAGACGACGAGACCAACAGTAGCGCAAGAGTATTTGCAATTCTTGTTTCAGCTGCAGTAGCTATTTCCCTTTTCTTCACAGGAAAAAAGAAAGAAGAGGAAGAAAAATAATTTAAAATAAGATTTAGTTTCCAGACGGGCGCCTGCATTTATGGGCGCCCGTCATTTTTTAAGTTATCGTAGTTTTCTACAATTTTTCTTCTGAATAATGGTAAAAAATTTATATAGAATTAATAAATGATATCTGATAAAATTTAATTCCACGCCTAAAAGAGTTATCGGTTCCTCTTTGGGGATGGGCTGAAGTAACTGTTTTTGTTTGATTTATTGTGGGATGGGTTCTTTATGAGCGGCGACAGAGGGAGTAAATGGGATTCTAAGCGAATAATTGCAGTGCTGGTACTGACTGCAATTTTTATTTTGTCCTATTTTCTCATTCATTCTTTTCTTATAGAAAAAGAGGAGGCCACCAGCGCCAAATCAGAGTTTGCCAGGGGCAGAGTCACTGTAATGCTGCAGGACAACACCCAGAGGGACGAGACCACGGAGGGCGTCCTCAGGGGCTCCCAGGAAGTTATCGTAGAGATCCTGTCAGGTCCCTACAAGGGCAAACAGTATCAGACTACCAATTATCTCAGCGCTCTTTACAATATCAACGCCCAGGAGGGCACCGGAGTTATTGTAAGACTTGACCCTCAGGGAGAGGGTGTCAGCGCCTTTATTTACAGCTATGACAGGGGACTTATCATCTTTTCTCTGATTCTTATTTTCGTAGCAAGTCTTCTTATTATCGGAAGAGGCAAGGGGGCCATGGCCTTTGTTGCGCTCTTTATCACCTTTGTCAGTATTATCGGGATATTGTTCCCGCTGCTGGAATATGGTTTTCCGGCAATACCTGTAACAGTCTTCATTGTTTTCTACACAACAGTTTTCACCTTTGTACTTATAGACGGAATTAATAAAAAGACAATAAGCGCAGCCCTGGGAACCCTCTCAGGCGTCGTTATCGCATCACTTTTTGCGGTGATCGCGGGATATTTTGCCCATATTACAGGTTTTCAGACCAATGAGTCTGAGGAGCTGCTTTTAATAGGAAGAGACCATGGAATGAAGATCGGGGGACTTTTTACCTGTGGAATCCTGATCGCAGCCCTGGGAGCCGTAATGGACGTGGCCATGAGCATTGCCTCAGCGGTTCATGAGCTCCATGAGGTCAATCCGTCTCTTTCCGCAAAAGAACTATTCAGATCAGGCATGAACATCGGCCGTGATGCAATGGGAACCATGGCCAACACTTTGATACTGGCATTTGCCGGTTCAAGCTTTACACTTCTTTTGCTGGTGTATTTCTACGATATTACACCGGTTCAGCTCCTTAGCACGGATCTGATCGCAAGGGAAGTGATTCAAGGCGTCTCAGGCAGCATAGGAATCGTGCTGACTGTACCAATCGTGGCATTTCTGTCCGCAAGGATTGAGTTAGGTAGAAATGTGTAAATGATGAAAGGTGGGATAATATGAAAAACAGAAATCGTATACTGGCAGTGCTCCTGGCGGGCTTTATGTCAGTAACAACTGCATTCGGATCATCAACAGTTGCTTTTGCGACAGATGTGTCAGATGATGCAGTGACACTGGAAGTTTCAGAAGAATCTCCTGAAGAGGCTGAGGTTGTGGCCCCTGAAGAGACAGAAGAAGCTTCTGAGGAAACAGAAGAGACTACAGAGGACATCGTAGTCCAGGACCAGGAAGAGGAGATCGAAGAGGCTTCTGCTTTCGAGGAAGACGAAGTAGCAATTACAGACATCAAGACTGTAATTGAAAAGAATGACAAGGATACAGAGTTTACAGTAAAGGGTGTTGTAAACTATGTTAACGGCAAGAACGTATATGTACAGGATGATACAGCCGCTATCTGCGCTTATCTTTCAACAGCTGATAAGGACCTTAAGGCTGGAAATCTTATAACAGTAAAGGGCTCATTCAAGGATTACAACGGACTTGCTGAGCTTGACGCTGCTGAGATAGTAAATAAAGATACAGCAAATACTAAGACCTATGGACCTGTTGAGTTCGATGCAATAACTCTTGCAGATCTTGTTGATAATCATGACAACTATGAGAGCCAGAAGGTTCTTGTTAAGGGCGTTTCATTATCAATTGTTAATACCGGAACTGAGGAAAAGCCTAACCTGAACTACTATGTGGTTTCAGGTGAAAAGAAGATGCTGGTTTACAAGGCAGCAAATACCTTCAAGGGAATGGAAGATGGCGATACCGTTAATGTTACCGCTATTGTTGGCGAATATAGTAAGCCTGCTGATAACCCAAAGTTAGGCCAGCTTATTCCCATCTCAGCTGAGAAGGTTACCAATGAAACAGCAGAGGTAGAGGTAACTCCCGAAGAGGGCGAGATCAAGGCAGGCACTGAGCTTGAGATGAGCTGCGAGACCACAGGAGCAGTTATCTACTACAGCATCAACGGCGCTGAGGACTTCACTGCTTATGATGAGGCTAAAAAGCCTGTTATCACAGCAGAGGACTTCGTAAAGGCTTCTGAGACCGACGAAGTTGCCAAGGCTACAGTTGTAGTTTATGCCAAGGCTGAGGACAAGGATGCTTCTGCCAAGAAGACCCTTGTTTACACCCAGGCCAGGGTTAAGGAAATTAAGTCAAGCCCCAAGGCAGGCGCTGTCAGAATGGGTGCTAAAGTAACTCTTGCAACAGCAACCGAGGGAGCCAAGATCTTCTTTTCCCTTGATAACGGTGAGACCTATACAGAGTACACAGAGCCCTTCGCTATAACAAGCCTTCCTATGACAGTTATGGCCAAGGCTACCTGCGAAGGATATCTTGACAGTGATGTGGTTACCTTCGAGTTCACAGAGAGAGAAGATAAGGAGTACAACATCTACTTCGGTCAGCTTCACTCCCACACCAACTACTCAGACGGTGCAGGAACCTGTGATGAGGCCTTTAATCACGCTGCCAACGAAGTTGAGAATCTTGACTTCCTTGCAGTAACCGATCACTCCAACTCTTTTGACAACGATACAAGCGCAACAATCAAGGACGGCTCTGCTTCTTCAGAGTGGGTTGAGGGACATGAGCTGGCTGATAAGTATACATCCGATGATTTCGTTGCCCTTTACGGCTACGAGATGACATGGTCAGGCGGAGCTCCCGGTCACATGAACACCTTCAACACTGACGGATTCATGAGCCGTAACATGAAGGGCTACGAGAGCAAGTCAAGAACAGCTCTTCAGAACTACTATGCTGACCTTGTTAACACCCCTGATTCCATCAGCATGTTCAACCATCCCGGAACAACCTTCGGTGATTTCTATGACTTTGCTTACTACACCAAGGAAAATGATAAGCAGATCACCCTTATCGAGGTTGGTAACGGTGAAGGCGCCATCGGCAGCGCAGGTTACTTCCCTTCATATGAGTACTACACAAGAGCTCTAGATAAGGGCTGGCATGTAGCACCTGCCAACAACCAGGATAACCACAAGGGCAGATGGGGAGATGCAAACACAGGAAGATCAGTTATTCTTGCTGATTCCCTCACAAGAGAAGATGTTTACGACGCTATCCGCAACATGCGTGTTTACGCTACTGAGGATAACGACCTTAATATTTACTACACCTTAAACGGTGAGGTTATGGGTACAGTTCTCGAGACAAAGCCCGAGGCTGTCAAGATCGATGTTAAGACTTCAGATGCCACAGATTCCGGCGTGATGAACGTTGAAGTTGTTGTTGACGGCGGAAGAACAGCCGCTTCCCAGACCGTTCAGGAGAGCGCAGATGAGGTTGTTTTTGAACTTGATCCCGATTTTGCATATTACTACATCAGAGTAACCCAGGCTGACGGCAACATCGCTGTAACAGCTCCTGTATGGATCTCTGCTGTTGAGGCCCTTGGCGTAAGCTCAATCTCAACAGACACATCTCTTCCTGTAGCAGGCGAGGATCTTAAGATCAACACAGCTTTCTACAACAATGAAGAGTCAGATTTCCAGGTTGATTCAATTGTTTATACAGTAAACGACGAAGTTTATCTTGCCCGCACCGGTGCAAGTCTTCCTGAGGAGATCAGTGTGCTGGGATCTCACAGTGAAGTAAGTGATACCTTTGTACTTAAGAACGATAAGCCCGGAAAGGTTACAGTCGGAGTTTCTCTTATCGGTAAGTTAAACGGCGTTGCCAAGACCTACACAGATACCCTCACCCTTATCTATGTGGCAGAGGATATGGTTACACATGTAGTTGTTGACGGAACACATTTAAATGACTATGTAACCGGCTACTATGGTGGAAACGTAGGAAACTTTGCTGATATCGCAGCATCTGATTTTGTTAAGGTAGACGTTGTTACAGATCAGATCACAGCAGAGACTCTTGAGGATGCACCGATTTTCGTTATCTCAGCTCCCAACAAGAACACCAGAAACGGTGCTGTTATGCACTTCGAGGATTCCTTTATCCAGCTGGTAAAAGAGTACGTGGCAGCAGGCGGAAACCTTATTGTCTGCGGTCTTGCGGACTACCAGGATACAGCTGACGGACAGTCCTCCACAGAGATCAACAAGCTCCTTGAAGCTATCGGAGCTACCACCAGACTCAATTCCGATGAAGTATGTGACGACGAGAAAAACGGTGGACAGAACTACAGACTTTATCCCACAAATTTCAACAGAGACTGCTACCTTGTAAAAGATGTCTCTGAAACTCAGAAATACAGCGCTTACAGCGGATGCTCAATCCTTCTTGATGAGACAGCTGTGCAGGCAGGCAAGGCAGAGGCCGTAGTTACCGGCTTTGAGTCCACCTACACAATTGACAGTAAGAAGTTTGACGAAAATTACCACGAGGTTCCTAAGGGAAGCGTTGTATTTGCAGCAAGAGAAGAGCTTACTACAGGTTCTGAGATCCTTGTAACAGGTACAGTATTCCTTTCCAACTTCGAAGTTAAGACAGATCTTGATTACGGCGGAGATGAGTACTATGCAAACCGTAACATCCTTCTTAACTACCTTTCAAATAACAAAAAAGACCTGAAGGTTAGCACCATCGCAGAAATGAGAAAGGGCAACCTGGGCGATATCTTCACTGTTGAAGGCTATGTAACAGCCGGAACAGCAAATGAGGGCAACAAGTTCTTCGATACAATCTATGTTCAGGATGACACAGCCGGAACCACAATATTCCCTGTAGCAGACGAGGGAATCCAGGTTGGAACCAAGCTTCGTCTCACAGGCTTTGTGGATGAGTATCAGGGAGATAAAGAGCTTCAGATCTTCAACTACAAGGTTATCGACGGAGACACATTTGAATACAAGCCACGTCTTATTTCCTGCCAGGAGGCTATGGATTACGAGACCGTGGGCGGATCACTTCTTAAGGTTGAAGGTACAATTACAAAGGTAGTTACCAATTCTTCAGGAGTTGATTACTTCTATGTTCAGGATCACAAGGGTAACAAGATTTTTGAAAACGAGGATCTTGGAGCAAGAGTATTCATAGACGGATATATCCTTGCTTCCGACGGAAATGACACCACAGCAGATGATATCTATGTTGGCAACTATGTAAGTGCTGTTGGTCTTTGCTACATGAATCCTGACGGAGCGTGCCTGCGTGTACGTGACAGAGCTGAGATCGTTTCAAAGATCACAGTTACAGGTGTTAAGGATGTTGAATATACAGGTAAAAACATCACCTTCGACGGCATCAGAGTTTTTGTTGATCGTTATGAGCTTGATCCTTCAGAGTTCAAGATCACATATTCAAATAATAAGAATGCCTACGCCGGAAAAGGCGATGAATTTATAGCTCTTGCGC
Organism: Butyrivibrio sp. MC2021; assembly: GCF_000621605.1. GTDB lineage: Bacteria > Bacillota > Clostridia > Lachnospirales > Lachnospiraceae > Butyrivibrio. The sequence continues at coordinate 313,313 of NZ_JHXX01000004.1, read as the reverse complement.
TTGATAAGGCACCTGCTGTTAACGTTACTCTTAAGGGCGGTTATACAGGAAACTATGTAAAATACTTCAATATTGAGCCTGCAGATATCACAGCAGAGGACCTTGAGCCTATAGTAAAGGCTGCAACAGGCAAGGCTCAGAAGGATGTTCCTGAAGTTACATGGATCGACGGCGATGGAAAGACAGTGAAGCTTGCAAACAACACAGACTTTACAGTAAGCTATCCCGACACAGCAGAAGGCGCTTATGCAGAGGCCGGAGACTGGAACATCGTTGTAACAGGTAAGGGCAACTTCAAGGGTACAAGAACATATGCCCTGAAGCTCTTGGATGAGACACAGATTCCTATGAGCCAGGTGACAATCAAGGGTGTTGCAGACAAGAAATACACCGGAGAGGAGATCGCTCAGGAGCAGCTCAAGGTATTTGACGGAACCACAGAGCTTACTGCTGATGACTATGAAGTAAGCTATGCTAATAACATCGCAGTCGGCACTGCTTCAGTTACTGTTACAGGTAAAGGAAAATATGTAGGAACCAAGACTGCAACCTTCAAGATCCTTGGAACATCCATGGCTGATGTTAAGGTAGAGGGCCTTGTACAGACAGTTCCTTTCGATTCTTATGGCGCAATGCAGGACAAGCTTGTTGTTAAGCTTGGTGACACAGTACTTACTCTTGGTAAGGACTATGAACTTGAGTACAGCAACAACTTCGAGGTAGGCAAAGCTACTGTAACAGTTGTGGGAATTGGCGGCTACTACGGCAGCAAGAAGCTTACTTACAAGATCGTAAAAGCTGATGTAAGCAAGCTTGATGACCTTCAGATCGTGGTTTCACAGGATGTACCTTTTGCCAAGGCAGGAGCAAAGCCTGAGATCACCATCACAAGAGGCGGTAATGCTCTTACAGAAGGTATAGATTACAAGGTAACATACAAGAACAACAAAAAGCTCTATTCAGACAGCACATTTGCTACTAAGAATGCCCCTGTAGCAACCATCAAGTTCATCGGCGGCTACAAAGGCAAGGCTGTTAAAAAGAACTTCACCATCGTTCCTAAGGCTATCAGCTCACCTGATATCACTGTTGTAGCTCCTGATGTAGCTGCAAACAGCAAGAAGGGCGGATTCAAGACCAAGCTTAAGGTTTATGACGGCGCAGCTCTCCTTAAGGCTTCCGATTATGAAGCTACCTATACTCTTTTAGGTAAGAGAGATGAAGTTACAGGAATCCAGACCTGGTTTGATCCGGCTGACCAGAAGCTGCTTGATGTCAAGAAGGACAAGGCAGCAGCCTATGACGTTATCCGCGTTGATATCACAGCCAAGAAAGGCAGCGGTTACTATCTTGAGGAAGTTGGAGCACAGACCCAGGCTGTATATTGCGTAATGCCGGCTTCCAAGATGATCTCCAAGGCTACCATCAAGGTTGGTGCAAAGGAATATGCAGGAAAGAATCAGGCAGTATTCCTTAATCCTGAGGATATTACTGCAACCATCAAGGTAAAAGAGGGTAAGAAGACAGTAACCAAGACTCTTGAATTCGGTAAGGATTTCGATATCGATTATGATTCCTATGTTTCCAACAACAAGCTGGGAACAGCCAAGGTTACCATTATCGGTATGGGCGAATACGGCGGATCAAAGGTTGTTAAGTTCAAGATTGGAAAGAAGGGCATTTTTACAGGTATTATTAAGATTATCAGCAGATAATAAATAATGATTGTTTAGGTTTCTGCGGAGAGCCTGCTTTAGGGGAAAAAGGCAGGCTCTTCGTCTAAACATAAAGGTATGAAAAAAAGAAAGGTGGGAGAGTATGAAGAACAGAAAACGCATACTGGCAGTCCTTTTAGCGGGATTTATGTCAGCAACAACGGCGTTCTCGGCAGGCACTTCTGTGGCATTTGCGGCAGAAACCACCGAGGAAGCGGTAGTTCTTGAAGAGACAGCCCCTGATTTCTCAGAGGTCACATTGGAAGAGACTACCGAGGAAACACCCGAAGCGGCAGCTGAAGAGATCACTGTAGAGCCTGAGGCAGAGCAGGAGATCACCGTCAGCACCATCGCAGATGCGTTAGCCGCAGAGGCAGGAACAACATTTACCGTACAGGGTGTTGTTAACTACGTATCAGGCAAAAATGTTTATGTTGAGGACGAGACCGGGGCCATCTGCCTCTATCTTAAGTCCGCTGACAAGGACCTTGCCGTAGGCAACCTTGTTACAGCAACCGGTGCTGTTAAGGACTACAAGGGACTTACAGAGCTTGACGGCGCTGAGATCATCGAAAAAGACACAGAGAACACCAAAGATTTTGGCTTTAACACAATTGAAGCCGCTGATTTTGCTGCTTTTGTGGCAAATTATAACGACTACGAGTGCAAAAAGGTAGTTGTTAAGGGCGTTACGGTTTCTTCCGTAGCAGCCAAGAATGTCTATGTTGCAGTGGGTGACACCAAGGCACTTGTTTACGGAAACAACCTGGACAAGACCTTCGCCGATTTCCCGGTGGGCACCATTGTAAATCTCACAGCTGTTGTATGTGATTACAACGGTATTGAATTACTTCCTATTTCAGATGAAAATCACCCCATGGTTGAGAAAGTTGTATCCGGGGGCGGCGGGGATGAGCCCATCGAAGATGTTGAGGTGGACGACTCCGTAACTCTTGATATTGCCAAGTGGTCAGGCTCAGACGTTACAGCCTTCAAGGGAGACCTTGTGGTTTATGCTGACGGCGCTGTAGCCAACGACGGAGCAGACAAGAACAACGAAGTTACAGCCTTTAAGGGTGGCACACAGGTATCACCTATCTATTCCTTCTCCAGCAATGGCGCTCCTGCAGCTGTCATCGGCTCAGAGGGAATGAAGGCAGGAGATTACTATCTTCTTACCATCGCAGCCAAGGGCTATGGCCTTTACAAGCTCTCTTTTGACATGAAGGGCTCAAATACCGGTGCCAAGAACTGGAAGGTTGAGTACAGTACAGACGCTGAGAACTTCACTGCTGTGGGAGATGCCGTAACAGTAAGCAAAAACTGGGCAACCTATACCGTAAACGTTCCTAAGGAAGTTATCAACGCTGACAGAGTCTTCTTCAAGGTTGGTCCCGCCGACAATACTTCCATCAACGGAAAGGAAGTGGCAACAGGCGGCACAAACCGTTTTACCAATATCCTGGTTTCAGGAAGCCCTGTAAAGTCTTCCGAGATCGTGGATGCCGTAGTAATTGATCCTGTCGAGGGCGCAGTTCCCTTCGGCCAGGCTCTTACAATGGAGACAGCAACAGAGGGTGCAAGCATCTACTTCACAGTTAACGGCGGAGAAGAGAAGCTCTACGATCCCGAGAACAAGCCTGTTCTTGCAAAAGAGGACTTCGTTGCAGCTTCAGACCTGGATGCTGTTAAAAAAGCTGTTGTAGTAGCTTACGCAAAGGCTGAGGGCAAGACAGATTCCATCAAGAAGACCTTCGTTTACAGCCTTGCAAAGGTTGGAACAGTTAAGGCTTCACCCAACGGCGGTGCGGTAAGAAAGACTCAGGACATCACTCTTGCAACAGCAACAGAGGGTGCTACGATCTTCTATTCCCGTGATAAGGGCGAGACCTGGGAGGAGTACACAGCTCCCTTCAAGATGGACACTCTTCCTGCAACAATCCTGGCAAAGGCAAGCTGTGAGGGCTATGAAGACAGTGCAGTTGCAACCTTTGAATTCACAGAGAGATTAAACGACGAATACAATATCTATTTTGGTCAGCTTCACTCCCACACCTCCTATTCAGACGGTGCAGGAACCTGTGAAGAGGCCTTTAACCACGCTGCCAACGAAGTTGAGAACCTTGACTTCCTTGCAGTAACAGATCACTCAAACTCTTTTGACAATGACACCAAGGCGAACATCAAGGATGGTTCAGTTTCCAAGGAGTGGGTTGAGGGTCATGAGCTGGCTGACAAGTACACAAGAGATGATTTCGTATCCCTTTACGGCTACGAGATGACATGGTCAGGCGGAGCTCCCGGCCATATGAACACCTTCAACACCGACGGCTTCATGAGCCGTAACATGACAGGCTATGAGAGCAAGAGCAGGGCTGCTCTTCAGAACTACTATGCTCAGCTGGTTGATACACCTGATTCCATCAGCATGTTCAACCATCCCGGAACAACCTTCGGTGATTTCTACGACTTTGCTTACTACAGCAAGGCCAACGACCGTCAGATCACTCTTATCGAGGTTGGTAACGGTGAAGGCGCCATCGGAAGCTCAGGCTACTTCCCTTCATATGAGTACTACACAAGAGCTCTTGATAAGGGCTGGCATGTGGCTCCTGCCAACAACCAGGACAACCACAAGGGAAGATGGGGAGATGCAAACACAGGAAGATCCGTGATCCTTGCAGACTCTCTTTCAAGAGAAAATATCTACGACGCTATCCGCAACATGCGTGTTTACGCAACAGAGGATAACGACCTTAAGATCTACTACACACTTAACGGCTATGAGATGGGATCAACCCTTGATATGGTTCCCGCAGAGGTTAAGATCAAGGTTAAGACTTCAGATCCTACAGACTCAGGCAAGATGAACGTTGAAGTTATTGCCAACGGCGGCGTTTCAGTTGCAAGCAAGTATGTTGATGAGGCAGCTGCAGAGACAGAGTTCACTCTTTCTCCCAACAACTCCTACTACTACATCAGAGTTACTCAGGCTGACGGCAACATCGCTGTTACAGCTCCTGTATGGCTCACAGATGTAGAGGCTGTAGGCGTTGCAAGCATCGCAGCAGACACATCACTTCCTGTTGTTGGTGAGGCTCTGGGCATCACCAGCACACTCTTCAATAACGAGACCAAGGACTTTGAAGTAACATCCATCACTTACACAGCCAACGGCGAAGTGATCCACACCACAGCCCTTGACGAGAACACATCAGTTATCAAGTCCCAGGCTGAGGTTACAGATACCTTCAACTGGACCTGCAATCAGGCAGGCAAGCAGACCATCGAGGTTACTCTTCTGGGATACCTTGACGGCGCACCAAAGAAGTACACTGCATCCGTTGACCTTGTTTATGTAACAGAGGACATGGTTACTCATGTTGTTGTTGACGGTTCACACCTTAACGACTATGTAACAGGCTACTATTCAGGCAACGTTGGAAACTTCGCAGACATCGCAGCCAACGACTATGTAAAGGTTGACGTGGTTTCCACAGAGATCACAAAAGAGACTCTGGCAGATACCACAGTTCTTGTTATCTCAGCACCTAATAAGAACACCAAGAACGGCGAGATCATGCACTTCGAGGACTCTTTCATTCAGCTCGTAAAAGAGTATGTGGCAGAGGGCGGAAACCTTATTGTCTGCGGTCTTGCAGATTATCAGGACACCAAGGACGGCCAGTCCTCCACAGAGATCAACAAGCTCCTGGAAGCTATCGGAGCTACCTCAAGGATCAACTCCGACGAAGTATGTGATGATGAGAAGAACGGCGGACAGAATTACAGACTTTATCCTACAAACTTCAACAGAGACTGCTATCTTGTAGAGGGCGTTTCTGCAACTCAGAAGTACAGCGCATACAGCGGATGCTCAATCCTTATGGATGAGACAGCTGTGCAGGCAGGCAAGGCAGAGGCTGTAGTTACCGGCTTTGAGTCCACCTACACAATTGACAGCAAGAAGTTTGATGAAAATTATCACGAGGTTCCCAAGGGAAGCGTAGTATTTGCAGCAAGAGAAGAGCTTTCTTCAGGCTCTGAGCTCCTTGTTACAGGTACAGTATTCCTTTCCAACTTCGAAGTTAAGACAGATCTTGATTACGGCGGAGATGAGTACTACGCAAACCGCAACATCCTTCTTAACTACCTTGATATGAACAAGAAGAGCGCCAAGATCAGCACCATTGCAGAAATGCGTGCAGGTCAGCCGGGCGACATTTTTACCATCGAAGGCTATGTAACAGCAGGCACAGCAGTTGAGGGCAACAAGTTCTTCGACACCATCTATGTTCAGGACGACACAGCAGGAACCACAGTATTCCCTATCGCCGACGCAGGTATCGAGATCGGAACAAAGCTCAGGATCACAGGTTTTGTTGACGGCTACCAGGGCGACAAGGAGATCCAGATCTACAGCTACAAGGTTCTTCCGGATGAGAAGCGCGTTTACGCACCTAAGAAGGTTACAACTAAAGAGGCAGCAGATTATGATGCTCTCGGCGGTTCCCTCCTTCAGGTAGAAGGTAAGGTAACAAGAGTTGTGACCAACACTTCAGGCCTTGACTACTTCTATGTAGTTGACGAGTCCGGCGTTGAGGCAAGAGTATTCATCGACGGATACATCCTTGCATCAGACGGAAACGACACCACAGCTGAGGATGTTCAGGTTGGAAACACAGTAAGCGCTGTTGGACTTTCCTATTTCAATCCTGACGGAGCATGCCTCAGAGTTCGTGACAGAGCAGAGATCGTTCTTGTGAAGACTGCAGAGCCCGAGGTTAAGGGCACTCTCGTTAAAAAGTGGGGCGTAACCTACTACGTTGACGAGAATGGCAAGAAGCTCACAGGCCTCTATGTTATCGACGGCGACAGCTACTTCTTCAAGGAGAAGAACGGCACCATGGTAAAGAGCGACTTCGTAGAGATCGACGGAAAGACCTACTACTTCGGTTCAGACGGAAAGATGGTTAAGGGAACCTTCCTTACCAAGTGGCTTTCAACCTACTACTTTGACGGCGAAGGCGTTATGGCTACAGGCAAGACTCAGATCGGAGATGATTACTACTTTTTCGACGGAAAAGGAAAGCTTGCCAAGGCAGAGTGGATCACAAACGGCGATGACAAGTACTATGCAAAGACAGACGGAAAGCTTGCCAAGAGTGAGACCATTACAAAGTGGGGCAAGAAGTACAGCTTCGATGAGAACTGCGTTCTTATCAAATAATTGAAATATAAGTTATAAGTATAAACTCCGCGGTAGAATACCTCTATCGCGGAGTTTTATGCTATACTATAGTGAGTAGTATTTTGGGGTAAGAGGGATGAGAAAATGCCAAATAGATCACGAGTAAAGTTAAAAGGAAAGCTTAAGACTTATCTTCGTATTTTTACATATCTGGGGATTCTCCTGGTACTGGTAAACGCAGCCGTTTTCACCGTCAATTTCACTTCGGGACTTATCGTGCTTGCTTTTACGGGCCTGTATTTTATTGCGGTACTTTACCTGAACTTCTACAACAAACCCATTATCATGAATGAGCTGGTGAGCTTTGCCACCGAGTACGGACAGATTCAGAAGAGGCTCCTTCGAGAGCTGGATCTGGCCCATGCCGTCCTTGACGACACCGGCAAGGTTGTCTGGACCAACGCAGCCTTTGAGAGGATAGTCCATCAGGACAAGGGCTACAGAAAGAGCATCACCAATCTTTTCCCCGAGATCACCCCGGACAGATTCCCTGAAGGCTCCGAAGAGATCTCCGTTGATATCGACTACGAGAACAGCAATTTTACCCTGAAGATGAAGCGCATATCTCTCTACGAGATGGCGGTTAACAGCGATATTATCGAGGCCGACGGCTACGAGGGAAGCCTTATCGCCGTTTATCTTTTCGACGAGACAGCTCTCAAACTGGCCATCCAGGAGGTTGATAACCAGTCCCTGGCAGCAGGCCTTATTTACCTTGATAACTATGAAGAGGCTCTGGACAGTGTCGAGGAAGTCCGCAGATCTCTTTTGACAGCTCTCATAGATCGTAAGATCAACAAGTACATCGCTTCCTGCAACGGTATCGCCAAGAGGCTTGAGAAGGACAAATACTTCGTGGTTATGCCCAAGAAGTCCTGCGAGATGCTTAGAGAGCAGAGATTCGACATCCTGGAGGATGTTAAGACCGTCAATATCGGTAACGAGATGGCGGTTACCCTGAGTATAGGTATGGGTCTGGACGGTCTGTCCTACGCCCAGAACTACGAGTTTGCCCGCAATGCCATTGACCTGGCCCTGGGCCGAGGCGGAGATCAGGCGGTTGTTAAGAGCGCCGATAATATCGCTTACTACGGCGGTAAGAGCCAACAGTTTGAAAAGAGCACAAGAGTTAAGGCCAGAGTTAAGGCCCACGCCCTTCGAGAGATCATCTCCGGCAAGGACAACGTCATCGTTATGGGACACAGAATCGGAGACGTAGACTCTTTTGGCTCCTCAGTGGGTATTTACAGGATCGCCAAGACTCTGGACAGGAAGTGCCACATTGTTCTTAATGATGTGACCACCTCCATGAAGCCTCTGGTGGACCTTTTTAAGAACAATCCCGATTATGAGAACGATATGATCATCAACAACCAGCAGGCCATCGATATGGCAGGCAGCAACACCGTTCTGGTTGTGGTTGATGTTAATAAGCCCAGTATCACCGAGTGCCCGGAGCTTCTTCGCTTCTGTAAGACCATCGTGGTCCTTGACCACCACAGACAGGGCACAGAGGTTATCGAGAATGCCACACTTTCCTATGTTGAGCCCTATGCTTCATCAGCCTGCGAGATGGTTTCCGAGATCCTGCAGTACATAGGCGAGAATGTCAAGATCAGCAATGAAGAAGCTGACAGCATGTATTCCGGAATGATGGTTGACACCAACAACTTCATGAACAAGACCGGTGTAAGAACCTTCGAGGCAGCGGCTTTCCTTCGCAGGAACGGCGCGGATGTCACCAGAGTCCGCAAGCTCTTCAGAGAGGATGCACAGGAGTACAAGGCCAAGGCCGACGCAGTCAGCCAGGCAGAGATCTACAGAGACAAGTACGCTATGTCAGTTCTTGATACCGAGGGTCTTGCAAGCCCTACCATCGTGGCAGCCCAGGCGGCCAACGAGCTTCTTAATATCAAGGGTGTGAGGGCCAGCTTTGTATGCACCGAGTACATGGGCCAGACCTATGTCAGTGCCAGATCCATAGATGAAGTTAACGTTCAGGTGATCATGGAGAAGCTTGGAGGCGGCGGACATATGAGCAGCGCAGGATGCCAGTTTGAGGGCGAATCCGCAACGGATGCCATTGCCACAGTCAAGCAGACTTTAGATAAAATGACAGAAGAAGGAGATTTAGATTAAGATGCAGGTTATTTTGTTACAGGATGTTAAGACCCTTGGTAAAAAGGGAGAAATAGTAAAAGTAAGCGACGGATATGCCAAGAACTACGTTATTCCCCAGAAGCTTGGCGTAGAGGCTACAGATAAGAACAAGAACGAGCTCAAGAACCAGCAGAAGCGCGATTCCATCGTGGCTCAGCAGCAGCTGGACGAGGCCAAGGCTTTCGGAGAGAAAATCGGTGAAAAGACCGTTCAGGTTACCATGAAGGCCGGCGAGGGCGGAAGAGTATTCGGGAGCGTATCCTCCAAGGAGATCGTCAGCGAGGCTGAGAAGCAGTTTGGCTTCAAGCTTGACAAGAAGAAGCTTCAGATGCCTGAGCCCATCAAGGCCTTCGGCACCTATGAGATCCCTGTGAAGCTTCACCCACAGGTAACAGCAACACTTAAAGTTTGTGTAAAGGAACAGTAAATTATGCCGGAAGAACAACTCTTAAAAAGAGTGGCCCCCAACAGTCTTGAAGCCGAACAATCGGTGGTGGGAGCCATGCTCATAGACAAGGATGCCATTGAAGTGGCTGCGGAGATTGTCAATCCGGAGGACTTTTACAACAGACAGCTGGGTACTCTTTTTGAGACCATGGTTGAGCTTAACAGAGAGGGCAGTGCCGTAGACGTGGTAACCCTTCAGAACAGGCTCAGGGAAAAGAATGTTCCGCCTCAGGTCAGCAGTGTAGAGTATATCGGTGAGCTGGTTTCAGCGGTTCCCACTTCCGCCAATGTCAAGTATTACGCTCAGATCGTGGCGGACAAATCCACACTGAGAAAACTTATCAAAGTCAGTGAGGATACCATCAATAACTGCTATACCAATCAGGAGGATATCGAGGGACTTCTCAATGACGTTGAGAAGGATGTTTTCAAGATAACCCAGAAGAGAAGCGCCGGGGACTTTGTTTCCATTGACCAGGTAGTTATGAATGCCCTTAACAGCATTGAGATGGCCAGCAAGATGAAGGGCAATGTTACCGGTCTTTCCACAGGATTTCTGGATCTTGATTACAAGACCGCAGGCTTCCATCCATCAGAGCTTATTCTGATTGCGGCCCGTCCCGCCATGGGTAAGACCGCTTTCGTACTTAATATAGCGGAGCACATGGCCTTCCACGACGGCAAGTGCATAGCCATCTTCTCACTGGAGATGAGTAAGGAGCAGCTGGTTAACCGTCTCCTTGCCATGGAGTCCCACGTAGACTCCCAGCACATCAGAACCGGTAACATGTCCGACATGGACTGGGAGAAGCTCATCGAGAGCGCTGATGTTGTTGGAGCTTCCAAGCTCATCATCGACGACACTCCCGGTATCACCATCCAGGAGCTTCGTTCCAAGTGCCGTAAGTACAAGATGGAATTTGGCCTGAACCTCATCATGATCGACTACCTTCAGCTCATGAGCGGTGGCGGCGGAAAGAGCTCCGAGTCAAGACAGCAGGAGATCTCAGAGATTTCCAGATCCCTGAAGGCCCTTGCCAGAGAGCTGGACGTTCCCGTAATCGCACTGTCACAGCTGTCCCGTGCCGTTGAGTCAAGACCTGACCACAGGCCCATGCTTTCCGACCTTCGTGAGTCCGGAGCCATCGAGCAGGACGCAGATATGGTTATGTTCATCTATCGTGATGATTACTATAATAAGGATTCTGAGAAAAAGGGCGTGGCGGAGATAATCATTGCCAAGCAGAGAAGTGGACCTATCGGAACCATAGATTTATTATGGCTTCCTGAATATACTAAGTTCGCAAACATGGAGCGAGGACATTAAAAATAGCAGCCAATTGGCTGCTATTTTTATGTCCTCGCTCCATGTTTGCGCATGAAAAAAGCAGCTATTCGAGTAACCTCGAAAGCTGCTTTATATTTTGGTTTCAATTAACCCTGTGAGATGGCTGAAACAGGGCACTGAGCTGCGCAAGAACCGCAATCGATGCAAGTATCAGCATCAATAACGTACTGAGCGTCTCCCTGAGAAATAGCTGAAACAGGGCACTGAGCTGCGCATGATCCACAGCTGATGCAACCATCACTAATAACGTATGCCATAGTATAATCTCCTTCCGTAAACACTTAATTATTTGCACCATTACACGGCTGGGCTTGCCACACCAACCTTTGATACTTATTTATCATAATATAAGAAAACTGTTTAAGCAATAGTATTAACGAAAAGTTTTTTCAGTTGAAATCATTAAAATTTGGTAAATTGGCAGATAATACAGAAAAAGACTGAATATGTAAACGCTTACACAAATTCCCCGTAAAGCCTTGAAAACATTGACATGTGTATGGTTTTGATGATACTATTGAATACGGCAGAATACGCGCGAAATACCCGTCACATCTGTTTTTCTAGGGAGGAAAAAAGTGTGAACGGATTTTTGTGTGCATTTTTACAAATAAACTGCCAAAAGGAAATTTGTACGAATATTTTTATTCAAATACAAACCCTAAAACAAGGTAGGAGGAAACAAAATGGCAAGAAACATGAAAACCATGGACGGTAACGAAGCTGCCGCATATGCATCATATGCGTTCACAGAAGTTGCCGCTATGTACCCAATCACACCATCATCTGTTATGCCTGAGCATGTAGATGAATGGGCAACAGCCGGAAAGAAGAACATTTTCGGCAGAACAGTTCAGATTACAGAGATGCAGTCTGAGGCTGGTGCAGCTGGTGCTGTACACGGATCACTTGTAGTAGGTGCACTTACATCTACATACACAGCTTCTCAGGGACTTCTTCTTATGATCCCTGATATCTACAAGGTAGCCGGTGAGAGACTTCCCGGTGTATTCAACGTATCAGCTCGTTGCGTAGCTTCCCACGCTCTTAACATCTTTGGTGATCACTCTGACGTATATGCTTGCCGCCAGACCGGTGCTGCTATGCTTTGCGATTCAAGTGTTCAGGAGGTTATGGACTTAACACCTGTTGCTTACTGCGCAGCAATCGAAGGCAGAATTCCTTTTATCAACTTCTTCGATGGATTCCGTACATCACACGAGATCCAGAAGATCGAGGTTTGGGATTACAAGGATCTTGATGAGATGGTTAACCATGATGCAATTGATGCATTCAAGGCTAGCGCACTCAATCCTAATCACCCTTGCCAGATGGGCTCAGCTCAGAACCCTGATATCTTCTTCCAGACAAGAGAAGCTTGCAACACAGGTTACAACGAGCTTCCTGATATTGTTCAGAAGTACATGGACAAGGTTAATGCTAAGATCGGTACAGATTACAAGCTCTTCAACTACTACGGCGATCCTAACGCAGAGGTAGTTATCGTAGCTATGGGTTCTGTAAATGATACAATCGAAGAGACCATCGATTACCTTGAGAAGCAGGGCAAGAAGGTCGGCGTAGTTAAGGTTCGTCTCTACAGACCTTTCTCAGCTAAGGCTCTTGTTGATGCTATCCCTGATTCAGTTAAGAGAATCGAAGTTCTCGACAGAACTAAGGAGCCCGGTTCATACCGTGAGCCTCTCGCTCTTGACGTTATCGCAGCTCTTAAGGGAACAAAGTTCGAGTCAGTTCCTGTATTCTGCGGACGTTATGGTCTTGGTTCCAAGGATACAACTCCTGCTCAGATCGTTGCTGTATTCAACAACGACAAGAAGGAAGAGTTCACAATCGGTATCGAGGATGATGTAACAAATCTTTCACTTGATGCAGGTGCACCTCTCGTTACAACTCCTGAGGGAACAACTAACTGTAAGTTCTGGGGTCTTGGTGCTGACGGTACTGTTGGTGCTAACAAGAACTCCATCAAGATCATTGGTGATAACACAGACATGTATGCTCAGGCATACTTCGATTATGACTCTAAGAAGTCAGGCGGTGTTACAATGTCTCACCTTAGATTTGGTAAGAAGCCTATCAAGTCAACTTACCTCATCAAGAAGGCAGACTTCGTAGCTTGCCACAATCCTTCATACATCCGCAAGTTCAACATGGTTCAGGAGCTTGTTGATGGAGGATCATTCCTTCTTAACTGCCCTTGGTCAGTAGAAGAGCTTGAGAATGAGATTCCTGGACAGGTTAAGAAGTTCATGTATGACCACAAGATCAACTTCTATATCATGAACGGTTCTAAGATCGGTGTTGAAGTTGGAATGGGACCTACAAGAATTAACACAATTCTTCAGTCAGCATTCTTCAACATCACCAAGATCATTCCTGAAGCAGACGCTATCAAGTTCATGAAGGACGCTGCTCAGAAGACATACGGCCGTAAGGGTGAAGATGTTGTTAAGAAGAACTGGGATGCTATCGATGCCGGTGCAGATCCTAAGAACCTTATCAAGGTAGAGATCCCTGAGTCATGGGCTAATGCACAGGATGAGGGTCTTGAGTTCAAGAAGGCTGAAGGCTCCAGAAAAGACGTTGTTGATTTCGTTAACAACATTCAGTCCAAGGTTAACGCTCAGGAAGGTAACACTCTTAAGGTTTCAGATGTTCTTCCTTACGTTGCTGGTGACACACCTTCAGGATCAGCTGCATACGAGAAGAGAGGTATCGCAGTTAACGTTCCTAAGTGGGATCCTGAGAAGTGTATCGGATGTGGATTCTGTTCACTCGTATGTCCTCACGCTGCTATCAGAACCATCGCTATGACAGACGATGAGATCGCTAAGGCTCCTGAGGGACTTCAGACCAAGCCTATCGTTGGAATGGATGGATACAAGTACTCAGTTGTTATCTCTGCTCTTGACTGTACAGGTTGCGGATCTTGCGCAAATGTATGTCCTGGTAACAAGCAGGCTGAAACTCTTAAGATGGGTGCTATCGCAGCTAACAAGGACGAGCAGAAGTACTTCGATTATGCTGTTACACTTCCTATTAAGGAAGATGTTGTTGCTAAGTTTGGTGAAACTTCAATCAAGGGCTCACAGTTCAAGCAGCCACTCCTTGAGTTCTCAGGCGCTTGCGCAGGCTGTGGTGAGACTCCTTACGTTAAACTTGTTACTCAGCTCTTTGGTGACAGAATGTACGTTGCTAACGCTACAGGATGTACATCAATCTGGGGTAACTCTTCACCTTCAACACCTTACACTGTAAATGCTAAGGGACAGGGTCCTGCATGGGATAACTCACTGTTCGAGGATAACGCAGAGTTTGGTATGGGTATGGTACTTGCTCAGAACGCACTTCGTGATGCTATCAAGGAGCAGGTAGAGAACGTAGTTGCTGCTGGCGGCGCTGCTAAGGATGCTGCTCAGAAGTGGCTTGATACATTCTCAAATGGTGCTGAGAACTCAGCTGCTACAGATGCTCTTATCGAGGCTCTTCAGGGCGACAACTCAGATGCAGCTAAGTACATCATCAAGAACAAAGACTTCGCTGCTAAGAAGTCACAGTGGATCTTCGGTGGTGACGGATGGGCATTCGATATCGGATTTGGTGGTCTCGATCACGTACTTGCTTCCGGTAAGGATGTTAACGTTCTCGTTGTAAACACTGAGGTTTACTCAAATACAGGTGGACAGTCATCTAAGGCTACTCCTACAGGTGCTGTTGCACAGTTCGCTGCAGGCGGAAAAGAGATCAAGCAGAAAGACCTTGCTTCTATCGCAATGAGCTATGGTTATGTATATGTAGCACAGATCGCTATGGGTGCTAACATGCAGCAGACCATCAACGCAATCAAAGAGGCTGAGGCTTATCCGGGACCTTCACTTATCATCGCTTATGCTCCTTGTATCAACCAGGGTCTTAAGGCCGGCATGAACAAGGTTATGGATGAGGAGAAGAAGGCTGTAGCTACAGGATACTGGGATATGTTCAGATTCAATCCTCAGGCAGAGAACAAGTTCACTCTTGATTCCAAGCCTGCTACAGAGGACTTCCAGAGCTTCCTTGACGGTGAGGTTAGATACCTTTCACTCAAGCTCAAGAATCCTGAGAGAGCAGCTAAGCTCAACGCAGCAGCTGCTGAGCACGCTAAGGAGCACAGAGCTTATCTTGAGAAGCTGGTTACTCTTTACGGCAAGAACTAATTCCGGAATGTATTGATTCCTGAATAGGGTAAAATATCAGAGGTGTCACACTTTTGTGCGGCACCTCTTTTTGTAGCACAAGACCGGCAAGCGAATGGATGCTTGCATACAAATTCATTTGCCGGTCGTAAGAACATGGAGCATGAAATGCGGAATGTTCGTGTGCGAAATCGAGTAGGAGTCAGCCTACTCGATTGCAAAAAAATGAGGACGCCGCAATGCGGTGTCCTCATGATAAATGACCAATTATAATTTTGATAATGCCTGTACAGCGTTGTCCTTAATGACGATAGAGAAGTGCTCGTCCAAATAGGACTGTTCTGCAGTGCTGCCCAGCTCTGTCTTGCCGTATTCGGTAAGAAGTGAGCAGATATTGGCGAACATGCCGTCCTCTATGTTGCCCTGGTGAAGAATCAGGTAGAACTTGCCGTTTACTTCATTCTTGTACAGGGTGTTGATTCCGTCGAATTTCCTGCTGACTATTGTAGCGAACCTTGTTACTTCATGAAGTGAATTGAAGGAGAAGATCTTGGAGCCCTTCCTGCCGGGAGTTCCCTTTTTCTTGGGGCCGGTGGTCTTTTCTTTTACCTTCTTGTTATCTGAAGCTCCCTTGAGAGGTGAATCGAGAAAATCCTGCATGTTGCTGCGCTGTAAGCGTTTGAACAGGCCCATGACATCCTCGTCTTCCTCTTCCTCCTCGTCGTATTCCTCATCCTCGTCGTAGTACTCGTCCTCTTCCTCGTCATCCTCGTGAACCGATGGAGCGAAGTTGGAAAATCTGGTATCAAGCTCTTCCGGATCCTCAACCTTGGTAATAATAAGGACTATACATTCTGAATTGATTGGGATTGCCTCGATCATCAGAGGAGTGTCCTCTGCGTCAAAGCCGTATTGTAAATTCGCCTGCTGCATCATATCCTGGAAAAGCTCTTTTGCCTTGTCCGTTCCGTATGCAAGCTCTGTAATCTTAAGGTCGCGCTTCGCAAGATCATCTCTGGTAAGTGTGCATCTGATTTGATGGTCATTAACTTTTTCAATTTTCATGATGCCTACCTCCTTTCCTGACTTGTGAATACATAGATACTAAGTGATACTCTGTACTATGTCAATAGATATATCGTCATATTTGAGTAAAATGTGTCCTAAAATTCACAATCTTAAGGAAATCTTAAGAAATTTCGACGGTAAATCTTAAGAATTTCCTGATATCATATTTCTTGTGAGGTGCCTGCCTGAAACCGGAAGTCCGGAAAGGAGGCCGATATCAGGAGAATTTACTGTTCTAACTTTTCATTTTTTCTTATGCCCCCGCATAAGATGTCTTACAGTTAGTTTCTTAAAAAATTCCCCGGATTTTTTACATCAAACAACAATTATCTACTAACACAGTAGCAAGTATTTATTTAGAAGACAAAAAACGATAAAAACATTTAGTATCTTTCTGATTAAATTATACCATATTTGGTGCGTGAAAACGTCCAAAAAGTGGGAGGGCTTGCAGGTGGACATCTCAGCATATTAAAATACGTCAAATTTTTTTTCCTTCTCGACAAAGTTTTTCAGGAATTTATCACATAAATGAGCCTTTTGGCCGGAGACGGAAGTAAATTCGATCAAATTAAATTTTTAGAAAGAGGACCCCGCCTCTCATCTGGAGCAAATTGGGTTAGATTTAATGACGTAAACTTAATATTATGGTATACTGAAGGGCGATTGTAAAGGAGCTAGAACATGAAAAAGAAAGTGATTCCGGCGATTATTATAATCGCCCTTATTTTGATCATCGGCGGTATCTACGCCGGTCAGTTGTACATGCAGAAATATTCCTACAGCTCAGAGAAGGCCAATCTTGACGAGTATTTTAAAGTTACCTCGGACAATGATGTGGCCATTATTCACGGCAATGTGAGGATCGATGAGAAGGCCAGAAACTACGACGGCAGACTCTACATGGAGTTTTCTCTTGTTCAGAAACTGTTAAATGACAGATTTTATTTCGGTAAGGCTGACAACGCCCTTTTATACACACTTCCCGACAGGGTGATCACAGCCCCCGTGGGCGGCACCACCTGGACTGATTCTGAAGGAAACACCCAGGATGAGGGATATACCATCGCAAGGATGGGAGACGGCGCTGATTCTGACAGCCTTTTTGTTGCCCTTGATTACGTACAGAAATATACCAACTTCGGCTATGAGTTTTTTGACGACGGCTATCATATGCAGCTTGATACAGTCTGGGAGGAAGAGACCGTCGCTACTATTAATAAGAACACACAGATAAGACTTCGCGGCGGAGTTAAGAGCGAGGTTCTCGAGGAGGTCCAGAAGGGCGACACCGTTGTTGTCCTGGAGGAGCTTGAGAACTGGAGCAAGGTTAAGAGCGAGAACTCTTTTATCGGATACGTGGAGAACAAGAGACTCAGCGATCAGACCACCCGCACACCTATTCCTGTGACAGACTATGCAGAGCCTGAGTACACCTCTATTTCAAGAGATCACAAGATCAACCTGGGCTTCCACAACCTGGGAGGCGCCGGCGGCAATGATACCCTTGAGGACTACATCGCGGGCACCAAGAGCCTCAATGTTATTTCTCCCACCTGGTTCTACATTTCAGCCAGTGACGGAACTGTTTCCAACATTGCTTCCAAGAGCTACGTGGACAGAGCCCACAACAAGGGCCTTGAGGTTTGGGCTCTCTTTAATAACTTCAACGCAGGTGAGGGAGTTTCTACTTCAGAGGCTCTTTCCACAGCAGAGAACAGAGCCCGCATGATAGACGCAGTTGTCAGCGAGTGCGTCAACGTAGGGGCAGACGGCGTTAATCTCGACTTTGAGAGCATCGCCACAGAGGATGGACAGAATTACACCCAGTTTTTCCGTGAGCTTTCCATTGCCTGCAGGAAAAACGGACTTGTTTTATCAATAGATAACTATGTTCCCATGAATTTCAACGACCATTACAATCTGAAGGAACAGGGCGTTATGGCGGATTATGTCATCATCATGGGCTATGATGAGCACTATGCCGGCAGCGCAGAGGCCGGTTCCGTGGCTTCCCTTGGTTATGTTGAGAACGGCATCATCAAGGCAGTTGAGAAGGTTGATGCCTCCAAGGTCATCAACGCAGTTCCTTTTTACACAAGAATCTGGCACACCGCCGACGGCAAGCTTTCCAGCGAGGCAGTGTCCATGCAGATTGCAAAAGAGTATATATCCAATCACAATATCCAGATGACCTGGGATGCAGAGACAGGCCAGAACTACGGCGAATTCACAGACGGCAAGGGCCTTCACCAGATCTGGATGGAGGACGCAGAGTCCATGACCCAGAAGATCCAGTCCATGCAGCATCATAATATCGCGGGAATCGCAGAGTGGTGCCTTGGCATGGAGACCGGTGAGATCTGGGATGTTATCGCAGGATACATTAACGGTTGATAAGGAAGTAGCACATTGGAAACTAAATTAGTAGTAATAGATGAAAAGAATATAGATGAGGAAGCTGCCGCCGCTCTTAAGGAAGCAGGCAGTATCATCAGGGATGGCGGCCTTGTGGCTTTTCCCACAGAGACTGTTTACGGCCTGGGTGGAGATGCCCTGAATCCCTCTTCCTCCAAGAAGATTTACGCCGCCAAGGGAAGACCCTCGGATAACCCGCTTATCGTACACATCAGCAAATTCGAGGATCTGGAGAAGATCGTAAAAGAAGTTCCCGAGGCAGCAAGGAAGCTCTCCGAGGCTTTCTGGCCCGGACCTCTTACCATGATCATGGAAAAGAATGACAGGGTTCCCTACGAGACCACGGGAGGCCTTGATACAGTGGCCATCAGAATGCCCAATAACAAGATCGCACTGGGACTTATTGAGGAGTCCGGCGGATATATCGCCGCCCCCAGCGCCAACACCTCCGGAAGACCCAGCCCCACAGTGGCAAGATACTGCGTGGAGGATCTTTCCGGCAAGATCGAGATGATAATTGACGGAGGCCAGGTGGGAATAGGCCTTGAGTCCACCATTGTGGATCTCACCGCAGAGGTTCCCATGATCCTGAGACCGGGATATATCACCGCAGAGATGCTGAAGGAGGTCCTTGGAGATATTTCCATCGACAGGACCATCATCGACAGCTCATCCACGGAGAAGCCCAAGGCTCCCGGCATGAAATACAGACATTACGCTCCCAAGGGAGACCTGATGATAGTTGAGGGTGTCCAGGACGAGGTTGTGGCTTTTATCAATGAGAAGTCCAGAGAGGCGGCCGCAGCAGGCAAGCGCGTAGGCGTTATCTGCACCGACGAGACCATGCCCATGTACAATGCGGATGTGGTGAAGAGCGTGGGTAACAGAGAGGATGAGAGCACAGTGGCTCACGAGCTGTTTAAGGTACTTCGTGAGTTTGACGACGAGAATATAGATGTTATGTATTCGGAGTCCTTTGACGACAGCGGCATCGGACAGGCCATTATGAACAGGCTTTTGAAGGCTGCGGGACATCAGCTGACCATACTATAAGTGGGAGTTTTATATTATAATATTATAGGAAAATTTAATTTAGGAAGGTATGAAAAATGATAGCTTTAGGTAGTGACCACGGTGGATTTGCATTAAAGGAAACAGTAAAAAAGCACCTTGAGGAGAGGGGCATCGAATACAAGGATTTCGGAACCTACAGCCTTGATTCCTGCGACTATCCCGAGTTCGGAAGAGCAGCTGCAGAGGCAGTGGCAAGCGGAGAGTGCGAGAAGGGTATCGTTATCTGCACCACAGGAATCGGTATCTCCATCACAGCCAACAAGGTTAAGGGAATCAGATGCGCACTTTGCTCAGAGACAACATCAGCCCGTCTTACAAGAGAGCACAATGACGCCAATGTTCTGGCTCTTGGCGGCGGCATGACAGGCCCGCTCCTTGCTCTTGAAATAGTGGACACCTTCCTTGACACCGAGTTCTCAGGCCTTGAGAAGCACGCAAGAAGAATATCTCAGATCGAGAAATAATATAACCCAAACGGAGGAGAGAAACATGGGAAAAGTAGTTATTATGGATCATCCGCTGATTCAGCACAAGATTGGTATGATCAGGAGAACAGATACGGGTACTAAGGATTTCAGACAGACCATCGGCGAGATAGCAATGCTTATCTGCTATGAGGCAACAAGAGATCTTCAGCTCAAGGACGTAGAGATCGAGACACCTATCTGCAAGACAACAGTTAAGCAGCTCAAGGGAAGAAAGCTTTGCGTAGTGCCTATCCTCAGAGCAGGTCTCGGAATGGTAGACGGAATGCTGGCTCTTATTCCTGCAGCTAAGGTTGGACACATCGGACTTTACAGAGATCCCGAGACCCTGAAGCCTGTAGAGTATTATTGCAAGATGCCTGCAGATGTTGCAGAAAGAGAGATCTTCGTGGTTGATCCCATGCTGGCAACCGGCGGTTCATCAGTGGCAGCTATCCAGATGCTCAAGGACAGAGGCTGCAAGAACATTCACTTTATGTGCATCATCGCAGCACCCGAGGGCCTTGAAGCCATGAAGACAGCTCACCCCGACGTAGACATCTACGTTGGCTCCCTGGACGAGAAGCTCAACGAGCACGGTTACATCGTACCTGGTCTGGGCGATGCAGGGGATAGGATCTTCGGAACCAAATAAGTGAGCGATATAGGGATTCAAGGTCAGGTATTTTTCGTGCTGGCACGAATAAATGCATGACTTTGAAGACCGAACGTACATGAGAAAAAAAGACATGCGACCCTAAGGGAGCAGGGCGATTTTCGAATGTACGTAGCATGGCGAGAACGCAGTGGAGCCATGCGATATCGCGGAGTATATTGATGATAGGGGGGGGAACTATGAAGCGAGAGGATTACATCAGTTGGGATGAATATTTTATGGGTGTTGCCAAGCTTGCGGCCATGCGAAGCAAGGACCCCAACACTCAGGTTGGCAGCTGCATCGTCAGCGAAGATAACAACATTCTTTCCATGGGTTACAACGGTTTTCCCAAGGGCTGCTCAGACGAGGAGTTCCCGTGGGAGAGGGATGGCGAGGACGAGCTTGCCACCAAATACCCTTTTGTCACCCACAGCGAGCTGAATGCGATCCTTAACTACAGGGGCGGAAGCCTTGTAGGCGCCAAGATCTATGTATCACTTTTCCCCTGCAACGAGTGTGCCAAGGCCATAATCCAGGCCGGCATCAAGACCGTTGTTTTCGACAGCGACAAATACAGCAGCTCCGCGTCCACCAGAGCATCCAAGAAGATGTTCGATGCGGCCGGAGTCAGATATTACCAGTATCAGAGGAGCGGCAGAAGTATCAAGATCACTATTTGACATGAAGGACAGATACCAGGGTAAAAAAACTAAATACATACTCACAGGGAAAGGCTTTATGGCCTTTCTTTGTGCTATATGCATATCTTTCGTTTCAATCCCTGTGGTTTCAAGGGCCACCGAGTCCACCAAGGAGAAGCTGGAGAAGGCCAAGGAGGCCAAGAAGGAGTCCCAGAACCAGCTGGAGGGCACCAAGGACGATATCGCCGAGATGAATGAGGAGAAATCCTCCCTCCAGGGACAGCTCAACTCACTGAACAATCAGCTCAGCGAAGTGAGCTCCAACCTTGAGGAGATCGAGGAGCAGATTGAGAACAAGGAAAACGAGATAGAAAACACCAAGGCAGAGCTGGAGGCCGCCAAAGAGGTGGAGGCCAACCAGTATGCTTCCATGAAGAAGAGAGTTCAGTTTATTTATGAGAAGCAGAACTTTGTTCTTATCGATATGATTCTGGGAGCCACCAGTTTTGCGGACTTCCTCAATCAGAACAACTATGTGGAACAGCTTTCCGCCTATGACAGGAAGATGTTCCTTCAGTACATAGACACCAGAAAAGCCATCGAGGAAAAAGAGGCCACCCTTGAAGAAGAGATGACCATGCTTGAGGAGTATCAGCTGAAGCAGAAGGCCGAGCAGAGCAGGGTTTCAGGACTTGTGACCCAGACCTCCGGCACCATCAAGCAGTACGCCAACGACATCTCCGATGCGGAGGCCAGAGCAGAGGCTCTGGAGGCCCAGATCAAGGAACAGGAAAAGGATATCAAGGCTCTGGAAGCCAAGCTGGCTGAGGAGCAGAGATTATCCAAGCTGGCCCGAAACTCCACCTGGAGGAACATCTCAGATGTGACCTTCGCGGAGGGAGACAGATATCTTTTGGCCAACCTTATATACTGCGAGGCGGGCTCGGAACCCTATGAGGGCAAAGTGGCCGTAGGCGCAGTAGTTATCAACAGAGTTCTTTCATCGGTTTATCCGGATACTGTGGTGGGAGTTATTTACCAGAGCAAGCAGTTCTCTCCGGTGGCCAGCGGAAGACTGGCCCTGGCTCTTGCGGAAGGCAGAGCCAATGCAGCCTGCTATCAGGCTGCGGATGAAGCCATGAAGGGCTATTCAAACGTAGGAAGCTGTGTTTATTTCAGAACACCGGTGCCGGGGCTTTCGGGCATCACCATCGGTGGACACGTATTCTACTAGTTATTCAGGAAAGTATTTCTCTATTGGAGCAATGAGATCATCAATGCCCTTGGAGTAGATTTCATCAAGGAGCTTGCTCAGTGACAGCAGGCTCTTTTTAAGAAGAGTCTCATCGATAAGTCTTTTTTCGAAGGCATCGGAGAGCTCGTCCAGATCAACCACTTTGATGCGGCTGTCGGGATAGATCACAACGTCGGCCAGAAGATCAACCATTATCAGCTTGTTTTCGGACGGAATATGTTCATAGGTCAGAATATCGCAGTACCAGCACTTAAGGGAGCCATCGGCCCTCAGGAACTTGCTGATGCGAAAACCTCTGTTTAAATAGCAGCAGGAATAGCCGCGGGACAGATCGTCACATCTCTCATGAAGGAAGCTCCACTTGGTAACAAGGTGGTCTTCGTCACATTCCAGGATGATGTCGTCCTTGAGCTGAATGCATTCATTTGGAATAAAGCGTTTGCGGTACAGGATAGGAGTATTCATGGCAGCAGTCCCCTTTTCCAAAAGAAGAATGTCAATTTGAAGAATTGTATTATCAAAAGTTTACCCTTATTGAAATCGAAAGTCAATTATGCGTGATAAGTCAAAAAAATTAACTATTATTAAAATCATATACGCGATAGTTGTGTTTACAGTGTCCCTGTTTGTTATTGGAAAACTTTCTCATGGAGACAATGCGGACATGACAGCCCAGATGTCCAAGGCATCTCTTCCCATTGTGACCCTGCTCAGCGGGGACAGGGAGATCAACCCCATGCACGGCTACACCACAGAGATGGATGTAAGCCACATGAGGGGCGCCGTTTTCCCGGTGGGGGCCGGAAGACAGATCAGCTTTCGTATCAACACCTTTGGGGGCAATGTCAGCGGCCTGAAGTTCGAGGTCAGGACCATCGACGGCACGAGCCTTGTGGAGAGCACTCCCATCATGGATTATTCAGAGTCCTCCACGGCAATCAATGGCTCTTTTCAGATAAAAGACCTTATTACCGCCGGCACGGAGTATATGCTGGTCTTTGTTATGGACACCTCTGTGGGAGAGAGCAGGTTCTACAGCAGAATTGTCTGGACTGAGGACGACAGCAGGTACAACCTCGATGAGGAGCTGGACTTCGTGACAGCTTTTTCCGCAGCAACCTTTAATAAGACTGAGGCAAAAGAGTATACGAAGTACCTGGAGTCCAACTCTGAGGGCGACAATACCACTTTTAACAAGGTAAATATCCATAGCAGCTTTAACCAGGTGACCTGGGGAGAGCTCAATATCACCAAGCACACGGATCCCGAGATATATGTAACGGATATCCATGGTCAGACCGGTTCCTACAAGCTCTGCTACAGAGTTACGGTAAAAGACGGCAATGTCAGCAGGAACTACAATGTGGAGGAGGCCTTCAGGGTCCGCCATACCTCAGACAGAATGTATCTTCTTAATTATGAGAGGACCATGAACTATGTCTTTGATTCCGGGTCCTACTCCATAAGCAGCAACACCATTGGACTTAGCATCTCCAATCCCCAGATCCAGCTTATGGAGAACGGCAGCGGTAGCGCCTTTGCCTTTGTCAGCGAGAACAGACTTTTCATGTTCAATAATTCAGAGAGCAGACTTGCTTATCTATTTGGATTTTTTGACACAGATAATAACGATATCAGGACCAGATGGAACAACAACACCATCAAGATCCTTAAGGTGGATGAAGCGGGAAATGTGAAGTTTGCGGTGGCAGGCTATCATGCCCGCGGTATCCACGAGGGACAGGTGGGAATTGCGGTTTATGACTACAATGCCTCTATAAATGCAGTGGAGGAGCAGGTTTTCATCGAGAGTGATCAGGCTCCGGAGATACTGGTTTCTTTTGTCAATACACTGGCATACCTTGGAAATGGCGATGTTTTCTACGTTATGCTGGAGCAGAATATTCATGCCGTGGACCTTATAGGAAGGACAGCCAATGCCGTGGCCACTGATATAGGAAGCGGCGATTACAAAATTTCAGAATCCGAGAGAACCATTGCCTGGCAGGGCAGAGACCTTCAGAGTTTCAACATGATGAATCTCAACACCCGCGCCCAGAGCGAGATCAAGGCGGATGACGGGGACTATATCGTTGTTCTGGGATTTATGGGAGAGGACCTGGTATACGGCCTGGTTCATTCTGAGGATGTTCAGAAGGACAAAATGGGTAATCCGGTCTACGCCATGTACGCCATCAAGATTCAGGACAGCGACGGAAACCTTCTTGAGAATTATCATCCTGACGGAATATACGTTACCGGGGTAAGCATCGCTGACAATCAGATCAGGCTCACCAGAGTTGTGAAGGATGATAACGGCGAGTATGTTTCAACCTATGACGATCAGATCATGAGCACCCTGAAGGTAGAGAAGGGAAGCAATTCCGTCAATGCCGTATCTGTGGATGTTTTTGAAAAGATCGTCCAGATAAGTGCCAAGAACGAGATCAAGGTCAAGAATCTCAGGGTACTTACCCCCAATCAGACTCTGTACGAGGGCACAAGGACTGTGGAGCTGAACAACGGAAGAGACAGAGAGAGTCAGCCTTTTTACTATGTTCATGGACTTCTTGGCATTGAGGGAATCTTCACCGATCCCGCAGAGGCGGTGAAGGTGGCAACGGATGCCCCCGGCACAGTGACCAACGACAGCAACAAGTATGTCTGGATAAAGGGCAATCTCCTTCGCTCCAACCAGATCATGGCCATCACAAGAAATGCTGAGAACTATGAGAATATGATGGCTACAGATCCTACAGTGGTCTGCCTTGATATGATACTGCAGTTTGAGGGAATAAACAGAAATGTAGATGCCATGCTGGATAGCGGCGAATCCGTGACTTCGATCCTTCAGGAGTCCCTGCCGGATGTGACTGTCCTTGACCTGGACGGCTGCCCCATGTCAGCGATGCTCTACTATGTGAATCAGGACCTGCCTGTAATGGCCATGCTCAACGATGGCACAGCGGTTCTTATCATCGGCTTCAACGATCTTAACACTGTCCTTATGAACCCACTGACAGGACAGGTTTACAAATATGGAATGAATGATTCGGATAAACTTTTTTCAGAGAACGGCAATCATTTTGTGACATATATAAGAAACGGGCGATAGTTTCATTTTTTTATGGAGGGTTACAGTATGAAGAATTTTACCTTTGACATGGTGAAGGATCCTGAGATTTTTAAGGATAATGTGTTGCCACAGCATGCTGATTTTGTGGCATACGGCAGCGAGGATGAGATCCAGGGGGGAAGCTCATCTCTCAGGCTTTCACTGAATGGACTCTGGAAGTTCCACTATGCCAGGAATTACCGCGCTGTGGTTCCGGGCTTTGAAAAAGAGGATTATGACTGCAGCTATTTTGATGATATAAGAGTTCCTGCCCATATTCAGATGGAGGGCTATGACATTCCCGCCTATATCAATGTCCAGTATCCCTGGGATGGCCACGAGGATATAGAGCTGGGGCAGGTTCCTGAGGAGTTCAATCCTGTGGGAAGCTATGTGAAGTACTTTAATCTCCCCCAGGGCTGGGAGGGACAGCAGGTTCACGTGGTATTTGACGGCGTTGAGAGCGGCTATTCACTGTGGCTCAACGGAGAATATGTGGGCTACAGCGAGGATACCTTTACTCCTTCAGAGTTTAATCTGACAAAATATCTTAAGGCCGGCACCAACAAGCTGGCGGTTCAGGTATTTAAGTGGACCAGCGGCAGCTGGTTTGAGGACCAGGACTTCTTCAGATTCTCCGGAATCTACAGGGATGTTTATCTGAAGCTCATTCCTGCGGCACATCTTGAGGATTTCAAGGTTCGCACTCTTTTAAATGATGATTTTTCCAAGGCTGAGCTGGAGGTTACCCTGGACTTTGGGGATGCTGAAGGCGACACCGATTATGTTTTATACAGAAACAATCACCCCATGATCAGGGGCACTGTGAAGGGCAGCGGCCGGCAGGTGGTAAAAGAGGAGGTTTTAGAGCCTCAGCTATGGAGCGCCGAGGATCCTCAGCTCTATCAGCTTGTTCTTAAGGTAAAGGATTCCGAGGGCAATGTCTGCGAGGTTATCCGCCAGAATGTGGGCTTCCGCAGATTCGAGATGAAGGATGGCCTTATGCTTATAAACGGCAAGCGCATTGTGTTCAAGGGTGTCAACAGGCACGAATTTTCCTGCGAGACCGGAAGAGTTGTGTCCAAAGAGGAGACCCTGGGTGATATCATCACCATGAAAAAGAACAACATCAATGCCATCAGGACCAGCCATTATCAGAACTCTGCCTATATCTATGAGCTCTGCGACATCTACGGCCTGTACATGATCGCCGAGAACAACATGGAGACCCACGGCACCTGGTCTCTGTACGGCAATGAGGGAGCCAAGGGCAAGCGTCTTCCCGGCAGCAGGGAGAACTGCATGGCAGCTCTTCTTGACAGAATTAACTCAACTTATCAGCTGGACAAGAACCATCCTTCAGTGCTTATCTGGTCCATCGGTAATGAATCCCATGGCGGCAAGGTGCCCTATGAGATGAGTCAGCTTTTCAGAAAGCTTGACCCCGACAGGCTTGTACACTATGAGGGCATCTGCCACGACAGGACCTACAACGATACCAGTGACATGGAAAGCCAGATGTATCCTTCGGTTGCCAGCATTGAGAAGTTCCTTAAGGAGCACGACGACAAGCCCTATATCTGCTGCGAGTATACCCATGCCATGGCCAACTCCTGCGGCGGAATGTTCAAATACACGGATCTCACAGAGAGAGAGCCCAGGTACCAGGGCGGCTTTATCTGGGACTACGTGGATCAGTCCATCCGTGAAAAGAACCGCTTTGGTGAGGACTATCAGGCATATGGCGGAGATCACGGTGAGAGACCCTGCGATTACAACTTCAGCGGAAACGGCATCGTGGACGGAGAGAGACGCCCCTATGCCAAGATGCAGGAGGTTAAGTACAACTATCAGAATATAAGAGTAGAGGTGGAGAGCGACAAGGTTAAGGTTATCAATAACTCTCTTTTCACCAACACCAGTGAATTCGACTGCTTCGTTCTTTTGGAAAAGGACGGAAAGAAGATCATAGAAAAGCGCATGGCTACTGACGTTGAGCCTATGTCTGAAAAAGAGTTCGAGCTGCCGGAGGCTGTTATTGAGAAGCTTTCAGTGGTGGATATGGGAAACTTTGATGAGAATGGACCCTTCCCTCTTGAGGAGTATGCGGTTACTGTTTCCTTCAGACTTCGCGATGATACCCTCTGGGCGGAGAGGGGCCATGAGGTGGCCTTTGGACAGGGCGTATTCAGAAGAGCTGCTTCAACCTTTGTTACCTGCGGCGGCGTGAAGTTCGTTCAGGGACTTTATAACTACGGAGTTAAGGGCAATCATTTCGAGGTCCTCTTTAACAGGGATCAGGGCAATATCACTTCCTACAGATATGCGGGAAGAGAGCTGATAAAGGAGATGCCCAAGGCTAACTTCTGGAGAGCTCCCGTGGATAACGACAACGGAAACAGAATGCCTCAGCGCTATGCCCAGTGGAAGCTGGCAAGCGCCTATGCCATCGCTGCACCCATTGTGGAGGAGAGCACAGGCTATGCCAACGGTACAGAGGATCAGGGCAGGTATCCTGTTGTGGATGTTAAGGAAAACAGCGTGAGCCTTACCTTCAAGCACTATCTTCCTACAGTTCCGGCTTCTTCAGTGATTCTTACCTACACGGTCACAGGGGATGGAAGAGTCTGGATAAAAGAGGAATATGAAGGCGTCAAGGGTCTCAGCCCCATGCCTGAGTTCGGTATGCTCTTTAAATTTGATGCTGATTTTGACAGGGTTGAGTACTACGGCAAGGGGCCTGCAGAGAACTATATAGACAGAAACCGCGGCGCGAAGCTGGGCATCTACCGCGACAAGGTAGAGGACATGATGGAGCACTATCTTGTGCCTCAGGAGACCGGCAACAGGACCGGAGTAAGATGGGCCAAGATCCTGAACAACAAGGGAAGAGGACTGTTATTCGAAGCTCCCGATACCATGAATTTCAGCGCATTGCCTTACACACCGGGAGAGCTGGAGGAGGCAAGACATCCTTACGAGCTGCCCCGCTACTGCAAGACAGTGGTACGCTGCAGCCTGTGCCAGATGGGTATCGCCGGAGATGACAGCTGGGGCGCCAAGACACATCCCGAGTTCCTTATTCCCAGTGATGAGAAGCTGACATTTACCATGAGCTTTAAGGGAATCTGATGTTTGATTTGACCTAAAGGAGGTTGAGCATGGAAAAAAGCATGAAGAAAGTTGCAATGGGCATGAGCATCAGAATGGGCCTGGTCATGAGCTGTTGTATGTCACTGGTGGGAAATCTCATCGGGATGAAGAATTCCGGAAGCTTTTCCATAGTAGGATTTCTGCTGAGCTTTGTGATAAGTACGATTATCAGTTTTGCTATTGGATTTTTGATTCCCATGGGCAAGCTGGGAGCAGGGGCCTGCAGAAGATTTAAACTGCAGCGGGGATCACTTCCCGCAAGACTCCTAGAGAGCCTTATATCCAATTGCATTTATACTCCCATAATAACTCTTGTCATGGTTATTCTGGCCTACAGAAACGCCATGAGACAGAGCGGCGGCATGGCGCAGATAAGCTTTTTGCCCATGTTCCTCAGCTCCCTGGTGATCTGCTTTATTGTGGGCTATGTAATTATATTCATTATTCAGCCGCTCTTTATGAAGCAGCTGATGAAGAAATATGGGGTGAATCCCAAAGGATAAACATGTTGTGAAAGGTAGGAGGGATAGGCATGAACGAGAACATTACCAAGAGAAATGAACTGCTGGCACAAAAGACAATCGAGGGGCTTAAGTCCAGAAATATGACAGGCTACTACGCAGCCACCAAAGAGGAGGCTCTTAAGATAGCACTGGAGATCATTCCTGAGGGCAGCAGCGTTACCATGGGCGGAGCTATGAGTGCTCATGAGATTGGCCTTGTGGAAGCTGTAAAGAAGGGCAACTACAATTTCATTGACAGAGATACAGCCAAGACTCCAGAGGAAAAAAGAGCAGCAATGCTGGCAGGCTACGATGCCGATTTCTTCCTTTCCAGCTGTAATGCCATGACCGATGACGGCATTCTTGTAAATATCGACGGCAATTCCAATCGTGTTTCCATGATCTGCCAGGGACCTAAGAAGGTTCTTTTCATCGTAGGCATGAACAAGGTCTGCGGTGACCTTGACGGTGCCATGAAGAGGGCACGCAATGTGGCAGCTCCCATCAACGCACAGCGTTTCGGCCTTGCCACACCCTGCAGCAAGACAGGAAAGTGCATGGACTGCAAGTCACCTGACACCATCTGCTGTCAGTTTTTGACAACCCGCTATTCAAGACATGCAGACAGGATCCACGTTATCCTTGTGAATGATACTCTTGGATTTTAATGCATAGAAAAGGCCAGTCCCCAGAGTTTTAATGGGGACTGGCCTCTGACATTTGCTGTGTTTTTTATGTTCTGATTATTTATACGAATGATGGAAAAGAAACGCTTGTGGAAGAAAAATAATGATTATTTCCAGATAATAAAAAGAAAAATGTTGGAGTCACGATAATGGAACGTGAAGAATTAAAAGAGGCAATTGTTAGGGATTTAAACTCTGAGGAATACCCATTTGTTGTAGAAGTAAAAGGGAATACGGTTATTGGACACTGGAAGGTACAAGAGGTGCCTCAGAATGTGGATGAAAAGAAACTTCGATCTTTTTCTGTGAAGTACAAGCTTCGAAAAAACAAGACCTTTTGCGGTGGCGAAATGACAGCACAGCGTTATGATTATACTCCACCGACGAGTACGCAAACGAAAACCGTGTATTCGGTTTCGGCTTCGGATAATCTGCCTTGGAGAAAAAAGGTTGATGCGAAGGATTATCCTAATATCAACTATGATGCTCAAAAGTTGTATTCCATTATAGAACACTATCTGATGAACAATGGTTTTTTCTATCGTCCAGGTGTATGGAATTCTGCATACATTGATTGGAATGCTGGATTTAAGCTCCGTGTTGTAGGTGTTTTGTTTATTTTTGTGGGATGCTTTGTATTTGGGGGATGTATAGAAACCGGAGTTTTATTTTTTCAGTTATTTCCTCTTATCTATGTTGTTGTCGGGATATGGGTGCTTCTAATTGGCCTGGGAAAGGTGAAATTTTATGATCTAAGGCGGGATATTGCTATAAAGGTGATATTGGGAATTATTATAGGTGGATGGCTGGTGGTTTTTGCTTTGATGTTTTTGGAGAGTAAAGGGGTTCTTAGTTTGCCGATGCCGGGATAAAATATATGAAGCCGTAGCACTTGCTGAGCAATTCGTATATCATAGATATGTGTCAAAAAAGTATTGTGAGGAGTATGAAAAATGGGAAAAAATGTAAGGATAGCTGCGCTTATTCTTGGCGCGGCGTTACTGTTTGATAATGGGCTTGCACTGCCCTCTGTAAGTGCAGCAGAGCCATATGGCGCTGAGGAGTCTGATTATTCGGAAGAGTATTCCCCGGAAGAAATAACAATAGAAGATAATTCAATCAAAGAGCCTTCAGAAGAAATCATTCTGGAGGAAGAAACTTCCGCTTTATCAGAGGATGCAAGTCTTTTGGACGAGTCAACTGATAAACCTGCAACCAGTGGCACCTGCGGAGAGAATGCCACCTGGACCTTTGAGAGAGGAATCCTTACAATTTCCGGATCCGGAGATATAAAGGACTATACAAAGGACGAACCTGCCCCCTGGGCTGATGCATGCAGTCACCGCGACTTTAAGCTGGTGATCGGTGATGAGATTACGCGAATAGGCGACTATGCCTTTTATGATCATCCGTTCATAGCGAACATTACAATAGGAAAAGGCATTAAATCTGTTGGTGCTTTTGCTTTTTGCGGTGTCATAGATGGAGCGAAAAGTATAACTTTTCCGGCTTCTCTGGAAGAATTTGATATGTCAGCTCTTGCCTGCAGCCGCTTTTCCAAGGTGATATTTTTAGGCGATGCACCTAAGATATGTGATCCCAAAGTTCATGGGGGAGCTTACGTACTGGGCTCCTGCGTATATTACGGAGGCTCAGGCTGGACAGATGAATACACAAGGGAATTCACCAACGCTTTCATGTGGCCTTATCCCGATCAGGAAGGAAGCATTCCTTTTTATTCCCTTAACAGAGAAATAAATAATAAGTGCGGCGAGAATGTCATATGGGAACTGGTAGACAGCACTAACTACAAGGATAGCAAGAAGCTTGTTATTTCCGGCAGTGGAGCCATGACTGATTACTCAATATCCAATGCTGCGCCATGGAGAGAGCTTGGCCGCGAAATAAGAGAAGTTGAGATAGAAAACGGAGTAACACATATTGGAGATTACAGCTTTGCTCAAACCAGCAATTTAAGGAGATTCTCCATTCCAAAAACAGTCAAAACTGTTGGAAAATATGTTTTTTATGCCATTACCAGCATAGACTCCATAACCATTGAAGATGGAACAAGCTTTGAAAGCGTAGGGGACTTCGCATTTGCAGAGCTGCTTTTTGCAAAGGAAGTAAAAGGAATCGCCGCTGCCATAAAGAATGCAAAAACCATTGGACAGGATAGCTTTTTTGCAGCCAGTTTCTCTGAATTTGAAAATCTTGAACTAAATGCAGATTACATCGGAAAGTGTGCGTTTGGATCCTGCGATATTGGAAACCTGAAGTTTGGGGATAAGGCCAAGACTATTGGTTATGCAGCGTTTTGCGATTGCGGCGAGATTAAGACCATCGATATTGGAACCGGGGTAAAAACCATTAAAGAGAACGCTTTCAGCGGAACAAGAGTCGAGACCTTTGTTTTGCCAAAGACCGTAGTTACAGCAGAAACAACCTGTTGCCCCTCTATAACAAAGAGTTTGTATGTATATAAAAACATTAGTGATATCAATATAGTTTACTCCTCACTCTTTTCTTTATGGCCCGAGGACGTAGAGGTACATTTTTACGGGGACTATATTACCAATATTGACAAAATTACATATAAGAAATTCAATATCTATTTTCCTGTAAACAACAAAGGCTGGTATGACGGCATTGATGAGCTCGGTAAAACAACTGCCACATTCATCCCTGAAGGTGAGCCGGATTATATGACAGTCAGGTTCGTCACCAACTGTGACAAGACTCTGGAGAATCAGAAGGTCGCCTTCGGAAGCTACGTAACAGAGCCGAAGATCAGCTATGACGGCCATGTGCTTGAGGGCTGGTATGCGGATTCCACCTTTAAAACCAAATATGTTTTTGGCAAAAGAGTATTTAAAGACGTTAAGATATATGCCAAGTGGACCAAGGCTCCCGAAGAGGGAGATGATGTTCCCGAGGATGACTGGGGAGATGTCACAGAGGAAGATATTAAGGAGCAGGGCTTTAAGTCACCGGCGGATGTTCCTGAAGGAATCTGGTGTGCGGGAAGCAGCCAGAGCCTTGTTTACAATGGAAAAGCGAAAAAACTCTCAGCGCTTCATGTATATGATTACAAGAAGCTTCTCAGAGTCAAAAAGGATTATACCGTTAAGTACAAGAACAATGTAAAGGCAGGAACCGCCAGCGTTACCGTGACTCTTAAGGGTAAGCTTAGAACTAAATTGGCAAAGGAGAATAAGGGAAAACTTAAGGTTGATTTTGTTATCGAACCACTGAATCTTACGGAGCTTGCTAAAAAGGGAAGTATCACCGCAGACGGTGTGGAATACAAAATGGCTTTTGAGAATACTTATTTTTATCGATATACAGGAAATCGCATCAAGGTTAAGCCTTCTCTGGTTATATACAGAAACGACAAGAAGATAACCCTTAAGAAAAACAGGGATTTCATCCTCAGCTCCTCTGCAGAGGATGACTTTACAGAGGTTGGCACCCACAAGGTTTTTGTGGAAGGAAAAGGAAACTATCTGGCTACAGACAAACTGACCATCGATGCTGTAATAACAGACAAGCTCCTGATGAAAAATGCGAAGGTGTCTGCCATCAAGGCCAGAACCCACACCGGCGAGGAAATCAGGATTGACAACCTGACCGTGAAATATGGCAAGAAGACTCTTATGGAGGGAACGGATTATACCCTTGAATATTTCGACAATGTTTTACCCGGAAAAGCAAGTATTGTGATCACTGGAAAAGGTGATTATGCAGGCACTAAGAAGGTGACCTTCACAATAAAGGAATAAAAAAAAGGCCAGTCCCCAGAGTTTTGATGGGGACTGGACCTCTTTGTATTAAACCGTATAACGCTTTGACAACTCCTCAATCACATGAGCAGTACTCTTTTCAACTGTTCCGGCATCGAAGGGACTTAAGAGATTTCCGATCTTAAGAAGCTCCAAGTAGCCCTTGGTTCCGCCTGCGCGGCAAAGACGAAGATAATCCTCCCAGGCCTTCTTTCTGTCCTCTTTCATGCGACCATAGTACTGGAATGCACAGATCTGTGACATGGCATATTCGATGTAGTAGAAAGGATAGAGGAAGATGTGCTGCTTCTGCATCCAGAAACCACCGGCCTCCAGGAATTCATTTCCATCATAATCACGCCAGGGCATGTATTTCTGCTCAATCTCACGCCAGGTTCTTTTCCAGTCAGCTGCTGTATATTCAGGATGAGCATAAACCTCGTGCTGGAATTCATCAACACTTACCAGATAAGGAATTGTGCAGAGGGCTCCAAGAAGATGTGAAGTAACATACTTCTCTGTATTTTCCTCAAAGAACAGCTCCATCCAGGGGTAAGCGAAGTGTTCCATTGACATGGAATGAATCTCGTTTATCTCTGCTGTTGAGCCTCTAAGTGCATCTACATCAATGGATCTCAGGGCGAGATATCCCTGGAATGCATGACCTGCCTCATGGGTAAGAACGTCCACATCCGCTGAGGTTCCGTTGAAATTGCTGAAGATGAAAGGAGCCTTGAAAAGGGACATAGAGGTCATATAGCCGCCCATGTGCTTGCCTGGTCTGGTCTCCAGATCAAAGAGCTCATATTTTTTCATAAAATCAAAGAACTCCCCGGTCTCGGCACTCATCTCTGTGTACATCTTCTGGGCCTTATCAATGAGCTCCTGTGTGGTTCCGATCGGTGTAGCATTTCCATCGGGGAAAATAAGCTCTTCATCATAGTAGAAAAGCTTATCAACGCCCAGCTTTTCCTGCTGGATCTTGCGCAGCTTAGCAACCGCCGGAGTGATTATCTCTCTGACCTGCTCACGGAATTTGGCTGCATCTTCCGCTTTATAATCGAAGCGGTTTCTATTGACGTAAGCCATCTCGGTATAGTTGTTAAAGCCCATTTTCAGAGCCATCTCGTTGCGGAGCTTAACCAGCTCTGCGTACTGTGCCTCAAGCTCAGGGCTTATTTTTTCATAGAGGGCAGCCCAGGCTTCAAAGGCTTCCTTACGCTCTGCGCGGTCTGTGCTCTGCATGTGCTTAAGAAGTCCATAGAAATTACATTCTTCACCTCTGAAGTCGGTGGTTGCACCGGCTGCTGTTTTGCTATATTCCTGACTAAGCTGCTCGCAGCGTATAGTCTCGGGAATGATCTTTTCATCGCTTGTCAGCAGAGAAGCATCTAGCTTTCTAAGGAGCTGTGCACCGAATTCTTCCTCGAACTGGGGCCTGAACTGTGATCCTGTCAGTGCTTTTGCAAAGGCATTGTACTGAGGAATAGTCCCGGCAAATGCCTCCTGAAGCCACTGGAGTTCCTTGTCGTAAAACTCATCCTTCATATTGACGGTGTTGCGGATGTGAGCCACGGTATACATGGTTTCATCGGCTTCTTCACGCTCCTGAAGAGCAAAGTAAGCGTCTTTGACCTCCTGGTAGCTCTTGGCATCGCGAATCTTGGCTGCAGCATCTTCTACTGCCTTTTTAAGCGCCTCGATATCCGGACGATGATATTCAATTTCACTAAATTTCTTCATTTGTAACCGACCTCCTTAAATTGTTCACAATTGAAGTATAAGCAAAAGGCATAAAAAGTGCAATGCGAAACCGTCCCAGCTGACTCCCCTTGACTTATCATCACCGTCGGCTTTAGTATGAGAAAGGTTTATAAATAAAAAGAAAGAGTGCTTGCATGATAAGTGTTATGACCTTGAGACCCGTGTCATCATATTGAGCTATGTTATTCATAAGTCTAAATCCTACCGGACATACCGTGTCCGGTGGCTAAATATGGGCATTTCTCGCTTTGTGTCGTTGTATTTGGCGGAGGACTTTTTTACACTTGGTATATCCTAAGGAAGAGGAGGAAAACACATTTGGATCAGCAAAAGTCAGGCAGATTTTTGAGAGAACTAAGGCATGAGAAACAGATGACACAACAGCAGCTGGCACAGGTTTTTAATGTGAGCACCAGATCCATTTCAAGGTGGGAGACCGGGAGCAATCTTCCGGATATATCGCTGCTGGTGGAGATCGCAGATTTCTACGGAGTTGATGTCAGAGAGATTATTGAAGGGGAGAGAAAAAGCGAGATGATGGATAAGGAAGTAAGGGAAGTGGCCACCAAGATGGCGGATTATGCCAATGAGGAAAAGAGTAAGCTCCTTCGCAGGATGCAGATCATAAGCTTCATCGGAGTTCTGGTGTTGCTTGCATCCATAGGATTACAGACGATTGGGATTGCTTCAAACAAGATAAACAAAGGAGTCCTGTTTGTTACATTTATAGCGCTGGTTATAATGTCGGTTGTTACCTTATATGTGACAGGACTTCTGGAAAAGATAGTGAAGAACAAGAAGCTTGTCCGCAGCATTAAGCTCGCGACTATTATAGGCCTAGCCGTAGCATTCTGGCGTGTTATCGTAATGACTGTTATTGTTGGAATCCTCATGGTTATGGTGGGGCTGTCGCCAATTGAAGAGTACGACGATGTTTCCCATTACAACGAATATATGAACTTCTCCAACGGAGCATATCAGGAGGGCGTGGATACTCAGTGGACCAAGTGGGGCATGGATGAGACCATATGGCCTGAGAAGATCACTGACTCCATGAAGGTGGAGGATTTCAAGATGGTCTACTACAACCCCTGGGATGCCCAGTATCTGGGATACCTTGTGGTTGACTATACACCGTCAGAGTATGATGCGGAGGTAAAAAGGCTGAAGGCCTATGAATCCACCGAATACACCGGCTATTACGACGTGGAGGAGGAAAAAACTTATCAGCTGCTCGCGGTAAATGCGGATTCCTACAACGGCTTTGTCTATGCGCTGACAGACGGCGAGGGCCGGATTATCTATGCTGAGCAGATCTTCTGCAATTACTTTATGGATCTTGATTATGAACAATATATGCCAAAGGAATATTTCCTTGACGGTTTTAATGCAACTACAGACAGCAAGTATTATAAAGATATTCATGGAGACAACTAATGAAGGACTATAAGATTATTCTTGCCACGGAAAACGACAGAGCTGAGATCCTTGCCCTGTATGACATGCAGAAGGGCCGCGAGTTCTGCCCCTGGGATGAGGACTATCCGTCCAACCAGACCATAGACTTCGACCTGTCCAGAGATGCGCTGTATGTCCTTAAAATAGACGGCAGGATCCACGCCGCCATCTCCCTTGAGGAGGATCCGGACGTGGACGCCCTTGAATGCTGGAACCCGAATCTTAATCCCTCAAGCGAGCTTGCCAGACTGGCAGTGCTTTCGGATGAGCAGAGTAGGGGCCTTGGCCGCATAATGCTCCGGTTCGGAATGGAAGAGCTGAAAAGACGCGGCTACAAGGGAATTCATTTCCTGGTTAACAAGCACAACATCAAGGCAATCCGCTGCTATGCCACCTTTGGATTCAACGTGGTTGGGGAGTGCTTTATGTACGATCAGGATTTCCTGTGCTATGAGAAGGAACTGTAATACATGACAAAAGTGTTGGAAAATTTTTTAAAATATTTCCAACACTTTTCTTTTTTCAAACGTTATATATACAGAAAGCGCTTTTGAACAGTAACAAATGATTATGGATAGTTTTAGATCGTTGGAGGATAATTATGGTTAATTTGTATCTGGTTCAGTTAGCGCTTAGGAAAAATACGTATTTTCACTCGTGGTACCGATTGGAATCGTTATATAATTGTGAGTATGATAGCGTGGCAACGCGAGCAGCAATTAACCGGGGGCTGACACCGCAGGGGGAACAAAATGGAGCAGGAAATTACCGACTTGTATAAACAACTAAATACCGAGCTGCTCAAGTGGTGCTGCATCATGACTCAGGACGAGGATATGGCAAAGGAGATGGTTCAGGAAGGCTTCCTACGTGCCATCGACCATTACGACGAGATTGAGGGCCTGTCATTTCCTCAGAAAAGAGCCTGGCTCTACCGCACCATCAAGAACGTTTTTATCGACACCGTGAGGAAAAGAAAAAACGAGTGCCTTCAGGGCGAGATGACAGACTCCGAGGAACTGCCCATACAGCAGAACTTCTATGATAAGTATTCGGAAAAAGAGATCCTTGAGGTGCTTAGGACCATGGACGTTCTTGAGGCTAAGCTACTGATCCTAAGGCATGTGGAGGGCTTTTCCTCCAAACAGATAGGAGAGATGCTGGGGCTTCCCGCCGGAACGGTCAGGAGCAAACTCCACGAGGCAAGAGAACATTTAAGGAAAAAAATAATATGAATACATACGTTTGAAAGGGGAAAAACATGAAACTCAGAATCAACTGTGAAACCTGTGACGCAAGAAGAATTAACGAAGACAACTACAAGGAGTTTTCCAGTATCAGAATTTATACAGAGAACCTTATCGTTGATGACAGAAGTAAAGAAATCCTCAACAGACTTCCCTTTAATATAAAGGCTGAGGAGGTTAGGAGCAAGGACATCGGCGAAGCTCCAGGCAACATGACCCAGACCATCAACGGTGTATATGAGATTTCGCCCAATTCAACCGTGGCAGAGGGTACCGCTATCTCCGTCAATGGAATGCTGAAGATAGCCCCCGGTTCCCAAGAGGTTTTGAAAAAGTACTGCCGCATAACCGTCAACGGAATCATCCTTTGCCCCAAGAGCATTGCAGCAATGCTGCCTTTCCCGGGACTTTCCATAAACGGCATGACTAAGGCATATCCCGATGACTATGTACTCCTCGCAAACAGATATAAGCTTGATAAGTATTTTCCTATGAGAGCACCGGAAAATACCGGATATTTTGCAGCCACTTTTATCTATGACAATGACCCGGAGACCAATTTTAACAAGCTTGCTGAAAAGAACGTGAAGTTTTCAACAGATAAGATTTACATCAGAAAGAGTCACCTTGATGCAGCTCTTCCTCTTTTTAACATTGAGGCGGAGATCGTGGAGATCCCCGATAACTGCAGGGTTATCGTTGAGGATGAGAACGAGATCGACGACCAGTATGTTAACACCTACGGAACCAATCTGTATATAATAGGAAATGCCCATATTTCTTCTGCAAATATGAGTGCACTAAACAGGCTTGAATCCCTTGTTGTGGAGGGCGAGCTGGTCACCAATCAGGAATGTGTGCCAAGACTTAACGAGATCAAGGCTTCCTACAAAAAAATCGTTGTCGCTGAGGGCATCGTAATGGAAGATATGCCGATTGCCAACCTTGACAGAGTAACCCTTGAAGCGGCAGCAGATGGTATACTTATCAGAGACTGCGCTCTTCTTAAGATCGCGAAAGACATTCCCGCTGAGCTCATCAGAGAAAGGCTCAAGATCAGGGACTGCGCCAAGGTTACCTGCAGCGATGAGCAAAAGGGAGCGGTAAGTGCTGTTTCCTCAGACGTTGCATTCATCGGATCTGACACAATGAAGTCACTGTTTACAAGTATTTTCGGAGGCGGAAACACTGTGGAAGTAAACGAGACCCACACCGAGCCCTCAGCCTTTGAGGATGATACAAAGTATATAAACGCGGAGTATTACGAGTTATGAGCATAAAAGCAGTAATTTTCGACTTAGACGGAACCCTTACAGACACAGAAAAATATTACCAGAAGGCATGGCCACAGGCCCTGGAGCATTTCGGCTACAAGTGCGAGCCCTGGATGCCCCTGGAGTTTCGCTCTCTGGGAAGGCCCTTTGCACCCAAGAGATTCAAGGAACTCTTTGGAGAGGACTTCGACTATCATGAGGTAAGAGAGTATAGAAGAGGCCTGGTGGCCGATATTATAAAAGAGAACGGAATACCCCTTAAGCCCGGTGCAGTGGAGATTCTCACCTGGCTCCGGGAGCATGGTATCCTCACCTGTATCGCCACAGCCAATGAATATGAGAGGACAAAAGGCTATCTCACCAAGCTGGGCCTTTTCGATCACTTCGACAGGATCATCTGCTCAGATATGGTAAAGCAGGGAAAGCCCGCTCCGGACATATATGCTTACGCCTGCCAGCAGCTGGGCCTTGACCCCAAGGAGACCTTCGCCGTGGAGGATTCCCCCAACGGCGTCATCAGCGCCTACCTTGCAGGCTGCAACGTCATCATGGTTCCCGACCTCACAGAACCCGACGAGGAACTTAGAAAAAAACTCTACGCCCGAATCGACAAACTCATGGACATCACAACCCTTTTTTAAGATATTCATCCAAGAACCGTCACTACTGTACCTATCGCCCTTTCTATGTCCTCCCGGGTGGCTAATCATTCCACATATCACCTTAATTTGTGTATTTGTATGTGTTATAATGATAACAACTATTAAATTTCACAAATAGAGGAGGATGGAAAAAAGATATGTGGACAAACAGTGATTTAAAGTACCAGGGAAAATCTGCAATGAAAGCCAACTACAAGAACAGCGTAATTGCAGGCATTATCATGTCTCTCTTCGGAGCAGGAACCGCAGTCAGCTGCAGAACAAGCACCGATTCCTACAGTGCAGAGCTTACTGAAGCAACAGCCAATCTGGATCCTGATCAGATCATGATCATCACCATGGCAATATTGGCTGCACTCCTGATCATCAGTGTAGTAGCATTCATATTAAGAATTTTTGTATTTAACCCTCTCAACGTTGGATGTTTCAGATTCTTCCGCCTGAACGTAGAAGACAACACAACACCACTTTCAGTTATCAAAGAAGGCTTCAATGAATACGGTCGCGTATTCATCACACTGTTTTTACGTGACCTCTTCATTACCCTGTGGTCATGTCTCTTCGTTATTCCGGGCATCGTAAAGTCCTATTCCTACAGAATGGTTCCTTACATCCTTAAGGATTATCCTGAGCTTTCAGCTACAGAGGTTATTACCAAATCACGCCAGATGATGACAGGCTACAAGTGGAAAGCATTTGTGCTGGATCTCTCATTCCTCGGCTGGTTCATCCTTTCTGCACTTACCTGCGGAATCCTGGCAATTTTCTATACAAATCCTTACTATTTCAACACTTGTGCCGCTCTCTACACAGAACTCAAGAAGAACGAACAGTAATAGGACGGAGCATGGGATTCTGCTGCAGAGCAAAAAAAATCCGGGAAAGAAAGCTGTTCTGAACAACGTGAAAGCTTTCTTTCCCGGTATTTTTTTTGCTTAGAAAATCAAGGAGTAGGGTGATGCGAGTAAACTTTCGTTCCGCCGGCCTGTCCAGGCTTGCCCCGCAAGATTCCGTCCTCTATCTCAACCCTTCTTCTCAGCCTCAAGGGAAGCCTTGAGTTCTCCCGAATTGTAACGCTCAATAATACTGTTGATACGCTCCACAGGGTTAAGCAGATCACTGATAGAAGCATCATGGTTAAGTGTATCAATAAGGTAAGCAATATACTTACTCATATCACAGCTGATATACCACTCCCTTGAAAGCAGCTCCGGAGTCTGGTAGATCAGGTTGGTTGTAAGGATTCTGTCGATAACGCCCTCTTCATAGGCCTTATCAAACTGCTCAAGACCGCTGGTGAAAAGACCAAAGGTTGAGAATGCGTAGATTCTCTCGGCCTTCCTGTCCTTAAGAGCCTTGGCAACATCCAGGAGACTCTCTCCTGATGAGATCATATCGTCAACGATGATAACTGACTTGCCCTCAACACTGGAGCCCAGGAACTCGTGAGATACGATAGGATTTCTGCCATCCACAACCTGTGTGTAGTCACGTCTCTTGTAGAACATTCCCACATCGAGGCCAAGTACGCTGGCAAGATATATAGCACGGCCCATTCCGCCCTCATCCGGGCTGATAACCATCATGTTGTCTGAATCGATCTTCAGATCATCCACGTTGCGAAGAAGAGCCTTAATAAACTGATATGTAGTACGAACGGTCTCAAAACCGTTAAGAGGAATAGCATTCTGAACTCTCGGATCGTGAGCATCGAAGGTGATGATATTGTCTACACCCATGTTCACTAGCTCCTGAAGAGCGATAGCGCAGTCAAGAGATTCTCTTGAACTTCTCTTGTGCTGTCTTGACTCGTAGAGGAAAGGCATGATAACTGTGAT
Organism: Butyrivibrio sp. MC2021; assembly: GCF_000621605.1. Classification (GTDB taxonomy): domain Bacteria; phylum Bacillota; class Clostridia; order Lachnospirales; family Lachnospiraceae; genus Butyrivibrio. The sequence continues at coordinate 271,136 of NZ_JHXX01000004.1, read as the reverse complement.
TCTTCTGGCCTTACCGCCTACAGCTGCAATGATTCTTTTGAGATCCTGATAGTGATCATCAGGAGACATATGATTTTCCTGACCAAATAAAGAATAGGTCTGAGAGTAGTTACAAACATCTACCAGCAGATAGAGGTCATCACCTCTTACAGAAGCCTTGATAACACCCTTGGCCTCACCGGTACCGAATCTAGGCACCTCAGCGTCTAAGATATAGGAAGGACGCTCATAACCTGTAAAAGCCAGGCTTCCTTTGTGCTCGTTTTCTCGTTCTGCTCTCCATTTAACGAGATAGTAATCGACCTTATCGGCCAGTGACCTTACACCCTTTAAAGGGATGATACCCAGGGAACCGACAGGAATGGTCTCCAGATTACGTTTCTCTTCTCTTCTTGGCATTACTGCAAAACCTCACTTTCTTTTTGGGCAAGTTTTTTTAATTTTCTTATATCCTGGCCTGATAGCTTAAGAAGCCTGTAGTTGCTGGTGATCCTTGAGAAAATGCGGTCCGAATAAGCGGCCTGCAGCTGCTCAAGGGAAAGATTGGTGGTGATGATAGTGCTCTTTTTCCGGAGATCACGCTCATTGATGCAGGAAAAAAGCTCCGTTGCAACAAAGGAGTTGGTCAGCTCCGTTCCAAGATCATCGATCACCAGCAGGTCGCACCCATAGATGTCATCATAGGTGCTCTGCCTGTCCATCTTTTTATTTGAACTGAAAGCATTGTCAGCCAGAAGCTGAAACAGACCTGATGAGCTGAAATATATCACCGAGTTCCCACGTTTCAGGAGCTCATTGGCAACACAAACAGACAGGAACGATTTGCCAGTACCCACTGTACCATAAATAAATAGATTTTGGTAGTGGTCCTTGAAACTATTTATAAAATCTTCAGCAGCCTTCTTGGCTCCAAGGAAGCGCTTAAGATCTTCTCCCTGATAATATTTATCTGATAAAAGCTTGAAATTGGCCTGTCTTGCCAGGGCCTTGAGATTGGACTTGTCGTAGAGCACATCGATGATCTTCTGCTTGAAGCAGTGGCATTTATCATTGCCGATGTAGCCCGTGTCCTTGCAGTCGGGACAGGTGTAACCCATCTCCAGATAATCGGAAGCAAACTGTGCCTCCGTCAAAAGAAGCTGTTTCTGCCTGGCCAGCTCAGCCAACTGATTTTTCAGTATATTTCGATCCAGTTTCTCGCCGGATAAAAGTCTTTTGCCAAAGCGTACACTGGCGCTGGCGGATTCGTCCTCCAGTTCCTTGTAGCCCGGAACATTTTCGTAGACCTGACGCTGACGGTCCTCCAGTTCTGACCTGTGGAGAGCCCTTCTTTCCTCGTATTCATGCATGATCTCGTCATATTGAGCATTGGTCAGTGCCATGAAAAAGTTCCTCCTTCATAAGAGTAGAGTAGTGTGATACGTCATTGCACAAATGTAGCCCTGTACGTGTATCAGGGAAGGCGAAAACGCCGCCGCTAAGCCAAAGTACAGGGCTAAAGTGCTGTAATGCCCCTTTGCCAATTCCCCAATTGACCAGGAGTAGAAGATTGTCATCTGCCGCTTATGGCAACAGACAGGCAATCGATCAGTTGTCCAGAAGCTTCTCCTCCAGCTCGGCAAAATCATAGGTGTTCTGCTCGAACTGATTGAAACGGTTCTGAACTCCGCCAAGGCGAATAGATGATTCGCCGTAACGAGCTTTATTATCGATGGAATTAGAAGCCTTAGATCTCTTTTGTTTAAGATCTGCGGTAAAATTGGCATCTAATCTGGCTATATCCTCCCTGGATAAAACATTTTTTTCATGCCAGCTCTTAAGAATACCGTCGCAGTAACGCAGGCGGTTCTTCTGAGTTGCTAAAACAGTACGATCGCAGGCTTCCTGAATGATATCCATCGTAAATCCCAACTCCCCGCGCCACTTGTTGATGTAGGACACTTCCTTATCAGTAGGATTGTTCTCCAAACCAAGTGCTTTCATGATAGTGATGATGTCACTGTCATGTTTGTAGTTTTCCGCACGAGCCTGTTTTAGCGTTGTGATGCCTTCCTGACTCCAGTTGATGGCAACTTTTTCCATGTAACGGAAGTCAGTTTTATGATTATCGACACAGTACTGCATCAGATAGTCCAAAAGTTCATCTGAAAATTTAAGCTCATCATGTATGTAATAAATAGTAGAAATCTCTGTCGGATTAAGAGTTCTTCCGAAATACTGCTCTGCAATAAACAAAAGGCCCTGGCCCTCAGACTGTTTAAAGGATCTGAGCATAGCCACCGAATAATTGGGCTTGGCAGGAGCAGCGATGGAAGTGATCTTGCTCTGTTCCCTGGCAGGAGTAACCGGTGGAAGGGCACGTAAAACTGTATCTTCCTTCCTTCTGGCCAGATTCCTCTGGGAAGTGATATCCTCCATATGGATTCCTGTAAGGTTCTGGGATGCATCATACTCAAGGCTGATGAGTCCCTTTTTTTCCCAATATTTTAAAGAACGGATAACGTCTTTTTCTGTATGATTGAATTTATCGGCCAATGCGGATACGCTGGTGGATAAATTCGCACTCATCATCCGCAGCAGATAGAGGTAGATCTTAATCTGCGCATCGTTTGCGTCTTGCATGTATTCGTCGATAAAGATGTTTGATACATTTGTTGAATCCTCCCCTAAAGAATGACTGATTGAAACTCGCCCCATCATAAACTTAATCACCTACTTCGCATGTTTATCCAAAACCATAAGCTCATTTATTAAAAGTCTAAAATTTTTCTTATGTTTTTCGGAACAATTCAGATTATAGCATGGTGATTTTTGAGATGATATGGACAAAAGTAACGAAGATATTTCAGGCCCCGTCTGGGTTCCCTTATACACATAACTTTGTGGATAATGTGGATAACGTGGATTATTTTATCAGGAAAAAATGAAACAGCCATCAACAGTGGGAAATCTTTACGAAAACGTTTACCCACAAATGATGGCTGTTATCCACATCAAAGGATTAACATAAAACTGATATTAAAAGTGGAAAAGTGGAAAAGTATTTCCTGCGGGGGAGTTCATCCCCGATTTTAACCACATCTCCGGCTCCCGGTGTTATCAACAAAGTTCCCTTAGTGCAATTTAGCAAAAGGAATTTTTTTTTACTCCGCAAAAGTTTTTCTGAACCAGGCATCTGCAGGTCCCGCAGTCAGAAGAATGACAAGGTAGCCTTCGCTGTGATCTGCTTTGATCTTTTCTGCAAGGTCATCATCAAGCTCTGCCACAAAGGCCTTATCTTTAACATTTAAATCAGCTATGAACTCCTTGGGCGTGATCACGGGAAGGGATTCATCTTCTCTTGTAAGGAAGGTAGGAAGCCAGTAGATCCTGTCCGCCTTGTCAAAGGCATCCTTGTACAGGGCTCTGACCTCGTGCTGACGGGTGTTCTGATGGGGCTGGTAAACTACAACAACGCCTTTTTTGCCGAGCTTTCCTGCCTCTTCAGAAGCTATATCTATAGTAGCTTTTACCTCCTCCGGATGGTGGGCATAATCTGAATAAAAGCCTTCACTTACACGCTCGAATCTGCGTCTTACGCCGGGGAATGAATTTAAAACTTCAATTATTTTCTCGTCCGAAACCTCCTGGCCGCAGTGACGGAGCATTTCTTTCAGGGCAAAAAATGCACTGGTGGCATCCTCTCTTCTGGGACTTCCGGAAAGAGTGATCCGCTTGTCGATCTCAGGGATGATCTGAGGCTCTTTTCCTCCTGCTTTAAGGACATCTACGCCATGGAGAGATGCCTCTTTTGTAGCAAAGATCACGTTCTGAGACTGCTCCTCAAACTGTATGAAGGCCTCTTCGTAATCTTTTCTTGTCTTGTAAATATCAGGATGATCGTAGGACACATAGGTTATAAGGCTGACCCATGGATGGAAATGAAGGAAATTCCTGTCGTACTCATCCGCTTCATATATAAAGAACTTATCGCCCTCTTTGTAAGATCCGGATGGGGCAAAAGAAAGAATGGTTCCCACCAGATATGAAGAGGGCAGGAGTCTGTTACCGCTCTCGTCCCTGAGCTTGTCTATGGCCCAGACCAGCATTGAGGTAGTGGTTGTTTTGCCGTGGGTTCCTGCTACAGCCACCATTTTAAGGTCAAGCTCTTTTACCAGCTTCGCGATGAGCTCATCACGCTTGGATACCTTGATTCCACGCTCTTTTGCCATCAGAAGCTCAGGATGATCCTGGGGAAGTGCTGAAGTGTAAATGAACCAGTCAATTCCGACAGTATCTATTTTTTCAGAAAAATATGTTCCGTCCTGAGGGCCCACCTGGTACTCGATACCGGCATTTTCAAGTTCCTTGGCAATTGCTCCAAGACTTCTGTCGGAGCCGTACACATTGATTCCGGCCTTTCTTGCCATCAAAGCCAAAGGTCCCATGCCGGTTCCGGATATTCCTGAAATATATATATTCATAATAGTTTTCTCGATTCTTCTTATTAATATTTTGACACCTACATCATTATATTACTTATTATATATATGTCAAAAATATGGTGACTTATGCCGATATAAGAAATGTAACTATGTACTTTTTTATGTGAGGGAAAAGGATGGTCGTACAGCACAGTCTACTCGCCATGAATGCGAACAGAATGCTGAATATAAATGTACGTGACCAGAAACGGGCATCTGAAAAATTATCTTCGGGGTACAGGATAAACAGAGCTGCGGACGACGCTGCGGGCCTTGCCATATCCGAGAAGATGAGACGGCAGGTGCGCGGGCTTACTCAGGCTACGGACAATGCCCAGGACGGAATTTCCCTGCTGCAGTCCGCAGAGGGAGCCATGAATGAGGTTCATGAGATGCTCCAGAGAATGAACGAGCTCTGCGTCAAGGCCGCCAACGATACCCTCACCTTTGAAGACAGATCCTATATACAGAGCGAGATAAATGAGCTTCAGGTGGAAATAGACAGAACCGGGGCCACAACTACTTTTAATGAGTTAAAAGTGCTTAACGGCATTCCTCAGGAATGGGTTACTCCCAATATGCCGGATCTTCCCTGGTCCGGAATTACCGGAGAGAGCCTCAGGGCCGCCACCAGTAATGATGATCTCGCCTGTTATTCTATAACGCCCCTTCAAAGCGGAGATATTTTATCCCGTCAGGAGGGCGGTCAGACCGTCTACTACGCCGTGGACGGAGCCCCCGTAACGCAGCCGGGAGAGGGGGAGGAACCGATTCAGTACGGAACCGTCGACCATCCTTATCCCATATCCAAATCCAGTGTCTACAAGGATATCGCCAATGCCCTCATGAGGAACAACGTGGAGCAGACCGGCTCTGTGTCCGTTCAATACAGAGGAAGCGGAGACGAAGAGGGTAACTTCTATATGGAATATGCAGGGCCCCTGGAGCTAATCCTGCAGGTGGGCTCAGAGACCGATAATGAGATGATGCTCAGCATCAATCCCGTCAATTGCAGTACCCTGGAACTCTGGGATGTGAATGTGGAGGACAGGACCGGCGACGGCGCCCTCAGGGGAATTGAGTGTGTTAAAAATGCTATCGAGCTTAATTCCAGAGAAAGATCCAACCTGGGTGCTTACCAGAACAGGCTGGAGCACACCGTCAGAAACCTGGAAAATGTAACAGAGAACACCCAGGACGCCGAGAGTACCATCAGGGATACGGAGATGGCCTCGGAGATGGTGGACTACTCCAACAGAAACATCCTTATGCAGGCCGGCCAGATGATGCTAGCCCAGGCCAATCAGACCAATCAGGGCGTGCTGTCGCTGCTGCAGTAATGAATTTTGCGGGGGAATTTTGAGATTGAGATTTTCGGTTGAGGTGTGGTATCATAATTTTGCATGACGAAAAATGTTTTTAACAAAAGAAGATTTAAATGCAATAGAAGGACTGTTTTCTAAGCGGTTCGATACTATTGACAAGAGATTTGAAAGCATTGATAAGAGACTTGATAACCTCGAGCAGGATATGAAGGTTGTCAAGGTTGATATGCTGGAGAACAATGTGATTCCAAGACTGGATAACCTTGAACAGGATATGAAGGTTGTCAAGGTTGACATGTTGGAGAACAATGTGGTTCCAAGACTGGATAACCTTGAACAGGATGTACGGGTGATCAAGGTTGGCCAGATGGAAAACAACGTAATTCCAAGACTCAGTACCATCGAGCAGTGCTATCTGGATACTTCCAGGAGGTACACAGAGAGCGCAGACAGATTTGATTCTGCCATAACCGATATAGAGGTTATGAAGCTGGCAATTCAGAAGAATTCCAGTGATATCAGAGAGCTTCAGAGGAAGCAGGCATAAGGATAGTCTATATAGGGCGTAGCTACGAAAACCGCGTAGCTACGCCTTTTCTGCGGCCTTCCGGGGGATGGCGTCTTAATAAAATTTCATTTTTAAGCAATATGTGTGAAATAAAGCAATTAAAAATGACCGAATATCCATTCTTTTTATTACTAGTTTATTTTTAGTTTATAAATGGGTGCTACAATGCGGTTACCAACGGAGATAAAGTGTGCACATAAGAAATTCTAAAAACTGAATAAAGTTTGATGCTACCTCTAAAGTTTTAAAAAGAAATGCCGATATAACTGATAGCTAGAAATACATACTAATGTCGGAGGATACATCAATGTCTAACGAGACAGAAAAAAAGGGCAACTCTCCAGTAGCCGGTAAGGCTCTTATCTTTGCTGGGATAGTGGTAATTATCATCCTTTTGGTTACCGTTATCGTCTTACTCACTACCGGGAGAAAAGACAAAAAGGAGGAAGCAACTGAAGGAAAACGAAGTGTCGTCCTAACAGAGGAGAATGTAGAAGAAGTCACTGAAGATTTGTTCACACAAGAATATACTCCTCCGGGATACTTCACAGCAACCATGAACAATGTTTGGCACTTTGCAACTGGGGATTCCGTATCGGATGATGCTTATGTCGCCAATGACAGTGGGAACAGTAATGATGTCTACTTTGACATCTTCCTGGAAGACGACGAAGAGAACCCGATATACCAGTCTCCTGTAATTCCGTTAGGAGGTGAGCTGGATCAAATTAAACTGGATAAGAAACTTAGTGCCGGGAGTTATAACTGCACAATGGTGTACCATCTAGTTGACGAAAACCAGAAAACTCTAAGCACGGTAAACGTCGGAGTAACAATCAACATTGATTCTTAACAAAAGTAACTACCGACTCATGATGAGGCGGAAGAGATATAAAATCAAGGAGGATTTCTTTTATGAGAACAAACAGATTTTTAGCAGTTTTACTTGCAGCAACAATGGTATTTGGAAGCACAGTAACAGCATTTGCAGCTGATGCCACAGAGGCCGACACAGGCGCAGGCACAGCGGTTGAAGGTCAGGGCGCTGCAGAAGGTTATGTTAATACAAGTGTTACCAAGGTAGTACTTCCTACAACTACAGCTACTACATTTGCATTTATTATGGATCCTCAGGAAATGCTGAAGACTACAAACGGTGCAAGACTTGGAACAGCATGGACACAGCCTAAGAATGATACCTATGTATATTTCAAGACTGCTAATGGATATGCAAATGAAAGCGATACTGTTTATTTCATCAATAAGAGTACAATAAAAGATCTTGATGTAACTGTAAAGGCTGTTGCAACAGCTGCTACTTCTGATCCTATAACTCTTGGTGATACTACAGCTGCGACTCATGGTAATACACTCTTAGCTGATCCAGATGATGCAGCGCTTTATCTTGGACTTAAAGTAGGTGGAGTAACAACTCAGATTACTAATGCTTCGACAGGCGTTACTACAGTAGTTGCAGCAGATAAAGCACCTAATGAGTATACTATAGTTTATAATACAAAGACTAAAAAGTATGAGTATGCTGAGAAGGCTGGATCAACATTCCAGGCAGTTCCGATTTCTGTATTAGGAGGAGTTTCACATGCAGCAACTGAAGCTCAGGCTCCTAAGTTAACTCTTACATGGTCTTGGGCACCTAAGGCTGGTAGTGGACAGACTGCTCAGGCTGCTTCTGTAAATTATGTAACAAATGATGCTTATACAGTTACAAATGCAACACTTGATCAGACAGCAGCTGCTTATGGCTCATTCAATGGAAAGATTGGACCTGACAAAGGTGGTAAGTTGACAATTAACGGTACAGCTAGTTCTGTAATCACTTTTGCAAATGATATTGAGAAGATTCAGTATAGGGCATCTTCGTCAGGTACTTTTGCTGATGTGTCTAATGGTGTTGCAACTTTTAAGGGTAAGGCTGTTACAGTTAAGGGTTCAGTTTGGAATGCAACTGGAGATTCTGCTATTCCTGTAGGTGCTCAGATTCAGGTAGTATTCAAAGATCCTGATAATGATAACTCAACAAATAATACTCCAACAGCAATTATCTTTGAGAAGCCTTGATAAAACTGCATAGTAAAACAATTAAATAGCTAATATCTAAAAGTTCAGCCCGCCGTGCCGGCTCCCCGGTACGGCGGACTTTTTTGTGCCCAATGAACCAATTGGGGGCCCCGTCATCAAACTGTGACCTGCGAGGCTGGGGACATTAGCCCCATTGAGAACCGTCCCCAATGAGTCAAGAACTGCCGCCAAGGGGCAACTGTCCCCATCAACAAACTGTGAACTGTACTGACCGGCGCTATTCTATGTTGTTCACAATTTGTTAACGGGGTCAGATCCAATCTGCCTCAGTTGGATTATTCATTGTGCTGTTCTTGTTGTCCCATCCGGTTCTCAATTGCCCCATTAGGGACGGTTCTCATTGAGTCATGACGCGAAGTGCTTGATCAGAATATGATTTGCTAGTCATAGCCCCACTGAGAACCGTCCCTAATGAGTCATTGAGAACCTGCCATACTGTTCTCACCACAAAAAACGCCTCCGATGCATCGCACCGAAGGCTCTGATCATTTCTATTTATTTCCCGTCAATCTCTTTTTTCACATCCAACACAAGTTCCATGGGATAATCACAAAACTCAACTATTGCTTCAGGAGTTTTGCCTTTCTTGAGCATTTTTTCTATCTGATCCTTATCATGCTGAGAGAGCTCGGATTTCAGATTTTCTATTGTTGCGTCTTTTTTATCAAGCTCTTCCTGCAGTTGGTCAATCGTTCCTTCATATTCTTTCTGAGCATCCATGCGGCCTACAGCATATTGAGTGGCCATCTGTTCTCTGTATCTGCGCTGTCCTTCGAGAATCTCTTTTGCTTGATTATCTGTATTAAGCTCTAAGATCAAATTTGCCACCTCCTCCATGTCAATATGACCTATAATCAGGCTTTGGAGCTCTTCCCAGGTGTCTGCCATAAACAACTTAGCCCAATAGACAAGTCCATTATCTATATCTTCTTGTGTTGCAAAATTTATGTACTTTAAGTTTAGCACGTTTATGCCAATCATGTCAGAGTAAGCTATATGATTTTTTGCATTAAGTAGTTTATAGTGGGCGTAGAATTCCGGCTCGGCATCTATAATCAGGTCTTGGTCCGTGATACAGTAAAGGACAGTTTCTTTTAGCAAAGAATAATTGTCTCTTTAGATATGTTATTGAGGTCAATAGGATTCTCGACATGGATGCTTTTTACTTCTTCTGGTTTTATTCCCCTTAGGGCACATACTAGTCCGAGAAGCGCCTTCTCTGATCTTTGCAGTGTGTAGTGAAAGACGATATCGCTTTTTAGCGTATACTTAATCTCCCCCGTAGCATCTTTGTAGCTTAATTTCTTAGGCCCGTTCTTTTTTTCGTTCAAGTCATTTCCTCCATACTTAAAAAATGTTGTCTGTCATTTGGAATCAGTTCGGCGAATGCCAGTGAATCCTAGATGTGTACAGATATTTATAGTTCCTAGAAGCGGAACTGCAAGACAAAGTATAACACTGCGGTTGGAAGAAAGCAAACGAGGAATAAGTTTCCGAACAAAAGAAAAGACCGTTTCGGCGCAGCTTTTGCATGGGTTCCGCCCCTGCACCCCGGCCTCCTCCAAGGAACTGAAATTTGTTTATCCATGTAATTACATACCCTCTTCAATCCATCACCTTTCCGGGAAACCAAAATCCCCATCTCTCTCGTTATGGACTTACCTCCCGGGTGGATATTGTGTGTCATGGAGAAAATACAAATTATCTCCTGAGTTAAATGAGGGATATCTGGCGGGAGATTTAGCGCGCCCTGGGAGTATGAAAAAAATCTTCGGTCTCCGGTGAGGGCTTGCCTGCTGAGGGGGATGTGCCATGGGGAAATGTAAATTGCGAGACATTCGGGCACAGCGGATGAGTTAGGAGCGCTTCAGATGGCCAGACGGTCGAGTGTTCTGAGCAACGTGAAATGAGACCGTCTGGACAGATGAAGTGCCCTAACTCACCGTTGGGAACGATGCGAATAATTTATATTTCACCATGGTGCAGCACCCTCAGCAGGCAAGCCCGGACTTGAAGATGCGAAGAATTTGCATTCTTCCATAAAGCGATGAATCCCCGCCAGATATCCCGGACTAAACTCCTGCGAATAATGTGTATTTTCCCATCTCAAACACCATCCCCCGGGAGGTAACCCGCCCTGCTTAAACGTTTACGTTGAAAAAATCTGATAAAACTTATTAATTTAAGCGCTATATTATGTTTTTTTAGTACTTTCTTTATGATATACTTTTCTATAGGAAAAAAGCGGTTTTCTGTGACATGGTTACGAGGGGCGGAAAATGTAATTGAATTCCGGCTTTTTCGAGGGTGGAGTTTATATTTAGTCTGCTTTAATCATGGCTGGAGATCAGAAAATTGTCGTTTTCGCGGTTTCGGACGACAAAGTAGCAACGAGGTGGAACATGATAAAGAAAGAAATGATCGCCATGCTCTTGGCAGGGGGCCAGGGCAGCAGATTGGGAGTGCTGACAGCCAAGATGGCTAAGCCGGCAGTCTCATTTGGTGGGAAATACAGAATAATTGATTTCCCGCTTAGTAATTGTATCAATTCAGGAGTGGACACTGTCGGAGTCCTTACACAGTATCGACCACTCAGACTTAATTCTCACATTGGCATAGGTATTCCGTGGGATCTCGATCGTAACTTCGGAGGTGTAACAGTTCTTCCTCCATACGAGAAGAGTGCCAACAGTGAATGGTATACCGGTACAGCCAATGCTATTTACCAGAACTTAGAGTATATGGAGAGCTATAATCCTGACTATGTGCTTATCCTTTCCGGAGACCACATTTATAAGATGGATTATGAGACAATGCTTGACTTCCACAAGTCCAGCGGCGCTGATGCTACCATTGCTGTTATGCCTGTTCCCATGGAGGAGGCCAGCAGATTCGGTATCATGATCACCGATGAGAACAAGCGCATCATCGACTTTGAGGAGAAGCCTGAGCATCCCCGCAGCAACCTTGCATCTATGGGTATTTATATCTTTAGCTGGAAGGCTCTTAAGGACGCTCTTATCAAAAATAGAAATCAGGCAGGCCTTGACTTCGGTAAGCATATCATTCCTTACTGCAAGGAGCAGGGTCAGTCTCTTTACGCCTACGAATTTGACGGATACTGGAAGGATGTCGGAACACTTACTTCTTATTGGGAAGCCAATATGGAGCTCATCGACATCGTTCCCGAGTTCAATCTTTATGAGGAATATTGGAAGATCTACACCGCCAGCGATGTTCAGCCGCCTCAGTACATGGGACCTGACAGTGCCATTGAGCGCAGTATCGTAGGAGAGGGCTGCGAGATCTACGGTAAGGTTTATAACTCCGTAATCGGACCCGGTGTCAAGATCGGAAAAGATACAGTGGTTTCCCATTCCATCATTATGAATGAGACTGAGGTCGGCGAGGGCTGCTCCATCGAGAAGGCCATCATCGCTGAGAAGGCCAAGATCGGAAGCGGCGTAACCCTTGGTGCTTTTGAAGAGAAGCCCAACGAGACCAAGCCCGGAATTTATTGTGAAGGTCTCTGCACTATCGGTGAGAAATCTGTTATTCCCAATGATGTTAAGGTCGGTAAGAATACCATGATTTCCGGAATTACTACCCTGGAGGATTACCAAGACGGCATTCTCGACAGCGGCAGAACATTAGATAAGGCAGGTGATTGACATGAGGGCGATTGGCATTATTTTAGCAGGTGGCAGCAGTAGCAGAATGTTGGAGTTGTCCAAGAGAAGAGCCGTTTGTGCTATGCCTGTGGCAGGTTTTTACAGAAGTATCGACTTTGCCCTTAGCAACATGACCAACTCACATATCCAGACAGTTGCCGTATTCACACAGTACAATGCAGGAAGTCTTAACACTCACCTTTCATCATCCAAGTGGTGGGACTTCGGACGTAAGCAGGGTGGTCTCTACGTATTCACCCCTGCGGTTAAGGCATCAGGAAACCTCTGGTACAGAGGAACAGCGGATGCCATTGCACAGAATCTTGATTTCCTTAGGAGTTGCCACGAGCCCTACGTTATCATCACTTCCGGTGACTGCGTATACAAGATGGACTACGCCAAACTCCTTGAGTACCATATTCAGAAACAGGCCGACATCACCGTGGTTTGCAAGGACATGCCGGCAGACATCGATACCGAGAGATTCGGAACTATCCGCATGAATGAGGAGAGCCGTATCGAAGAATTCGAGGAAAAACCTGTTGTATCAAGATCCAACACCATTTCCTGCGGTATCTATGTAATCAGAAGGAGACAGCTCATCGAGCTCATCGAGAGAGCTGAAGAGGAAGAGAGATACGACTTCGTTAGAGACATTCTTGTGAGATACAAGGATATGAAGCGCATCTACGGATACAAGATCAAGGAATACTGGAACAACATCGCTTCCGTGGAGGACTACTACAGAACCAACATGGACTTCCTCAAGCCCGAGGTGAGACAGTACTTCTTCAGAGAGTATCCGGGAATCTACACCAAGGTAGTAGATCTTCCGCCGGCTAAATATAACGTGGGGGTTAACGTTAAAAACAGCCTTATCTCCAGCGGATGTATCATCAACGGAACCATTGAGGACTCCGTGATATTCAAAGGAGCCTTCATCGGCAACAACTGCTACATCAAGAACTCCATTATCCTCAATGATGTGTATATAGGGGACAATACACATATCGAGAACTGTATCGTAGAGAGCCACGGCACCATCCAGGCCAACTCCTACTACAAAGAGGATAACGGCATCAAGATCGTTGTGGAGAACAATGAGAGATATGTATTATGATATAGGGATTCAAAGTCAGGCATAATCATAATAAAAATATATTGGTATGTAAAATATCGTAAAAAAGTATTATAATAAACTTAATAAAGTAACCCGATAACGACACTTTAATTCTTAACCAAGAGGGGGTTAAAAAATGAAGATTACAGATGTTCGTGTCAGAAAAGTTGCAAAGCAGGGAAAAATGCGTGCAGTGGTATCAGTTACATTTGATAATGAATTCGTTGTTCATGATATCAAGGTGATTGAGGGCGAGAGGGGATTGTTCATCGCAATGCCCAGCAAGAAGTCTGCAGATGGTGAGTATCGTGATATTGCGCACCCAATCAATTCAGATATGCGTAAGGTTTTACAGGACACCATTCTTGAAGCCTTTGATAAAGAGGCTGACGTTGAGGAGACCGCAGATGGAGAGGCTGCTCCTGCAGCTGAGTAATTTGCTTCTTAAGACATATATTGGGAAAAAGTATAATTCAGGGGGCTTATATTCTAAGCCCCCTGTGTTTTTGTGCGCTTGCAATCGGGAGGGAAAATGTTTAAATTTATCAGGGGTATTTTTGTAAAAGAAAAGGAAGAGGAAACAGGAAGAATGTTTATTATCGCAGGACTGGGTAACCCTGAAAAGAAATATTTCGGAACCCGCCATAACGTGGGCTTCGACACCATAGACGCCCTTTCAGACAAGTACAATATCGGCCTTACAGAGACCAAGTTCAAGGCCGCCTTCGGAAAAGGAAGAATCGGTAACAACAGGGTTATTCTCGTAAAACCCTTAACATATATGAACCTCAGCGGCGAAGCGATCCGCCCCTTATGTGACTATTTCAAGGTGGACTCCGCCTCAGAGCTCATCGTCATTTCCGACGACGTGGAGCTGGATGTGGGTAACCTTCGCATCCGTCCCAAGGGAAGTCACGGAGGCCACAACGGTCTTAAGAATATCATCGCCCAGCTGGGACACAGCGACTTTAGCCGCGTAAGAGTGGGCGTCGGCAAAAAGCCCAAGGAATACGACATGGTGGACTGGGTCCTGGGTCACTTCCAGGGCGAGGATGCTGTCACAATGAAGGAATCCGTAAGCCGTGCAGCAGACGCGGTTGTTGAGATAATGGAAAACGGCGTTGACTCTGCCATGAACAAGTTTAATGGCAAGAAAGAATAAGAATGAGAGCGATTTCAACTCCCTTACACGAGCTTCCTCAGTTTGAGGAAATAAATAAATATCTGGAAAAGCCCTTTGCCTGCGCGGAGGTCACCGGTTGTGTGGACTCACAGAAGCTCCACTTCATCGATGGCCTGGGCGCTGATTTTAAGTACAGGATTATTGTCACTTACTCAGACCTTCGGGCAAAAGAGATCTACGAGGACTACAAGTTTTACGACAAGAATGTCACAGTCTACCCCGCAAAGGACCTTATCTTTTACCAGGCAGACGTTCATTCCAACGAGATAGTCCGCCAGAGGATCCGCTGTATGAGGCGCCTTCTCGAGGGGCGTCCCGTCACCGTGGTCACCACATTCTCAGCTCTGATGGCACCCCAGATCCAGCCGGAAGTAATCAAAAAGCATATCCTTCCCCTGGATAAGCACAGACCCATCGACGAGATAGAGATCGGCAAAAAGCTGGTTGAGATGGGCTATGTCAGAAACTATCAGGTAGAGGGCCCCGGGGAATTCTCAATCCGCGGCGACATCGTGGATGTTTTTGACCTGACCGAGGATAACCCCTACAGAATCGAGCTCTGGGGAGATGAGATCCAGTCCATCAGAAGCTTTGACATCCTGTCCCAGCGCTCCCTGGAGAAGCTGGAATCCATCGAGATCTACCCCGCCTCCGAGATCATCATGGGGGAGAAGCGCCTCCACGAGGGACTTAAGAGGATCGAGGACGAGTCCGAGGAGATGGTAAAAAAGCTCAGGGCAGAGTTTAAGACCAAGGAAGCCCACCAGCTAAAGACCAACGTGGACGAACTCAAGGAGCAGCTTTTAGAGCTCCACTCCGCCGTTAACCTTGAGAGCTACATCAGATATTTTTACGAAGACACCGTTACAATGCAGGAGCTGTTCCCCAAGGGAAAGAGCTGCATTTTCATAGATGAACCCCAGCGCGTTCTTGAGCACGCCATGGCTGTTGAGATGGAGTTTCGGGAGAGCATGACCCACAGAGCTGAGAAGGGCTATGTTCTTCCGGGACAGATGGATCTTCTTTACAGCGTGGACAACTGTATCGCCAGAATGGGCAATGGCAGGAGAGTTCTGATCTCCGCCCTTCAGATGCCCAAGGCCCAGAATGCCTTTGAGCCGGAAAAGAGCGTGGACATCAGCGCCAGAAGTATCGCAGCCTACAACAACAGCTTCGATGCCCTTGTAAACGACCTTAAGAATTATAGTAAAAAGGGCTACAGAGTCCTTATTCTGTCCGGCTCAAGAACCAGGGCCAAGCGTATCGTAGAGGACCTTCGGGACAATATGGTCTCAGCCTTTTACAGCGAGGATCCCGGAAGGACCCTTCAGAGCGGCGAGATCATGACCTACTACGGCAGGATCCTCAAGGGCTTTGAGTATCCCGAGATCAAGTTTGCAGTTATCGCTGAGAGCGACATTTTTACAGAACATGTCAAAAAGCGCAAGAAGAAAAAGAGTCAGTATCAGGGCGAGAAGATCTCTGATTTCGCTGACCTTAAGATAGGCGACTACGTGGTTCACGAGGACCACGGCCTTGGAATCTACCGAGGAATCGAGAAGATCGAATCCGACCATGTGGTGAAGGATTACATCAAGATCGAGTACGGCGGTGGCGGCAATCTCTACGTGCTGGCCACAGGCCTTTCCGTTATTCAGAAATACGCCTCCGGCGGAGACGACGAGACCACCCACAAGCCCAAGCTCAACAAGCTGGGAAGCGGCGACTGGTCCCACACCAAGAGCAAGGTCAAGGCCGCCGTCGAAGAAGTGGCCCAGGACCTGGTGGAGCTCTACGCCAAGAGGCAGCAGACCGCAGGCTACGAATTCAGCAAGGACACCGTCTGGCAGCAGGAGTTCGAGGACGCTTTTCCCTATCAGGAGACAGAGGATCAGCTCACCGCCATCGAGGACACCAAGAGGGATATGGAGTCCCCGAGAATTATGGACAGACTTATCTGCGGCGACGTTGGCTTTGGCAAAACAGAGATCGCAATCCGTGCGGCCTTCAAGGCTCTCCAGGACGGAAAGCAGGTGGCAGTGCTGGTTCCCACCACTATCCTGGCGCAGCAGCACTACAACACTTTTTCCGAGAGAATGAGAAACTTCCCGGTGAGGGTGGACCTTATGTCCAGATTCAGAACTCCCGGTGAGCAGAAAAAGACTGTAACTGACCTGAAGAAGGGCCTGGTGGACATCGTCATCGGAACCCACAGGATCCTTTCCAAGGACGTGCAGTACAAAGATCTGGGACTCCTTATCGTGGACGAGGAGCAGCGCTTTGGCGTAACCCACAAGGAAAAGATAAAGACCATGAAGGAGAGCGTGGACGTTCTGACCCTGTCAGCTACCCCTATCCCGCGAACCCTTCATATGTCACTGGTGGGCATCAGGGAGATGAGCGTTCTGGAGGAAGCTCCCAACGACAGAATCCCGATCCAGACCTATGTAATGGAATACAATGACGAGCTTGTCCGTGAGGCCATCGTAAGAGAGCTTTCCAGAAACGGACAGGTTTACTATGTATACAACAGAGTAAATAACATCGCTGACGTGGCGGCCCAGATCCAGAAGCTGGTGCCGGAGGCCAACGTGGCCTTTGCCCATGGCCAGATGAAGGAGTCGGAGCTGGAGCGTATCATGTACGATTTCATCGACGGAACCATCGACGTGCTGGTGTCCACCACCATCATCGAGACCGGTCTGGACATCCCCAATGTTAACACCATGATCATTCACGACTCAGATAAAATGGGGCTTTCCCAGCTCTATCAGCTCAGGGGCCGCGTAGGAAGATCCAACAGGACAGCCTATGCCTTCCTTATGTATAAGAAGGACAAGATGTTAAAAGAGATCGCGGAAAAGCGACTTTCTGCTATCCGTGAGTTCACAGACCTGGGAAGCGGCTTCAAGATCGCCATGAGAGACCTGGAGATCCGCGGCGCCGGAAGCCTTCTTGGAAGGAAGCAGTCAGGACACATGCAGGCTGTAGGCTACGACCTCTACTGCAAGATGCTGGGTGAAGCGGTGCGCCACAAAAAGAACGACGACACCGAAGGAAGCTCAGAGTATGTTCTTGAGGACATCCACACCAGTATCGACCTGGATGTCAGTGCCTTCATTCCGGATACTTATATTATGAACGAAGAGCAGAAGCTGGAGATATACAAGAGAATCGCCAGCCTAGAGAATCAGGGCGAGTGTGACGACATGAGGGACGAGCTTATGGACAGATTCGGAGAGGTGCCCGAGACTGTAACGAATCTTCTTCGTATATCCCTTCTTCGTACCAGAGCCCATGCCCTGTACCTTCTGGAGATCAAGGGCGGAGACGGAAGTATAGAGCTTAAGATAAGCCCCGCCGCCAAGATAGATCCCGGCAAGATCCCCGGATTCATCGCCGGCTACAAGGGCTCCATGCAGTTCCACAGCGCCGGAACTCCGGTATTTATCTACAAATACAAAAAAGAAGGCAGCCCCGAGAAGGCCGCTGCTCAGCTTCTTACCGACACCGAGAGCATTGTTGAGAAAATGCAGCAGCTGCTGGTGTGACGGAGAAATGGACCCGGGTCCATTGGAAATTATATATCAGAAAGTACTTTAATCCGTTACTATACTATAGTAAAATAACAGGAAAATAGTTTTTCCAGGAGGATCGTTATGATAAATCAGCAGTATAAAGACATGCTTTCAGCTAAGTCTGTTATCAGAGAACTGTCAGAATATGCCACTGCCAGGGGAAAAGAAGTGGGCTATGAGAACGTATTTGATTTCAGCCTTGGTAACCCCAGCGTTGAAGTGCCCAAGGAGTTTACCGATGAGATGATAAGACTCCTTCAGGAAGAGGACACCATGACTCTTCACGGCTACACACCAAGTCTTGGTAACCCCATGTTCAAGGAGGCCATTGCCAAGTCCCTTAACGAGCGCTTTGGCATGAACTACGGCCCTGAGCACATTTTCCCTACAACCGGTGCAGCAGGCGCTATTTCCCATGCAGTTCGCGCTGTGACCAAGCCCGGAGATGAGGTTATCGCCTTTGCGCCATTTTTCCCTGAGTACAGACCTTACATCAACGGCGCAGGCCTTGAGCTGAGCCTTGTTCCTGCTGATTTCACCTCCTTCCAGATCAACTTCGGGAAGTTCGAGGAGATGATTTCCGAAAAGACTGCTGCGGTTCTTATCAACACACCCAACAATCCTTCCGGAATCGCTTATTCCACAGAGACCCTGAAGAAGCTGGCAGATATTCTCACAGCCAAGTCAAAAGAGTTCGGACACACCATTTTCCTTCTCTCAGACGAACCCTACAGAGAGATCGTGTTCAAGGGTGCGGATGCCCCTTACGTATCCAAATTCTATGACCACACCCTTAGCTGCTATTCCTTCTCCAAGTCACTGTCCCTTCCCGGAGAAAGAATCGGCTATGTTGCCGTTAACCCCGCCTGTGAGGGAGCAGAGTTCATCGTTCCCATGTGCGGCCAGATCTCAAGAGGCACAGGACACAACTGTCCTCCTTCAATCATTCAGCAGGCTGTTGCCAAGGTATGCGGCATGACAGCGGACCTGTCTGTTTATGAGACCAATATGAACATCATCTACGATACCCTGGTTGACCTGGGCTTCACCATTGTTAAGCCCGGCGGAACCTTCTACATCATGCCCAAGGCCCTGGAGGAGAGCTCTGTGGAGTTCTGCAAAAAAGCCAAGGACTACGACCTTATCTTTGTTCCCGCCGACGGCTTCGGTGCACCGGGCTACTTCCGTATGGCTTACTGCATCGACACCGAGAAGGTTGAGCGTGCCATGGTAAGGCTTAGGGAATTTGTAGAAAAAGAGTACAAAAAGTAATTAGGAGATTTAACAGTATGAAAAAAGAGTACAAAATCAGCATCGGCGCTGAGGGGATCAAAAGCGCCTTTATTTACCTTATTGTAACCCTCATTTACACAGTCCTTGTTCTTACAGTGGACAAGGCACCCATCGGACCCAACGGTTCAGTTGTGGGATTTTCCGGAATCAACGGCAAATTCGCCGCTCGCTTCCCCTACAATCCCTTATTCGACAAGATCACAGATGTGGCCATGCTTATTGCTATCCTTGTGGCAGCAGGCTTTGCGGTTCTGGGACTTATGCAGCTTCTAAAGAGCAAGAGCTTTGCCAAGGTTGATAAGAAGATCTACGGCCTTGCTATTGTATATGTAGTTGTTATGGTTTTATATGTCTTTTTTGACAAGGTGCCCCTTAACTACAGACCTGTGATCATGCCCGGGGAGACTGAGCTTGAGGCATCATTCCCATCAACTCACACCCTGGTTGTCTGCACCATCATGTCAACAGCATCTCTTTTCTGGAAAAAGATCTTTGACGGCACAGGCAAGTATCTCAAGGATACAGCCTCCGGCAAGTCCTCAGTATTCATCAGCGGAGACAAGGAGAAGCTCCGCAAAGTCTTTGTAGGCTTTGCAAATATCGTGATGCTGGTGGCTGTACTGGGAAGAATAGTGGCCGGAGTTCACTGGATCACCGACATATGCGGAGGATTCCTGATTTCCGCAACCATCAAGGAGTTCTACAGCGCTTTATTTATAGGAAAGCTTGAGAGTGAAGATTGAAAAAGCCCATGGCTCTTGGGGGTGTTGATTATTTTTATCGACGGATGCGTTGACAATGCGGCTTAATGAGTGTAAACTCTATTTCGTAATCACTTTATTGTTTTAGCGAGCTATAGAAATCAATTGCGATTTTATGAGGAGGAGAACAAAAAATGGCAGAGATTAAGAAGACAGATAGCATCGTAAAGCCTGCAGTTGCTCCGGCAGCCAAGAAACCCGAAGTGAAGGCAGAGCCTGCTAAGGCTGAGAAGAAAGAGACTAAGGCAGCACCGGCTAAGAAGGCAGCAGCAGCTAAGAAGCCTGCAGCTAAGAAGGCAGCACCTGCCAAGAAGGCAGAGCCTAAGAAGGAGACCAAGGCAGCAGCCAAGAAGCCCGCAGCTAAGAAGCCTGCAGCTAAGAAGCCTGCAGCCAAGAAGGAAGCAGCTCCTAAGGCAGCTGAGGTTAAGACCAACATCGTTCTTCAGTATGGTGACAGAGCTGTATCCTATGCAGATCTTATCCAGAACGCAAAGAACAAGTTCCAGTACGATATGGGCGGCGACGCAGAGGCTGTTAAGAAGATCAACCTTTATGTTAAGCCTGAAGAGAACAAGGTTTACTTCGTAATGGACAACAAGGTTCAGGGCAGCTACGATCTTTAATCGCACTGATTATAATGCATATGACAAAGGCAGTCATTGGTTTTTTACCCATGGCTGCCTGTTTTTTTGCGTTTTTTAATAGTATTATACTTTGTTTATATTTTCTTTAGAAAACTCTTGACATTGGACCATGTCAAACTTAAACTTAAATATAACTTTCTCCATGTGGGGAAAATGCACTCAAAACGCTTTAGCACATAGAAGTGGTAAAAGGCCAACGCTTTAAACCGGTTGAGGATTTTTCAGATAATTCACTATAATTTGCTAACCTATTTGAGGCATTATGTGGGAAAGTTCAGAAAAGAGTATTTTGGAGGTGCGTATATGAGCAAGGCTTCATTTGAGAAGCTCCCGGGGAGAAAACCCTCCGGTAACTTTTTGGACAACAGGAAGCTCAGGCTCGATGATCAGAACGGTACTTCAGAGACTGTTCCACAGCGTATATACATTGTCTTTTCAGACGATGTCACCATCGAAGAAGGAGTTGAGAGAATTGAGAGAGAGGCTCTTTCAGGAGATATTTTACAGGTTTCCAGGTTCGATGTGACAGGTCATGCGGCAGTGGCCGTAGTATCCCCATTCCAGCTCAGACAGATACAGGATCTTCCTATTATTAAGAGAATCAAGGTGATGGAGGCTCATCACCCCAATACCATCGTATAAAGCTGCACCGACAACGATGCATTTTTATAAAGTACTACTATACTAACGACGGAGGAGAAAGTGTATGAAGAAAAAAATGTGCCCTGAAAAGACGCTGGCTGTAATCCTTAGTGCATCACTTGCATTATCACCTGCTATTACAGCATCAGCCGCTTCAGGAGACGGCGCTGAAGAGCTTTTAAGCGAAGAGCTTACAGAAGACCTCAGCGAAGAAGTGGAACTCGAAGAAGTTCCTGCGTATGAAAAGGTAGATCCTGCAGAGGTTGGCCTCGAGAAGACTGCCGATTTATTAAATGGGGAAGCTGCAGCTGATGTAGAAGCAGCTAAGCAGGATCCCGATGAGCAGACCAGAGTTATCATTGTCATGGAGGGAGACAGCGTTCTTGACGCAGGCTTTGATACAGCCGAGCTGACAGAGGCTGAGGCCGTGACACTTTCCGAGAATATCGTCAGTGAGCAGGAAGCTACTGTTGAGAAGATCGAAGAGGAAGCTCTTGAGGGAGAGGAGCTTGATGTTAACTTCAATCTTTCAATCGTAACCAACGCTGTATCAGCAGACGTTGCTTACAAGGATATCGAGAAGATCAAGCTTGTTGACGGTGTTGCTGCCGTTTATGTTGCTCAGGAGTATGAGCCTCAGGTAACAGCTGATCCTATGACAATCACATCCGGCGACATGGTTGGCAGCTATTCAACATGGGCTACAGGCTACACCGGAGCAGGCACAAGAATTGCCGTTATCGATACAGGTATCGATTCAGATCATCCTTCTTTTGACGGTGCTGCATTTGATGCTCACCTTGCTGAGACAGCAGAGAAGGCCGGCAAGACTGTAGAAGATTACAACCTTCTTACAGCAGAAGAGATCGAAACCGTTCTTCCTAGCCTCAATGCTTCCAAGGACAGCGAAGGTCTTACAGGAGAGCAGCTCTTTGTTAATGACAAGGTTGCTTTCGCTTACAACTACGTAGATAAGAACCTCGACATCACACATGACAATGATGAAGAGGGTGACCACGGTACACACGTATCAGGTATCGCTACAGCTAACGCTTATGTTCCAAATGCAGCAGCTGAGACAGGCTTCTCACAGCAGGCAGTAGGCGTTGTTGGTATCGCTCCTGACGCACAGCTCATCACCATGAAGGTTTTCGGAACCAACGGTGGAGCTTACACAGACGATTACATGGCAGCCATCGAGGACGCTCTTCGTCTTAAGGCTGACGTTGTTAACCTTTCACTTGGTTCGGCAGTTGCAGGTTATTCTGCAGACTCTGAGACATATGTTAACGACATCTTTGAGAAGCTTGAGGGAACAAGCACTGTTGTTTCCATCTCAGCAGGTAACTCAGGACGTTGGGCAGATGATTCCCAGCTCGGTGTTAACCTTTCCAAGGATGTTAACCAGGATACAGTAGGATCTCCCGGATCTTATTACAACGCTCTTACAGTAGCAAGTGCTGTTAACAGCGGTATGACAGCTAACTACTTTGCTACAGCAGACGGCGCTAAGATCTTCTACGCAGACGGTAATGATACACTTGCTCCTAAGTTCAAGACTCTTGACACATCAGCAGATCAGAACGGAACAGAGTATCCTTTCGTATACCTTGAAGCAAAGGGTGAAAAGACTGACTACGAAGGCGTTGATGTAGAAGGCAAGATCGTATTTGTTTCCCGCGGTACCATCACTTTCGGTGAGAAGCAGATGAATGCTGAGGCAGCCGGCGCTATCGGTGTTGTTGTCTACAACAACCAGGCAGGCACAATCAACATGACACTTCAGGGAAGCACAGCTGTTATCCCTGCTGTTTCCATCACACAGGCAGAAGGCCTTGCAGTTGCAGAGCAGGGAGAAAAGGTTGCTGATGGCGTTTACACAGGTGTTATCTCTGTTGCAGGTAATGTAGGAACCAACTACAACGCAGCTGACGGTTACACAATGAGCACCTTCTCATCCTACGGTGTTCCTGCAACTCTTGATCTTAAGCCTGAGATCACAGCTCCCGGCGGAAACATCTACTCAACAATAGACAACGGCGAGTATGGACTTATGAGCGGAACTTCAATGGCAGCTCCTTCAGTTTCAGGTCAGAGTGCCCTTGTTGAGCAGTACATCAGAGAGAACGGACTTGCTGAGAAGACAGGATTATCTGTTCGTACTCTTGCACAGTCACTTCTTATGGCAACAGCTGTACCTCTTTACGAGGACAACGATCCTTCAGGTCTTGAGTATTCACCAAGATCACAGGGTGCAGGTCTTGCCAACGTATACAATGCAGTAACATCACCTGTTTATGCACTTGTTGGTGACAAGGAAGGCAACGACGGTAAGGTTAAGGTTGTTCTTGGAGATGACCCTTCAAAGAGCGGTGAGTACAACTTCTCATTCGATCTTTACAACCTTACAGAAGAGCCTCAGTACTATGTACTTGATTCTACAGTTCTTACAGAGCAGATTTATGCATACCAGAATCTCAGATATTTTGCTGGATCTTCACACAAGCTCAACCCTGCTGTATCACTTACAGCTGACAATACTGTTCTTGTATATGACCTTAACGGCGACGGCAAGGTTAACAAGAAGGACCGTCTTACATTCCTTCAGGCTGTTAACGGCTCAGTAGAGGTTCCCGGCCTTGTAGCATTCCAGGATGAGTTCGACTTCAACAATGACGGAGCAGTTAATACCAAGGACGTATTCCTCTTTGGTAAGCAGTTCCTTAAGGGCGGCGAAAAAGTTGCTGATGTTAACCTCAGAGCAGTAGAGGTTAAGGACGCTGCCAAGGTTAATGTTTCAATCAACCTTTCAGCTGCTGACAAGAAGTATCTTGCACAGTTCGAGAACGGTATGTATGTAGATGGATTCATCTATGCTAAGGGTGCTGTAGACCTTTCAGTTCCTTTCCTTGCTTTCTACGGAAACTGGGGCGATTCTTCCATGTTCGAAGATTATGATTTCTATCAGGGAAGATTCGACGACGAGTACTCTAAGAATTCTTACCTTTACACAGGTCTTGAGGAGACCAACTTCATTTCATTCTTCCCTTACGGCGAGATGGATGAGGATAATGAGTACTACCTCCTTCCTAACCTTGTTGCAGATGATGCAGAGTACATTCCTGACAGAACCGCACTCAGCGGAACAAACGGAACAGTTCTCGGCGGATTCTACTACACACTTATCAGAAATGCTAACAGAGTAGTAGCTGAGATCAAGGATAAGAAGACCGGTGAAGTTTACTATTCACATGAAGAGCTTGAGAACTATGCAGCATTCACATACCAGGGTGCATGGCAGAATTCCCTTCAGACTCAGGAACTCCTTTGGGGCGCTACAGACGCTGAAGGCAACGTTCTTCCTGATGACACAGAAGTAGAAGTTAAGCTCACAGCAGTTCCCAGCTATTATGATGACGTTGAAGATATCAACACACTTACAGGCAAGGGTCTTAGCATCAGCTATTCACTTGCTGTAGATAACACAGAACCTGAAATCGTAGATGCAGTTCTCAACGAAGACGGCACAGCAGACCTTACAGTTCAGGACAACAGATACACAGCTGCTATCCTTACTCTTGATGCATCAGGATACGTTGATGGCAGATATGCTGTTGACCAGACCGTTAAGGGTGAAGAGAAGGTTGTTACAGTTAAGGTTCCTGAAGGAAGTAGCTCCTTCTACATCGAGCTTTACGACTATGCTCTTAACAGCTCACTTTACACATTCACATTACCTGAGAAAGAAGAGCCTGTAGAAGAGCCTGAGACAACCAAGTATCCTACAAGCCTTACAACAGATGTTGAGGAACTTGACCTTGAGGTTGGAGACAGAGCGCTTATTAAGACTACTGTAGGCCCTGAGAACCTTGAAGAAGGTTATGATGGAGTTGAGTTCATGAGCTCTAACGAGCTTGTGGCAACAGTAAGTTCTAACGGAACTGTTACTGCACTTAAGGAAGGTAGATGCACAATTCTTGTCTCTACAAAAGCAACAGATGAAAACGGCAAAAACCTTACAGCAACTGTTTGGATTACAGTAAGGGATTATGGCGGAGAAGATGGTGAAGATTCAGTAGTAGACGATACACTGGATTCATCTGAGGATGCCGCTCTTGAAGAAATCGGAGTAGCCGAGGAAATAGGAGGATCTAATTAATGAATAAATTATTTAAAAGAGCAGCTGTTGCAGCTTTGACAGCAATCGTTCTTTTTGCCGGAATGCCTGCTAAATCCGTAAAGGCTGCAGACGCAGCACCGGTTCGTACAGTAACCGAGTTAAGCGGCAAGCCGGACAACCAGAAGGTTGTATATAAGCTCAAGCTTGAGAATGCAAAAGTAACAGACGGACAGATCGCAGTTGTATACGATCCCGCTGTATTTGAACTTGAAAAGAGCACTGTTAACCAGGTTTTCAAAGAGAGCGATGTAAATAAGGACTACACAGAGGGCGACCTCAAGGGTCTTTCAATCGCATTTGTTGGCGATAAGGCAGTAACAGCCAACAAGACTGTTTTAACACTTACATTTAACGTAGCTAAGGGACTTGTAGCACAGGAGTCTGTTATCAGAACCAAGGTTGTAACTCTTAACAACGACGCAGAAGTTCTTCTTGAGGATGCAGTATTAGAGGACAGCTTCGTAGTTGGAAAAGGCAATATTGTTGATCCTGAGCTTGAGTACGTAAACCAGTCAATTCTTGGTGTAAGAGTACACTGGACCAAGGATGAGAACGCTGACGGCTTCCTTGTATTCCGCAGAGAAGGTAAGACCGGAGAGTTCGTACAGATCGCTGACGTACAGGGCAGAGATTACAGAGACGCAGATGTAGAGAATAAGGTAACTTATTACTACAAAGTTGTTGCTTACCAGGTACAGGGTGAAGAGACTGTTTACTCTAACGAGTCAAACGTTAAGTTTGTAACTGTTAAGAAAATTCTTGGAATCTTCTAATTTAATAAAATTTTAAGATCAGGGCCTGCCTCGGATATCCGGGGCAGGCCTTTTTCTTCTTTTTTTATATTTTGATGGTTGACATTGATACCCCATAGTGATAATTTATGATACAGAAGATGTTAGCACTCATATCATGTGAGTGCTAACACTCAAAAAGAAGATATGCCTGCCAATGAATTTGTGCGCAAAATACTGAGGAAGGTGAACGATTTGGAACTGGATGAGAGAAAACGAACCATACTTCATGCCATAGTCAAGAACTACTTAGAGACCGGAGAGCCGGTGGGCAGCCGTACTATTTCCAAGTATACGGACTTGAACCTCAGCTCAGCCACCATCAGGAATGAGATGGCGGATCTCGAGGAGATGGGACTTATTTTACAGCCCCATACTTCAGCAGGACGTATCCCTTCGGATCAGGGCTACAGAGTATATGTAGATGAGATGCTCAGGGATAAGGAACAGGAAGTTGAGAACATGAAGGAGATGCTCCTTGATAAAGAGGAGAAGCTTGAGAACCTGCTGAAACAGGTTGCCAAGACCCTGGCCGTAGATACCAACTATGCCACCATGATCTCCGCTCCACAGATTCGTAAGAACAAGCTGAAATTCATCCAGATCTCCAAGGTGGATGATGAGCATCTTCTGGCCACCATCGTTATTGAGGGCAACGTTATCAAGAACAAGATCATTCCTGTGGAAGAGGTTCTGGATGACGCCACGATGCTCAAGCTCAACATCCTTATGAACACCAGACTGGACGGTCTTGCTGTTGAGGATATCAACCTCGGTCTTATAGCTGCGGTTAAGCAGGAGGCCGGCATACACAGCGAGATCATAGGCAACGTGATAGATGCCGCAGCCGAGTCCATCACAGCGGATGAGGACCTTCAGATCTACACCAGCGGTACCATGAACATTTTCAAGTATCCCGAGCTTACGGACAATGCCAAGGCCAGCGAGCTCATCAGTACCTTTGAGGATACAAGAGATCTTTCCAGTATCGTTGAGGGCACCCTGGCCAATGAGGCTGAGGAGACCGGTATTCAGGTTTATATCGGCAATGAGACCCCCGTACAGGCCATGAAGGATTGCAGCGTTGTAACAGCCACCTATGAGCTTGGCGACGGAATGAAGGGCACCGTAGGAATCATCGGACCCAAGCGTATGGATTACGACAAGGTTATTACCACACTTAAGAATATGAGACATGCTCTTGATGATCTTTACAAGAAGAGCTAGAGCAGTGTTTGAGATATATCAGTTTTTTGATTTAGGAGGTAAGAGTAATTGAGCGATAAGAAGAAAAACGTGAGCGAGAAGGAGAAAGAGGTTCTCGAGAACATCATGGAAGAACTTGAGGAGGAAGCCGCTGAGAAGGCTGAGACCAAGACAGAGACCAAGACAGAGACCAAGACAGAGGCCAAGGCAGAGGCCAAGGCAGAAGATAAGGCCGATGAGAAGGCTCCCAAGCAGGAAGAGAAGGCCGAGGGTGCAGAGCCTGACGTAGAGCTGGAAGGCACCGAGGAAGCCAAGAAAAAGGGACTCTTTGGTAAGAAAGAGAAAAAGAACCCCCTTCAGGAAAAAGTTGACGAGCTTAACGACAGAGTCGTAAGACAGATGGCAGAGTTCGATAACTTCAGGAAGAGAACAGACAAGGAGAAGGCCCAGATGTTTGAGCAGGGCCAGGGAAGTGTCCTTGAGAAGCTCCTTCCCGTTATAGATAATTTCGAGAGAGGTCTTGCAGCAGTTCCCGAGGATGAGAAGGACGGAGCTTTTGCAGACGGCATGAACAAGATCTACAAGCAGCTTATGAAGCAGATGGAGGATCTTGGAGTTACCCCTATTGAAGCTGTGGGTAAGGAATTCGATCCCAACCTTCACAACGCAGTAATGCAGGCACAGAGTGAGGAGTTCGAATCCGGTGTAGTTGCACAGGAACTTCAAAAGGGCTATATGTTCCATGACACCGTGCTCAGACACAGCATGGTAGCAGTTAATCAGTAAATATAGAGTTTTGTTAAATATTTTGAGAATAAAACGGAGGAAAAGAATATGAGTAAGATTATCGGTATCGATCTTGGTACAACCAATAGCTGCGTAGCAGTTATGGAAGGTGGTAAGCCCACTGTTATCGCTAACGCAGAGGGCGCAAGAACAACACCTTCAATCGTAGCCTTCACCAAGAATGGTGAGAGAATCGTAGGTGAGCCTGCTAAGCGTCAGGCTGTTACCAACGCAGACAACACAATCGCATCAATTAAGAGAGACATGGGTACAGACCGTGGTCGTACAATTGATGGAAAGAAATATTCTCCTCAGCAGATCTCAGCTATGATCCTTCAGAAGCTGAAGGCTGATGCAGAACAGTATCTCGGCGAAAAAGTTACAGAGGCAGTTATCACAGTTCCCGCATACTTCAATGACGCTCAGCGTCAGGCAACCAAGGATGCAGGTAAGATCGCAGGTCTTGAGGTTAAGAGAATCATCAACGAGCCCACAGCTGCAGCTCTTGCATACGGACTTGATAACGAGAAAGAGCAGAAGATCATGGTTTACGACCTTGGTGGTGGTACATTCGATGTATCAATCATTGAGATCGGTGACGGTGTTATCGAGGTTCTTTCAACCAACGGTGATACACACCTCGGTGGTGATGACTTCGACCAGGCAATCATCAACTGGATGGTTCAGGATTTCAAGAATAAAGAGGGCGTAGACCTTTCTGGCGACAAGATGGCTATGCAGAGACTTAAGGAAGCTGCTGAGAAGGCTAAGAAGGAACTTTCTTCTTCAACCACAACCAACATCAACCTTCCTTTCATTTCAGCAGGCGCTGATGGCCCTAAGCACTTCGATGTAGACCTTACAAGGGCTAAGTTCGAGGAGCTTATCCACGACCTTGTTGAGAAGACAGCTATCCCTGTACAGAACGCTATGAAGGACGCAGGTCTTACAAACGCAGACCTTGGCAAGGTTCTCCTTGTTGGTGGTTCAACACGTGTTCCCTGCGTAGTAGAGAAGGTTAAACAGCTCACAGGCCACGAGCCTTCCAAGAGCCTTAACCCTGATGAGTGCGTAGCTATCGGTGCTTCAATCCAGGGTGGTAAGCTTGCAGGCGATGCCGGCGCAGGCGATATCCTTCTTCTTGACGTAACACCTCTTTCACTTTCAATCGAGACCATGGGTGGTGTTGCTACAAGACTTATCGAGAGAAATACAACTATCCCTACCAAGAAGAGCCAGGTATTCTCAACAGCTGCAGATAACCAGACAGCAGTAGATATCAACGTTCTCCAGGGTGAGAGACAGTTCGCGAAGGATAACAAGTCCCTCGGACAGTTCAGACTTGACGGAATCCCTCCGGCAATGAGAGGAGTTCCTCAGATCGAGGTTACCTTCGATATCGATGCCAACGGTATCGTTAATGTATCAGCTAAGGACCTTGGCACAGGCAAGGAGCAGCACATCACAATCACAGCCGGTTCCAACATGTCTGACGAGGATATCGACAAGGCTGTAAAAGAGGCTCAGGAGTATGAGGCTCAGGACAAGAAGCGTAAGGAAGGCATCGATGCCCGCAACGATGCAGACTCCTTCGTATTCCAGACAGAGAAGGCACTTCAGGATGTAGGCGACAAGATCGACGCTTCCCAGAAGCAGACTGTAGAAGATGATATCAAGGCTCTCAAGGAGACTCTTGAGCAGACCAAGGATAAGGAGCTTTCAGACTCAGAGATCGATTCTCTTAAGAGCCAGAAGGAGAAGCTCATGAACGATGCTCAGGCACTCTTTGCAAAGATGTATGAGAACGCTCAGGGAGCAGCAGGCGCAGGCCCTAACATGGGCGGTGCAGCAGGCCCTAACATGGGCGGTGCAGCAGGCCCTGATATGGGTGGTGCTTCTGCAGGTTCATCTTCAAACGATGACAACGTAGTTGACGGCGATTACAGAGAAGTTTAATGCATAAATGATGGGTAGCCAGGCGGAGGTTTTTCCGTCTGGCTATTCGGAGTGTAAGGCAGTAAGCCTTTTCATATATAGATAGGAGTAATATGGCTGAACAGAAGCGTGATTATTACGAGGTCCTGGGCGTTAGCAAGAGCGCGTCAGAGGATGAGATTAAAAAAGCATACAGAGTCCTGGCCAAGAAGTATCATCCGGATATGAATCCCGGAGACCAGTCTGCAGCTGACAAATTCAAGGAGGCTTCAGAGGCTTACGCCGTACTTTCAGATCCTGAGAAGAAGCGTCAGTATGACCAGTTCGGACATGCAGCCTTTGAGGGTGGCGGAGCCGGCGGATTCGGTGGCTTCGACTTTAACGGCGCAGACTTTGGAGATATCTTTGGTGATATTTTCGGTGATTTCTTCGGTGGCGGCAGATCCCGCGGCGGCGCCAGAAGCGGCCCCTCCAAGGGAGCCAATCTTCGTGCCAGTGTCAGGATAACCTTCCTTGAGGCCGTATTTGGCTGTGAGAAGGAGCTGGAACTTACCATTAAGGATCCATGTCCTACCTGTCACGGAACAGGAGCCAAGCCCGGAACCCAGGCCCAGACCTGCTCCAAGTGCGGTGGTAAGGGACAGATCGTTTATACACAGCAGTCCTTCTTCGGAACTGTGAGAAACGTTCAGACCTGTCCTGATTGCGGCGGAACCGGTAAGGTTATCAAGGATAAGTGTACAGACTGTCACGGAACAGGCTATATAGCCAGCAGGAAGAAGATCAAGGTTTCCATTCCTGCCGGAATCGACAACGGCCAGAGCGTAAGGATCAGAGATAAGGGTGAGCCCGGTGTTAACGGCGGACCAAGAGGAGACCTTCTTGTGGAGGTTATCGTTTCCGATCATCCTATTTTCCAGAGAGAGGGCTACGACATCTACTCTGTAGTTCCCATGTCCTTTGCTATTGCAACCCTCGGCGGAACAGTTATCATCGACACTGTAGACGGCAAGGTTGCCTATGACGTTAAGCCCGGAACCCAGACCGACACCAGAGTAAGACTTCGCAGCAAGGGCGTTCCTTCCCTTCGTGATAAGGAAGTAAGGGGTGACCACTACGTAACACTGGTAGTTCAGGTTCCTGAGAAGATCTCCAAGGAAGCCAAGGAACTTCTTAAGCAGTTTGATGAAAAGACCGGCGATTCTCTTACAGCTGCAGATCGCATCTTAGGAAGCGATGACAAGGGTCCTTCAGACGGATCCGGCGGCGGCAAAAAGAAGAAGGGCTTTTTCAGTAAATAATTAACGAAAATTTGTTTTGGAAAAAATGAATTAATATGTTATACTTCCGTAGTCAGAACTAGCTTCTGGCTACGGTTTTTGTTGTTCATAGCACTGAGAGAGGAAATGAGACTATGAAATGGATGCGTTTCAGAGTAAGAACCAATGAAGAATCAGAGGATATAATTATCAGCTACCTGGAGGATATAGGCCTCGAGGGAGCTCAGATTGAAGATAATGCGCCCCTGACAGCCCAGGACAAGGAGCAGATGTTCATTGATGCTCCCGAGCTTGAGCCCGATGAGATGGATAACGGCATCGAGAGCGGCGTTGCATACCTTAACTTTTTCCTTGAAATAGATGATGAAAATATGCTTACCGTAGAAGTTCCCGATGAAAACGGTGAGTACGTTAAGACCAGAAAGAGCCCTGAGGAGATGAAGACGGAGATCCGTCTGAAACTGGATGAGCTCAAGGAGTTCTCCGATATAGGCGACGGAACCATCTCCGTTGACGTTACAGAGGACATCGACTGGATCAACAACTGGAAACAGTATTTCCATAAGTTCTATATAGATGACATTCTTGTTATTCCTTCCTGGGAGAAGGAGAATCAGGAGGATATGGACAGAGCCTCCATGGTACTTCATATCGATCCCGGAACAGCCTTTGGAACAGGTATGCACGAGACCACACAGCTCTGCATCAGAATGCTCAAGAAGTATGTAACACCCGAGACTGAGCTTCTCGATGTCGGAACCGGCAGCGGCGTTCTTTCCATTCTGGCCCTTATGTTCGGCGCCAAGCACGCTGTGGGCACAGACCTTGATAAATGTGCGGTTCCCGCAGTTGCTGAGAATATGGAGAACAACGGCATTTCTGCCGACAAGTTCGACATGATGATCGGAAATATCATCGATGATAAGTCCGTTCAGGACAAGGTAGGCTATGACAAATACGACATCGTTGTTGCCAACATCCTTGCCAATGTCCTGGTGCCCCTGACCCCTGTGATCCTGGCTCGGCTCAAGACCGGCGGTATCTACATCACCTCCGGAATCATCAACACCAAGGAAGAAGAGGTTAAGAAGGCACATCTTGATGCGGGTCTTGAGATCCTTGAGATCCACCATCAGGGAGACTGGGTATCCATCACTTCGAGGAAAAACTGATGTATCATTTCTTTGTGGAAAACAGTCAGCTCACACCGGACTACAAGAAGGTAGAGATCACAGGAGCTGATTACAATCATATAGCCAATGTCCTTCGCATGAAGATAGGAGAGCAGTTCTCCGTCAGCATCAGGGACGACGCCGAGGGAAAAGAGTTCTTTTACGAGATAGAATCCATAGATGAAATCAGCGTTATCGGAAACCTCTGCTTTGTAGAAGAAGTGGGGAACGAGCTGCCCTCTAAGATCTATCTTTTCCAGGGACTTCCCAAGGTGGACAAGATGGAGCTCATCATTCAGAAGGCTGTGGAGCTGGGGGCTTATCAGATTATCCCCATGTCCACCAAGCGCTGCGTGGTAAAGCTGGATGAAAAGAAGGCGGAGAGCAAAATAAAGCGCTGGCAGGCCATATCCGAGGCCGCAGCCAAGCAGAGTAAGAGGGCCATCATACCGGAAGTGACCATGCCCATGACCATGAAGCAGGCCGTGGAGTTCTGTAAGGATATGGACATCAAGCTCATTCCCTACGAGAACGCGGAGCACATGGATGAGACCAAAAAGCTCATCGAAGGCATTAAGCCCGGAGAGAGCATCGCAGTATTCATCGGTCCCGAGGGAGGCTTCTCTGAGCAGGAGATCGACCTTTGCATGGAAAACGGCATTAAGCCCATCACCCTTGGTAAGAGGATCCTCAGAACCGAAACAGCGGGATTTACAATTATTTCCTGGCTGATGTATCATCTTGAGGGATGACATTCATCACAGGTAACTTTTAACAGATAGAAAGATTAGTACAATGGAAGCATATTTAGACAATTCAGCCACCACAAGAGTTTTTGATGAAGTCGCAGCTCTTGTGGTTAAAGTCATGACAGAAGAATACGGAAACCCCTCCAGCGTTCATCACATGGGCCTGGTGGCATCAGACAGAGTAAGGGAAGCCAGAGAAACCATCGCAAGTACTCTTAAGTGCGACCCTCAGGAGATAGTTTTCACCTCCGGCGGAACAGAGTCCGACAACACAGCCATTATAGGTGTAGCCAGAGCCAATAAGTGGCGTGGCAAGCATATCATCACCACCTGCATCGAGCATCCGGCGGTATATGAGACCTGCGGCTTTTTGGAAAAAGAGGGCTTTGAAATCACATACCTTCCCGTTAATGAAGAAGGGGTGATCAGCCTTGAGGATCTGAAAAATGCCCTGCGTCCCGATACCATCCTGGTTTCCATGATGTTTGTAAACAATGAGATCGGCTCAGTTCAGCCCATCGAAGAGGCGGGAGCCATCATCAAGGCCTTTAATCCCGATATCTACTTCCACGTGGATGCGGTCCAGGCCTACGGCAAGCTCCTCATCAGACCCAGGAAGATGAACATCGATCTTCTTGCTGTATCAAGCCACAAGATCCACGGCCCCAAGGGCATCGGATTTTTATATATCAAAAAAGGTACCAAGATTGTGGCCATCAACTACGGCGGAGGCCAGCAGAAGGGTATGAGATCCGGCACGGAGAATGTTCCCGGAATCGCAGGAATGGCCCTGGCTGCCCGGATTTGTGATCAGCACCTCAAGGAGGACAAGGAGAAGCTCTATGAGCTCAAGGAGTACCTTGTAAAATCCCTGGAGGAGAGAGTAAACGACATCAAGATCAACGGCCCTGCGGTAAGAGAGGGAGCCCCCCATATTGTCAGCGTATCCATCAGAGGCCTGGCAGCTGAGACCGTTCTTAACATGCTCAGCAGCAAGGGCGTGTATGTCTCAGCCGGAAGCGCCTGCGCCTCCAATAACCCGCACATTTCAGGCACTCTCAAGTCCATCGGCCTTGAAAAAGACTTGCTTGAATCCACGATTCGTATTAGTATGTCATTCATGACCACCAGGGAGGAGATAGACCTTCTCCTGGATACCCTGTGTTCCCAGGTGGAGGCCATGAGGAAATTTTACAGACACTGATGATCCATTGACCAATGTTTAGATAAGAGGATTAGAATATGCAGTACCATGCTTTTATTATCAAGTACGCCGAGATCGGCCTTAAGGGCAAAAACAGATACCTTTTCGAGGATGCCCTTGTTAAGCAGCTTAAGAGAGTTCTTGCCAAGTGCGACGGAGACTTTTTCATCTCCAAGGTTGCGGGACGAGTATATATCGAGGCGGAGGACTTCGACTTCGATGAGACCGTTGAGGCTATCCAGACCGTATTCGGCGTAACAGGAATCTGCCCTGCGGTGACCATTAAGAGAGATAATGAGAACCACCTTCCTGATCTGGATGGAACAGCCCGGGCGGTTATCGATTTCATAGCGGGAGTATATCCCGACAAAAACAAGACCTTCAAGGTGAAATGCCGCCGTGTGGACAAGAGCTATCCTCTTGATTCCATGGAGATGGCAGCAGCTCTGGGCGGAAAGATCCTGGATGCTTACCCTGAGATGAAGGTTGACGTTCACGATCCCGAGATCCTTATCAACGTAGAGATCAGGGAAAAACTCAACATCTTTTCCGAGGTTATTCCCGGACCCGGCGGAATGCCCATCGGAACTGCCGGAAAGGCAATGCTTCTTTTGTCAGGAGGAATCGACTCTCCCGTTGCCGGTTATATGATCGCCAAGAGAGGTGTTGATATCGAGGCTGTTTATTTCAACGCTCCCCCTTACACCAGTGAGAAGGCCAAGCAGAAGGTTGTGGACCTGGCCAAGGTCATCTCCAAGTACACAGGAAGCGTCAAGCTCCACGTTATCAACTTTACAGATATTCAGATGTACATCTATGAGACCTGCCCCCACGACGAGCTCACCATCATCATGAGAAGATACATGATGAGGATCGCAGATATTCTTGCCAACAAGTCAGGCTGCATGGGCCTTGTAACCGGAGAGAGCATCGGACAGGTGGCATCCCAGACCATGCCTTCACTTATGTGCACCGGCGAGGTTGTTCAGGACATGCCTGTTTACAGACCTCTTATCGCTTTCGACAAGCAGGACATCGTTGATATTTCGTTAAAGATAGATGCCTACGAGACTTCAATCCTTCCTTACGAGGACTGCTGCACAATCTTTGTGGCAAAGCACCCTGTGACCAAGCCAAGGGCTGATGTTATCAGAAGACATGAGGAGCTTCTTGCGGAGAAGATCGATGAGCTGGTTCAGACAGCTATTGATACAGACGAGATAATAGAACTTTAAGACAAAATAAAAGACCACCGGCCTAGGCCGATGGTCTATAATATCTTTTTAAAATGGATCTAATCCAAGGATTAGATCATGTAAGGCTTCAAAATTTCGAGAACCTCATCTGCGCCGTCTTCTGCATGGATGTTCAGATCGATAGGCTTGGAAAGATCGAGTGAGAAAATTCCCATGATAGACTTTGCGTCGATAACGTATCTTCCGGAAACGAGATCGAAATCATAATCAAACTTCGTAATATCGTTTACAAAAGATTTAACCTTATCAATAGAATTTAAAGAAATTTTTACGGTCTTCATTGCGCAAATACCTCCTTCTTTTCTTTATAATAAAACGGCTTAAGTACAAAAGTCAATGACAAAATTGACCGATTGGGAAAGAAATACCATATGTTTAATAACGTTAATAATCAGAAAATTGCATTACACAACCTGGGGTGTAAGGTAAATGGCTATGAAATGGATGTTATGTCACAACGCTTGAAAGAAGCGGGGGCAGTTATCGTGCCTTTTTCGGAAAAGGCTGACATCTATATCATCAACACCTGTACCGTTACCAATATCGCCGACAGGAAATCAAGACAGATGCTCCACAAAGCCAAAAAGGAAAATCCCGAGGCTGTGGTTGTGGCTGTGGGCTGCTACGTTGAGACCGGAATTGACGGTGTCAAAAAGGACGACAGCATTGACCTTGCCGTTGGTAATAACAAGAAGGGCGAGATCGTAGATATCCTGAATGAGTTCCTGGCCGCAAGAAATGCAGATGTCACAGATAAGACCCTTGGAGGAGCCTCCATCATTGATATCAATCACACCAATGAGTACGAGAGTATGTTCCTTTCAGAGCTTCCCGAGCACACCAGGGCTTACATCAAGATCCAGGACGGCTGCAACCAGTTTTGCTCCTACTGCGTAATCCCCTATGCCAGAGGAAGAGTCCGCAGCAGGCAGGAACAGGAGATCCTGGCGGAGATCAAGGGCCTTGTTCAGAAGGGCTGCAAGGAGGTCGTTCTTACAGGAATCCATGTGGGCTCCTATGGACTTGATTTCGATACAAAAGAGCCACAGCTCATAAGCCTTATTGAGCACATCAATGAGATCGCGGGTATCAGAAGAATAAGACTCAGTTCCATCGAACCCAGGATCATGACTGAGGAAAATGTGAAGAGACTTTCCATGGTGGACAAGCTCTGCCCTCATTTCCACCTGTCCCTCCAGAGCGGCTGTGACAGCGTTCTTAAGAGAATGAACCGCCACTATACCGCTGCCGAGTACAGACAGTCCGTGGATATCCTCAGGAAATATTTTGACAGACCCGCCATCACCACCGATGTTATCGTGGGCTTCCCCGGGGAGACCCCCGAGGAATTCGAAGAGTGCAGAAAGTTCTGCGAGGACATCTCTTTTTACGAGATGCATGTATTCAAATATTCCCCCAGAAAGGGCACCGTTGCCGCAGGCATGAAGGACCAGCTCACTGACAGACAAAAGAGCGAGCGAAGCGATGTTCTTTTACATATGACAGGAACCCAGTCCGAGAGCTACAGAAACAGTTTCATCGGAGAAAAGCTTGAGATCCTCTGGGAGGATGAAGAGGAGATCAAGGGCCGCAGATACATGACAGGACACAGCGACAGATATGTGAAAGTTGCGGTTCCTCTGGATTCACCTTTCGCAGCAGGGGCCGTCACCGGCGAGATCACCACAGTAGTGCCCACAGGCTTTCTAAATTCTGATACATTGCTTATTTAATTACCTTAGTGTAATATTAATATATATGCGCTTACGAACATAAGGTCATGGGACCTTACAAAATACAATTATGAAAGGTAGAGACAATATGGCAGAGCAGGATTTAGGAAACACCCAATTTTTCAAGGTTGAGGTTGAACCGGAGACCGGAGTAAAGAAGGTTCTTTCTGTTGTTTATGATGCCCTCATGGAGAAGGGATACAATCCGGTTAACCAGATTGTTGGATATATCATGTCCGGAGACCCCACCTATATCACAAGCCACAAGGGTGCCCGCAGCCTTATTATGAAGGTTGAACGTGACGAGCTCGTTGAGGAGATGCTTACCGAGTACATCAAGAACAACGATTGGGGTAAGAGAGACTGATTTAATGCGTATTATGGGACTTGACTACGGTTCCAGGACTGTGGGCGTCGCCATCAGTGACGAGCTTTTGCTGACAGCCCAGGCCAGGGAGATCATCCGTAGAAAAGAAGAGAACAAGCTGCGCAGGACACTTGCGCGTATTGAGGAACTGATCCTTGAGTACGGTGTGGAGAAGATTGTTTTGGGTCTCCCCCTGAATATGGATCAGTCTGATTCAGAGCGCTCAAAACTCAGCCTTGAGTTCAAGGACAAGATCGAGCGCAGAACAGGTATACCTGTTATCATGTGGGACGAGCGTCTCACCACTGTTGAGGCTGACGAGATAATGGATGAGGTTGGCATCAGGGGCAAGGACCGCAAGGAATATGTGGATATGATTGCAGCCCAGATCATACTTCAGGATTATCTTGATAACAGCAAGGAGAAATAATTTTGGAAAAGATTGTATTTAGTCCGGATGGAGAAGAGTCAGTAGAATTTTTTTGCCTGGAACAGACTATTATTGGGGCGAAAACATATCTTCTCGTAACAGATGAAGAAGATGGTGACGGAGAGGCGCTTATACTTCGCGACGACTCCGATATTAAAGATGAGGAAGCAGTATACGTTATCGTAGACGATGACCTGGAGCTGGAAGCTGTCGCAGGTGTATTTCGCAAGCTGCTTTCTGAGGACGGTATAGATTTAGATATCTAACGGGGAATAGGTTTATATCTGCTTCTATGCCCTCCGCCTATACAAATGGAGGAAAGAATTTGGCTAAAAAGAAAATTGAAAATGCATCCAAGCTGCAGATCATCCCATTGGGTGGTCTTGAGCAGATTGGAATGAACATCACTGCCTTCAGATATGAAGACAGTATTATTGTGGTGGACTGCGGTCTGTCATTCCCGGAGGATGAGATGCTGGGAATCGACCTGGTTATCCCGGACATCACATATCTTCAGGATAACATCGACAAGGTCAAGGGTTTCGTGATCACTCACGGCCACGAGGACCATATCGGTGCGCTTCCTTACGTTTTACATGAGCTCAACGTGCCTGTTTATGCTACCCGCCTTACCATGGGTATCATCGAGCACAAACTTGAGGAGCACAACCTTCTTAAGGCTACCAGGAGAAAGGTTGTTAAGTTCGGACAGTCCATCAATCTTGGACAGTTCCGCGTAGAATTTATCAGAACCAACCATTCCATCGTTGATGCCGCAGCTCTTGCTATCTATTCACCTGCAGGAACCGTGGTACACACCGGTGACTTTAAGGTTGACTATACCCCTGTTTACGGGGATCCCATCGATCTTCAGAGATTTGCTGAGATCGGTAAAAAGGGCGTTCTCGCCATCATGTGCGATTCTACCAACGCAGAGAGACCCGGCTTTACTCCTTCTGAGAAAACAGTAGGAAGAGCCCTCAACACTCTTTTTGATGAGCATGAGAATTCCCGTATCATAGTTGCTACCTTCGCATCCAACGTTGATCGTGTTCAGCAGATCATCAACACTGCCCACAAGTGCGGCAGAAAGGTTGTGGTGGAAGGACGCAGTATGGTCAGCATCATTGATATCGCCCAGAAACTTGAGTGTATCCAGATCCCTGAGAACACTCTTATCGATATCGATGAGCTGAAGAACTATCCCGATAACAAGACAGTTATCATTACCACAGGAAGCCAGGGTGAGTCCATGGCTGCCCTCAGCAGGATGGCTAACTCACAGCACCGCAAGATCACCATCGGTGCCGGAGACACAGTTATCTTTTCATCCCATCCCATTCCCGGTAATGAGAAGGCTGTTACCAATATCATCAACGAGCTTCAGATGAAGGGCGCGGACGTTATCTTCCAGGATGTACATGTTTCAGGACATGCCTGCCGCGAGGACATCAAGCTCATTTACACACTGGTTAAGCCCAAGTACTCCATCCCGGTTCACGGCGAGTACAGACACCTTATGGCCCAGAGAAGCATTGCCAAGGAGCTTGGAATTCCCAAGGAGAACATCTTTATCCTTCACTCCGGCGATGTTCTTGAGCTGGATGAAAACAGCGCCAAGGTCAAGGGCAAGGTTCCCGTGGGAGCCATCCTTGTTGACGGTCTCGGCGTAGGCGACGTAGGAAATATCGTACTTAGGGATAGACAGCACCTGGCTGCAGATGGTATTGTGATAGTTGTATTCGGCATCGATCAGGACAGCGGACAGCTTATTTCCGGCCCTACAATCGTATCCAGGGGCTTCGTATACGTAAGAGAGTCCGACAAGCTTATAGAGGATGCTACGGATCTTGTGCTTGATGAGGTCACAGAGGCTCTTGATAAGGGCATCACCGACTGGAGCAAGCTTAAGAGCATTGTTAAGGACGTTCTCAGCGATTACATCTGGAAAAAGACCAAGAGAAGACCTATGATAATGCCTATAATCATGGACACCAACTATTGATAGACTTTAGCTTCGCGGGTGTCCGGACTAGGGGAACAAAGAAATGAGCATTAAGAAAATCGGCCTCGGACTTCTTGATACCATTGTCAAAGTGGTATTTATAGTAGTCATTGCCATGATGATCATGAAATATGCCAAGGTCGGCTACGACTACGGCTATCATATTTTTAATCAGACAAGCGTATCTTCCGGCACCGGCAGAACAGTGACGGTGACCATCGGAAGAAGCGACGGAGCAACTGACATCGGCAAGAAGCTGGCGGATGTGGGACTTATCACCGACAGAAACCTCTTCTTTTTCCAGGAACTGTTATCAGAGTATCACGGCAAGGAGAAGGCCGGAACCTACGAGCTTAGTACCGCCATGACTCCCGAGGAGATGCTCAGGATAATGTCCGCAGCGGGAGAAGGTGAAGAGGGAGATGATGCCGATTCCGGTGATGGGGCCAAAGAGACAGAGGATTCAAACGGTGGTTGAACAGGATAGAATGAAAGCCTTCATCAATTCCCTGGACGCAGGAAATGCGCCCTATCTTGATGAGCTTGAGAGAATAGCGATTAAGGATGAGGTGCCTATTATCCGCAAGGATACACAGGCACTTCTTAAGTTTTTAATGGCACAGGCAAGACCCGTGAACATACTGGAGGTGGGATGTGCTGTCGGTTTCTCCGCACTTTTGATGGCGGAGTATTCGGGGGCTGACACCAAGATAACCACCATTGAGAAGTATGAAAAGAGGATCCCTGTAGCCAGAGCCAACTTTGATAAATACGACAAAAACAAGAAAATCACACTTCTGGAGGGGGATGCACTGGAGATCTTAAAGACTCTGCCTCAGGGGTATGATTTTATTTTTATGGACGCAGCCAAGGGCCAGTACATCAACTTTTTGCCGGACTGCCTGAGAATCCTCAATAAAGGAGGCCTTCTGGTGTCCGACAACGTGCTTCAGGACGGCGATGTCATCGAGTCAAGATTTGCGGTGACAAGAAGGGATAGGACCATCCACGCCAGGATGAGGGAGTACCTCTATGAGCTGAAGCACAATGACGCATTAAATACAGTGATACTTACGGTGGGAGACGGAATGACACTGTCCGTGAAACTGTAAAGGAGAGATTATTATGAAAAAACCTGAGTTACTTATACCTGCCAGCAGCCTTGAGGTGCTAAAAACAGCCGTTATCTTTGGCGCTGACGCAGTTTATATCGGCGGTGACGCCTTCGGACTTCGCGCCAAGGCCAAGAACTTCAGCCCTGAGGAGATGAAGGAAGGAATCGCTTTTGCCCATGAGCACGGAGTTAAGGTTCATGTGACCGTGAACATCCTTGCCCACAACTATGACCTGGACGGCGTTGAGAAGTACCTTCATGAGCTGAAGGAGCTTAAGCCCGACGCCCTCATCATCGCGGATCCCGGAATCTTCATGAAGGCCAGAAGGATCTGCCCTGAGATCGACATCCACGTATCAACCCAGGCCAATAACACCAATTATGAAACCTACAACTTCTGGCACCAGCTGGGCGCCAAGAGAGTTGTTGCCGCAAGAGAGCTCTCTCTCAACGAGATAAAAGAGATCACTTCAAAAATACCGGATGATCTTGAAATGGAGTGCTTCATCCACGGAGCTATGTGTATCTCCTACTCCGGAAGATGCCTTCTTTCCAACTACTTCACCGGAAGAGATGCCAACAAGGGAGCCTGCACCCATCCCTGCAGATGGAAGTACGCGGTTGTGGAGGAGCAGCGCCCCGGAGAGTATCTTCCCGTCTATGAGAATGACAGAGGAACCTACATCTTCAACTCCAAGGATCTGTGCATGATAGACCACATCCCCGAGCTTGTGGATGCCGGCGTTGACAGCTGCAAGATCGAGGGAAGAATGAAGACAGCCCTCTATGTTGCCACCGTTGCCAGAACCTACAGAAAAGCAATCGACGATTATTTTGAGTCCGAGGAGAAGTACAGAGAGAACATGTCCTGGTACAAGGACCAGATCTCCAGATGTACCTACCGTCAGTTCACCACAGGCTTTTACTTTGGCAAGCCCAGTGAAGAGACTCAGATTTATGATAACAACACCTATGTTAACGAATACATATACCTTGGTATCGTCGGAGAGATCGATAACAGAGGTTATGCAAAGATAGAGCAGAGAAACAAGTTCTGTGTCGGAGATCATATCGAGATCATGAAGCCCGACGGCACCGATGTGCAGGTTACCGTTAAGGCAATGTACAACGAAGAGGGTGAGAGTGTGGAGTCCTGCCCTCATTCTAAGCAGATTATCTATGTGGAGCTTTCAGAACCCGCTGAAAAATATGACATTTTACGAATTGAATCCAAAGAGTAAGTGTTGTACACTGTAACGGAAAATTTAAAATATCATTTGTACAAAGGGGTGCATAATGGGAGAGAGACTTAACGTAGAAGAGATCTTTGGTGAGAACGTCTTTACCATCGAGAAGATGAGAGAACGTCTTCCCAAGAATGTTTACAAAGAAGTTGTAAGCGTAATCGAGGGAGGCGGCGAGCTTTCCAAGGGAAGTGCCGACGTGGTGGCCAACGCCATGAAGAACTGGGCCGTTGAGCACGGTGCCACACACTACACACACTGGTTTCAGCCACTGACAGGAATCACTGCTGAGAAGCATGATGCCTTTATCGGAAGTCCCGACAAGGACGGAAAGATGATCACATCTTTTTCCGGAAAAGAGCTGATCAAGGGCGAGCCGGATGCGTCCTCCTTCCCATCAGGCGGACTTCGCGCTACCTTCGAGGCGAGAGGTTATACAACCTGGGATATCACTTCCCCGGCTTTCCTTAAGGAATCCGGCGCGGGAGTTACTCTTTGCATTCCCACTGCATTCTGTTCATATACAGGAGAAGCCCTGGATAAAAAGACACCGCTTCTTCGTTCAATGGAGGCTGTAAATAAGCAGGCTCTTCGTATCGTAAAACTTTTCGGAAATGATCGTGCTACCAAGGTCAACGTATCCGTAGGCCCTGAGCAGGAATATTTCCTTATCGACTGGGACAAGTCCATGAAGCGTGAGGACATCATCTTCACAGGAAGAACTCTTTTCGGAGCTATGCCTCCCAAGGGCCAGGAGATGGAGGATCACTACTTCGGAGTTATCCGTGAGAACGTGGGCGAGTTTATGAAGGATCTCAACAAGGAGCTTTGGAAGCTCGGAGTTCCCGACAAGACTCAGCACAACGAGGTTGCTCCCGGACAGCATGAGCTTGCACCCATCTATGAGACTGCCAATATCGCAGTAGACCACAATCAGATCATTATGGAGACCATGAAGCGCGTGGCTGAGCATCACAACATGAGATGCCTTCTTCACGAGAAGCCCTTTGCCGGCGTTAATGGCTCAGGTAAGCATGACAACTGGTCTCTTTGCACCGACGACGGAGTGAACCTCCTTGATCCCGGTGATACACCTAATAAGAATGTTCAGTTCCTTTTTGTACTGGCCTGCATCCTTAAGGCCGTTGACACCCACGCAGATCTCCTGAGGCAGAGCGCTGCCGATGTAGGTAACGACCACAGACTTGGAGCCGACGAGGCACCTCCGGCCATCATCTCTGTTTTCCTTGGAGAGCAGCTTGAGGACGTTGTAAGACAG
Source organism: Butyrivibrio sp. MC2021 (assembly GCF_000621605.1). Lineage (GTDB taxonomy): Bacteria > Bacillota > Clostridia > Lachnospirales > Lachnospiraceae > Butyrivibrio. Next base: position 227,057 of record NZ_JHXX01000004.1, on the reverse strand, counting down.
CTCATCGAGACCGGTGAGGCCAGGTCCAGCAAGAAGGGCGGCAAGCTCAAGACCGGCGTATCAACCCTTCCTCAGTTCGAGAAGGACGCCACAGACAGAAACCGTACATCACCCTTTGCATTTACAGGAAACAAGTTCGAGTTCAGAATGGTTGGTTCTTCCGATTCCATGGCAAGTTCCAACACCACTCTTAATACCATCGTGGCAGAGGCTTTCTGCGAGGCTGCAGATATCCTTGAGAAGGCTGATGACTTCGATATGGCTGTACATGACCTTGTTAAGAAGTATCTCACCAAGCACCAGAGAATCATCTTCAACGGCGACGGATACTCCGATGATTGGAAAAAAGAGGCTGAGAGAAGAGGACTTCCCAATATCAAGTCCACCATCGAGGCTGCCGATACCCTTACCTCCAAGAAGGCTATTGAGCTTTTCGAGAGATTCGGTGTATTCACCAAGACAGAGCTTGAGTCAAGACAGGAGATTATCTTCGAGAACTATGCCAAGACCATCAATATCGAGGCTCTCACCATGATCGACATGGCTTCCAAGCAGATCATTCCTGCGGTTATGAAGTACGCAGGACGCCTTGCCAAGGATGTAAATGAGATCAAGGCTGCAGGCGTTGATGCATCTGTTGAGGTTCAGGAACTCAAAGAGATCCAGGACAACCTCACCAAGATGAAAAAAGCTCTGGACAAGCTGGGCGCAGAAGAAGCCAAGGCCGGAAAGATCGCAGATCAGAGAAAGAAGGCCTTCTACTACAAAGACCACGTTCGCCCTGTTATGGACGACCTCAGAGCCCCGGCCGATGCTCTTGAGATGCTGGTTGCCAAGACTGACTGGCCATTCCCTACATATGCAGATCTTTTATTTGAGGGATAAATTTTTTATAAAACTTTTTCGTGGGACAGCGGGGAGAAGCCTTGCTGTCCCACGGTTTTTGGAAACTAATAATTTGAATATAAAAAAATTGAAAATTTTTGAAAAAAGTACTTGCAATTAATGAAAGAGGTGCGTATAATACAATCTTGTCGGTGGGCTATCGCCAAGCGGTAAGGCAACGGACTCTGACTCCGTCATTACGTAGGTTCGAATCCTACTAGCCCAGCTCTTCAAGCGAGATTGGATTCTTTCAATCTCGCTTTTTTACTGCCCGGAGGTGTGGAGGGCGATGGAGTTCCGGCTCGAGGCTGCACCGTGAACCGCCAAGATACATCCGGGTAGCCAATACCCAGAAAGGCACAGCCATGTATTCATTCAATTCTCGTATCAGATACAGCGAAGTAGACAAAAACGGCCTCCTAACATTAGAGTCCCTCATCAATTACTTCCAGGATTGCTCAACCTTCCAGACTGAGGATGGGCCTGCTAACATGGCGTATCTCAAGGAGAGACATATTGCCTGGGTGCTTAATTGCTGGCAGATTGAGGTTGCGAGATTTCCAAAGCTTGGGGAAGAAGTGGTAATTGGCACTATTCCCTATGAGATCAAGGGCATGTTCGGCTTCAGAAACTTCTTCATGGATACCAAGGACGGCCAGCGCCTTGCAGTGGCCAACTCCATCTGGACACTTTTTGACTTTGAGAAAAAGATTCCTTCAAGAGTTACCAAGGAGATGATCGAGGCATATCCAACCGGAGAGAAGCTCCCCATGAACTACGCAGACCGCAAGATTGCAGTTCCTTCTGAGGGAGAGACAAGAACCTTTGAGGAGATAACCGTCAAGACTTACCATCTCGACACCAACGACCACGTCAACAACGGCCAGTACATCAGAATGGCCAAGGACTGCCTCCCGGATAAGAACATGGCCATCGCCTCCATGAGAGCCGAATACCGCATGCAGGCAAGGCTTGGGGATATAATCTGCCCTGTAATGGTCATCAGCGGGGACAAGGATGCACCGGTTTACACCATCAGTCTCAACAATGCAGAGGGCAAACCCTACTCCATAGTAGAGCTCAAATCTAATTGATCAAACTCGTTGAAAAAACAACGGGAAATCATTAAGATATAATTGAAAAAAGCAACAACTAACAGCATGTATGGGGACATGCTACCAACGAAAGGACGGAAGACAATGATTCTAATCGGAACAAAACAGACACTTACAGTAGTTAAGACAGTAGACTTCGGAGTTTACCTGGCAGAGCCCGGCAAGGAGGCAGACAGAGTTCTCCTTCCCAGAAAGCAGGTTCCTGCCGATGCAAAGGTTGGCTCAGAGATAGAAGTTTTTATTTACAAGGATTCTGACGACAGGCTTATCGCCACCACCACCCAGCCCAAGATCATGCTTGGTGATGTGAGAGTCCTCAGGGTCAAGGACACCGGCAAGATCGGTGCTTTCATGGACTGGGGCCTGGAAAAGGACGTACTTTTACCCTTCAGGGAGCAGACCAGAAAGGTCCACAAGGGAGATGATGTTCTCTGCGCTCTTTATACCGACAAGAGCAGCCGCCTCTGTGTCACCATGAACGTTTATCCTTATCTCAAAAATGAGAGCCCCTACGGCAAGGATGACAAGGTTATGGGCACCGTATACGAGATGAGCGATAACTTCGGCGCCTTCGTTGCCGTTGACGACATCTACTCAGCTCTTATCCCTAAGAAAGAGCTCTACGGCAATATCCAGATCGGTGACAGCATCCAGGCAAGAGTCGTTTCCGTAAAAGAGGACGGCCGTCTGAACCTCAGCCTTCGTGAAAAGGCTTACCTTCAGATGGACACCGACGCAGACAAGCTCATGGCCATGATGGACAAGCAGGGAGGCAAGATCCCTTTTACCGACAAGGCATCCCCGGAGCTTATCCGTGAAAAGACCGGCATGAGCAAAAATGAGTTCAAGAGAGCCGTAGGAAGACTTCTCAAGCAGGGACTCATACAAATCAAAGAAAACTCCATAGAGAAGAAATAACGCAAAATGAAGCCGCCAAAACTAAAATTTGGCGGCTTCATTCCGATTTTTTACTCAGATTCTGATGTCAATATTGTTTCCAAGGTTTGGATCAAGAGATGGTGCCGGAGCGGAATCGATGGTTTTCACCATTGCAGCCCCTGCACTTTCCATGTTGTCCAGGCTCTTTGAGAGCATGGCAACACCAAAGTCATTCAATATCTGATTCTGAGCAAGTGCCATTGATAAAGCAGGAATATCCATAAGCACCTCCTTGTACTCCGCATTGGGCGGGAACAGACTATTCCTTATCTAAATATATATCGACTTATTTTTATAAAACTTTATATCGGCAAATCAACCATGATACCAAAAAGTCCAGTTCGTTTTTGGTAGTTTTGACGAGGAAAAATGAAAAATAAACAAAAAAGGCCTTGATAAAGGTGGATTTTTTTGTGTATTTATATTAAAATAGCTATAGTTTTTAAAATTAGTAGTACTATGGCGACTACAGAAAGAGTGAAAGATGATTTCCAATCAGATTCTCCAGAATACCATTGATGGACTTAAGACCATTGCGCATGTGGACCTTTGCGTATTAGATCTTGACGGCAAGGAAGTTGCATGCACCTCAACAGATATGGGAAATGTTTCCGCAGTGGCCCGAGACTTTGTCTCATCACCTGCCGATTCCCAGGAAATTCAAGGATACCAGTATTTCAAGATCTATGATGAGCAGCAGCTTGAATATATACTCATCTGCACCGGCAGCGGTGAGAACACCTACATGCTGGGCAAGATGATCGCGTATCAGATCCAGAGCCTTTTAGTGGCTTACAAGGAGAGATTCGACAAGGACAACTTCATCAAGAACCTGCTTCTGGACAACCTGCTTTTGGTTGATATCTACAGCAGAGCCAAAAAGCTGCACATACAGACCGATGCCAAGCGTGTTGCCATGATAATCGAGTCCGAGAACGGACGGGACAACAACGCACTGGAGCTCACCAGAACCCATTTCGGCAACGGCAATGACTTCGTCACCGAGGTTGATGAGGACAACGTCATAGTGGTCAAGGACGTAAGCGACTTCGGCAAGTCCGGCGACATCAGCAAGGCCGCAGAGGAGATGCTGGCATTGCTTGAGAAGGAAGGACTTACGGGAGTGCGGATCGCCTACGGTACCGTAGTTGGCGAGATCAAGGAGGTCAGCCGCTCCTTCAAGGAGGCCAAGATGGCCCTTGATGTAGGCAAGATATTCTTCGATGAACGGAAGGTTATCTGCTACAGTGAGCTGGGCATAGGCAGACTTATCTACCAGTTGCCGATCCCTCTTTGCAAGATGTTTATCAAGGAAATTTTCGGGGGCAGAAACCCTGATGATTTCGACCAGGAGACTCTTACCACCATCGACAAGTTCTTTGAGAACAGCCTTAACGTTTCAGAGACTTCGAGACAGCTCTTCATCCACAGAAACACTCTTGTTTACAGACTGGACAAGCTTCAGAAGAGCACAGGCCTTGACCTGAGAGTGTTCGATGATGCCATCACCTTCAAGATCGCTCTGATGGTTGTCAGATACATGAAGTACATGGAGAGATTCACCTAAGAAATTGTCAGGCCGCGTATCATTATTAGATGTAGCGAAGCGGCGGAGGTTATGAAAGGAAATATTCTTGTGAGACACATGGCAGTGTTTATCACAACGGGGGAGATTTATGGAAAGAACGTATAGGAAAAGAAAGAATACCAGGCAGATACCCGAGGATGAGGTTATCACGCTTGAAAACGTGACCAAATCTTATTCTACGGGCGCCCCTGCCTTAAACGGAGTCACCCTTCATATCAAGAGGGGTGAATTTGTTTTTATAGTAGGCGACAGCGGATCAGGTAAATCCACACTGATCAAGCTCCTTCTTCGTGAGCTTGTGCCTACCGACGGAGAGATCACAGTTCTCGGCTACAATCTCAGGAGGATCAAACACAGGAAGATTCCCAAATTCAGAAGGAATCTCGGCATTGTGTTCCAGGACTTCCGTCTTCTCAAGGACAGAAATGTCTACGAAAACGTAGCTTTTGCCCAGAGGATCGTTCAGGTTCCGGGCAGTCAGATCAAGAGAAATGTCCCATCAATACTGGCAACGGTGAACCTTGCCGGCAAGTACAAAAATAAAATAAGTCAGTTATCCGGTGGTGAGCAGCAGAGAGTTGCCCTGGCAAGAGCTCTGGTTAATAAGCCTGCGATCCTTTTGGCAGACGAGCCCACAGGAAACCTTGACCCCAACAATTCCTGGGAAATCATGAAGCTCATGGAGCAGATAAACGAAAATGGCACTACAGTCATTGTGGTTACCCACAACAGAGAGATCGTTAATGCCATGAAAAAGAGAGTTATCACCATGAAGAAAGGCGTCATCATAGAGGACGAGGAAGAGGGTATGTACATCGATGAGGATTAGTAGCTTCTTTTACACCATAGGACAAGGTTTCAAGAATCTGGGAAGGAATAAATGGTACACACTGGCTTCTGTGGCCACCATCAGTGCCTGCCTTTTCCTTTTCGGAATGTTTTACGCAATCATTACCAATTTCCAGAACGTGGTCAAGACTGCTGAGGAGGGCGTATCCGTAACTGTCTTCTTCAACGAGGGAACCAGCGAGGACCAGATCCTTGCGGTTAAGAGCGACCTGGAAAAAAGATCTGAAGTAAGAGAGATTGAGTATGTATCCGCCGATGCAGCCTGGGAGGGCTTCAAGGAGGAATACCTTGGTGAGTACGCCGACGGCTTCACTGAGAACCCCCTGGCAGATTCAGCCAACCTTCAGATCTACCTGAACGACGTATCCATGCAGCAGGCCCTGGTTACCTACATCGAGTCCATCACCGTGGTCCGTGAGGTCAACCGTTCCGAGGTCACAGCCACAACCCTTAGCGGTGTCAACAAGCTGATCGCCTATGTTTCTGCAGGAATCATCCTTATTCTTTTGCTGGTTTCGATTTTCCTTATCAGCAACACCGTAACCATGGGTATTTCTGTGAGAAAAGATGAGATCAACATCATGAAGTATATCGGCGCCACTGACTTTTTTGTCAGAGCCCCCTTCGTGGTTGAGGGTATCCTTATCGGTATCATCGGATCCCTGATCCCTCTGGTGATCATTTATTTTGTATATATTCACGCCATAGAATACGTTATCTCCAGATTTACCATGCTGAGCACATTGCTGAACTTCCTGCCTGTTAACGGCATCTTTGCCAACCTTACACCGATCTCACTGATCATCGGTATCGGCATCGGATTTTTCGGAAGTTTCATTACTGTAAGAAAGCATCTGCATGTATGATGACACTTTTTAGAAGACACAAGAAAAGAATACTGCATCTTTTCATGGTTCTGGTGCTTCTTACGGCGGTGGTAGGCACGGGCTTTACCTCCCATGCAACGGTTACAGAGGAGAGTATCAAGCAGAAGGAGAATCAGATCTCCAATGCTAAAAAAGAGCGTGACAACCTTAAGAATGCAAAGACAGACCTTGAAAAGCTCAAGAAACAGCTTGAGACCAGCAAATCCAACCTCAATGCCTATATCAGGGAGATAGACAATTCCCTCACTGACATTCAGGCCAAGATAGACTCCCTTATTGAGCAGATCACCGAGAAAGAGGCTCAGATAGAGGAGACCACCAGGGAACTGCAGGAGGCGGAAGAGACTCAGCAGAACCAGTACGAGGCCATGAAGAAGCGTATCAAGTTCATGTATGAGAAGGGCAACACCATCTATGTGGAGCTTCTCATTGAGTCCGGCTCCTTTGCGGACATGCTGAACAAGGCTGAGTACATCGAGATGCTGTCCGAGTACGACAGAAACAAGCTCAACGAATATATTGCAACCACAGAGCTTATCCGTGTTACCAAGGAGGCTCTTGAGGAGGAAAAAGAGACTCTGGATACCATGAAGGCTTCCTGTGAAGAGGAGCAGGCCAATCTCGAGTCCCTTTTGAATGCAAAGAGTCAGGAGCTGAATTCGGTCAACGCCGATATCAGCAACAAGGAAGCAGCCATCGCTGAATACGAAGCCCAGATCAAGGCTGAGAACGCAGCCATCGCGGCCCTGGAAAGGGAAGTCGAGGCTGACAAGGCGGCTCTTTACAGCAGATATACCTATGACGGCGGCATGTTCACCTGGCCATGCCCCAAGTACACCAGAATTTCCGACAACTACGGAATGCGTATGCATCCCACCCTGGGAATTGAGAAGATGCATAACGGTATAGACCTGGCGGCTCCCTCGGGAAGTCCGATCCTGGCCGCATATCAGGGCACTGTTGTGGCAGCCTCCTACGAGGCATCCATGGGTAACTACATCATGATCAACCACGGCGCAGGCCTTTACACCATCTATATGCACTGCTCTGCCCTTTACGTTTCCAAAGGACAGGACGTCACTGCAGGCACCAAGATTGCCGCAGTCGGCACCACAGGACGCTCCACAGGTAACCACCTTCACTTCGGCGTCCGTTTAAATGGTGCCTATGTGAGTCCTTGGAACTATCTTAAGTGAGTGATACAGGGAAGCAAAGTCATAAAAAACTGTGCTTGCACAGAGTTTTTAATGACCTTGCGAACCTAACAGACATGAGGAAAAAAGACATACGACCTTCAGGGAGTATGGCGATTTCCGAATGGCTGTAGGATTGCGAGAGTACGAAGTACGGAGCAATCCGTGTATCACGGAGTATAATATCCTCATACAATCCGTGTATCACGGAGTAAACTCAAGCAACACAAGGAGAAAAGAAGAAATTGGATAGCAATAACGGTCTTAGCAACAATTACAACAAAGATAACCCACTTTTTATACAGCAACAGCAGCAGGGGCAGCAGATACCGCCCCAGCAGCCACAGATGCAGCCCCAGCAGTACCAGCAGTATCAGTACCAGCAGCCAGGCTACATTCCCCCTGTTACTCCCCCGGTTACACCCCCGCAGGATAACGGCGGCCGCAAGTTTGTAGGCGGTCTTTTGGTGGGATTTTTGTGCGCATGCATTGTGCTGGTGGGCACTTATGTTTTTCTGAACACCGCATCAAGCTTCAGGAAGCAGGCGACGGGCGCATCCCAGGGACAGCTCCTGGATGAGACCACCCTGAACAAGATCAACCTTCTTGAGAAGACCATCAATGACAACTATTACAAGACAGATGTTGATATAGAGGATGAAAAGAACGGACTTTACAAGGGACTTCTTGATTCTCTCGGAGATCCCTACTCCGTATACTACACCGAGGAAGAACTGGTGAAGCTCATGAGCGATACCCAGGGCGTTTACTACGGAATCGGTGCGTATGTGAGTCTTGACAATACCATCGGAATGCCGAGAATAGCAGGCGTTATCCCGGGAACCCCGGCAGAGAGCGCAGGTCTTGCCATCGATGACATCATCTATGAGGTAGACAAGAACTCCACTCAGGGCCTTACCCTGGAGGAGGTTGTCAAGATGATAAAGGGTGAGGAGGGCACTTTTGTCCACCTGACACTTATCAGAGGAACAAGCAGTGACAATCTTGAGATAGACGTAACAAGAGCCCAGATCGAGGTTCCCACCGTTAATACCAAGCTTCTGGATGACGGCATCGGATATCTTCAGATCACAGAGTTTGATGATGTAACCTACGACCAGTTCGTGGAGGGCATGGCAGAGCTCAGGGGTAACGATATCAAGGGACTTATCATCGACCTTAGAAGTAACCCCGGCGGAAACCTTTCAACGGTCTGCGACATTGCCCGTCAGCTCCTTCCCAAGGGACATATCGTTTACACCATGGACAGGGACGGATACAGAGAGAACTATGACTGCGACGGCAAGCATGAGATAGATATTCCCGTGGTGGTTCTGGTAAATAAGTATTCCGCCAGCGCTTCAGAGATCCTGGCAGGAGCCCTTAAGGATTACGAGAAGGCAACCCTCGTGGGAACAACAACTTACGGCAAGGGAATCGTTCAGAGGATCATCAACCTCAAGGACGGCACTGCTGTCAAGCTTACAGTCAGCAGCTACTACACACCAAACGGTGTTAATATCCACGGAATCGGTATTGATCCCGATGTGGAGATCGAGTATGATGCCGAGGCTGCAGCCGGTGAAGACAAGGTGGATAACCAGCTGGAGAAGGGCATCGAGGTCATGAAAAAACTTATTGACAACTGATAACTTATAGTTTAAAATTTGGGACTGTGTCAGGAAGACACAGTCCTATTTCATTTTATTCACAGCCCATTTCGGGCAGCAATTCCCACTTTGGAATTTGAATGTGTTTGAAGGATTTTGGAAGGAAGGATTTTTGTATGAACGTTAAGGCATGTATTTGTACGGATGCCGGTCCTTGCCGCAGAATCAATCAGGATGCTGCGCTTGTGAAGGTGGCAAATTCAAAAAATCTGGGAAGAATAGCCCTTATAGCCGTCTGCGACGGAATGGGGGGCCTGTCCAAGGGAGAGGTGGCCAGTTGTAAGGTTATCAGAGCCCTGGAGACCTGGTTCCACGAGGAACTGGTGCTGATGACAGGAATGAGTAGGGAAAAATTCTGGGAAACTGTAGAGATCTCCTGGAACAGGATGTTGGCCAGAGTAAACGGAGAGATAAGGAGATACGGAAAGCACAGAAGTATCAACCTTGGAACCACCTTTGCGGCCCTCCTTCAGGTAGGAAGGCAGTATATGTTCATGAACATAGGAGATTCCAGAATTTATTTCACCAAAGGACAGGAAGCGGTGCAGCTGACCAAGGATCAAAGTCTTGCCCAACGTCTGATTGATACGGGAGAAGTCACAGACCCGGAGGACATTGACGAGGATAAGAGAAGTGTTTTGTTACAGTGTGTAGGGACCCACTCCCTGCCAGAGCCTCAAGTTGGAAAGGGGGCTTTCGACACAAACACCACTGTTATCGCCTGCACCGACGGCCTTTGGAGAACCATCACAGGAAAAGAGCTCTATGCCAAGCTCTGTCCCCAGATGTGCCTCACGGACGAGGACATGATGGACCAGGGCAGGAAGCTCATAGATCTGGCCATGACCAGAGACGAGCAGGATAACATATCCATTGCGGCTATGTGCTTAGAGTTTTAATGATATAAAAAAAGTAGTAATGAGGAACGCCATGAACACTAAAGGGTACAAAACAATTAAGGTTCTTGGTGAGGGTGGGAACAGTATTGCATATCTTGCAAAGGATATGAAAAGTGGCCGAAGGGTCACAGTAAAACAGCTTAAGCAGACAGATTCCGGCAGCTTTGCTCTTGCCAAAAAGAGCATGCAAAACGAGGCGGATATATTGAGGAGCCTTGATCATCCCGGGATTCCAAAGCTTATAGAGGCCGGCGAGGACTACATAGTTCTTCAGCATTTCCCCGGCATCAGCGCAGAAAAGCGAATAATTAAAAAAGGTCTTTTTACCGAAAAAGAAGCCGTGGATACAGCTCTTTTTCTTATAGATATTCTTGGTTACCTCCATTCAGGTAAGGTCCCCGTGATCTACAGGGACTTAAAACCCTCCAATGTCATCATAGGCCCCAAGGGACAGATATCCCTTATAGATTTCGGCACCGCAAGAGTTTACAAGAAAAGTGAAAAGAGGGATACCACCAACCTCGGAACCATGGGCTATGCTGCCCCGGAGCAGTACGGTAACCTGGGGCAGACCGATACAAGAACAGATATCTACTGTCTTGGAATGACCATGCTGCAGCTTCTTTCCGGAGTGGATCCCAGGGACGAGGAGGCGGTGGCAGGATTCAAGAGCCATGGAGTAAAGGGCGTATCCCCGGAGCTTCTTCGCATCATAGATAAGTGCACAAGGCCCGACAGAGAGGATAGATTTGAAAACGTCACTGAGGTGGCCAAAGCCCTTGAAACCTATCCCACAAGAAAGAGACTAAGAACAATCGGCAGGATAATAAAAATGTCTGTGGCTTCAGCCGCAGCAGCCTTCGTTATAGCCTCCGCCACCATGATGGCAGGAGAAGTAAGGGAAGAGACCATTATTCAAATTGAGGAGAAGTTCCCTGCCTTCATGGAGAGAATGAACAACGTCAAAGCAAGAATAGACGGATTTATAACCGCAGAATTTGGAGAGAACGGATAATGATAATCTTTGTATATACATTTATTCTGGTGTTTTTCGCATCATTACTTATATTCGGCCTGGGTACATATCTCAATGACTGCAGGAAAGCCCCCGAGGAGCCCATCCTGGGCGAGGTGACCGCCGCTATGTGCACCACAAGGCTCCTGGGCAAGGAGGCCGCTTCCAACGACTTCACCGAGGAAGACTTCATCATTGAGCAGGACCTGGTCTACACCTACGACTCGGTGAACCTGTGAGAGAGGTTACCATTCACAATTTTGTGCCCCGTGCCCATTCCCCAGCGCACAAAACTGTGAATGGTAACGAACTTTATTGATGCGTGATTGATATAGTTCGTGATAATTGATATAATATTCCTGAAAACATAATTGTTTTCGCAAAAAGGAGATATTAATTATGTCAAAATGCAGGGAAAAAGCGTCAGAATGGGGAATTACAATACGTGCTGTAAACAAGTTGTGCAAGGAAGGCAAAGTCAAAGGGGCCAAAAAAATAGGCAGAGACTGGATAATACCGGATGATGCTACAAAACCGGAAGATGGCCGTGTTGTCAGCGGGAAGTATATAAAGACTGTTTCTCAAAAAGAAAAGAAACCGCTTCCTATTGGCATATCTGATTACATCCGTGCAAAGTCTGAGTACTATTATGTTGATAAGACCCTGCTAATCCGTGATTTTCTGGATAAAAAGGCATTGGTATCTCTATTTACCAGACCCAGGCGTTTTGGCAAAACCATGAATATGGATATGCTTAGAGTTTTCTTTGAAATATCGGACGAAGATACTGCGAAATATTTCGAAGATACCGCCATATGGAAATGTGATCAAAAGTATAAGAATCATCAGGGAAAATATCCTGTGATTTTTCTGACTTTTAAGGATGTAAAATTTGACTCCTGGGAGGCTACTTTTGCTAAAATATCAGAGCTTATACAGGACGAATATGGCAGACATACAGTACTTAGGAAAAGCAGTAGGCTTGAAAAGTACGAAAAAGAGTATTTTGAAAAAGTTCTTTCCGGAAATGTAAATGAAGTCGAGTTGTCATCATCACTTCAAAAGCTCTCAAAGATGCTGGGTGAACATTATGGTGTAGCGCCTATTATAATCATTGATGAGTACGATACCCCCATACAGGAAGGCTACTCCAAGGAATTCTATGATGAGATTATTGGATTTATGCGCAATTTCTTCTCAGGCGCGTTTAAAGACAACCGTAATCTCTCATACGGATTTTTAACAGGCATTTTGAGGATTGCACAGGAAAGCATTTTCAGCGGTTTGAACAATCTGGCTGTAAATACAGTCATGGATGAAGAATACGATAGCTTTTTTGGATTTACAAAACCTGAGATCAAAGAGATGCTGGCTTATTACGGTGTGTCAGATAAAGAAACTGAGCTGGGCGACTGGTATGATGGCTATATGTTTGGATCCAGAGAGATATATAATCCCTGGTCAGTGATCAATTATCTGTCCAAAGGTTGTCTGCCTCAGGCTTATTGGATAAATACGGGGAAAAATGAAGTGTTGGATGATGTGCTGAAAGGTGCCACTGAGGATGTCACGGAGAAATTGTCCGCCCTTTTACAGGGAGAGCGTGTCATTGCAAAGATCAATCAAAATGTTGTGTATCGGTCTCTTACAGAAAATCCTGCCAATATATACAGTATTCTTCTTGTCGCAGGATATTTAAAGCCTACTAAGAAGGAATTGCAAGGCGATGGTTCATGGCTCTGTGAGGTTGCAATTCCCAATAGGGAAATCGCTGCTGTTTACAAAAATGAAATACTCTCACATCTTGTTGAAATTGGTGCGGTGGGAATCACCACAGCTGACAAAATAGCCGAAAGCCTGTATGCATCGGATTTTGCTAAACTCCAGGATGGAATCACAGACTACATGAATAAAAGCATAAGCTTCTATGACTCCGGAGCAGAGGGATTTTATCATGGTTTGGTGCTTGGCTTAATAGCCCTGATGGACAATCAGTATAAGATTAAGTCCAATAGAGAATCCGGTGATGGAAGATATGACATAAGTCTTTTTCCACATAACAGGAAATATCCCGGTATCATCATGGAGCTAAAGTCGGATAAAGGCTTAAATGACAACGAATTGGAAGCATTATCAGAAGAAGCACTTGCTCAGATAGATGAAAAAAAATATGACATGGAGATGCTGGATGATGGAATAACTACTATTTTGAAACTTGGAATTGCATTTTCCGGAAAAAAAGTAAAGATCAGAAGGAGATAGAAAGAAAAGAGCTTGCCATATTGAAGGAGTTGAAAACTGATAAGTAAATAAATTGTGAATTTTTATAATGGCGAACAAATGTTTGCGGGACGAATGAAAGTGTGTTATACTAGTCTGCAACAGTTAAATTGCAGTTTTCTTTTTGAGGGACCAGATAAATGGATTTCAAACTGAGTTCAGAATTTAAGCCTACCGGGGATCAGCCCCAGGCTATAAAGGAACTGGTGGAGGGCTTCAAGGCCGGCAATCAGTTCGAGACCCTGCTGGGTGTCACCGGCTCCGGTAAGACCTTTACCATGGCCAATGTCATTGCGGCGCTGAATAAGCCCACTCTGATCATATCCCATAACAAGACCCTGGCAGCTCAGCTCTACGGCGAGTTCAAGGAATTTTTCCCCGAGAACGCCGTGGAATATTTTGTCAGTTACTACGATTATTACCAGCCTGAGGCCTACGTGCCCCAGACTGATACTTATATTGCCAAGGATTCATCTATCAATGACGAGATCGATAAGCTCCGTCTCTCTGCCACAGCCTCCCTTTCCGAGAGGAACGACGTCATCGTTGTGGCCAGCGTATCCTGCATCTACGGCCTTGGTAGCCCTGAGGAATTCAAGGGCATGTCCATATCCCTTCGTCCCGGCATGCAGAAGGACAGGGATGACCTGCTGAAGGACCTGGTGGCCATCCAGTACATGAGAAACGACCTGGAGCTGGACCGCTGCAACTTCAGAGTTCGCGGCGACACAGTGGAGATTTTCCCTGCCAACGCCGATGATTACCTGATCAGAGTAGAGTTCTTCGGAGATGAGATCGACAGGATCACAGAGATCGAGCCCGTCACCGCCAAGGTAAGGCACGAGCTGACCCACGTCATGATCTACCCCGCCTCCCATTACGTTGTTCCCCAGGAAAAAATCAACGCTGCCTGCGACAATATCGAGAAGGAGCTGGAGGAGCAGATCAAGTTCTTTAAGGGAGAGGACAGGCTTATCGAGGCCCAGAGAATTTCCGAGAGGACCAACTTCGATGTGGAGATGATGAGAGAGACCGGCTTCTGTTCCGGAATCGAGAACTACTCAAGGCATCTTAACTTCATGCCTCCGGGAGAGCCGCCCCTGACCCTCCTTGACTTCTTTGACAGAGACTTTCTTATTATCGTGGATGAGTCCCATATGACCATCCCCCAGATAGGAGCCATGTACCACGGCGACAGGAGCAGGAAGCTGACCCTGGTGGACTACGGCTTCAGACTTCCCTCGGCCCTGGACAACAGGCCTCTTAACTTCGAGGAATTCGAGGGGCATATTGATCAGATGCTGTTCTGCTCAGCCACACCGGGCAAATATGAGGAGGAGCATGAGCTTCTTCGCACTGAGCAGGTTATCAGACCCACGGGACTTCTTGATCCCGAGGTGGATGTGCGCCCCGTTGAGGGCCAGATAGATGACCTCCTTGGGGAGATCAGAACCGAGGTGGACAAGAAGAACAAGGTTCTTATCACCACCCTTACCAAGCGCATGGCGGAGGACCTCACGGAATACCTGGCGGAGTCAGGAGTCCGTGTTAAGTATCTCCATTCAGATATAGATACTCTGGAGAGATCAGAGATCATCAGGGATATGAGACTTGATGTTTTTGACGTTCTCGTTGGAATCAACCTCCTTAGAGAGGGACTGGATATCCCGGAGATTTCTCTTGTGGCTATCCTTGATGCGGATAAAGAGGGCTTCCTTCGTTCCGAGACCTCCCTTATCCAGACCATAGGCCGAGCTGCCCGTAACGCAGAGGGCCGCGTCATCATGTACGCCGACAACATGACCGACTCCATGCAGAAGGCCATCGACGAGACCGCCAGACGACGCAAGATCCAGCAGAAATACAACGAGGAGCATGGCATCACCCCTCAGACCATCAAGAAGGCGGTCCGTGACCTTATCGCAGTCACCAAGGCCGTTGCCAAGGAAGAGGTTAAATTCGAAAAGGATCCTGAATCCATGAACGAGGAAGAGCTGGAGAAGCTCATCGCTCAGGTTCAGAAGAAGATGAAGAAAGCCGCCACAGAGCTGGATTTCGAGACTGCGGCAGAGCTTCGTGACAAGATGATAGAGCTTAAGAAAGTATATAACGAAATGACCGAGGGCAAATAACCCGAAAGGAATCAGTATGGCTGAAAAGAAGACCAATATGACCAAAAAGAACACCACCACCAAGAGGATTCTTCCCTCTGACATCCATGACTACATCAGGGTCCGTGGTGCCAATGAACATAACCTTAAAAATGTTAATGTGAAGATCCCCAGGGAGACTCTGACCGTTTTCACCGGCCTTTCCGGCTCCGGCAAGTCCTCTCTGGCTTTCGATACCATTTTTGCCGAGGGACAGCGCAGGTACATGGAGTCACTGTCCTCCTACGCGAGAATGTTCTTAGGACAGATGGATAAGCCCAACGTTGAGCGCATTGAGGGACTTTCCCCCACTATTTCCATCGACCAGAAATCCACCAACAAGAACCCCAGATCCACCGTGGGCACCGTCACTGAGATCTACGACCACTTCAGACTTCTTTATGCCAGGATCGGTATCCCTCACTGCCCCAACTGCGGCCGTGAGATCAGACGCCAGACCGTGGATGAGATGTGCGACCAAATCATAGCTCTGGGAGAGGGCACCAAGCTCCAGATCCTTGCTCCCGTTGTCAGGGGTAAAAAGGGTGAACACGCCAAGACCCTGGACAGAGCTAAGCGCGCAGGCTACGTCAGAGCCCGCATCGACGGCAGCCAGTACGAGCTCACCGAGGAAGAAATCAAGCTTGATAAGAACATCAAGCATAGCATAGAGATAATCGTAGACCGTATCGTGGTCCATGAGGACAACGAGAACTTAAGGAGACGACTTACTGACTCCGTGGAGAACGCCCTGGCACTGGCCGAGGGCCTTCTTCTGGTGGACGTTGTGGATGGAGAGGAGCTGAGCTTTAGCCAGAACTTCGCCTGCCCGGACTGCGGTGTCAGTATTCCTGAGATCGAGCCCAGGAGCTTCTCTTTCAACAACCCCTTCGGAGCCTGTCCGGACTGCTTCGGCCTTGGCTACAAGATGGAGTTTGACGAGGACCTCATGATCCCGGATAAGTCCCTGTCCCTTAACGACGGCTGTATCGTGGTCATGGGCTGGCAGTCCTCCAACAAGGACGGCAGTTTCTCCAACGCAGTTCTGAAGCACCTGGCAAAAGAGTATAAGTTCAGCCTTGATACTCCCTATCAGGACCTTCCCGAGGATATCAGACACATGCTTATCCACGGCTCCGACAGAACCGTTATGGTCCACTACAAGGGCCAGCGCGGCGAGGGAGATTACCCCATCAAGTTCGACGGTCTTATCAAGAACGTTGAGCAGCGCTACAAGGAGACCTTCTCTGAGTCCGCCAAGGCAGAGTACGAGCAGTACATGAGATTTACTCCCTGCGCCCTCTGCGGAGGCCAGAGACTTAAGAAGGAAGCCCTGGCGGTTACAGTTGATAACAAGAACATCTATGAGATCACATCCATGTCCATAGATGAGCTTTCCACATATCTTGAGGAGCTGAAGCTCACTCCCCAGCAGGAGATGATCGGCTCCCAGGTTCTCAAGGAGATAAGGGCAAGAGTAGGCTTCCTTGTGGATGTAGGACTTGATTACCTTTCTCTTTCAAGAGCCACAGGAACTCTCTCCGGCGGCGAAGCCCAGAGAATCAGACTGGCAACCCAGATAGGTTCCGGTCTTTGCGGAGTGTGCTATATCCTGGATGAGCCCAGTATCGGTCTTCACCAGAGGGATAACGACAAGCTCCTTAACACTCTGAAGAACCTTCGCGACCTGGGTAACACCCTCATTGTGGTTGAGCACGACGAGGATACCATGAGGGAAGCGGACTACATCGTGGACGTTGGCCCCGGTGCCGGCTCCCACGGAGGCAAGATCGTGGCCTGCGGTACCGCCGAGGAAATCATGAAGGTAAAAGAGTCCATCACAGGACAGTACCTCTCCGGCAAGCTCAAGATCGAGGTTCCCTCCGAGCGCAGAGAGCCCAAGGGGTGGCTTAAGGTCATCGGAGCCCAGGAGAACAACCTCAAGAATATCGATGTGGAGATCCCCATCGGAGTTATGACCATAGTTACCGGTGTTTCTGGCTCCGGCAAGAGCTCACTGGTAAATGAGATAGTATACAAGCGCCTTGCCAGGGACCTTAACAGAGCAAGACTCATCCCCGGCAAGCACAAGAATATAGAGGGTATAGACCAGGTGGACAAGGTCATCGCCATTGACCAGTCCCCCATCGGAAGAACCCCAAGGTCTAACCCCGCCACCTACACCGGTGTCTTTGACATGATAAGAGATCTCTTTGCGGGCACGCCCGATGCCAAGACCAGGGGCTACAAGAAGGGACGTTTCTCTTTCAACGTCAAGGGCGGACGCTGCGAAGCCTGCGGCGGTGACGGAATCATCAAGATCGAGATGCACTTTTTACCTGACGTATATGTACCCTGCGAGGTCTGCGGCGGCAAGCGCTACAACCACGAGACCCTGGAGGTCAAGTACAAGGGTAAGAGCATCTACGACGTCCTTGATATGACCGTTGAGGAGGCCCTGACCTTCTTTGAGAACGTCAAGACCATCAAGCGCAAGATCCAGACCCTCTATGATGTGGGCCTTGGCTATGTAAAGCTTGGTCAGCCCAGTACAGAGCTCTCCGGCGGTGAGGCCCAGAGAATCAAGCTTGCCACAGAGCTTTCCAAGGTAGGCACCGGCAAGACTGTCTACATCCTGGATGAGCCCACCACAGGACTTCACTTTGCGGATGTCCAGAAGCTGGTTAAGATCATGCACAAGCTGGTGGAGCAGGGCAACACCGTAATCGTCATCGAGCACAACCTTGACGTTATCAAGACCGGTGACTACATCATCGACATGGGCCCCGAGGGCGGCTCCAAGGGCGGAACCGTGGTAGTACAGGGCACCCCCGAGACCGTGGCCAAGTGCAAGAAGTCCTTTACCGGCGCCTACATCAAAAAGATGCTTAAGTGATTACCATTTTTACTCTAAATATTGAGAGAAAAGTGACCGATAATATAAAAGAGGGAATGTCACCCCTTTAAAAATGCGATAATTTAGTTTATAATGCATATGATATTGTAAATTTTATTATCCACGCCTATGCTCTATCGGAGTTTATAGACGTTTTTGTTTGATTTTGAAAGGGGCATTCGTTAATTATGCAGTACGCAGATATTGGAATCGATTTGGGAACAGCTTCCGTACTTGTTTATATCAGAGGCAAGGGAGTTGTATTGAAGGAGCCCTCAGTAGTAGCTTATGACAGAGACACTGAGGAGATAAAGGCTATCGGTGAGGATGCAAGACTGATGCTTGGCCGTACTCCCGGCAATATTGTAGCAGTAAGACCCCTTAGACAGGGCGTTATTTCCAATTACAAGATCACAGAGCAGATGATGCGCTACTTTATCAAGAAGGCCATCGGACGCAGGATCCACCGCAAGCCCTTCATCGCCGTATGTGTACCTTCAGGTGCCACAGAGGTTGAGAAGAAGGCCGTTGAGGATGCAACAAGACTTTGCGGAGCCAGAGAGGTTAAGACCATAGAGGAGCCTATCGCAGCAGCTATCGGTGCAGGAATCGATATCACCAAGCCCTGCGGCAACATGATCGTTGATATAGGCGGCGGTACATCTGATATCGCAGTTATTTCCCTGGGTTCCACCGTAGAGAGCACCTCAGTTAAGGTGGCAGGTGATGACTTCGACGAGGCTATTGTCAGATATATGAGAAAGAAGCACAACCTTCTCATCGGACCTCGTACAGCAGAGGATATCAAGATCAAGATCGGTACAGCTTATCCAAGAGCTGAGAACGACTACCTTGATGTCAGAGGAAGAAACCTTCTTTCAGGACTTCCCAAGACAGTAAGAGTTTCCTCAGAGGAGACAGAAGAGGCGCTGAAGGAGCCCACATCTCAGATCATTGAGGCTATCCACAGCGTTCTGGAGAGCACACCTCCGGAGCTTTCATCAGATATCGCCGAGAGAGGTATCGTTCTCACAGGTGGTGGAGCACTTCTTCGTGGCCTTGAGGATCTTATATATTCCAAGACCGGTATCAATACCATGACTGCTGAGGATCCTATGACAGCGGTGGCTATCGGAACCGGCCGTTACGTGGAGTTCATTGCGGGCTACCACGAGGATTAAGAAATCCGCACACTGTTCACGGACCGAACAGGCAAAAAGGCTATGGACGGCATGAGGACAATTGCATGGTAAAAGGTCTCTACACTGCTTACACAGGTATGATCAATGAACAGCACAGAATGGATGTGCTCACCAACAATCTGGCCAATGCCAATACCAACGGTTACAAAAAGGAAGGCGCAACTTCACAGTCTTTCAATGATCAGCTTGCGCTCAAAATTAAAGATTATACTGACGCCCCGCTTACAGCTCGTAGGCTGGGCGTTATTAATCCCGGTGTAAAAATTGGTGAAGGCTATGTTGACTGGACAGAAGGCCCCATGAGGGAGACAGGCAACACCTTTGACCTTGCCATAGGCGGCTACGGTTTCTTTGGAATCGAGTACACCAACAAGGCCAAGAACATCGAGATAGATATTCCCAATGTCACCCAGATCATGTACACCAGAGACGGTGACTTCACCCTCACTTCCGAGGGCGTTCTTGTTACTCAGGACGGCGACTTTGTCCTTGATCAGGACGGTCAGCATATCCAGATCAATCCCGATTTAGACGTTGATATAAATACCAGAGGCGAGCTTATCCAGGACGGAGCAGTGGTGGCAACCATCGGACGCTTTGATTTTGCCAAGACCATTTATCCCGACGGAAGGTTCAGCTATGACACCTTAGAGCACTACGGGGAAAATATGTATATCGCCACGGACCAGGCGGAGCAGATCGACGCCACAGGCCAGATCTATGCGGGATTTTTGGAGCAGTCCAACGTATCCGTTGTGGATGAGATGGTTACCATGATCGCGGTTCAGAGAAACTACGATACCAACCAGAGAATGATCACCACAGTGGACGAGACCCTTGATATAGCAGTTAACCAGCTGGGCAAGCTGTAAGAAGATTTCATTTTTAATAATCTTTTTATAATTTAAGTGCAAATATCTGCCGATAAAAAAGTAAGAGGGAGGTACTTGCTATGGTACGAAGCTTATGGTCAGCAGCTACAGGAATGAACGCTCAGCAGACAAATGTTGATACTATCGCCAACAACCTGGCGAACGTCAACACCACGGGCTACAAGGCTCAGGGCGCTCAGTTCAAGTCTCTTCTATACCAGGAGTTACAGACCGTGACAAGTACGGCCAACGGAACTCCAAAGCCTACTAATTCCCAGGTGGGACTTGGAGTACGTACGTCATCCATCAATCAGTATTTTTCCCAGGGCTCATTCCAGACCAGCGATAATCCGGCAGCTGTGGCACTCAGCGGTGACGGCTTCTTCAGTTATCTTGATGCCGACGGTGAAACCCAGCTATACACCAGAAACGGTAACTTTACCTGGGCTCTTCAGGAGACAGGAGGAGACACACTGGTGCTCACAACAGCTGAAGGAAATCTCGTTCTTAGCACTGATGGAGAACAGATCGAGATGCCGGGAGCCATCGCCAGCAGAATTACCATCGGCGGTGACGGTTCCATCTACTATCCCGATGATCAGGGCGTCCCACAGGATCAGGGGATGAAGATCGGTATCTGGCAGTTCAGAAACAGAGAAGGACTTGAGAGAGTAGGAAGCGCGGCCTGGAAAGAGACTGCGGCCAGTGGAGAAGCAATTCTCGAGGAAGAGGCTGACGACATTAAAAAGAGTGAGATAGTCCAGGGCTATCTTGAAGGCTCCAACGTAAACGTAGCAACAGAGATGGTTAACCTCATCGTTGCCCAGAGAGCCTATGAAATGAATTCAACAGCGATCCAGACCACAGACGAGATGATGCAGACAGCTAATCAGCTGAAGAGGTAATAGATAATGAGGGGAGTAAAATATGGCAGGACTTGATATCACCGGACTTGGTGCCCAGGCGCTAACCGAATATGCCATGGAGGAAAGCAAAAATGCCAGTACTCAGGCCATAAAGAGCAAAATCCAGAACACCTCTGCCCAGTCCACGGACTCAGAGCTGTGGGAGGCCTGCAAGAGCTTCGAGGCCTACTTCCTTGAGCAGATGTTCAAGGAGATGCAGAAATCCGTAGATGCCATGAAGCCCGAGAGAGGCGACCAGAGTACAGAAACACTGGTGGACTACTTCAAGGATCAGACCCTTCAGGATCTGTGCGCAACCTCAGCGGATATGCAGAGTAACGGCTTTGCCGCCATGCTTTACGAGAACCTGAAACGGACCTACAACATCCCCGACGAACAATAGTAAATTAAAGATGATGATTACAGGAGAGCTTCCGATTATTCGGAGGCTTTCTTTTTGCTTTTTATTCGACAATCTATGCTATAATGTTCACCATGGAAAATGAGAAAGAAATAATCAAAGGATTCGTAGAACATTTTATATATAAATCATCTGATACCGGCTATGGTGTCCTGAACCTTATCACCGACGAGGAGGACCTGACCTGCGTGGGCAATTTCAAGGACGTGGACGTGGGAGATGCCCTGGAGGTAGAGGGCGTAATGGTGAACCACAAGGTTTACGGCGTTCAGCTCAAGGTCACAAGCTACAAGATCGTCGTTCCCGACGACGCCGTGTCCATGCAGAGATACCTGGGCTCCGGCGCCATCAAGGGCATCGGTGAAGCCCTGGCGGCCAGGATCGTCAAGAAGTTCGGGGAGGACACCTTCAGGATCATCGAGGAGGAACCGGAGCGCCTTGAGGAGGTCAAGGGTATCAGTGAGAAAAAAGCCATAGACATCGCCATGCAGATGGCCGAGAAAAAGGAAATGCGTGATGCCATGATCTTCCTTCAGAAGTACGGCATCACCAACACCATGGCGGTTAAAATCTATAATAATTACGGCGCCAGGATCTACTCCATCCTCATGGAGAACCCCTACCAGCTGGCGGATGACATCAGTGGCATCGGTTTTAAGACTGCCGATGAGATCGCAGCCAAGGTGGGCATCAGAGTAGATTCCGAGTACCGCATCAAATCAGCTATCATGTATGCCCTTTTGCAGGGTTCTCTTGACGGCAATACCTATCTTCCCCTTGATGAGCTTATAAGTAAGACCATAGAGCTTCTTTCCTCCGGCGAAGAATTCGCCCTGGACGAGGGCATGGTCCGTACCCAGATATACAATCTTATGATGGATAAAAAGCTTGTCATCAAGGGTGAGGGACAGGTCTTTGCCTCCGGCTATTTCTATGAGGAGCAGGGCTGCGCAGTGATGCTTCATGACCTTAATCTGGCTGAGACCGTCACCGCCGCAGAGGAAGAAAATTATAAAAAGAGCATCCTGGAGATAGAGAAAAAAAGAGGCATTGAGCTGGATGATCTTCAGAGAGAGGCCGTTGTTAAGAGCATCTCCAACGGTATCGTCATAATCACCGGAGGCCCCGGCACAGGTAAGACCACCACCATCAATACCATCATCAGCTATTACGCCAGCCAGGGTCTTGATATCATGCTGGCAGCCCCCACGGGCCGCGCTGCCAAGCGTATGACTGAGGCCACAGGCTACGAAGCCAGGACTATCCACAGACTTCTTGAAGTCTCCGGCCAGTCCATGGATGATGACAAGGAGGGAAGGGGTGTCCACTTTGAAAGAAACAGGGATAACCCCCTGGAGGCCGATGCCATCATTATCGACGAGATGTCCATGGTGGATATCCACCTTTTTTATGCCCTGCTTAAGGCTCTGGTGCCCGGAACCCATCTTATCCTGGTAGGTGACAGCTCCCAGCTTCCCAGCGTAGGACCGGGACAGGTTCTCTCGGACCTGATAAAGAGCGGCAGGTTCCCCACCATTATTTTGCAGAAGATCTTCAGACAGGCTGAGGAGAGCGACATCGTTATGAACGCCCACAGGATCCACAACGGAGAGCAGCCTGTTCTTGATAATAAGAGCAAGGACTTCTTTTTCCTGGAAAGAAGCGATGCCAACGTGGTCTACAAGCATATGGTGCAGCTGATCAGGGACAAGCTCCCGGGCTACGTTGATGCCACGCCTTATGACATCCAGGTGCTGACCCCCATGAGAAAAGGGCCCCTGGGTGCCATTCAGCTCAACAGCATCCTGCAGGAGTACCTGAATCCTCCGGATAAGAGCAAAAAGGAGCACGTGGCCGGGGATGTGACCTTCCGCGAGGGAGACAAGGTCATGCAGATAAAGAACAATTATCAGGCCCAGTGGAAAGTCCTTGGTAAGTTCAACACCGAGGTGGATTCCGGCATGGGAATCTTCAACGGCGACATGGGAATCATCAAGGAGATCAACGAATTTTCCCAGGATCTTACCGTTGAATACGACGAGCACAGGCTTGTGAGATATCAGTTCTTTGAACTGGACGAGATCGAGCTGTCCTATGCCATCACCATCCACAAGTCCCAGGGAAGTGAGTATCCGGCGGTAATCATGCCCATACTGGGTGGCCCCAGGATGCTCCTTAACAGAAACCTTCTTTACACAGGAATAACCAGAGCCCGCAGCACCGTATGTATCCTGGGCAGCAGGCAGACCCTGACGGAGATGGTGGACAATGAGCAGCAGCTTTGCCGTTACACGGGACTTCGGGAGAGAATCCATGAAGTCTTCGCGGACTGATTTAGTTAAAAAGAATTTGGAAGGAATTTTTTTACCATAGATATCAGAAAGTTAGAAAGGATATATGAGGAGGCACTATCTCTGATCTATCCGCGGCGCTGTCCCATCTGCGACCGCATCGTTAACCCCGTGGAGTTCTTTGACGGGAAGATCGTTACAGGCAGGCTCATACATCCCAAGTGTCATAAGAAAATAAAATACGTCAAAGGTCCCACCTGTCTTAAATGCGGCAAGCCTTTGCAGGGTGAGGGGCAGCAGGAGGCCTTTTGCAGGGACTGCAGCACCGTGGCCCACGAGTACACCAGGGGCTTTTCGGTGTTTGAATACAGAAGCATAGCTTCTTCAGTCTACAGGTTCAAATACAAGGGCCGGCAGGAATATGCGCATTTTTATGCAAAAGAGGCCTCGAGGCTTCTTGGGAAAAAACTCAAGAAACTGGGGATAGAAGCGGTGATTCCCGTGCCCATGTATGAGGGCAAGAAAAACAAACGAGGCTACAATCAGGCGGAGATTTTTGCAAGGGAAATTTCTCGAAATCTTGGCATAAAAGAATATGAAAATATTATAAAGAGAATCTCAAATACCCGTCCAATGAAGGAACTCAGCGCCCGGGACCGCCGCAATAATTTGAAAAAGGCTTTTATTATAGGCCAAAATGATGTAAAATTTAAGTGCATACTGATTATTGATGACATCTATACAACTGGAAGTACCATTGATGAGATCGCCCATGAGTTTCGGATGGCAGGATGTGAGAAAATATACTTTCTGACACTCTCCATCGGGCAAACTACTTAAAATATATGGAGGTCAAGCTTTATGAACTTACGGAATTGTGCAAGATGCGGAAAAATGTTTAATTATGTAGCAGGCCAGCCTATTTGTGAGCCTTGCAAAAAGGCCCTTGAAGATGATTTCCAAAAGGTTAAGGCGTACATTGAGGAAAATCCCAGAGCCAGCCTGAGACAGATTTCTGAGGATAATCAGGTTACAACCAAGCAGATCCAGACATGGATCCGTGAAGAGAGACTTATGTTCTCCAAGGATTCTCCACTCCAGCTTACGTGTGAGAACTGCGGTGAACTTATACAAACAGGAAGATTCTGTGCTAAGTGTAAGACAAGCATGGCCAACAATCTTAACGATACCTTTGCCAAGCCCAAGCCTGCACTTCAGCAGCCGGTTAAGCAGGAGAAGAAGGCCGGAATGCGCTTCCTGGATACCTAAGGAGCTGCAATGTTAAATGAGGAAAGAGTCATTTTGATGACCAAAATGGCTGCATTTGTAGACCGTGAGGGTAAGAAGAATAACGCCATCAACTCCTATTTCAGGAGTGATTACGTGGGACTCAACGTTCTTAAATCAGTGATCAGTGCCACGGTGGTGTTTTTTATCTTCATTGGTAGCTACGTGCTTTTTAACTTCGCCGATGTGCTGGCGAACATCTATAATACAGAAAATTTACTGGCTGTAGGCAGGAGGTTACTTATATATTACCTCCTGCTTGTTGGCGTGTATTCTCTTGCATCATATGTCATTTATTCCTATCGGTATTCTAAAATGCGCAAGAGTATGAAGGCATATTATGGAGACTTAAAAAAATTAGCGAGAATGTACGAAAAGGATAGAGAAGATGACAGCGTTACTAGAGATTAAGCAGTATATCATAAGATTTTATCAGAAAAATGAAACTTACCTGACCTATATATGGAAGTTCCTTCTTGCACTTATTTCAATAGCAATGATCAATAATAAGCTCGGATATATGAATGCTCTTACCAACATTGCTATCGTTCTTATGGCAGCACTTCTTTGTGCTATACTTCCACCCAACTTTATCGTGGTGGTTTCAGCCGTTTTCATTGTGGGACATCTGTATTCCGTCTCTGCCCAGAGTGCCCTGATTGCAGTAATTGTATTCCTTCTGATGTTTCTGCTGTATTTCAGATTTTCACCTAAGGATACACTGGCTGTACTTTTGACTCCCATTATGTATTTCCTGCATCTGCCTTATGTGATGCCCCTTGCCATGGGACTTCTTGGAGGCCCCACCTCAGTGGTATCCGTTTCCTTCGGTCTTATCATTGCTTACATGATCGTATTTTTCTCAGGAAACGCAGCATCTCTCGGAATCGAGGGTGTTGAGGAGGCAGCAAGCCAGTTCCAGTCCGTTATTACCGGAATCACCGGCAACAAGACCATGATCGTTATGATCGGAGCCTTCGCCGTTACACTTATTGTGGTTTATATCATCCGCAGAACCTCCATTGACAATGCATGGAAGATCGCCATCGCAGCAGGTTCTGTTTGTCTCATCATCAGTACCCTTGTGGGAGATCTGGTGACAGAGGCTCAGATTTCACTCTTCGGAGTTATCGTGGGAACTCTCGTTTCAGCCCTGCTTATGCTGGTGGTTGAGTTCTTCGCCTTCAACCTCGACTACACCAGGACCGAGAAGGTTCAGTTCGAGGATGACGAGTATTACTACTACGTCAAGGCAGTTCCCAAGGTTACACTTTCAGCTCCCGAGAGAAGAGTCAAGAAGATCAACAAAGCTAACCAGAGACGCAGATAAGGAACTATAATGCAACCAATAGAATCGTTATTTGATTTTAACAGAACAACGCTGCACATGCCGCAGATGAGGTGGCCGGATTTCGTTGAGATTTTTATCATCGCATTTCTGGTTTACCATATCCTGGTATGGGCGAAGAACACCAGACTATGGTCTCTCCTGAAGGGGATCATAGTTATTCTTGTGTTTATACTTATTGCAGCTCTGTTCAATATGTCCACCATCCTCTGGATCGTTGGAAGAGCCTTCGGTATCGCATTTACGGCCATGGTTGTCATCCTGCAGCCGGAGCTTCGTAAGGCCCTGGAGGAACTGGGAAGGAAAAAGTTTTTTGCCAACATTCTTGCCCTGGGTGATCCCAAGACAGAGGGCAGATTTTCAGACAAGACCCTTAACGAGATAACAAGGGCCTGTGTAGAGATGGCCAAGGTAAGAACCGGTGCTCTTATAGTCATCGAGCAGAGCCATCCCCTTACTGAGTACGAGCGCACAGGAATTGACGTGGACGGTATCGTCACCAGTCAGCTCCTTATCAATATTTTTGAGCACAACACTCCTCTTCACGACGGAGCTGTTATCATCCGCGGAGACAGGATCACCTCCGCCACCTGCTATCTGCCCCTTTCAGACAATATGGGCATTGGAAAAGAGCTGGGAACAAGACACCGTGCCGGTGTGGGCGTATCCGAGGCTACAGATTCCCTGACCATCATTGTTTCCGAAGAAACAGGTAAGATAAGCGTAGCCTACGAGGGCGAGCTTGAGAGAGCTGTGGACAGTGACAGACTCAGAGAGCGCCTGCGCTACATTCAGAACAAGCGAACAATAGAAGCTCCGGTGAAGCATTTTGCCAGAAAGGCCAAGGTGAAGAAATGAAAAAATTGACGGCCAATTGGGGACTTAAGCTGGCTTCACTGATCTTCGCCGTAATAGTGTGGTTTTTGATCACCAATATCAATGATCCCGTGACTTCAGTCCGCTATACCAACATTCCGGTTACACTTAAGAACACCAACCTTATTACAGATCAGGGCCAGGTGTACACAGTACTGGACGGCAGTGACACCATCAGCAGTGTTACCATTTTTGCCCCAAGATCCATAATCGATTCCCTGAACCAGAACAACATCGTGGCTACAGCGGATCTTCAGGATCTGTCCAGTCTGAATACAGTTAGTATTCAGGTTATTACCAACAAATATTATGACAAGATTGAGAGCATAACCCCCAGTTCTTCAGTGGTGAAGCTCAGCGTTGAGAGGAAGGCCTCCAAGTCCCTTGCTCTTTCAGCCACCACCTCAGGAACTCTCACGGACGGTTATGTTATAGGTGATGTTTCCACCGAGCAGAACATGATCAGGATCAGCGGTCCCGAATCTGTTGTAGGCAGCGTCAAATATGCCGCTGTTGACGTAGATGTGACGGGATTCACCTCCAATATCGGAACCGACGCGGACATCGTTCTTTATGATGCCAACGGCGATACTATCGACAGCACTTCTGTTTCCATGAACATCAAGACGGTCAGAGTCAACGTAGTTATCTATGAGACCAAGTATGTGCCTCTTAACTTTGTGGTTAAGGGCGAGCCCGCCACAGGCCATATGCTGACCGGAAGAGTAGAGAAGAATCCTACCGAGGTTCTCATCGCCGGCAGAAGCAGTACCCTTGCAGGCATAAATGAGATCAGAATCGATGATGAAGCGGTGGACGTAACAGGCTTCACCGGCAACCTGAATGCATCCGTGGATGTTTCCAAGTATCTTCCAAACGGTGTGACCCTTGCAGATGACGATTATAACGGCATGGCATCCGTAGTGGTTTATGTGGAGGCGATTGCCACCAAGACCCTTGATGTGGACATAGGCCACGTGGGGCTCAAGAATCAGGTTGAGGGCTTCAACATAGAAGTTGATGACTCAGAATATAACACAGTGTCCTTGACACTTCAGGGACTTAAGGCTACACTTGATACCCTTGATGAATCAGATCTCAACGGTACCGTGGATGTGGAGAAGGTCATCCAGAACAACAATCTGGATCATCTCTCAGAGGGCACATACAGTGCGGCTGTTGACTGGGTACTTCCTGACGGCGTCACAGTTAAGACTCCTGTGGAAGTATATGTCAAGGTTGAGAAAAAAGACTAATTTATTCAGATTATAAGAGGTTTTAAAATGAGCAGATTATTTGGAACAGACGGCGTAAGAGGTGTTGCAAACGATGAACTCACACCACTTCTTGCGATGCAGCTTGGACAGGCCGGAGCCTATGTCCTTTCTAAAGAGGTTAATCACAGACCCACCATCATGGTTGGCTGCGATACCAGACTTTCCGGAGATATGTTGGCAAGTGCCCTTATGGCAGGAGCTTGTTCCGTCGGAGCAGATGTAGTTAATGTTGGTGTCATCCCCACACCGGGAGTGGCTTACCTTACTCAGAAGTACAGGGTAGATGCCGGAGTTGTTATCTCTGCATCCCACAACCCTATGGAATTCAACGGAATCAAGTTCTTTGACGGCAACGGCTTCAAGCTTCCCGACGAGCTGGAGGACGAGATCGAGGCCCTTATCAGAAACAATATGGAGGGGGTTAAGATGCCCACCGGCGCCGGAGTCGGCAGGATCAAGGTCCGCACCGATGCAAAAGAGGAGTATATCAACCACAACCTTAACACCGTTGATATCAACCTCAGAGGAATGAAGATTGTTATGGACTGCGCAGAGGGCGCATCCTCCTATACTTCCGTAGAGGCCATCAGACAGCTTGGTGCAGATGTTGTGGTTATCCACAACAATCCTGACGGAACCAATATCAATGCTAACTGTGGTTCCACACACATGGAAGAGCTTAAGGGAAGAGTAGTAACCGAGAAGGCTGCCATTGGTCTTGCTTTTGACGGAGACGCAGACAGATTCCTGGCTGTGGATGAGAACGGCAAGATGGTTGACGGCGACGAGATCATGGCAATCGTAGGCAAGCATATGAAGAACAAGGGTAAGCTTGCCAAGAATACAATCGTAGCAACTGTTATGAGTAACCTGGGCTTCTTCAAGATGGCCGAGAGAGAGGGTATTCAGATCGACAAGACCAAGGTCGGCGACAGATACGTTCTTGAGCACATGAAGGAGATCGGAGCCAATCTTGGCGGTGAGCAGTCAGGACACATTATTTTCCTTGACGAGAACACCACAGGAGACGGACTTCTTTCAGCCCTTCATCTTCTTGAGGTCATGGTGGATACAGGCAAGCCTCTTTCAGAGCTGGCATCAATAATGCAGGTTATGCCTCAGGCCCTTGTAAACGCCCATGTACCTACCCACAAGAAGGATGCATACATGGAGTATCCTGAAATAGCAGGTGCTATCGAAGAACTTGAGAAGAAGTTCGCGGGAGACGGCCGAGTTCTTATCAGACCGTCAGGCACAGAGCCCCTTGTCAGAGTTATGATCGAGGGCAAGGATCAGGAACAGATAGAAGAGGAAGCAAAGAAACTGGCTAAGCTGATTGAGGAGGTTATGCTCTAAATGGTAAGTCAAAAAGTGGTTATATCCAATCCCACCGGACTTCACCTTCGTCCTGCTGGGAACTTGTGCAAAGTGGCTATGAATTACAAGTCACACATTACATTCAGTTATGGTGAGAATACAGCCAACGCCAAGAGCGTACTTAGTGTATTGGGGGCATGCATTAAGTGTGGTGATGAGCTGGAGTTCAAATGCGAAGGAATCGACGAAGAGGAGGCTCTGGCCGCTCTGGTTGAGGCTATCGAGAATGGACTTGGCGAATAAGTCGCCTTGTGTTAAAATCTGTTAGGCATTTTTTTTAGAGAGGAATTTTTGGGTTATGAAAAGAGTTAAGACACTGTTACTTGCAGGTCTTTTAACTGCGTCACTTGTCGGCTGCGGAAGCGATGATGAGGCTGCAGTTACAGGACTTAGTATTGAGAAACTTGAGGATATTCAGGAGGTAGTTGAGACTCCTGCAGAGGAGGCTTCCGTAGAGGAAGAGGTCATCGATGAGGATGCTCCTCCGGCAGAGGGCATGGTTCGCAGCTACTTCACCAACGAGTGGGTTGACGAAGCTGTCAACGAGAACAGACCACTGGCTGTTATGTACCCTATCAACAAGGAGGCACAGCCACAGTACGGACTCAGCAATGTAGCTGTTTTCTATGAGATCATGGAAGAGGGCAGCATGAGCCGTCAGATGGGTATCCTGGAGAACTGGGAGGGACTTTCCCAGATCGGTAATATCAGAAGTATCCGTGATTACTTTGTATATGCAGCTCTTGAGTACGATCCGATCATTGTTCACTACGGCGGACCGGAGCTTTATGTTAAGACTATTCTTACAAGAGATGATGTTGACAACCTCAACGGTGTCGGCGGTGTTATGGGTTCTGACTACGGCGCATTCTTCAGAATTCCTGAGGGAAGCACTTCAGAGCACACAGCCTTCACAGATGCATCTCATGTAACTTCAGCTATAGAGAAGGCAGGCTTCTCCAAGACCCACAGAGACAAGTTCGAGGGTCAGGCACACTTCAACTTCACAGGTTACACAAGCCCCAACACACTGGCTGATTATCCTGACGCTGTTGATGCCACAGAGATCAACATGGCAAGCTCTTTCCCTGTTACCAAGTCAGCACTTACCTATGATCCCGAGAAAGAGGTATATCTCAAGACTCTTTACGGCAACAAGCAGGTAGATGCTCTCACCGGTGAGCAGCTTGCATTTTCAAATGTTATCATCCAGAGAACCTACCACGAGGTTCGTGATGACAACGGATATCTTGCTTATCAGATGCACGACTCCACAAGAGACGGCTACTATATCACCAAGGGCAAGATGATCCACATTACCTGGTCCAAGAGTGATGACTACGCACCTACAACTTACTTCGATGACAACGGCCAGGAGATAACCCTTAACACAGGTAAGACAATGATCTTCGTTATTCAGGAGAAGGGCGGATCATTCTCTAAGTTCGAGGTTAACGGAACAACATATGCTGATTGATCATAAAAAGGCATTATATAGCGGACGGTAGAAATGCCGTCCGCTTTTAGGTCATATTGATATAGTTTTTTTTTTTGGAGAATAAAAATGGAAAAGATAATTGTAACCGGATGTAACGGACAGCTTGGAAGAGCTATCAACAAGGAACTTTTGGCAGCAGGCGGATATGAGCTTGTAAATACAGATGTTTTTCAGGGAGAGGGTATTACTCCCCTTGATATCACCAGCGTTGACGCTGTGCTGGCTCTGACAAAAGAGGTTAAGCCTGCAGCCATCATCAACTGCGCAGCTTATACCGCAGTGGACAAGCAGGAGAGCGATATCGATCTTTCCTACAAGATCAACGCCATCGGCCCCAGAAACCTTGCTATTGCCGCTACAGAAGTAGGAGCAAAGCTGGTTCACGTATCCACAGATTATGTTTTTGACGGAAACGGCACCAAGCCCTATATCGAGTTTGACCAGACCGGCCCTGTCAGCGTTTACGGTAAGACCAAGCTGGCCGGTGAAGAGATGGTAAAACAGTTCGCCAAGGACTTCTTTATCCTCAGAACCGCATGGCTCTATGGCGACGGCAAGAACTTCGTTAAGACCATGCTGGGACTTTCCGAGAAGTATGACGAAGTAAGCGTTGTTAAGGATCAGCTGGGAACACCTACCAGCACCAAGGAGCTGGCCAAGGCTATCCATTATCTTCTTCCCACAGAGAACTACGGCGTATTCCATGCCACCTGCGAGGGAGATACCAACTGGGCTGACTTTACTGAGGAAATCTTCAGACTGGCAGGCAAGAAGACCAAAGTTAATCATGTGACCACCGCGGAGTATCTTGCCAAGAACACTCAGGCAGCTCCTCGTCCTGCATACAGCATTCTTGAGAACTATATGTTCAAGCTTACATCTGATTTCATGTTTGCAGACTGGCATGATGCCATTGAGGATTACCTTAAGGAACTGTTGTAATGCACCTGAAATGAGGTTTTTATGAAGTTTATTAATGAAATTCTGAGCAATGAGATTCTTATAGCGGCATTTTTCGGCTGGCTCACCGCCCAGATTTTGAAGACCATCATATATATTGCTGTTAACAAGCACTTCAATCCCGAGAGACTTTTGGGAGACGGCGGCATGCCCAGCTCTCACTCTGCCACGGTTATGGCCCTTGTTACAGCCACAGCCCTTAACTTTGGAGCTGACACCTTTGAATTTGCCATAGCCGGCGTTGTGGCTCTTATCACAATGCATGATGCCATGGGTGTCAGAAGAGAGACCGGCAAACAGGCCAAGGTCATCAACAATATGATGGACTGGTTCAAGCAGATGGACAGGAATATTTCCCCTGAGCAGCAGCTCAAGGAATTTGTGGGACATACTCCTCTTCAGGTTCTCTTCGGAGCCCTGCTTGGAATTCTTATAGGATTTATCACCTGCAATATTATCGGTTAAAAGGTATTGTAATTATTTACTTTACGGGGGTTTTAGCATGGTAGCAGTGTTACTTATCTGGGTGTATGTCATCATCACCACATACATTACCGGTTTTGGATTCTTACATTTCATAGCGTCATGGGACTGTATGAAAAAACAAAAGTCCAAGGATAAGACTGCCAAGGCTTATGTAAACCACTATAAAGAGAGCAATATTGTCTGCGGCATAGTACTGGTTACTGTCTATGCCCAGATCCTTAGCCTCTTCGGAGGCATCGGCCTTTCGGCCAACCTTCTTCTTATAGGCATCTGCGCATGTATCGCGGTGTACTATAGGGATGAGCTTCTTGATGATCTGTTTCATTCCGGCCACATTTTTACCGTGGACAGGAACGGACTCTACTATTTTCTTATTTTTCTGCTGTTTGCCTATGGCACCAGCCATGGCATCATGCACTATGATTCCGATCTTTATCATGCACAGGCTATCCACTGGATAGAGGACTATGGCATAGTGAAAGGCCTTGGCAATCTTCACGTAAGACTTGCCTACAACAGTGCTGCCTTCCCTTTGTCTGCCCTTTACAGCATGAGCTTTCTGGGAGGAAAGTCATATCATGTGATGGCGGGCTTTTTTGCCCTGATACTGGCCTGGCAGTGCCTGGACCTTAAGAATATCGCAAGAAGGGGACATCCCGTTCTTTCGGATTTCGCCAGACTTGCGGCCATTTACTATCTTTTTACCGTGTTCGACGAGATTGTGTCACCGGCCTCAGATTACTTCCTTTCCACCATTGTGTTTTATGTGGTGATCCACTGGCTGGATATGAATGTAAGACATGAGAAGTCTGTGCTGCCCTATATCCTGCTGTCACTTTTGGGAGTCTTTGCGGTTACCGTCAAGCTCTCTGCGGCTCCTATGCTT
This sequence comes from Butyrivibrio sp. MC2021, assembly GCF_000621605.1. Taxonomy (GTDB): domain Bacteria; phylum Bacillota; class Clostridia; order Lachnospirales; family Lachnospiraceae; genus Butyrivibrio. The sequence continues at coordinate 193,005 of NZ_JHXX01000004.1, read as the reverse complement.
CTTTTGTCCGTTGTACCTATTTACAAGCTGCTCCATAATAAGAACGACAAGAACAGCAAGGCCGTTGGGCTGTCAGTTCTGCTGGCGGTCATTATTGCGCTGCCCTTCTTTCTGAGAAATATAGTAATTTCCGGATGGATACTGTATCCTGTTACTTTTATAGATCTTTTCAACTGTTCCTGGAAGATTCCCAAGGGCCTTGCCCAGTATGACGCCCTTGAGATCAAGACCTTCGGAAGAGGCTACAATGATGTTGCCAAGTACGGCAATGTGGCTCTAACCCAGTGGCTTCCCGAGTGGTTTGGAAAGATCACCGGCATCAGCAAGCTCATGATCATCCTTGATGTTGTGGCAATTGCGCTCTACATCGCCATCTTCGTTTATTTCCTTATAGCTTTTGTGAGAAACAAGAGCAGCATGGGAGAGAAATTCGGGGATTCCAAGGTCTTTGTCATGAGTCACAGAAGTATGGTAAATATCGCTGATTTTCTGACCATCGGCGGTACAATGATAATCTGTCTGCTATTCTGGCTTTTCAGCGCACCATTGGTGAGATACGGCGTTGTCTATATCTGGATGACGGCGGCTATTGTGCTGGGCAGAGTTTTCTTAATTATCTATAACAGGCTTGGTAAGAGCATTACCACCTGGATCTTACGCGGTTTCGTGGCGGTTATATGTGTATGGCTGTTCTACAAGGGAGCCATGCTGGTAAAAGAGGATGTGGCAAGATTTAACCCTGCATATCTTCTGACCCAGCAGGACTATGGCACCTATGAGGTTACAACCTGTGAAGTGGACGGCTTTACCTTCTATTACCCCACCAGCGGCGATCAGACCGGCTATGAACCGTTTCCATCGGCCACCCATGATGTTTCTAACGAAATTACATTTATTGGGAAAAATATACATGATGGAATAATGTCCATAGGTGAATGATAAAAAGTTTCTAAAAATATTGTTTCAATTCTAAAACTTTACTTAAAGATGGCTTAAAACGCCTGTATTTGAGAGCTTTCTTGTTCGAAATAAAGTATCATAGTTATACGAGTTAACGCCTTTTGTTTTGAAGGGGGGATACTTTATGAAAAAAGTTTTCAAGTTTTTGTTGATACTGTTGATGGGGACAGCAATGCTGAACCCGATGAAGGTAAAGGCCACCAACCCTGATGATGTTCTGGCTTATATGAACGCAGAAAGAAGCGCAGCCGGACTTCCAAGCTTCACGGTAGACGACACACTTTCAGACATCGCAGCAGTAAGAGCGGTAGAGTGTTCCACAAGGTTTTCCCACATAAGACCCAACGGAAAAGCCTGGTACACAGTTTCCAGCTCCACCAACGGCGAAAATCTTGCCCACGCAGTTAACTCCAACCAGCAAAAGCCCGAGAACGTGGTTCTCGCGTGGATGCTCAGTCCCACCCATAAAGCCAACGTGATGAGGGAGACTTTTTCATCTGTAGGAATTGCATATTATTACAGTGATAACGGGGAGACTTATATTGTATGTGAGTTCAGATGATCCTGGATCGTCTTGATTTCATAAGGATAATTAAGTGTCAGGGCATACCTGACACTTTTAATGTTTCAATAGGAAATTCCTCTGAATTTCCTATTGAAACATTAAACGCGCCGCTATGGATGCGCACTACTGTGTATGACATTTCACTAGGCTCGAAAAAACCTCGCCAAGTGATCTGCACATCGCGCGTAAGGTATATGTTGCATAAATGCAACCGCGCTCGGCGCGAGCATGTTGCGAGCAACATGCTTTTTTATGACAGTATAAAGGAGAGGGATAATGAGGAGAAAAGCGGATTTTAAGAGAGTTATGGCACTTGGTCTTAGCGCTGCCTTGATCTTATCAAGCGGCAATGTGGCTGCGGCTCAGGAAGTATTCCTTGAAGAGGAAGCAGCTGCAGGGGAGTTCTTTGAAGAGGAACAGTTTTTGGAAGAAGCTGACCTGGATATCCTTGAGGATTCAGCTGAGGAAGCCCCTGAAGAGATTAGCGGGGAAGCCGATGAACTGATTTTGGAAGACGAGACGTCTTATTATGAGCCCGAGGCCTTTGAAGATGAGCTGCCTGACGGACTTTGCGGCATGCCTGAGGGTTATATCCCCTCGGAAGAGGAAATGGAGAACAAGCTTGAAGCTCGTGACATGCTCTCAAATATGCTGGATGATAAGGTTCCCGGCGAGGACTATGAAGATGGAGTGATCATCTACAGCGCAGACAGTGAGGAATACGCTGAGCAGGTGGCTGCAGCATATAATGCGGAGCTGGTGGACTTTTCCTATGGCGTAGCCAAGGCCCGTATTACAGATCCTGAGCTCACTGTGGCAGAGGCTGTTGCATTTGGCGCGGATCCCACACTGGCACTTCCGCCTGTAAGCCCTAACCATTTTGTTACAATGGAAGATCCTATAGACTGTGAAGTTGTCGAAGATGACAGCGATGATGCAGAGCTTATGGCAGCTGCACCTCCTTCAGAATGGTCTTATTATGCAGCAAAGCTTACAGATCCTGCTATTTTCCCAAGATATCACTTCATGCAAAAGGATGCCTTTGAGCCTGATGGGGAAGGATCTGACAGAGAAGGCTATCAGTGGATGCACGATATGGTTGGAACCTACGAAGCCTGGGGCACAACCATGGGTAAGGAAAATATAACAGTTGCAGTTATTGATACAGGTGTCGATGTTGACCATGAAGATTTTAAGGCAGAGGGCCAGAAGAGAACCGTCAGCCAGTACACGGGTATCTATCCTGAGTGGAGAGACGTATCCGGACATGGAACTCATGTGGCCGGAATTATCGGCGCCGCAATCAATGGTGTCGGTGGTGTGGGAATGGCTCCCAATGTAAGCATTCTCGGAATACCTGTTTTCAAATATGAAGACAATAAAGATGAGGCTGATGATGCCACTATTGCAAAGGCAGTCAACTATGTTGCCGGCTGGGATGAGAAAGAAAATACCTACGCAAGAAAAGCTGAGATCATCAATATGAGCCTTGGAGGCCCTGAATATAACGTAGCTCTGAAGGATGCATGTAAACATGCGTATGATGCCGGAGTAACAGTCATTGCATCCATGGGTAACGAAGCAACTAATTCATATTTCTTCCCTGCAGCCTATGATTATGTTATAGGCGTTGCAGCCATAGACAGAGACGGTCGCAGGTCGGATTTCTCCAGCTACGGTGATTGGGCTGATATCGCAGCTCCCGGTTCAGCCATTTACTCAACCTGGAATGGTCATGACCATGATCTGGATACAAAGAAAACCGCTGAGACAGATCATCACGACTGGTACGCAGTATGGAACGGAACATCCATGGCTTCACCTGTTGTATCCGGAGCCTGCGCCCTCTACATGAGTGCTGAAGGATATACAAGCCCCAAGGATATGGAGGCTATACTTAAGAACAATGCCATCAAGACAAAAGAGAAAGGCATAGGAGCCGGCATTGTCAACGTGGCAGCCATGATGCCCAATACAACTAAGATTAAAGAAATTGCAGCTCCTGCTGTTTATCTTAAAAGATCAGGAAGTTCAGAGGTTGTGCCCCTTCAGGAAGGTGCAATCCTTTCAAAGGACGATTATATCTATATCGTTGAACCGGAGAACGGCCATGCCTTCACCGTAGCTTATACTGTAAACGGAAAGAATCCCGGATTTAAAAATGAGGTTCTTACGGCAGGAACCTATGGATATTATGCTCCTGCAGCAATTACTGGGGCTAAACTTATTGAAGACGGAGTACTGCCCGGAAAAGAGTTCACCTTTAAGGCTGTTTATGCCAGCCCCCAGGGCACCGTAGGTAAGGTGACCACCATAAAGAAGATCAAAGTTGAAAGTAATGATCCTCTTACAACAATAAAAGTTTACGGACCAAACTATGTTGCCGCAGGTAAGACCGTAAGCTATACAGCCGTCACAACCCCGGCAAATTATGCCGCCAAAGGCTTTGAGTGGAGCATGGTTGACAGCTCTTTGAATGAACTCAATATAAAGGGCGTTACACTTAACTCCAAGACCGGTAAGCTGAAAATAGACAAGTCAGTTTATTCTGACACTTCATTCTATGTGATTGCAAAAGTAAAAGGTGATGAATCCGGTAAATTTGGATATGTAGGCCCTGTAAAGGTAAAGAAGCCTATACAGAAAGTAGTAGCAACTCTTCCCGGTAACCCGGATAAGGCTATATATGCTCAAAAGGTCAATAAGGCCGGCGTAGTAAGCTCTGTTCGTCTTTTCAATCAGGATATTCTGGAGACAGAGGTTAAGGAAAATCAGATTGAAGTTGTTCTTACCAATACTGTTGAGCCGGATTATGGTGCAGATATCTCAGAGCTTGTGGTTTCCAGTAACAAATCCGGTGTTGCCTATGCTACTTTTGACACTACTCTTAAGAAATGGTATATCAGGGCCGGATCCACACCCGGAACAGCCAAGATCACCTGGACAACGGTTGACGGCTCCAAGAAGAAGACCAGCATAACAGTAAAGACCATTGCTCCTGTATCAGAGATACATGTAAACTCCAAGAACAGGCAGCAGTTTGTGGCCATCGGAAAGAGCGCCGAATTTACGGCAACCGCAGGAAATACCTACGGAAAGCCTTCCATCACCAAGGTGACCTGGGACTATGGAGTAGAGGCATTCTTTGAGGGCGAAGAAGAGCCCAGGGATGTAACAAACTATGTTAAGGAGGCAAAGGCTGCTTCTGTAAGTAAGACCGGTAAGGTCACCGTGCGCAAAAACTACGGAAAGGTTATGGAGAGCCTTGAAACAGGTTATGGCAAGGCCTTCAAGGGAAGCAGACTGGTTGTGAAAGCCACGGCTACAGATGGAAGCAAGATCTCCGGCAGCACCGATATTTTCGTAGTGAGTCCGGTAAAAGAGATAGGTGTCGCCATAAAATTTAATGAGGAAATAATCAGCGATTGGTATAAAAAGAATGTCAGTGCTGAAGTATCTATTCCCGATGACAGAGGAGAAGATTATTTGGGCATTGTATATATTTATATAGCAGTGGACGGTCCGGAGTTCTTCACCACAGGTCTTATGACAATAGAAAGCAACAATCCGAAAATTGCCAGCCCCGGAAATGGCGACCTTGATGAAATAGATGGAGGAAATTTCATTAAGTATCCTGTATATATCCGCAATACAGGAAAGGTCAATTTCACTGTTAAAGCTAACGACGGAAGCAAAAAGACCAGAGTTGTTACCTTTGACGTGACGGAAGATACTGAAAAAGATAAAGAAGAATAAGCAGCAAAAAGGACCTGTCCATTTCGGACAGGCCCTTTTTTCAGGTGTTACCATCTATAAGTTGCTACATAGTCCACTGAATCGGGAGTTTTGATTCCGGGATCGGATATATCCAGTTTAGGAGTCCTTCCTTCCTCCAAAAGCTCCTGTTCGAAGTTGTAGAGAGCTATTCCCACATCGATCTTCTGAAGGTCATAATCCGCTGTGATGTAGCCCTTGTCGTGTTTTACATAAAAATGAGCTTATTTTTATCTGCATCAAGGAACTCAAATCTCACCGGAATTTCGTAAGGATTAACTATATTTTCACCAAAGGACTTAAGCTCGTCAATCACAGTCTGTGCGGGCATATTGCCGTCAAAGGTTCTGACGCTTCGTCTGCTTTTTACAAGTTCAAAAAAGTTGCTCATTTGTATTACCTCCTATATTGTAGGTGATTATAACATAAATAAAATCAAATGCAATTAGATTGTTGACAATTTATAGAAAGAATAAAAAGATTATTAAAACGTTTAAGTTGACATAACTCGGTACATTTTTCTGCTATCATTGATATAGTATTTTTTTGAGGAGGAAACAATTATGAAAAAGAGAGTATTGTTAATGACAATCCTCGGCGCCGCTGTAGTTATGGCGGGCTGCGGCAAAGAGTCTGCTCCTGCCGAGGAAGTAAGTGAGGCAGTAGAAGAGGTTGTGGAAGCTGTTGAGGAAGAGGCTGTGGCCCAGGCTGAGCCTGAAACAGCTGCGCCGGAGTCCGGAGAAGTGGGGGTTGAGGTTGGAACAGAGATCACTCCCGATGAGAACGGAAAGTTATCCAACGGCTTTTTCTCCATCACAATGCCTTCAGAGCTGGCAGGCACCTATGTTGCCAAGGACTATGAGGGCGAGATCAATATCTATGAGAAGGAGAGCCATGAAGCAGGCTTTGGCGGTTTCGCCTTCGGCGTTAGCACTGCAAAAAGCTATGAGGAGTACGGCGGTATGAGAACCAAGATCGGACAGCTCACCGACGCCGACGGAACCCTTTATCATGTGCTTTTAGAGTTCCCTTCCGAGATCCAGTGGGATTATGAAAAGGAAGAACCCGCTGCCTTCGCAGCTCTTTACGACAGAGCAAGAGAGATCGCAGCAACAGTTCAGTCAGAGACCGGCGGAAATTACGTAGACGGAGGCGGCTGCAAGGGCGAGGAGATCTACGGAGATCTGTCCAAAAAAGTGGCTGAGCTTATCAAAAATGCAACCAATGCAGATGTACTTGAAGCAGAGGATTTAAGCCCTGTATATTACGCCATCACCCAGGAGGATGAGGCAAAGGATCCTATGGAGACCATGGGAATTGCTTATTCAGACTTTAACCTTGACGGTGTGGATGAGATGGTTATCGGAGATATGGAAACCGGAGAGATCTATGATATCTTCGGAAGCATTGACGGAGCTCCTGCCCACGTTGCGACAGGATATTTCAGAGATTATTACAAGCTCTACGGCTCCATTCTTACCAGATATACCTCTGAGAGCGCAGGAGTAAGCGTGGTTTCAACCTATGACCTTCTCCCCAATTCCACAGAGCTGTTCCAGCAGTTCAGCCTCAAGACAGATGAGACCGATGCTACAGCCACCAAATGGTTCGTATCCTACGACGAAGAGAACTGGGAAGAAATGACAGAGGAAGATTACAAAGAGCGTCTTGGCTACGTTGAAACTACTACCGGCGACAAGAAGCTCAGCTTCAAAAAGCTTGGTGAGTTTTAATTACGTTTAACATATTCCCGACCCAGGGAGACTTTTCTCTCCGCAAGAAGGCATCCAAGCCTCTTGCGGAGTTTTTCTTTGTCCAGATATTTTCCGATAAAGACGCACTGATTCTCGGTCTGATCGGAGTCTGTGACGCAGTACAGCCCGTCTGCCAGGTCAAAACGAAGGGTTTCGCCCCCTGCAGTCATAGTGCCCTTGGCCCTGGCCACAAGGCCCATTTCTCCCCTGAGACAGTCCTCCAAAAGGACTATAAGCTGGGAAGGGTTGCTAAGGGTCACATTATTGAGAGTCAGCTGGGTGAAATCATCAGCTGAGGAATCTGCCTGTGACTTCGCTCCCTCGATTCCTTTGTTTTCCGCAGTAAGGGAAAAGCAGGAGCGCCAAAAGTCATCACCCTGAGTGCTGTAATGATTGCTTATGATCTCTGCCTCCGGATTGATCTTTCTTATGGCTGCCTCGGTTTCTGCCAGAATCTCGGGGGATTCATTTTCACATTTTGAAAAGATCACGGTTCCTGCGGAGGACACCTGGTCCCTGTACAGCTCGCCCCATTTTTCCATATTTTCACGATAGCTCCTTGGGGTTACAACCACCATGGGCTTTAACAGAGTGATGTTTCCGTGAAGAAGGGGCGTCAGGTTCCCGATGATATTGCTGAGTCTGCCCACTCCTGTGGGTTCTATGATCAGATACTCCGGAGAAAGACCGGAAAAAATAGTGAGGACCGAATTTACGAAGCTGTCCTTCATGGTGCAGCATACGCAGCCCTCCATGAATTCCAGGATCTCGAGTTTTTTCTCGCCGCCCTGGGAGGTAGTTCCCCGCAGTTCTGCGGCATCTATGCTGTTATCGCCGTATTCGTTTTCCAGAATCACCGGTCTTACGCCGGTGCGGCGGATGAGTTCTTTGATAAAAGTGGTTTTGCCGGCTCCCAAAAAGCCGGATACGATAAGAATATTCATTGAAACAAAACTTTCCTTAACAGAATTAGCGGGTGTCAAAATGTTCTTTTGGCACCCGCAGCATTTTATTTAATTCAAAAACAGATTATGGCTGGTTATCAAGGATAACAACAGGCTTGATAAGATCAGCAGGCTTGTCCTTCATGAGCTGAAGAGCCTCCGGGATGTGCTCCCAGCCGTGGAATACATGTGTTGAAAGCTTGCTAACATCAAGCTTACCTGATGAAACAAGAGCACCGAGCTTCTCCATACGGAGACGTCCGCCGGGCATAAGACCACCGTTGATCTGCTTGTGACCCATACCTACGCCCCACTCTACACGAGGGATTGTGATGTAGTCGCCGCTTCCAAGGTAGTTAACGTTACCGATCTTTCCGCCGGCCTTAAGGGACTTAACAGCTGACTCGAAGGTTCTTACATCGCCGCCTGCCATAACAACACGGTCAACGCCCTTGCCGCCTGTCAGCTCGAGAACCTGATCCTCGATGGTTCCGTTCTTGTAGCTGATGAACTCGTCAGCGCCGTAGAACTTAGCAGCCTCAACGCAGGTAGGACGTGTTCCTACTGCAAGGATACGGGAAGCACCACGCATGTGAGCGCCTGCAACAGACATAAGACCAACAGGTCCGATACCGATTACAAGAACAGTGTCACCGAACTGGATGTCTGCCAGCTCAACACCGTGGAAACCTGTAGGAACCATGTCAGAAAGCATACAAGCATCCTCAAGGCTCATTCCCTCAGGCATGTGAGCAAGGTTACCATCTGCATCATTTACGTGGAAGAATTCGGAATCAAGACCATCCTTGAAGTTGGAGAACTTCCAGCCTGCAAGCATTCCGTTTGAGTGCATTGAGAAGCCTGCCTGTGCCTCAAGAGAGTTCCAGTCCGGAGTGATAGCTGGAACGAGAACCTTATCACCGGGTTTGAAATCCTTAACCTCTGAGCCGACCTCAACAACTTCAGCGCAGCCCTCGTGTCCAAGGATCATGTTGTGACGATCACCAACGGCACCCTCCCAAACGGTGTGCACGTCGGAAGTACAGATTGCGATGGCAAGTGGCTTACAGATCGCATCAAGGGGGCCACATACAGGGCGCTCCTTCTCAATCCAGCCTACTTCGCCGATTTTGAGCATAGCAAAACCTTTCATACCTTCTCTCCTTTATTTTTTTTATTCTACATACCCACAGGGTATTGTATTCCCCAAATACCATTAAATCGTAAAGGAATAGGTAGCATTATGTCAAGAAAACCAAGGATTTCTGCGTATTTTTCGCTGTTTTGCACAGATATGACTTCGGACTATTGGTTGTATTGACGTTTACATATAATTTTTTTCTCAGGTCAAAAAATGATAAAATTATGATTACAGCTTTTAACCGCTCATGCGAAAGGAGAACAGCACTATGTTTGATTTTAAATACTATACCCCAACCAAGGTTATCTTCGGTAAAAATACACAGGAGCAGGTGGCAGATCTGGTAAAAGAGTTCGGCGGGACCAAGGTCCTTATCCACTACGGCGGAGGAAGTGTTGTCCGCTCGGGACTTCTTCAGCAGGTAAAAGACAAACTGGATCAGGCGGGCATCAGCTACCTGGAACTTGGAGGCGCTGTTCCCAACCCTCATCTGAGCCTTGTATATGAGGGCATCGAGCTTTGCAAAAAAGAGAAAGTAGACTTCCTTCTGGCAGTGGGCGGCGGAAGCGCCATCGACTCAGCCAAGGCCATCGGCTACGGCGTTGCCAACGAAGGGGATGTCTGGGAGCTCTATGATGGAAAGAAAAAAGCCAATGCAAGCCTTCCTCTCGGAGTAATCCTCACCCTTGCAGCCACAGGCAGCGAGATGAGTGATTCCTCAGTTATCACCAAGGAGGAGGGACTTCTTAAGAGAGGCTATAACAGCGATCTTTGCAGGCCCAAGTTCGCGATCCTCAATCCGGAGCTTACCATGACACTGCCGGATTATCAGACAGCCTGCGGCTGTACCGATATCATGATGCATACCATGGAGAGATATTTTACAAACGGCGGCAATATGGAGATCACCGATGCTATGGCAGAGGGCCTCCTTCGCACCGTAAAAAAGAACGCACTTATCCTCAAGAAGGATCCCAAGAATTATGATGCCAGAGCTGAGGTTATGTGGGCAGGAAGTCTTTCCCACAACGGCCTTACAGGCTGCGGCAACAATGGCGGCGACTGGATGCCCCACAAGCTGGAGCACGAGCTGGGAGGCCTTTTTGATGTGGCCCACGGCGCAGGCCTTGCAGCAATCTGGGGCAGCTGGGCAAGATACGTATACAAGAATTGCCTTCCAAGATTTAAGAAATATGCCCTTAACGTTATGGAGGTTGAGGACAGAGGTTCAGACGAAGAGATTGCTCTTTGCGGTATCGAGGCCACAGAGGATTTCTTCAGAAGCATTGATATGCCCACCAATTTAAGAGAACTGGGAATAAAGCCCACCGACGAGGACCTTCAGACCATGGCCAGAAAGTGTGCCATCGGCGTAGGCGGCAAGAAGGGCTCAGCCAGAGTTCTGGATGAGGCTGCAATGCTGGAGATCTACAGAGCAAGCATGTAAAACGAAGGGAAGACCAGATGGATTACAGCAAATACGAGCGATATGACTTTGACAATCGAAGCGCTTTCAATATGTACACCGGTAACAAGGAGCGCAGTTATCAGATGCATTGGCACTCCTACGGGGAGATAATCCTGGTGGGCCCCGGGGAGACCAACCTCTACAGGATCAACCGCAATACATACAGCCTTGTTGAGGATGATTTTGTCCTGGTGTGGCCCATGGAGACCCATGCCGTAATTGATGCGAACCGCAGAGATGCCCTGGTTATACAGTTCAGCAACGCCTTTGTGAATTCTCTTTTTGACCTTCAGAGGATCATGCATATATACAGGAATCTTCATGTTATCTGCGTCAACAGCCATCCTGAGCTGGTAAAAAAGTTAAAGGCCATCGTCCTTAAGATGAAGGAGATCTTTTACACAGGCCAGACCAACAGAGAGCTGGAGTGCTGTATGCTGCTGATGGAATTTATGAAGGTCCTTGATGAGAACAGGGAGGAATTCGCCGGGGAGCTGAGCCTTGAGACCCACAATCCCTACGAGGATGACGTCATGCGCAGGATGGTGCTGGTGACGGATTACATCAAGAACAATCTCACTGCCGATGACCTGTCCCAGGGGGCTATGGCCCAGATGGCAGGCATCAGCAGAGACTATTTTTCCAGAATTTTTAAGAATATTACGGGGATGAATTACAGTAAGTGGCTGAATATGATCCGGTTAGAGAAGGCCACGGAGCTGCTTTCCCACAAAAATATGTCCATGACCGAGGTGGCGATGCTGTCCGGATTCCAGAGCATCCCCAGCTTCAATCGTGTCTTCCACGAGGACAAGGGTATGTCCCCGGGAGAATACAGGACATTATTTGTTGATTGAGTACGGACGGCGCCGGGAGCTTGACTTCATTCCCGCTCAGGGTAGAAATTGGTAGCTGAAGTATCAATATCACCACAACTTTCAACTCATCCTAAAATAAGATCAACTGCTCATACTCCCTGCTACTGTCCAGCTGCGGCATTGGCATAGCCAGCAGCTTTTTCGCTTTTTCAGTGTCATAGAGCCAGTCTTTGACGTGCTCTTTCTCGATCATGACCGGCATGCGGTCGTGGACGGAAATCATGTATTCGTTGGCGGCAGTTGTCAGGATCACAAAGGAATCTTTATTATCGGAAAGGCTGTAGAACCCCGCCAGGTATACAGGCCTTTTATCTTTTCTAAAGAAAGTTACTTTATTCTTGTCTTTATCCCATTCGTAGAAGCCGGCAGCGGGCATGATACAGCGCCGGCTCTCCATGTTGCCGGAGAACATTGGCTTATCAAAAACAGATTCGGCTCTGGCATTTATCACCAGTTTTCTATCCTTGCCCGTAAGCCCCCAGAACATCTCTGCAGGCAATATTATCCTTCCTGCATCTCTTTTATCCGGAAGCAGCACCACTGCGTTCATGGCCGGAGTTACGTCCCCGGTTTTCATGGACATAGTGCCTTTCTCTAATTCCAGATCCTCTTCTACTTCATAGTTTGTCTTATCGCTGTAATAATATCTTCCGCACATTAGCCTACCTCCCCTTTCATTATACATATTGTGACATGGAAAAGTAGGGAATGCGCCGTGAAAATTTTATCGTTATTTAATAGTATTTTAGGCTGCTAAACTATAGGATTAATCTGTAGCGTGGGACTTTCTTTCGGTTGAGAGGTAGTAGAAATGAAAAAAAGAATCCTTGCAATAATACTTAGTTCTGTTATGTCCATGACAGCGGCTATTCCGGCGTTTGCGGCGGATGAAGCGGTTATGGAAAGTATTGAAAGTATCGTGAATACTGAAACTTTAGAGAGCATCGACGACATCGAAAGCGCCGAAGCTGTTGAGCTTGAGAAGGAAGAGGCCGACGAGGCTGAACCTGTTTTGGAGGATACTTCGGATGGGGAAGAGGGCGAAATGCCTGTTCCTGAGGAGCCTGAGGACAGGATCTTCCCCACCGGTTATATTCCGGAGCCGGAGCTCAAGATCGGCCACAGAGTAGATGAGGAGGATGCTTCTTTTTATGAGGAGATGCCGGCTAAATATATTACGGAGAAACTGCCTTCCCTCCGGGACCAGAGTCCCTACGGAACCTGTTGGGCCTTTGCCAGCTTGGGACTAATGGAAATAAATCTTATGAAGGAAGGTATCATGGAGGCTCCGGATCTGTCTGAGCTTCATCTTTCCGTATTTTTCTTGCATACGGTCCTTGATCCCCTGGGCGGAACCGAGGGTGACTACATGCGTTGCCGGGACTCCTATGAGGCCCTGGACTTCGGCGGAAACTTTTTTTTCGCCATGAATATGATGACCAGCTGGGTAGGCGCTGCGGATGAGAGCCTTATGCCCTATGAAACGGCTCCGATGATACAGGCCTATGGTATCAACGATTCCAATGCCAGGGAGGACATTAGTCACCTGCAGGATTATTACCTGGCTGAGGCAAGACTTGACTGGTTCCGTGAGACCCACAGGCTCTCATATCTTAATCCGGTAAAAAAGCTTATCTATGAGCAGGGCGCTGTAGGCGTCAGCTTTGGTGCCGTCAACAGCATGGCTGCCGTAGTAAACGAAAAAATCTTTAACGCTGAGACCGGCGCATATTATAACCCCAATAAGGTGCCCAGGAACCATGGAGTAGTGGCCGTTGGCTGGGATGACAATTTCCCCAAGGAGAACTTTGCCACCAAAGCCCCCGGGGATGGAGCTTTTCTCATCAGGAACAGCTGGTCCGAGGAGGGTTCTGTGGATGAGCTTGCCTACGACGGATATTTCTGGATGTCCTACTATGAGCCTTCTCTGGTAGATTCTTTCTTTGCAGTAAAGGCCACCACCGCTAAGAATTACAACAACAGCTATCAGTATGATTATATGCCCGCTAATGGCTACGAAGCTGTCAAAAAGGGCGCCAATATTTTTACGGCCCATGCCGCAGATGCCAAGGACGGTGAGGTCTTAAGGGCTGTTTCCGTGATGTTCATGGATGAAGACACCGATTATACCGTGGAGGTTTATACGGACCTGAAGGACCCCATGGATCCTGAATCCGGTACAAGAGAGGATTCCGCCACTGTAACAGGAAGGAATACCTTCAGCGGATGCTATACAATTCCCCTTAATGACGATGTTTTTCTGGCACCGGGAACAACCTTCTCGGTGGTGGTTACCTGTGAGTTCAACGGACTTTGCTACGAGTTGTCCACAGATAATGAAGTAGACTGGGCTGACGGTATTGCCTTAAGCATATCTGCCCATGAAGGCGAAAGCTTTAGCTATGAAGACGGAAAATGGGAGACCATGCCCCACAACCTCAAGATAAAGGCCTACACCGACAACGTTCTCGGAGACGAATCAGTTCCCGAGAGCATCAGGCTTAACAATATCCCGAAAGAGGGACTGGAAATAGGAATTGACGAAAGATTCAAGGTGAACTATTCCGTTCTTCCCCTTTCCATGGCCCATGAAAAAGTGACCTGGACCAGCTCAGATCCCAAGGTTGCAAAGGTGGAAGACGGCTTTGTTATAGGCCTTAAGAGCGGCGCAGCCCATATCACAGTGGCTACGGAGAATGGCCTGGAGGCCTCCTTTGATGTGACAGTATCCAAAAAGCTGAAAGATCTGTTTCTGAACCTGGGCAGCAGCTATTATAAGGACGGCAAGATGAAGATGATGACCATTGTCGAAACAGATCCTGAGGACTATGTGCCTGAGGATGAGCCGGAGTATTCCAGCAGTGATCCCGATGTTATTTCTGTGGATAAAAACGGCATTCTTACCTTCAACGACGTTGGAGTAGCATTCATTACCGTAAAGCTGGACGGCGTAAAGGATTCTATTGGGCTGTACGGAAGATATCCTTCTGACGAGGCCCTTATAGAGGTCAAAAAAGACAATACCGTAGTCCTTAAGTGGACACCAAAGGTGAAGATCTCAAAATATACGATTTACAGAGGAGATGAATCCCTTGCAGAATTTGATGCAAAGGATGGAATATCCGAGTATGTTGATGACTATTATGCCAAGAATCCTGACGCCGGTGTTACTTCTGCTGAATATACCATCGGTATGCAGGTGGGAGAATATGAGGTTCCGCTGGAGCTTAAAGCTAAGATTTATCCCATAGGCGAAGAGCCTGAACAGCTCCTTGTGAGCGATTGGGGCGACGTGAAGGATCCCGATCTGAGAGAGCAGTTTGAGGAGGATTATTACAGCATTCCCACAGGTGTGTGGTACGCAATCGACGGTAAGGTTTACCTAAAGGGCGGAGTCCTGGAGGGCGCGGCACAGTACACGGGAGATCCGGTGGTACTTGGCCCCTACATGTCTGTTTACTGCGGAAATCATCTGCTTACAGAGGGAAAAGATTATACTCTTTCCCACAAAAATAATGTGAATGCCACCGGTGAAGGCGTTGCGGGAGCATCTGTCACTGTCACGGGAAAAGGCGGATTTAACGGCTCTGCCACCTTCTTTTTTGCCATAGCCAGAGCAGAACTTGATGGAACAAAGATTACCTCGGAGCCGGAGATTGGCGTGGACATCACCAAAAAAACCAAGCTCTCATCCATTGTTCCCACGGTGACCTATGGCGGCAGGACCCTTAAGGCCGGAACGGACTACGACGTGGTCTATTATCAGTACATAGATGAAGAGGATGTACCGGTACAGGATCCTTCCAATGTGATCCTGACGGGAGCCGGAGAATCCTATACCGCAGTGATAAAGGCTGCGGATAAAAAGAATTTCACCGGAGAATATCATGCCATCGACATTGAGACCTATGACCCCGCCAAGACAGTAAATGCTGTGGATTTCGTGGTGGGAGATGCAAACGGAAAGCCCCTTAAGATGGCTTACGAGGACGTGCCGGAAGGCTATCACGCTCTGAAGGAGCTCTTTGACAACTCAGAGGGCAAGAAGGCTTCCGCCTATGTCTTCTACAAGGGAAAAGAGCTCAAGTACGACGAGGATTATACTCTGGAAGGAACCATAGCCGAATATAAAAAGGCCGGAACCCACACCTTTGTGGTTACGGGAAGAGGCGACGGCTATGTGGGAAGCAAGACGGCCACCATTGTTGTGGAGGGCTACGACATTTCCAAGGCCAAGGTGGCAGGTCTTTTGACAAATGCAGAGTATCAGGGCAGAGAGCTGACCATCGACGATTTCTTTAATCCCGGTGACAGGAAGCTTGAAGGAGACTGGACCGGAGTTACCCTTTATAAGATGGCAGGAGGCAAGGTAAAGCTTGAGCCTCAGGACGAAGACAACAAGGGCGACTACATCGTTGAGCTTGAGGGCTGCAAGGAGGTTGGAAAGTACACTGTAACCTTCCGGGGAATCAACGGCTGCTGCGGTGTTCTTAAGAAAACATTAAATGTTAAGCCCTATGATATCAAAAAGGACAGTAAGGACCTGTTCAATATTCAGGTCATGTCCGCAAGATACAGTAAGGCCGGCGCCCAGCCTAAGGTGGAGGTGACCTTCGGAACCGGAGGCGGAAGGTCGCTGGTGGAGGGCGTTGATTACACCCTGACCTACAGTAACAACAAGAAGATATGCAACAAGAACGATAAGGATGCGGCCTATGTGACCGTAAAGGGCATCGGTAACTACAAGGGAAGCACAAAGAGTAACGGCTTCACCATTTACCGCGGAAATGTCCAGGACATCGAGGTTTCAGCCTCTGATGTGGTCTACAGGGAAAAGGGATCTGACGGATACTTCCTTGTTATTCCAAAGCTTATGGAGGGCGGAAAGCGCGTAAGCATCGGCAAAAATAAGGACCTGGAAGCAGGCTCGGGAAAGGACTTCGTCTACACCTACCCAGAGGAAGCAAAGATGGCTGACGGAACCACCAGGGCAGCGGGAGAAGCGGTTCAAAAGACCGACAGACCTCTTCCGGGAACCGTTATCAGGGTCAGCTGCTCAGTATCCTCGGGGGAAAAGAGTTCCTATGCAGCCACGGAGATTCAGCTTATTGCAGGAACCTACCGGATCTATGCACCTGGCAAGGATATCTCCAAATGCGCTGTTTCACTGGCGGGAGCCAAAAAGATTTCTCTATATTACAATGATATCCTGGCTGAGGATCTGGTTGTGACCATCAAGGCTGACGGAAGCACCAGAACCCTGGTACCTAAGGTTGAATACGCCGTGGAGTCCGTCAAGGTCGACAAAGCCGGAAAGACAGCCACGGTTGTGATCCGCGGACTTGGAGAATACGGAGGCCGCAAGACCCTGAAGATCAAGCTGGTTGAAGGGCTGTAAGCAATTAAACATATTCATTTGGCTTATTATGAAGTCAGGCACTTTGGGACATAAGAAGTGCCTGACTTCTTCGTATGTTGAAAGAACCGGCGGATAAGTGTAAAATGTTTGTTAGGATTGCGTTACTATGCGCAAATTTAAGCATTTTTAGGAGAAACCAACAGTAATGAAGTTACTCAGTGTGATCGTGCCCTGCTACAACGAGCAGGAGAATATAGCGGACTTTTACGTGGAACTCATGAAGAATGAGAAGTATTTTCATGAGCAGGACGTGGAGATAGAGATGATCTTTGTCAACGACGGCTCCAGGGATAACACCGTGGCCGAGGTTAAAAAGCTCCATGAAAAGGACGAGAGAGTTCATCTCATCAACTTTTCCAGGAACTTCGGCAAGGAGGCCGGAATGTATGCGGGACTTCAGAGGTCCAAGGGAGACTACGTGGTCATCATGGACTGCGACCTCCAGGATCCGCCGGCTCTTTTACCGGAGATGTACAGAGCCATTGTGGATGAGGGCTATGACAGCGTAGCCACAAGACGTGTGGACCGCAAGGGCGAGCCCCCCATCAGATCATTTTTCGCAAGACAGTTTTACAAGCTCATCAACAAGATGTCCAACGCCGACATCGTAGACGGAGCAAGAGATTACAGACTTATGACCAGACAGTTCGTGGAGTCCATCCTTTCACTGGAGGAGTACAACCGTTTCTCCAAGGGAATCTTCGGCTGGGTCGGCTTTAATACCAAGTGGCTGGAGTTTGAGAACATCGAGAGAAAGAAGGGAGAGACCAAGTGGTCCTTCTGGAAGCTCTTTATCTATGCTCTTGACGGCATCGTGGCCTTCTCAACGGCGCCCCTTGCCATGGCTTCTATATTCGGAGTGCTCTTCTGCGTGCTGGCATTTATTTTTATCATATTCATCGTAGTGAGACAGCTGGTGTTCGGAGACCCCAACAATACAGTGGGCTGGGCCTCCACCATCTGCATCATTTCCCTGGTCAGCGGCGTGCAGCTGTTCTGTCTGGGAATTTTGGGACAGTACCTGTCCAAGACCTATCTTGAAGTCAAGAAGAGACCTATGTTCATTATCAAAGAGGAGTTGTAATGGTAAGCATTATCGTACCGGTCTATAATGCTGCGAGCTACATCTCGAAGACCATTCAGATGGTGGGAGCCCAGACCTACAAGGACTGGGAGCTGATCCTGGTGGACGACGCCTCCACCGACGGCAGTGCGGATCTTATCGAGAAGCTTATTGCAGCCCAGGGGAAAAGAATCAAACTTATCAGGAAAAAAGTTAACGGGGGACCGGCAGCAGCAAGGAACGCCGGAATAGGAGCATCCTCCGGAAGATATATCGCTTTCCTTGATGCCGACGACATCTGGAAGCCGGAGAAATTAGAGAAGCAGGTGGCCTTCATGGAGAAGACCGGATGCGCCTTCTCTTTTCACTCCTATGAATTCGGTGACGAAGAGGCCAATCCCACGGGGAAGATCGTACATGCCCCCAAGAAGCTCACCTACAGGAAGGCTCTGTCCCGCACCGTTATTTTTACCACCACCGTAATGTTCGATACGGAAAAAATTGATATCGAGATGATTCACATGTCACAGGTTCCCAGTGAGGACACCGCCACCTGGTGGAGGATACTTAAGAGCGGCTTTGTGGCCTACGGAATGGACGAGAATCTGGCCATCTACAGAAGGCCCAAGAAGTCTCTTTCATCCAACAAGCTTGTGGCAATACAGAGAATCTGGTTTTTATACAGGAATATCGCGGATCTTTCCGTGCCTGAAGCTTTGTTTTACTTTGGGGGATGGGCTGTGAGAGCAACCCTTCGAAGAATCTGATCCATAAAGGGGATTTTATATGAAACACATGGAGTCTATTAAGAGAATCCTGATTCTAATTTTGGGTTTTGTTGGGCTTGGCATGCAGACTGCAGTCTATGCCTGGTTTTGGTTTAACACATATTATCCTATCGTTTCCGGACCCCGTTACAGTGTCGACGGTTACAATCTCGGAAACGGTCTGAAGCTGTATTTCAGAGGTCACCTGCTTATTCTGGCCATCTATTTTATAATGCTGCTTTTCTTTTCAAATACCTACGGCGGGCTTAAAATAGGCTATCTCAAGCCTTTTGATGTGTTCTTTGCGCAGATTTTCTCCCTGCTGATGGTTAATGTTATTTCTTATTTCCAGATCGCCCTTTTGAGAAACTGGCTGGTACCCGTGGTTCCCATGCTGGAGATACTGGTGATTCAGCTGGTGATCTCCTTTATCTGGGCCTATGTCACCAATGCCATATACCGGGCCATATTCCCGCCCAGGGAGCTCCTTCTTGTCAGCGGAGTTTACTCGGTGGACGACATTATCCGCAAGTTCAATTCAAGAAAAGACAAATTCCATATTGCTAAATACATGAATATCTCCGAGGGCATCGACAAGGTCTACGAGGAGTGCCTCGGAAAGTACGACGGAGTTATCATCTGGGACGTTCCCAGCCAGTTCAGAAACGGCCTTGTGAAGTACTGCTACGGCCGTAACATCCGTATCTACGTTATGCCGAAGATAACAGATGTTCTCTTAAAGGGCTCCACCCAGCTTCATCTTTTCGATACTCCCGTTCTTCTTCTCAGGGAGTATTCCATCAAGATCGAGCAGAGAGCCATCAAGAGACTTATCGATATTGTGCTTTCACTGGTTCTGATCATTCTGACTTCACCTATCATGCTGATAACAGCAATTATCATCAAGCTCTATGATCACGGTCCCGTGCTCTACAAGCAGGTTCGCTGCACCAAGGATCAGAGGGAGTTCAAGATCATGAAGTTCCGCAGCATGAGAGTTGATGCGGAAAAGGACGGAGTGGCAAGACTTGCCCAGAAGAACGACTCCAGGATCACTCCTATCGGTAAGTTCATCAGAGCCTGCAGAATCGACGAGCTTCCACAGCTCTTTAACATCCTGGTGGGAGATATGGCCTTCATCGGACCAAGACCCGAGAGACCGGAGATCATCAAGCAGTACCTTGAGGAGATGCCTGAGTTTGCCTTCAGAATGAAGGTTAAGGCCGGCCTTGCAGGCTACGCCCAGGTTTACGGCAAGTACAACACAACTCCTTATGACAAGCTCAAGCTTGATCTTACCTACATCGAGAACTATTCAGTATGGCTTGATATCAAGCTGATGCTTCTTACTCTTAAGATTCTCTTCACCCCGGACAGCACCGAGGGTGTAGATGAGAACCAGACTACAGCACAGAAAAATTAAGTTGGGGGCTATGGGGATGGCTAGAGAGAGGACTGACAAGGGACATATGAATGAAAAACTGAATTTGCGGAGCTTTTACCTTCGGCTCCTTAAGAAAATATGGCTTGTACCTCTGGCCGGAGTCATAGGAGCGCTCATTGCCCTCGGAATATATACCCTGGTCACTGTGACCTTTGGTCCTGCCAAAAGCTATCAGACCAGATCCCAGTTCTATATCAAGTTTGCCTATGATGAGAATGCAGGCACACTGGTGGACCATTACAATGCCTTCACCTGGAGCAGTCTTATGTCCTCTGATGAAGTCCTGGACAAGATCCTGGAGGGGCTGGATGAGAACATTTCCGGACAGCAGGTTGTAAATGACATAACAGCGGAAATCCCCTCCGACGTAAGAGTACTGCTTGTTACGGTAAAAGATAACGACAGGGACCTTACAGGTGCAATAACAACAGCTGTTATCGCATCCCTTGAATCCTACGGAAAGACCAACGAGGCCTTCGATTCCATCAAGCTTCTGAACACAGAGGAGCCTCAGCTGGTGACCTACACCGACAGGAGCTTCGTGGCTGCCATGTTCGGACTGGTTCTGGGAATCATCGGAGCTGTCATGGCACTCTTTCTTATGGATGCCCTGGATGATGCGGTATATGTGCCTGAGGACTGTGAGGAGAGATGCGGATACCCTATCCTTGGTGTTGTATTTAAAGGTGAGGACAAGGGAACTTCCGCAGAGGATGTCTTTAAGGTGGATCTTATAGCCACCGCCAAGAGCCTTACAGAGGGGGCGACGGATCTTTTATTTGTTTCCGCGGACAGTATTCGTGATGAGAAGCACTCAGAGGAGGACCTGGAGAGCCTTAAGAAGGCCCTTGGAAACAAGTGCCCCGAGGCCATCAGCACCATGAGAGCCATATCTATTCCCGGCAAGGTTCTCGACAACTACAGAAAGATAGCCACCTGCGACGGCGTTATCCTGGCGGTTCCCTACGGCAAGAGATGCGGCAGCATGGTGGAGCATACCATAGCTCAGCTCAAAAAGCACGGCTGCAAAATAGTGGGCATTGTTCTCACAAGGGCAGACCTGAGCTTTTTGAAAACATACTACAGACTTAAATAAGGTGCGTTCCTTATGAGCAGATTAGAGATACTTATTTCGGCAGTAAACAAGGACCCCAAGGCCCTTGCAGACAATCTTCATATTCAGACGGATGCGGTGATCGTAAACCAGCTTACGGACACCACAGGCGAGACTGAGACAGCGACCTTCACCAGTGGCGGCCATAATGTAAAGGCTGTGACCATGCATGCCAAGGGAGTGGGACTTTCCCGTAACACCGCCTTTGACAACAGCTCCGCTGAGATAATCCAGTTCGGAGATGACGATATAGTCTACGACTCAGGCTATGCAGACAGAGTGCTGGCGGAGTTTGATGCACACCCGGAGGCGGACGTTCTTCTTTTTAACGTTCAGCAGCAACCCGGCAGGGAGACCTACCACAATGAGGATTATAAGAAAGTCTCCTGGTACAACTACGGAAGATATCCCGCCTATGCCATCTGCGGAAGAAGGCAGAAGATAGCGGAGAGCGGTGTTAGATACTCCCTTTTGTTCGGCGGGGGAGCTCCCTATATGAACGGTGAGGACAGCCTCTTTTTACATGACCTGTTAAAGGCCGGGGTATCCGTCTACAGGACCACCGTTGACATCGGCCATGAGCTGGCCACAGGGCAGTCCACCTGGTTTCAGGGCTATAATGAAAAGTTTTTCTATGACAGAGGAGTGCTGTATCATTTCCTTTACGGAAAAACAGCCTTCATCTGGGGCTTTAGATTTTTATACAAAAACAGAGATGAGATGTGCAGAGAAATCGGGTTTTGGAAGTGCTATTCTCTCCTTAACAAGGGAGTAAGGCACGGAAGGACCCTGAAGAAGGTGTAAATGGCTGTTTATCTTATTCTTACACTGCTGTGCCTTTCACTGGCGCTGCTGGTGCGAAAAAGACAAGTAAATACAGGCAGACTTTTAGCTGTGTATCAGGGGATGACAAGACAGGATATGGTGAATCTGATTGCCATCTTCGTGATTTTCACGGCTCTTTTTGCTGTATCGGCCCTTCGTCTCAATGTGGGAAATGACTACGCCAAGTATGTGGAGTTCATGCACCTGGTGTACAGCCACGCCTATGTACCCACTGAGGCCGGTTTTAATGCGGTAACATATGCTATTTATTATCTCTGCGGCTTTGAGAACTACATTCTGGTGTTTGCGGTCTTCGCATTCTTCACCCTGTGGTTCTTCATCAAGGGCATGTGGCAGCAGAGCGAGTGGTTCACCTTCAGCTTCATGATGTTCATGCTCCTGGGCTACTATTTCCAGTCCATCAGCACCGTGAGATATTACCTTGCTCTTGGAATGGCTCTCTATTCCATTCGCTACGTACTTAAGGGAGATTTCCCCAGGTTCCTTCTGATGATCCTGGTGGGAGCTCTTTTCCATAAATCCATTCTGGTGGTGCTTCCTCTCTACATTCTGGCGATGCTTCCCTGGAAGAAGTGGATGATGCTTCTGGCAGGGGCTTTCTGCATATCCTGCTTGTTTTTGCAGGACCTGTATCTTAAGATCGTCATCATTCTCTATCCTTCCTACAAGGATACGGAGTATCTCTCCGGCGGGACCAGCGTTGTCAACATAGTCAGATGCGCCGCTGTGCTGGCATTCTCCCTTTATCTTTACAGAGATGTTATCAAGGACAACAGGACCTACAGCTTCTATTTCTGGTGCAACAACATGGCGCTGGCCCTGTACATCTTCGGATCATTCCTTCCCATCATCTCCAGAATAGGCTACTACCTTACGGTAACACACATTCTTTTTGTGCCGGCCCTGATACTGAAGGTGAAGGATGACAAGAAGAGACAGCTGATAACAGTAGCGAGCGTTATTGTATGCCTTCTGTATTTTGCAATGTACATGAGAGGCGCAGCCAATGACGGAGTGAGGGTTTTGCCATACCAGACGTTTTTGTTCCACGAGATGCCTATGACACTTTCAGAAAGGGGCTATTGATCAGAATACAGTTATGAAAAAGCCATTTTTTACCATAATAACAGTTACATATAATGCAGGGGACAAGCTCCTTGAGACCATAGAGAGCATCACCTCCCAGAGTTTTACCGACTATCGCATTCTGGTGAAGGACGGCCTCAGTACCGACGGTTCCATTGAGAAGCTTAAGGCGAAGTATGATGTTGCCCCCAAGGGTCAGGACAGGCCCGGAGCCATAACCCTCATCGAGAGCTGCGACAATGGCATCTATCACGCCATGAACATTGCGGCATCCTATCTTGAGGGCATGGTGACAGATGCTAGGGCCAGGGATAAGGACGGCAGTAAGGAAATCAAGGTCCTGAAGGCCGGAGAGAGCCCCTCCTACGTGTTCTTCCTTAACTGCGGAGACACCTTCAGGGATAAGGACGTTCTGAAAAATGTCCACGATGCCATTGAGGGCAAGCTTAAGGCCGCAGGAACCACGGTGCCCACCATCTTTTACGGAGATATATTTGAGGTCACCACAGGTCAGAGGGTTCCTTCCAATCCCAAGATCGACGACCACGCCTGCTACAGGAACCTGCCTTCACACCAGGCCTGTTTCTATGATGAGAGGCTCATATATCACAACCCCTTTGAGCTGAAGTACAAGGTGAGAGCTGACTACGAGCAGTTCCTCAGATGCTTTTACAGGGACAAGGCAGAGACTGTCTATATTCCCATGATCATAGCCAACTACGAGGGCGGAGGCTATTCCGCCATCCACAAGAAGGTTTCCGAGAAGGAACGCAAAGAGATAATCGCAATCTACCTTCCGGCAGCCCAGATAAGAAAGTACGATTTTCTGCGGTATGCTACCCTGGCTCCTGTCAGGACCTTCCTTGCAGAAAACAAGGTTACCGCCGGAGCCTACAATGGCATCAAGAACGCTGTTTACAGGATTCGCTCGTCAAAAAAGGAGAAGTAAGCTTTGAAGATATTGTGGCTTTGTAACATCATGCTTCCCGCCTACGCCAAGGCCCATGACCTGCCCTTTTCCGTGAGGGAAGGCTGGCTTACGGGATGTCTTGAGAGAATAAAAAACAGTGACGGCCTGGCTTCTGAAGATGCTTTGGAGCTGGCCATCGCTTTTCCGGGCGAGGGGGATATCGCCTCCTCCAAAGAGGTTATAGATGGTATCACCTACTACGGCTTCACTGAGGATCTGGCTCATCCGGAGAACTATGACGGCATAGTGGAGAACCGCTTCCATCAGATCCTGGATGATTTTAAGCCGGATGTGGTGCATATCTTCGGTACAGAGTTTCCCCACTCACTGGCCATGCTGAGAGCCTTTGGCAATCCTGCGAAGGCCCTTCTCGGAATCCAGGGGATCTGCGGAGTCATAGCTAAGGAGTATATGGCGGACATCCCTGAGGAGGTTCAGAACACCGTTACCTTCAGAGACAGGATCAAAAATGACAGCCTTATTCAGCAGCAGGAGAAGTACAGAGCAAGGGCTGAGCACGAGAAGGAGGCCATCAGGCTTACCGGCAATATCACAGGAAGAACAAGATTTGATAAGGAAGAGACCGCCAAGATAAACCCCGAGGCCAGGTATTTTCACTTAAATGAGACCATGCGCCCGGGTTTCTACGGAGTCACCAGGGATGAAGCACAGGTTGAGGACCACAGCATCTTCCTTTCCCAGGGGGATTACCCATTAAAGGGCTTTCACTTCATGCTTCAGGCCATGCCTGAAATTCTGGAAAAATATCCCGACGCCCATCTCTATGTGGCAGGGAATAACATAATAGGCAAAGGTCAGAGCAAGTATCCCTATTTCATGAGGGCCAGCGCCTACGGCAAGTATATAAGAAGCCTTATCAGAAGGCAGAGACTTAAGAAAAATGTCACCATGCTGGGGATGTTGTCAGAGGAGGACATGAGAGACAGACTCCTTAAAAGCAGCGTATTTGTCTGCGCCTCCGTGGTGGAGAATTCTCCCAATTCCCTGGGAGAAGCCATGCTCCTTGGAACCCCCGTGGTGGCCGCAAGAGTGGGCGGAATCCCCTCCATGCTGGATGACGGCCGGGACGGAATCCTTTTTGAAAAGGCCGATCCAAGCAGCCTTGCCAAGGGCATTCTTCAGATTTGGGATGAGCCTGTGATCTCCGGACTCTACGGAGAAAACGCCAGAAATCATGCTCTTTTGACCCATGACCCCGACAGTAACTATAAGAGACTCATTGAGATCTACAGAGAGATTAACGAGGCTTAAGACAAATGGTCGTAACTTTCGTATCCAACTACATAAATCACCACCAGCTGCCCTTTTGCAGGGCCATGGCTGGCTTTGGAGAGGATGTGGATTTTCACTTTATCCAGGTCATGCCCATGGAGGAAAAGAGGCTCAGCATGGGCTGGGGCGTCAATGTAAGCGACTATCCCTTTGTCCATGAGCTCTACAAGGACAGAGAGACCTGCGAGAGGCTGATCATCGAGAGTGATGTCACCATCTTTGGCTGGTCAGAGGGACTTATCGAGGATCTGGAAAAAAAGCGCCTTTCCTCCGGGAGACTCTCCTTCAGAGTAAGCGAGAGGATTTACCGGGAGGGGCAGTGGAAGGCCATAAGCCCCAGAGGCCTTAAGAAAAAGAAGGCTGAGCACTATGTTTACAGAAATCTTCCCGTGTTCCTTCTCTGTGCGGGAGCCTATGTGGCATCGGATTTTAATCTGATCCGCTGCTATCCGGATAAGATGCTGAAATGGGGATATTTCCCTGAGACCGGGGCTGTTGAGGATGACATGGATGCCTTCGGACAGAAGACCCCTGTAACTATATCCGGAAGATCCATAAGGATATGCTGGGCAGGGCGTCTTATTGACCTCAAGCACCCGGAATTTGCTCTTAAGGTGGCAGAGACCCTTCATAAAAAGGGCTATGATTTTACTATGGAGATAATCGGAGACGGAAGACTCTCAGGAACTCTCTCCGAGAGAGTAAGGCACATGGGCCTTGAGGGAAAGGTCACCCTTACGGGAGGCATGAAGCCCGCCAAGGTACTTGAGCATATGAGAGAGGCTGACGTATTTCTTTTTACCAGCAATTATTTAGAGGGCTGGGGAGCAGTGGTGAACGAAGCCATGGGCTGCGGCTGCGCAGTGGTGGCCTCCGGGGAAGCCGGTGCGGTTCCCTTCCTTATTGAACACGGACATAACGGACGAATCTACGAAAACGGCTCCTATGCTGACTTTGAGAGGAACGTCCTTTACCTTTTTGAGAATAATGATAAAATAGCTGAATATGGCCAAAACGCAAAGGAATCCATAAACAAGCTCTGGAACGCACAGAATGCGGCTTCCCGCTTTGTGGACTTTTGCAAAGGCTATCTGACTGAAGGAAAAACGCAGTTTCCCGCAGAGGGCCCCATGAGTCCCGCTCCGGTGCTCAAACCCGCCGGATTTGCCAGAACCCTTCAGGAAAGAAATGTTTTGGAGTGATGAGGATATTATGAGAGCTATCGACAATTTTTTAAATGAAGAATATAAGGTGGGGAACTTTACCATCAGGATGATCGACGCCCTGTTTCTGATGATTCTTACCTGCATCGGCCTGTTTTTCAGGCTTTCCCTCTATGACATCGTGTCAGGGGATTACAAGACCGCTTTCGCCGACTGGATGAAGGAGTGTCATGCGGCAGGGGGCTTTGCCTACCTGGGAATCAAGCCCGGAGTCAGCGATGCCAGCACCTTTGACTATAACTGCATGTTCCAGTACATCATCGTTATCCTGCACTATATCGGCGGCAGCATCAGCGATATGTACCTGGTAAAGACAGTATCCGTGATCTTTGATTACATCTGCGCTGTCACTGTTATGAGGATCACTTTCCATGTGACTGATGGGAACGTGAACAAGGCAGTGATGTCCTATGCAGCCGTCATGTTTCTTCCCACCGTGGCCCTTAACAGCGCCGCCTGGGGACAGAACGATTCCATCTACACTGCATTTATTCTTTTATCCTTCTATCATGCCCTCAAGGAGCACGATCAGAGAACCTTTATCTATCTGGCCATCGCCTACAGTTTCAAGCAGCAGGCCATTTTCTTCATGCCCTTTATCATTATCATGTGGTTAAAAAATAAGATTAAGATCAGATACATCTTCTGGATACCGGTGATCTACGTCCTTGCCATGGTGCCTGCGGCCATCGCCGGAAGAACCTGGGGAGACCTGCTGGGAATCTACGGCAATCAGGTTGCTATGTTCTCAAGGCTTTCCATGAACTACCCCAGCATCTACACCATCATCACCTCTGACCTGGCGGTTCCCACAAGAAAGCTCCTTATAAGGGGCGGCACTGCCTGCACACTGATGATCTTCGGTCTCCTTGCTTATTATATTTACAAAAAAGAATTTAAGATCACACCAAGATACATGCTGACCCTGACCATTTTTACCGCGGAGCTCTGCTGCTTCTGTCTTCCTGTTATGCACGAGAGATACGGATATATTCCGGAGGTTTTGGCTGTTGTCTACGGTCTTCTTAATTACAAAAAGATGCCTGTTTGCGCGGCTCTTCAGGTGATAACCATGATCACCTACACAAGATATCTCTTTGGCTCAACGGTTACAATTTTGTGGCCCCTCACAGTGGCAATGCTGGTTATCATCATCTTCCTGGGCTACGATCTGTACACACAGATGCAGCCGGAGACAGTGGTTCCCGCACCGGGAGTTACAAGGAAAAAGGTTAAGTAAGAGTTGGATTGGGAGTTATAAATGGCGGAGTTTAAAACGAAAATTTCGGTTATCATACCTGCATATAACATAGAAAAACTGCTTCCCAAGTGCGTGGAATCAGTGGCTTCTTCGGACTATCCGGCGGAGCTTCTTGAGATAATCGTTGTGGACGACGGCTCCACCGACGGAACAGGAGCTGTGGCGGATGAGCTGGCAGCGCGTTTTTCCAATGTGACCGTATATCATCAGAAAAACGGCGGATCCAGCAGCGCCAGGAACCTTGGGATTTCCAAGGCTTCCGGAGAGTATCTTGGCTTTGTGGACAGCGATGATTTCATTGATCCCAAGATGTATTCAAGGCTTGCAGAGGCTGCAATTCGCACCGGCGCGGACATGGTTCAGATAGGAAGGGACGAGATCTGCGAGGACGGCAGCAGGCTCCCGGATGTTATTACTGTTCCGGAAAAAGAGCTGGAGATCTCCCCCAAGGAGCACCTTGCAACCCTTCTTATGCACACAGGGGATGCTTCATTTTGCACCAAGCTCACCAAAAAAAGCGCACTGGGAGACATGAGATTTCCCGAAGGGGAGCTCAATGAGGATTTTTACCTTATGATCCATGTGCTTCCAAGGATAAATAAGCTGGTGATACTGCCTCACGTTGGCTATCACGTTTTTTACCGCCTGGGTTCCAACTCCAGGAAGAAAGCCGAGGATAAGGATTACTTCCCCTCAGTATTTACGGACATTGTGAGAAACTCCGATGTGGCTCTTGACCTGGTAAAAAAGGAATATCCGGACCTGGTGCCCGTGGCTGAGAGATTCGGTTATTATCAGAGGCTTGATTATCTTTTACATATCCCGGTCAGCAAAATGACCCGGAACAATAAGTTTTACAGGGAGGTTGTTTCCTACGTCAGGAAGAACCTTGGCAAAATAAGAAACAATCCCCATTTATCCAAAAGAGACAGAGTATATCTTCAGATCCTTGCGCCGGCTCCCAGGCTGGTGAGATGGCTTCACGCCAGGGTAAGGGGCTTATGACCATGAAAAAAGTATATGTATGGCTGATCTTTGTGATCAGCGTTATAGTGAGCCTCTACTTCGGTTTCCAGAAGTCGGGGTTTCATGAGGATGAGTATTATACCTATTTTTCCAGTAACAGGACCCTGGGGCTTTATCAGCCCGACAGACAGTGGCAGGACAGACAGACCATTCTTGATGAGTTCTCCGTAAAAAAGGGAGAGGGCTTTAACTACGGACTGGTGAAGCTGGTTCAGTCCTGGGATGTACATCCGCCGCTCTATTACTGGATTTTCCATACTATCTGCAGCCTGACGCCGGGAGTTTTCAGCAAGTGGTCGGGACTTATTGCCAATCTGACAGCTTTTTGCATTTCATTCTGGCTTTTGTATCGCATTTTGGAGGAGCTGGAGGCGCCGCTTTTGGTGGAGGTTCTGGCCCTGGCTTTTTATGGGGTGAATCCCATGACCATATCCTGCAACATGCTCATCCGCATGTATGCATGGCTTACCGCAGCGGTTTTTGCCTGTGCTCTGGTACATATTTGTTTTATAAAAAAGATGAAGGCTGCCGGAAGCTTAAGCTATGACAGTATTTCTGCCAAGGGAGAAAAGAAGGGCATCTCAAGAGAGAAGATGATTTCCTGGGC
This sequence comes from Butyrivibrio sp. MC2021, assembly GCF_000621605.1. GTDB lineage: Bacteria > Bacillota > Clostridia > Lachnospirales > Lachnospiraceae > Butyrivibrio. The sequence goes on along the minus strand of NZ_JHXX01000004.1, from coordinate 163,402 downwards.
TGTGCTCTGGGGACCCATAGTATTGGTTTCATATTTTGGATTCCTGATTCAGTATTTTTATCTGTACTTCTGGGCAGGCATCGGAGCCTTTACATTCCTGTGGCTTGCCTTTTCAAGATTTGATTTTAAAAAGGCTTTTATCTATGCGGGATGTAACGTCATGGCTCTTGGCCTTGCGGTTCTTACCTACCCTTCAAGTATTCGTCATATGTTTGGCGGTTACAGAGGCTCGGAAGCTGCAGGGGGACTCTTTGACCTGGGAAATACCTGGATGAGACTGTCCTTCTTTATGGGCCTTCTGAATGATTTTGTATTCGGCAAATGCCTTTTGATCATAATAACCCTGCTTCTTATGGGAACCATGTACTTAAACCTTCGAAGAGGAAGAGAAGCTGCCACTGGACACAGGCAGAGATATCAGTCCCCGAGACCTGAGATCCTGGCTCCGGTCATCGCAACAGCGGTGTACTTCCTTTTGACAGCCAAGACAGCGCTCCTTGTGGGGGCTGCCTCCAACAGATATGAGATGCCGGTTTACGGCCTTATCGGAGCAATCCTTATCTGGGATGTGTATATGGTCTTTTCCAGAATTGAGAGCTTTGGAAACGGGAACAAGAAAAGAAGCCTGGTAATGGTGGTTTCTGCCTTTTTTGTGATCCTGATCCTTAAGGGCCTGACCTTGGATAACAACGTACTGTTCCTCTACAAAGAGGACCCCGAGAAGATAGCCTACGCCTCCGGACATTCAGACGCCGTGGCAGTGGTAATGTTCAATCCCGCCACACCTCAGAACGTCTGGCGCCTTACGGACGAGCTCCTTTCCTACGACAGAGTCTTCTACATGGACGAAGAAAACCTGGAGCCCCTGACAGAACCCGAGATCACCGGCGCCTCCGAAATAACCTTATACGCCGCCGACGACCCTATGCAGATGGAGGCCTTCGATAACTTACTAAACAGCTGTGACAACCTTTCAGAGATGGCCCCTCTTTTCGTGGAGGACATGTGGAGCAGCTACGCTCTGAAGTAAATCACCGTGCAATGTACCTTCCGCCCGGCCAACACACTAACTGCCCGCTAAAGCACTCAGGTTTTACAATTGTCTTTGGCATGCCTATAATATATTAAGAATTTCGGGTAACCAATAAATTTAAGGGAGACACAATATGAGAGCAGCAGTAATAGGTGCAAGCTCAGAATCAATATACGGAATAAGCAAAGCCAAGGAACTTGGCTTTGAAGTAGTAGCCTTAGACGGCAACCCTGAGGCCCCAGGCCTCCCGGCAGCCGACAAGTCCTTCGTGGTGGACATCCGTGACCCGGAACAGGTCAAAGCCATCCTTGATGAGAACAAACCGGATGTTATCATTCCCGTTCCCATCGGAAGATACCTTACCACCACCGGAGTCATCAACGACACCTACGGCCTCACCGGCGTTTCAGCAAGAGCATCAGCCCTTTGCACCGACAAATACGAGTTCCACAGAGTCCTTTCGGAAAAGGGCCTCCGCCCCTGCGAGCTTTACCTGGTTCCTGCGGGAGAGACCTGCCTTTACGCCAATGAGCTTAACACCGTTTATCCCGTGGTGGTTAAGCCAAGATTCGGCTCCGGCAGCAGAGGGGTTGAGATTTACAACAGTGGGGAGGAGCTCCAATCAGGCTTCCTTAACAGCCTTCCCTTTGACGAGGACTACGTTATAGAGACCTGTATCCCCGGCCCTGAGTTTGGCCTTGACGGAGCCTTCGTGGACGGCAGGTTCTACCTGATCCTTCTTCGCGGGAAAGAGAACACCCCGCCTCCATACTGCGAGTGCGTGGGATATTATTCCATAACAGAGACTTCCGAAAACAAGGACTTCTTTGAGAAGCTCCGGACCTTCATGCAGAAGGTTGGGGAAACACTTGGTTTTGAAAACAACCTTATCCATGCGGATATCATAAAAGATAACAACGGCAATCCATTCATCATAGAAACCTCTGCCAGACCCTCCGGCCATAACCTTCATAATCTCTTTACCCCCATGGCCAGCGGTGTGGATGAAGTGGCTGAGTTCCTGAAGCTGGCGGTACCGGCGCTGGGCCTTAAAGCATCCTTTGAGCCCACAGCTTCCAAGGCTATGATGATCAGATACTTTGACTTTGAGAACGTGAGAGTGAACAGCGTTCCTGAGGGCTTTGACCTCAGTGGCAGATACCCTGTTGTGGCCTGGAACTGCAATATCAAACCGGGAGATATCCTGGGCAAAGTCACCAACGGCGCTTCCATCATGGGAAGGGGCTACTTCTGTATAGAGGCAGCCACCAAGGCAGAACTGGATAAAATAGCGCGCGAAATATTACAAGAGTTTGAAATCGAGGAGAAAGCATAATGAGCTCTGTTGCCATTATCACAGCAAGAGGCGGAAGCAAGAGGATTCCCGGCAAGAACATCAAGGAATTCTGCGGAAGGCCCATCATAGAGTACTCCATCAGAGCTGCTTTGGACAGCGGCGTCTTTGACGAGGTCATGGTATCCACAGATGATGACCGCATAGCAGAGGTGGCACAGGCCGCCGGCGCAGCGGTTCCCTTCAGAAGATCCCAGGATACCGCCGGGGACTACGCCACAACTGATGAAGTAATAGCAGAGGTTCTTAACATGTATAGGGACAAGGGCAGAGACTTTGACACCTTCTGCTGTCTCTATCCCACAGCTCCTTTCATAACGGCCGATAGATTAAGACAGGCCATGGAGCTTTTGAAGGAACACGAATCCGTAACACCTGTAGTTGCATTTTCCTACCCTCCCCAGAGGGGCTTTATTATAGAAAACGGCCGATTGGTTCGTAAGCACCCTGAGTTTGCTGCCACCAGGTCCCAGGACCTTGAGAAGCTCTACCACGACAGCGGTCAGTTCTATGCTTGCAGAACAGATGCTTTCTTCAGAGAGGGCACAACGGATACAGAGGATATGGTTCACGTCATCCTGACAGAGGACGAGGTTCAGGATATCGACACCATGGAAGACTTCCGAATGGCGGAGATCAAGTACAGACGCCTTCAGGAGCTGAAGGCTCAGGAAGCAGCATCAGTGGCACAGGCCTTTGACGATGACAAGCTTCCAACACCCTACTACCGCATTGACGAGAAGCTCCTGGACAGAGATGTGGATATGCTTAAGAACGCCCTGGAAGGAAGCTGGAACAATTACATCTGTTCTTTTTCCGTGAAGACCAATTCCCTTCCCTGGCTCCTTACACACCTTAAGGGCAAGGGCTTCTATGCTGAAGTAGTATCCGATATGGAATGTGAGCTGGCCCTGAAACTGGGCTATACCACAGACCACATCATATATAACGGCCCCATCAAGGACAGAGCCACCTTTGAGAAGGTTCTTCTCGGCGGGGGCATTGTAAATATGGATTCCACCTATGAGCCGGACTGGCTGGAAGAACTCACCGGTAAACACCCCGACAGAATCTTCAGGGTAGGACTTCGTGTCAACTACGACATGGTGGCAAGACTTCCCCAGGAGGTCCTTGCGGACGAGGAGGGCAGCCGCTTTGGCTACTGCTACGAAAACGGCGAGCTGGGCAAGGTTATAGACAGACTTAAAGCCATGACCGGAGTTAAGATTGCGGGCCTTCACCTTCATTCCTCCACCAAGTCCAGATCCGTCAACGCCTACAGAGCACTGGCCGAGATAGCTGTATCCGCAGCCGGAGAGTTTGAACTGGACCTTGAGTACGTTGATATGGGAGGCGGCTACTACGGCGGAGTTGCAGACAAGCCCGACTTCAGGGACTACGTTCCCGCCATAGCAGAGGTTCTTTCAAAGGGCTTTTCACCGGATAAGACAAAGCTTGTTATGGAACCGGGAGTATCACTGGTTTCCTCATCCTTTAATTTTGTGACAAGCGTTATTGATGTGAAGAAGGTAAGAGAACACACCTACATCGTCACCGACGGAAGCAGAGTGAACCTGAATCCCCAGGTCACAAGGCGCTGGTATCCCCACAGATTTGAGCACAAGGGTCAGCCCGCCTCCGAGAGACCTGAGATTGCAACCCAGATGATCTGCGGAGCCACCTGTATGGAGTACGACAGACTCTTTGAAGTTACAGATGAGGCCGCACTTAATATAGGAGACAGGGTGGTCTATACCAACGCAGGTGGTTACACCCTCTGCCTTAACCCGCTGTTTATCCACTACTTCCCTGCGGTTTATGTCAAAAAGAGTGACAACACCCTTTTCACCGCAAGAAAGCCCTGGACCAATGCGGAATACATGATGAACAACTTTGTTGAGGAGATTTGAAATGCCTGATTACAACCTTAACAATTCCATAAAGATAGGAAACCGCTCCGTGGGTAAGGACAGCCCTGTATACATCGTTGCGGAGATGAGCGGCAACCACAACAACGATTTCAACAGAGCCGTTGAGATCATCCATGCCGCCAAGGAAGCCGGCGCCGACGCCGTGAAGCTTCAGACCTACACCGCCGACACCATGACCATCGACTGCGACAAGAGCTATTTCCAGATTGACGGCGGAACCCTCTGGGACGGCAAGACTCTCTACAAGCTCTATCAGGAGGCCTACACCCCCTGGGACTGGCAGCCAAAGCTCATGGAGGAAGCCAACAAGCTGGGCCTTGACTGCTTTTCCACACCCTTTGAGGCCACATCCCTTGATTTCGTGGAAAAGATGAACATGCCCGCCATCAAGATCGCTTCCTACGAGATAACAGACATACCCTTCATAAGGCTCTGCGCCGCCAAGAAAAGACCCATGATCTTTGCCACCGGCGTAGCCCGTGAGGATGATATTAGAAATGCCATCGAAGCCTGCATAGGTGAGGGCAACAGGGACATCGTACTTCTTAAGTGCGTCTCCGCTTATCCCACACCCTATGAGGATGTGAACCTGAACATGATACCCACCCTGGCCAAGGAATACGGCTGTATCATTGGGCTTTCCGACCACACCATGGGCTGGACTGTTCCCGTAGCAGCAGTTGCCCTGGGAGCAAAGATGATAGAGAAGCACCTGACTCTTCGAAGAGCAGACGGCGGTGCCGACGGAGCCTTTTCCATGGAGCCGGAGGAGTTCGCGGATATGGTCAAAAACGTCCGTATCACCGAGAAAGCTCTTGGAAGCAGTGAGTACAAGCTGACTCCCGGACAGGAGAAGGAGAGAGAGGGAGCAAGATCTCTTTTCATAGTACAGGACATAAAAGAGGGGGAGACCCTCACAAATGAAAACATCAGATCCATAAGACCCCAGCAGGGAGAGGGACTTCCCCCTGTGGAAATAGATAACTGCCTTGGAAAGAAGGCGGCCCACGACCTCTTTAGAGGAGAGCCCCTTAAGGCAGAGGATTTCAGGTAATTAACCATAGTTAACAGTTGGATTTAGACTACGAGGTGAGAAAATGGCTAAGAAGATCTGGATTAAAGCAAACGGAAACGGCGCTATCGCCACAGGACACATAAGAAGATGCATGACCATCGCCTATGAGCTTATGCAAAAGGGGTGCGAGGTCACCTACATTTTGTCCGATGACGACAGTGATCATACTTTGCACGAGCTCTCGAAAGAGGGCGGAGATGAGTACGATTCCATCATCCTTCACACCAAGTATTCACAGCCTTTACAGGACATGGAGGCCCTGAGGGTCCTCATGGACGAGGAAAAACCGGACTTCTTCCTGATCGATTCCTATTTTGTGACGGAGGAGTACTTCAGTGAGCTGCGCTCTCTTATAAAGGAGCTGGGCCTTAACACGAAGCTGGGCTATATAGACGACCTCTACAAATTTGACTACGACGTGGATTTTATAGTAAATTATGACCTTAAAGTGCCTGAGGATTTCTACAGCGCCAAGGTGCAGCTTTTGGGAGGGCAGTATGCGCCCCTTAGAAGGCAGTTTGGCTGCACGGATTACAAGATACACAGTCATGCCAAAAAGTTATTTCTATCAGCGGGTGGCACTGATCCCTATCGCATCATAAGGGATATCCTCAATGAGATATATTTTGATGAAAACAGTCCCTGCAGGGATGTGCTGGACTTTACCGGCATGACCTGCGAGGTTATCGTGGGCCCGCTTTTCGAAGAGGATTATGTAAAAGAGCTGGAGGACATGGCAGACCGTAACGCCGCCATAACTCTTCATTTCAATCCCGGCAACATGGCACAGATCATGAAAAAGTGTGACTTCGCTGTTTCAGCGGGAGGAACCACCCTGTATGAGCTCTGCGCCATCGGAGTTCCCACCGTGGTTTATGCCATGGCTGACAATCAGGTTCAGTTCGTCAAGGTCTTTGATGAGCTTGGAGCTGCCAAGTACGCAGGGGATGTAAGAGATGACAGACGTCTTATCCAGAAGATAGTTACCTGGGGAACCGCAGCGGTGGATAATCCCGGCTTCAGACAGAGAATGAGTGACAAGGCCCGCGGCATCATAGATGGCAAGGGCGCAGAAAAGATAGCAGCCGCTATCGTGGAGATGATATGATAAGGCTTAGCATTATAGTGCCTGTTTACAATATGGCTTCCGAGGGCAAGCTGGAGTATTGCCTTAACAGCCTGGTAAACCAGAAACTTGATAACGGAAAGTATGAGATAATCGCAGTGGATGACTGCTCCACGGATAACTCCCTGGAGATACTGCGAAGCTTCGCAGAGAAGTATCCCGACAGATTCATAGCCCTTCATTCCAAGGTAAACCACCATCAGGGCGGAGCCAAGAACTTAGGCCTTGCCATAGCCAGGGGAGAGTGGCTGGGCTTTATCGATTCCGATGACTGGATCGTGCCCGATTACTACAACAGGCTTCTTAACAAGGCTGAGGAGACAGGGGCCGACATGGTGGGCTGCGACTACTGCTTCACTGACGAGCACAGCTTCAAAGTGGGACAGATAGTTCACAACAACAACTTTGAACAAACCGGTGTTATGAATAAAGAGCGGTATCAGAAGCTTCTTTTGGAGACCGGAAGTCTTGTGGTCAAGGTCTATAGGAGAGAGCTGATCCTGGGGGACTACATTCCCTGTTCAAAGACAAAGCTTGATATCTTTCCCGAGGACATTTTCTATGAGGACAATGCCATAAGTAACACCTGGATGCTCAGGAGCAGACACTTTGAGTACATTCAGGAACCACTGTATTTTTATTATCAGCACAACACTTCAACGGTTCATTCCATATCCCGCAAGAACATGGAGGACCGTATGACAGCCGGAAGACTCATCGTTAAGGAAGCCAAAGATAACGGCTACTATGAGGAGTACAAACCGGAGATAGAGTACCAGTTTACAGTGTTATTTTATATCAACACCCTGTTCTCGGTCATGCCAAGAAGCAGCCGTTTCAGAGGCAGCTACAGGTTTGCCAGAAGGCTCGCCGCAGAGATGAGGGCCACCTTCCCGGAGTTTCAGAATAACAGATACTATCAGGAGAAGGTTCATCCCGAGGAGAAGAAGCTCATAAGATATCAGATGAAATCACATCTGTTTTTCTATTTATACTACAGACTCCTGTGGTTCTACAGAGGACTTCGGAGTCACAAATAAGGAAGTTTTGAATGTACGATAGAGTTTATGTTTGTCACACCTTTTACCATGTGTATATAGCCTGCCTCAAGGAGTTTTACCTGGGGGCACAGGGGGGAGCCACCCTGGTTCTTTCCAAAATGTCCAACAAGTTCGGCTCCATGGTGGAAAGAGCAAAGAAATCCCCCATATTTGATGAGGTCTACGAATACGACGAGAAAGAGGACACCTTTTTCCCTGAGCTGAAGCCTCTTAAGGAGGATTCCGGTAACATCGCTCTCAACATGTTTAAGAGAATCCGCTTCTGCAAAAAGTTCGGCAAGTTACAGGAGCAGTATGTACCCTTGGATTTCAGTAAGTACAAGGACATCTATGTGTTCTGCGATTCCGACCCTATCGGCTATTACCTTAGTTATAAGAAGATCCGCTATCACGCAGTAGAGGACGGCCTTGACTGTATAAGATACTATGACACCGCAAGATATGACAACAGGGGACATTTTAAGATAAAAGCCGGGATGGCCGAGCTGGGCCTTATCTTTATCCAGAACGGCTACGGCAAATACTGCATCGACATGGAGGTCAACGACATCTCCGTATTGCAGTATCCCTGCCCCAAGTATGTGGAGCTTCCCAGAAAAAAGCTGACAGACCGCCTTACTTCAAGGGAAAAAGAGCTCCTGCTGGAGCTTTTTGTGGAGGATATGGACAAGCTAAAGGATAAGCTTTCCCAGGCTAAAAAGGGGCTTCCCACACTGCTTGTTTTGTCAGAACCCCTCTGCGACCTGGATACAAGAAAGAGAATTTTTGAGGATATCATAAGAGATTACGGGACTATTGACGGTCAGAAGGCCATTGTCCTTATCAAGCAGCACCCGAGAGATCTTTTGGAGTATAATAATATTTTCAGCGATGCGGTTATATTGGACGGCTCTTTCCCCATGGAGATGCTGAACCTCATAGAGGGACTGGAGTTCGACAGAGTTGTGTCCGTCTATACCGTTACTGATTCAATTAAGTTTGCCAAGGAAAAGCTGTATCTTGGGGATGATTTCATGGATATCTATGAGGCTCCCGAGATCCACAGACAGAACGAGGCAATTACAGATTAAGAAACACCTGAAAGGTTAGTGTTCAATGCGTAAGATTTACAAGAAACTAATGCTGCTGCTGGATGGCAGACAGAAAAAACAGATGGTGGGCATCGTGATACTGATGCTCATCGGAGGAATGTTGGAAGCCCTGGGTATTGCCATGATAGCACCGGTAATGGCGGTGGTTTTGGACCCGGCGAAGGTTGAGAGCAACAAATACCTCTCCTTTATCTACAACACCCTTCATTTAAACAGCGCTACACAGCTGGCAGCAGTTATAATGGTGGCTCTCATACTGGTATTTGTGGTAAAAAACATTTTCCTGTACTTCATGAACGTGGTACAGCTTCGTTTTGTTTACACCAATCAGTTTGCAACCTCAAGACGTATGATGATCAACTTCATGGAGAGGCCCTACGAGTACTACCTTGGAGCAGACACCAGCATTATCCAGAGAAATATCACCTCTGACGTAAATAACATGTACGGACTGATCCTGAGCTCTTTGCAGCTTATCAGTGAGATCATTGTATTTATCTGTCTTGTGGGCATTCTCCTTAGTCAGGATGCGGTGATGACCATCAGTATTGCCTCGCTTCTGGTGGTGGTCCTTCTTATTATCAAGTTCAAGATAAAGCCTGTAATGGTCAAGGCAGGACAGGAGAATCAGGACTACTACAGCGGTCTTTACAAGTGGATCGATGAGTCTGTTACAGGTATAAAAGAGATCAAGATCGCCAACAAGGAAAACTACTTCATCAGCGGCTATGCGGACTGCGGTGCAGGTTATGTAAATGCTGTGCAGAAATACGGCCTTTACAATTCCACCCCGAGGCTCCTTATCGAGACCATTGCCATCGCCGGAATGATCGGATATATGCTTATCGTTATGGCAGGAGGCCAGAATCTCTCTGACCTTGTGGCTCAGCTTACCGTTATGGCAGCGGCTGCGGCAAGACTTCTTCCCAGCGCCAACAGGATCAACAACTACCTGACATCCATAGCATATTTTGAGCCCTTCCTTATGAATGTCAGCGACAACCTTCAGAATGAGATCAATGACTCCACCGTTAACTACAACGACGGTGATTACCGCAAGAAGATAAATGTTGAGAAGCTTCCTGTGACCAAGACTATCGATATGGTGGACATTTCCTACAAGTATCCCAACACCGACAAGTATATTCTTGAAAAGGCCAACATGAGCATTCCTGTGGGAAAGAGCGTTGGTATCGTGGGAACCTCCGGTGCCGGCAAGACCACCATTGTGGACGTGCTTCTTGGACTTCTGAAGCCCGAGAGCGGCAAGATCCTGGCGGACGGTGTTGATGTTTCAGAGCATTATCAGGGATGGCTTAAGAACATAGGCTACATCCCTCAGACTATTTTCATGGTGGATTCAACCATCAGGAAAAACGTGGCCTTTGGCTACGCCGACGAAGATATAGACGATAACAAGGTTTGGCAGGCCCTTAAGGAGGCATCTCTTGATGAGTTCGTAAGAAGCCTTCCGGAAGGCCTTGATACAGCCATTGGAGAGCGCGGAATCAGACTCTCCGGCGGACAGAGACAGAGAATCGGTATTGCAAGAGCCCTTTTTGAGGACCCTGAAGTGCTGGTTCTGGACGAGGCAACCTCAGCCCTTGATAACGAGACAGAGAGCGCCATCATGGAGTCCATCAACAAGCTCCACGGCAGAAAGACTCTTATCATCATTGCTCACAGACTTCAGACCATCGAAAAGTGCGATATGGTCTACAGAGTTGCAGATACTAAGGCTGTAGTTGAAAGATAACAGACTATCAAATTGACAGCGGAGGAAATATGGCAGATACCGGGGAGAAAACAGTTAAAAAGAGAAATGCAAGTTTTGAGCTTTTGAGGATCGTGGCAATGATCATGATCCTTTGCCTTCACTACAATTCTCATGCAGAGGTACTGCTGGAGCTGGGACTTCCGGCTTCCGGCGTAAAGATCTATGCCACTATCATTGAGTCCTTGGCCATAACAGGGCTTAATACCTATGTGCTTTTAAGCGGTTTTTTCCTGTCCAAGGGCAAGGTTAAGCCCAGCCGCATAATCTCTCTTATCTGTCAGGTTTACTTTTATACAATACTCATCTCACTGGCTATGATGCTGGTGGGAACCTACACCGTTGATTCCGGGGATTCAGCATACAAGCTGGTACAGTATCTTTTCCCCATTTCTTCTGAGCATTACTGGTTCGTAACAGCCTATGTCATCATGTACGTCATGGCTCCTGTTATGAACGCAGCCATAGAAAACCTTACAAGAAAGCAGCTCAAGACAGTGATCATCGGGCTCCTTATCTGGTTTTCCATTGTCAAAAGCTTTGTTCCCGTAATGTTTGTCACAGACCATCATGGTTATGACTACGGATGGTTTTTGGTCCTTTATCTCATCTCTGGTTATATCAGAAAATATGATGTGGTGCTCTTTTATGATGCGGCCAGAAGTGTCGGTGTTTTTGTGGTATCATCGCTTCTTATCGCTGCCATGAGCATAGGACTCTACTATGTGAATCTGTTAAGAGGCGGCCTCACATATTATGCAGGAGTTCCGCTGGATCTTAACTTTATCTTTACACTTACAGGCTCCCTGGGACTTTTCTCCTTCTTCAGGTTCTATCGCATGAGGGAAAACAGATTTGCTGATTGCGTGCGTTTTGTGGCTCCCTTTACCTTCGGAGTCTATCTTCTGCACATGCATATTGAGATCGCAGGCAGATGGCTGTGGTGGCTTGAGCATATCTTCGGAGAGGTGCCCAAGGACAGCGTGCTTTTATTTGCATGGCACCAGCTCAGATGTGTTCTGGTGGTATTCGCAGCCGGCGTATTTGTGGACTGGATCAGAAAGATGATCTTTGACTATGTGGGAAGAGTTCTGAAGGATACAGCACTCTTTAAGAAAATCAGACAGTGGGACGAGGAGCTATGCTGAAAAATATCAGGAGCTATTTTTATAATCTGAAAAAATATCAGGCGCCACTGGAGACCTGGGTGTTTCCGGTGATACTGTTGCTGTTTCCGCTGCTGGGGGCCAATGCAGGTCTGGACGTCACAGACACCACCTACAGCCTTGGTAATTACCAGTATCTGGGCAGTGTAAACGGAATGTGGCTCTTTTCGACTTTCTTAAGTAACAAGCTGGGTGAGTTTCTGATGCTTCTTCCCGGAGCCGGAACCATGCTGGGCTTCAACATCTACTGCAGTTTTATAACCTCCGCTATGGCATTGATCTCCTATTACTTCCTCAAGAGATTCATGCCCGGATGGATGATCTTCATTGGTGAGTTCATTGCAGAGAGCATATGCTTTTCACCAAGAGCGATACTCTACAACTACCTGACATACCTGTTTCTCACCCTGGGAACCATCTTCCTGATAGCAGGGCTCTTTGCTCTGGAGAGACAGGCTCTCTACCTGTTCATAGCAGGTGTATTTCTTGGAATGAACGTAATGGTGCGATTCCCCAATCTGGCGGAGGCAGCACTGATACTGATCCTTTGGTTCTACGGATTCATAACAAAAGATAGGTTTGCAGAGGTCTTTAAGAAGACCCTTGTCTGTATCGCCGGCTATGTATCCGGCTTTGGCATAGTCTTTCTTGGCATCTGTATGGCCTATGGCCCTTCGGAGTACATAAACGGTATAGCCAGACTCTTTGGAATGACCGAGGGAGCTTCGGACTACACCTCCGGCGGAATGCTGGGAGCCATCGCAGAGGCATACCTCACAAGTGTTATCCACATGCTTATTGTGATTCCCTGTATAGTAGCCGGTGTTATCATGTTCCTTTTCCTTGTGGGGAAATACGTCTGGATCAAGAAGCTTCTTTACATAGGCGGCCTTCTTGTACTGGTTCGCTACTACTTCGCCAAGGGCGTCTTCACCAGGAACTACTACTATTACGACAGCATGTTTCAGGCTGCCATGATGTTTATCATAACAGGAATAATCTTTTGCGTTATAGGATCTCTTGGTATCTTAAACGGCAGCAGGCAGGAGCAGACTCTGGCCTTTGCGGCGCTGATGCTGATCCTGGTTACACCCCTTGGAAGCAACAACTATACCTTCCCTATCATGAACAACATGTTTTTGATAGCACCGATTATCCTCTGGCTCTTCAGGAGAATGATGCAGAGGGCGGGAGACGAAGACTATCACTTCCCGTGGCAGAGTTTTGTGACAACTGTTATTATAGTGTTGGTGATACAGGGCGCACTGTTCCATATCAACTTCTCCTTCTACGACGGAGCTGACGGGACCGTGAGGGATGCAAGAGCGGACATTCCAAAGGTATCATCCATGGTGACCACCACCTACAACGCCGAGACTCTGAATGAGCTTAAGGCGGCTATTGATGATAACGGTCTTCAGGATGACAAGGTTCTCCTCTATGGCAATGTTCCGGGCCTTTCTTATATATTTGACTTGGAGCCCGCCATCGATACCACCTGGCCTGACCTTGACAGCTACGGCTCTGCTTTCTTTGGTGAAGCCCTTAAAAAGCTGTCCGATGCCGGGGAGACTCCCACTGTCATTATCGGAAAAGAGGGCACGGGAGAAGGCACGAATACTCACAAATATGATGATTTAATGGACTTTATTGACAATCACGATTATAATAAAGTCTTCGAAAGCGATAGATTTTTGATCTTCGCAAGTTATAATGAGGAGTAAAAGAGATATATTATGGAGAATACAACCAAGAAGAAGGATATTTTTGACAGGATCATGTCTCTTCCTGTGCTGAATATCTTTGAACCTTTTTATACCAAGCACAAGGAAGGCCTTATGTACCTGTTCTTTGGAGGACTGGCTTTCTTTCTCAGCATTTTCCTGTTCTGGTTCATGGACAGTGTCATGCATCTCAATGCGGTCCTGAACAACACCATTGACTGGGTTATTTGCGTGGCTTTCCAGTTCTTCACCAACAGAACCTGGGTATTTGACGGACATGTTGAGACCAAACAGGATTTTTTAAAGCAGGCAGGTTCCTTTACTGCAGGAAGACTTTTTACACTGGTTGTTGAGGATCTTCTGATCTACATTTTCATCACCCTGCTGGGCTTGCCTTCAATGCCTGTCAAGCTTGCAGCGACCTTTATTGTAATAGTTCTCAATTATGTAATCAGCAAGCTGATCGTTTTCAGGAAGAAGGATTAAGGAGAATATATGCGCATTAATTTTAATGTTCCACCTTATACGGGAAAAGAATTTGATTACATCAAGGAGTGCGTCGAGAATCAGAAGATCTGCGGCGACGGCAAGTATACAGCCCTTGATAACGAATGGATAGAGAAAAAGACAGGAGTTAAGAAGGCTCTTCTTACCACCTCCTGCACCCACGCCACCGAGATGGCAGCTATCCTTGCGGGAATCAAGGAGGGTGACGAGGTCATCATGCCTTCCTACACCTTTGTTTCCACTGCCAATGCCTTTGTTCTTCGCGGTGCCAAGGTGGTTTTTGTGGACATCAGACCTGATACCATGAACATCGATGAGAACCTTATCGAGCAGGCCATCACACCCAAGACCAGAGCCATCGTTCCTGTTCACTACGCAGGCGTAGGCTGTGAGATGGATACCATTCTTGATATCGCCAAGAGACACAATCTGGTTGTTATCGAGGACGCAGCCCAGGGCGTAATGTCCACCTATAAGGGCAAGGCTCTCGGAGCCATCGGCGATTTCGGTAACTACAGCTTCCATGAGACCAAGAATTACAGTATGGGTGAGGGCGGAGCGCTTCTTCTTAGGGATGAGACCTATGTGGACGACGCCATCATCATCAGAGAAAAGGGTACCAACAGAACCCTTTACAAGCTTGGCAAGGTTGATAAATACAGCTGGATCATGCCCGGTTCATCCTATCTTCCCAGCGACATGAACGCTGCTTATCTCTATGCGCAGCTTCAGATGGCTGACGAGATCAACAATGACCGTATGAACCACTGGAACAGATACTTTGAGGCATTTAAGCCTCTTGAGGAGAAGGGACTTATCGAGCTTCCCTTTGTTCCTGACTACTGCCAGCACAATGCTCACATGTTCTACATCAAGTGTAAGGACTTCGAGGAGAGAAGAGGACTTATTAAGTACCTTGAGAGCAATGATATTCTGCCTGCTTCTCATTACATTCCGCTTCATTCCTCCAAGGCAGGACTTATGTACAGTGAGTTCAGAGGTGAGGATAAGTACACCACCAGGGAGAGCGAGAGACTGCTTCGTCTTCCTATGTACTACAAGCTCACAGATGAGGACCTTGACGAAGTAGTTATGAGAGTAAAGGAATACTACAAGTTCACCTGATAAAAGGGGAATATTATGGCCACAACACGAAAGAGCGATAACTTCATAGTTACGGCCGTGCTAATAGCCTGCGTCATCATAGCTGCAGGTCTTATTGGTGATTATTATTTTGACTTAAATGACGATTGTCTTATAAAGGATATTCTCTCCGGAAGCTATACCGGCACTCCGGAGGGACACAATATTCAGATGCTATACCCCATAGGCGCTTTGATCTCTCTGCTTTACAGAGTGGTCAGATCCCTCTCCTGGTACGGCATCTTTTTATGTGCAGCTCAGTACGGCTGTTTTGCCATGGTTATCAAGCGAACCGCCGATGTCCTGAAGCTTTCCAACCTGGAATTTAAAAAGAAACTCATTTTCCTGTTCCTGGAGCTGGGCATTATGCTGGGGCTGTTTTTCCCGCATTTTCTCTATGTTCAGTACACTGTGACCAGCGGACTTCTGGCGGCCACCGCAGCTTTCCTTATCCTTTCCAAGAAAAAGGGAGAGGGAAGCCCCTATATGATCCCGATCCTTCTTATCGGAGTGGCCTTCACCATCAGAAGTGAGATGCTGCTTCTGATCCTGCCCATGATCCTGGTTTCCATACTTATGAAGTGGGTATTCGTGTGCTTCGAACTGGATTCTGAGAAGGAAAAGACAGGTCAGCCCTCTGATTACAAAGAAAAAAGGAATATGTTTATCAAATACCTGAATCTTGTGATCGGCATAGTGGCAGGGCTTCTGGTTTGCCTTGCCCTGAATAAGATTGCCTATTCCTCTTCCCAGTGGAAGGAGTTCGTGAAGTTTTTTGACAACAGGACGGAGCTCTACGATTTCCAGAGCATACCTGATTATGCAGAAAATAAGGATTTCTATGACAGCATAGGTCTTTCCGAGAGCTCTCAGAAGCTTTTGGAGAATTACAATTTTGGTCTGGATGACAGCATCGATGCTGCCATGATGGGAAAAATAGCTGATTACGCCGGAACCATAAGGACAGAGGATGCATCCATGTCCTCAAGGCTGGCTCAGGCAGCAAAGCTTTATTTCTACAGGCTCTATCACATATCAGCTCCCAAGGGCTATGAATATCCTATGACGGATTATCCCTGGAATCTGGTGACCCTGGTTTTGTATATCATCACCTTTATCAGCTGTGTTGTGGCCCTTAGGTGGGATATCCGTAAGGTGCTTAAGTCACTTTTGCTGCTGGGGCTGTTGTTCGCCTGCAGAACCACCCTCTGGATGTACATTCTTTTCAGAGGAAGGGATCCCATAAGGATCACTCATCCGCTGTATCTGACGGAGATCATGATTCTGACAGCCATGATACTGTCACTGTTCAGACTCTACAACGTCTGTGTTCACCGCACTGAGACCGGAGTCAACAGGATGCTTCTTGGCACTGTGGCTGTGACGGCGGTGCTGGCTTTGATGGGCACACCTTTTCAGGCATACGTGGTCAGGACTGAGCTGGTAAGAAGAGAGGCTTCTCTTTCCCGCTATGAGGCCCTTAATGATTACATGAAAGAAAACAGCGAGAACTATTATCTGATAGATGTTTATACAAGCGTCTCCTATGCCACTGTTACCGGAAAAGATGAGGCTACCTATTCCGAGAAGATGTTTGAAAAGGTGGATAACAGAGGCTACAACCATGATCTGCTGGGAGGCTGGGCAAGTAAGAGTCCCATAAGCCACAGTAAGCTTTCAGCCAGAGGTTTTTCCTCCATGGAAGAAGCTCTTTTGTCAGAGGGCGTGTACTTCGTTCAGAACATGGATACGGACACGGACTGGATCGTCAGCTACTATGCAGATAAGGGACAGCAGGTTGTCGTAACCCGCCTGGATGTCATCGAGGATGTATTCGGAATCTATCAGGTCAGAAAAGAGTGATATAAATGAGTGACAGTTTGGAAAAAGAGTTTGTGACAGCAGGCAAACTGGTGGCTCTTCGCCCCATAACCGATGGGGACACGGAGCTGGTGGTGAGCTGGCGCAACAACGACAGAGTAAGAAACAATTTCATATACAGAGAACATTTTACAAATGAGATCCACACCAACTGGCTTCGGACCAAGGTGGATACCGGTGAAGTGGTGCAGCTTATCATCTGCGAAGCGAAGAATAACTTCAGGCCGGTAGGCAGCGTGTATTTCAGATATCTGGATGATACAAGGACCGAGGCTGAATACGGCATCTTTATCGGAGAGGATGATGCCACCGGCAAGGGCTATGGCAACGAGACTGCAGCATTGGCCACAGACTACGCCAGGGATGAGCTTGGGATAAAAAGGTTGATCCTTCGCGTCTTTACCTCCAATATCGCCGCCAGAAAGAGCTATGAGTACGGCGGATTCGTCAAGTGTCAGGACCTCCCTATGGTGGAGTGCAGTGATGGCGAAAAAAGTGATATGATATTGATGGAGAGGATTTTGTAAAAATATGATTAAGAACCTTATAAGCTATGTTATCCCATGCTATAGGTCCGAGAAAACCATCGAGGGCGTTATAGATGAGATAGCAGCAACCATGAAAAAAGATAAATTAAAGGGCTATACCTACGAGATAATCCTGGTAAATGACGGATCTCCCGACCATACCTGGGACAAGATCAAGGAGCTCTGCAGCGGCCCCAAGGCAGAGGTGCTCACCGGCATCAATTTCGCCAAGAACTTCGGCCAGCACGCCGCTCTTATGGCGGGACTTAGGGCCAGCAAGGGTGAGTATGTGATCTGTCTTGACGACGACGGCCAGACTCCCGCAGACGAGGCAGACAAGCTGGTGGAAGCAGTGGTTAACGGAGCTGATGTGGCCTATGCCAGATACGCCAACAAGCAGCACAGCCTTTTCAGAAACTTCGGCACCGCCATGAATGAGTGGATGGCCAGCGTGATGCTTGGTAAGCCCAGAGACCTTTTTGTATCAAGTTATTTCATCGCCAGGAGATTCGTTGTGGATGAGATGCTCAGCTATGAGAGCTCCTACCCTTACGTTATCGGACTGGTGCTTCGAACCACCAAAAATATCGTCAACGTGGATGTAACCCACAGAAAAAGAGAAGTGGGGCAGAGCGGCTATACCTTTGCCAAGCTCCTGGCTCTCTGGATCAACGGCTTTACCGCCTTCAGCATCAAGCCCCTTCGCATCGCCACCATGTCCGGCGTGTGTCTGGCTATTGTGGGCATCCTCTACGGCATTTATACAGTAATCAAGAAATTTGTTAATCCCGCTGTTCCCGTGGGCTTTTCCGCTCTTATGAGCGCCATTATGTTCATCGGGGGAATGATCATGCTGATGCTGGGAATGATCGGGGAATACGTGGGAAGAGTTTATATTGCACAGAACAAGAACCCTCAGTATGTAATACGTGAGACAACCAGAGATGAAGAGGCCTGAAAAAAGTTTGGGGAATAACAGCACAATAGATAAAAATACAATTTTAGCCTGGCTTATGTCAGGCTTATTTGGCGTTTTATCGGGAGTTTTTCTGGTGTTCGGCTATCAGCTGGAAATGGCGGATTCTGTCAACATCTCCGACAGCAACGCCATGCTCATCATGCTGACCATGATGATCATCATAACCATAGATACCCGCTATGTATGGCGGGGGTACGACGCCCAGAGGCAGGGAGCCAAGCTCTTTGGCCTTTTTAGGACCAACGTGGTAAAAGAGGCTCAGGGGATCGAGGTTACGGATAAGCCATCCATGGCGGATTTCCTTCTTACCTGGGCTGTTTTGAATCTTCTTAACCTTCCGGTTCTTCTGGCTGAGTTCCCGGGCTTTTTTGTCTATGACGCCCAGGATGAGCTCAATGAGGTCCTTACCAGAACCTTTACGACCCATCATCCCCTGCTGCACGTGCTTCTTTTGGGAGGCACTATTGCCCTTGTTCACAAGGTGACAGGCTCCTGGAACCTGGGCATTTTTACCTATATCGTCATTCAGATGCTGATCATCACTGCGATTTTCGCCTATACCATCATGTACCTGAAAAAGAGAGGCGTAGGGAAAAACAGCAGGATTCTCTGGATCTTATGCTACGGCCTTTTCCCCACAATAGTCATGTACACCCTGTGCTCCTCCAAGGACGGGCTGTTCTCGGCACTGCTCCTGTTACTGGTGGTGCTTCTTTGTGAGCTTACGGATGATCCCGCAGCTTTCATGGCCGGAAAGGTAAAGCCCGCAGCCCTTGTTATCACAGCATTTCTTATGCCCTGCTTCAGGCACAACGGCTTTTACGCCTACCTTGTATTTGTGCCCTTGGGGCTCTTGTACCTCAAAAAGCATGTGGATGCCAAAAAGCTCTTTGGAAAGCTCTCAGCAGTGCTGGTGATTCCGGTGGCCCTCTACCTGGTGTTTAACAGCATTCTCACAGCAGCCTTTTCCTCTGAGGGAACCCACCATCAGGAGATGCTGACGGTGCCCATCATGCAGATGGCAAGGGTCTACAAGTATGACAGGGAATCTATGTCCCGGGAGGACATAGCCCTTTTGACCGCATTTATCCCTTCTGAGAATCTTGATACCTATACCGGCCGTGTCTCCGATCTGGTAAAAGTGGGTTTTGACAACGAATATTATGAGCAGCACAAGGGTGAGTTCTTCGGCCTTTGGCTCAGGCTCTTTAAGAAGCATCCCATGGTATACGTAAATGCCTGGCTTCTTACCTCCTACGGATATTTCTATCCTCCGGCCAATATCAATGTTTATAAGGGAACATCCATGTTCACCTTCACCTATGACACCTCCTCCTACTTTGGCTACGAGGTGGAGCAGCCGGGAGAGAGGCACAGCTTTATCCCTGTGATTGACAGGCTCTACAGATATCTGTCCATCGGCACCTTCCATGATGATGCACCGGTTCTGTACCTTTTCTTTTCACCGGGACTGATGCTGCTTATCTATCTTTTCGTGCTGTTTTACAGGCTTTACCGCGGTGATTTCAAGGGAATCATTCCCTTTCTTCCGGTGATGCTGACCTTTTTGACGGTGCTGCTGGGTCCCACCTATCTTGTGAGATATGTGGTTTACCTCTGGCTCTGTCTGCCGGTTCTTCTGTGTAACCGCAGGGTTCAGGCTGTTTGATAATAGAAACCAGGTATGTTAACATATAATGATGGCTTTTTAGGCTCAAATGTTACGTTGGGTAGAGAATAAATGAGACATATAATTAACCGAAAGACCGCAATAGAAGTGATAATTCTATTGCTTACACTTATTTGCATAATGACCATATGGCCCCTGAGGATTTTTGCCGATACCTTCGAGTATTCTCCCGGGGGGAATCTTCTGGATGAGAGCATCACCGTCAACTTCGAGGACAACGCTGTTCAGAAGTTCATCACCAGATATGACAGGCTGAAGTCAGTGGATGTGTACGTCTCCGAGATGACAGAGGGCAGATATCTCAGTGTGGCTGTCAGGAACGAAGAGCACACCGAGCTTTTGAGAGTTCTGGTGGACACCGCGGATTATCAGCTCCCCGATTACGTCAATGTTCCCATGGAGCTGGATGTGGAGCCGGGAAAAGAGTACTATCTCCTGTTCGAGGGCTGCAGATCCAAGTACAATCTTGGCTTTGAGGATATCCCCGAAAACCCGGAGTACGTGGGAAGTCTTTACACCCACTGGAATGAGATTCCCGGAAGGCATATTTCCTGCTTTTACAATTACAAGGTGCCCATGTCCAGGAGCAGATCCCTTATGTACATAGGAATCCTGGCGGCTGTGGCAGCGGTTCTCATTATTGCAGAGAGAATATTCTTTAAGCTTAATCCTGAGAAGAACAGTCTTCTTACTGTGGGCAAGACTGTCAAATATGTGGCGAATCCTTTGAATGCCATTGTTTTCCTTACTTTGATGATCATGGTATTCCCCCTCAGGATCTTTGATTCAAGGCCCATAGATATCATTTTTTATGAGATAGGACTTATCGTCTGCGCAGGGATAGGCTTCTACGCCATCAACCACAACGTGGTAAGGCACAGCATGGGAGTATCCTTCTGGCAGACCATAGAGGGCAGCGACAGACCCAAGAGCTGTCTTATGATGTTCACCATCGCCATGTCCCTCTGGTATGCCTGCGCATACATGAATGACCTTTACGACATTTATCACACCCTCTCCGAGAGAAGGATGGTAATCTGGCTGATCCTCACGATGCTTCTTACCTTTACCTTCAGAGAGGCCTTCAATATTCCGAACCTGTTGTGGCTTGCAGCATCAGTGATCGCGGGAGTCAGATACTACGGACTTCACAGCCTTGCTGACACCGAGAAGGAGTACGACCTTCACAACATGGCCCTTAAATACGGCATCATCATAGTGATACTTGGGGGCTTTGTGGTGATAAGCCTCATCAGAAGAGCTGCCATGCTCCTTAGGAAAAGGTTTCTTCACATTACAGAGCATGATTCAAGCAGAAGCGTAATTACAGCCTTCGGAATCCTTCTTCTTGTATTTATGGCTTCCATCATCATTTTCAGAAACACCAGATGGTGGGGCGTTGCCATGTCCGTTACCTTTATCTGCCTGTACCTCAGGATCGCAGGCTGGCAGGGCAAGAAGAACTGGTACAAGATCCTGGCGGGAGGCCTTATGGTGAACTTCCTGTTATCCCTTGGATTTTCACTGCTTCACAGGTATTTTGCAGGCTTTGTCAGCGGAAGATTCGCTTTCATTTTCCATACAGTAACCGTAACTGCCGAGTATCTGGCCCTTATGGCCGCTGTGGCAACGGTTATGCTGGTGGCCAAGATCGTGGCAATGCCCAAAAAGTGCGGAGTGGTCCTCTTATTCAAATCCGCCTGGAAAGAGATCGTTTTATTCGGATGGATCCTTTCCTATGCAGTATTTACGGTTTCAAGGACAGCTATTTTGTCCATTGCAGTGACAGTTATCGCGGTTATCCTGGTAACCGTTTCCGTTCATAAAAAACAGTTTTTCAGGATCATAGGTGTCATGGCGGCAGCAGCAATTATCTGCTTCCCCGGAGCCTTTACCCTCCAGAGGATCCTGCCTACCATAGTTGCAAGGCCCACCATTTATCTCATCGATGATACGGACGTCCTTGTAAGGGGAGGAGCGGACTGGAACAGCACCAACTTTATGTGTGTTGAGAGATTTGCGGGGCTGTTCGGTGAAAAGATCCTGGGAGTTGACCTGGGAGATTATCACTATCCTGTGGATAAGAACAACTATGACGAGGACGGCAATCCCTATTACGATCACTACGGTTTCCCTATTGATCAGAGTAATGAGGAGTACTACTACGATGATCAGGGAAAAGTGGATGAGACAGGCCAGGAGCATCTTCTGGCATCCGCCGGCTTTACAAGGGCTGAGGCCCATATGCTCAGCGAAGAAATGAACGGCTATGTTGACACCGAGTCACGGCTTGATATGATATCCAACGGAAGAATCACCATTTTCAAGGCCTATGCAAAGGAGCTCAACCTGACAGGCCACGATGAGATGGGAGCCCTTCTTCCCAATGGAGAGATTGCGGTACACGCTCACAACACCTATATGCAGGTGGCCTACGACCACGGAATTCCTGTGGGCATTCTGTTTATGGTGCTGCTTATAGCCGCTGCGGTTCTGGGAGTGAAGCTTTACAGAAAGAATTGCAGACAGAACCCTATTCTTCTTTTAATTTTCGCCGTTGTTATGGCCTTTGCCTTTGCGGGAATATCCGAGTGGGTGTTCCAGTTTTGCAACCCCATGACCGTGGCACTTATGCTTGCATTTGCAGGACTTACCTTTAAGGAAGCGAAAGATTGATGAAAAAAGAACCTTTTAACTACGCAAAACTTTACAGGCGAACCGGACTTATCATTTACGATATCATCAGTGTTATCGTGGCCAGTTATCTTGCGATCCTTTTGAGATACAACTTTAACTTTTCCGAGATCCCGGATCATTTCCTGGATCCTGTAACCAAATTTTTGCCTATAAACATCATAATCACTCTGGCGGTCTTTTACGCCTTCAGACTCTATGACAGTCTCTGGGCCTACGCGGGAGAAAGGGAGATGCAGAACCTGGTAATGGCCTGTGTGCTCTCCGGTGTTATCAATGCCATAGGACTCCAGTTCTTTAAGTCCCACACCCAGCCGGTGCCCCAGAGTTACTATTTCCTGTATGCCTTTTTCCTGATCAGCTTTATCTTCGTCAGCAGATTCTCCTACAGGTTCCTGAGGAGCCAGAAGCACAGAGCCGAGAACAGGAATAACTCCAAGGCCGTAATGATCATCGGAGCCGGCGAGGCTGCCAATATCATTATCAAGGAGATCATCACCAGCAACTATTCCACCATGTCCATCAAATGCATCATCGATGATGATTCCAACAAGTGGGGCAAGTACATCCAGGGAATCAGAGTTGTGGGCGGCAGAGACAGGATCGTTGAGTGCGCCGACCTCTATGACATCGATGAGATAATCGTGGCTATTCCTTCAGTTTCAAGGGCGGAGATGAAAAAGCTCCTTGATATCTGTAAAGATACAGACTGTAAGCTTCGTTCCCTGCCGGGAATGTATCAGCTGGTTAACGGCGAGGTCAATGTATCAAGACTTCGTGACGTTGAGGTAGAGGACCTTCTGGGAAGAGACCCTATCGCGGTAGACATCAATTCCATCGCAGGCTATGTGAAGGACAAGGTTGTTATGGTAACGGGAGGCGGCGGATCCATCGGTTCCGAGCTGTGCCGTCAGATAGCATCCCACAAGCCAGCCAAGCTTATCATTCTGGATATCTATGAGAACAACGCCTACGATATTCAGCAGGAGCTTAAGGCCAAATTCAAGGACCTGAATCTGATAGTGCTTATCGCTTCTGTCAGAAATACCCGCAGGATCAACAATATTTTCGCAGAGTACAAGCCGGACATCGTTTATCACGCAGCTGCCCACAAGCATGTGCCTCTTATGGAGGACAGCCCGGGAGAAGCCATCAAGAACAACGTATTTGGCACCTGGAAGACCGCCCTGGCAGCAGCCAACAACGGTTGTAAGAAATTCGTTATGATCTCCACAGACAAAGCGGTTAACCCTACCAATATCATGGGAGCCAGCAAGCGTATCTGTGAGATGATCGTTCAGACCTTTAACAAGCATTATGAGACAGAGTTCGTGGCAGTCAGATTCGGTAACGTTCTTGGCTCCAACGGCTCGGTTATTCCTCTTTTCAAAAAGCAGATAGCGGCAGGAGGCCCTGTTACTGTAACAGACCCCAATATCATCCGTTATTTCATGACCATCACTGAGGCCGTTTCACTGGTGCTTCAGGCGGGAGCCTTCGCCAAGGGCGGAGAGATCTTCGTTCTGGATATGGGCGAGCCCGTCAAGATCCTGGATCTTGCGGAGAACCTTATCAAGCTTTCCGGCTATAAGGTTGGTGAGGACATCAGGATCGAGTTCACAGGACTTCGTCCCGGAGAGAAGCTTTACGAAGAGATGCTGATGGACGAAGAGGGACTGCAGGATACCGCCAACAGGATGATCCACATCGGCAAGCCCATTGAGCTGGACGAGATGAGATTTTTCTCCCAGCTGGAGAAGCTCAATGTGGCAGCCAGGGAGGAATCCCCCGAGATCAGGACACTGGTTCAGGAGATTGTTGAGACCTACCATCCCGATGTCCACAGATATATCATGACAAGAGAGAGAAAAGAAGCATTGAATCAGGCGGCGGAGAGGATCAACTCCGACGACAGATAAAGAGGTATAGTTATGGAAATCAAACCTTTTGAGAAAAAAGTCTGGCTCTCATCTCCCACAATGCACGGAGACGAGATCAAATACATTCAGGAAGCTTACGACACCAACTGGATGAGTACCGTAGGTGCCAACATAAATGAAGCAGAGACGCAGATCGCGCAGCTTATCGGCTGCAAGGATGCGGTGGCTCTTTCCTCAGGAACCGCAGCTCTTCACCTGGCAATCAAGCTGGCAGGGGAGAGACTCTACGGCAAGCCGGCGGCAGGTCACGGAAGCCTTGAGGGCAAAAAAGTATTCTGCTCCGACATGACCTTTGATGCTACAGTTAATCCTGTGGCCTACGAAGGCGGCGAAGCAGTATTTATCGATACCGAGTATGACACCTGGAACATGGATCCCAGGGCCCTTGAGAAGGCCTTTGAGATCTATCCTGGGGTGAAGATCCTGGTGGTGGCTCACCTTTATGGAACCCCCGGCAAGATAGATGAGCTTCGCAGGATCTGCGATGAGCACGGAGCTCTTATCGTGGAGGATGCCGCAGAATCCCTTGGCGCCACCTATAAGGGCAAGCAGACAGGAAACTTCGGAGATTACAGCATCATCTCCTTTAACGGAAACAAGATCATCACCGGTTCCGCCGGCGGAATGTTCCTTACAGACAACCTGGAGGATGCCCACAAGGTCCGCAAGTGGTCCACCCAGGCAAGAGAGGATGCTCCCTGGTATCAGCACGAGGAGCTGGGCTTTAACTACCGTATGAGCAATGTTATCGCGGGAGTTGTAAGAGGCCAGATTCCTTACCTCAATGAGCATATAGCCCAGAAGAAAGCTATTTATGAGAGATACAAGGAAGGACTTAAGGGTCTTCCTGTAAGCATGAATCCTATAGATTTTGAGACCTCAGAGCCCAACTACTGGCTGAGCTGTCTTATCATTGACAAGGACGCCATGTGCAAGCAGGTGAGAGGTGAGAGGGATGTTCTCTATGTGACCGAGCCCGGCAAGAGCTGTCCCACAGAGATCCTTGAGAAAATAGCTGCCATCAACGCAGAGGGCCGCCCCATCTGGAAGCCCATGCATATGCAGCCAATTTACAGAAACAATCCCTTTATCACCGCCGGTGGCCAGGGAAGAGCCAGAAGTAACGCCTATATCGATGAGGGCGCTGTGCCTGATGTAGGTATGGATATCTTCGATCGAGGCCTCTGCTTACCATCAGATAATAAGATGACTCCTGAACAGCAGGATGTTATTATCGAAGTTATTAAGAAGTGTTTTGAATGAGTCAACGCACACTTACATCAATTTTTTCTCCATCGCAAAGGGTGACAACATCACCTTTGGTGGTGGAGAAATTTTTTATGCCCATTTCTGCTAAGAGCGTCAGAAGCTCCGCATCTGCGGGCCTTTCGGAGCCGGTACTGATGACGGAATATTTGGGAGATACGAGATTTAGGAGCTTCTTGCTATTATCCTCATAGCCCCCATGATGCGGAATCTTGATCCAATCAGCTGTAAGGTCGATGCCATCATTCTTCAGCTGCTTGATTCTGTCTTTTTCTATGTCTCCGGTGAAGAGGAATTTCTTACTTCTGAAATTAACCCTGCACAGGAGACTTAAGTCGTTATCCATGTTGTCATCATCTTCAGAAAGTTCGGCGGGATCCGATGGAGGAATAATCTGAATGGTCATATCACCCACAGATATCTGCTCCTCCGAAGATACAAATACCACATCATCTCTGCCTTTTACCGCTTCCATAATATCTCCATAACCGCTTTTGGAACTAACATAGTCCGGGAGATATATCTTTTCAACTTCATATTCCTGAAGAAGCGACACTGCGCCCCCCACATGATCTTTGTCATAATGGGTGATTATCAGATAATCCATGGAAGTTTGAGCATTCTCATCCATGAATTTTTTTATCCTGTAATAGGACTCTTTTGTCCCCGTATCTATCATGCCAAGAGAACCGTCATAGCTAAGGAACGCAGCATCTGCCTTCCCTACAGCCAGATTAACGATCACCAGTTCATCCTGAGGGTACTCAGAAAGATTGCTCTGTACGGAGCTTTTTTGCAGGCGGATAACAGCCACTGAGGCGGCTATCAGGCATACAATGGCAGCAATGATAAGTATATTTAGTGTTTTTTTTGAAGGTTTTGAAATGTTTTCCATGAATAAATAATACTACATTTTTTCAATTGACTCATTTGACTACATTATTTTCCTGTTTTATTATTATATATAAAGAAATATAAAAGAATATAAAAGAGGCTTTGAAATATAAAGAAATATAAAAGCATTTTTCAAATATAAAGATATATAAAAGGGGAACTACATGCAGAATCCATTCAGCATATCCTTCGGAACAACGCCGACACAGTACATATCAAGAATTACACAGACCAATCAGATACTGGACACCTTCAAGGCGGAGGTGCCCTCCAACCATGTGTATATGCTCACAGGGGTAAGAGGATGCGGCAAGACTGTTATGATGACAGATATTGCTGAGAAATTAAGAAAAGAGAAGGACTGGATCGTGGTGGAGCTGAGTCCTGAAAGGGATATGCTCCAGAGCCTTGCTGCGAATCTTTATGCGATTCCTCAGCTCCATGCTCTTTTTCTTAAGGCGAAACTTGATTTTTCCGCTCTTGGCTTCGGAGTATCCATAGAAAATGCTGCTCCCATAACGGACATAGAAGTTGCGGTAGGCAGGATGTTGGAACATATTACTAAGGCTGGTAAAAGGCTTCTGATAACGGTGGATGAGGTGACCAATAATGCCAACCTCAAGGTCTTTGCTGCTGCTTTTCAGATTTATTTGAGACGTGATTTTAATGTTTATCTTATAATGACAGGACTTTATGATAATCTTTATGATCTGCAGAATGAGAAGTCCCTGACGTTTCTTTATAGAGCGCCTAAAGTGGTTTTGGAACCGCTTAACTATACTGCTGTGGTGGCTCATTATAAAAAAGTTTTTGAACTTAAAAGTGATCAGGCTGAATATATGGCCAGGCTCACCAAGGGGTACTCTTTTGCGTTCCAGGTTCTGGGGTATCTTTTGTGGGAACGTGGGGATAAAAACATCGATGAGGTGCTTTTTGATTACGACCAATATCTTGAAGAGTATGTATATTCAAAAATATGGTCTGAACTGTCTGAAACAGATAAAAATGTGACCTGTGTGATGGCGGCTACCGGGGAGACCAATGTTGGAAAGATCCGGGAGAAGCTGGGAATGACAACTCCGCAGTTCTCCGTATACAGGGACAGACTCAAGAGAAAGGGTGTTATCACCGCCACCGGCCATGGCTTTGTAAGCCTTGCGTTACCGAGATTTGAAGAATTTGTAAGAATCCACAGCGATTTGGAGAACTACTCATGAAAAAACAAACACTCTATTCCAAATTCATAAAAAGATTTCTGGACATTTTATTATCTCTGACAATTCTTATACTGTTCTGCTGGCTCTATGCCATCGTGGCCATATTGGTAAGAGTCAAGCTGGGAAGCCCCATAATCTTCAAGCAGGCCCGCCCCGGCAAGGATGAGAAGATTTTCCATATGTTCAAGTTCAGGACTATGACCGATGAGAAGGACGAAAACGGCAACCTTCTTCCCGACGAGATAAGACTCACCAAGTTCGGACTCCTTCTCAGGAAGACCAGTCTGGATGAGCTTCCGGAGTTTATCAATATCCTGAAAGGTGACATGAGCTTCATAGGCCCCAGGCCCCTTCTGGTGAAATACCTTCCCTACTACAACGACAGGGAGCGCCTTCGCCACAGCGTAAGACCGGGCCTTACCGGATATGCCCAGGCCCACGGCCGCAACGCCATCTCCTGGGAAAAGAAGTTTGAATACGACGTATATTATGTGGAGCATTTATCTTTCCTTACCGACGTGAAGGTGGTGATTGATACAATTAAGACCCTGTTTTCCCATGATCAGGTTGTACTGAATGCTCTGGAGGACTTTGATGAGTACAGAAAAAAGCAAAATGACGCCAATAGTTAAGCTATTAGATGACAGCTCCAACAATCTCTATGTAAAAAGAGAAGACTTCATCCCCTACTCCTTTGGCGGAAACAAGGCAAGAAAGGCCTATTACTTTTTTGAAGAGATAGATAATGGGGGCTACGACTACGTGATGACCTATGGCAGCAGCCATTCCAACCACTGCAGAGTCATCGCCAACATGGCGGCCGCTCGCGGCATTCCCTGCCTGATAATCGGCCCCACAGAGGTTTCCGAGACCACCTACAATAGTATCCTCATGGAGGTTTTCGGGGCGAAAATCATAACTGTTCCTGTGGAAGAAGTCCATGATACAATAGAAAAGGAATTGCAAAGGCTAAGGAGCGAGGGCTATAACCCCTATTTCATACAGGGCGGGGGCCACGGCAACCTGGGCACCAGAGCCTATGTGGACTGCTATGATGAGATAATCCGGTTTGAGCAGCAGGAGAACCTGCACTTTGACTATATCTTTTTTGCCTCCGGCACCGGAACCACCCACGCAGGCCTTGTCTGCGGCCAGCTCCTGGCGGGGGATGACAGAAATATAGTTGGAATCAGCATCGGCAGAAAGAACCCCAGAGGAAGGGACGTGGTCCTTGATAGCATCAGGGATTACCTTTCCGAGGAAAAAAGAGACTTCTCCGAGGAGGAGATTCAGGAAAAAACCGTATTCCTGGACGACTACATCAGCGATGGCTACGGCAAGAGCGACGAGGCTGTCACGGAGATTATAAAGAAACAGATGATATTAAACGGAATGCCTCTGGACTCCACCTACACCGGCAAGGCATTCTACGGAATGAAGGAATACATTAAGGCCAAGGGCCTTCAGAATAAGAATATACTTTTTATCCACACCGGCGGAACACCGCTGTTTTTCGATGATCTGAACATGATAGGGGGAAAATGATGAACATTCTGATCTTAAGCGCAGGCACAAGAAACAAGGTTGTGCAGTATTTTAAAAGGGAGATGGCCGGCAGGGTCATAGCGACGGACTGCTCCAACTTAGGGCCTGCCATTTATGATGCGGACAAGTGCTATATTGTCCCCAGAATCGATGATCCCAACTATATGGACAAGGTCATTGATATCTGCAAAAAAGAGAATATCCAGGGAGTCTTTTCCCTGATAGATCCGGAGCTTTCTCTTCTTGCCAAGAACTATGACAGATTCGCCAAGGAGGGAATAACACCCATCGTATCCTCCTATGAGCTCTGTGAGACTAGCCTTGATAAGCATGCCATGTACGACATGCTCACCAAGCTCGGTGTGCCCACCGCCAAATGTTACCTCAGCATCGAGGAGTTCGAGGCTGCCAGGGAGATCGGCGAGGTGGACTTCCCTGTTTTTGTTAAGCCTGTCAAGGGCAGCGCTTCCATCAACATCAACAAGGTCAACACCATGGAGATGCTGAAGGCTCTTTTCCTTGAGTCCGACGGACTTATGATCCAGGAATACATGAGGGGCCAGGAGTACGGCGCTGACGTATATATCGATCTTATCTCCGGCAAGTGCACATCCATTTTCCTTAAGAAAAAGATAAAGATGCGTGCGGGAGAAACCGATAAATCCGTGTCCGTCAAGGATGAGGTCCTCTTTGATCAGATTGCCACATTTGTTCAGGATGTGGGCTACAGAGGAATGATCGACATAGACTTTTTCCACGACGAGACCACAGGAGAGTGGTACCTGTCCGAGGTCAATCCCAGATTCGGCGGCGGTTACCCCCATGCCTACGAGTGCGGCGTGAACTTCCCCAAGCAGATCCTTCGTAACCTTCAGGGCCTGGATAACCCTGTTACCATCGGGGATTACAGGGAAGGTGTCTACATGATGAAATACAACGAGGTTGCCATCAGATGCGAGTGCAACCTGGAAGGGGAATGATATGCCCAAGGCACTGATACTTGCCAATTCATCCAGCGGAATATACGACTTTCGAAATGAGCTTCTGACGGGGCTCATGGCGGAGGGCTTTGAAGTGGTCCTCTCCCTGCCGGATGATTTGAAGGTAAAAGAGCTGCAGCAGGAAGGCTGCAGAGTAATACATACGGATATAAACAGAAGAGGCGTCAATCCTGTACAGGATATGGCGCTTGTTCGCGCTTATAAAAAGCTGCTGAAAAAAGAGAAACCGGACATAGTTCTTTGCTATACCATTAAGCCCAATATCTACGGCGGATACGTCTGCAGGAGCCTTAAGATACCCTATGTGGCCACCATCACAGGCCTTGGCTCCACCTTTGAGAGGGGCGGGATGCTGCTAAAGCTCATAGTCTTTATGTACAAGGTATCCCTTAAAAAGTGCAGCTGTCTCTTTTTCCAGAATGATGAGAACAGGCGGATCTTTGAGGAACACGGCATCAGGGCAAAAAAGCATGTGACCGTAAGCGGCTCCGGAGTCAACCTGGAGAAGCACACCTTTGAGGAGTACCCGGGACATTCGGATGATGTCACCAGATTCCTTTATATCGGCAGAATCATGAAGGAAAAGGGCACCGATGAGTATCTCGCCGCTGCAAGAGCTCTTCATGAGTGCTATGGCAATAAGGTTTCCTTCTCAGCCGTGGGCTACTGCGACGACGATTTCGGAGACAAGATTGCCGAGGCCGAGAAACAGGGCATCTTCAAGATGATCCCCTTTGCCAAGGATATCCATCCCTATATAAAAGAGGCGGATGCCATAGTTCACCCCTCCTACCACGAGGGTATGAGCAATGTCCTTATGGAGGCAGCGGCCACCGGAAGACCCGTAATCGCATCCAACATTCCCGGATGCAGGGAAATAGTTAATGACGGGGTATCCGGAATACTTTTTAAATCCAGGGACGAGAAGGCTCTCACAGAGGCTTTGGAGAAATTCATGAAGATCGATGAGGCCGGCCGGAAAGCCATGGGCAGAGCGGCTCGCAGCCATGTTGAGCAGAAGTTTGACAGGCGTAGTATAATATTGAAGTATATTAATGAAATTAAAAATATTTTGAACAATAAATGATTCATTTTGGAGGATGACAATGGATTTATATGAGAAGCTCCTTGCGGGCGAAGAGAAACTTTCACTGGTAGGTCTCGGATATGTAGGAATGCCTATCGCAGTTGCTTTTGCAAAAAAGATCAAGGTTGTAGGATACGATTTCAACGCAGCCAAGGTTGATCTGTACAAGAAGGGAATCGATCCCACCAGAGAGGTTGGCGACGACGCCATTAAGGAGACTTCTGTAGAGTTTACAGCAGATCCTGAGAAGCTTCGTGAGTGCAAATTCCACGTTGTTGCTGTTCCTACTCCCGTTAACGACGATCACACTCCTGATCTTACTCCTGTTGAGGGCGCAAGCCGTACCCTTGGAAAATACCTTACCAAGGGCAGTGTAGTTGTTTATGAGTCAACAGTATATCCCGGAGTTACAGAGGACATCTGTGTTCCTATCCTTGAGAAGGAGTCAGGTCTTAAGTGCGGCGTAGATTTCAAGGTTGGTTACTCACCTGAGCGTATCAACCCCGGTGACAAGGTTCACAGACTGGACACCATCACCAAGATCGTTTCAGGTATGGATGAGGAGACCCTTGAGACCGTTGCCAAGGTTTATGAGCTGGTTGCCCTTGCAGGTGTTTACAAGGCACAGTCCATCAAGGTTGCAGAGGCTGCCAAGGTTATCGAGAATTCACAGCGTGATATCAATATCGCTTTCATGAACGAGCTGTCCATGATCTTCCACAAGATGGACATCGACACCAAGAGTGTTCTTGAGGCAGCAGGAACCAAGTGGAACTTCCTGAAGTTCTTCCCGGGCCTGGTTGGCGGACACTGCATCGGTGTTGACCCTTACTATCTTACCTACAAGGCAGAGGAGCTGGGCTATCACTCACAGATCATCCTCTCCGGCAGACGTATCAATGATGATATGGGCAAATATATCGCTGAGTCACTGGTTAAGAATCTTATCGCAGCAGATATCCCTGTTAAGAATGCCAAGGTTGCTATCCTCGGCTTCACCTTCAAGGAGAACTGCCCTGACACCAGAAACACCAAGGTTATCGATATCTACAACGAGCTTGGTGAGTACAGAATTAAGCCTGTGGTTGTAGATCCTGAGGCTGATTCAGATGAGGCTAAGAGACTTTACGGCATTGAATTTGATTCCCTTGAGTCTGTTAAGGATATGGATGCTGTTATCGTTGCAGTTGCTCATGAGGAGTTCAAGAGCTACAAGCCTGCAGACATTGCCAAGTTCTTTAACCCTGCCCATAAGACCAAGGTATTCATGGACCTTAAGGGCATCTATGATATGAACGATTACAACACAGATGGATTTGACTATTGGAGACTGTAATATGATATAGGGATTCAAAGTCATGAAAATTTCATGCTTGCATGATAATTTACATGACCTTGAAGACCGAACAAACATGAGGAAAAAAGATACGCGATTGAAATGAGCGGATCGATTTCCGAATGGTTGTAGGATTGCGAGAACGCAGTGGAGCAATCCGTATATCATATTTTTAAAAGGAGTATTTATGGCATATAAAGATTTAAAATTTCCCGAAGGAAGCGTGTTCCTTGTAACAGGCGGAGCAGGTTTCATCGGTTCCAACATTTGTGAGGCACTTCTTGATATGGGCTACACCGTTAGATGTATGGACAACCTGTCCACAGGCCACATCGAGAACATTCAGCCTTTTATGAGCAACCCTAAGTTCACTTTCATCGAGAAGGACATCAGAGACCTGGATGCCTGCATGGAAGCCACCAAGGGTGTAGACTATGTACTTAACGAGGCAGCCTGGGGTTCAGTTCCCAGAAGTATCGAGATGCCTCTTTTATACGAGGAGATCAACATCAGAGGAACCCTCAACATGATGGAGGCTTCAAGACAGAACGGTGTTAAAAAGTTCGTTTATGCTTCCAGCTCCTCTGTTTACGGCGATTCCACCACTCTTCCCAAGAGGGAAGGCCAGGAGGGCAATGTACTTTCACCCTATGCCCTTACCAAGAAGACTGACGAGGAGTACGGCAAGCTTTACAAGAAGCTCTACGGCCTCGACACCTACGGACTGAGATACTTCAACGTATTCGGAAGAAGACAGGATCCCAACGGCGCCTATGCCGCTGTTATC
Source organism: Butyrivibrio sp. MC2021 (assembly GCF_000621605.1). Classification (GTDB taxonomy): domain Bacteria; phylum Bacillota; class Clostridia; order Lachnospirales; family Lachnospiraceae; genus Butyrivibrio. Next base: position 129,573 of record NZ_JHXX01000004.1, on the reverse strand, counting down.
CCCAAGTTCCTTCGCCAGCTCATGAACGGTGAGACACCCACCATCAACGGCGACGGCAAGCAGTCCAGAGATTTCACTTATGTAGACAACGTTATCGAGGGCAACCTTCGCGCCTGCCTTGCTTCTTCAGAGGCAGCAGGAGAGGCATACAACATCGGTGCCGGCGGAAGAGAGTTCCTCATCGACGTTTACCATCACCTTACAGATGCCCTTGGAATGGACGTTGAGCCTATCTTTGGACCTCCGAGAGCCGGAGACATCAGAGACTCCAACGCAGACATCACCAAGGCCAGAACCAACCTTGGCTACGATCCTTCCTATGACTTCCAAGCTGGCATCAAACTGGCCATTGACTGGTATAAAGAAAATTTATGATGATATAGGGATTCAAAGTCATGGAAATTTCATGCTCGCATGATAATTTACATGACCTTGAAGACCGAACAAGGATGAGAAAAAAAGGGATGCGAATGAAATGAGCATACCGATTTTCGAATCCTTGCAGGATTGCGGGAACGCAAGTGGAGCAATCCGTATATCATCATAGAGTAGTGATATAGGGATTCAAAGTCATGGAAATATCATCATAGCGTAGTGGGATAGAATATGAGAGTAGCAATCAGAATTGATGACATCACTCCTGATATGGACTGGGCCAAATTCCTGCGCTTCAAGGAAATCCTTGATAAGCACGGAGTTAAGCCCCTTATAGGAGTGGTTCCCGACAACAAGGATAAAAAACTAAAGATAGACCTGCCCCGTAAGGACTTCTGGAACTATGTGAAGGAACTCCGCAAGGATGGCTGGACTATTGCCATGCACGGAGTTAACCACCTTTACACCACCAAAAAGGCGGGCAATTTCCCCATCGGAAATAAGTCGGAGTTTGCGGGACTTTCCCTTGAGGATCAGGACTATCTCATCAGAGAGGGAAGAAGGATATTCAGGGCCAATGACATTCCCACGGATATTTTCATGGCCCCCTCACATTCCTTTGATTACAATACCCTGAAGGCCCTTAAGAAGAACGGTTTTGACAAGATCACCGACGGCTTCGGAAGCGGCCCCTATGAGAAGGACGGAATGACCTTTTATCCTATCTCAATCAGTAAGAGCAAGAGCCTTGCGGATAAGAGCGAGGGCCTTGTTACCTTTGTCTATCACACCAATACCATGGACGACAGTGATTTCGAGAACTTCGAGAAGCTTTTTGACAAGGCAGAGGTGGTATCTTATTCGGAGTACAAAAAAATGGATGTAAGTCCCAGGACACTTACCGGGGACATTAAAGAATATGCTCTGGCCAAGGGTAAATTTACCCTGATGCAGGTCAGAAAAAAGATCAAGAAGTAATAAAGCGAGGAAATATGGAATACGGATATGGACAGATTCGAATACTCCATGTCTTAGGGGGACTGGGCGTCGGAGGTGCCGAATGCCGCATAATGGATCTTTACCGCAACATGAATCGTGACAAGATCCAGTTCGATTTTCTGGTACACTACTCGCCTGAAAAGACAGGAAAAAAGAGTCCGACTTCAGATGAACTCATGGCAGTCAGGGAGCCGGACTATTTTGATAATAGCGTAACAAAACTCGGAGGGAGAATATTCTGCCTCCCTAAATTTGTGGGCACAAATATGAAGGACTACAAGGCCGCCATCAAGCGCTTCTTCAAGGAGCACGAGGGCGAGTGGAAGGTGGTTCAGGGCCATATGACCAGCACCGCAGCCATTTATCTTCCTATTGCCAGAAAGTCCGGAGTTCCCATCTGCATAGCCCACGCCAGAAGCGCCGGAGTGGATGCGGGAGTCAAGGGCCTGGCCACCAGGATCCTCAGAACCCCTCTTCAGAGGGAAGGCTCCACAGACTGGAACTTCGCCTGCTCAAGAGAAGCCGGATATTCCGTATTCGGCAAGCACCTCATGGATATCGGCAATGTCCGCATTGTCCCCAACGCTGTGGACCTGGGACATTTTGCTTATGATGAGGAAAAGAGGAACAGGATCAGGCAGGAGCTGGGAGTATCCAATGCTCTCGTCATCGGTCACGTGGGAAGCTTCCGCTATGCCAAGAACCACGAGTTCCTTCTGAACGTTTTTGCCAATGTGTGTCGTCTTCTTGATAACGACGACCTTAACCAATACAGTATTCTCCACGGCATGAGGATCAGGCTCCTTATGCTGGGCAATGGCCCTTTGATGGATGAGATGGAGAAGCTGGCTCAGAAGCTCCATATCTACGACAGATGTATTTTTGCGGGAAATAAGAGTAACGCCAGCGACTATTATCAGGCCATGGACTACTTCTGCTTCCCTTCAAGATACGAGGGACTTCCCGGCAGCGTTGTGGAGGCCCAGGCAGCAGGCCTGCAGTGCCTTGTGTCCGACTCCGTAACCCCTGAGGTAAATGTGACGGAGCTGGTTTCCATGATGAGCATCAAGTCCGAGGCCAGAGACTGGGCCAGAAAGATCCTGGACGATCTCATGCTTCATGAGGACTACGGCTCAGAGCCTCTTTTGGAGGAGATCAAGCTCAATCAGACCCTCACCGCCATCACCGGAGAGCGCAGAGAGAGCATATTTGAAACAGATGATACACCGGATATGGACCTTCTTGATGAAGGCACCGGTTTTGAAACCTTAAATACCATGTCAGAGGAAGACAGGATGCAGTTTGCAAAGCAGGCTGCGGATGAGAAGATTCCTACAAGAATGCATCGCCGCATCGAGTACTCCATCGGAGACAGACAGCAGTCCTCCAAGTACATCATCGGCAAGCTTCGAAGCGCCGGCTTTGATGTTAAGACTCAGGCGAAGGAATTGGAGTATTTCTACGAACATGGGCATTTTTGAAGAAGATCACTTAGCGAGGTCCTTTCGAGCTTAGTGAGCTTCTTCGTTCAGGCTCACATGCTTGCATGTGAGAGCAGAACTACCTTATGATTACTTAGCGAGGTCTTTTCGAGCTTAGTGAGCTTCTTCGTTCTGGCTCACATGCTCGCATGTGAGAGCAGAACTACCTTATGATTACTTAGCGAGGTCCTTTCGAGCTTAGTGAGCTTCTTCGTTCTGGCTCACATGCTCGCATGTGAGAGCAGAACTTCCTTATGACTGAAAGGTAAACTATGAGCGACAAGAAAAATTTACTCCTCCTGTGCCCGATGCTTCATCAGGGCGGCTTTGAGAGGGTCTGCGTCACCACAGCCCGCCTCATGCAGGAGTTTTACAACGTTTATATCGTTATCTTTTCCTCCAAGGATATCAACTATGATGTCACGGGACTCAATGTCATCGACATAAATGTCCCTTCGGAAAAGGGCCTTGTGAAGAAGGTTTTAAACGTATTCAAACGTGCAAACAAGATAAAGAAAGTAAAAAAAGAACTTAACTGCGACATAGCCTACAGCTTTGGAAGCGCCAATTATTCCAATGTTTTGTCCGGCGGCCCCGGCAGAGTCCTGACAGGACTTCGCTGCCAGACCGATATGGAAAAGCCCAGGCAGGTAAGACTTTTTTGCAAAAAGTCCGATCAGGTCCTCTCCTGCTCCAAGGAGATCCTGAGGCAGCTTAAATCCGACTATAACTATGACAAGAGCACATATATATACAATCCTCTTGATGTAAATGAGATCCGGACCAAGGGCGCTCAGCCCGTGGAGGACGCACCCTTTGCCGCTGAGAAGGAAAAGGACAGCGATATCATCATTATTTCCAACATGGGAAGAAATGATTACATCAAGGGCAACTGGCATCTGGTGAAGGCTTTTAACCTTGTTCAGAAGGAGTACCCAAAGGCAAGACTTCAGATCTTTGGCTCCGGTGACTGGTCAGCCTACAAGAAGATGGCAGAGGAAATGGGAATTGCCGATAAGGCCGCATTCCCTGGACTTCGTAAGAACCCCTTCGCCTACGTTTCAGGATCTGACATCTATGTCTGCAGCTCCAACCACGAGGGCTTTCCCAATGCGGTTTTGGAGGCCCTGGCCCTCAACAAGCCTGTTATTTCTGCGGACTGCAAGACAGGACCCAGAGAGATTCTTTTATCTGATGAACAGTATCAGGAGCTTATAACCAGAAAGCCCAACGGCAGCAGCGTAACAGAGCCGGTTCTCGGGGAGTACGGAATCCTTGTTCCCGACATGGGAGAGCAGGTCGATATGGACATAACCCATGTGACACCGGAGGAGGAGATCCTGGCACAGCAGATATTAAGGCTTATCAGGGATAAGGAGCTGGCGGCTAAGTATTCCGAAAAGGCCGCATCCAGAGCGCTTTTTTATGCCCCTGACAAATATAAAGACAGTATCCATGAGATATTAAAGAGGTATGAGTAATGCACTATAAGGTAGTTGTATTCGGTGTTAAAGACACCTCAGAAAATATTATTGATTTTATCGAGAAGGAGATCTGCAAGGTTGATCTTGTTATCACCATTGCCCCCAAGGTCCTTGAGCACAACCAGGTTTCAGGCTTTAAGGGACTTTCCTTCCTTACTGAGAAATATGGGATCCCTGTCCATGAGGCGGACAGCTATTTCCTCAATGATGAGAAGACAAAGAAGTTCATTTCAGAGAACACCTTTGACCTGGGCCTTGTAATGGGCTGGCAGAGGCTTATCCCCAAGGAGGTTCTGGATGCCTTTTCCCAGGGAATCTTCGGCTTCCACGGCAACTGCGGATACCTTCCCTTCGGAAGAGGACGCTCACCCCTTAACTGGTCCATGATCCTGGGAGATACCAGATTTAACCTGAATCTCTTCAAATACGACGAACATGCGGACAGTCCCAATGTTTTTGCCACAGAGATGTTCCAGATCAACGAGCACGACGACATCAGAACAGCTCAGTACAAGAACATGATCTGTTCCAAGAATCTGATAAAAAAGCTTCTTACCACCTATATGGAAACCGGTAAGATAACCATCCGTACCGATTCAAAAGATTACGATTCATGGTACAATAAACGTACGGCTGCAGATGGAAAGGTTGACTTCAAGGAGAGGACCAGAAACATCTACAACCTTATAAGAGGCGTGGCTGCTCCGTTCCCCGGGGCTTTTTGCTATGTAAACGAGGAAAGTGAGGACAACAAAGTCACCATCTGGCAGGCCCACCCCTTTGACGAGATGATCAATTTCTCCGCTTTTGCACCGGGAGAAGTGGTTGATATATTTGACGGCAAGCTTGTGGTAAGGACCGTGGACGGTTCCCTTCTTATCGACAAGTTTGAGAGCACCAGAGAAGTAAAAACAGGAGACATCCTTATCTAAATGAAGACAATAGCATTTCACTTAAACTGCCTGGTTCAGGGCGGCGCCGAGAGAGTAGTTTCCAACCTCGCCAATCAGTTTTCCAAGGAGGGCTACAAGGTTTATGTGGCCACCGAATGGGAGGATGAGAACGAATTCAAGCTCCTGCCTGAGGTTACAAGAGTTCACGTGGGACTCAGGGCAGAAGATGAAAAGAAAAACAGAATAACCAAGTTTTTCCTGAGAGTTAAGTATCTCAAGGAGTTCGTAAAGACCTATCACCCGGATGTTCTTATAGCCTTTGCCCAGAGAGCCAATTACAGAGCTCTGATGGCAGCAGGTAACAGCGATGTTCCGGTGGTAATATCCATCAGAACAGACCCGGTGGGACATTACGATGCTTTTTCCGACAAGGTACAGATCAAGTGGCTGTTCCCCAAGGCTGCGGGCTGCGTATTCCAGACCACCGGCCAGAAGGAGTTTTTCAAGCCCTATCTGCAGGATAACTCCACCATAATACTTAACCCGGTTAACCCCAAGTACTTCGGAGTCACACACCCCGAGGTCAAGGAAAAGACTGTGGTGCATCACGCAAGGCTTGTGGACTTCAAGAATCAGCCCATGCTCTGCAGAGCCTTTATCAAGGTTCATGAGAAGCACCCGGATTACAAGCTCAAGATCTACGGCCCGGATTCCTTTGACGGAACCAAGGAGATCCTGGATAAGATAATTGCCGACAACCACGCAGAGGATTACATCCTTCTGATGGGAGGCAGCGACGAACTGGAGAAGGAGATTCCCAAGGGAGAGGTATATGCCTTTTCTTCAGACTGGGAGGGACTTCCCAATTCCCTTCTGGAGGCCATGGCCATGGGAATGCCCTGTGTGGCCACGGATTGTCCCTGCGGCGGACCCAGGACCGTTATGGAGAATGAAAAGAACGGACTTCTGGTTCCCATCAAGGACGAGGATGCACTGGCAGCAGGCCTTTGCAGACTTATAGAGGACAAGGAGCTGGCTGCAAGACTTGGTAAAGAGGCTGCCAGAATAGAAGAGATAACCAACGGCGATGCTGTATTTGTTCAGTGGAGAGATTACCTGGAGAAGGTCATCGCAGCTAAGGGTAAGAAATAAGGAGTAACACATGTTTTCATATAACGATTACAGAGAAATACTTAGAGCCATCAAGGATACCGGCCTTTATGCCACCTATGAGGAGGCTCTTACCAGGGATTCTTTTATCATCATGCGTCATGACGTTGAGTATTCCGTAGAGAGAGCCTATGCCCTTTCCAAGGTTGAGGAGAGCATGGACTTCAGATCCACCTTCTTTTTCCAGTGGACCAACAATTCCTACAACATCCTTTCCAGGAAAAACAGGGATATCTTGACCGACATGCATGAGAGAGGCCAGCACATCGGTCTTCACTTTGCCCTTAACGGCATGACCGATATGAAGCTTGTAAGAGAGAGGATCAAGCAGGAGATGGATATGCTCAGCAATATGCTGGGATTCCAGATCAATTCTTTTTCTATTCACAGACCCTCACCGGACGTTCTTGCAGAGAATATCAAGCTTCCCGGAATACTGAACGCTTATCAGGACGAGTTTTTCTCCTTTGATCCCAAGGCTACACCGGAGTCACAGCTGGAGATCAAGTACATGTCCGATGCAAACCACATCTGGCGCTACGGCTATCCCGATGAGGAGACCATCAAGTCCCACAAGAAGATTCAGATCCTGACCCATCCCTTCGCCTGGACCAAGAAGGGCTATGACAATATGGAGAACTATAAGACCCTTATCAATGAGAAGTATGTGGAGCTTCTTGATTCAATAGACAACGAGTGCAAGGATTTCGGCCCTCTTCGTGACAACTTCGATAAGCTTCCTCTTGAATAAACAACTGGAGAACGTGCCTTAAATGTGCGGAATTTGCGGATTTATATCTAAAAAGAGAATAACAGAAGAAGAACTGAAGGTCATGAATGATACCATGTATCACCGTGGCCCCAATGATGCCGGCGTGGAGATCTACGAGGGAAAGGAGGGCTATGCCATCGGCTTTGCCCAGAGACGTCTTTCCATTCAGGACTTATCTCCCCTGGGACATCAGCCCATGCATTCCGCTGACGGAAGGCTGAGTATTACTTTTAACGGAGAAGTTTATAACTTCCTGGAGCTCAAAAAGGAGCTTTCGGATTATCCCTACAAGTCCACCTGCGATACAGAGGTTATCCTGGCGGCTTACCTTAAATGGGGCATTGATATGGTGGACCACATTCACGGAATGTTCGCCATTGCCATCTACGACAGGGATACTCAGGATGTTTATCTTATAAGAGACCGTATCGGCAAGAAGCCGCTTTTTTACTGGATAGACGGCGAGAATATCGTCTTTGCCTCAGAGCTTAAGCCCATTATGAAGTGCCCGGGCTTTAAGGGAGAGATCAGAAGACAGCTGATCCCCAGATTTTTGTATCAGCAGTATATCGCAGCTCCCGACACCATCTTCAGGGATGTGTACAAGCTGGAGGCCGGCGGCATCCTTAAGTTTAATAACGGTCAGATTAAGAAATGGAAATACTGGGACATCAAAAAGGTCTACAGTGAAAAGAGTGCAGACCCTGTAAAGAGCTATGAGGAGGCCAAAGAGGGCCTTAAGGAGAGACTTAAGAAGTCTGTGGCAGACAGAATGATCGCGGACGTTCCCCTGGGAACCTTCCTCTCCGGAGGCTACGATTCCTCACTGGTTACAGCCATTGCCCAGGAGCACTCTGAGCAGCCTGTTAAGACCTTCTGCATCGGCTTTGACGTTCCTCAGTACAACGAGGCCCAGTACGCCAAGGAGGTGGCACAGCACCTTGGCACCGACCATACAGAGCTTTATATTTCAGAGAAGGAGATGTTTGAACTGGTTTCAAGCATTCCTCAGTACTATGACGAACCCTTCGCGGACAACTCACAGATTCCTTCCATGCTGGTCAGCAAGCTGGCAAAAAAGGATGTGACCGTAGCCCTGTCGGGAGACGGCGGAGATGAGTTCTTCTGCGGTTACAACGTATATGACAACGTGGGCCTTGCCCAGAAGCTGGAGATCCCGGGAGCCATAGCCTACGGCCTTGGCCAGATCCCTGTGGGGGGAGGAAAGCTCCTTGATAAGATGCCCTTCAGAGTAAAGGTTGTGGCCAAGAACAGAGACCCGGAGACCAAGACCCAGCTGGTATCGGAGGGGTATGTCAGATCCTCCCATGCCTTTATTACGGGAGATGAGACCTTGGATGTCTCCATGACTGCCGAGGAGTTCTTTGGAATGGACTTAAATAATGGCAGCAGCATCGCACCTACTCTTTATCCCATTGAGAGCAGCTACGGTGTGAGCAATTTCCAGATCAGGCGCATGCTTCTTGATATGGACACCTATCTTCCCGAGGACATCCTGGTGAAGATGGACAGAGCCTCCATGAAGTATTCCCTGGAGAACAGATGCCCTATCATGGATACAGAGGTAATGGAGTATTCCTTCAGAATCCCTCACAAGTACAAGTATTTCAAGGGTGACAAAAAGCATATCCTCAAGGATATCACCTATGACTATATCCCCAGAGAGCTCCTGGACAGACCAAAGACCGGTTTTGGAGTTCCCATGGATCAGTGGCTCAGAGGCCCCTTGAAGGAGCAGCTTCTTGATTTCAGCAGCACCGCATTTTTGAAAAAACAGGGTATCTTTGATGCCGAGTATGTTTCCAAATTTATAAATAACTACGTGGTTAAGGGAGACGGAGGCCCCGCAACGGGAGCCAACTACAGCAAGATTGCCTGGTCCTTCTTCATTTTCCAGCAGTGGTACAACTTTTATCATTAAGGAGTAATTATGACAAGAGAAGAAGTTTTCGAGAGAGTAAACGAAGTATTCAGAGATGTTTTTGATGATGAGGATATCACAGTTGATGAGGAGACCACAGCAGCTGATATCGACGACTGGGATTCACTGGAGCATATCAATCTGGTGAACGCCATTGAGGAAGAGTTTGACATAAAGTTCTCCATGGGCCAGATCGTTGAGATGAAGAACGTTGGCGAGATGGTGGACATCATCCTCAGCAATCTTGAATAAGGCGGGGATATGAATACTTTCACATTTGACGATATCGTCTCCAAAAAGGATGATCCGGAAAACTATACCAGGGCTGAGTTTAAGGCTGCGGTAACAGACGAGATGATGGATAAATTTCTGGAAATATCCGGAGATGACAATCCCCTTCACAGGGACAGCACTTTTGCGACAGACAAGGGCTTCAGGGACAGAGTGGTATACGGCATGCTCACAGCCTCCTTTTACTCAAGGCTTGCGGGAGTTTATCTCCCCGGCAGAAACTGTATACTTCACAGCGTGGAGTCTTCTTTTCATGCGCCGGTTTTTGTGGGGGATGAGCTCACGGTTTCCGGCTTTGTCAAAGTAAAATATGAGAGCACCAGGGTTATCGAGGTGTCTGCAAAAATAGTCAATCAGGATGGCACCAAGGTTGGAAAGGCCAAGATTTTAGCGGGGTTTCTTGAATGAATTCAAACAAGACATTTTTAATACTGGGGGCATCCTCCGATCTGGGGCTTGCTCTGGTTAAAAAGCTCAATGACCAATATGAAAACAGCGTATTCTGCCTTCACTACAACAGCTCCGACGCTTCTCTAAAGGAGCTTGAGCTAAAAGATGGCAATACCGCAAGGCTTATTAAGGCTGATTTTACCAGTGACGAAGAGGTAGGAAGTCTTATCAAGACCCTTAAGGATGAGGACCTCATTCCCACCCACATCGTGCATCTTCCTGCGGACAAGCTCCACTATACAAGGCTTAAGGATTACGATCAGGAGCACCTTGAGAGAAATCTCAAGATCCAGGTTTATTCCTTTGTGCAGATCCTGAAGGCCTTTTTACCTGCCATGGTCAAGAGAAAGGACCACAACAAGGTGGTGGCGGTCTTATCCTCCGTGGTACTGGGAAAGCCCCCACGCTCCATGCTGGAATACACCATGGTAAAATCAATGCTTCACGGTGTTATCAGACAGCTGGCCGCAGACAATGAGGGCAAGCTTATAAATATCAATTCGGTTTCACCTTCAATGATAGAAACCAGGCTTTTGAGCGAAATAGATCCAAGGATAATCGAGATGGCTGCCGGGGAGAGCCCCGAGAGCAGAAATGCCACAGTGGATGACGTGGTGCCTTCCATCTGCTTTTTGTTATCTGAGGACAGCAACTACTTAAACGGCGTCAACATCAACATCAGCAACGGAAATGTGATTATATAATGCAGAACGAAAAAACCGGAAAAAAACACATTGCAATGTATATAGGCTCCCTGCAAAAGGGCGGCGCCGAGAGAGTCATGGTGAATCTCGCGGACTTCTTTTTTGAGTCCGGATATCAGGTGACCCTTGTTACCACATATCTGGCGGCGGAGGAGTACGAGGTCAAGCACGCTGCCTGGAAGAGAGTTCCCGCCGGCGCAGACAACGCCGTGCTGGTGGCAGATACCGAGGAAAATCCCGCCTGGGTTGACCCGGAGGGCGGTGAGAAGGACGGCATAAAAAGAGTCTTTTCAGCCCTTCTTAAATCCGAGCAGCAGGGACGAATCAAGAACCTGTCTCTTCGCCACAGAAAGCTGGAGGAGATCTGGAAGGAGCTTGATCCGGACCTTATCCTCAGCTTTATCGGAAAGAACAATATTATGGCCCTGTCCACAGCCACCAAGGAAGGCTACAAGGTGGTGGTATCAGTAAGGGCAGACCCGGATATGGAATATGACACCACAGCCCTGAAGGCAGGCATGCTTTCCACCTTCGGCAAGGCTGCGGGAATCGTGGTTCAGTCCAAGGGGGCCAGAGCCAAGTTCCCGAGATTTATTCAAAAGAAATGCATCATACTTCCCAACGCCATCAATCCCTCTTTTATAAGAAAGAGGTTCATGGGTGAGCGGGAAAAGAGAATAGTGATGGTGGGAAGGCTTGATGAGAACAAGAATCAGGCCATGGTCATGGAGGCCTTTGCAGAGCTCAAAAAGGAAGGCTACAAGGACTACAAGCTCATCATCTACGGAGACGGCCCCGACAGGCTCAAGCTCCAGAGGCTTTCCGCTGAGCTTCGTCTCGACGAGAGCCTGGAATTCAAGGGCAACGTATCCCACGTGGCTGAGCACATAGAGAAGGCTGCCATTTACGTCCTGGCATCAAGTCAGGAGGGTATGCCCAACTCCCTTATTGAGGCCATGTCCCTGGGACTTCCCTGCATCTCCACCGATTGTCCCTGCGGCGGTCCCGCAGATCTTATAACCAACGGAGTTAACGGTCTTCTCGTTCCCATCAAGGACAAGGATGCCATGAAGGCCGCTATCAAGAAGCTCCTTGATGACAGGGAATATGCGGACAAGCTTGGCAAAAATGCCACCGCGGTCCAGGATCTTTATAATCCCGAGGCCACCTACATTCAGTGGAAAAATTATTTCGATATGCTTATGAATTAAAAGGAATAAAGGATGAAAGAATTAGAATATCCCTTTGACAATAACTATATATTAAAAAAGTCCAAGACCATCAAGAAGGCTCTTCTTGCGGACGGCACCAGCCGCATCCACAAAAAGATCGCGGTTCTCGGAGGCTCCACCACCCATGATGTCATCAGGATCCTGGAGCTCTTTTTACTGAACTACGGTATAGAGCCTGAGTTCTACGAGTCCGAGTATGGCCAGTATTTTCAGGATGCCATGTTCCCGGGCCCGGAGCTTTCATCTTTTAATCCCGACATAATCTATATTCACACCAGTAATAGAAATATCACGGACTATCCCGTTATGGATGACAGCACTGAGGCTGTGGAGAGCAAGCTTTCCGCCACCTATCAGCACTTTGAGACCATGTGGAAAAAGCTCACGGAACTTTATCACTGTCCCATCATCCAGAACAACTTCGAGGCGCCCTTTTTCAGAATCATGGGAAACAGGGACAGCTTCGACATTCACGGAAGACTTTCTTTTATAACAAGACTTAACGAGAAGTTTTATGAATACGCAAGAAGCGCTGAGAAGGAGGGAATCAGCTTTTACATCAACGATATCAACTACCTTTCCTCCTGCTACGGACTGGATGCCTGGTCGGATCCTCTGGCCTGGCATATGTACAAGTATGCTCTGTGCATACCAGCCATTCCGTATCTTAGCTTTAATATTGCCAATATAATCAAATCTATTTATGGCAAGAATAAAAAGGGTCTGGTTCTTGACCTTGATAACACCCTCTGGGGCGGCATCGTGGGAGATGACGGCGTGGACGGCATCGAGATCGGACAGGAGACCAACCTGGGTCAGGTATACTACGAATTCCAGCAGTATCTGAAGCTTCAGAAGGACCTGGGAATTATCCTCACCGTGGATTCCAAAAATGAGGAAGAGAACGCTCTGGCGGGCCTCAACCACCCCGACGGCGTCCTTAAGCCCGATGACTTCGTAGCCATCAAGGCCAACTGGGAGCCCAAGAGCGAAAATATGAAAAAAATTGCCGCAGAGCTGAGCCTCCTGCCGGAGTCTTTGGTTTTTGTGGACGACAATCCCGCAGAGAGGGAGATCGTCTCCGGTCAGATCCCGGGCGCTGCGGTTCCTGCTCTCGACAGTCCCGAGCACTACATCCGCATTCTTGATCACGGCGGATATTTCGAGACCACATCCATTTCCGAGGACGACAGAAAGAGAAATGAGATGTATATGGCCAACAAAGAGAGGGCCAAATTACAGGAGAGCTTTGCGGATTACAGCGAATATCTAAAGAGCCTTGAGATGGAGGCTGAGATTAAGCCCTTCGAGGAGATGTATATCCCGAGAATTGCGCAGCTCACCAACAAGAGCAATCAGTTCAACCTGACCACCAAGCGCTATTCTGCGGATGATATCGAGAAGACAGCGAATGATGCGGCCAATATTACCCTTTACGGCAGACTTAAGGATAAGTTCGGCGACAACGGAATCGTATCCCTGGTGGTTGCCAAGCAGAGGGAAGATCAGCTCCACATCGACCTGTGGCTTATGAGCTGCAGAGTGCTTAAGAGAGATATGGAGTTTGCCATGATGGACTGCCTTGTTTCCGAGGCTAAGGCCCGCGGCATAGATAAAATATTCGGTTACTATTATCCTACAGCCAAGAACAAGATGGTTAAAGATTTCTACAGCCTTCAGGGCTTTGAGATGGTCTGGGAGGATAATGAGGGCAACAGGACCTACAGGCTTGATATTAAGGACGGCTATGAGAATAAGAATCACGTAATTAAGGTTAATTAACGTGTACCTTTCTGAATAGCCCCCAAGTATGGTACAATCTTTGAAAATGAGATTGATTTGACCATATTACAGGACAGAGGTTTTTTATGTGCGGAATTGCAGGACTTCTTCGCTATAAGGGCGACGCCAGGGCAAACATTCACAGGATGAATGAGCGTATGCTCCACAGAGGCCCCGATGATGGCGGTATTTTTATAAGTGAAGACAACAAAGTGGCGCTTGGACACAGGCGCCTTTCTATTGTGGACCTTTCCAAGAACGGTGCACAGCCCATGGTATCCCATTCCGGGAAAAATGTGATCGTTTATAACGGCGAGATCTATAACAGCGGCGAGGTTAAAAAGGCCCTTGAGGATGCAGGTTTTAAGGAAAACTACAGAGGAACCTCCGACACAGAGATCCTCCTTGAAGCCATTGAGCACTTCGGCGCAAAGAAGGCCATTTCCCTCTGCAAGGGAATGTTCGCCATCGCTGTCTATGACAAGGAGAAGAACACCGTAACCCTCTCCCGTGACAGAGTGGGAGAAAAGCCCCTTTACTACGGCATGGTGGCAGGAGGCTTTGCTTTTGCTTCCGATATCGGTTGCCTTCGCGTCATCGAGGGCTTTGACAATGCCATAAACACTGAGGTGCTGGATATCTATTTTACAGAAGGATATATCCCTGCGCCCTATTCCATATATAAGGGCATAAACAAGCTTGAGCCCGGAACCATCCTCACGGTGGATATCGACAGCTTTGAGACAAAAAAGACCACCTACTGGTCCATGATGGAGGTGGCCAAAAAAGGACAGGACAACCTCTTTAAGGGAAATGCTGCAGAGGCTGCCGATGAACTTGAGAGACTTCTCAAGGAGTCCATAAAGGGACAGATGGTTGCTGATGTTCCGGTTGGAGCTTTCCTTTCTGCGGGCATTGATTCCAGCACCGTCGTATCTTTGATGCAGTCCCTGGCTCCAGGCAAGGTTCGTACCTTCACCATCGGCATGGAGGATAAGGAGTACAACGAGGCAGTTTATGCCAAGGAGATAGCGGCCCACTTGGGCACAGAGCACACTGAGCTCTATATCACAGAGAGCGATGCCAAGGCGGTCATCCCCAAGCTTTCAGGCATGTTCGGAGAGCCCTTTGCGGATTCTTCACAGATCCCCACTTACCTTGTAAGTAAGATGACAAGGGACCATGTGACGGTTTCTCTTTCAGGAGACGGGGGAGATGAGCTCTTTTGCGGCTATACCTCCTACGAGTCCATCGACAGGATCTGGGGAAAAATGAGAAACATCCCCTACTTTATCAGAAAGCCCGCCAGTGCCATAGTTCTGCACTCTCCACTGGCTAAAAAGGACGTTTACAGGATAAAGGGAACACTTCTTGGAGCCAAGGGCCCCCGTGACATCCATCGCATGGAGCATGAGACGGACCCCATCACCAAGACCATTGCCCTTACCAAGGGAACCCTTCCCTACGTTTATACAACCCTTCCCAACGATTACCTGAAGGAAGTTAACCACGAGACCATGCTTATGGATATGCTGGTCTATCACCCCGACGACATTCTTGTGAAGGTGGACAGAACTGCCATGGCAGTGTCCCTGGAGACCCGTGTGCCCATGCTGGACAAGGATGTGGTGGAATTTGCCTGGACCCTTCCTGTGGAGCTCTTAAGAGAGGGCAAGGTGGGTAAAAAGGTCCTTAGGGACGTGCTCTATCGCTATGTTCCCAGGGAAATGATGGAGAGACCCAAGAAGGGCTTTTCCATACCGATACAGAAATGGCTCCTGGATCCCGGAGTCAGAGAATGGGCAGAGAACCTTATAGAAAAGAATAAGGTAAAGGCCCAGGGAATCCTTGATCCCGACGTGGTGGAACGCATCTGGAAGGACTTCACCGACCGTGGTATATACAGGATTGAGATCTGGTATATACTGATGTTCCAGCAGTGGTATCAGGATGAGTATATTGGATAATTGAGGTTTTATGGGAATTACAAGCTTTAAATTCCTGTGCTTTTTTGCACTGGTTTTAATTTTATATTACCTGGTCCCTGTCTTTACCAAGAAAAAGGGACAGTGGGTAGTGCTTCTTGCGGCCAGCGTAGCCTATTATCTGCTGTCCGGCAACGGGGCTTTGATACTGTACCCGGTGGCGGCTTCCTTCGTCACCTGGCTGCTTCTTCGGATCCTGTCAGGGACCGGGGAAAAAGAGCTGGTAAAGAGGCGCATTATTCTTGGCACCGAGCTCACGCTCCTTTTAGGAGTTCTTATCATACTTAAATATCTGAAGCTCACAGCGGGAGGAAGCTTACTTACTCCCCTGGGACTTTCTTTTTATACCTTTATTCTTCTGGGATATTTCATCGAGGTCTACAACGGAATAGGCAAGGCACAGGGCTCTTTTCTTAAGACAGCCCTTTACGGCATGTATTTTCCTCTTATGATCTCAGGCCCCATTATGAAAACAAGAGAGGACGGAGAGCAGTTTTTTGAGTACCATCCTCTGGACTATAAGAATATCACCTTCGGAATGCAGCGCATGCTCTGGGGCTTTTTCAAGGAGCTGGTTATTTCCGAAAGGCTTGCCACTGTGGTTAATACCATCTATGGCAACGATACTCAGTATCAGGGAGCCTATATCTGGCTCGGAACCCTGTGCTTTGCATTCCAGCTCTACACCAATTTCTCCGGCTGTATGGACATCGTCATCGGTCTTTCCGAGTGCTTTGGCATCATCCTTCCGGAGAACTTCAGAACTCCGTTTTTTGCTAAGAACATAAGCGAGTACTGGAGACGCTGGCATATCACCCTGGGCAGCTGGATGAAGGATAACGTTTTTTATCCCCTTCTTCGCTCCAAGCCCATCACATCCCTTGGAAAGCTTCTTAAGAACAAGATCGGCAAAAAGAAGGGCAAGCAGTACACCACCTATGTGGCCATGTTTATTCTCTGGTTCTGCGTAGGTATGTGGCACGGCGGCGAGTTCAAATATGTCATCGGTTCCGGCCTTCTTCACTGGACTTATATCGTCATCGGAGAGCTTACACTGCCGCTTTTTACATGGCTTTTTGCGGACAAAATGCATATTGATCTAAAGAGTAAATTCGCTGACAGAGTGAGAGTTGTCAGGACCTTCTTCCTGGTGCTTATAGGAGACCTGTTCTTCAGGTCCGACAATGTCCCCCACGCCCTCAGAATGCTGAAGGAAAGCGTATCTGTATTTAATCCCGGAATCCTTGTGGACGGAAGTCTTCTGAATCTGGGACTTGATATTATCGAATGGGGAATAGTTATTGTCTCCATGGCAATCCTTATCTGCGTCTCTGTTCTGAACTACAGAATGGAAGAGGCCGGAGAAAAGAAAAATGTGAGAATGCTTATCGCAGAAAGGCCCGTTGTTATCAGATGGATCCTCTATGTGGGATTTTTGTTCTACGTGATCCTTCTTGCCAAGTACGGCCCGGGCTATAGTGCAGCAGAGTTTATTTACAAAGATTTTTGATGATATAGGGATGTGGAATGAATAAAAAACAAACCTGTAAGATTTTAATATTTTTGGCACTTGTTCTTTTTCTTCTTGTGCATGTGACCTACGCCATCCGCACCAACGGTGATGTGAAGGACAGATTTGTAGGTTTTTATGCGGAAAAGAACAACACCATCGATGCGGTACTTATCGGCTCCAGCCCGGTGTACCCCTGCTTTGCTACGCCCAAGATCTATGGGGACATGGGAATTGCCATGTATCCCTTATCTTCAAATATGCAAAGACCCGTGGCCACAAAGTATCTGGTGGAGGAAGCCTTAAAGAGCCAGTCCCCGGATCTTTTTATCTTCGATATGAGGATGTGGACCGCTGCGGATGAGGACCTTCTGGGCAATATGGCCCACACCAGGGAAGTTACGGACAACATGAAGTACTCTGTAAACAGGATAAAGACCATAAATGCCATGGTTGAGGACAAGGAAGAGCGTCTTACCTATTATTTTGACATATTCAAGTATCACTCCAACTGGAAGACACTGGCCCTCTGGTCCCAGCTTAGGACTGCGTTTTACGCATATCCCGACGACCTCAAGGGCTTTGTTCCCCTGTCCACCGTGGGTCCCGTGGAGAGAACAGATTTTTATCTTTCAAAGGAGCGCATCCCCATGCCTGCGGAGCAGGAGGCCTACCTTCGTGACCTTCTTGATTACCTGAAGGGCAAGAACTTAAAGGCCCTTTTTGTCATCGCCCCCTACAACGTCAGGGAGGATGAGCAGGAAAAGATCAATTATCTGGCGGACATAATCGAAGGCTACGGCTACGATTTTCTTGATATGAACAGCTACGCTGATGAAATGGGTCTGGATTTTGCGAGAGACTTCAGGGACTACGGAACCCACACCAATGCGGTGGGAGCTGACAAGGTTACAGAGTGGTTTGAGAATTATCTCTCCGAGCATTTTGTGGCTACAGGAGTACTTACCAAAGACCACAGAAATGATGCTAAGTACCGTTCCTGGGACAAGGCCTATAGCCTGTACAATGAAGCTCTGGAGCAGGCTAAAGAGGAAATAGACTACAACATTGCCCATGAAATCTGGTACGAAGTTGTGGATGATTGAGAATATGCGCATTTTAAGTTATACTAATATGGCGAAAGAATAACAATGCATCACTTTGAGTTTTTTTGAGGGGCGGATAACATGATAATAATTCAGCTTAAGGGCGGACTGGGCAATCAGATGTTCCAGTATGCTCTTTATAAAGAACTGCAAATCAGGGGGAAAGAAGTCAAGATCGACGACGTCACCGGCTTTGTGGATGATAAGCTCAGGATCCCGGTTTTGCAGAGATTCGGTATTGAATATGAGAAGGCCACCAAGGAGGAAGTGGTTAAGATAACAGATTCCAGGATGGACATCTTCAGCCGTATCAGGAGGAAACTCACCGGCAGGAAGACCTTCAGAATAGATGAGGAGTCCGGCAAGTTTAATCCGGATATTCTGGAACTGAACGACGCCTATCTTGTGGGCTATTGGCAGAGCGACAAGTATTTCAGAGACGAGCGTGTCATCAGCCAGCTTCATAACGACTTCCAGAAGAGACCCCAGGAGGTTATGACAGACTCAGCCAGCTGGGCAACCCTTCAGCAGATCGAGTGCTGCGAGTCCGTGAGCCTTCACATCAGAAGAACAGACTATATCGATGCGGAGCACAACCACATTCACAATCTCTGCACCGAGAAATATTACAAAGGCGCCATAGACAGGATCAGGGCCAAGTATCCCTGCGCGGTATTCTTTATCTTTACCGACGACAAGGAATGGTGCAAGAGCCACTTCAGAGGCCCCAACTTCTTTGTGGTTGAACTGGATGAGAACGAGAACACAGACATCGCTGAGATGCTCCTTATGAGCTCCTGCAAGCATCACATCTGTGCCAACTCCTCCTTCAGCTGGTGGGCAGCATGGCTCAACGACACACCGGATAAGATGGTCATCGTCCCCGAGAAGTGGATCAATAATAGGGATATGGATGATATCTACACAGACAGGATGACTAAGATAGCGATATAAAAGGATTGAATATGAACAATGAAGTAAATGAGAAGAAGGCTGGCAAGGTCAGCCTTTTTTCTAAGATTAATTATATTTTTGATAAGAAGCAGAGAGGACAGCTGGCTGTTTTGGCGGTTCTTATTCTGATCGGCGGTGTTTTCGAGACTCTGAGCGTTACAGCCATGCTTCCTGTGGTTTCTACCATCATTGTCCCTGAAACATTGCATAAATTCATTAAAGATCATGAAAAGCTGCAGATCCTGATTCAGACCCTGGGACTTACCGATGACAGAAAGATTTCCATAGCACTTCTTTTATTGATGGTGATCCTTTTTGTGGTAAAGAACCTGTATCTGCTTTTCCTTATCCACAGACAGAATACCTTTGTGGCAAGAGCAAGAAATGACATGATAAGCCGTGTCATGAGAGAGTTCCTTAACAGGCCTTACGAGGACTACCTTGGGGCAGATATCCCCACAGTTTTCAGAATTACGGACAGTGATATTCCCAGAGTATTTTCACTGATGCTGGCACTGCTTTCTCTGTCAACAGAGCTGGTGGTTTCGGTGTCACTTGGTACAGTTCTTTTATTCGTAAACTGGCAGATGACAATCCTTATGATTGCGGTGCTTCTTGTTATGACCTTGATCAGCATCAAGGGCTTAAAGCCAAGGCTCAATGATATCGGCAGACAGAATCAGGAGACCCAGTCCAGAATTGCCAAATGGAGACTTCAGGCCATTTACGGACTTAAGGATGTTAAGGTTCTTAACAGACAGGACTTTTTTATCAGAAATTATTACGAACAGGGCAAGATTGGCGCCAACATAGCAAGAGACTATGCTGTGCTCAACTCTGTTCCAAGGCTTATGATCGAGACAGTGTTCATGGTTACGGTTATTCTGTACATCCTGCTATATGTCTGGAGGGGCGGAGATGCTACTCTTCTTATCCCTCAGTTCACAGCCTTTGGTCTGGCGGCAATGCGAATCATGCCTTCCGCCAACCGCATTAACACCTATATGACAGAGATTGCTTATAACCAGTATTCACTGGATTATGTATATGATAATCTCACAGAATCCATGAAGACTGACAAGGCCATGAGAGCGGAGAGAGCTGCTATCGCTGGCCCTGCTCTTCATCTTGAGGACAAGATCGAGCTTAAGGATATTACCTTTGCTTATCCTGATGCCGAGATCAACATTTTTACCAAGGCCAACATGGTGGTTCCCAAGGGCAAATCTGTGGGAATCATGGGACCTTCCGGTGCCGGCAAGTCTACCATTGTTGATATTCTTCTTGGACTTTTGCATGTTCAGAGCGGAGATATCCTCTGCGACGGCAGCAACATTTTCAGTAACTACGAGTCCTGGCTTGCCCAGATCGGATATATTCCTCAGTCCATCTATCTTGTGGACGAGTCCATCAGAGAGAACATCGCCTTTGGTATCGATGCGGACCAGATTGATGACGACAGAATCTGGAAGGTTATGGAGGAGGCCCAGCTGGCTGACTTCGTAAGATCTCTTCCCGAGGGACTGGACACCAAGATCGGTGACAGAGGTGTGAGACTCTCCGGCGGACAGAGACAGAGGATCGGTATTGCCAGAGCTCTTTATCACAACCCTGAGATTCTGGTATTTGACGAGGCTACATCGGCTCTTGATAACGAGACCGAGGCAGCGGTTATGGAGGCCATCAACGGCTTCCACGGCAAGAAGACCATGGTCATCATTGCCCACAGACTTAACACCATTGAGAAGTGCGACATCATCTATGAGGTTAAGGATGAGAAGATCAATCAGACCAGCCTTGAGGGCAGAATGATAGTGCACTGAGTGGCAGTAACTACGGATTTATCGGGTGAAAGATTATGATAGGAACAGAGTTTTTACATGGATTCGGACTGGGCAATCAGCTTTTCTGGTATGTGGCCACAAGAGCCGCAGCCAAGGACCACGGCTACGAGTTCGGAATCTGTAATCCCAAGGCCTTGGCCAATAACATGCACTCCACCAGCGGAATGTATTTTATGGACATTGACCTGGGAAAAGAGATAACTGAAGAAGACAAGAAGAACTTCAAGATATTTGAGGACAATGACAACAGACTGTATATAGGCAGCTCCGACCACGATATGGAGCACGGAGCCTATGTCAGCGGCGTGGACCCCAGGTTCAAGGATATGGAGGATAACACCCTTCTTTACGGCAACCTTCAGGCAGAGGCCTATTTTGAAAAATACAGGGATGAGATCAAGGACTGGCTCAAGGTGAAGCCTGAGTATGATTCCCACGAATTTACCAGGGATAATCTCTGTATCATTCATCTTCGCTGCGGCGATTATTCCAATTCCCCTGAGCTGTGGCTTGACAGGAAGTACTGGGTAAACGGCATAAGAAACATGCGTAAGATAAGACCCGATATGGAATTCCTTGCGGTTACCGACGATGTGGAGGCTGCACACAAGATCCTTCCTGAGGTTAAGGCTGTACGAAATGATATCGGCAAGGACTATGTGACCCTGAAGAATGCCAGATATCTGCTGCTGTCCAACTCATCCTTTGCTGTATTTCCTGCCCTTACCAGTGATGAGCTTCAGTATGCCATCGCTCCCAAATACTGGGCAAGACATAACGTATCCGATGGATTCTGGGCTTCAGAGCAGAATATCTACAGCTGCTTTAACTATATGGACAAAAAAGGAAGGCTTTTTACCCCTGAGGAGTGCAGGGCTGAGCTGGAAGAGTACAAGGCCAAATCAGCAACCTACAAGAGACTTAACAAGCACCCGGGCAAGGTCAGGAGCTTTTTCCAGAAGATCCGTGCCTCCTACCTCTATGCAGTCTATATGGGCAAGAAGATATGGCGCAGCTTAGAGCGCAGAACCGGACTTATAAAAGTATTTCATGTATGAATTTAGAGATCTAAGAGTGATATTTATAGATGGGAAAAGAGAAGAAACTTAAGCTTCCAAGGGTCACCCTTGTGGCCATGACCAGTGTGGATATATATGAGACTGTGCAGGCTATGAAGTACAGCATGAGGGACATTGAATTCGGAGATGCGGTGCTTATAACCCACAAGAAGCCCTTTTATCTTCCGAAGGGCATCAGATACAGCCACACAGACATATTGGATGGCATAGACAAATTTAATTATAAGATGACCTACGAGCTGGGAGACCACATCAGGACTGACTTTGCCCTGATAGTTCACGCCGACGGATTCGTTATCCATCCCGAGAACTGGAGGGATGAGTTCCTGGACTATGACTACATCGGATCCCCCTGGCCCCTCCCAAAGAACGACTACGCCTACAGAGACAAAGCAGGTAACATCTGCCGTGTGGGCAATTCCGTATCCATCAGGTCCAAGCGCCTTATGGAATATCCCAAGGTTCATAACTGCAAGTGGGAGAAGGTCTACGACGGCTTCTACAACGAGGATATCTTTATCTGCTGTCATCTGAAGAACGACATGGAAAAAGAGGGCATCAGATGGGCGCCCTTTGAACTGGCAGTTCAGTTCGGACGAGAGCATCCTCTTCCCGAGAACAAGGGCGTAGAGCCCTTTGTCTTCCACAAATGGTGGGGAGAAAATGAGAACTATCCCAGATTCTACAGTCCCAAGAAACGACTTAAGATGATGATCAGACCGCTTCTTTTCTGGAGAAGAACCAGGAAGTGGAAAGAGGAGCATAACATTACATGAATGTGAAGTTTTCCGTCATTGTGCCGGTGCACAATGGTGAAAAATATATAGATGAGTTGATGAGTCATATTCTGGAGCAGTCACAGGATATGGAGACTTCTCCTGAGGTCATTCTTGTGGAGAACGGCTCAGAGGACGATTCGGCCATTATCTGTGACAGATACGCCGGTGACTACGAGTTTGTCAGTGCCCTTCATTTCGGAAAGATAGGAGCCTACAATGCAAGGCGTGAGGGCATGAGAGCCGCCACCGGAGATTATCTGGTATTTTTTGATGTGGATGATGGTATCTCCGAGGATCTTTTTTCAGAGCTTGAGGACTACATATCCTTTTTCCATGACAGGGGGAAAAGAGCGGATGTGATCCTCTACAACGCAGCATCCTACGATAACAGGGATAAAAGACTCTTCGATTTTCCCTTTGAGGAGAACAAGGTCTATCAGGATAAGAACGACTTTTATGAGATCATGCAGAGGAACGATTCTCTCAATGCCCTGTGGAACAAGGCTCTCAGCGGCACACTGGTGAAGAGGATAATCGATCAGGAGGATTCCGGGGCAGGCCCTGAGGAACTTTTGAATCACGGAGAGGACCTTCTTCAGACAGCCCAGATCCTGGATTTGGCTGTTTCCATAGCTTTTTTGGACAGGATTTTATATTATTACAGAGAGAACAGTGAGGGGCTTACTGGCACCTATCACAGTGAAGCCCTGGAGAATCAGGCAAGGGCCTGGAGCGCCTTTGAATCTTTCGCCCGCAGGTGGTCAGGAGATGAGTATAAAGAGATAATCGATGAGAGAAAGACCCTCACCTGCTGCATCAGCGTATCCAAGCTCATTTATTCAAGGCTTTCCGGTGCTGTCATCAAAAGAGAGCTGACAGCCATGCTGGAGGATCCCTTTTATAAACAGTACGCTTTTGGGGCGCTTCCTGACTGGGCTCCCGAGGAGGATGTTTTTGTACATGCCCTTATGAAGGACAGTCAGCCCCTGAAAAAGCTCCTTTCATCCAGCAGGAGCAACAGATTCCGACAGGCAGTGAAACGCATCATCAGAAGAAAGTAATAATAGCAGGACGCTTATGGTTTACGATTGCATACCTTTTTTTAACGAAGTTGATATATTGAAAATGAGGCTCAGTGTCTTGGATCCCTATGTTGACAAGTTCATCATAGAGGAGGCCACCATGACCTTTTCCGGTGTGGAAAAAGAGCTGTGCTTTGAGAAACACAAACACCTTTTCAGGGACTACCTTGATAAGATCGAATACATGGTGGTGACGGATACACCCAAGGATGTCACAACCCACGAAAGAGACTATTTCCAGAAGAACTATCTTCTTAAGGGGCTTCGCCAGGCAGGGGCCACCGAGGACGACATCATTATCTTCGGGGACTGCGACGAGATCCCCAATCCCAAGGTTCTTCAGGAGATCATCAATAATTTTGACAAGACAAAGGTCTATCACCTGGCTCAGCGCAACTTCTACGCCTTCCTCAATATGGAGGAGAAGTCCGGCAATATCCTTTCCATAACCGGAGATTTCCCGGATTTCAAGGGAGAGAACAGAAAGTGGCTGGGAACCAAGATCACCTCCCTTCAGAACATTCCCAAGGAGGGAATTGTAAGGCTCAGGGACCTTATTTCCGTTTGCGACAAGAGGTCCGTCAGAGTGGCTGACGGAGGCTGGCACTTCGGATACATGGGAGGCTATCACGAGACCAATCCCATCAAGAGGATTGGAGACAAGATCAAGGCAGCAGCCCATCAGGAGTACAACGACAGGGAGATCCTGGCGGAGACCATGGACAAGCTGGTGCTTGGCAGGGATATTTTCGACAGGGACGGCAGATTCGAGAGGGTTGAGATCGACGATTCCTATCCCGACTACGTAAGAGAGCATCTGGGAGAGCTGGAATACCTTGTTATGCCTCCTATAACCGCTTTTTCCCGTTTTACCCATAGATTTGACATCACAGTTGGAAGATTTTGCAGGAAGGCATATCACAAGATTTTAAGGATCATCAGCCATGGGAATAAATAAGAGAACCGCAAAGGACGTTTTTAATCAGTATTTTACAGAGAGCAACAGAATCAAGATAGGCAGGTTCCTGTTTGACCTGGCCCTTCTGGTGGAGGTGGTTCTTATGATCGCGGAAAAGAGCGAGCTGACCTTTTCCATGGAGAGCCACGTCTTCAGACTCACCTTCCTTCTGACTTTTGTGTCAGTGCTTATCAGAAAGCATGACAAAAAGGAATGGGCCATTATCCTTCTGGTCTGGGGCTTTACCTTTATGTGTTATCGAATCAGCGGAAGGAACGAGCTTCTTCGCTTTTCAACCTTTGCCATGGCAACCTCTGATATAGACCTTAGGAAGGCCGTGAGATTTATGTTTGATGTAAGCCTTGCGGGCTTTGCCCTTATCGTTCTTTTGTCTGTCACAGGAATCATGGGTGACATCAGCATGGTGGCGGATTTTGGAAGAGAGGGCGGTCATGAGCTTAGATACGTCTTCGGCTTCGGACATCCCAACACACTGTACGGATGTGCCTACGCTCTGATGCTTATGTGGCTCTGGATCTACGGAAGAAAGGCAGGACTCTGGCAGTTCCTGGTGCTTCTTCTTATAAACGGCGGACTGTATATGATCACGGCTTCCAGGACCAGCCTTATCATCGGCCTGGCAACGGTTTTCATGACAGTGATCGCCAGATATGCCAAGCCTCTTAAGAAATGGGCAGCCACCTATATTCTGGCAGGTATTGTAACCCCTATAGCCTGCGTGGCCTTTTCCTGCTGGGCAGCCTCAATCAGCGAGCTTCCCAGATATTTTAACAAGACCAGGACGGAGAAGTTTATCACCAGACTTGATGAACTTCTTAACAACAGGATCCACAACCTCTACAGAGCCAATGAGAGACATGCGGGCTCCCTGGAGACCTGGAAGCTCTTTTCCGACAGACTCAGCACCGAGTACTTCGACATGGGCTGGGTGAGGCTCTATTACTGGTACGGAATCATCCCGGCAGCTGTTATCTGCATCCTGGTGCTGGTATTTATCTACATCTGCTGCAGAAAGAAAGACCTTATGACAGTGGCTTTACTTGTGTCCCTGTCGGTTTATACTGTTATTGAAGCTACCTTTGTTTCAGTCTACATCGGAAGGAATTTCCTTCTGCCGGTCATCGGCGTTTACATGTGGGCCCTTATTAGAGGAGCTGGAATAGACGAGGAAATCCAATGACACAAAATGTCAGAAAAAGACTTTTTTACATATTGGCGGCACTTACTGCCCTGGGGGTTATGATCTATGAGTTTCTGACACCCTACATGTCCGACGACATTGTTTACGGAGATGCGGTGGCGGAGGCAAAGAGCTTTTTTGACCTCTTCGCCCAGGAGTATGCCCATTACATGGACCACACCGGCAGAAGCGTAGCCCATTTTATCCTGAGGATATTCTTCTTTACCGGCACCAAGGCTACCTTCAATGTGGCGGCAGCCCTGACCTTCACTGCCATGGCCCTTCTTATCTATGCCAATGTCCGGGGCAAAAAAGAGTACGACGTAAGGCTTTTTGCCCTGATAACCCTTCTTTTGTGGCTCTTTGAACCCGCCATCAGTAACACCGTTTTCTGGGAGTCCGGAGCTTGCAATTACCTTTTCACAACCACCATCATCATGAGTTTTCTGACCCTTTTCAGGAAAAAGATTTCCGGCGGCATTCCCCGGATCATCGGCATGCTCCTTCTGGGAATCCTGGCGGGCTGGTGCAACGAGAACACCTCAGGAGGCCTTATCCTCTTTGAGCTCATCATCATAGGCTATTATTTCTTCGAGAACAAAAAGAGCTTTTCTTTCCTGACAGGTCCCATGGTCAGCGGTCTTGCGGGAACCTTTATCGGATTTATCATGCTCCTTTTATCCCCCGGCAACTACGGAAGACTGGATGTCTTGGAGGAGGAGCACACAGGACTCATGGCTATGGTGGCCAGATTCCTTAAGATAACCCTGAACATCAAGAACAACTACCTTGTGCTTCTTGCAGTGGTTATACTGAGCCTTACCATCATCTTTTACCTCACCGGAAGCATTGCCGGATTCTGGGAAAAGAGTAAGAGCATCATACTTTTTACAGTGCTGTTTTTTGCAACCTGCTACGCACTTATCATGGTGCCCAGTTCAGAGCTTCGTTCCTATTACGGAGCCAGCATTTTCCTTATGGTTGCGGCCTGTCAGGGCCTTGTTACTGTGACAGATCTCATCACCGCAGAGGGAAGGGAATCCATAGTCAGCAAGCTCACTGAGGCGGCCTTTTCGGGAATTGTAATTCTGGGCCTTGTGTTCTTTATATTCACCTATATCCAGCAGGGAGCCAACCTTGCCAGGATCAAGAGAGAGTTTGACGAGAGAAATACATATCTTCAGCAGATGGCGGATGCCGGGGAAGTGGACGTTTTTGCCCCCAGGCTTCGCCCTGAGTGGGATAACAGATACACCATGGCCTATGTCTCCGATATTGAGGAGGACTGGCACTACTGGATCAATATGTTTTATTCCACCCACTTCCACCTGGATACGGTTTCAGGAGTAGAGAGAGAGGACTGGACTGAGTATTGATGGGAGATAAGAAAGAAGTTTTATTCAGCATAATAATCCCTGTTTATCAGGCAAAAGGCACACTGGAGAGGTGTGTCTTATCTTGTTTAAAACAGAAATACATTGAAGAGGGGGAGACCGAGATCATCCTTGTGGACGACGGTTCCACCGACGGAAGCGCTGAGCTGGCGGACGAGCTGGCTGCAAAGCACGGCCTTGTGGTCATTCACACCGAAAACCGCGGTGTGTCCTGCGCAAGAAACACAGGAATCGACAGAGCCACAGGCAGATTCGTTGTATTTGTGGACTCTGATGACGAGGTGAAAGAGGGCTTTCTTGAAAATATGCTTAAGCACGCCGATGAGGGCACATCCCTTATCGATGAGACCAAAAGCTATGAATGTTCCACCAGGATCAGCGGTTTTCAGTATCTTGAGAATTCTATCATGAACGCCAACACCCATGTTTGGGGCAAGCTCTTTAGCCTTGAAGCCCTGAGGGAGGGAAATATCCGTTTTCCCGAGGGAATGACCATAGGAGAGGACCTTTTGTTCCTTCTGGATTTTGCCATCTCCAGAGAAAAGAGAAGAGACATCAGATGCATCCCCGAGGGGGATTACATCTATACAGATAACGCGGAGGGGGCCATGAACAGGGCCTTCAAAGAAAGCTTTCTTGACCAGATAACCTGCTGGCAGATGGCGGAGGATAGGATTCTTTCCGTGCAGGAGTACATCTCTCCCTACACCCTGGTGACCTTGAGCGTATGCCAGATCCTTACAGCTTTTCTGGTGGTGGGAAAGGTGGCCGTTGCAGGAGAGGGGCAGGTGGACAAGGACCTTGCCGCCAGGGCAATCGACATGTCAAGGCAGCAGATAAACCACGCCCTTAAGAGGAGAGGAACCTTTGCTTCCCTTCCTTTTTCCCACAAGCTTAAGGTAATTGTTTTCAGAATAAGTCCGGAGCTTTATTTAAGGCTCTATGCAAGACATAAGGGAGCCTGAGTATTATGGAGAATTTGAATCTTAACAGACCGATAATCATGTATATGCACGCGGGAAGCGGCAACCACGGCTGCGAGGCCATCGCCAACAGCACCCTGAAGATGATCTACAGACTCAGGAAAGAGATGGGCTGCCCCGGGGCCTGCACTGCTTTTCCCGTTATCCTGGTGACCAACAGCCTGGCCGAGGACAGGAGATATTCCCTGAAGGAGCTGGAGGAGAGAGGACTTTGCGTCATTGTGGAAGAGAACCACATCGACAGGCACTTTTTTACCCATGTGGCCCTCTACGGCTGGAGAATGCTGACCAAGGACTGGGAGTCATTCCTGAGATATCGCTTTGCTCCCGTGTTTAAGGAACTGAAGGCCTACGACCAGGAGACTGTGAGGCCCCTGGCTATTTCCATCGGCGGCGACAACTACTGCTATCCCGAGATGGTTCCTGATCTCATCCTCTCTGACAGAGTATTCAGGAAAAAGGGCTTTGAGACCGTGCTCTGGGGCTGTTCCATCGAGCCTTCTTCTCTCAAGGATAAAAAGCTTGTGGAGGACCTTCAGGGCTTTGAAAAGATATATGCCAGGGAGTCCATTACCTATGAGGCTCTTCGCGGCGCAGGAATCTCAGAGGACAGACTGGTTCTTAGAAAGGACCCGGCTTTTGAACTGGAGACAGAGCTTCCCGGAAGATATCCCGAGAACTTCATCCCCGGCAAGATGGTGGGCATCAACCTAAGCCCCATGGTTCAGCAGAGGGAGTCCAAGCCCGGAATCACCATGGAGTGCTACAGGAATCTTATAAAGTATGTCCTTGATAATACAGATAACAACATTGCTCTGGTTCCCCACGTGGTATGGGCCAACAATGATGACAGAAAGCCGTTAAAGGAGCTCTATGACGCCTTTTACAGCACCGGAAGAGTGGTGCTTTTGGAGGATGCTCCCGCTGAGGAGCTCAAGGGCTTTATTTCCCAATGTAATTTCTTTGTGGGGGCAAGAACCCACAGCACCATAGCCGCCTACAGCAGCGGCGTAAAGACACTGGTCATAGGCTATTCCGTCAAGAGCAGGGGCATAGCCAAGGACCTTTACGGGGACTACGAGGGATATGTGCTTCCGGTTCAGGAGCTCAGTAATCCCATGGCTTTGACAGAGGCCTACAAACGCATGGCCTGAACTTTTTTGGAGGAGAGATATGCTGATAATTCAGATAGCAGGCGGCCTGGGCAATCAGATGCAGCAGTACGCCCTTTACAGGAAGCTTCTTAAGATCCATCCCGACGGGGTAAGGCTTGACCTGTCCTGGTTTGCTGCGGATATACAAAAGAATATGCTGGCTCCCAGGGAGTTTGAGCTGGCCCTTTTTAAGAACCTCCCCTATGTGGAATGTAAGCCGGAGGAGAAGGAGGCTTTTCTTAAGAGGAATGCCTTCCGGAAGGTCACAGGCAAAGTCCTCAAAAAGCTGGGCCTTAGAAAAAGCGACAATCCCAACGTCTTTTCCGAGAGCGAGATGTATCATCCCGAGATCTTTGACATGGACAACAAGTACATCACCGGCTATTTTGCCTGCCAGAAGTACTATGACGATATCATGGGGGACCTTTGCAATCTCTTTGAATATCCAGAGCATTCCAATCCTGAGCTTGAAAAGAAGAACCAGGAGCTCATGGAGAAAATGGAGAAAGAGCACTCCGTCAGCGTTCACATCAGGCGCGGCGATTACCTGGATCCCGTGAATTTCAAGATCCTTGGAAATATCGCCACAGATGAGTATTACGACAGCGCCATGAAGTATTTTACCGACAAGTATCCGGATACGCATTTTTACATTTTTACCAGTGACCATGAGTATGCCAGGGAGCATTTTTCCGACCAATCCAGGTACACGATCGTGGACTGGAACACCGGCAAGGACAGCCTTCAGGACATCCGTCTCATGAACCACTGCCAGGGCAATATTTGCGCCAACTCCACCTTCAGCTTCTGGGGAGCAAGGCTCAATCAGAGGCCCGACAAGATCATGGTAAGAACCTTCAAGATGAGAAACAACCAGCCTGTGGAAGCAGGAACCATGCATGATTACTGGAAGGGTTGGGTACTTATCGACGAAAAAGGAAATATAATCTAGAGGTGTTAAGATAAATGGGAAGAACCAAACAGGCAGCAAGAAATATAGCCTTTGGCTACGTGGGCCAGATAGCAACGGCGCTTATGTCGTTTATTTTGCGTACCATTTTTATCATGCGCCTCAGCGAGCAGCTGCTGGGAATCAACAGCCTTTACACCAACGTTCTGTCCATTCTGAACATGGCGGAGCTGGGTATCGGCACGGCCTTGAACTTCAGCCTCTACGGCCCCGTGGCCCGGGGGGAGCGGGAAAAGATCAAGTCCTACATGCAGCTCTACAGGAAGGCCTACCACATAATTGCCATGGTGGTGGCGGGCATCGGAATCGCCCTTATTCCCTTTTTGGAATATCTGGTAAAAAAGCCCGGAAACATCACCAAGCAGGACATGATCCTGTACTATCTGATCTTTTTGTTTAATACCGTCAGCAGCTATTTTGTGGCCTACAAGTACAGTCTTATCAATGCTGAGCAAAAGAATTACATTCAGACCAATATCAACACCATAACCAAGATCGCTGTGGTGTTCTGCCAGATAATCGTGGTGCTGACCACAGGAAACTTCTATCTTTTCCTGATAACGGACGCGGTCCTTCAGCTCATACAGAAGATCTTTGTATCCGGGTATCTGGACAAGCTCTATCCTTACCTTAAGGAAAAGGACATTCAGCCTCTGTCAAAAGAGGAGAGCGACACCGTATGGAGTAAGACCAAGGCCCTGGTTTTCCACAAGGTGGGAGATGTGGCAAGACTTCAGACCGACGCTCTTATCATCTCATCCTTTATCGAGGTGGCCATGGCGGGAGTTGTGGACAACTACAACATGATCGTCAGCACGGTTTCCAATTTTGTTAATATCATTTTTAACTCGGTTATCTCAGGCTTTGGCAATCTTATCGCCACGGAGTCCCGGGAGAAGCAGTATGAGATGTTCAAGGTCTACCGCTTCTTTGCCTCCTGGGTATACGGTTTTTCCGCAGTGGGCTTTATGGTGCTCCTGACACCTCTTATCAGAGTGTGGCTTGGAGATAACTGGATACTGGCCCCGGCGGCGGTTTACTGCTTTTTGACGGATTATTATTTTAAGGGGGACAGAATTGTCCTCAGTAATTACAAGACAGCGGCGGGAGTATTTGAGCAGGACAAGTATCTGGCTCTTTTCCAGGGCTTTGTCAATCTGGTGATCTCTATCACACTGGTGCAGACTCCCCTTGGAATCACCGGCGTATATATCGGAACCGTGGTTTCAGGACTTATTGCCAATATCACCAAGCCCATCATTATTTATAAAGCCTGCTTTGACAAGAGTGCAGGAAGGTACTTTATTGAGACTCTGGAGTACCTCTGCAGTATGGTGGTGGTTCTTGGAATTTGCATGCTGATCAGCGAGAAGGTGCTGGCTACATTGAATATCGGAACCGTTATTCTTATGGCCATGATAATTACAGTGGTGTTTAACGGCAGCTATTTTATCCTGTACGGAAGAAGTCCGGAATTTCAGTATCTCTGGGGCAAGATAAAGCAGAGATTTGCCGGAAAGTGATAGTTTAGAGGCATAGTTATGACAAGAGATGACAGAATCAAAAAGATAATACATGAATCCGCAAGGGAGCTGGGGGACATCATGGTGGTGTCTCCGAAGCAGGCTGCCAAGGATGTGGTTAAAAAGGCCCTGGGCAGATCCGTAAGGACCAAGGACCCGCTGTTCTGGCCTGCGGGAATGTTGATGCTGGGCCTTTCGGAGGCAGCGGCCTGGTGCGAGAAGAAGGCAGCAGCTGAGGATGCATCCGAGGAGGATAAGAAATATATCCAGGTGAGGGATGCTATCCTTCATGCCCTGAACGCCCACACTCAGCTGTGGATGGAAAAGTATCAGGGAAAGCTTGATTTTGTGGACGACGCCCTGGCGGGAGTGGCCTTTGTAAGGCTCTATAAGCTCACCGGGGAGGAGAAGTATAAAAAGGCTGCGGATCGTATCTCAGCTTATCTTGAAAAGGCTCCCAGGGATTCTGAAGGGGCCATAATCTACAACGGAGAGAGAAGCACCAATATCTTTGCGGACGGAATCGGACAGGTGAGCATGTTCTATGCCGCCTATTCATCATTGTTTGTGGGAGATACGGAGTATCTTGATAGGGCTGTGAAGCAGGTTCGCTGCTTCAAGCTCTACGGCATGGACAAAAAGTCAGGCCTTAATTACCACGGCTACGAGCTCTTAGAGGAAAGGGCCAATGACTTCGGCAAGGATGCCTACAGAAGCGAGAAGAAAGGTCTTCTTGGCTGGGGCAGAGCCTATGGCTGGCTGATGCTGGGGCTTTCTGAGACGGTGGTGTATCTCAGTGAGAAGATAGGCCTTCGGGGAGAGCTCCTTAACTGGTACAGGGAGCTGGCTTTTAAGGCCATCGAATATCAGAGGGAGGACGGCGGCTTTAGCTGGCAGCTCCAGGCTGTGGAGGGACACATCGATATGTCCGCCACCGGAATGATCACCTACGCCCTGGAGCAGGGCCTCAATGCCGGCATCTTCGAGGACGAAACTCCCGTCCGGGAAGCCATCCTCAAAGCGCAGCACTCAATGCTTGAGAACTCACCCAAGGGAATCGTTACAGCAGCATTAAGTTCTTGTGATGATTTCGGAGTCCACTACCAGACATATGGAAATTATCCTTGGGGTCAAGGAGCAGTACTCATGGCTCTTACCACTTGGCCTGTGCAATGAAGAGCCTAAAATCATACATAAAAATATAAAACAAAAGAATGAAGCCGGATGACGGGACAGTCATCCGGCTTCGTATGTGTTGTGAAAGATTGACTTTTGATAGTCATCTTTAGTGATATTGTGGGTATCACTAATATTATTGTACGATATTATAAATATACTTCAATATAAAATAATACAAAAAATATCTTTTAATACATTTTTTATTTCTCAGGATACCATTCAAACTATACGATAATTCTCTACCAAACGGTGCAATAATATACGCATTAGTGATATGATATAAGTGTTACAGTTCGCACTTCGGGGGGAGATCTATGCGTAAACTAATGTCTGTATTACTTGCGATATCCATAATTGTCGCAAGCTTATTCATAACCAATCCCATTGAAACCAAAGCCGCCGGGCCCACAGCCCGTGAGATCCACGCCGCCATCGGAGTAGGCTGGAACCTGGGCAATTCTCTTGACGCCCACCACGCCAAGTCCGTCAAGGCAGGAGAGCCCAACCTCAGCCAGGAGACCATCTGGGGACAGCCCAGGGTCACCCAGCAGCTCATCGACTACGTGGCATCCCTTGGCTTTAATACCATAAGAGTTCCTGTGACCTGGTATAACCACAGCTACAGGGACGAAAACGGCACCCTCCATGTGAGACAGGAGTGGCTTGCCAGGGTAAAAGAGGTGGTGGACTATTGCCTCGCTGACAATCTCTACGTCTTCCTGGACACCCATCACGACGGCTCAATCATCCGTGCGGGAGTATCCGACAGCGAATTCAATCAGGTAAAAGCCGATTCGGCAGCCCTCTGGCGTGAGATCGCCACCTATTTTGCAGGCTCCGATTACAGACTCATTTTCGAGAGCTACAACGAAGTGGACAACATCGCCAAGTCCTGGCAGTACGGCAAAAAAGCCGCAGAGCAGGTCAATGAGATGAACCAGATCTTTGTGGACACCGTAAGGAGCACCGGTGGCAATAACGCCGACAGAGTCCTGATGGTTCCCACCCTTCTTGATAAAAACAGCGGTGACTTCCTGACCAGCTTCGTCCTTCCCAGGGACAGCGTCAGCGACAGACTCCTGGTGACAGTGCACTGTTATTCCCAGCAGTATGACCAGGCCATCGAAAATATCTTTTCCGGCCTTGAGAATTTTTCCAAAAAGATCGGAACCGGCATCGTCATCGGAGAGTGGGGCAGCAATACCAAGTATTCTCCGGCCCAGTTCAGAGGCGTCCATGCCTCCAACTATATCGCCAGAGCCACGGCCCACGGCCTTAAGTGCATATACTGGGACAACGGCAGCAACTATGCCATTGTGGACAGAAAGGCCCTTACCTGCAACCGGGATATGGTGGATGCCATTACACATCCCCGGGCCTACACCTCCAGCGGCACCGAGATAGTTTTTAACGCTGCAAATTTCCTTTACAAGACCATTGACCAGAAAACAGGGGCCATAAAGGAGGACAAACACTGGGGAACCATACTTCTTTCCACCGACGGCTCCGGCAACATCCCCGTTCCCCAGGGAGCATCGGACTTCTATGTACAGCTATCCAGAAGCGGCTCCATGGGCACCCAGGCCATTCACTATATCTATCTTTTTGACAGCGCCGGAAACCTTTTATCCAAGGTCAACGAGTGGAACGGTTTCACGGAAAGAACCGTGGAGATACCCTCCGGCTGCGCCTTTGTCCGCATCGGCATCAACAGTGCCAGGACAGCCACCTCAAAGGCTGACTACGAAGCCGGCTTTGCCGCAGGAGAAATTGTGCCCTACCTTAAGTTCAGATAAATTGCAGTCTAAAAATATAAATCAAACATTATGAGGAGAAGAGTATGCGAAAGTCTTATTCCAAAAGATTGCTGTCTGCAGGTCTTGCCATTCTCACAGCAGTCACAATGTTTCCCACAACTTCAAAGGCCATGGAGCTGACTGAAGCCACAGAGGAAGCTTCCGTCGAGGCATCCGAGGCGGTCCTTGAGGACTATGATGAGGAACCCGCTGAAGAAACCGAAGAGATCCTGATCCGGGATGAGGAATCCCAGGAACCCGGGGAAGATAGCACCACCGAAGAGGAAATCCTTATCGAAGAGGAGAATCCTGAGGACCCTGCCAAGGAAGCCCTTGAATTCTATGTGGCTCCCGGCTACGAAGGCACCTATACAGAGGATGATGTTCGGTACTTCTTTGAAAATGAGTACGAGCTCACGGAGGCTGCACAGGAAGCCGCCGATAATGATGGTGCGGAGTTCACTGCCTCCGCCTCTGACGTCAAGGAAGCTATGAAAAGAAGGGAGACCTCATACTCCTACACCGATTCCAGTTTTAATCCCAAAGGCCTTGTGCAGCAAGCTCTGGTGGACTCAAATGAGACAGACCCCACCGGCGGCGACTACATCAAGGGTAACCTCATCGGTTACAATGCATCGGGAAAAGGCTACGGCTCTACCTGGAACATCACCATCACCTTCATGTACGCTTCCTACAGCAATCCCGCAAATGAGGAGAAGCAGGTAAACAGCAAGGTTGCTGATATCAAAAAGGACCTTGACCTCACAAACTCCTCTCTTTCCGATTATGAGAAGGTAAAAAGGATCGATGACTACCTGAGGAAAACCATTACCTACACCGATGACAACACCTACGGCTGTCACGGCACCTATGCTGCTCTGGTCAGGGGAAAATGCGTATGTCAGGGCTATTCCACAGCTTTCCTGCGCCTTACAAGAGAAGCCGGTGTGGCTTCCAAATACATTGTGGGCATGAAGATCAACCACGCCTGGAATATCGTAAAGGTCAGGAACGGCACAGACCCCGAAAGACCTTGGTACAACAACGACACCACCTGGGAGAGATTCCTTGAGAACGACATAGAATTCCTGGATCACCCCAGGGATAAGGAGTACAATACCGCCGCTTTCCAGAAAAAGCACCCCATTTCACTGTACAACTGGGGCATGACCACAGCCGGCCTTGAAAAGGAGAATAAAGAATATTCCTTTAACTCCATTGACGGAGAACCCATGCTCTCCACCGTGGATGTTGATAGCGGAATTCCCAAGATCATGCTCTTTTACCACTACGGTGAAAGCAATACCTCCAAATATCCCGCCCAGATGCTGAAATCTCTGGAGAAGCACAAGGTCCTTAAGAATAAAAAGATCGAGGTCTACGCCATTGATGTAAACAGTGATGCAGACGCGGTAAAGAAATATATAAAGGCCAATAATTTCGGCTCATCCATAAGATTTGCATCCTTTAACCAGGATTCCACCGAGGCCTTTAAATATTACGGTGGTTATTATTCTCCCTTTGTTGTAATGGTGGATGAGTACAACGTAGTACAGTTTGCCAATAGCTACGCCGGCGAGTTCATAACAGAGACATTCGCCAACTACGTCTGGGATACCTTCATGTACTACCTGGTGGCAGACTGGGATCACACCGCAGTCATCAAATCCATCACCCTGGATAAGTCCACTGCCAACCTTAATAACGGCGATTCCGACATCCTCACCGTCACCTACAACCCGGAGAAGACCTGCGATGACAAGACCGTCACCTGGACCAGCTCCGACGAGACCGTGGTAAAGGTTGAAGCCACAGGCCTTAACACCGCCAGGATAACAGCTGTCGGATCCGGCGTTGCCACCGTCACAGCCAAGTGCATGTCCAAGACCGCAACCTGCAGAGTTACCACCTTTACACCAATAACAGGTGTTACTGTAATCCCTGAGGACCAGGAGATCTACCTTGGAGAGAGCACAACTTTTAATGCAGTTGTATCCCCGAAAAAGAGCGATGTTAAGGGCGGCTACAGCTGGAATGCCGAGGATCCTGAAGCGGTTTCCCTGCAGCTTTCTTCCTCCGGAGACTCTGTCACCGTCACCGGAAAAAAGGTCGGAACCACCAAGATAAGCGTTGAAGTGGACGGCTTTACCGCTGACAGGCAGATAACAATTCTTTCCGCCGACATAAAACTGGATTATCAGGGAGGCACAAAACTTGACACTGACCCTGATTCCATTTTCGGAATATACGGACTGACCATCGGAAAACTTCCTGAGCCTTCCTACGAGGGCCATGTTTTCCTTGGCTGGTACACCGGCAAGGACTGCACCGGCAACAAGGTTTCAGAGAGCACATTGCTTACAAGATCCGTAATGGGAGATGACTTCATCCTCTACGCGGGCTACAAGGAGGCCGTGGCAGGAGAGTTCACCATTCTTCCCATAGAAGACCTGACCTACACCGGCAAGGCAGTTAAGCCCGCAGTCCGGGTTTTCCTTGGAGACAAGCTCCTTACCCAGGGAAAAGACTATACGATAAAATACAAGAACAACAAACTGGCCTACGCCTTATCAGCAGGAGACAAGGGCTTTACTGAGAGCCTTGCTCCCACAGTTACCGTCAAGGGAAAGGGCAATTTCTCAGGCACCACCACAGCATCCTTCAGAATCCTTCCAAAGAGCCTTTCTGACAGCGATGTGACTGTGGACAACGCAGGACTTTACCTCACAGCCAACGGCAAGATCCAGCATGCGGCCCCTGTTGTAAAGTTTGGCAAAAAAGCCCTTAAGGCAGGCAAAGATTTCGAATATGCATATCCCGACTCTGAGTCCGGTGACTACTTAAAGGCCGGACAGAACACCGTGGTCATCAAGGCCATAGAGGGAGGGAATTTTGCAGGCACCATAAGCCTTGTTCAGACCATAGCAAGAAACGACCTGTCACCTATATCCAAGTGCAAGGTCACTGTGGGTAAGAGCTATGAGTACACAGGCAAAGAGATAATCCCGGAGGTTGTGGTTAAGAGCGGCAAGATCATCCTTACAGAAGGTAGGGACTACAAGCTCATTCACCGGGACAACCTTGAGATAGGAACCGCTTTTGTCACAGTAACAGGAATCGGCGGCTTCACAGGAAGTAAGACCCTCTCCTACAAGATAACAGGCATAAGCCTCAGCAAAGCAGACATCACCCTTTCCCAGAGCTCTTTTACCTATGACGGAACAGCTCATAAGCCAGCAGTAACCGTAAGGGCATCCAAAGGCGCAGGTAGTGTGCTGACAGAGGGCACCGACTATGAGCTTACTTATCTAAACAATATTGCCAAGGGCAAAGCCATTGTTATGGTATCAGGTCTTGGAAAATACAGCGGCTTTTCCAAGAAGACCTATACCATCACCGCCGCCAGCCTTGAGAAAGCTGTTGTTTCCTTCAAAAAAGGCGGTGACAAGGGCGTTGAGCCCTATGTAAAGGGCGGAGTTATACCGGAGTTTACGGTAACCCTGGGAGAAAATGAACTCACAGAGGGCATCGACTACACCTATAAGGTGACCGGTAACGATCAGTTATTTACATATTCGGGAGATGACAAGAAGGCTCCCACAGTGACCATCACGGGAAAAGGAAATTATTCGGGCAAAAAGAAAGCCTTCTTCTCCATTGTGGCAGCAAAAATCCAGGCCAGGATCGGGGTGCTGGTATATGCGGATGACGTGGTATATAATCCCAAGCCCGGCAAGTGGAAATCACCGGTGAACATCTACGACATAAGCGGTAAGAAGCTGGTGGCCGGCAAGGACTATGACAAGAACATAAAGTATACCCGCTGCGATCCGGACACAGGGGCGGATACAGGCATTGAGATCACTGACAGCGAAGCCCCGGCACCGGGAGCCAAGATCATGGCCACCGTCACCGGAATAAATGCCTACAGCGGTACGTTGATCCATGCTGACTACGGCGTTTATGACAGCAAAAAGCATATCGGTAAGGATATTACCTTCAAGGTGGCAGATCAGGTTTACACCGGAGATGCGGTCACCATTTCCAAGGATGACATCACCTTCACAGCCAAGAACAAGGAGGGCTTTGATAAAGACTCCTTCGATATAATGGATTTTACCTACACAAAAAATAGTTCCAAGGGAACCGCCAGTGTAATCCTCTGGGGCAATCCCGAAAAGGGCTTCGGAGGCATGAAGGTAGTTACCTTCAAGATCGTTCCAAGACCCGTAAGATAATCATAGAGCCAGGTGTTTCAAAGCATTGAAATACCTGGCTATTTTCAACCCCTAAATCGGCGAAAAGTTCACGCTCATTTCACAATTTTATTACTATAATTCTCCATAAAAATGTGTTAAAATTTCGAAGCTAGTAAAAATTAGGGAGAAGTATGATATGAAAAAAAGATTGTTGGCTTTGTTTCTAAGTGGAATCATGATGGTATCAGGTTCCATGACGGCTCTTGCCACCGAAGGTGAGAGCTTCGCCGAGAACAGTCGTGGGGAAGAAATTGTTCTCGAGATGTCTGAGGATGAATTCCTTGATGCCGGCGACGGCAGTGAGGATGCTTCCGAAGAGACAGAATTATTTATCGAAGATGCCGAAGATTCTGAAGATGCTCAGGAAGAGATCGACATTGAGCTTGAGATTCCTGATCCGGAAGAGTCTGAAGAGGCTCCTGCCGAGGATCCTTCAGAGGTATCTGAGACAGTAGAAGATACTATATTTCCTACAGGTCTTGATCTTTCCGACACCAATTTCACTCTTATCGAGGGAAATGAACATGATGAAGCGGAGTTTGAAGCAACCTATGAGAGCAAGTATATAAACCAGAATCTGCCTGCCCTCAGAGACCAGTATCCTTACGGAACCTGCTGGGCCTTCGCATCCAATTCACTTATGGAGATCAACCTTATGAAGACCGGGATAATCAAGAATCCTGATCTGTCCGAGCTCCATCTTGCGTATTTCGCATACAATTCAGTTGTTGACCCTCTGAAGGGAACAGAGGGCGACTATATTTCCAACAGAAGCAGTGATCTCCTGGACAAAGGCGGAAGCTATATTACAGCCTTTGACACCTATCAGAAGTGGACAGGAGCTGCCAGCGAGTCCAAGGTTCCTTACAGCAATGCCAAGACTGCACTGAAGTCAGGACTTAGCACTTCTCTTGCCTATGATGATGTGGCCCATGTTGAGAGCTTATACATGAGCAATATCGATTTTGATACCTTCAGAAGCACCAAGAATGTGTCATATCTTGATGCTATCAAAAAGATGGTCAAAGAATACGGTGCTGTCGGAATCTCCTTTGGTGCCGTTAACAGTATGCAGGGTGTTGTAAATGACAAGATTTACAGCCAGAAATATTGCAGTTATTACAATCCCAGCAAAATCGATACCAATCATGCAGTTGTTATTGTTGGTTGGGATGATAATTTTTCAAAATATGATTTTGCAACAACAGCTCCGGGAAACGGCGCATTCCTTATAAGAAACAGCTGGACAACCAAAGGAAGCACTTCCAACCTTGATTATACCGGATACTTCTGGATGTCATATTACGAGCCTTCAATTCATCCATATGTTTATGCTGTAAAGGCTAATACCAATAAGAACTATGATAACAACTACCAGTATGACGGATATATGTCCGATAACCTGAGTGCAATCAGATCAGGTATCAAGGGCGCAAATGTGTTCACTGCCCATGCGTCAGGCGGAAGCAAAGGGGAGACATTAAAAGCTGTTTCATTCATGTCTCTGGCCTTCAATACCAGCTATACTGTTCAGATTTACAAGAATGTAAAGAGCACCCCGGGTACCGGAACCCTTGTTTCCGAGGCTACCACCTCCGGAAC
This sequence comes from Butyrivibrio sp. MC2021, assembly GCF_000621605.1. Lineage (GTDB taxonomy): Bacteria > Bacillota > Clostridia > Lachnospirales > Lachnospiraceae > Butyrivibrio. The sequence continues at coordinate 88,640 of NZ_JHXX01000004.1, read as the reverse complement.
CATTCCCTATGCCGGATACATTACAGTTCCGCTGAAAAAAGCTGTAAACCTCACCGCAGGAACCAAATTTGCGGTTGTTGTTTCTCTTACAAGCGATGGTCTTGCCTTTGATAAATCTTGTTCAGGTTCAGGCTATAAGGTAACTGCCAATTCGGGAGAAAGCTATTATTACACAGGAAGCAGCTGGCAGGCCCTTGATAGCAATTTCAAGATCAAGGCCTACACCAATAACGTATCCTCCGGCGGAGATGATCCGTCACCTACACCGGAGCCCGAGCCGGATCCGGACCCTACACTTAAAGAGGTTAAACTTACCAAAAAAGAGCTGTCAGACGGCAGAGTACAGGTCCAGGTTTCCTATACCCCCTCTGACTATGTTCCAAAGTCAGCCATTAAGTGGAGCAGTACTGATACAACTACCGCTACAGTAGACAATTCCGGAATTGTTACCTTTAAGAATTACGGCTACACATACATCAAGGCCACTGTAGACGGAAAGACCGGAGAGTTATATCTCAGAAAAAACCTTCCGGATGATTATGTAAAATACACCGTAGACGGCGACGGCACTGTTCACTTCCAATGGAATGCGGTAAACAGAGCTACTGAATATATCCTCATCAGATCCGTTGAGTATGAACAGCAGCAGATCGCCAAGATCACCAGCAACGGTCAGAGCACCTACACATATACAGACGATTTTTACAAGAACAAAGATGAATATGCCGGAGAAACAGTATTTTACGGTTTCTATGCTATCATTAACAAGAACCAGTTCGGCGGATTCTTCTACCTCAAGCTTCCCACAAGGGAGAAGCTCCAGAGAGTCACAGTTCATGAGAGTGACAGAGGCGCAGGATGGGCTCAGCTCTTTTACATCACAAGTCCTTACGACTATGTGCCCATATCCAAAAAATGGTTCAGCTCCGATACAACCGTGGCTACCATAGATCAGAACGGTCTCGTTAAATTCATAGATGTGGGAGATGTTTCCGTAGGCCTGACTATAGACGGCATTTCAGGAGACCTTGCCTATGAGGTTATCCCCAATGTGGAGCTGGAGCAGTCCCTTGGTAAGGTAACGGTTAGTTGGAAAAAGAGCCCCAGAGCTAAAGGCTATAAGCTCTATAGAGCAACCGGTGATCAGGAACTGATCTATACTGCAACCAATAAGGACAACGGCAGCGATGTATCACTCTCCTTTACTGATACATATTTTTATGAGAATCCTGTAAGTAAGGACAAGAAAGTTAACTACATCCTCAGAATTGAGGCCAATTTTGGTGAAGAGTCCTACCGTGACTATTCCTATGATGTAACCGTAGAGCCCAGAGGAACCGACACAGATGATGCCGACGGATGGGGAGATGTAACAGACCCTGATCTGCAGAAATACTTCGGTAACCCCGACGAGATTCCTTATGATTTCTGGTATGTAGTAAATAAGCAGGTAATTGCAGATTATGATACTGACGTCCTGAAATACAGCGCTACCTTCACGGGAGACAAGATCACCTTTGACGACAGGATCGATGTTTACTACAACAATTACAAGCTTATCAGGAAAAAGGATTACAAGATCAGCTACAAGGGAAATGTTAACGCCAACCTGGCAGCAACCGGCGTTCCTACAGTAACCATCAGCACCAGCAAGATCTCCAAGACCAAGAGATCCTTTAACTTCACAATCAAGCAGGCTGATTTCTCAGGGGCAAGCATTGATTCAGAGACAGTTATTCCTGTGACAGCAGGCAAAAAGAAGCTTGGAAGCATCAAGCCCAAGGTAAGCTATAAGGGCAAGACACTGAAGGCCGGCAAGGACTACGAGCTGATCTACAGAGATAAGAGCAAATCAGTAGTTGAAGACCCTGCCAAGACAGTACTTAACGAGGCAGGACAAGAGTACTACATCTCCGTTAAGGCCTTAGAAGACGGTAACTTCAAGGTTGCTGAGCTTTCAACCAAGGTAACCGTTAAGGTCATCGCTTCAAAACAGTATGTGACCGCAGCAAACTTCAAGCTTGGCAATGATAGCGGCAAGGCCCTTCAGTTTGACTTTGGTGATATCGGTCCCAATACTGATGTTAAGACCTTATTTAGGAATAAGGCTTTTGTATTTAACAAGAAGGCAGTTCTTGTATATAACAAGGACTACACTGTTGAGCTTGTTGAGAGCGACTACACCACTGTTGGAATCCACAAAGTCCGCATTATTGGTAAGGGCGAGTACTGTGGTAGTAAGACCCTGACCTTCAAGGTACTTCCTTATAACATCGGAGAAGATCCTGACGGACGAATTACTATCAAAGTTAATCCTGCCAAGTATTCTTCAAAGGGTGCTATTCCGGGAACTGTAGTAACTTTCAAGGGCCTGGATGGAAAGACAATGGAGCTTGTAAAGGGTGTTGATTACACTATCTCTTACAAGAACAACAAGAAGGTTGCCGGCAAGAATGCCAAGAAGGCACCTACAGTTCTCATCAAGGGGAAGGGCAGCTTTACAGGTACAGCAAAAGAGAATTTTGATATAACAAAGTAATATTTTTCTTCAGGCACTTTAGGATTCTAAGGTGCCTGAAACTTTATTGCGCTAAATTCAATTGCATAGTATAATTTTTTACATGTTGTGCTTTAAGAGTAAAAACAGCTTATAAACAGGAGAAGGTATGAAGAAAAGACTAATTACTGTGCTGATGGCAGCCTCAATTGCTGTTGGCAGCATGGGAACAGGATTTACGAGTTTAGCGGCCGGGGAGGAGCTTGACGGGGAAGAGCTCATCCTTCAGGAAAGCGAAGAGGATACCGAGGAAGAGGAGCCCTATGAGGAGCTTCTCATTCAGGAGGAAGAATCTTCTGAGGAGCCGGTTTCTGAGCCGGACATTGATTCAGACACAGATTATGATTCGGATTTTGAAGTGACAGAGGACACTGTTTTTCCGACAGGCTATGAGGTTCCTGAGACGGAGCATGAGATCCTCCGGGGAGATTATGATGATGAGGCCATGTTCCAGGAGTCTTATCCATCCAGCTATATCAACAAAAAGCTCCCGCCCCTTAGAAATCAGAGTCCCTACGGCACCTGCTGGGCCTTTGCGACCACAGCCCTTGCTGAGATAAATCTTATGAAAAGGGGCTATTATTCAAGTCCCGATCTGTCAGAGCTTCATCTGGCTTATTTCGCCTACAATTCAGTGGTGGACCCCCTGGGAGGAACAGAAGGGGACTATATAAGGAACAGAACCGCAGGGCTTCTTGATGCCGGCGGCAACTACGACACAGCTTTTTTGACCCTGCAGAAATGGACCGGCGCCGCCAGTGAGAGCAGCGTGCCCTATTCCATGGCTTCCGAGGCCGTGACCAAGGGACTGTCTTCATCTCTGGCCTACAAGGATCAGGTCCATATTGAGGGCTTCTATGAGGTCACAGCGGACCTTAAGTCCTTCAGGAGCAGCAAAAATGTCAGCTTCCTGAATCCCATCAAGAAGCTTATCACCGACTACGGGGCAGCAGGCATGAGCTATGGCGCCGAGAACAGCATGAAGGCTGTCGTTGCCAATAAGATATATAACGAGACCTACAAGAGCTACTATAATCCCGGCAATATCAGTGTCAACCACGCCGTTGTCATAGTGGGCTGGGACGACAATTTTCCCAAGGAGCACTTTGCTACCACAGCTCCCGGAAACGGAGCCTTTCTTATAAGAAACAGCTGGAGCAGTACCGGAGACCTGGATAACAAGGACTACAGCGGATATTTCTGGATGTCCTATTACGAGCCCAGCATTTATCAGTACTTTTACGGCGTGAAGGTGGGGAAGGCCAACAACTACGACAACAACTATCAGTATGACGGCTTTACCTACGGCTACTACAGCCAGGTATCCAAGGGTGCCAATATTTTCACAGCCCACGCCAATAAGAGCGGCAGTGAGCAGCTGAAGGCCGTTTCCTTTTACTCCATGGGTGAACAGATCGGCTATACCATAGAAGTTTATACCGATGTAAAAGACATTCCGGATTCGGGAACCCTGGTCTCTGCATCCACCACCAAGGGGACTGCGGAGTTTTCAGGTTATCACACAGTTACATTGACCAAGCCTGTGAGCCTTAAGGAAAACAGCAAATTTGCGGTGGTTGTCACTCTGAGTGAGCCCACCCTTATAATGGATCTCAGCCACTCCGGAAACAGCTTTGAGATCGTTGGACACAAAGGTGAGAGTTATGTTTACAGAAATGAAAAGTGGAACGAGCTCACCAACAATTTCAGGATCAAGGCCTATACCAATAATGTATCAGCCTCCAATCCTGACCCTACCCCCACACCTGCGCCCGAGCCAACTCCGGAGCCTGAGCCTGAGCCGGAACCGGAACCTGTTCCTATCTATGATGACGATCCCGGCAACAATGACTGGGGTGATATAAAAGACAGCTTTATCAAGGAGTATTTTAACAACTCAGCCTATAACGTCCCCAATGACGTATGGTATGTGATAGGTAAAAATGTCCTCCTTCAGAAAAGTTCTTCATACATAGGCTACAGCGCAAGCTACACCGGAGAGAAGATCTCCTATACCGGAAATATTGCAGTATACAACGGTAAAAAGAAGCTTGGAAAATCAGACTATTCCATTACCTACGCCAACAACATTTCCGCTGCCTATGACGACAGCACAAGGCCTTCTTTTACCATCAAGACCAAGGATAAGAACCCTGTTAAAAAGACCTTCTTTTTTGCCATAAAAAAGGTATCCCTGACGGCGGCAAAGCTGACCTCGGAGCCGGTGGTGACCGTGGCTAAGGGAGATAAGAAGTTAAGTGGCGTTAAGCCAAAGCTTGTCTGGAACGGAAGGACACTGAAGGCAGGAAAGGACTATGACCTGGAGTATTCATCCTCAGTGGGAACGGTGGCGACCCCCTCCAAGGAAGGTCTCACCAAGGCGGGAACCACCTATAGCATAAACATTGTGGCAGCTCCCGGCAGCAGCTTTACAGGAAAGCTGGGCCAGACCGTCAAGGTCATGGTAATAAATCCCAAGGAGACTGTGGCTGTCTCCAAGCTCACTCTGGGCTCAGAACCCGGGAAAAAGCTGAAGGTTGGCTACTGCGAGATCTACTCCGGAACCGATGTTAAGACACTTCTTTCCCAGGGCATCGCCAATGTCTATTACAAGAAGGAAGTCCTGAGATACAATAAGGACTACAAGGTGGAGCTCATCGACAGCGACTATTCCTCCATCGGAGTCCACAGGATCCGCATCGAGTGCATCGGAAGTTCCGGAAAGTATGCGGGAACCAAGACCCTTACCTTTAAGGTTGTGCCCTTTGACATCGCAGCCAATAAGGGCGGCAGATTTACAGTGACCGTTAAGAGCGCAAAGTACAATAAGAACGGCGCCAAGCCTGAAACAACTGTTTACTTCGTTGGCCTCGACGGCAAGAAGGTGACTCTGCAAAAGGGTGTTGATTACACCATCACCTATAAGAACAACAAGAAGGTGGCCACCTCCAAGGACAAGAATCCTCCCACAGTGGTTATAAAGGGCAAGGGACAGTTCAAGGGAACCTTCAAAAAGACTTTTACAATCTATAAATAAGATGTTTTCAGTGCCGGGTATTAAGCCCGGCACTTTTTTTGAAGTATAAATTCATTTGCAAAAATATCCGTGAAATAAAGTCCCTGAAAAGGGCTTATTTTATAGGTTTTTAATGATTAATTCACAGGAAAAAAAGAGGTTTCGGTTATGATTGTGGCAAATGCGGCCTTCAATTTTTGGTTTAGACGGACCTAATAAGGAAATTGTTTGGAAAGGGAAATTTGCGTATGAATAAGAGATTTTTAGCAGTGATTTTGAGCGGTGCCATGGTATTTTCTAATGCGGGAACTGCTTTTGCAACGGATGGCGAGGCATTTCTTGAAAATGACACCGATGAGATCCTGATGGAGGCTGAGATCGCCTCCGGGGAAGAGCTTGAGGAAGAGCCTGAAGAGGAAGTTGAGGACATCGCCCAGGCAGATTTTGAAGAGGTGGAAGAGACCCCTTCTGAGGAAGCAAAGGATATCATCTATGCCACAGGACTTAACCCGGCGGGCATGGACTATGAAGTAATAAGAAGTGACGACTACGAGGATGCAGTTTTTCAGGAAACATATCCTTCATACTATATAAACCGCAATCTCCCTGATCTTCGTAACCAGGGAAATTATGGAACCTGCTGGGCTTTTTCCACAATAGCCCTCACCGAGATATCTCTTATGAAGCAGGGACTTTCCGCAGATCCCGATCTTTCAGAGCTTCATCTTGCATATTTTGCCTATAATACCGCTTTGGATCCCCTGGAAGGAACAGAGGGGGACTATTCAATGAGGAACAGAGGCTACAACTTCTTTAACGAAGGCGGCAACTTTGAGCAGGGCTTTACCACCCTTCATAAGTGGACTGGAGTGGCAGATGAGACTCTGGTTCCTTACTCATCAGCTTCCAAGATCATCAAGACAGGCCTTTCCGAGGATCTGGCCTACAATGATTCTTTCCATATTGAGGATTCCTATACTTCCCGGGCGGACTTCGACAGATTCAGATCCACCGGTGATATTTCATATCTTAACATCCTGAAGAAGCTTGTAACTGAGAACGGCGCCGCAGGCATCTGCTTTGGCGCTGAGAACAGTCTTCAGGCTGCCAAGAACACCAAGATCTACAGTGACACCTATGACAGCTATTACAATTCTTCCTATATTCAGCCCAACCATGCTGTTGTGGTAGTGGGCTGGGATGACAATTTCCCCAAGGAGAATTTTGCAAAAAAAGCCCCCGGTGACGGAGCCTTTCTTATAAGAAACAGCTGGGCCTCAAGCGGAAGTCTTTCTGACCTTGACTACGCAGGCTATTTCTGGATGTCCTACTACGAGCCCTCCATTGACAACAATGTCTATGGTGTCAAGGCTACCACAGTGGACAACTATGATAACAACTATCAGTACGACGGCTTTTTCAACGGTGCCTACGGATATACAAACGCCGGAGCCAATGTTTTCACAACCCATTCCGGAAGTAACTACGAAGTATTAAAGGCAGTTGCTTTCCAGTCAATGGCCGAGAATACCGGCTATACAATCAGGATTTATAAGGACGTTGTGGACAAGCCCAACAGCGGAACCCTGGTTTCTGAGGCCACAACCACAGGAACCACCGGACTTGCGGGATATGTCACCGTTCCTTTGAAAAACAGCGTTACCCTGCCTGCAGGCACCAAGTTCGCGGTAGTTGTTTCTCTTGATGCTTCCGGACTTGTGTTTGATGCCAGCTGGAGCAGCGATTATTGCCAGACCATTGCCCATGAAGGCGAGAGCTATATCATGTATTTTGAGTCTTACTATCAGGAGTTCGAGGACAACTTCAGGATCAAGGCCTTTACCGATGACGCTGATATAGATGTTCAGCCAGAGCCCGAGCCTGAACCAACACCGGAGCCTGACCCTGAGCCGACTCCCACTCCGGAGCCTGACCCTGAGACCGACCCTGAGACTGACCCTGAACCTACTCCTGAGCCCGAGCCGGAACCTACTCCTGAGCCCGAGCCGGAACCGACTCCTGACCCTGATCCTGAGACCGGGGACGAGGAAGAAGATATAGATGTAATAGATATAAATGATAACTGGGGTGACATAACCGATGAGTTCATTATGGAACGCTTTGAGTATGATCCCTCCAATGTGCCTACAGGAATCTGGTACGTGGTGGATGAGGAGATCATCACAGACTCTGAGGCGGAGACCACCCTTGGCTATGCAGCAACCTATACCGGCAGCAAGATCACTTTTAACGACGATATCTCTGTATACTATGCAAAAGACAGACTTGCGGACAGTGATTATACAGTAACTTACAAAAACAACATTTCAGCCAATTATGATGAGGTTATGCCTTCATTCTTCATCAAGGGAAAAGGCGCATATAACTGCAGAAAGACTTTCTATTTTAACATAGAAAAAGCCACACTGGAGGCAGCCTATATCGCTTCCGAGACCGTAATTCCCGTATCCAAGGGAAATAAGAAGCTCAGCAGCATCAAGGTTAAGGTGACCTATATGGGCAAGACCCTCAAGGCAGGAAAAGACTATGTTTTGCGCTATGAGGGCCCGGAGGGAGAGATTGAAGAGCCTTCCAAGACAGCCCTTAAGGAAGCAGACACTGATTACTACATCTGGGTTGATGCCCTTGAGGACAGCAATTTTACAGATAATACCCTGCAGTTTGTGACCGTTAAGGTTGTGAACCCCAAGGAGATCATTTCCGCATCCAAGCTCTCCATGGGAGATGCAAAACGCAAGGCCCTCAAGATTGGCTACGGCGTAATCGGCACCGAGGCTGACCTTTCAGCTTTCTTTGAGGATGGCACCGCCGTTGTATATTATCAGAAAAAAGCCCTTGTTTACGGTGAGGATTATTCCATAGAGCATATGGAGTATGACTATACCAAAGCAGGAACCCACAAGATCCGCATCGTGGGTATGGAGGGAGAGTCCAATATCGTTGGAAGCAAGGTGGTAACCTTCAAGGTAACTCCCTACAACATCGGAAATGACGAGGCAGGCCGCATCAGTATTGAGGTGGAGGATGCCGAGTACAATAAGAAAGGGGCCAAGCCCGCTGTAAAGGTATACTTCACCAATGCCAACGGAGAATCAGAGCAGCTGGTGGAAGGCGTTGATTACACAGTTTCCTACAAGAACAACAAGAAGGTGAAGGACGGTGATCCTGAGGACAAGAAGTCCCCTACAGTAGTGATCAAAGGTAAGGGAAGTTTCACAGGAAGCGCCAAGGAAGTATTCAGTATTTATCCCGCAGAATAAGTTAATGCCAGGTGGGACAGCAGTTGCTGTCTCACCTTTATTTTTGGCTTTATTTTATGCCGGTTTGATAGTATAATTTCGTTGCTTTATTTTTGAAATTCACGAATTAAAAGGGTAGGAAGTATGAAAAAAAGAGTTTTAGCCATGATCACGGCAATCACTGTTGCCGCGGGCAGTGTGGCATTTGGGGGAACGAGCTATGCTGCGGAGGAGCTCTCTTTTGAGGAAGAGATGCTCATTGAAGAAGAGTCTGTTACAGAAGAGGCTTCTGAGGAAGTTTCTGAGGATGCTTCTGAGGAAGTAATTGATGTTGAGGAAGAGGTTTCTGAGGAAGTGGTGGAAGAAGTTATTGAAGAAGCCGCAGATGAAGCCTCAGTTGATAACAGCGTTTCAGAGGAAATCCTCGAAGAGGATACAATCTTTACCGGGATGATCGCAAATCCCGCCTTATATGCAGCCTCCGCCAAGGGAAGCTGGATACTCAAAAAGAATAAATGGACCTACGAAAATGCCAAGGGAGAAGCCAAGGACGACGACGGCAATCCCCTTACCGACAACGTGGCCCATATCGGTGAGAATTTCTATTATTTCAAAGACGGCTATATGTGCACCGGCTTTATCTATTTTGATGAAGACGGCTTTTTTGCCACCTCCAAAAATGCAAAGAGCGCAAGATACTGCGACCCTGTGTCCGGAATCCTTAAGACCGGCATGTTTGCGGTGGAGGGAAAGGAATACTACGCACTGTCCGATGCCAAATCCTACGGCCTTATCAGATACAACACCATTTTTTCTTATAACAATAACTATTACTATGCGGATAAAAAAGGTGTCATTTTAAAGGGCAAGGGCTTTAGCCTTAATGGCAAGTCCTACTATGCCTCAGAGGAAGGACCACTTCTTTATAGCGATAGGTACCTGATCATAGACGGAAAATACTACAGGTTCAATGAGGATTATTCTATTAGCAGTGTAGAGGACGAAACGCAGATTTTCTATTACGCTGCAAAGAAGAATGGTAAGACCGAGGCAGCTCAGGCGTATCTTCTTAACAAGAATCCCAATAAGCCGGAGGAAGGCAGATGCTTCTTTGCTGATGCAGATCGTAAAAAGATGCTTACCTCCTGCTGGATATATTATCCCCGCGAGATTGTAGAAAAAAATAAAATGTACTACCTGGACAAGAACGGAGAATTGGTCACCGGTCTGACCAAAATTGGCAGCAAGTACTATCTTTTCGGGGAGTCCGGTGCAAATAACAGCACTGTTTACCAGCAGTCCTATGAAGGTATTTATAGGAAGAAGGACGGAACTACATGCTTTATCCTGAACGGAGTCATGGTGACAAAGAAAGGATTTTTCTATAATAAATTTCAGCACAGCTACTACTATGTGCTGAACAACTCCGGTGAGCTGGCCAAGGGCGATGTTTTCATCAAGACCAAGCAATATCCCAAGGGAAAGAGATACTCCTTTGACAGTTATTGCTGTCTGAGAGTTAACGATTATTCAGATAATTTTGTGAAGCACGTGGTAAACCATAGTAATTATGAGAATCCGGAGATCAAGGGGCCGGAGGATCATTTTGTTCTTACCAATGATGCTGAAGTTGAGAAGTTCCTTACTACACCGGAGGGTGCTGCCTATAAGGATTTTGCTTTTGATACCGACGGAACCCTTCTTAACGGCTTAAAGACTGTTGATGGCAAGAAATACCTTTATTTCCAGGGAGAGCCGGCCCATTACAATAAAGTCTTTAATCTTACCCCTCCTTTTGTAATGATTGTGGATGAAAAATGCTATCTTATCGGAGAAGGCAGCGCGGTAACGAGCGGATGGTTCAGGATTCCTGAAGAGGGATTGCTGCGTACAAGCTTTAGCGGTGGATCTGTCATAATGTCAGGGGCATATTTGTATTTTTCTCCTGATGATGCCTGCGCAGTAACAGGAATAGCAACCGTGCCTGTTCCCAAGCTTGATAAAAATGGCGATATAGTTCTCGATTCCGCGGGAAATGTTGTCACCACCGGAAAAAAGGCAGAGCTCTGCTTTGCAAACAGAGAGACCAGGAACCCGTATTTACATGAAGGCTTTCTGGTAAGAAACAGTAAATATGTCGTAGATGGCAAGGCCTACGTTACAGACGGCGCCGGAGTGGCAAAACTACTTGAGGAAGGCGTTGTATCAGAAGAGGGAGAGACAATTTACAGGAAAGCCGACGGAAGCATCGCCACCGGAAGGATAGATGGCAGCTACTATGATCCTTCCACAGGCTATCAGCTTAAGAACGTTATCAGATGCTCCTCTAAAAAGTGGTACTACTACGGCAAGGACGGCAAGGAGAGCACAGCCCTTACAGAGGTGACTCTTGATGATGACTTAACAGCTTTTGTTACCTATAAAAAGGATGGAAGCCTTGGGGGCTTTAAATACGAGAATGGCAAAAAGGTTTCAGGAAGAGCCTTTACCCTTGGGGCAAGCTATTACTTTATCGGTAAAAACGGAAATTTGACTACTGGTGTTATTAACCAGAAGCTTATTTCAAAGGATGTTGATGTATTTACCTATGTGGAAAGCGACGGACTTTGCTACTACAAGAGATCTGCGTATGCAAATAAAACCTTTTTGGTTAAGAAGGGTAAGAAGATTTATGTAATGCAAGGTGGTGAGCCTGTAAAGGACAGCACAAAGGCATATGAGGTCAGCGACTTCTCAAGACTTCCAAAGGCTGATCTGGCGGTAATGGAGAGATACCAGTCCCAGCACTGTATATACTCCCCCATCAGATACACAGGGGAGCTTGAGGATTACAACCTTCCCATCTATGTGAACGACGACGGCTCTGTATTTGAAGGAACCATGGACCGGGGCGAGAGTTTGGTTCATGTAAAGCATGGTGTTTGCCTTGAGGATCTGTCACCCTTCAGAAGAGAAGGAAAAGACTGGTACTACACCGCAGCCACCGAGGCCGGAAGCATGGCTTGGGAGACCTATACCCTTAATAACAGAGGTTCCTACTCTATAAAATGCACAATGACATTTTCCTGGGATAATAACATGAAGCTGGGTAAGTTCATGGACGCATCCACAGGCAAGCCCCTGAGCGGCGACTGCACCTCCACTTACGTTGACCCCTCTACCGGAGCACGGATTACATTGTATTTTTGCCTTAAAGACGGAAAACTCGTGACCGGCAAGCGTGTTTATCGCGTTCCGGAAGGGTCCTTCAACTTCTACTACGACCCCGACACCGGAGCCATTGATTATATGGATTTCTATAGAAATATCATTAAAAATCTTTGATGTATGAAAAGGGAAAAGTGAGTCATCAAGAACCGTTTCTGTTGTCTCATTTGGCCAGGAGGCGTTTTGTTCTGCGGCTGTAAAGAGGCTTTCGCGGCATATCCTCGCAGCTCGCAGTCATTGATTTGAACCAGTTTAAGCTATTGAGCGAGCTGCTGCGGTATTCCACGATCCTCTTGACATCCTTGCCCACCTGCGAGCACACATCATGCCGATAACGGGGAACTGAGACATAATTCAGGTTGACCCGTTATCGCTCATCTATTGTACGCAGGTGGGACACTCCACTCACTCTATGGCTGAGACTTGTTTTCTGCAAGGGCTCTGCCCCTGCACCCCGGCCTCCTCCAAGGAACTGAAATATGGGTTCTTCATCGCACCGGCGAAGTGGGGCGATGAATTCACTTTCTGCAAGCAAAATAGGATAAGATGCACCAGAATGGTTCGTCTTATCCTATATTTTATCGTTAATACGTGTATTGCTGTGTGCTTTGAAGTGTTTTTTGAAAAATTATAGGATAAGATAGTGCAAAACTATTGATCTTATCCTACTTCTCAAGAAAAAAAGTAGGATAAAACCACTTGAAATCTGCATTCTTATCCTATTTTCCTGATTTTTCACCCCCATAAGCAATTCAGAATACATAATGTGTGCCTATGTCTTCGCCCCTCACCGGACTCTGCGAGCCGGGCTTGGAGTGGGAAGCCGTGACAAAGGGAGCCACGCAGATAATGCAAAAAGCCATTGTAATTCATGAAAGGTTGCCATAGCACAGAGTGTACCGGGGGAGGCTTTGGCGTGCCGTGGGAGGATGAAAAGAACTACGCTTGCCAGTGAGGGCTTACATATCGGGCGATGTGCCATGGGGAAATGTAAATTGCGAGACATTCAGGAACAGCGGATGATTTAGGAGCGCTTCAGATGGCCAGAGGGCCGAGTGTTTTGAGCAACGTGAAATGAGGACCTCTGGACAGATGAAGCGCCCTAAATCACCGGTGGGGCTGATGCGAGTATATTTGCATTTTACCATGGTGCATCGTCCGATAGGTGAGCCCGGACTCGGACGATGCGAATATTTTCCATCCTCTCATGGTGCGCCGAAGCCTCCCCCGGTACACTCGTCCTAAGACCATCACTTCATGATTGCAACGGCCTTCAGGAAGAACTTCACGATCCGTTTGTCACGGCCGGATAGGCGATGATAGTAGTGGAGGAGCTCCCGGTCTTCAATGGTGACCCACTTCGCCAGCTCATCCTTCGACATATCTGCACACTCGGTCAGAAAGTTATTGTAAAGAGCATCAGAATTAAATTTGATATCATCATCACTTTCCACAAACTCCGACGAATGGAACTTCATCAGTTCCTCCCCATCTTTCTCCATGGAAAGTCTTACCAGCTGATCCAGCGAGACATGATAGATAGAAGATAACTTGTATAACGCATCTGCAGGAGGCGTGAGCCTTCCGTTCTCGTAGTGGGAATAGGTCCCCCGGGTTATTCCCAGCTGTTTGGCTATGTCATCCTGCTTGAGAGCATGGCTGTCTCTAAGCATTCGTAAATATTTCGCCAATGGAGTATCTTTCATAGCACCCTCCTCAAATGAAACAATGTATATCAAGATAATATCGTAGACTCTGAGCAAAAATCTCAAAATGCTACAACAAATAGCAGTGTAAGGATATAAGATACCACAAATATCCATTTATTTGTTACTAAAAAAGCACAATTCACAGAACAAGTGGGGAATAGACATACATTTATGACCGGTAGCCATTTTCGATTATATAAATTTTCCACAAAAAACGTTTTCCAAAGACTATAATTATGCACAATTGACACTGGAAACGTTACCGAACTATACTTTAATTGTTAAAAATAACCACATTTTCTAAAAGGGAGGAAACAATGTTTAAAGGTATTGGCGGATTAAAACGAATTCTTGCCGCTGGGCTTAGTCTTTCTTTGATCCTTGGGGGAACCGGGACTTCGCTTAGCGCACAGGCTCAGGAGTTGGCCCTTGAGCAGGAGCAGGTACAGGAGATAGTACTTGAACAGGCCACGGAAATTGAGGAAGAACCGGAGCTTGAGGCAGAGCTTCAGGGCACTAAAGAGGATGCTCTTGAATCTCAGTATCATGAACTTGAAGAAATAAACGACAGCCCCGATGTAAACAGAGCATCCATCCACGACGGAGCTATTTTGCATGCTTTCTGCTGGGACTTTAACACCATCAAAGAGAATATGGCTGCCATTGCGGAGGCAGGATTTACCGCAGTTCAGACATCACCTATAAATGAGTGCCTCAGCACTCACGACGCACTTTCCCTGGACGGAACCCTCAACGGAACCGACGGCATGTGGTATTACCACTACCAGCCCACAGACTGGAAGATCGGCAACTACCAGCTGGGCACCAGAGAAGAGTTCAAGGCTATGTGCGACGAAGCTGACAAATACGGCATCGGCGTCATCGTTGATATTTTGCCCAACCACACAACACCTACAGATGACCAGATATCTCAGAGCCTCATCGATGCTGCAGGTGGCTGGGATAAGCTTTTTCATAAAGGCTACAGAGACGGCGTTAATTACAATGACCGTGTCAGCGTAACCTACAACGCCATGGGGGGACTCTACGACGTAGATACAGAGAACCCTGATTTCCAGAACTATTTCTACGCATATCTGGAGGACTGCATCAACTGCGGCGCTGACGGTTTCAGAATCGATACCGCCAAGCACATCGCCCTTCCCGATGATGGCGTGCCTGCTTCTTATGAGGGAGAAGAGGACAGAAACAATTTTTATCCCAACATGACTGCAGCACTGGATCAGTACGCTGCAGAGACCGGCAGAAAGGACTATGACAACCTTTTTGTATACGGTGAAGTTCTTCAGGGGGATATGGACAGATTTGCCGCTTATCAGCAGTACATCGGAGGCACCACAGCCAGCAATTACGGCAGCTCCATCAGATCAGCCCTTTCAAATGACAATTTTTCCACTTCCAATATTCTCAGCTACAAAATCTACGACGAAGGGGATTACAAGGCCGACGAGAACAAGCTCGTTACCTGGGTTGAGTCCCACGACAACTACATCAATGACAAGAGCTACGCAGTGATCGATGACCGCGACACAGTCCTTGGCTGGGCCATCATCGCCGCAAGAAAGAGCGGAACCCCGCTGTTCTTCTCAAGACCCGACGGAAGCTCAGCTTCTGAGCCCTTCGGTAACAACATCCTTGGAGCAGCCGGCAACGACCTGTACAAGGACCCCGCAGTGGCAGCTGTTAACAAGTTCAGAACCGCCATGGCAGGCAAGGAGGAGTACCTCTCCAATCCCGACGGCGACAAGCATGTCCTCATGATCGAGAGACTTGACGCCGGCGCAGATGCTGCTGACGGCGCAGTTCTTGTGAATAATTCATCCAATGTTATCAATATAAAAGGGGAGACAAGACTTCCCGACGGAAGCTATGTAAATCAGGTGGAAGGAACAGGAGACGTATTCGTTGTTGAAGACGGTGTCATCAGCGGAATGCTTCAGCCTGAGTCAGTAGTAGTTCTTACAGAAAAGTCTGATGTGGACTACTCAATCTGCCATTTTTACAATGCTTATGGTTGGAAGGAAATCACAGCCAGAGTATTCTATGCTGCCTCAGAGCATCTCATTAATGGCGTCAGTGAAGGGGATGGCTGGTACAGATTTAATATTCCTGCAGCTGCATATGATATCAACTTCTGTAATGCCGAAAACTTGGATGATTGCTCAGCAATCTATCTTTACGACTACCGTCACTGGTATGATGAGCCTTATTTTCACCCTTCTTTGAACGGATGTTACGGTTCAAAAGAGGAAGTTCTGGATGCCCTGGGAGTTAAGGTTGTATCAGTATACTTCTTTAACACAGATCTCTGGGAGAACGTCAACTGCTACGCTTGGCTTGACGGCGGCGATCAGCTCTTCGGAGGCTGGCCCGGACAGGCAGCCGTTAACGAAGGAGATTACTGGTACAGAGCTGACCTTAAGCTTCCTAAGGACCATGAGGGCGGCTACAATGTGATCTTTAACTACAACGGAACCCAGACCCAGGATATCAAGATTGATGATGAAAAAGTATATGTGGCCCTCAATGCAGAGCAGCCCGGCGGATCTCTTCAGGTAACAAGATTCGCTTCCAAGAAAGAGGCTGAGGAGGCCCGTGGTATCTCCGCTGACAGCACCACAGTTCATTTCTATAATAAGGATAAGTGGGATACCGTCTACACCTACACCTGGGGCGCCTACAACACAGGTGAGTGGCCCGGAATCCCTTGCACAGACGAGGGTGACGGCTGGTGGGAGATCACTATTCCTGCGGCTCCCGGAGCTGATTTTAACATTATCTTCAATAACGGGGGAAAAGGAGCACAGACCTCAGACCTGAAGATCCCTGACATCAATCACAGATACGTTTACGACGACAGAATCTTCGGAAGCAAGGAAGAGGCCCTTAACGCAGAGCCCGAGGAGATAATCCCCGCTTATCCTGAGGGAACCGAAGTCACCAGGATCTACTACTATGACGAGAACAACTGGGGCAAGGTTGCAGCCTACGCCTGGTCCTATGACGGAGCCTACAACAACTGCATCGGCACCTGGCCCGGAACCCGCATGTACAGCGGCGAGGACGGCTGGTACTACACCGATGTTCCCACAGAGGCCATAAATAACGGAGAGCTGAAGCTCATCTTTAACAGAATGGGCTCTTCACAGCTGGGAGATAAAGAGCTGGAAAGCACTACCAAGGTTTACTTCACAACCTCATCTACCACAGGATTTTATTCTAAGGAAGAGGCCTTGGGAATAGAGCCCATAGAGCCTGCAGGAAGACTTGTAAAGAAGTGGGGCGCCCTCTACTACATCTATGAGGATGGCAGCTACGGCACAGGCTTTATCACCGTGGATGATGAAACCTATTTCTTCAAGGATAACCACAAGGCTCTCAAGAACTCCTTTATAGAGATCGACGGAAAGAGCTATTTCTTTGACAGTCAGTATCATATGGTAAAGGGCTTCATGAACAAATGGCTCTCCACCTACTATTTTGACGAGAACGGGGTGGAGGCAGTTTCTACCCTTGTAACTGTGGAGGACAGAACCCTTTACTTCGACGTCAAGGGCCACATGGTGAAGTCCAAGTTTGTGGACCTGGAGGATGGAAGACACTATTTCGATAAGGAAGGAAATATGGTCAGATCCGCCACAATCACCAAGTGGGGCAAAAAATATACCTTCGATGAAAACGGAAAATTAATTAAGTAAATAAAATATAAAGTATTTATTAAACTTCTCCCATGTAACGGATAATACCATTTTGGCTGAAATTAAATTCGAACTAATATTGTATAGGTATTTAAAATATCAAAATTGCGTACATTATATGATGACAATCGGTCATAAATGAGAGTATCATATAATAGAGAATATGCAATCGATATTCCGTGAAAGGAGAAGATGAATATGAGAAGTAAAGTGTTTTGCAAGCTGCTTGGGGTAACGCTTTCAGCAGCACTGACTATCACATCAGCATTCCCGGTTTATGCATCAGAGGTGCTGTTTCAGGAAGAAGATGCGGTGAGCGAAGTAGCAGAGCTACTGGAAGAGACCGATGAGGCTCTGCTTTTGGAGGAGGACCCCGGTGAGGCTCCTGTTCCTGGAGCAAATCTGGTAGTTGAGCCTGAGGCTGCTACCACGGATGTTCTTGGCAAACTGGTAAGCGAGCTCCAGGAGGATATCGTGATAACAGCACCCACAGATTCTGCTAATGGCAAAATCGAAGGTACTCTTTTACCAGTTGAGGGTTATACAGGCTTTAGCAGCAAGGAAGATGAACAGAGCGGATACTACCTTGTTCTTAAGGCTGATGATCCTGCAGCTACCAAGATTCAAGTAGGAATCAATCCCAGTAAGACCTTTGAGGAACCTGATCGCCTTGTAGAGCTTGATGCTGACAGAAATATAGTCCTTAAGGTTTCTGATATAGAGACTCAGAAGGTTAACATCTTATTCACATATGATGATGATAATTTCACTCTTCTTACCTATGATATTTCAGGTCTTACTCTGAAGTCAGCTACTGACCCTGCAGAGCCTATCGAGAAAAATATCACAGTGGCAGCTGAGGACCAGGCTAAGGTAGTCTTTGACTTGGTAACAAGCGATCTTCAGTATAGTGATGTTGTTGTAACAGCTCCTACAGAGACTGCTGATGGAACTATCACAGGTACCCTTAAGTATGTTAAGGACTGGACAACATTTAGCAGCGATCCTGAACTCCAGACCGGATATTATCTTGTTCTTAAGGCTGATGATCCCAATGCTGCCAAGGTTGAAGTAGGAATCAATCCCAGCAAGGCTTTTGAGGATCCCGATCATCTGGTAACTCTTGACGAGGACAGAAACATTGTTCTTAAGGTTACCGATAAGGATACACAGAAGGTTACTGTAAAGTTCACCTATTCAGATGATTCCACAGAGACTTTGGTTTATGGTCTTACAGGACTTACTCTTGAGGCTGAAACACCTGTTGCTACCACATATCCTGTATTTATGGAGTATCGTTTAGACGGTGGAACAGCAACTCCTGAGCTGGCTGAATCTGAAATATTAGAAGTTGACGGAAAAGCCGGAACAGTAGTTAAAGATCTTTCAGGCGTAACAGTTACAAAGGAAGGTTATGACTTTGAAGGATGGGAAGTTTATGGAACATATAGAAATTACTTCGGATTTGGTACAGGTGAAGAGGCTAATGTTCTTAAGCTTAGAAGTGATATTACTGATATTGAGGATGATATTTATATAGCAGTTAAAGCTGTCTTTGAAGAGCAGGCAGATCATGAGCACAATTGGGTAGAGGCATATTGGAATTGGTATGATCATTATACTGAGGCAGAATTAACAATGCGTTGTACCATTTGCTATGAGGAGAAGGAAATCTCAACAACAGATATTACAGCTGAAGAAAAGGGTAAAGTAACGCTCTACACTGCAAAAGTGACCTATGCAGGACAGGAATTTTCAACAAAAATAGCTGTTATAAAGCAGGCTGATGACCAAGAAATTGAAATTGAGGACATAGACCAGGCTGAAAATGTTGTAGAGAGAGGTCTTCTTGTATATAACATCTATGATCGTGTATATACAGGAAGTGCTATTACATTTCCTTCGCTGAAAGCATATTGGTATACCGGAAATGACAGAGTACTTCTTGTTGAAGGAACTGATTATACAGTAAAATATGCTAACAATAAGCTTCCGGGTAAAGAAGCATCTGTAACCCTTAAGGGCAAGGGCCAGTATGCTAACAAATTTACAGAAACTTATTACTTCGAAATCAGCAAAGCAAACATTACCAGTACAAGCCTATCTCTTAATTCCAGCTATCAGTATGTTGGCGGCAAGTCTACGATTACTCTGAAACTGAATGGCAAGAAGGTTAAAAAGAATCAGTATAAGATTGAGCTTGTTTCAGCACCTGAGGGTGGAGATAATTTACAGTTTGGACAGGCTTATAAGGTACCGGGATCCTATCAATGGAAGGTTATACCAACTGAGAATTCATACTTCCAGGGTGAGAGAGGCATTTATATTTCAGTTTATGAAAAGAATGACACTATATTTGCAAGCCAGCTTAAGGTTAAAATTACTGAAAAGAACAATGCCATAGAAAAGGTTGACGGCATTCTCAAATATCCTACACCTGCCTTCACAGTTTCCTATGGAAAGACAACCCTTAGTTCCACAGACGAAGCTTTCACAAGCCAGTTTAGTTATTCTTACTATAACACCAATGCAGGAACCGGATGGTTATATGTATATCCAAAGAATGCAGATAGCAAGATTGGTGACAAGAGAGTAGTTGGAACTGCATATCAGAAATTTACAATTAAAGGACTACCGCTTCCTGATGCGTTTAAAGCACTTGATGGTGCGGAAGTACCATATTCCGGAAGTACTTGGTCTCTGTCTGAAGTGGTAGAAGAACTGGAAATGGATTTCGATGATTTTGCAAATACACTTGATAGTAGTGACTATTATTATTCTACTAATGGCAGGGTTGAACCCGGAACATTGGCGATTACCTTCAGAGGAAGAGGAATCTATGAGGGCAGTATTATCAAGAATATCAAGATAAGACCTGTAAGCGACTTTGGCGGATATGAGTACAGAGCATTACTCAACGACGAAGTATACAACAAAAACGCTGCTGATGAGGACATGATTGAAGTTCCTTACATGGCAGGCGGAGCGGTAGTTGAGAACTTCAGACTTTACAGATTTTATGATAAGCTGTTAAGAGAAGGCATTGAATATACTGTATCCTACAGTAACAACAAGAAGGTCGGCGATACCGGCGAACTCAACATCATAGGAAAAGGTAAAAACTACGGCAAGGCTACTGCCAAGTTCAAGGTAGTACCCAATACTACAAATAACGTTTATACAATTCCTGTAGACGTTAAGAGCGCAGATAAGGCTGACGGCAAGAAGGTTCCTGTTGTATGCGACGGCGTAACCGGAGCAAAGCTCACAGAAGGTAAGGACTTTAAATACACCTATGCTTCAGCTGTTGGAGAAGATGGTGTTCTTGCTGTAACTATCACAAACGGCACAGAGGGAACCTATGACTTTGGCGAAGAGGGAATTACCCTTCCCGGCTACAATGTTAATAAGAAGGCTATCTCTGCTAAGCAGATCAAGGTAAAAGATAAGTATTATACCGGAAGAGCAGTTAAGCTCACCGCTGATGACTTCACAGGACTTACTCTTGGTAAGGACTTTGTAATCGTTGGTTACAAGAAGAACATCAAGTCCGGCACAGCCCAGGTTATGATCCAGGGTATCGGAGAGTATGGCGGAAAAGCTACACTTAAGTTCAAGATTAGCAAGTTCGAAAAATTCGACTAAATAAGAATGGGGCTGCGCACTGATTGGTGCGCAGCCCTTTTTCATGCTGTTAATTATTTCTTTTTCTTAACTGCTTCCCAGGTTGCCTCGAATTCGAGATTTCCTTCACTGCCTTTTTTGATGGTGGTGGAGGTTCCCTTGGTGACTACAGTAGCGGTTGATACTTTCTTGCTTGGCTTCCAGCCGGTGAACTTGTAGTCGGCCCTGGTGGGCTTTGGCAGTGTCAGTGACTTGGCTGAGCTGTAGGCGTAAACCGGATTTTTGAGGCTTCCACCCTTGCAATCGTAGGAGATTGAGTAGTACTGGGTCTTGCCCCACTGGCAGTAGAGGTCAAGGTTTACCACATTCAGGTACTCGCTTGGGCTTGCTCCTGTGGAGAGCTTGGAATAGCCCTTGGTAAGAAGGTACTTTTTACCCTTGCCGTTTGCCTTGGTATTTACTGAAGAAAGTGAATAAACGGTAGTGCCCTTGCCGGTCTCCAGGCTGTAATAGGGCTCCGGATGTCCTTTCTTTCCAAACTCCTTGTATAGATCAAACATCTTCACTTCATCGCTGTATTTGAACTTCTTTGTCACCTGCTATTCGTCCCATTTCAGGTGTTATTCGTCAATTAAATCTACATTTGACAATTGTAGTCAATAAGCGGAATATTGAAGGTGCAGATAAAATTTGGAGAAAGGCAGAAAAAGTATGAAAAAAAGAGTATTGGCGGCAATACTAAGTGGGGTAATTGTCGCAACAAACGCTGCAACAGCGTTTGCCACGGATGGGGAAGAACTCTTTCTTGAACAGGAAGAGGAAGAACTGATTTTTTCCGAAGACGAAACAGAGGATGTTTCTGAAGAAGCTGAACTTGCGCAGGAAGAAGTGCAGGAGGAGCCTGAGGAGGAATCAGAGGAACAGGCGCAGGAGGAAGGACCTGAAGAAGCGCAGCCCCAGACCGGAGGCACAATGCATGCCACCGGTCACAGAAGCGCTATGAAGTTTAACATCACTGACAGAGGGGGAGATGATGACGAGGCATTCTTTTCCGAAGAATTCCCTGCCAAGTACGTAACACCGCTTCTTCCTCCACTTCGCAATCAGGGCAACTACGGCACCTGCTGGGCTCATGCATCTATGGGTCTTCTTGAGATCAACATGTTAAAGTCAGGACTCATTCCGGATCCCGACTTTTCTGAGCTGCATCTGGCATATTTTTACTATCACAGCGTGGTGGATCCCCTGGGAGGCACTGACGGAGACTACTTCTCAGGCATTGACCCTTACGAGTCACTGAACTACGGCGGAGACGGTATCGTTGGCCTTGACATCATGACAAGCTGGCGCGGAGCTGCCGCAGAGGAGCTTGTGCCCTACAGCTACGCACCCTTGGTAAACAGCTACGGAATCAGGGACAATCTCGCTTATGATGATGTGGCTCATGTAAAGAACTACTATATTACAGACCTTAACAGAGATAAGTTCCTTACTTTCAAGAATCCCGCTTATCTCAATCCCTTAAAGAAGATGGTTATGGAGTACGGAGCTGCGGACATCAGCTTTGGTGCCACAGACGGTTATTCTTCCGATGTGGCTGAGGCCACCTACAATGAAGAGACCGGCGCCTATTACAATCCGGAGTCCGTTTCCGTCAACCACGAAGTTGTTGTGGTGGGCTGGGATGACAACTATTCCAAGGAGAACTTCGTTATTACACCTCCCAAGGACGGTGCTTTCCTTGTAAGAAACAGCTGGGCAGATGAGGGAGACATCGAGCACCCCGACTACTCAGGCTATTTCTGGATGTCTTATTACGAAGCATCCCTGGGAGAGCAGATCTACGGCGCAGAGGTTACCACCGCCGACGATTATGACAACAACTATCAGTACGACGGCTTCCTTTTTAATGGAATGAACTGCGTAAATAAGGGAGCCAACGTTTTCACCGCTCACGCAAAGAATGCTGAGGAGGGCGAGACCCTCAAGGCTGTATCAGTATTCATCCTGGATGAGAACACCGATTACACCGTTGAGGTATACAGAGATCTGAAAGATCCTTCCAACCCTGAGTCCGGTGTAAAGGAAGACACAGTTACAGGCAAAACAACCTTCGCAGGCCGCTACACCATTGACCTTAATAAGGACATTTTCCTTAAGCCCGGTGAGACCTTCGCTGTTGTGGTTACCACAACCTTCGACGGCGTAGCTTACGACTTATCCACCGGCGGTGAGATTGATTTTAACGAGGGAAGCTTCCTTTCAATAATGGCTGAAGAGGGCCAGAGCTTCTGCTATGAGGACGGCGCATGGAGTTCCATGACAGACAACCTCAAGATCAAGGCTTACACCGACAATGTGGTAAAAGAGGAGACAGAGCCCCAGTGCATCATACTTGAAAATGTGGATGAGATGGGAGTAAATCTTGGTATCGAAGAGAATTTCAAGATAGACTACACTGTTTATCCTATCTCCGCAGCAAAGAGCCCTGTTAAGATCACCAGCTCCGATCCTGAGATTGCTTCAGTTTCAGGTCGCATAGTAACAGGCGTTTCAGAGGGCAATGCAACCATAACTCTTGAGACAGCAAACGGCAAGACCGAAAGCTTTGATGTTTACGTTATAAATAAGCTCAGGCAGGTAGATATCGTCATTGATCAGGTTTACTTCGAAAACAAGATCAGAAAGTGCCGTTGCAGCTATGTCCTTGACCCCGAGGACTATGTTCCCGGAAACGTTACGTGGGAGAGCAGCAATGAGGCTGTGGCTACCGTTGACCAGGACGGCATTGTAACCTTTACAGGTCTTGGTCAAACCAATATCTCTGTTACGGTTGACGGAGTAAAGGGCAGTACAGTTATGTACGGCGAGATAAATGATGATCAGGTATATTTTGAGGTTGCCGCTAACAACAGTGTTTATATCAAGTGGGAACCCCAGCCCGGCGCCATAGCTTACGACCTTTACAGAGACAAGGTAGGTTTTGACGCTGTCTCTGCTGACGAGGGCAGAAATGAGGTTGTTGACAGTACCTTTACTTACGAACCTGTGGATGAGGTTACCTACGTGGAATATACACTCCTTGTAGAAACCGATGATTCATACATATTTTATTCTCAGGATCTTAAAATAGTTCCTCCGGGATATGAGCCTGATGAGGAGCCTCTTGATGACTGGGGCGATATCAACGACGGCTATATAATGGAACTGTTTGAGGATGATCCTGCCAATATTCCCATGGGCGTATGGTATTTTGTAGATTACAATGTTTATACAGAGTCTGCCGCTCTTGAGAGTGGCGCATATATTTATACTGGTGAGCCCGTCACTATTAATGGGATACCTATGGTTTATTGCAAAAACAAGCTTCTTATAGAGGGCAGAGACTACAGCCTCACCTATAAGAACAACGTAAATGCATCCCAGGGTAAGGCATCAGCTGTTATTACCGGAAAGGGTGATTATGCTTCTGCCAAGGCCGAGTTCTCTTTTTCCATTGCTAAAGCAGACCTCGAACTGGCCGAGTTCGATGACGAAGTATTCCTTACTGTTGATAAGAAAAAGAAGACAAGACTTAGCTCAATTCATCCGGCTTTATTCTTCAACGGAACTGCCCTTAAGGCCGGAAAAGACTTTGAATATATGTATTATAAGAACACCGAGGATGGGGTTGTTGCGGTAGAGAATCCTTCCAAGGAGATCCTTTCAGAAGCGGGTGCCACCTATAATATTATTGTCAGGGCCTTAGAAAACAGCAACTTCGAAGGGGAGCGTGATGCCAGGTTTATTGATGTTGCGGACTTTACAAACAGTAAAAATGCTTCCTTCTTCAAGCTGGGAGACAGCAAGGGCAATGCCCTGAAGATTCCTTATGAAGAGGTTGGAGACGAAAACTTCATGGAAGAGCTTTTGGACAACACAGGGGACAAGAATCCCAGGGGACATGTTTTCTTCAAGGGAAAAGAGCTCTTTTACGGAAAAGATTATGCGTTTATTTACTCTGATAAGAACTACAAGGAAGTAGGAACTCACAAGGTATGTCTCGAGGGATTGGGAGAGTACGCCGGAGTTAAGTACTGCACCTTTGAGGTTACCGGCTACGATATTTCCAAGGCTGTGGTAGCAGGTCTTTCCTCAGAAATCGAGTACACAGGTTACTATGTGACCATTGAGGACCTGTTCAATCCCGCTGACAAAAAACTGGATCAGGGCTGGGATAAGGTCACACTCTACAAAAACGAAAAGCAGGGCAAAACAGTCCTTGCAGAAGAGAATTTTGATGGCAACGGCGACTATTCAGTAAGTTATTTGGACGCCAAGGATGCAGGCAAGTACAGCATTGTATTTACCGGAATCAACGGCTGCTGCGGTCAGATCAGAAAGACCTTTACCATCAAGCCTTACGATATCAAAAAGGATTCAAGAAACCACTTTGGGGTACGTGCATATGCTGCAAAATACAGCAAGGCAGGGATAGTGCCAAGGGTTGATGTAACCTTCGGACAGTACGGAGAGCTCCTTCTTCAGGAAGGTGTGGATTATACCCTCAGATTCAAGAACAACAGAAGGGTAGCATCCTATCAGGATCCCAAGGCGCCCACCGTTATGGTCAAGGGTACCGGCAACTTCAAGGGAACAATAAAGGGCGATACCTTTACAATCTTCAAGGGAAATGCCAATGATCTGAATCTTGTGGTTAAGGATGTCCGCTACAAGAAGAATGGCCGCGACGGCTACTTCTATTCCAAGTACAGGATCACTGATGGAGACATTCCTGTTTCTGTCGGCTTTAACAAGGATGTAGCATATCTTGAGGGCGAGCATTGCTACTATTACTACGTAAATGACACTGTTTTGGAGGATGGAACCGAAGTAGGGGCAGGAGATCTGGTTGAGCCCACAGAAAGACCTCTTCCGGGAACAGAGATTGAGATCAATGTCTTCCTGGAGGATACTCCAAAGGGCCCTTATTACTGCGATCAGATAACAACTCTTTCAGCACGCTTCAAAATTACTGAATAATGTTCATTAACACCCCGTCGGTGCCAGGCACCACGGGGTGTTTTTATGTCCTATTATTAAATCTTTCTAAACTCTGCATTTTTATTTCATTTGCGCATACGAAATATTGTACAATTAATTCATCTTCCGCTGACCATAGACGGTGAGCGGCTGTACACAAGTATGAGGAGGGAGAAATGATGAGTAGTAAGAAGAAACATAGTATTTTCCTGCGCATGACCGCTATTTTACTGGCGTTGTTCATGCTGTCCGGAGACCCTGTCCGAGTTTTGGCAGCGGAGTTTGGCAAGGTAGATACCGACTTCGACCAGGAATTTGAGGTCTTCGACGATGACGACTATGAGTTTGACGAGGACTATGAGGGGGAAGAAGATGTTCCGGACGACTCAGAGGACGAATTCCTTGAGGAGGATTATTCCGATGAGGAGGAAGACGGAGATGAACTGACATTGGAGCAGGTTCAGTCCCTGGTGGACGGCCTTGACAGCGATGTCATTGATGGCGACGGAGAGGTAGAGCTTCCCACAGAGGATGAGACAGAGATAGCTCTTAAGGCTCTTCAGGAGAAGGGCTTTGTAGGAGTTCCTGCCTATGGCGAGACTCCCATTGCCGAGACAGAGTACACAATTAAGCGCTTTGCTGACCATGTCAGTGTAACCAATAATGCAAAGGGCAATACAGATGCGGATTATCTCTATGCTGCCCTGGTTTATGCCGATGTTAGCGCTGCCGGTAATCTCTATGTCCTTGGAACAGAGATTGCTCCCGGCAAGAGCGCTGATCTGGCCGTAGCTTATGATTCCGCAAAAAACAAGGATTTTGTCAATCAGACTTCAGACTATGTTCTGTGGCTTGGCAGATCAGATTACTATGAGGATGACGAGACCTCAGAGATCGAGTATTACCGTTTCAAGATCCTTGGTTATACTCCTGTTTATACTGAGGAAGGCGAAATTGAAACTGACGAGCACGACAATCCAAAGTATACAAAGGCTGATATGATCGAGGTTAACCTTCCTTCTACAGATCCCATCTCTGAGTATGATGGCACCTGGAAGGACGGATATACAGGAATCAAGATGAAGGCCGTTGTCCAGAAGAATCTTACATCAGTTAAGATCAGCTGGGCTCCGGATACCAAGAATAAACCTGAGCAGAAGGAATATAAGCAGTATAAGCTTTATCACCTTACACCGGATGCTTCAGAGCCCACCGGTTATAAGGCAAAAGAACTTTGGGGACCTAAGAAGGGTAAATCTGTAACCCTTAAGAAAGTTGATACCGAGAAGGATTCACTTATCTACCGTCTTGATTGTCTGGATGCTGCAGGAGCAGTAAAGGATAGTTTTGTAACCTGCGCAGCGCCCTATTTCCTTCAGATCCAGAGTGGCGATATCACCGGAGATTTCGATTTTACCATGATCAAAAGAGCGGATGTGAACCAGGTGTACATGCTGGAGATCGCATCCAAGAACAAGGAATATGATGCAGCCAAGGCTCCCGACGGATTCCAGGAGGCCTGGAACACAGCTTATCCTGTAGAAGAGGGCTTTAATGAAGAACACTGTGAGGGTGATTTCCTTATCAGTAAGACCCAGATGCCTCAGTGCGTTAAGCTGTCATACACACTGGATGAGCCCAGTTGTACTCTGGGAAATAAGTATTTCGGACGTATTCAGGTAGTTACTTTTGTAAACGGACTTAGGGTTGTTTCTGCGCCTTCCAATGTTCGTTCCTGCAAGGCCGGCCCCAACAATTGCTTTATCATGACCACCGCAGGTGTTTACTATGATGCAACCGATGCCAAGAATGGCAATGCCAAGAACCTTGAAAGAGCCAACAAGCATATTAACGATTACATTAACGGAGAGAACATAGATCCTGCTTCAGAGATATATGTTCACGACACCAACACTGAAGTCTGCGCAAAGGACGGACTTATCTATTTTGTTACCGATAAGGATATCTCCAATATCAAGTCCTTTGAGCTTCTTAAGTGCAATGCCGCCAACGGAACCTATAAGAAGGTGAAGAATTATCCTCTGGGAAGTGCCTCTCTTATGGAATGTACCCTTGAGAATGAGAATTACTCAACCATAAGAATGTTTGCAATGTTCTACAACAACTTCGTTCCGGAAAAAATGACTTACTATGCCGTAAGACCTATCGCCACCAAAAAGAATACACCCGGTGGATGGAGCAAGGGCGAACTGATCGTGCCTGAGATGAACGTGGTTCAGGGCCTTGTGACATCAGATTCCGGTCCCAACATGATCCAGCTTGCCTGGCTTGCAGATGACTGTGTAAAGCAGTACTGGCTCTACAGAGGTACTAAGTCCATCAACGGCGCTGAGAGAAAATCAGCAGGACAGACCGGTGATGAGCTCATAGCCAAGATAGGCATTAAAAAGGCAAAGAAATATCAGCTTCAGTTGTCGGATGAGGATGAGAATAATAAGAAGACAGTAAAGGTTATTTCTTATAAGGACACCAAGAACCTCAAGATAGATACAAATTATTACTACTATGTACGTCCTATTTATGATGTTGCCACAGCCAAGAAGGACAACACTATTTATATCCCGTACATTTCCGATGAGGTTAGGGGAAAAGCATCCGCTCTTTATACTCAGATCGCTAACTTCAAGGCAGCCAATGAGGCCCTTGAGCAGATCAGAGTCAGCTTCAAGCAGGTTAAGAACATCAAGTACTACAGAGTATTCAGACTTGAAGTGGACAGCAGCACCAAGAAACTTACTAATGATATGAAGCCGGATCTTACTGAGATATATGAAGAATTTTCCGATAAATACAAGACCTACGAAGAGTTTGAAGAGTATATTGCAAAGATATCAGAGGATGAATGGAAAGCCATTATAACAAAGGCAGGATATGACGGCTACAACTGGAAGTATGTAAAAACCATTACAACAAACGGTAAGAGTGAAGCCAACAAGGCCTTTATCGACAGTACAGTTGATATCGGAAGCTATTACTTCTATCTGATCCAGGGTGCATCAGACGGTAGTTCAAGTATCAACTTCGCTTATACAGGAAGAGTAAGGAATGTTCCTCTGCCTGTAACCAACGTAAGTGCTTCCTACTCAGAGCCGGGAATCAGACTTTCCTACAAGCTCAATTCCAAGGATGAGGGCCACTCACACCTTACCGTTCAGGTAAGCACCAACGGCGGTGACAGCTGGACCAATGCCGGCAAGAATGCATACCACGACACCAATGTAAGAAGAGGTGAGGAGCGTAACTACAAGATCAGAGTTAAGTACAGCCACAACGGCGTAACCTGCTACAGTAGTGAGGTTTCCTACAAGTACAGTCTTCCTACAGGTATTGAGGTAACCAAGGCCAGTGATACTGGTGAATTTAAGGACAATGTCTACACCATCAAGAAGGGTGAGACCGGTAAGCTGGCTTACAGAGCTTACTTAAGTAACGGCTCTACAGCTGCTTACAATGTCATTTCCAGAAGCAACACTCCTGATGGCAACAATGTAATTTCGATACAGAGCTCCACATCCAACAGCTTTGAGTTCAAGGCCAACGAGGTGGGAACCGTATCCTACAACCTGTACTGCGCAGGAATCACGAGACAGATCACCATCAAGGTTGTTAAATAAGTAATGAAATAAGTTATGAGACAAGAAAGTGCCGTACACGTCAGTGTGCGGTACTTTTTTGTGGTACAATAGTCCTAACTGTTGATAAAAACTATAAAGTTGGGGTGAACATTATGAACAAGATATTCATGAACCAGGTTGGTTACCTGCCGGGGAGTGTTAAGCGTGCGGTGCTGAACTTCCCTGCAGAGGATTTCAGGGTGGTGGATGAAAACGGGGACACCGCCTATGAGGGTAAGACAAGGCACTTCGGAAATGACGATATTTCCGGTGAGGATACCTACGTTGCGGACTTTACTATATTGAGCGAAGCCGGCAGCTACAGGCTTGAGGCGGGAGACGTCAAGGGGCCTGAGTTTAAGGTTGGCTACGCCTGCTTTGACAAGCTCAAAAGAGACATTTGCAAATGCTTCTATTATCTTCGCTGCGGCGATGCCCTGGCAAGACGCTACGCCGGCGAATACTATCACGAACCCTGCCATATGAGCAAGGCCACTGTTTACGGGGAGGACGTAGAGCCTGTGGATGTTACCGGCGGATGGCATGATGCCGGCGACTACGGCAGATACTCCACTGCAGGAGCTGTTGCCGTGGCACATCTTCTCTATGCAGTGAGATTTTTCCCAAATATTCTTGATCTGGAATTTGATATTCCCAAGGAAAAATGCGACAACGGTCAGCTTCCTGATCTTCTCGCAGAGGTAAAGGTGGAGCTGGATTTCCTTATGAAGATGCAGCGTGAAAACGGCTCTGTATGGCACAAGGTCACAACCTTTAACCATGCGGATTTCATCATGCCCGAGGATGACAAGAACGAGCTTTTCCTGTTCCCGGTTTCCTCACTGGCTACCGCTGATATTGCAGCTGTTTTTGCCCTGGCTTCCGGAATTTACAAGGACTACGACAAGGCCTATGCTGACAAGCTCATGGAGAGGGCTCTTCTTGCCTACGACTGGCTCAGGGAGAATCCCAAGGAGGTTCTTTTCAGAAATGCGGAGGGCTCCAACACCGGAGAATATCCCGAGGCTGAGGACTACTCCAACAGATACTGGGCTGCCTGCTCACTGTACGAGACTACTTCAGAGGGCTGCTACTATCAGGACGCCATGGAGCAGAAGGCCAAGCTGGAAGCTTTCAATAAGGTTGCCACAATGAAGCTCTATCAGGGTGATGTCATGACCTGTCTTGGATGGGGCGATGACGGCGGCCTGGGCGGCTTATCACTTATTCTTAAAAAAGAGGATAATGCCCTGACACTGGCTGCAAGAGAGAGCTTTGTGAATGAGGCAAAGAGACTTGTTGCCAATGGTGAAAAGAACGGCTTTAATCTCTGCATGGAGAGAAAGGACTTCATCTGGGGCAGCAACATGGAGCTTCTTAAATATATGATGGTTCTCACAGTAGCCAATCTTATTAACAAGGATGAGGCCTTTGAGGATGCCATCGTTGCAGGACTTGATTATCTTCTTGGCTGCAACAGTATGGATGTGAGTTATGTTACAGGCAATGGAGAGAAGGCCTTTAAGAATCCTCATCTTCGTCCCACTGCTGTTGATGATATTGAGGAGCCCTGGCCGGGACTGGTTTCAGGAGGACCGAATATTGGGCTGCAGGATGAGAAGGCACAGACGATTCCGAAAGATTCGGCGGCGATGAAGTGCTATTTGGATGATGTGGCTTGCTACTCCCTCAACGAAATTACCATCTACTGGAATTCCCCCCTTGTCTTCGTAATGGCTGGGTTGAAATGATACGGGATACCCACCGTGTATCCCTCATCTGAGAGAGAAGAGAGAGTGGCTCCGGAAGAGTGGGGAATAGTAGAGGTTCAGAGTCCCTTTGGTGGTCAGAGGGACTTAATTTTTTGTTCCTCGAAGCCCTGCGAGATATCCCGGACTTCAATAAACATAACAAGAAACGGAGAAAGGTATGAAATTGCTACATTTGGGGGATCTGCATTTGGGCAGATCTCTTGGGGAATTTGATCTGACCCGGGATCAGAGCTACATTCTTGATCAGGTCCTGGATATCATTCATAAGAAAAAGGTTGACGCAGTACTGATGGCAGGGGATATCTACGACAAGGCAATCCCCTCAGAGGCAGCCGTCAATCTGCTGGATGACTTTTTGAAAAAGTTGTCCGAGGCAGGTATCAAGACCTACCTCATCAGCGGCAACCACGACTCTGACGACAGACTGCAGTTTGGAAGCAGTCTCTTTGAGTCCGGGGGCATTTTTATCGCTTCAAGGTTTGACGGTACCATGAAGAAGTACACCGTTACTGACGATAAGGGCGAGGTGAACATCTACCTGCTTCCTTTCGTGAAGGCCTCACAGGTCAAGCATTTTTACCCTGATGCAAAAATCGAAAACTACGAGGATGCCCTCCGGGTCATCATCGATAATTCCGGCGTGGACTACAGCCAGAGGAATGTCTGCGTGGCCCATCAGTTCGTTGCGGGCAATGAGGATCCGGTGACCGCAGGCTCAGAGACCATGGCGGTTCAGAACGTGGGCCTTGTGGAGAAGGTGGGCTACGGCGTCTTCGAGGGCTTTGACTACACAGCCCTGGGCCACATCCACTCACCACAGCGCATCGGCGCCGACAATATCAGATACTCCGGCTCGCCCCTTAAGTATTCCCTGTCGGAGGTCAATAACGACAAGTCCGTTCCTGTTATCACCCTTGGAAAAAAGGGCGAAACAGAAATCGAGCTTGTTCCCCTGAAGCCTTTAAGGGATCTTCGCCACATCAAGGGCACGAGAAAGCAGCTCCTGGACCCAAAGAACATCACAGACACCCAGGACTTTATCTATGTGACCCTGACGGAGGAGTCCATAGTTAACGACGCCATGGGCATATTCCAGGCCACTTACCCCAATACCATCAAGATAGACTACGAGAACAGCCACACCAGGGATCTGGAGCAGGTGGACGTGGCGGATATAGCAAGAAACCGCAAGTTCTCCGAGCTGATAGCTGACTTCTACAGCCAGGTCTTTGGCTGCGACATCACTGAGGAGGAGCGACAGCTCATGATGGAGGTTGCTCTGGAAGCCGGGGCCATAAACGAGTCTGAGTTTTTGCAGTACCGGGAAGAAAACGGTTCGGGAGAGGAGGCAAAAGCAGATGAAACCAATTAAGCTTATAATCAGCGCCTTCGGCCCCTACGCAGGAAGGATTCCTGAGATCGATTTTCAGCAGTTTGAGGAAAAAGGCCTCTTTCTTATAGCCGGGGATACCGGTGCCGGAAAGACCACTATTTTTGATGCCATCTGTTTCGCTCTCTTTGGTGAGACCAGTGGCAGCTACCGCGGTAACAAGAACCTTCGAAGTGAGTATGCTTCTATCGATACTGAGAGCTTTGTGGATTTTTATTTTACCCATCAGGGTCATAATGTCCACGTCCTTAGAAAGCCTCAGTACGAGAGGCCTAAGTGGAAAGGCACCGGAACCAAGATTGAGAATGAGAAGGCCTACCTTTATATAGATGATGAGCCTCCAATTGAGGGGCTGAACGCTGTAAACAATGCGGTAGAAGAACTCCTTCATATAGACAAGGATCAGTTCAAGCAGATCGCCATGATAGCCCAGGGAGAGTTCTGGGAGCTTCTTAACGCCAAGACCGAGAAGAGAACCGAGATCCTTCGTACTATTTTTAACACCGATGGCTATAAGAATATTGAGAAAAAGCTCAAGGAGCGCATGAACGACAGCTATAAGAAAAAGGACAGGCTGGAACACAGCGTCATCCAATATTTTGCAGAGGTGGAGGAGCCCCTGGAAGAAATGGCTGAGGAATTGTCCGGCGAGGATGAGGAGAGCGCAAGTCCTCTTACCGATGAGCTTCGGGAGCTGAAGCGCAAGGCCTCCGAGAGTAAGAGCGCCTGGAACATCGATGAGCTCCTGGGAATCATTGAGCGGATAGTGGCCTCCGATAAGGAGACCTTAAAAGACCTGTCCACGGACCTTCATGAGCAGGAAAAAGACCTGGAGCACAAAAAGACGGAGCTGGCCAAGGCGGAGCATAATAACGCAGCCCTTAAGACCCTGGAGAAGCTTGAAGCGGAGAAAAAGGAGCTGGAGGCAGCCCGGGAGGATACAGAGAAACTAAAAGTTCTTCTTGATAAGCAGAAAAACGCCACCTATAAAGTAAAGCCCTCCTATGAGAATCTGGAGAACGCTTCCAAAGCCCATGACTCCACAGGGAAAGAAGCAGAGAGGAAAAAAACTCTTTTAACTAAAGCCAAGTCTGATCTGGAAAAAGCATCAGAAAAGTGCAGGGAAGCAGAGGAAAAACGTCCCCTGGCGGAGGCTGCCAAGTCCCTGGCTGACAAGATCTCCGGGGAAGAGGAGAGCTATGTAAAAAGGGATGAAACCAGAGCTGGCCTGGAAGAAGCCGAGAAGAGCAGAGCTTCATATGAAGATAGATTAAAAGAGATCTCTGCTGTGGAGGAAGAAAATAAGAACCTCATCGCTTCCTATAAAAAAGTCACAGAGGACCTTAGGGACAGACCTGAGAAGCTCCTGCAGCTTGGGGTATACGCCGATAAGCTAAAGGATCTGGAGAATGAAGCAAAAGAACTGTCAGATACAAAGGTTCCCCGTTGGGAGGCCCTTGAAAAGGACCTTACTGCGAAGCAGGAAGCCTTTATCACCGCGAGAAATAACCATGAGGAAGCCATGAGTCACAGGCTTTCCA
Source organism: Butyrivibrio sp. MC2021 (assembly GCF_000621605.1). Lineage (GTDB taxonomy): Bacteria > Bacillota > Clostridia > Lachnospirales > Lachnospiraceae > Butyrivibrio. The sequence goes on along the minus strand of NZ_JHXX01000004.1, from coordinate 54,188 downwards.
TGGAAAAGATATTGGAAAACTGCAGGGCAGGACTTCTGGCCAAGGACCTTAAGGACGGGGAAAAGTGCCCTGTCTGCGGCTCCACTGTGCATCCCGAGCCCGCCCTTTTGCCGGAGGAATCCGTCACAGAGGATGAGATAGAAAAGGCCAAAGAGACCGAGGAGCAGCTTCTTCAAAAGAGGACAAAGGCCATGACCTCTGCAGAGGGGGCCAGAGTAGCCCTTGACAGCTTCAAGGAGCAGCTTCGGACGGATATGCTGGATCTTTTGCAGGATCAGCTCTATGAGAATATCAGAAAAAATGAGCTGACAGATGCAGAGCTGGCTTCCATGGAGATCAGGGAGCTGTCGGCGGCAGTTAAAGAAGCCTTTTCCCTTATCTCACAGGAAATTCTTGATAATGATAAGAAGCTTCTGGAGCTTTCAAAGGAAGCAGAGACCTACAGAGGCGCCCTTTCAAAGCTTGAGAGCCTTCAGGGAAGAGAAGCTGAGGAACTTCTTAAGAAAAAGGATGAGGTATCGGCTCTTTTGCAGGAGAAAGCCACATATATTGCTGCTGCGACGGCAACCCTCAAGGGCTTTGAGAAGCTCAGCTTTGACACCTGGAAGGAGGCCTCCGTTGAGAGAGATAAGAAGCGCTCAGAGTATGAGGCAGTCATGGCTGAGATAGACATGAGCCTGAAGAGACGGAATGAGGCTGAGAAGGAGGCTGCGGCCATAGAGGCCCAGATCGCCACATTGGAGGCGGCCTATGCCAAGGAGGAGAAACAGCTGACGGGCCTTCGGAAGGATCTTACGGAGCTTCTTAATAAATACGGATTCATTGATACAGAAGATATGCTGCAGCATGCGGCCGGCGACAGGACCATCAAGTCCGAGGAGAAAAAGATCTCCGACTATGAGAAGGCCCTTTCCACCAATGAGACGAGACTCACCCAGGCCAGAAAGGATGCCGCAGGACTTACCTATATGGATATCTCCGAGGAGACCGCCAGGGTAAGGCAGCGGGAGAAGGAGGTCAAGGCTCTTCGGGATAAGAAGAGTAAGCTCTCCTACACCATAGAAAGCAATCAGGGAAGGTATAAAAACATAGAAGCCGGAAGGCAGGAGCTTCTTGAGGCCACAGGCAAGTATAGCATCTGCCAGAGACTCTACAACCTGGTAACAGGTAACACCGGAAACGGCAAGATCACTCTGGAGCAGTACATACAGGCTGCGGGCTTTGACGGCATTATAAGGGCTGCCAACAGAAGGCTCTATCCCATGAGCGACCAGCAGTACGAGCTTTTCCGCCAGGAGGACAGTCTTGGCAAAAAGGTTAACACCTTCCTGGATCTGGAGGTTCTTGATAACTACACCGGTCACAGAAGGCCTGTAGGTAACCTCTCCGGCGGCGAGAGCTTCAAGGCTTCCTTAAGCCTTGCCCTGGGCCTTTCCGACACTGTGTCCTCCAACCTCGGTGGCATCCAGATGGACGCCCTTTTCATAGATGAGGGCTTCGGAACCCTGGACAGAAAGTCCATCGACAGCGCCATGGAGATCCTGCTGGGTCTTGTGGGCAGCAACAAGCTGGTGGGAATCATCAGCCACAGGGAGGAACTGATGCAGAACATCCAGCAGCAGATCCGGGTCACAAAGACAAAGGACGGCAGCAGCATCGACATAGATACGGGAATGTGAGGCTTTTTTAGAGATACTTTGACACGCTAAAGAATTAAAATTATAATACCTAACAGAGCGCAAGTTATTTTTGTGAATTGCATTAATTAGGAGGAAGATAAATGAGTACCAGAATTGGAATATTAGGTTACGGTAACCTTGGTAAGGGCGTAGAGCTGGCTGTTAAGGAAGCTCCCGATATGGAGCTGGCAGCTGTTTTCACAAGAAGAGACCCTTCTTCACTTAAGATCCAGACAGCAGGAGTTCCTGTTGTTTCAGTTAATGACGTTGCTGATTGGAAGGACAAGATCGATGTTATGATCCTCTGCGGCGGAAGTGCCACAGATCTTCCTGTTCAGACTCCCGAGTATGCAGCAATGTTCAATGTTGTGGACAGCTTTGACACCCATGCCCGCATCCCTGAGCATTTCGCCAACGTAGACGCAGCTGCCAGGAAGGCAGGCAAGATCGCAGTTATTTCCTGCGGTTGGGATCCGGGAATGTTCTCTCTTGCAAGAGTTTATTCCAATGCTATTCTTCCTGACGGAAATGATTATACATTCTGGGGCAAGGGCGTATCCCAGGGACATTCAGACGCCATCAGAAGAGTAAAGGGCGTTAAGAATGCCAAGCAGTACACCGTTCCTGTGGAGTCAGCTCTCGAGGCTGTTCGCTCCGGCAAGAACCCTGAACTCACCACAAGGGATAAGCACACCCGTGAGTGCTTCGTAGTTCTTGAGGAAGGCGCAGATGCTGCAGCAGTAGAAAAAGAGATCAAGGAGATGCCCAACTATTTTGCTGACTATGACACAACTGTTCATTTCATCAGCGAGGAGGAGCTCCTTACAAAACACAGCGGCATGGCTCACGGCGGCTTTGTATTCAGAAGCGGCAAGACCGGTGCTGACAAAGAGCACAACCACATCATCGAGTACAGCCTGAAGCTGGATTCCAACCCTGAGTTCACCACCAGCGTTCTCGTAGCTGTTGCCAGAGCAGCATTCCGCATGGAAAAAGAGGGTATGACAGGCTGCAAGACCATCCTCGACATCCCTCCGGCATACCTTTCAGAAAAATCAGGCGAAGAGCTCAGAGCTCACCTGCTCTAAAATAGCTGGGACAGATGGGACAGCAAGAACCGTCACTACTGTACCGATCTGTCCCTTCATAAACCAACACTAACCTTCAAAGGAGATTCATAAACAAAATGGAAAACAAAAAAATCGGCACAAAATGCGTCCAGGCAGGCTATCGCCCAGGAAACGGCGAGCCTCGTCAGGTACCCATCATTCAGTCCACAACCTTCAAATATGACACCAGTGAGGACATGGGCAAACTCTTTGATCTGGAGGCTTCCGGATATTTCTACACAAGACTTCAGAACCCCACCAACGACTACGTGGCAGCCAAGCTTGCAGCTCTTGAGGGCGGCACAGCAGCTATGCTCACATCCTCAGGACAGGCAGCCAACTTTTTTGCCCTGTTCAACGTATGTGAGTGCGGAAGCCATATCGTAGCTTCTTCCTCAATCTACGGCGGAACCTTCAACCTCATCGCCGTAACCATGGCAAAGATGGGAATCGAAGTAACCTTCGTATCTCCCGATGCCTCAGAGGAAGAGCTTAACGCAGCCTTCAAGGACAACACAAGAGCTATGTTCGGTGAGACAATTGCAAACCCTGCTCTTACAGTTCTTGATATCGAGAAGTTTGCCAAGGTTGCTCACGCTCACGGTGTTCCTCTTATTGTGGACAACACCTTCCCTACACCGGTTAACTGCAGACCTATCGAGTGGGGCGCAGATATCGTAACCCATTCCACAACAAAATACATGGACGGCCACGGAGCAGCAGTAGGCGGAGCAATCATTGATTCCGGCAAGTTTGACTGGATGGCTCACGCAGACAAGTTCCCCGGACTTACACAGCCCGACGATTCCTATCACGGCATTGTTTATGCTGAGAAGTTCGGCAAAGAGGGCGCTTTCATCACCAAGTGTACAGCACAGCTCATGAGAGACTTCGGCTGCATCCAGTCACCTCAGAACGCATTTATCCTTAACCTTGGTCTTGAGTCCCTTCACGTTCGTATGCCAAAGCACGTTGAGAACGGCCTTGCTGTTGCACAGTTCCTTGAGAAGCAGCCTCAGGTTAAAAAGGTCAGCTATCCCGGCCTTGAGTCCGACAAGTATTATGAGCTTGCCAAGAAGTACCTTCCCAAGGGCGGCTGCGGCGTTGTATCCTTCGAGCTTGAGGGCGGAAGAGCAGCTGCAGAGAGTTTCATGAAAAAGCTCCGTCTCTGCGCCATCGAGACCCACGTTGCGGATGCAAGAAGCTGTTGCCTGAACCCTGCAACCTCAACCCACAGACAGCTCACCGATGAGCAGCTGGAGGCAGCAGGAATCCCCGCAGGACTTATCCGTATCTCCTGTGGACTCGAGGACAAGGAAGACCTTATCGCCGATATTCAGAATGCACTTTCATAAAAAATAATAAGGAGCAGACAAATGCAGGATAAACTCATCGATCTTCAGCACATCACCAAATCCTACGGTAGTACCACCATTCTTGATGATCTGAATCTTTACATCCGGGAGAATGAGTTTTTGACACTCCTTGGACCCTCCGGCTGTGGCAAGACCACGACACTTCGTATTATAGGCGGCTTTGAGACGCCGGATTCCGGTTCTGTTATGTTTCAGGGAAAAGATATAACCTCTTTCCCTGCCAATAAGAGGGAGCTGAATACTGTATTCCAGAAGTATGCGCTTTTCCCTCACATGACTATTGCGGAGAACATTGCATTTGGTCTGAAAATTAAGAAAAAATCCCAGGCATATATACAGGATAAGATCAAATACGCCCTGAAGCTGGTTAATATGGACGGCTTCGGGGACAGAATGCCTGATTCACTCTCAGGAGGTCAGCAGCAGAGAATTGCCATCGCAAGGGCCATTGTCAATGAGCCCAAGGTGCTTCTGCTGGATGAGCCTCTGGGAGCTCTGGATCTGAAGCTTCGTCAGGACATGCAGTATGAGCTTATCAGACTGAAAAATGAGCTGGGAATCACTTTCATCTATGTAACCCACGATCAGGAAGAAGCTCTTACCATGTCTGACACCATCGTTGTCATGAACCAGGGTTATATCCAGCAGATAGGCACCCCCACAGATATCTATAACGAGCCCCAAAACACCTTTGTGGCTGACTTCATCGGAGATTCCAACATCCTCTCCGGCATCATGATCAGAGACAAACTGGTGGAGATCCTTGGAGCCAGATTCGACTGCGTTGATACGGGCTTTGGGGAAAACTGCCCTGTGGATGTGGTCATAAGACCTGAGGACATCGATCTGGTGGAGCCTGAAAAGGGCACCATTGAGGGCATCGTCACAGATGTTATCTTCAAGGGCGTTCACTACGAGATGTGCGTAATGGCCAGAGACCATGAATTCGTGGTTCATTCCACAGACTGTTTCAGTGTGGATTCAAGAGTCGGAATCCATGTGAATCCTTTTGATATTCAGATAATGCACAAGGCAGAGTCTGATGATGAGAAAGCGGTGACTATAGATGAATAATAAAAAGGTTAGATTTCTTGCGGGTCCCTACGTTCTGTGGAGCGCAGGCTTTATCATTATTCCTTTATGTCTGATATTTTATTATGCCTTTACGGATGCTTCCGGAGCGTTTTCCATCGACAACGTGGCGGGCATTATTTCCTATGTCAATATGAAGGCCCTCATCCTTTCCATGGCCTTCTCCCTGGGTTCCACCTTGATATGCCTTTTGATCGCATATCCCCTGGCCCTGATTCTTTCCACGGTTTCAACTAAAAATTCCTCACTTTTATCACTGCTTTTCATCCTTCCCATGTGGATGAATTCTCTGCTTCGTACCTATGCCTGGCAGAACATTCTTGAAAGAAAAGGCGTTATCAACGGCATTTTGACGGCCCTTAGCCTTCCGCCTCTTTATATAATCAACAAGCCGCCGGCAATCCTTCTTGGCATGGTATATGACTTCCTGCCCTTTATGATACTGCCGGTCTACAACTCCGTTTCAAGAATCGACAAGGATCTTATCAATGCAGCCAGTGACCTTGGCGCAGGCTACAGACAGATCTTTTTGAGGGTCATCTGGCCCCTTAGCCTTCCCGGTGTTATATCGGGAATCACCATGGTATTCGTACCCAGTCTTACCACCTTCGTTATCTCGGATATCCTCGGAGGCGGCAAGATCCTTCTTATCGGAAATGTCATAGAGCAGCTCTTTACCCAGGATTCCGACTGGAACGCGGGAGCGGGGCTTTCCATGGTGCTGATGGTATTTATCCTCATCAGTATGATGATCACATCAAAGTATGACAGGGAGGATATCAGATGAAGAAAACTCTTGGAAATATATATCTGACACTGGTTCTGATATTCATGTACGCTCCCATAGCCACCCTTATGATCCTGTCCTTTAACGCCAGCAAATCCCGTTCCCATTTCGGGGGCTTTACCCTTGGCTGGTACATTGGGCTCTTGGAGAACGAGGAGGTTATGGCAGCCTTTCGGACCACTCTGGTTCTGGCCTTTTTGTCAGCGGTTATAGCCACTGTCCTTGGAACCGCCGCCTGTACAGGAATGGTCTTTATGAAAAAAAGAAGCAGAAGCATCATAATGGGTATCACCAATATTCCCATGCTGAATGCGGACATTGTTACCGGCGTCAGCCTTATGCTCCTTTTTATCGCCTGCAGAGCAACCATGGGCTTTACCACGGTTCTTCTGGCCCATATATCCTTCAATATCCCATACGTTATCCTGTCGGTTATGCCCAGGTACAGGGAGCTTAAGATGAGCACCTACGAGGCAGCTCTGGATCTCGGCGCCACACCGGTTTATGCTTTTTTCAAGGTGGTGATCCCGGATCTTATGGGGGCCATTCTTTCAGGCTTTCTCATGAGCTTTACCATGTCCCTGGATGATTTCATCATCACCCACTTTACCCAGGGCCCGGGCTTTGACACCCTTTCAACCAAGATCTATTCCGAGGTAAAAAAGGGTATTAATCCTGAGATCTACGCTCTTTCAACCATCATGTTCCTGACAATTCTGGTTCTTTTGTTCCTGGTTAATTACAGGCCGGGAAGCAAGCGCCCTGATGGTGAGATCCATGTAAGGACCAGGAAAGAAGTGGTTGTAAGTTCGGGAAAGAGAGGTACTGTATGAGAAAACGTGCACTGCTGCTGAGTATCTTTTTCCTGACTATGTCCCTTTCGGGATGCGGGGGGAATTCCTCGACGGGAATAAATAGTGACAATGTTGTCTATGTCTTTAACTGGGGCGAATATATCGATCCCGAGATCCTCACCATGTTCACTGAGGAGACAGGCATAGAGGTTGTCTATGACGAATTTGAGACCAACGAGATAATGTATCCGAAGATCAAGGCAGGGGCTGTGAATTATGACCTTGTTTGTCCTTCGGACTACATGATAAAAAAGATGATCGACAACGATCTTTTACAGGAGATCAATTACGACAATGTTCCGAATTATGTGAATATCGGAGAGGATTACTGGGCCCAGGCAGAAAGCTACGATCCCGGTAACCGCTACTCGGTGCCCTATGTATGGGGAACGGTAGGTATCCTCTACAACAAGACCATGGTTACGGAAAAGGTTGATTCCTGGGGAATACTGTGGGACCCCAAGTACAAGGATGAGATCCTGATGCAGGATTCTGTAAGGGACGCCTTCATGGTGGCGGAGAGATATCTTGGATATTCCATGAATACCACGGACGAGGATGAGCTCCAGGCGGCCAAAAAGCTTCTTCAGCAGCAAAAGCCTCTGGTTCAGGCCTATGTCATCGACCAGGTCCGTGACAAGATGATAGGAAATGAAGCTGCCATCGGAGTTATCTATTCCGGTGAAGCTATTTTTACCCAGCGTGAGAATCCGGATCTTGAATATGCTATTCCTAAAGAGGGAACTGCCCTGTGGATGGATTCCTGGGTTATTCCCAAAGGGGCAAAGCACAAGGAGAATGCAGAGAAGTTCATCAATTATCTTTGCAGACCGGATATTGCGTATCTGAACTTTGATTATATTACTTACTCGACGCCGAATATGCCGGCGAGGGATTTGATTGAGGATGAAGATATCAGAACTTCGCCCATTGCGTTTCCGGATTTATCCCAGTACGTTCTGGAAGTCCAGACCAGTCTTGGCGAGGAGGCCGACAGACATCTGAGTGATCTCTGGCGCGAGGTTAAATCCTACTGATATGATAGAGGCCAGGCTTGACTACTGTACCTACCTGGCCCTTCACAACCTTCCGGTTATCATATATTATTCATTATGATATTTCTAAGTTTTCTTGTCAGTGTTCCAGTACCGTAATCAAACATCTGGGTCAGCATGATAAATGTAGTCTTGGTGCTTGGATCATTCATGAAATATGCTCCAAGCCAGCCGTCCCAGCCGTACTCGCCCTGGTTGCCCACAAGAACCGCTTCATCCGGATTCTTCAGGACACGCATGAGGTTACCATAGGTGAAGCCCTCAAGACCGTGCCAGTTATCCAGATCCTTCTGCTGGGTGGGAGTGAGGCTTCCGCTGGTGAGATACTGAATCATCCGGGGCTTCAGTATCTCCTGACCCTTGTAGATGCCGCCGTTTAAGAGCATCTGACCAAAGCGGGCATAGTCATCAATGGTGGAGTAGAGGCCTGCGCCGCCGGATTCAAAGGCATTTTCTTTGCCGTCGCTTCTTACACCCAGACGGTTTCCGTGGAACTCTTTCAGCTCACCGTTGACATTTTTATAGATCTTGGACATACGAGAGAGCTTTTCCTCAGGAACAAAGAAGGTGGTATCCTTCATCTCCAGGGGCTTAAAGAGCCTTGTCTGAAGGAAGTCTCCGAACTTCATGCCGCTGGCTTTTTCTATTACAGCGCCCAGGATATCCGCGGAGGTTCCGTATTTGAAGTGGCTTCCGGGAAGGAACTCCAATGGAAGCTTTCCCAGCTCCTTGGCAAACTCAGCGGTACTCATCATACCCTTGGACGGGTCCGGAGTCTTTTCCAGGGAAAATCCCAGATTGTCCGCATCCAGGTAGTCATTGGCATCCTCATCGCTGTTGCAGTTTTTGAGCCTCTTAATAAGGTCGTAGAATAAATATCCTGTCTTAACCTCTGTCTCTGAGGTGTTTCCGGGATAGGTAAGTCCCGATGTCATGTTCAGAAGGTCGTGGATACGAAGCCTTTTGTCCACGGGAACAGGAGTAACGATGCCGTTATCAAGATAGGTCTGGTCCTTGAAGCTGTCGATAAAATCCCCCACAGGCTGACCCATATCGATGATTCCGTCCTGAACCAGCAGCATGGCAGCTGCGGCGGTGATGGGCTTACTCTGGGAATACAGGTGGCAGATGGTATTACGCTCCATTGCCTTGTCCGCAGCGATATCACTGTGTCCGCTTTTGGCAAAGCAGATCTCCTTACCCTCTCTGATGGCAAGAGCTGAAACGCCGGCAACCTCTTTGTTGGCAACGGCCTTGTCCATAGCTTCCTGCACCAGGGTCTGTAAATTTTTCATAAAATCTCTCCTTACTGTCTATGATACGTAGGGATGGTCTTAAGCTTGTGCAGGTTGATGTCATGAAGGTGGTCGATTCTCTTCTTAAGTTCCGCATCCTCACAGACGCCGGTTTTAATATATTTATCAAGTGTGTCATAGGTGAATCCGAGCTTGTCCTCATCAGACATTCCGGAAAGTCCGTCTGAAGGAGTCTTGTGGATAAGCTCTGAGGGAAGTCCCAGGGCATCACCGATGGCTCTCATCTCTGTTACGCAGAAATCAGCGCAGGGGCTGAAGTCTCCCGCAGCATCGCCGTATTTGGTGGAATAGCCCACATAGTCCTCGGAGGCGTTGCAGGTATTGGCAACGCGGCCTCCCATGGGAAGGGACTGGGCAATGGCATAAAGTGTTGTCATTCTGATCCTGGGAGGAGTGTTGATGATGGCGTCCTTACCAAGCTCAACCCCCGCATCAGCCAGGCACTTTTTCATGCCCGTGGTAGCCGCTTCGATATTAACAACATAGGACTTGATGCCAAGAAGCTCTGCAACCTGCCTGGAATCTGCGATATCCTTCTGTTCTCCGTCGGGCATCAGAACGCCCACAACTCGATCTTTTCCAAGGGCCTTGACCAGGAGGGCTGCAACTATGGTTGAATCCTTGCCTCCTGAAAGGCCGATAACGGCGCTGGCCTTGGGACCGTTGTTTTCAAACCAGTCCCTGATCCAGGCGATGATATTTTCTATTTCTCTTTCTGCATTAAATTCGCTCATATGGATACCTCTATATTATTAAGCTTCGTGCTCCATTCTCCAGTCGATACATCTCTGGAGATACTCAACATATTCAGGATTCTTGCACATTCCCTTGCCGACCACATCAGAGATCTTGGCTACATCCTGACCGTTGCAGGCTGTGGTCTTCATTACGATGTTAAGGGCAGGCTCCTTGGTATCATTGGCAATGTAGGTTCCGATACCGAAGGCAACCTTTGCCTTGCCGTTGAAGTGGGCAAAAATGTTGCTGGCTCTCTCGAAATCAAGGCTGTCGCTAAAGAGCAGGGTCTTGGTCTTGGGATCGATACCAAGGCTTTCATAGTGCTTTATCATCTTCTCGCCCCACTCAATGGGATCTCCTGAGTCGTGTCTTACCCCGGAGAAAAGAGTGGAGTAGGTCAGCTGGAAGTCTCTGAGGAAGCAGTCTGTGGTGATGGCGTCCGTAAGCGCTGTTCCGTTGAGGATACCGTATTCTTTTACCCAGTACTCAAGAGCGTACCAGTTGGAATAGGCGGGATTGTGCTTGTGGTTACCCTGACCTACGCACATGATCCACTCGTGGGCCATGGTTCCCACAGGGGTTACATTACATTTTTTAGCAAGGTAAACATTGGAGGTTCCAACGAACTTGGAAGCTCCCAGGTCTGAGTCACGAAGTCTTGTAACAGCCAGCTCCTGTGCCTGTGCGGAAAGTCTTCTGCGGAGGCCGAACTCACTGAAGGCTCCGATGTTGTAGGTCCCTTCGGTAAGGAGCTTGATCTTCTCTGTAAGCTTCTCCTCAAAGGAAGCGTAGAGCTCCTTGTAGTCGTAGTTCATTCTGAAGTAAACTTCGTTGACGATGGCAAGAGTAGGAATCTCATACATTGAGGTGTTGAGCCAGGTTCCGTTGGTCTCGATGGCAAGGCCGCAGGCTGCATCTGTGGTGATGGTGAAATCCTCGTAGCGTGGGTGCCACAGACGAAGGAAATCAATGTAGGATTTCTTCATCCATTTTATCTTGGAGAGATATTCAAGCTCGTCCTCGGTAAAGCTGAGGTCGCAGTATGCGTAGATCTGACGCTTGATTTCGTCAACCATTTCGGGGGTAAAGTGAACGTCCTGGTTTCTGCACTTGAAGGACCAGGTGGTGGTGTAGTCAGGGAAATTGTGATAGATAGCCTGACCCATTGAGAATTTATAAAGGTCTGTCTCCAGAAGGCTGGAGATAATAAGATCCATGTTGAACTCGGACTCCGGGATGTCCAGCTTGCCGTTTTTACGAAGGTAGCTCTTGAAAAAGTCGTTGATGTCATCGGAGTGGATGGCGGGACTCTTTCTGATTTCTGTGCCGGAGGCCTTGATTATCTCGCGGTCCACGAGGGTGAATTTGTGAGCAGGGTAAATAACCTTGAGCTTGTCGATGTAGGACTGCTCGCCGGTGTACCAGTTGTACTCTGCGTCGTCAGGTCTTCTTCCTGCCTGGAAAAAGAGCTCGTCTCCCCAGAGAACCCAGTTGTCATGGGTGAAGGTTCCGTCGAGACCAAGTTTTTTGTCATCGATCTGAACAACGATAACATTGTCCTTCTCAGCGAACATCTCCTGAACCAGTTTGTAGCGGGCTTCAAAGTCAAGGAAATCCCTTCCCCTGTCAGCTCTGTAGCCGCATACCCCTATGATCATTTTGTCATTTTCTTCCAATGCCCTTTTAATGAGGGATTCGTGACCCTTGTGCATGGGAATAAAACAGCCAAAAACTATTCCAACTTTTTCCATAATATGCCTCCTTGAGGTTTACTCTAGATATTATCTTCCCTATTATAGACTGTTCTGATAGTATAGACAAATGGTATGATGAAATAAAATAAGAAATGATCAGAGGAAATTTTATAATGGTAAAACCTGCCAATAGAAGAGAATATTTGACAACAACTCCGGTGCCGAAGCTGATACTGTCGCTGTCGGTGCCCACTATCATAAGCATGATGGTAACAGCCATCTACAATACAGCGGACACTTTTTTCGTAGCCAGGGTATCCCACGACTATGCGGTCAACACGGCTGCCACAGCGGCGGTGGGCCTGGTGTTCACGGTTATGGCCATAATTCAGGCCTTCGGATTTTTCTTCGGCCACGGCTCAGGGAACTACTTATCAAGAATGCTCGGAGCCGGCAACCACAAGGAAGCGGATGAAATGGCCTCCACAGGCTTTGCCATGGCTATCATAGTGGGAATCTTTTTTGCTGTTATGGGAAATATCTTTATTGACCCCATAGTGGATTTCCTGGGAGCTACCCCCACAACCCTGCAGTTTACCAAGGACTACATGAGGATCATCCTTATCGGAGCCCCCTTCATGATGGCCCAGTTTGTTATAAACAATCAGCTCAGATTCCAGGGAAGCGCCGTCTATGCCATGATAGGCCTTATGTGCGGCGCGGTCATCAACATGGTGCTGGATCCCCTGCTTATCCTGGTCTTCCATATGGAAGTAAGGGGCGCAGCCATCGCCACTGTCATGGGCCAGCTCACCAGCTTTATCGTGCTTTTCATCGGAACCAAAAAGGGCGAGAACATCAAGATGAAGCTGTCCAACGTCCATATCAACGGTCACTATATTTTTGAAGTTATTAACGGAGGCGCACCTTCTCTTTTCCGTCAGGGACTGGCAGCTATTTCAACCCTTCTTCTTAACAGGACAGCCGGTGCCATCGGAAGCGACGCAGCCATCGCGGGAATGTCCGTTGCGGGAAGAATTATGCTGATGATGGCCTCCGCCCTTATCGGATTTGGCCAGGGCTATCAGCCTGTTTGCTCCTTTAACTACGGGGCAGGCCTTACAAAAAGAGTTAAGGAAGGCTTCGTGTTCTGCGTTAAGTATTCAACCATTTTCCTTATTGCCATCGGGGCTGTCTGCTTTGCCTTTGCAAGGGATATCATTTCTCTTTTCCCAAAGGATCCCGCAGCCATTGAGGTTGGAACCGTGGCCCTTCGCTTTATGGCGGCAACACTGCCTCTGTCCGGAGCCATCGTCATCAGCAATATGATGCTTCAGTCCATGGGAAAAGGGTTTAAGGCTTCCATAACAGCCTCCGCCAGAAACGGCTTTTGCTTTATTCCCATGATACTTATTCTGCCGCAGTTTCTCGGAATTCTGGGTGTTGAGATGGCCCAGGCCTGCGCGGATGTTTTGTCACTGTTCATTGCGGTGCCAATGGCATACTCTGAACTGAAGAAAATGTGATAACAGAGGAGACTTATGTTTAACGAAAAAACAGTAGAGCTTCTTGTGAGCTCTTTTCCTAAAATCCTGGAATACGGTCTTAAGGTATCCCTGCCCCTGGCGGTGATTGCCTTTATTCTCTCCACTATTCTGGCGGTGTTCGTGGCCATGGCCCAGTTCGCCAAGGTGCCGGTGGTGAAGGACATCTGCAGGTTCTACATCTGGATCATCAGAGGAACGCCCCTTCTTGTTCAGCTGATGGTGGCCTTTTACGGTCTGCCCCTTCTTGGGATCCATTCCAATCCATTTCTTATGGCGGTCATCGTTTTTACCATAAATGAAGGTGCCTACAGCGCAGAGACCATGCGCGCTGCCATGGAGTCAGTTCCAAGGGGACAACTGGAAGCGGGCTACTGCGTGGGTCTTAGCTACATGCAGATCATGTGGCATATCATTCTGCCCCAGGCCTTCAGAACCGCTTTTCCCTCATTGTTCAATGCCCTCATCAGCATGGTGAAGGACACCTCCCTGGCCTCCAGCATTACGGTGGTGGAGATGTTCACCAGGACCAAGCAGATCGCGGGCCAGTCCTACAACTATTTTCCTCTTTATATAGAGGTTGCTCTTGTTTATCTGATCTTCTGCACGGTTCTTACCTTTATTCAGAAAAAGGGTGAGAAGGTGCTGGGAAGCTACGGTGTAAGGAAGTAAGAGGTGAAAAATGGCGCTGCTTGAGATAAAGGATGTATCTAAATATTTTGATGATAAAGAAGTTCTTAAGGGAGTGAGCCTTAAGGTGGAAAAAGGTGATGTGGTCTCCATTCTCGGGGCTTCCGGCTCCGGCAAGACCACCTTTCTTCGCTGCATCAACTACCTGGAGAATGCGGACAGCGGAGTGATGGTCTTTGACGGAAAAGAGTACGACCTGAAGGCCTCCTCCAGAAAAGAGATGACGGAGATCAGGAAAAAGACGGGATTTGTGTTCCAAAACTACAATCTGTTCGCCAACAAAACTGTTCTTGAGAATGTGACCCTGGGTCTTACCTCCGGAAGGAAGATCCCTGCCGGCATGGCCAAAGACAGGGCTGTGAAGGTCCTTGATAAGGTTGGTATGGCGGACTATCTTGACTATTACCCCAGCCAGCTCTCCGGGGGACAGCAGCAGAGAGTTGCCATCGCCAGAGCCCTGGCCACAGACCCGGAGGTTATCTACTTCGACGAACCCACCTCCGCCCTGGACCCACAGCTCACGGCTGAAGTCCTGCAGGTAATGCGTCAGCTGGCCAAAGACGGCATGACCATGATCGTGGTCACCCACGAAATGTCCTTCGCCAAAGAAGTCTCCACAAAAGTAGTCTTCATGGCCGACGGTGTCGTCGTGGAGGAATCTACCCCCGCCGACTTCTTCAATAACCCCCAGGACCCCAAAACACGGGAGTTTCTTGCTTTGTGACAAAAAAAGAGAATTGACAGCCCTACAACTATCAAGCTACAATCCATTGTATAAAATTGATTGCAACAAGAGGAGGACTATTATGAAACGCAGAATTACTTTATTACTTGTTACAACGCTGGCAGTAGCTGCCCTCGCAGGTTGCGGCGCCAAGCAAACCACCGATACAACAGTTACCGAGGGCGAGGACACAGCTGTTGCCGAGGGTGAGGACCACCTGGCAAGAATCAAGGCAGCAGGCAAGATTACCATTGCAACAGAGGGAGTCTGGGCTCCTTTTACATATCATGATCCCGAGAGTGATAAGCTGGTGGGCTTTGACGTTGAGATCGCAGAAGCCATCGCTGAGAAGCTGGGAGTTGAGGCTGATTTCAAGGAGGTCGCTTTTGACGGCGGTCTCACCGGCGTATCCACAGGCACTTTTGACATGATGGCCAACGGCGTTGATGTCACCGAGGACAGAAAGGGAACCTACGATTTCACTGATCCTTATGCCTATGACCATGCGGTTGTTGTAACCCTTGCATCCAACAACAGCATCACATCCTTTGAAGACCTTCAGGGTCTCACCACTGCCAATTCTGCAGGCTCCACCTACGAAGCCATGGGAATTGAGTATGGCGCCACAGTATCCAATGTTGATACTCTTGGAGAGACCATGACTCTTGTGCTTAACGGAACCGTTGATGCAACTATCAATGCCAATACTTCCGCACAGGATTATTTCAACACAACAGGAACCACTGATCTAAAGGTTGCTGCCATCGATCCTGAGGTTACACAGTATGCGGTGCCTCTTGCCAAGGGCAGCGACAACGATTCACTGAGAGCGGCTATTAACAAGGCTATTGCGGAGCTCAGGGAAGAGGGAAGACTTTCTGAGATTTCAATTAAATATTTTGGAGCTGATATAACTAAGGGTTAAGTTTATTGAAGGGCCAGGCAGTGACGGCTTTTGCTGTCCCACCTGGCCCTATTTTTGCGCACTTTACAGATATTTTGTGCTATAATGTTTTGAGATTCCGATAGTGGAATCAAAAGGGGAGATTTTTAAAGGAGTAGGGTATGATAACAAACAAAGCGTTGGAGGATTATTCAAGAGAAGATCTGATTGAAATCCTGGATGCTAACGTGGATGCCATTATTTTGGTGGATACTACGCTCAACAGGTACAGAGCCGTTGTTCGCAGGAATTTTTTCGAAGATTTCATCGATGAGACCGGCAATTATCATGAACTTATCGAGAAGCTTTGGTTCCATCTGGGGGATTCTAATGAAGAGATAACCGATGATTACAAGGCATTTGTTTCTTACTACGGCAAGTACAAGGGGAAGTACAGCCGAAGACTCAGGCTCTTTTCTAAGGGAAGTGATGTTCCGCATTACATCCAGATGAATGTTTATCCTATAAAAGACACGGATAAATATATTTACGCCATGGATGAGCTGGGTGACAGTGAATATCTGGAGGAGAATATGACCGACAGAAAGCTGAACACCATGCAGAACACTTACCTTTTCTCCATGTTTGTGGATCTGATCAAGGACACCACCAGTAGCATCTGTGTTACTGAGGTATCTGATGAGATCGTAAACTCAGACATCACATATTCACAGTGGAGAAGCATGACTGTACATATGATAAGCAAGGAGGAGCAGGCACATTTCCTTGGCCTCACGGACCCGGAGTTTTTGAAACAATACCTCAAGCGTGGGCAGACCACTTCCATGGACTGCAGGATGAAGAATCTTGAGGGCGTGTATATCTGGGTTAAGCTTATTTTCAGCAGAGCACAGACCAAAAGTGAAGATGACTTCAGATTCGTCTTCATGGTTCAGGATATCAACAACAGCTACAAGGATCTTATGTCAGCTCTTAAAAAGTACGAGGAGCTGGCCCAGAAGGATTCTCTAACAGGACTTTTAAACAGACGCAGCATGGAAACAGAGATCCGCAATTCCATCGATGTTTACAAAAAAGGCGGCAATCAGGTTTCACTGATCATGCTGGATCTGGATCATTTCAAGGTAGTCAACGACACCTACGGACACGTTGTGGGTGACAAGACTCTCAAGGCCTTTGCAGGAATACTTCAGGACAGCGTTGAGGGCAAGAATGCCACAGTAGGACGCTGGGGCGGTGAGGAATTCGTCATTGATCTCACAGGTATATCAAGAGATTACGTTTATGCTTTTTCTGAGAATCTCAGGAAAAAGGTTGAAGATTACACCTTTGAGGATGCGGGCCATCTCACATGCTCCATCGGAATCAGCCATCTGAATTCCGATGACTCCTTCGAGGCAGTGTTCAACCGCATGGACGACGCCATGTATTCTTCCAAGGAATCCGGCCGTAACCGCGTGACTGAACTATAATTTAAATTGATATAAAAAAGGGCTGTTCCGCCAGTTGGTGGGACAGTCTTATTTTATTTTACAGGGCTATAACTAAAAATTATGTGTTGCGATAAGGAGATTTGTGTTGACAGATTGGCTCTGAGACTGTATTATCACTTTATTACCTATAAAACCCATCAAGTTAATAGGTTTAAAGCGATAAAGTAATACAGTGAAAAGAATGGCTAGGAGATTTGGCAATGGCAAAGGCAAATTCAGCAAACACCTCTGATTCTGAAGAGAAAATCTGGCAGCAGATCAGAGAGAAGACAGATAACATACAGTACGGAACAGTGACCATCACCGTTCATGACGGCAGGATCACACAGGTAGAGGCAAGTACGAAGCTTCGTTTTGACAGATAAAACAGAGGCTGTTGGAGGAGAGAATATTATGGCTAGATCAATCGAAGAACTTGAGAGAAACCACCCATGCTTTGGCGGGTGCAAATTTAACGCAGGAAGGATCCATCTTCCGGTGAGCCCGGGATGTAACATCTCCTGCAAATTCTGCGACAGATCCGTCAATGATGTGGAGCAGCGCCCCGGTGTTACCTCCAAGGTGATAACACCCAAGGAGGCCGGCACCTTTATAGACAGGGCTGTGGAGCTTGTTCCCAGCATCAAGGTGGCTGGCATCGCAGGCCCCGGAGATACCCTGGCAACAGACAATGCCTTCGAGACCTTCAGAGAGATTGACAAGACCCATCCCGAGCTTTTGAAGTGCATGAGCACCAACGGTCTTCTTCTTTATGAGAGAGCAGACGAGCTTATAGAGCTTGGCGTGGATACCCTGACAGTAACCGTCAATGCGGTGGATCCCGAGATAGAGGCACAGCTCAACGACTACATCATTTATCACGGTGAGAAGATCGAGGGCGTAGAGGGAGCCAAGATCCTCATTGAGAATCAGCTCAAGGGTATAAAGAAGGTAGCCGATGCAGGCGTTACCCTGAAGATCAACACCGTTCTTGTGCCCGGAATCAACGACCATCATATTGAGACTGTTGCCAAGACTGTAAAAGAGGCAGGGGCCCTTATCTACAACATCATTCCCCTTATCCCTCAGCACAAGCTCTCACACATTGAGAGACCTACCTGCGAGCAGCTGGAGAAGGCAAGAGAGGATGCGGAGAAGCACATCAAGGTCTTCAGACACTGCGCACACTGCAGAGCCGATGCGGTTGGAGTTCCCGGAATTTCCGAGTACAGCCAGCTGGTTTATCAGAACCGCCTCAATGTAAAAAATACTTTTTCCCACGGCTGATTTAGAATCAATAAGGCCGCCGGGAATGAAAGGATAACCATGGAGAATCCATCCTACAGAGTTGCTCTTGCTTCCACGGATAATATGCATGTGGACCAGCATTTCGGAAGAGCTGAATCGTTCCTTATTGTTGATGTAGACAAGGAGGGAAATTATGAAGAGATCGAGCAGAGATTTGTGGAACCTGTTTGCCAGGGTGGCAGGCACGACAGCGCCCAGCTTAAGCGGGGCGTCGCCGGAATTCTCGACTGTAACTTTGTTCTGGCAGCCAGGATTGGAGACGGAGCAGCCTACGAGCTTCGGGAAAAAGGAATTGCAGCCTTCGAGATGCCCGGAGAAGTGAGGGACGCCTTAAGGCGCCTTGACAGCTACCTGAAACTACTGGAAGAGATGGCACTGTAAATTAGTAGGACAAGAGACATGGGAAAATACAATTTTGACAAAATTATAGACAGACACGGAACATCAAGTCTTAAATATGACTTCCAGAAGGAGAGGCGTGGACGGGAGGATCTGTTACCCCTGTGGGTGGCGGACATGGACTTTGCTCTTCCTGAGGAGATTCTTGAGGATATTCATAAGAGAGTTGATCACGGGATCTTCGGATATACCGATCCCAAGGATGACTATTTTGATGCCCTTAAAGGGTGGTACAAGAGAAGACAGAACCTTGATATTGCAAAGGAGTCTGTGACAGTAACCCCCGGTATCGTCTACGCCATCGCCGTGGCGGTGAGGGCTTATACAAAAGAAGGTGACACCGTCATCATCCAGGAGCCGGTTTACTACCCCTTCAGAGAAACAATCGAGCTCAACAAGAGAAAAGCAGTTAATAACCAGCTTGTTTACAACAAGGATAAAAATAAATACGAGATAGATTTCCAGGACTTCGAAAAGAAGATCATCGACAACAATGTGAAGCTCTTTCTTCTTTGCAGCCCCCACAACCCTGTGGGCAGGGTCTGGACAAAGGAGGAACTCACAAGACTTACAGATATTTGTATAAAGCACGACGTGATCATCTTCGCAGATGAGATCCACAGCGACTTCATATATGAGGGCTATGAGCACACACCGCTTTTATCCCTGGGAGAAGAAGTGGTAAAACGCGCAGTTATGGGCGTCTCACCCAGTAAGACCTTCAATATCGCAGGCCTTCAGGTGGCCAACGTGATAATTCCAAATGAGGAACTGCGAAGGAAGTTCAGATTTCAGAACGACGCCGCAGGCTACAGCCAGGGATCCCTTCTTGGAATGACAGCCCTGATTTCCTGTTACAACAAGGGAGAGCAGTGGTTTGATGAGTTAAAAGAGTACCTTTCAGGCAACATCGACTATATCAGAAACTTCTTAAAGGAGAACCTTCCTGAAGTCACCCTGATAGAGCCCGAGGGCACTTACCTTATATGGCTTGATTTTTCGGCGGTCACAGAGGATTACAAGCAGCTGAAAAAGGTCATCGTGGATGATGCCAAGCTGTGGCTGGATCCGGGAATCATTTTTGGCAGAGAGACAGCTCTTTTCGAGAGAATAAACGTAGCCTGTCCCAGAGCCATTCTTGAGCTTGCCATGAACCGCATTCTGGCGGCAGTTAAGCAAAACTAAAGTTACGAGGAGATTGAAAAATGGATTGTAGTGGTTGTAACAGATGTACAGAGATAAATTGCAGCATCGACACCAAGTGCCAGCAGCTGGACAGAAGCCTGATGGATCAGTACGGCGCCATCAGCTTTCCCATATATCAGACCGCTACCTTTGCCCATCCGGGGCTTGGAGAGAGCACCGGCTATGACTATTCCAGGGTTCAGAACCCCACAAGAAAACAGCTTGAATCCATCGTGGGCTACCTTGAGAACGGCCTCGATGCCCTGGCTTTTTCCAGCGGCATGGCAGCCATCGCCACTTTGATGGAGCTCTTTAAGCCCGGGGACCACTTCATCGCGGACTCCGATCTTTACGGAGGAAGCGTAAGACTCTTTGACCAGATAAGCAAAAAGAACGGCCTTACATACACCACCGCTAATTTAAGCTGCGAGGATGTGAGACCCCTTATCCGGGAAAATACCAAAATGATCTACCTGGAGACCCCCACCAATCCCATGATGAACGTCACGGATATTGAGAAGCTTTCCAAAATAGCTAAGGAAAAAGGAATCCTTCTGGTGGTGGACAACACCTTTTTATCACCTTATTTCCAAAACCCCCTGGATCTCGGAGCGGATGTGGTAATCCACTCGGGAACCAAGTTCCTGGGAGGCCATCACGACACCATCGGCGGTTTCATCGTGGTCAAGGATAAGGAGATCGATGAAAAGTTAAGGTTCATCTATAAGACCACCGGCGCCATCCTGAGCCCCTTTGACAGCTGGCTCATACTTCGAGGCATCAGGACACTGGCGGTAAGACTTGAAAGAGCCCAGGAAAATGCCCTGAAGCTGGCCAGATTCCTTAAGTTCAACAAGCATGTTACCAAGGTCATCTATCCCGGCCTTGAGGACCATCCCGGCTACGAGATTATGAAGAAGCAGGCAAGAGGCTTTGGAGCAATGCTCACCTTCGAGGTAGAGAGCGAGGCCTTTGCAAGGTCAATACTTAAGAATGTGCAGCTCATCTATTTTGCAGAGAGCCTTGGGGGAACCGAGACACTGATAACCTATCCCGTGACCCAGACCCACGCCGACGTTCCCAGGGAGATCCTGGAAAAGAACGGCATCAACGAAAGGACCCTTCGACTTTCCGTAGGAATCGAGGGCTATAACGACCTTCTCTGCGAGTTCCACAGAGTATTCCAGCTGGCAGCAGAGGAATGTGACAGTGATAAGTAAAAGGTTATAACTGATAAGGAAATCTTATATGAAGCGATAAAAAGCTGTGTGTTGACGGGTATTCCCAACTTTCATATCATATTACTAGGAAATGACATACAGCTTACAAATAAAAACTAAAATAAAAAAGAAAAAAGAAAAGAAAAACGGAGGAAAAGAATTATGGCAGACATCAAGGAAAGCGCATTAGAACTCATTGGGGGAACACCCTTACTTAAACTTAACGGCTACAGCAAGAAGGCCGGCGTAACAGGAGCCACAATCCTTGCTAAGCTTGAGTATCTTAATCCCGCCGGATCTGTAAAGGACAGAGTAGCCCTTGCAATGATCGAGGATGCTGAGAAGAGCGGAAAGATCAAACCCGGCGCAACAATCATCGAGCCTACATCAGGTAACACAGGAATCGGTCTTGCAGCAGTTGCAGCAGCCAAGGGATACAGAGCAATCCTTACACTTCCTGATACCATGAGCGTAGAGAGAAGAAATCTCCTTAAGGCTTACGGCGCAGAGATAGTTCTTACAGAGGGTGCCAAGGGTATGAAGGGTGCCATCGCCAAGGCTGAGGAGCTTGAGAAGGAAATCGAGGGAGCAGTTATTCTTGGACAGTTCATCAATCCTGCTAACCCTGCAGTACATAAAGCAACCACAGGTCCTGAGATCTGGAAGCAGACAGGCGGCAAGGTAGACATCTTCGTAGCAGGCGTTGGTACAGGCGGAACTGTTACTGGTGTAGGTGAATACCTCAAGGAGCAGAATCCTGACGTTAAGGTTGTAGCTGTAGAGCCCGCTACAAGCCCTGTTCTTTCCAAGGGCGAGGCAGGACCTCACAAGATCCAGGGTATCGGCGCAGGCTTCGTACCGGATGTTCTTAACACCAAGGTTTATGACGAAGTAATCGCCATCGAGAATGAAGATGCTTTTGCAGAGGGCAAAAAGTTCGCAGTTTCAGAGGGAATCCTTGTTGGTATCTCCTCAGGCGCAGCCCTTAAGGCAGCATCAATCCTTGCAGAGAGACCTGAGAATAAGGGCAAGAACATTGTTGTTCTTCTTCCTGATTCAGGAGATAGATACCTTTCCACTCCGCTCTTTGCCAATTAATCAGTACTCGGCACTTAAACGTATGTAAAATAAAGTAACCCGCAGGGATACGACTTGCCACGGATCCCTGCGAAAACCTCCTAAGTAAATACTTAAACACATAAAAACGGACTGACTGGACCACCAGAGGTTTACAGATGAATCGCATCATCCTTTCATTAGGGATCACTTGCGGTTTAACTGTAAACCTCTGTTTTTTTGAAAAAAGACATTTTAACACTTTAAAGCGATAACAGATTAACGGTATGGAGATAAGCTAAATGGCACAAACTTATTCGGGAGTTAGAGAAAGTAAACCGGGAAGGGTAAATGACTACGGCGGAGAGAGCATAAAGACCGCCGAGGCTTTCAAAAAGGGCTGCCTTAAGAGGGCGGACAGAAGCTTTGCTCAGGGCCTTCAGTGCCAGCAGATAAACAGTATGTCAGCGCTGATGTCCTTAGAGGATGCGGTTTTCATAGCCCATTCACCTCAGGGGTGCGTGGGATGTACTTCACTGGCGGTGGATATGTACCGCGTAGGCCAGGCCCACAGGGGAGTTAAGCACATCAAAAATCCCCACATCATAGTAACCAACCTGGATCAGAAAAGTGTAATCTTCGGCGGGGAGAACAAACTCAGGGATTCGGTAAATCTGGCCATTGAAAGATACAATCCCAAGCTGATATTCGTTTTTGCTTCCTGCGCCTCAGGAATTATCGGTGATGATATCGATGCTATCTGCAGCGATATTCAGAAGGAGGTTGAAGCCCTGATAATCCCAATACACTGCGAGGGGTTTAAATCAAAGATCTGCGCCTCAGGCTTTGATGCGGCATTTATATCAATTCAGAAATACATCTTAAAGGATACAAAGCTTCCAAAGGATGAGAACCTGGTTAACCTCTTTGCCCCTGTTTCCATAAGCTATGCGGATCAGGTGGAGATGGAGCGAATGCTGGGACTTCTTGGTATAAAGACCAACTACATTCCTTTTTACAGCAACCTTGAGAAGATAAAACAGATTCCCGCTGCGGCAGCATCAACCTCTATCTGTAAGGTCTTTGCAGATGAGTTCATGAAGACTCTGGAAGAGAAATACGACATTCCTTATTCCCACACAGTAATGCCCATAGGAATCCGCAACACTGACAAATGGTTCCGGGGTATTGCCAAGGTCATGGGAAAAGAGAAAGAGGCTGAGGAGATCATCGCAAGGGAGCACGAAAGAGTGCAGCCCCTGGTGGACAAGATCAAGGCAAGGCTTCAGGGAAAAAGAGTATTCATCTGCGGAGGAACAGGAAGAAGCTTCGCGGCAGCAGCTCTTATCGATGATTTCGGCATGAAGCTGGTGGGCCTTGAAACTCCCACCTATGACGACGACGCTCAGGTGGATATCGAGTACCTGAACGGAATCCACGGGGACTACGTGGTGGATATAGCCAACATGCAGCCCTTCGAGCAGGTGAATCTTGTTAAGAAGTTAAAACCCGATGTATTTATCGGAGTGCCGGAGTGGGCAGCTAAGCTTGGAATCCCAACAACCCATGTTCTTGATATGAAGAGACCTACCATGGGCTACGACGGACTGATCTTCCTTGGAAACAAAATAGCTGATCAGCTCAGTAATCCCGGATTTAACGTGAAGTTATCCAAACATGTAAGGCTTCCCTACAAGGACAGCTGGTATGACGAGGATGCCTTCAAATACATCGTAGGAGGTGAGGAGAATGTCTGAGATACTGGAAAATCCCAGAGGCGGATGCGTCCTCGCCGGAATAAATTCAGTTCTGGGCGCCATCTACAGGGTGTGCCCCATACTTCATTCAGGCCCGGGCTGCTGCATGCAGACCTGCGCCGCGGAGCAGGGACAGTCAGGAAACAAGTCCTCTGCCTTTGTATCAAGCGTTTCCATTCCCTCCACCAACATGCTGGAGAGAGAAGTTGTTTTCGGAGGAATAAAAAAGCTTAAGACCACCATTCAGGGCGCCATAGACATCATGGACGCCGATGCCTTTTTTGTACTGACAGGCTGTACCGCAGGAATCATCGGTGACGACATAGTCTCAGCGGTGTCGGAATATCAGGATAAGGGCTACAAGGTTTACCCCATAGAGACTCCCGGATTTGCAGGAGATTCCAATCTGGGCTACGAGGTCATCTGGAACGCTTTCATAGATCAGGTGATAAAAAAGGATGTTCCCAGGGATGAAAAGCTTGTAAACATCTTCGGAATCGTTCCTTATCACGATCCCTTCTGGAGCGGCAATCTGGAGGAGATCTCCAGGATCCTTCGAGGTCTTGGCCTTAAGGTAAACACCTTTTTCACGGAGCATCAGGGAATTGAGACCATAGAAAACTGCTCCGGGGCAGCCCTTAACATCATCGTTAACCCCTGGCTTTTCGGGGGCCCGGCCAAGAAGTTCGAGGAAAAATTCGGTGTTCCCAGCATCAGATATCCCGGTCTTCCCATCGGAGCCACAGACACAGGAAGGTTTGTAAGACAGGTGGCAGAGGCATTGAAGCTTGATGAGAAGCTGGTGAACGACTTCCTTGAAAAAGAAGAGGACTACGTATACAGCTACCTGGCCCAGTCCATCGGAGCTCTTTCCTGGAAGAGATTTGCAGTGGTTGGGGACAGCGCCAGTGCAGTGGGAATCACCAGATACCTGGCCAATGACTACAGCTTTACACCTAAGCTGGTGATCATATCAGAGCCTGTTTTCGGACAGAGCAACAAGGAGAGGATCGAAAAGGAGATCACCGACCTTGAATATGCGGTTCCGCCCAAGGTGGTATTCACCGCAGACCAGTTCGAGATAAACAGAACTCTGGCAGAGGAAGAGGACATCACACTGATCGTAGGAAGCAGCAACGAAAGAGAAGCCGCATCCCTTAAGGGGGTTCAGTGCATAGCAGCCACCTTCCCGCTGAAGGACAGACTTATTTTTAACAGAGCAATCGCAGGCTACAGAGGAAGCCTGACGCTCACTGAAGATCTATACGACAACCTGTAATTATGTCAGGGTTGAAAGTCTGGCCCCACGACAAGCTCGCTTGGGAGTGGGCGACAGACCTTATGACATAATAAAAAATTACCCCACAAGAAAAAGAAAAGAAGAGGAGAATGAAAAAATGGCAGAATTAAGACAGATCGCTATTTACGGCAAGGGTGGAATCGGAAAGTCCACCACAACCCAGAACCTGACAGCAGGACTGGTGGAGCACGGAAAGAAAGTAATGGTAGTAGGATGCGACCCCAAGGCAGATTCCACAAGACTTTTGCTGGGTGGCCTTGCACAGAAGACCGTTCTTGACACCATCAGAGAAGAGGGTGAGGACATTTCATTGGACAGAATCATGAAAGAGGGATTTGGCGGAACAAAGTGCGTTGAGTCCGGCGGTCCCGAGCCCGGTGTAGGCTGCGCAGGTCGTGGTATCATCACCTCCATCAACATGCTGGAGAACCTTGGCGCATACACAGATGATCTTGATTATGTATTCTATGACGTTCTTGGCGACGTTGTCTGCGGTGGTTTCGCAATGCCTATCCGTGAAGGCAAGGCCAAGGAAATTTATATCGTAGCTTCAGGCGAGATGATGGCTCTTTATGCAGCCAACAACATCTCAAAGGGTATCCAGAGATACGCAAGAACAGGCGGAGTAAGACTTGGCGGTATCATCTGCAACTCAAGAAACGTAGACAGAGAGCTGGATCTTCTTAGAGCATTTTCAAAGGAACTTGGAACAAAGCTTCTTTACTTCGTTCCCCGTGACAACGTGGTTCAGCACGCTGAGATCAACAAAAAGACAGTTATCGAGTACAAGCCTGATTCGAACCAGGCTCAGGAGTACAGAAACCTGGCTCAGGCAGTAATAGAGAACACAGACTTCGTCATCCCTACCCCCATGACCCAGGAGAGACTCGAAGAGATCCTTATGGAGTACGGCATGATGGATCTGTCTGATGACTATCGCATCTAAAAAGGAGAGAAGGTATGGGAAATATACATCAGTCTATTACAGAACTTGTGGGAAGAACACCCCTGCTTAACCTTGGGGGCTTCCAGAAGCATCACGGTCTTGAGGCAAACATAATCGGAAAGCTTGAATATTTTAACCCCAATCAGAGCGTAAAGGACAGAATCGCACTGGCTATGATCGAGGATGCGGAGAAAAGCGGAAAACTTAAACCCGGGGATACAGTGGTGGAGACCACCAGCGGAAATACAGGTATCGGCCTTGCAGCCATCGCAGCTGCCAAGGGCTACCCTTTCAGAGTATATATCCAGGATCAGGTAAGTAAGGAGAGATTCCAGGTTATCCAGGCCTTTGGCGGAAAGACCATCAAGCTTACCGAGGAGCCTACAATTGCAAAGACCCTTGAGGAGACCAAGGGCGACTTTATTGCAGCCATCAAGGCTCTTAAAGAAAACGTTCTTGATAAGGAAGAGGGCGTTACCTTTGTGGATCAGTGCTCCAATCCTGCTAACCCTGATGTTCATAAGAGAACCACAGGACCTGAGATCTGGGAAGACACCGACGGCAAAGTAGACATCCTTGTAGCCTGCGTAGGAACCGGCGGAACCATCTCCGGAACAGGAGCATATCTCAAGGAAAAGAATCCCAATATCAAGGTTGTGGCTGTTCAGCCCGGACCAAATTCCCTGCCATCAGCAGAGAAGCCCGTTCCCGACGAGGAGATCACAGGAGTACATCCTTTTGAGGGAGTGCCTGAGAACCTGATCCCTGCTACCTTTGACAGAAAGATCTACGACGAGTGGATCGCAGTAGAGGCTCTGGATGCCTATGAGGCAGCAAGAGAAGCCGCAAGAAACGACGGTATTCTCATCGGAGCATCTTCAGGAGCAGCTCTTTATGCGGCTAAGCTTCTGGCTCAGAGACCTGAGAACAAGGGCAAGAATATCGTAGCTATTTTCCCTGACACAGGACTCAGATACCTTTCAACCAACCTCTTCACCACAGAGGAATAAAGAAACTGATAATTCAAATAGTTTTGTAGGAGAGAATAAAATGGCAACAAATTTAAATAATTCCAATGTGGCCACAAGAGAGAACCGTATCGGTTCCATCACAGGCTACATCGGTTCACTTAAAGATCTGGCAAGCCAGAGTGAGTGCGGAACCTTAAAGGGCTGTTCAAGATGCTTTTCCCAGTCAAGCTCATGTCTTTCAAGCTGTGCTCTGGGCCAGCTCTCAGCCATAAGAGATGTGGCGCTTATTCACCACGGCCCTGCAGGCTGCTCTGTGGCTGCCGCAGGCACATACTACCTTGATAAGGTTATGGCCAAAAAGAGAGGTGTTACCACGAGCACCATTTATGTAGGAACAGACATGAATGAGAATGACACAATCTTTGGTTCCACAAAGGCACTTAAGGACATTATTTTTGAGGTTAACAAAAGATATTCACCCAAGGCTATTTTTGTATCCAGCTCCTGCGCCACAGGTATCATCGGAGAGGATATCGACAGCGTTGTTGACGAGGTAAAAGAACAGATCGAAGTTCCCGTTATCGCTGTTCACTGCGAAGGCTTCAAGTCCAGAATCTGGGCGACAGGCTTTGATATTGCAGACCATGCGGTTCTTTCCGGAATCGTTCAGCCTCCAAGAGAAGGAGTTAAGACCAACAGGATCAACTTCAAGAACTTCTATGAGAGTGCAAGACCTGAGATCATCGAGATGTTCAAGAACTTCGACCTTGATCCCGTATTCCTTTACTGCAATTCCACAGTAGAAGAGCTCTCACATATGTCAGAGGCTATTGCCACAACCTGTATCTGCGGAACTCTGGGCAACTACGTGGGAAATGTTCTTGAGGAAAAGTACGGCGTTCCTTATGTAAGAAGCATCAACCAGTGCGGTATCGTGGGCTTTGAGACCTGGCTTCGTGAGATCGGAAAGGTCACAGGAAGAAGCGACAAGATCGAGAAGTACATAGAAGAGCAGAGAGCTATTTACATTCCACAGATCGAGGAAGTTAAGAAGGAGCTCAAGGGTCTCACCGCAGTTATCGGAATGGGTCCCGGCTACACTTTCGAGGTATCCCGTGTTCTTGACGAGCTTGGCATCAAGGTTGTATGGGCTCTTGCATGGCACTACGACAAGAAGTATGAGAACGGAGACGTTCCTCCTTCAATGAAGTATCTCCTTGATAATGACATTGATTTTGAAGCATCCGTAGCGGATCAGCAGAACTTTGAGGTTATGAACATCCTCAACAAGTACAAGCCTGACATGTACCTTTCAAGACATCCCGGCTCAACAGTATGGGCTATCAAGAACGGCACTCCTGCTGTTTATGTTGCTGATGAGTACATGATCTTCGGTTACAAGCACACCCTTGAGTTTGCTCATTCAATTCTGGACAGCATCAGAAACAGAAGCTTCGAGCAGAATCTTGCTAAGAGGACTAAGCTTCCATATACAGACTGGTGGTACAAACAGAACGTGGATAAGTTCCTGGAGCAGAGCACTTAACGAGGTATTGTCGAGTTTAGTGCGAGCCCTGGGTGAACACTTGATGAGGTAGTTGCGAATCTAGTGAGAACCCCAGGAGCAGAGCACTTAACAAGGTAATATCGAAATCATATAGCGAGGAGATGAAAAAGTGGCAAAATTATTAGATAAACAAAGATATAAATGCGCCCTTGGCGCAATGCAGACAGTGCAGGCTATAGACAGAGCCATTCCGGTGCTTCACTCAGGCCCCGGCTGCGCTCAGAAGCTTTCCGACAGTAACGGAAGCAGCGGATATTTTTCACCAAACATTTTTCCCTGCACCAGTATAAATGAGAAGGACGTTGTATTCGGCGGTGTAAAAAAGCTCCATTCCACCATCGAAAATGCCCTGAAGGTAATTGACGCAGATCTCTATGTGGTGCTTACAGGCTGCATTCCCGAAATCGTAGGTGATGACTCCGGGGAAGTGGTTTCAGAATTTGCTGACTCCGAAAAGCCTGTAATCTACGCTCCCACAGCGGGATTTAAGGGCAACAACTACAAGGGACATGAGCAAGTCATCGAAGCCATCGTTGATCAGTATCTGAAAAAGACTGATGAGAAGGAAGAGGGCCTTGTAAATGTCTGGGTGGACGTTCCCTACCAGGATCTGTACTGGAACGGCAACTACAACGAGATCGAGAAGCTCCTTAAGGAAATCGGCCTCAAGCCCAACGTTATCTTCGGCTACAAAAAGGGCATCGACAACATCAACAAGATCCCCAAGGCTCAGTTCAATCTTTTGATCTCACCCTGGGTATCCCTTAAGAATGTAAAGAAGATGGAGAAGAAGTTCGGAACTCCTTATCTTCACTACAAGACTCTTCCCGTGGGCGCTTTCGAGACCAGCAAGTTCCTTCGCGAAGTGGGCGAGTTTGCGGGACTTGATAAGCAAAAGGTTGAGGCTGTCATCACAGAGCATGAGAATTATTACTACTACCTTATCGAGAGATTTGCAGATCTTTTCCTGGAGAACCGTGTAATCAACAAGCAGTTCACTGTTGTGGGCGATGCTCAGTATGTTCTTGGTATCACCAAGTTCCTTACCAACGACCTTGGCCTTGTGCCCGCGAAGCAGTTCATCACCGATGACACTCCAAAGGAGCACAGAGAGGCCATTGCCGAGGAGTTCAAGAAGCTCAACTATGGCATCCAGGCTGAGGTGGAGTTTGAGACAGACGGCTACAAGATCCACCAGCAGATAAAAGAGCATGATTATCACGGATATCCTCTTATCCTGGGCGGCTACTACGAGAGAGAGCTCACAGAGGAGCTTAAGGGTAACTTCCTTAATGTGTCCTGGCCTGTAAGGGACAAGATCGTATTAGATGATTTCATTGCGGGCTACACCGGCGGTATCAGACTTATTGAGGATATTTACACCGTAGCATCCCAGAGATTTAACTAAGGCAGGAAATACAGATGTCATATTTAATTGCAATTGCTTCATCGGATGAAAAAAACATAGACCTTACCTTCGGTGCTGCTGACAGCTTCATTATCTATGAGGTTGAGGGAACAGAGTACCACAAGAAGGAAGTAAGACAGGTGCCACAGGAGGAAGGCGCTGCAGAGGGCTCTTTGGCAGCCGGCGGCTCAGCCTGCGGCGGAAGCGGTAACGGCTGCGGAAACGGATCCGGCAGCGGCTGCGGCAATGGCAGACAGGGCGGGGGCTGCACAGGTCCCGACAGTCACTCTGCCAAGGTGGAACTCATCGCTGACTGCAGAAGCCTTGTCTGCAAAAAGATAGGCTTCCAGGCCACCAGGCAGCTGGAAAAGAAGGCCATCGCCTCCTTTGACGTTGACTGCACCGTAGATGAAGCACTGACTAAGATATCTACTTATTTTTCCAAGATAGATAATCACATTTCATTACGCCAATGACTTCTAATGAAGGTCATAATATTCTTTTCTTTTTTCTTTTGCTGGGGCAGCTCTTCGGGGCTGCCTTTTGCTTTGCTTGTGTTATAATGTGAAAAGCAGATAAATACTGGGATACGAGGTATAAAAAATGACCATTTTACAGTTAAAATATGTAATTGCAATCGATGAAGAATGCTCCATGAGAAAAGCCGCAGACAGGCTCTATGTTTCACAGCCGGGACTGTCCAGTGCCGTGAGGGAGCTGGAGAGCGAGCTGGGGATACAGATCTTCCAGCGTGTTCATAACGGAGTTGTGACAACAGTTGCCGGTGGTGAGTTCATCGCCTACGCCAGAAGCGTTGTGGAGCAGTATGAGAAGATAGAGCACAAATATCTTGATGCCAAGGTGGAGAAGCCTACCTTTGCGGTATCAATGCAGCACTACACCTTTGCGGTTAATGCTTTTATTGAGGTGGTTAAGGATTTCGACTGCGACGCATATCAGTACAGCGTCCGTGAAACCCAGACCAGCGAAGTAATTGAGGACCTTAAGACCCTTAGAAGCGAAGTGGGAGTCATTGCTGTCAGCGACTTTAACAGAAAGATGTTCAAAAAGGTATTTGCCGACGCATCCCTTGAATTCCACGAGCTTTTCCAGTGCAACACCTACGTATATCTCTGGAAGAACCATCCTCTTGCGGACAGGGCGGAGCTTTCCCTGGAGGACCTGAAGGACTATCCCTGCATGGTATTCGACCAGGGTGACAACAACTCTTTTTACTATAAGGAAGAGGCCCTTGCTACCTACGATTACCAGAAGGTTGTGACCACCAACGAGAGAGCAACCTCCATGGAGCTCATGATCGGACTTAACGGATATGCCGTTGGTTCGGGCCTTCTGGACGCTTCTCTTAATACCACGGATTTCAATGTTATCAAGTTAAAAGAGGAGGATATCATCACTCTGGGCTACATCGTCCGCAAAGGCAATGTCCTCAGCGACATGGGCCAGGCCTATATCAAAAAGCTGGAAGCCTATTCTGCAGTGTGAAGCGGAAGTGGAAAGTGGACCCAACCACACCGATAAGCTTTCGTTATCGCCACAGATAAAGCCCCTGTAATTGTGCAACAAAGCTCTTTCCTTTATATTAAATACAACAAATATATAACAGCTGACCGGACAACCGGAGGTTTTGATTTACTATCATTGGGTAGATTGAAACGCTCCGGTTTATTTTTTTACATAAAAACACTGTCATATACAGCGGTCTGGATCAAAGAAAAACAAAGGAGGAGTTTTGATTATGAGAAGAGAGAACATTAAAAAGGTAGTTGTAGCAGGAGCAATGAGCGCAGTAATGGGTATGTCTCTGGTGGGCTGTGGCAGCAGTGGAAGTGCATCGGCAGCAGGAAGCGCCGAGGGTGTGACCAAGGTAGTTATTGGTTCAGGTATCAATTACAACCCTTATTGCTACATAGATGAAAACGGAGATGCAGTTGGCTATGAGTACGATGTTCTTGCAGCCATCGACGAGCTCCTTCCTCAGTACGAATTTGAATATCAGTCTATGGCTTTTGATCAGCTTGTGCTTTCACTGGAATCAGGAAAGATCGATGTGGCAGCTCATCAGTATGAGTACACACCGGAGCGTGAGGAGAAATATCTTTTCTCAGCCGAGTCTTACACATCATATATCACATATCTTGCAGTTCTTATAGACAGCAATGTTCAGTCACTTGAGGACCTTACAGGCCAGAAGATCAGAACCGGCGGAGCAACCAGTGCAACAACCCAGATCCTCACCAAGTGGAATGAGGAGCACCCCGGACAGGAAGTTGTCCTTGTTAATTCAGAGTCCAGCTCTGACGAAGAAGGCGCAGCAGCTCTTAAGTCAGGTGCAGCAGCAGCTTCAGTACTTAAAAAGAGCGATGTAACCAAGATGAACAAGAACTTCAGCGATGACGGAAAGGACTGGCTTAAGTCAGTAGGTGATCCTATCAACAATTCAAAGACCTACTATCTGTATCGCAAGAACGATCCTGAAGAACAGGCCCTCAGAGATGCCATCGACGGAGCCCTGAAGACACTTAAGGAAAACGGCACTCTTTCAGAGCTTGCCATCAAATGGGTCGGATATGACGTAACCGAAGAGGAATAATACCTATGGGTAGTTACTTTAGCGCTGAGAGATTCATAAATGTTTTTCCCAAGATCATTGCCTGTCTTTCTGTTAATTTTCACATCGTGTTCTGGTCAATGCTTCTGGGAACCATACTTGCAATTTTCGTAGCGGTGCTAAGGCTTAAGGAGATCCCGGTTGTAAAGCAGATCCTGAGTGTGTACATATCATTTATGAGAGGCACACCCTTGCTGGTACAGATGATGATAGCTTTCTACGGCATTCCACTGGTTTTGGGAGAACTGTTCATGGGGTTATTCGGAATTAACCTGAATAGGATTGAACCTGCGGTTTTTGTAGAGATAGCGATCATCCTGAATGAGGGGGCTTTTTTAGGGGAAATCTTTCGAGGAGCTATCACTTCAGTGCCGGCAATCCAGACGGAAGCAGGATATTCCATTGGGATGACGGGGGCACAGACCTTTTTCAGGATCGTGCTTCTCCAGGCCTTTAAGGTGGCACTTCCCCACTACGGCGTAGACTTTGTGGGAGTTTTCCAGAACACCTCTCTGG
Source organism: Butyrivibrio sp. MC2021 (assembly GCF_000621605.1). GTDB lineage: Bacteria > Bacillota > Clostridia > Lachnospirales > Lachnospiraceae > Butyrivibrio. Next base: position 20,889 of record NZ_JHXX01000004.1, on the reverse strand, counting down.
TATTTACCCTGGGAGTTGTGGACGTTCTGGGCAAGGCCAAGACCCTGGGAGCTGCCACAGGCCACACCCTGGAGGGCTACATTGCAGCCACGATCATCTACATTTCCTTCAGCCTTCTTTTGAAGGGCAGTTTCCTTTTAGTAGAAAAAAGACTTATCGGCGGGAGAGCGTATGTCGTTTAATATTAACAGCTTTACAGATGCATTAAAATCGGCCTTTCTATATGCACCGGTCACATTAAAGCTAACGGTTATAACCTTCGTGGTTGCTATAATCCTGGGAACCGTCATTGCCACTGTCAGGCACTACAGGGTTCCGGTGCTGTCACAGATCCTCGCGGTCTTCGTGACAGTCTACATGGGACTTCCCATGATGGTTGCCCTTCTTTTGTACAACCTTCTGTTTATGACCTTTTACAATGATGTGGCCGGGGCGCTGCATATTTCAGTGCCCATCAGTGATGTGAATCCTATATACATCGGCTTTTTTGCCCTGATCCTGGGAACCAGCTGCTCCCTAAGCGAAGCGGTGCGAGGGGCCTTTCGGGGTATCGATAAAACCCAGTACGAAGCAGGCTACAGCATTGGCCTTACAAGATTTCAGACTCTCATCAGAGTGATCTTCCCACAGATGGTGCCTATACTGCTTCCCGGCCTTCAGAATTCACTGATCGGTCTTTTAAAGGCATCAAATCTTGTAAGTGCCATTGCTGTCACCGAGATAATGACGGGAGCCTTGCTACCCAGCCTTCTTTATTACAGCTATCTTGAGAGCTATCTGGCAGCAGCCCTTGTTTACTGGATCATCGGAGCGCTTATCGAGGTTCTGGCCCATTTTGCGGAGAAGAATTCCGGCAGATACCTTAGCCGGGCCATTGCATAAGAATACAGAAAAGAGGACAAGAGTTTGATCGAACTTACGGGAGTAAAAAAGTCCTTTGGCAAACAGGAAGTTCTAAAGGACGTTTCCATAAAAGTGAATGATGGTGAAGTGGTGGTAATCCTTGGCCCCAGCGGATCGGGCAAAACCACGTTTCTAAGATGTATCAATTTCCTTGAAAAAGCGGAAAAAGGGAGGATGGTATTTGGGGATAAAATACTGGACCTTGGGCATGTGAAAAAGAAGGATATTCTCTACATCAGAAGGCATTCAGCCTTTGTGTTTCAGAACTACGGCCTTTTTGCTCACAAGACAGCCCTTCAGAACGTGATGGAGGGCCTCACCCAGGTTCAGAAAAAGTCAAGAAAAGAGGCCCAGCAGATAGCCGAGGATGCCCTTAGCTGGGTGGGACTTCTGGATAAAAAAGACTTTTATCCGGCCCAGCTTTCCGGCGGTCAGCAGCAGAGAGTCGGCATCGCCAGAGCGGTGGCTTTAAAACCGGATGTTATCTTATTCGACGAACCCACCAGTGCCCTGGATCCGGAGCTTGTTGGTGAGACTCTGGAAGTAATCAAAAAAGTTGCCAAGATGGGAATCACCATGGTGGTAGTAACCCACGAGATGTCCTTTGCTGAGGATGTTGCCGACAGAGTTATCTTCATGGACGGCGGTGTTGTGGTGGAGGAAGGAAAGCCCAGTGAAATATTTTACAAGCCTAAAGAGGAGCGTACCAGACAGTTCCTGTCCAGGATTATTCCTGTCGACCAGTACGTTATCTAACAAAGTGGCCGGTGATATGGGATTGATGAAGGAGATCATCACCCTGATATTACCGGCTATAATTGAATATTCTTTTCAGGCCCTGGTGAATTATGCGGATTTTATCATGGTTGGAAAGCTTGGAATTGAAGCCTCCGCCACCATCGGCATAACCAATGAGGTCACCTTCCTTGTAAAGGCCGGCGTCAACGCTCTTGGCGTGGGAGTTCTCGCTTATTTTGCAAAAGAGATAGGTGCAGGAAGGAAAGATGGGTTAAAGAAGGCTGCAGCTCAGGCCTATTTTCTGGCATTGGTGATTGGAATTTTTACCACACTTATCCCGGTGGCTGCAAGTCCCTTTTTACCTGCTCTTTTAGGAGCTGAAAAAGAGATACAGGGACCGGCCTCTGTTTATTTCGCCGTGGCCTCCTCTGCAGGAGTGTTCTTCTCCTTTAATGTGGTTGCGGGAAGCATCAGAAAAGCAGCCAAGGATATGAAGACGCCGCTTTTTGTTAACGGCTTTATGAATGTGCTCAATATTATTTTTAACTATTTTCTGATCTATCCAAGTAAGCACATCAGTCTGTCAGGAATAGACATTATCATTCCAAGAGCAGATATGGGAGTTACAGGTGCTGCGGCAGGAACAGCCCTGGCTGTGGCTATCGGAGGAATATTGATGGTGTATCTAAATGAGAAGTATCTTGATACCTCCGCCAATGGAGCTATGGGAAAAATCGATCCTGACATCATCGGGAAATACATCTCTGTGGGAATACCGGCGTTTCTTACATCAGTGGTCACAAGCTTTGGCAGGGTGATATTCACAGCCATGATCGTTCCCCTGGGAACCGTTGTATATGCTGCTCATTCCATAGCCTTTACCGCTGAGTCAGCCTTTTTTATCCCCGCCGTAGGCATGGCAGGAGCGGTGGCATCCCTGTCCGGAAATGTAAGAGGAGAGGGGGATTTAAAGAAGCTGAACCGTCAGACCAACCTGGTCTGCGGACTGATAGTTGCCATTATGCTGGTGGCCATGGGAATCATGCTGATATTTGCGGACGGGATTATTTCTGTTTTTACCAAGGACCCATCGGCTCTGGAGATCGCGCCGAGACTCCTTCGCATCGTTGCGCTCAACGAGCCCATGTTTGGAATCTCCATAGTCATGCAGTATGTATTTAACGGAATCGGTAAGACCAAGCCGCCCCTTTACGTCTCAGCCTTCACCCAGTGGGTGCTTCGCGTGGGAGGTGTGTTCCTCCTTGTTCACACCCTGGGCTTTGGAATAGAGGCCGCCTGGATCTGCATGATCTCAGATAATATCGCCAGAGCAATCCTTCTATATATCTGGTATTGGGGCGCTAACAAAAAACTCATTTAAAGTGTATAATTAAATGGCAATCCGTAATGTTGGTGTATCGGTTATTGGAGGTATATATGCTAATTAATGAGCAATAAAAAGGGATTAATCCTTTTTTATTGCTCATTAGTGTTATAAAGCTTCTATCCTTTTAATTTCATCCTGAGTTTCTGTGATCAAGGCGCAATCCGGAAAGCCCCATTCTTCTTTGTAGTTTTTGATTATTCTTTCAAGGGTACTGATGGCGGCGTTGTAGTCACCTTTTATCTCGTAAATTGCTGCTTCTGCCTGAAGCGCATCACTATATCTTGGCTTTTCATCTATTTCGTAGGACATTTCAAAAAGTTCAAGTGCCTTGTCGTACTGGCATCTGTCTGCATAATAGCCTGCTGCTTCAAAAAGAGCACCGGCATCATCCTTGAAGTTTTCCAGAAGATCCTTTATCCACTGTTCAGCGATTTCCAGTTTTCCTTCCTTCAGGGCTATGCGGGCCTCGTAGACAGGGATCTGTCTCTCCTGATGATCAGCTATCTGCCTGTATCTTGCAAGCACGTCTCTTGCTTCAACAATTCTGCAATCCAAAAGAAGATTGTCCATAAGATCAAGATAGTTTCTGCCAATGTCGGGATGGTCTTTTACCAGCTCCTTGTAAAAATCAATGGTCTTCCTGTGCTGTCTTGCATTCCAGTCACATACAGCGGCGCCCTCGGCTTTCTGAAGGAGCCACTGGCACTGCTTGGCTTCAGGCCTCTTTTTCATGTGTTCCCTGGCGTAGTGGCTTACAACCTTGGCATCGCTCATCATTCTGTGGTGATAAAGATGTGCAATAAATGATTCGATTCTGCCGGGCTTGGGATAAATAGGCAACTGCTCGAAAAGGAATTCTTTTGTCTCATTGAAAACATCCTCGGACAGCACAGATTCGAAATCCAGCATGTTCTCTATTCTATGGAGCTTATCATCCACAGTGAGGTCAAAGATTTCATCAATTGTCACTCCGAAAACCATGGACAATTTAGGCAGCATGTAGATATCAGGGGCGGTGACATTGTTTTCCCATTTTGAGATTGCCTGACTGCTTATTTCAAGTTTATTTGCAAGCTCTTCCTGAGTCATGGAAGCTGCAATTCTTAAGGATTTGATCTTGGTTCCGATTTCCATTTGTTTTTACCTCGTAGTATTTTAGTGACCGGTCCTTGTTTATAGGATTATTGTATCTTCCGTCGAACCTACGGGCAATAACCGGGTTTTACAGCTGACTTAACCGGTGGTTTAGTGAACTGTGTGTCAGGCGCGGGTCTAAACCATCCGCAGGTCTCAATCACAGCGTCTCGTTCATACTTCCTGTTCTATACCCTTTTAGGTCAAGGGAAGTGTAAGCAAAGCCAAAGGCCTTGAACTCTGCACTGATTTTTTCACGAAGCGCAGGTTCCATAAGCTTTCCAAAGTCCTCCGGCAAAAGCTCAATCCTGGCCACGAAATTGGAATTGCCATGGATCCTGACTCTGAACTGTTTAAAACCAAGATCATAGAGAAGCTGCTCGCCTTTATCCACCAGGGCGAGCTTTTCTTTTGTGATGAGTTCCCCGTAGGGGAAGCGGCTGGCAAGGCAGGCGTAGGAGGGCTTGTTGTAGGTGGGAAGATCAAACTCCTCAGACAAAGCCCTGATCTCAGCTTTGGTGAGCTTTGCAGCCCTTAGGGGACTCTTTATATCAAGCTCAGCAATGGCCTTAAGTCCCGGGCGATAGTCCCCTTCGTCGTCCGCATTGGAGCCTTCCACCACCGCAGCAAAGCCCTCTTTTTCAGCCAGATCAATGAAATTCTGAAAAAGTGACTTTTTACAGATATAACATCTGTCCTTGGGATTCTCCTTAAAGCCGGGAGTTGCCAGCTCATCGGTCTCAATAACCACGTGTCTTACGCCCAGATTCTTACAGAAATCCACAGCTTCATTTCTTTCCCTCTCCGGAAAAGTGCAGGAGGTGGCGGTGGCGGCTATCACCTTGTCTCCAAGAGCCTCTTTTGCCGCATAGAGCAGCAGCGTCGAATCCACACCACTGGAAAAGGCCACGACAATACTGCCGTAGCCTTTGAGAATCTCTATTAAATCCTTATATTTTTCTGTAGCTTGAATATTTGCCATATCGAGTTTCTCCTTTCTAAAGGGAAATCAACTCATTTTTTTATACATGAAGTTACCTAACATCTGAATAGCCTGAACAAATGCGATCAGAACAATGGAGCACACAATCAGATACTCCGTCTTGTATTGCTGATAGCCGTATCGTATGGCGATATCGCCGACACCGCCGCCTCCCACGGTTCCTGCCATGGCGGAGTAGCCGATAAGGGAGATGATAAGAAGTATGATTCCGTTGAGCATTCTGGGAATGGACTCTTTTACATAAACCCTAAGCAGTATCTGGAGGTTGGATGCCCCAAAGCTCCTGGCCGCCTCGATAACTCCCGGATTGGTCTCGCGAAGGGCACTCTCAAATACCCTGGCGATAAAAGGAATCGCTGAAATGGTAAGGGGCACGATGGCCGCTTTTGTTCCGATGGATTTGCCCACCATCATTCTGGTAAAGGGAATAAGGATTACCAGAAGAATAATGAAAGGAAAGCTTCTGAACACGTTAACAATAAAACTCAGAATCTCGTAAACAAATTTGTTGGGCTTAAGTCCGTCGGGGGCTGTAAGCGTAAGTATAATGGCGGGTATAAACCCAAGTAATACAGAAAAAAGTGTTGACCAGAACACCATATATAAGGTCTGTTTAAAGCCTGTGATTATAATATCAGACATGCCTGTTGTAGATAAAATGCCGGACATGATCGTTACCTCCTTCAATCCTTTATGAGCTCCCAGGTTACGCCCATCTTATCAAGATACTTGCAGGCATTACCCAGGTCTTCTTCCTTCATATTAAGCACGAGACTTCCGTAGACATCCTCTCTGAAGTCCTCCAGCTTGGCCCAGCAGATATTGAAATTGGTGCCCAGCTCGTGAGCCATCTGTGTGACCACCGGCCTCTGATTGCCCTCTCCGAAGAAAAATAGTTTGAGATTAACCCCGGTGGTGGGAAGCTTGTCGCTACCTTCCCTGAGGAAATCCCTGATCTCATGCTCCTTGGGCCATACAAAAAGCTGCTCCGGCTTACCTACAGCAAGAACCTTGCCGTTACTAAGGAAGGCCACTCTCTGGCAGATCTGCTTAACAACCTCCATCTGGTGTGTGACCACGATGATGGTGATTCCCATTTCCCTATTTATCTTCTGCAAAAGAGCAAGAATCCCCTTGGTGATCTCAGGATCCAGGGCACTGGTGGCCTCGTCGCACAGAAGGAAAGAAGGATCAAGAACCAGGGCCCTTGCAATGGCAACCCTCTGCTTCTGACCGCCGGAGAGCTCCCTGGGCTTGGAATGAACCTTTTCCTCCAGGCCTACCAGCTTAAGAAGATTCATGATCTTTTCTTTTGCTTCAGGTGTATTGGTGGGAATTCCCCAGAACTTCATGGGGAGCGCCACATTGTGATAGACATCAAGTCTCTCCAGAAGGTTGAAGCTCTGGAAGATCATTCCCATGCGCTTCTGGAGCTGTCTTAAGTTTTTCTTGTCCTTGATGCTGACTTTGGTGCTGTCAACGATAATGGCGCCGTCGTCATAGGATTCAAGGCCGTTGATACAGCGAAGGAGCGTTGATTTGCCTGCTCCCGACTGGCCGATGATACCGAATATCTCCCCATCCTGAATTTCCATGGAGATACCCTTCAGGACCTCTGTGTTTCCAAAGGCTTTCCTTACGTCTTTTAACTCAATCATAGTTATTTCCTTATATATAAAAATTGTTTTCTTAAAGAATAACATAAAAACGGGCTGCACACCATCAAGTGAACAGCCCGGGATTTTCTAAAGAGAATTTACTGTGGATCGATAAATGATGTGATAACCGCACCCTTATAGGTCTCGTCGATGTAGGCCTGAACCTTGTCACTCTGAAGTGCCTTAACCAGGGCCTGGATCTTCTCGGAATTCTGTGAGCCGTCCTTAACTACAAGGAAGTTGGTTCTCTTAACGGTGGTCTCAGAATCGAATTCCTCGATATCAAGAGCGGGATAGGTGGCAGGAAGGTCAGCTTCCAGTGCGTAGTTTCCGTTGATGGCAGCAGCATCAAGATCAGGAAGTGAAAGTGGAAGGTTGGCTGCCTCAAGAGGTGTGATCACATAGCCGTGAGGATTGGCCTCAGCATCAGCTGTGAGAGCTGCCTCTGTAACGCCTGCATCGGTTCCGAAACCGCCGTTGGAAACAAGAAGTCCTTTCTGTACAAGAAGATCTACGGCTCTTGCTCCGTTGTCAGGGTCATTGGGAATACCGATCTCTGCGCCGTCGGGAAGTTCGCTCAAAGATTTGTACTTCTGGGAATAGATGCCCATGGGCTCGATGTGGATACCTGCAACCGCAGCCAGGTGAAGACCTGCATCAGCGTTCTGCTGGTTCATATAGCCAAGGGTCTGGAAGTAGTTGGCATCAAGCTCACCTGCTTCAAGGGATGTGTTGGGAAGTACGTAGTCCTGGAAAACAACAACCTCAAGCTCCCAGCCCTCCTCTGCAAGAACCTCTTTTACAATGTTATCAAGGATCTCAGCGTGGGGAACCGGTGTGGCACCTACGGTGATCTTCTTGTCTGTGGCATCCCCTGCGGGAGCCTCAGCAGCGGGTGTCTCTGTAGCGGGTGTCTCTGTAGCGGGTGTCTCTGTGGCGGGTGTCTCTGTGGCGGGAGCCGTTGTTGTCTCAGGAGCGCCGCTTCCGCATCCTGTCAGTGCTCCGATAGCCAGTGTGCCAGCCAGTAAAAGGCTTGTTAATACGTTCTTTTTCATAATATTCTGTCCTCCTCTTTTTCTGTTCTTTGTCTAACTGATACTAATTATACTAAACCGATAGGAAAAAGGGTAATAAAAAAATCTGAAGCCTGGCGATAAATAATCATTTATAATGATAGAAAAAGAGTTGAGGGAAAAGAGTTATCAGGTATGAACAGAAAGAAAATTGAGAAAAACTATATATACAAATTCTGCGCCGTGCTTTTATTTTGCATGGCGTTTTTGAGTGGCTGCGGTGAAAAAAAGCTTGAGACCACCACACTTTTTGCCATGGATACCATCATGGAGCTGCAGATAGTGGGAGACCCTAAGCTTCTGACTGAGGCTGAGGGCAAAATAAGAAATATAGAAAAGCTCATTTCTGTCACAGATGAAGACAGCGATATTTACAATCTGAACCGCAGCAGCACCTATGAAGTCTCCGGAATCACAGCGGATATCATGGATAAGGCCCTGACCATGTGCGGAAGAACAGAAGGCGCCCTTGATATCTCCATTTATCCTGTGCTAAAGGCCTGGGGCTTTACCACGGGAGAGTACCAGGTTCCCACCGAGGAGGAACTTTCTATTCTTACTAAAAATGTGGACTACAGACAGGTTAGTCTCAATAAAAACGGCAGCGATAACACCTTCACAGCAACTATCCCTGAGGAAATGCAGGTGGATCTCGGAAGCGTAGCCAAGGGCTATACCAGCACCATGTTGTCGGATTATTTCAGGGAAAACGGCGTAAAGAGCGGCCTTATCAATCTTGGAGGAAATGTTCAGTGCATCGGAACAAAGACCGACGGAAGTCTTTGGAAGGTGGCCATCAAGAGCCCATTTCCTGATTCATCCTCAGGAATCTACGGCGTTCTGGAGGCTGCAGATACAGCCATCATAACCTCCGGAGGCTATGAGAGATATTTTGAGCAGGATGGCCAGATCTACTGGCATATAATAGACCCGGTGACCGGAAGACCCGCTCACGCAGGGCTTTCCTCCGTGACGGTGGTGGGCAGTGACGGTATCGTCTGCGACGCCCTTTCCACAGCTCTCTTTGTAAAAGGGCTGGAGGAGTCTGTAAGGCTCTGGCAGGCCAGCAGCGACTTCGAAGCCATCTTTATCACAGAGGATGGGGAGGTCTATATTACAGAGGGCATCGCGGATTCCTTTTCCTTATCCTCGGAATACCACTCTGCGCCTGTACATGTGCTGACAAAATAGTGTACCGCATACTTTCTTTATGCTATCATGTATGAAAATGCATTTTGCGGGAGATAAGAGGTGCTGTCAGTGGAGAAGAATACAAGAACCATACTTAATAATAAGTTATTTTTATACCTTACAGAGTTTTTTGCCGGAATGAGTGTCATGGCTGTGGAGCTTGGAGCCAGCAGGCTTCTGGCGCCCTATTTCAGTTCATCCCAGATTGTGTGGACCATTATCATAGGAACCATCATGATCGCCATGGCCCTTGGCAATATCTACGGCGGCAGGACTGCCGACAAGGATCCCAACCCGGACAAGCTCTATCTTAGAATCCTTCTGGCGGCGGTGTGGATCGCCCTTATCCCTGTTTTGGGCAAATACATCATCATGGCTATTTCCGCGGTTCTTATCCTTACCATCAACAGCAATTTCCTTGTTATTGCGGCATTTCTTGCCTGTATGGTGGTGTTCGTTTATCCTCTTTTCCTGCTTGGTACCGTGACCCCGTCCCTGGCCAAGTACACCACGGATTCCCTGGAGGACAACGGTAAGATCATCGGAACTCTTGGGGCTTCCAACACCATAGGAAGCATCATCGGAACCTTCGTTCCCACCTTTATATCCATCCCTGCGGTAGGTACCGCCATCACATTTCTGATTTTTGCAGGTATTCTCATTGCCCTGGTCCTTGTATATTTCCTTAGCCCCAAAAATGATGGCAGCGGGCGAAAGGAGGGTGCCAGGCGACTTACAGCAGGAATCCTGATCTTTATCCTCTGCTGCGTCTTCGGCCATTCATCCAGCTTTGCCTTCTGGGAAGATGATCTGACCTATGAGGGTGAGTCTGTTTACAATTATCTTCAGGTAAAAGAGAACGAGCATCAGGTCATTCTCTCCACCAACGTCCTCTTCGGCGTTCAGTCCATCCTTGTGAAGGACAAGGACCTGACGGGAATGTACTATGACTACGCCATGGCAGCTCCCTACATGACCGGCATCAAGGAAAAAGAAAAGACCGGGGATAAGACAGAAATCCTTATCCTTGGCATGGGCTCAGGCACCTACGCCACCCAGCTTTCCAGATACTTCGACAATGTGAATATAAGGGGCGTGGAGATCGATGAAAAGATAACCGAGCTGGCCCACAGATATTTTGAACTTCCGGAGGAAGCGGAGGTCACCACCTACGACGGAAGGGCCTATCTCGCAGCGGATAAGAACCTCTATGACGTGATCATGGTGGATGCTTATCAGGACATCACAATTCCATTCCAGATGTCATCAAAAGAGTTTTTTACCATGGTAAAAGAGCACCTGGCTCCCGGTGGCGTAATGGTAGTCAATATGAACATGTACAGCGATGAGATATCAGATGATAGTATTAACGTATATCTGGCTGATACCATAGCGGCTGTTTTTGAAAATGTATCGGTGGTTGACGTTGCAGGCTCTACCAACAAGGAACTTTTTGCAACAGATTCGGAGGACTATCTTACGAAGCTTCGGGACAACATCCCCCTTGAGGAGAATGAAACTCTTTCATCCATGATGCAAAGAGTCAGCGACACCATCACGGATTACGAATCCAGGGGACATCTAATGACAGATGACAAAGCTCCTGTGGAGCTTCTTGGCATGAAGCAGATCGATCTCATCATTAAGGACGAGGTCTCTTATTATAAGGAAATCTATGAGAAAGAGGGCTTAAAGGGGCTTTTGGAACTTCTTAATTAAAAAGATTAAAGCAATCTTAAAAGAATGTAAAAAGAAACGTAAAACAGTATATAGAAGAGTCGTATTTGCTATAATTATTGCGAATACGACTCTTTTTTCAATTAATGCAACAAAAAGATGTATAAAGGTGACAAATATGGGTGAAAAGAAGAAAAAGACTAAAAAAATAAGTACCAAACTTATTACCTTCATTGTACCGGTTGTAGCGGCAGCAGTTGTAATTCTTGTGATTGTTGCTTCCTCTGTGACCAAATCACGAATGACTGAGATGGCTCAGGAGACCCTTGAATCCTCCATTTCCAACCAGGCGGATAACATCGAGGCATGGCTTGAGCAGAACCTGGAGTTCTTTAATACAGTCAAGTATTTCATTGAGACTCAGGAGGTTACCTATTCCAAGCTCAGGATAATACTTGATACTTACTATGGATATAATGCCAATTCTCCGGATGGTATCTATATTGGAACCAGTGACGGCAAGCTGTATACAGCTGAGGCCTCCGGCTTTTATGAGCCTGATGTAACCGGTAGTAAGTGGTATAAACAGGGTATCACCAGAGTTGATATGGCCTATGGTACAGCCTATGTCAACAATAAGGGTGAGACTGTAATCAGTGCCACCGGTATCATCAACGACGGCCAGGAAGAGCTGAAGGTTATGGGTGCGGACGTTACCCTTAACAAGATCAGTATCATCGTTAACTCCGGCGTTAAGATGCAGGATGCCAGCGCTTTCCTTGTGGATAAGACAGATAATACCATCCTTGCCCACAGGGATAATAACGTTGTGTCCACAACTCTGTCAGAGAGCAGCGCTGATGCGCTTCTTGCAGGTGCAGCCAAGGCTTTAAATGCCAATAATCTGGAAACCCAGACCATTGCAGGAAACATGGTGACCTTTAAGGAAGTTTCAGGAACAGACTGGGTTCTTGTTTCCTATATTCCTACAAATGTCATAATGAAATCCATATTGCAGATGCAGAATCTTCTTATCATCATCGGAGCTGTTTCTGTTATTCTTACAATCATCATCATTTTGTATGTTGTAAGAAGAGTTGTAGCCCCCCTTGCACATATTTCGGATAATATCAGCGCCATGTCAGATGGTGATTTCACTATTACAGTGGATTCCTCCAGCAACGATGAGATCGGTGTTATGGGCAGTAAGGTTACAGATTTCGTTTCTTCCATGAGAAAGATGCTCTCCAGTATCAGTGAGGAGTCCGAGAAGCTCAAAGAAGAGTCCGATAACTCCGACAGAGTATCCAAGTCCATGTTCGATGCGTCCCAGTCCCAGGCTGAGGCCATGAAGCAGCTGAATGAGACCGTTGATCAGCTGGCAACAGCGGTTAACGATATTGCTTCCAATGCAACAACCCTGGCAACTGTAGTGGCAGATACAAGAGAGAATTCCGATAAGGCCAATGACAGCATGAAGGAGACTGTAGAGATCTCCCAGAAGGGCCGTGATGATATGGAGAAGCTCTCCATAGCCATGACCGGCATCGAAGCTGCCAACAACGAGCTGGTTAACTCCATCAACAAGGTTGGTGCCGCTTCAGAGGAGATCACCAATATCGTTGGCATGATCGGAGAGATTGCAGAAGAGACCAATCTTCTTTCACTTAACGCTTCCATCGAGGCTGCAAGAGCCGGAGAAGCAGGAAAAGGCTTCGCGGTTGTTGCTACCCAGATCGGTAAGCTGGCACAGACCTCTGCGGAAAGTGCCCGGAATATTGCAAGCCTTATCGATGAGGTACATAAACTTATCGGAGATGCTGTGGGACAGGCCAATGCCAGTGCAGCCAGCATTCAGGAAAACAGCGAACTTATCAATGTGGCTGTAGGAACCTTTGATCAGATCTATACCAATATTCAGGAATCCAACAGACTTATCGAGGCCATGATCGAAGATGTTCAGAAGGTAGATGACGTTGCCACCAACGTAGCGGCAATTTCAGAAGAGCAGGCTGCCAGTGCGGATGAGATCCTTGCTACCTCCGAGAACATGGTTGAGATGGCTGAAAATATTACCAGGAACAGTCAGGATGTGGCTGACAACTCCCACGAGCTGGCAGGAACATCAGAGACTCTTACTGCTTATGTACAGAAGTTCAAGATTTGAGGAGGTTAAAAGAGATGCTTAAAAACAGAATTTTAAAAAGAGTATTTGCATGTGTTTTAACCGGAGCGCTGATGGTATCTGCACTTACAGGCTGTCAGGCATCCTCATCGGCATCATCTTCCGGTGGTGGAGGTAAGGGAGGAAAGCTTCTGTTTATCATTACTGATACCAATGATACCTACTTAGCTACCCTTGCAAACGCTATGGTTGAAGCAGGAAAAAACCAGGGGGTGACCCTGGATATGGTTGAGACCGGCAATGATGTACAGGCCCAGATGGATCTGATATCCCAGGCAAAATCCAAGGGATATTCCGCTATAATCCTGCGATCTGCAGATGCCAACACTGCTGTTCAGATGAACATTGCATCCAATGATCTGCCAATCGTTTATGTAAATAGCGAGCCCAGCGTTGACCACCTCAGGGCAGATAAGTATATTTACGTTGGCTCTGATGAGAATCAGCCCGGAAAGCTTCAGGCTGAGTATGTTCTTAAAAAGCTGGGTAATCCCAAGTCCCTGAATGTTATCATATTTGGCGGTGAGAGAGGACATTCAGCTACAGTAAAAAGAACCGATTCCGTTAAGACAACTCTTAAAAATAACGGTGTAGATGTCAACTACGTATTTGTTGACTATGCAGACTGGTCAGATGCCATCGCCCTGGAGAAGTTCAGGATCTTCATGAAAACAGGCCAGAGCGTGGATGCCATCTTCTGCAACAACGACACTATGGCTCTCGGAGCAGTTGAGGGCCTCAAGGAATTTGGCCTTGATTACACCAAGATCCCTGTATGCGGCGTCGATGCCTCAGCAGACGGCTGTGCTTCCATCGCAGCGGGAGAGATGCAGTTCACGGTTCTCCAGAACGCCAAGGGTCAGGCAGCAGCTGCAGTTACAGCCGCAGCAACCTTAGGAGGCGGAGGTTCCCTTACAAGCGTTGAGGGCTCCACCACAGATTGCAAGTATGTATATGTACCCTTTGAGGCTGTGGATGCTTCAAATGTAAGCCAGTATCAGTAAAAACAGTTTAGATTCGGAACAGAAAAAAAGCGATTTTCTGAACAAGGTATTTGACAGAAGGTCGCTTTTTAACGGGTGAACATATGAAGAATAAGGTATTAGCAGGATTACTTTCTTTAGCACTGGTTATTTCATGTATTGATGTTAATGCTTTTGCTGCTTTTGCGGCAACTGGCGAACAGGAAGAGTATTTGTTTGAAAAGGAGCAGGAAACTCCGGAACCGGAAGAGGCGGAGCTGCAGGCAGAACCTGAGGTTGAACATGTTACTGAAACAGAGATTACAAATGTGACCGCTGTTTCTGATCTCTTTGAATACAAAATAGATGGTGAAGAGGCTACTATAACGAAATATAAAGGAACATCCACCGTGGTGGCTATTCCCGAGACCATAGGCGAGGCCACTGTCACCGCCATCGGAGCCAATGCCTTCAAGGGAACAAATGTCATTTCCGTGGGCTTTCCCGCGACTCTGACAGAAGTGGGAGAGTACGCTTTTTATCAGTGCGAAGCTCTTGAGAACCTTAATTTCGCTGAAGGTCTTGTGAAGACAAATAAGTATTCCTTCGGAAGATGTACATCTCTTACAGAGGTTAAGCTTCCCACCACATTACAGGTGTTGGGAGATCAGGTCTTTGGTGGTTGTACTTCCCTTAAAAAGGTATTCATCCCCAAGGGAATTCAGGATGTTGATCTGGCACCCTTCAGGGAGTGCCCCCTGGAGACCGTGCTCTTCGAAGAAGGAATAACTGAACTGCCCGGAACCAAGTCCGGAGCTGTTTATGACAAAGTAGGTTTTTTGGGAGGCTCAGGCCTTGAGGAGATAGTTCTTCCCGATACCATCGAGATCATAGGCGATCAGGCCTTCAGAGATTGCAAGAAGCTTAAAAAAGTTACCTTCCCAAAGAATCTCAAAAAGATAGAGGATGGAGCTTTTGCCAACTGTATAGCTTTGGAAAAGGCTATCATTCCTGAAGGAACAGAGATTGTTGAGGAAGAGGCCTTTAAGAACTGTACCGCTCTGGCGGAGGTTTTCTTACCAAAGAGCCTTCAGGATTGCGGATTTCAGTCCTTTAACGGAACCACAGCCCTTAAAAAGATCACCTTTGAGGATGGAATCACCACCATCTGGGGAGCGAATCCAATATATAAAGAAGAAGGCATATTTGGAGGCTGCGGCGTTGAGGAGGTTTATCTTCCAGACAGCGTAACTGCGATTGAAGGCTGTGCCTTCGGAGGATGTACAAGCCTTAAGAGTATACGTCTTTCACCCAATATTACAAGTATAGGCGAAAAGGCCTTTTACGACTGCGGCCAGCTGGACGGTGTATATCTCCCTGAGGGGATAACCGCTATTGCAAAGCAGGTATTCCATAACTGTGCTTCCTTAAGTGAGATCGTAATTCCTGAGAATGTGGAGATCATCGAGTACGGTGCATTCCAGGGCTGTTCATCCCTTGGAAGTATCTACATCCCCAGAAGCGTTGGAGAGATAGAGGATAAGGCCTTCATGGACTGCACATCTCTCAAAGCCATAGAATTTGAGGTCCATAACCTCTACACCACAGAGCAGAAGCTGGGAGATGACGTTTTTAACGGCTGCACAGCCCTTACGGATATCCAGCTGGGCAACAGGATTGCCAAAATAAAGAAGGGCACTTTTGCCGGCTGTACTTCTCTTAAGGAGATTCAGATACCCTACGGTGTAACCACTGTGATAACCGGAGCCTTTTCCAAGTGCAACAAGCTGGAAATCCTCTTTGTGCCTTCATCCGTGGAGATCTTCGGAACCACCGATGATGAATTTGAGCGAAGCTATAACCATGTGCCTCTGGTATATGTGGAAAAGGGCAGCAGCAACGCAAGAAACTATGCCCTGGCACTTGGCTGGGATGTGGAAGTGGGAATCTGGAACGTGGACATCGAGGACGAATCCAATGAATTCCCGGATAAGAACTTCAACAACCAGCTCCATGAGCAGAAGGTTGATATAAACATCGATACAAGGCTTACCCTCAGGGAAGTTGAGGCCTGCAAGAATCTGGAAGTTTCAGCAAAAGAAATAAAGGATGTAACGGGACTTCAGCTCCTTACAAGCCTTGAAGCTCTCGATATTTCAGAGAACCGGATAGAGACTTTCTTTGCGGGAGATGAAAATACTCTGGCATCTCTCACAGGACTGAAGCTCCTTGACTGTTCATCAAATAAGCTGCAACTCATTGATCTTTCGAACAATGCTGAGCTTACTGACTTAAACTGCGGTGACAACATGCTCTTTGCTCTGGACCTTAGTAATAATAAAAAGCTGTCAGAGCTGACAGTGGGAGAGCAGTATCCCGTGGGCACTATGTCAGATAGCGACTATTTTGATAACATCCTTGATCTCAAGGCAATTTACGGGGATCAGTTTAGCAAGAACTCTGTAAGTAATATAAGCGATGAATATCTGAAGGAAGGTGAAGAAGCCTCTACGGAAAATGAGGGCATTGTCTGGAGTAAGGCTTACCACGTGCCGGATCTCTTTACCTATGATTACAAGGTGAGCTACGGAATGGGTGCCACCAAGAACATGAAAGTTACGGCCGTTATAACCAATGCAGGCCTGACCCGTGACAGCGAGGAAATAGCTGCCGCATATCCTGACGGTAACTTCAGGACAGCCGTTTTTGCCCTTCTTGATGCCAACGGAAACGAGAAACTTTCAAGAACTGAGGAGAGAATGGCCAAGACCCTGGATGTAAGCGGCCGTGAGATAGGCAGTGTCACCGGTATGGAGAGATTCTGGAGCCTTGAAGACCTGAATGTAAAGAATAACGAGCTTACAGCTATTGATCTCAGCGCAAATAAGAAGCTTACAAAGCTTCAGTGCGACAACAACTTCCTTACAGCACTGGACCTTAAGGAGAATACTGCTATTACAGATCTGTACATCGGTGGAAATGGTCTGGCAGCAGTCGATATCGCCGGACTTACCGCTCTTGAAAACTTCCGGGCCGGAAAACAGCGTGTGGTTTTGGAGGCAGTGACTGAAGGAGAGCTGAACAACATCGATATCAAGAGTTATGATCCTTCTTTTGACAGGGAAAAGGTCTTTGATTATACGACTCTTGACGCCAATGACAATGCGACTGCAAAAGAGATCACTCTAACGGATACAGGATTTACAGTACCCAGTGATGTGCCTTTTATTAGGTATAACTGGAGAACTGACAAGGGAGATATGCAGGTAACAGTAGCTATTATTGGTGTTACAGAGCCTGTTAACCCTGAACCGGAGCCAATTCCTGAGCCTGACCCTGAGGATGATGAGGAGACCGGAAGAGATCCCGGATTTAAGCCGGAGGCGGAGAGCTTCGACATATACCTTGTGAAGGGCCAGACCTGCACATTCCCTGCAACCTACGGAGATTTGGATGGGGAAGCGGAGAATGCAGGTGAAACCATAGCCTGGAAGACCTCCGATAAGAATACAGTGGCTGTTTCTTCAGGGAACAAGATCAAGGCCAAGAAGAATACTCTGGCAGCCAATGCGGTATATGTCTATGACGGCAGCAGTACTGAAGACAGCCGTTATGTATACAGTGTATATGTAGTTACACCTAAGATAGTGAAGATCGAGGGAACCACTGCATCTGATTATAAAAAGACGGATGTTATAGCCGGAGATTCCATAACCCTGGGAGTTGAAGGCCTTGGAGCCAATGAGGCCTATGCTGAGGCTTACAAGATCTCCTGGTATTCTTCCAATGAAGAGATAGCAAAGGTTACTGATGGTGTAGTGAAGACCTATGCCAAGGGTACAGCGAAAATAACAGCATATATCAATGGCAGTGCATACACTGCCCAGGTAAAGGTGGTTGATAAGGCTGCTATCGGAAAGATAGCCAACAAGCAGCATATCACCCTGGTTCCGCTGCAGGCTGAAAAGCTGAAGTTCAGTGATCCAGGCTTCAAGGCATCAGGCCTTAGCGTCTTTGAAGTAACCGAAGAGGGCGAAATGAAAGCGGTGCCTTCCTATGACTCCAAGAATAACAGTACTGATGTTAAGAACAAGATATCCTACTATCAGAACAGTGTTGTCCGCATCACCCCGGCAGGAAAGATAACAGCTGTAGGTGTTGGAACCACAGCTCTTGCTCTGGCAGATAAGAACAATAACATCCAGTATATAACAGTGACAGTTACGAAGCCTGTCACCAATACGGTATATCTGAATCTGGGAGGCAGCAAGACCCTGAAGCACTACAAGGTAACTGCAAAGAAGGCAACCTGGTCCAGCTCCGATGCTTCAATAACAGACGGTAACGCCGGCGCAGGAAAGATCAAGGGTGGAAAGCCGGGCTTTGCAACGGTTACCTGCAGCTATGATCCCTATGGCACCGGAACCCCTATAGAATATAAGACATTTGTTATTGTAGAAGACCCGAGACTTGTGGCTGATGAAGAGAAGCTCATGACCGTAACCTCGGCCAAGGGTAATTCAGCAAAGCTCGAGCTCAAAGTGGGCGACAGATACGTAATAGATGATAACCTTAAATATCAGGCGGTTATCTATACTAGTACCAAGCTCGATGTGGCCTTCGTAAATGATGCAGGCGTTATCATAGCAAGGGCTCCCGGTAAGACAACTATCAGGACCAATGTGAACGGAAAGAAGCTTACCATCAATCTCGTTGTTAAATAAACACAGATGTTACAAAAAGAAAAGTCAGGCACTGGGGTGCCTGGCTTTTGTTAAGGAGGCCGGTCATGAACATGAAGGGAATGTTCTGACCGTACTTTTCCTGCAGCATCTTCTGCAGGGTAAAACCTTCGATCTCTGGCATGCGCAGGTCTGAGAGTTGTGTTTCGCCATGGCAATTACCTCGTAAAAAGCTACATTAATCCTAACATATAAGCCCCTTTACAGATATGTAAAAAACTGATAATAATCTATAAAAAGTATATATTTATATGAAATAATCAATCAGAACCCAGGCATTACGTGATAAAATTATTCATATAGAGGAGAATCAGCATTGGTTACAACGTGGGAATTATTAAAATAATATAAAATACAGTTTTTTATGTTTTTCTTTCAGGAGGGTGTGTATGTCTAAACGGTTTCTTTCTATTGCACTGGTATTATCTCTTGTATTCTCATCAATTGATTTCTCTACAATTGCATATGCTGCAGAGGATAGTGACAAGTCTGGATATTCCGAGGACTTAGGTTACGAGGAAGATTCGGAATTTGATGAGGAATCAGGATTAAGTGAGGAGTCAGAGGAAAACTCTTTAGCTGAGGCTGTTTATACTGAGGGCGACTTTGATTACACTACCTACGACGAACTTGAGCAAACCTATGCGGAGATCACCGGATATCATGGAGCCGGAGGGAACGTTGAAATTCCGCAAAAAATCGCTGGGTATCAGGTTACTGCAATTGGAGATTCGGCGTTCATAAATAGAACAGATATTACAGGAATAAAGCTTCCTGAAGGCATTGAAGCGCTTGGTGGAAGTGCATTTGAAAATACTGCAATAACATCTATCTTTATTCCTAAAACCCTGACCAAGGTGTACTCCTATGGAGGCTGCTTTAAAGGCTGCACTGAACTTAAGACGATAGAGCTTGAAGAAGGGCTTACTGTAATACCGCAGTGGCTCTTTGTAGAGGCGGAGAGCCTTGAGAGTATAACAATCCCTGCAACAGTAACAAGTATAGAGGAGTATGCATTTTGGGGCTGCACTGGCCTTACGAGCGTGAAGCTTTCTGAAGGGCTTGAAACCATTGGGATGAGCGTATTCTATGGATGCACAGGTCTTACAAATATAGAACTGCCTGATAGTGTAAAGAGTATTGGTGACTGTGCGTTCCTTGACTGCACAAAGCTTCAGACTGTAAATTTACCAAAGAACCTTGAAAAGCTGGGAAGAAATGCATTTGAAAATACTGCTATAGAATCAATAACAATTCCGAAGAGCCTGAAAGATGTCGATTATGGATATTGCTTTAAGGACTGTGCAAATCTTAAGACCATAGCGTTTGAAGAAGGTATCACGCAAGTACCGGCAAATCTGTTTCTTGGAGCAGAGAGCATAGAGAGCGTAACGATACCAGAAACGGTGACCACAATTGAGGAGTACGCATTTCAGGAATGTACAGGCCTTAAGAGCGTGAGGTTTTCTGAAGGGCTTGAAACTATAGAAAAGGCTGCGTTTAACGGATGTAGTGCTCTTACAGATGTTGAGATACCTGATAGTATAAAGAGCATTGGTGATAATGCGTTTTACGACTGTACCAAGCTTGAGACAGTAAAGCTTTCAAAGAATCTTGAAGCACTTGGCGGAAGTGCATTTGGAAACACGGCAATAAAATCTGTCTTTATCCCTAAAACCCTGACCAAGGTATACTCCTATGGATGCTGCTTTAAGGGCTGCACTGAACTTAAGACGATAGAGCTTGAAGAAGGCCTTACTGTAATACCGCAAAGGCTGTTTGAAGAGGTGGAGAGCCTTGAGAGCATAACAATTCCTGCAACAGTAACAAGTATAGAGGAGTATGCATTTTGGGGCTGTACTGGCCTTACAAGCGTGAAGCTTTTTGAAGGTCTTGAAACTATTGGACAGTGTGTTTTTTATGGATGCACGGGTCTTACAAAACTGGAACTTCCTGATAGTGTAAAGAGCATCGGAGATCTTGCTTTTTGTGAATGTACAAATCTTAAGACTATAAATTTGCCAAAGAGCCTCGAAAAGCTGGGAAGAAATGCTTTTCAGAATACAGCTATAGACTCTGTAACCATCCCGAAGGGCCTGAAGGATGCCGATAATGGTTATTGTTTTAAGGACTGCGCTAATCTTAAGACAATAGAGTTTGAAGAAGGTATCACGCAAGTACCGGCAAATCTGTTTCTTGGAGCAGAGAGCATAGAGAGCGTAACGATACCAGAAAC